>CAWDYR010000030.1:0-179537 GCA_963806555.1 uncultured Bacteroidales bacterium | reverse complement strand
AATAACCAGGCAAACCCTGTATAATAAAATAAAGAAATATGGAATCTGAAAAGCTATTAAATATAAGGGTTAGAGTAATTCTGCTTTTACTTACCTCACTTTCATTCCTGGGAGCGGGATTTTTTTTTGAAAAGCATATGTTACCTGTTTCCATTATTTTATTGATTTCAGGTGTTATATGTATATTACTGGTGAACAGAATCTATAATGCAACAAACGAAGCGATTATGTTTCTATTTGATTCTCTCCGGAATGATGACACTACAATTCGATTTCAGGAAAAAATCAAAAATAAAAGTTTGATCAGGGTATATGAAAGCATGAACCGCTTAAGCGGTTACTTCCAGGAAATAAAGCTAAGGAATGAATCTAATGAATCATACTACAGATCACTGATTCAAAATTCGTCAGCGGGATTAATAGTCCTGGACAGTAAAAACAGGATTGAATTAATCAATAAAACAGCCTGCACTTATGCAGGCATATCTCCGGATACAACAAATCCTGACCTTTTAAGAATCAGGCATCCTGCTTTTTATGAAGCGGTCAGCAATCTGAGACCAGGAGAAAATGTAACATATAAAAGCCTTGTTTCAAATAATTTGCAATTATTATTTTTCAGGACCAGCATGATCCGCAGAAAAGATGAGGAGCTAAAGCTGATTTCAATTCAGGATATCAGGCATGAACTGGAATCGAAGGAACTGGAATCTTACAGGAAGCTGATAAGTGTTCTGACTCATGAGATAATGAATATTCTTTCTCCCCTGACATCGGTAGCCAGGGAATTGCACACATTATTCAGCTTTGAGGGAAAGCAAAAAAAAAGTCCCCGGGTTGATGAGTCTGTAATAAAAACAGCTGTCAGCGGACTTCAGCTTATAAATGAGCAGAGCACCAGCCTCGTTAATTTCATGAACAATTATCGAAAGATTTCTAAATTACCCCAGCCGGAATTCAGCCCATTTTCGGTTGATGAGTGGATTGAACAGTTGAAAATTGTCTTTACAGGCAAGATGAAAGAAAACAATATTGAATTCACAATCTCTGCGGAAAAGTCATTAAATGAAATAATTGCCGATAAAAAGCTTCTGAACCAGGTAATGATAAATCTTATTAATAATTCCCTGGATGCGGTAATGGAAATTGAAGGAAAGAGGAAGATAGAGATCAATATATTAAAGAATTCACTGAACAGAATAATCATAAAGATCATTAATAACGGACCCTTGATTCCCGGTGATTTACTGGGGAAAATTTTTGTTCCATTCTTTACAACAAAGAAAGGAGGATCTGGTGTGGGATTAAGTATATCACAGGAAATTATGAAAATGCATAATGGATCTATCGTAGCGATATCTTCTGAGAAAAGCCAGACTTGTTTTATCCTGGAGTTTTAATCTCGATTAATGTTGGGAAATATACAAGCGGTTGGATGAAAAATATAGATGTCGATTAAGAATATTCTTTTGAGCGGCTATAATAATATAGAAAATCATGAAACGCAACCTTCTTTCGCTGTTTCCGCATCAGAACCGGCGTAGTTTTCTAAAATCACAGATTATTCTCGGCGTTGGCACTTTCACCGCAGGAATAGCATTTCCGCTAGCTTGTACTTCTCCCAATCAACCTGCTAATTCCGGCGTTTCTTCTCCTGAAGAATTACGTGAATATTTTAAGAATTGCCTGGGCGGAGCGTTTCCAGAGCCAGGCCCATTGTTTCCCAAAGTTCGGGAGACAATTCAGAAGGATGGGTATCGTATTGAGTCAATGACGTACGAGGTGCAGCCTGGAGACAGAGTTCCGGCGCTATTGTTAGTACCGGATCAGGTGACGGCTGTTCACTCGGCTCCGGGAATAGCGGTATGGCACCAGCACAATGGAGAGTATCATCTGGGAAAATCCGAACCGGCAGGACTTGCGGGCAATCCCATGCACCACACGGCAGTTGCATTAGTACGGGAAGGCTATGTAGTACTTTGCCCCGATGCGCTCTGCTTTGAGGAGCGGCAGGATCCGAGTGGTAAATTAAAAGACGGTGACTATGAACGCTTTGAGTTTCTAAGGCAGGTGGTGCGGGGGCGAAGTATGGCCTGGAAAAACGTATTGGATATGAAACGGGCTGTAGACCTGCTTTGTGAACGACCGGAAGTCAGGAAGGACCTTTTGGGTTGTTATGGTCACTCTATGGGCTCAACTCATGCCTGGCTTGTTGGTCCGCTTGAAAACAGATTGAAATGCATCGTTGGAAACTGCTGTCTGCCGACATATGAAGCCATTGAGGAGAATCATCTGCTGCATTGCTTTCCAAATTTTGTGCCCGGGTGGAAAAAGTACGGTGACACTCCGGAAATTGCCTCCCTTATAGCCCCAAGAGCCTTTCATCTGAATTTCGGCGAGAAGGATACAGGTAGTCCAATCGTCTCGGTTCGCCGGGGTCTGACCCGGATCGCTGAGGTCTATAAGAAAGCAGGAGTGCCGGAAAACTTTACCTCTTTCATTGAACCGGATAAAGGACACGTTCTTTCTGAGGAAATGTGGCAACATACAAAAGAGTTTTTCGAACGAAATCTTAAGGTTTAATAGTAATCAACCATATTCAATACTCTTGGTATCTTTTAGGAATGGGGCACTCTTAATTCCACAAAAGTTGCCGATAGACTTAAATCCCTCCAATTCGGTATCGGAAACTCTTTTTAATGCACCACCCTTCTGAGGGGTAAGCCCGACTCCATGTGTTTTACCATGAACCCCAGCATATCATTGTAATTATTGTAAAAAAGACTGCTAAGGCATAATTTCCTACTATATACATAGATGTTTTTTTGATTTTAAATGTTATCTATTCGTCGTATATCCAAAGCAATGTCTATATCAAATAATGGTGAATTCAATTTTCTTTCACCTCCTGAGTGAGCGAAGGTTATTTCACTATTCACTTCCCCTGTCACCGGATTCACCCATACCACCTTATAATTTCCTGTTGGAAGGTTGATGCCCAATTCACACGATCTCGGCTTTATATCCTGTAGGTCCGACTTCCGCAGATATACTGCATAGGCTACCCCGGTTTCAGCTAAAGCATAGGCTGATATGCCTTGCATAACCACTCCTTTGATTACAAGGCTGTCCGGTTTCATACGAATAAAGTCAAACCCTTCGATGAACTTTTTAAGTGTACTAAATTGGGAACGCAGAATCGCCCCTTCGCTGTCCGGTGTTCCTCCGGCAGCATTCGAAGTGGAAAAGGAAAAATCCAGGTTGTTGTAAAGCCCTCCGCCTCCTATTACGAAGTCCCAGCCATGTACACGTTCAATGATATTAGATTCACCAAATGTCTCATTATTACCAATTACCTTGTTCAGCTCATAGTTTAATGATATGGCTGTCGGTTCACTGTAGTGAAAGTTAAAGACGGACACGTTTGGAATCGGGTTGAAAATTTTAGTAGATCCATTGGCAATATTTTGTGTCAGCAAGTGTCTGTAGCCATAAGTAGATTCGACATTTTCAATTATTTGCGATATGTGGACCATCCAATCGTATGATGCCAGATCCTGGATATATGGCTCGTTACAAATTTCGTAAATGAGATTATCGTAATCTTTTAGCTCATTAACGATCTTACGGATATATACTCCCTGAATATCCAATAGATTGCCGTTATCCATAGTGAGCGCCTTTGTTCTGGATATGTTACCAACACCATTGATGTTATTTTCCCAATAGAATGGGCTATATTTCCACAGCAAGTCATGATCCTCAGTACGTGTATCATAATATGGACAGAACAAAGTCAACTCTACAACAATCCCTCTCCTTGCTGCCTGTGTAAAAAAGTCCTTTAATCGCTTGAAATATTCATTATCCCATTTCGTGAGATCAAATTTATTGCCGCCGTTGATATAACCCGGTTTGGAACTGCGGGCCCATGGACAGATGAACCGGCCGGGAGCGGGTGAAAGCGGTTGTTCAGCAGGGAAACTCCAACCACCGGGAAACTCGACATATGTCCCTGTAAACAGCCTTGTACAATTCAATCCCCTGGATTGCAGCTCGTCCAGATAAGCTGTGTAGTCGAAATCCAGATTCAATACTGCACCGTAATGTTCGCCTGATGTTATTAATACCGTAGGTTTACCATGGAATATAAAATAATGTGAATTCTCTTCATGCAGGGATATTGGAACTATATGTTTATCGCATGAAACAAAAAGAATGCATAAACCTAAAATGGTGATCTCTAAATACTTTTTCATACAATTGAATTTTATTTGTTTCTAGTAATTGTATAATTTTAATAGTTGTTTAATAAAATCCGTAAAACAGTCGTTCAATTCAGCAATAACACCCAATCATTTGAACGTTCCCCATTATCTCCGGGGGTGATAAATGTAAACTTGTCTTTATTCGGTATCAAAGACTTCTTAACAGGAATATATTTCCCATTAGTGGGATTATACCAGGAAGCAGCAACAGGGACCGATAATTGGTTCATATTCAGCTCCAATCTTCTTGCTTCAGTTTCAGTTGGTGGAATATATATTATTGCGAAACGTCGGTCGTAACTTATTGATGTTACTGCATAATCGGTTTTACCATAGGTTCCGGCACCTTCGCTTATTAAGACGTTTTGAATATCTGGTTGCAGCTTTGTCCAATCCAGCGATTCAAATAATTGTTTCACATTTAACATATCCCATGCACCGGTATCTTTTTCCACCGTTCGCCAGTCCTCGTTTACATTCCAACACCAGCTTCCGTATGCATGTCCGCAACCACCGGAAAGAATTGACCAATATGCCTGCCTTCGAACCACTTCACACGCTCTTTGTGGTTTATAAGAGACTAAATCTTCACCTTCGTATTGCGATTCACCCAACACAAAAGGCTTTACAGGATATTTACGGTACTCATCATGATTCATTTCATATACCTCCGGTAATTCGCCCCAGCCATTCAGATAAATCCAGACATTGTGCTTGTTATGCATAGTAGGTATAAGTCCAGGAAAAGTTAAGCCAGGAATTATCCCTGTAATTTACAACATCTGAACTTGTGTGTCCTGTTGAAGCGTGATAGGTTTGTAGAACATCGGGCATGTATTCCCTGATTCCAAATGCTATTTGCCGGTAATGGTTGATATGCTCCATCTGGATCATTATCGCCTCCCTGTATCCAGAAAAGATTTTTGCACCCGGCAAAGTATTTTCCCAGAAAACGTCCGTATTCCCTGCACTTTTTTGTTCCGTTTTGAAGGATAATTTCACTCCACCCTCACCGCAACAACCCTTCCATGCAGTGGACATACCTACCAGTAAACCTTTTTCTTCGGCCAGACTGACCCCTTTCCGGATATGTTCAAAATAAGCCAGGTTAGGCCTGGTAAAATCATTATCCTCGAAAGGTTTATCTCCGTTCACGTTGTTCACATCCGTGCCGATATTAAGGGCCATCGTTTGAATAACATTAAATCCCTGCCTGATACGAATATCCATCAATTCACCCATTTCCTTCTCATTCAGATTGATAAATATATCTCCAGGGAGTTTCTGCCTGATAGAAGAACGGTTTGTTATTGCTGTCAACAAGATATCGGCCGTTTTTACCTGGATGAAGTGGAAAGGCAGGCTTTTGAGAAAAAACACTTATCGACCAGACTGCGATGATGAAAAGTAAAACAACTCGTTTCATTTTAGCTACTAATTAAGATTAAGCATATGAATTTTTATACACTACTAATTTGGGGGCCTTAAAAAGAGCCCTTTAATGTGAATTTTACTGAGGTGCGTCTAATTTAATTTTTAATACCCAGGCATGTTCGCAAGGCCTGTTCTTTGCATCCTGTAATTCAGCCGGAAGTTTTACAAAAGTTCCTTTGCTGGAACTTACCCATTCCAGGGGCTTATCATAGCCCAGCATTTCAATTTTGCTGACTTCAGCCGGCGGTATTCCATGGAGTTGCAATACCCGACCAGGCCATTCTTTCAAAATTGCATAAACGTATTGATTGTCTTTACTTTGGGTAAATGCAACTGTGCCAACAATTTGATGTATAAAAGGACGTGTAGAATAAATACCCTCTCCATTGACTAGTAACCATTTTCCAATATCTTTTAGTCGCTTTTCCTGAACTACAGGTAAAGCTCCCTGACCATCCAAATTCACAATTAAAAGAAGGTTGCCCCCCTGGGCTACGATATCGACGAACATATCAATAAATACTTTTGAACTTATCACATTTTCATCTTTGTCCTGCCAGTTGTACCCAAAAGACTGACTAATACCCCTGTTTGCTTCCCAGGCATGGATGGTTTGATTGGCTTCCTTCTCCATGTCGCCATATTCATTAGTAAAAAAGTCGCCCCTTATAGAACGGAACCATTTATTATCCTGTTTGCCATAACGATCGTTAACAGCTACTTCTTTTCTCCCTTCTGATTTGTTGTAAAAATACGATGCGATGTCATAAGTGTGAAGGTCCTCCGGACTTGCTTTTGACATATCTCCATCGTACCAGAGAAGATCAGGATCATATTTGTCGATAAATTCGGTAGCCTGTGGAACAAGATAATCCGTTGCGTAATTTTTTACCGCGATTTTACCTGATGATTTTTTCTCCAGATCAGGAGTGTACTGCTTTATTTCAGCCCATGCACGGTTTTGCAAATTACCCGCACCATCAATTAAGGGGTAATCCCATTCTTCAATGCTGAAATAAAAACCAAATTTTAACCCTTCTTTTTTACATTCTTCCACCAAGGGTCTGATCAAATCTTTTTTAGGTCCCATATCCCCGGCATCCCTTTGGGTGAAAGATGAGGGCCAAAGGCAGAATCCTCCATGGTGCTTACAAAATGGGACAATATATTTCATTCCGGCATCCTGTGCAATTTCAACCAACTTTTGTGGTTGGTAATTACTGGCTGTAAACAATGAGATAAAATCGTCCCTTTTAAAATCACTGCCCCAGTTCTTTTTATGGTAAGCAAAAAATGCTGAGTCGGTGTCATGCCGAAATTCATACCAGTCAGGGTACATGGCCCCCTTTTCTCTCTTAGGCGCCCAACCGGCAACCGACCATGGGCCCCAATCAATAAACATCCCAAACTTGGCATCTCTAAACCATTCTGGTGCCTGATGGCTATCGAGAGACTCAGGGGTAGGTTTCCATTTTCCCTTGTCATTTACTTCTTTGACCTTTTCATATTGCCTGTCTGCAAGCTTCATCATCTCTTTTGAAAAGTTGTCTTTTAAACATCCCAATGAATATTTATAGTTGATTCGTCGAAAATTTTCAGGCCTCCTATTCTGTTCAGGCGCCAATGGTATTCCATCATCCTGACGAATTAGGCCATATCCGAAAATAACAAGCAGAAAAAATAGTAATCCAATAATGGTTTTCTCTTTCATGGTTTTATAGTTTTGCGGCTCATAAGTATAAAGGCTCCCTAGTGCATGGAGAACACCAGGAGGTAAATCCCATCCGGTAACTGGCTCCAGACGGTGAGCATGTGAAATGTCCTATGCTTAATAATTATTGAATAATAGCAGGGAGTATCATACTATACTCCCTAATGCTATTATTTTAAGGAACCGATTAATTCTATTAATTTCCAGCAGGACCTAATCCCGAATTTGAGTCAATTTCAATCTGAGGAATCGGGAACAGGTAGGATTCACCTGTTATAGGCTGAATTCCAAAAATAATCTGCAATTCAGGGTTCATGGTCGTTTCCAAAATACCCCAGCGTTTTAAATCGTTGAACCGGACATATTCTCCCATAAACTCGATCTGGCGTTCACGCTTTAGCAAATCAAAAGCCTCAGTTTTGGAATAACTACCCAAATATTGGAATGCGCCTATTCGATCTCTGACCTGATTTATGAAAGAAATACAACCTGGGATGTCGCCTGTCTCGAGTTTACATTCAGCACGCATAAGGACGACGTCGGCATATCGCATCAGGCAAAGATTAATTCCACTCTCCTGGGTACCTCTCAAATTTTCCAGGTTCGTATATTTCTTATAGTAATAAATTTGGGGATCAGTATTTGCAAAGGTATAAGGTTGCGGCCCTTCGGGTGAATTATCCAGGACTGTGTTATCGCCGATACCACCGTAAAAAGTGAGAGCAGCCCTCGGATCGATATAGTCATTGTTAGCTCCATCTTTGTACTGGAAATCGTTCACACGCATAGGTTGAAATCTCCAGTTATCCCAGCCGCCGATTGCACCCCAGGTATATAATTTAACATGACAAGTATTAGTTGATGTTGTACTATGACCTTCCGGATCACCGAACATTCCATTCAACTCACCACCGGCAAACCATTGAAACTGAATTGCAAACAGGCTTTCCTCATTATTCTCAACTGTTTCATCAAAGTTTTCTCCCCATCTGTTTGCCGGGACCAAACTGTATTTGCCATCTAAAAGTGCAAATTCAGCTTCTGCTTTGGCATAATCTTTATTGTAAAGGTAAAGTTTGCCAAGGAAACCAATAGCTGCCCCTTTGGAAGCCCTTCCTAAATCATCAAAAGAATAGGTACTAACTTCAGGCAACAGATCTTTAGCCATTTTAAAATCGGACTCTGCAACGTCCCACACCTCCTTTACGGTCTCCGCCCTGGGTGCGTCTACGTTCCCGGATTGATCGAAAATAATCCGTAATGGGACACGTCCATAGTAAAAGGCGAGCTGTGAATAAGCCCAACCTCTGAGAAAATATGCCTCGCCTAGTGACCTAGTGACATCAGCATTCTCACCTTTATCATCCAGATATGCACTGGCTTTATCAATAACGAGGTTTGACCGCAAGACCACTTTATAGAGCAATCTCCAAAAACCTGCGATAACGCCGGAGGTATTACTAAACTGATATTGATACATCGCCATTATATCTGATTCGTTTGCGGCAGCTGCAGGTGTTGGTTCCACCTCGTTGGCAAGTACATCAAAGGTTTCGGGCCATTTCCACGCGTACATGCTATTGAAATAAAAACTGCTATAAATGCCAATAACAGCTTTTTCAATTTCAGGCGGTGTATTAAAATAGGTGTCAGTACTGTATGAATTCGGATTTTTAAAATCCATTATATCTTCGCTGCACGATACTCCAAAAAAGATGAGCAACAGTGATAACAATTTTATATTTATTAATTTTTTCATATTTTTCTTTTATTAAAATTATACAAACTAGAATCCAATCTGAATACCTAGAATAATAGACCTCGGATTTGGATAAGGCAACCTATCGTATCCACGATTAAGGTTGTCTCCACCTACTTCGGGGTCATAGCCATCATAATCTGAAATCGTTAACAAATTGTTGGCACTGGCATAAAAACGTAAATTTTCGATTCCTGCTTTAAGCGTAAAGCTCTCAGGTAACGTATACCCCAGGGATAATTGTCTTAATTTCAGATAATTACCAGATTGGACCATAATTGACGATGGCCTGTTGTTTAAATTAGGATCACCGAGCACCGCTCGTGGTACTATACCATTTCCGGGTTCAGCTTCACTTCTCCAACGGTCTAACACGTAGTCTTCCTGGTTGGCACTATAAGTTCCTCCACGAAGGTATGCCCAGTCGCCATAAAAATGATCAGCACCTGCAATGCCTTGGAAATAAGCAACAAAATCGAATCCTTTACAATCAAGCGTAATATTTAGGCCGTACAGGTGTTTGGGAATAGAGTTGCCAATCATCGTACGATCATCACCTGTAATATGGCCATCACCGTTTAGATCCTTGAACCTTATATCACCGGCTTTTGTCCCGGCTTCCTGATAATTAGCAAATCCTTTTGCCTGGGCTGATACATTGGCTGCATCCAATTCCGATTGTTTCATAAAAACGCCATCGGCTTCATACCCGTAGAAATAACCAATCGGATAACCGACGGCAGTACGTGACACATCTGATAAATAAGGTTGACCTAATCCTAACCCGGTTACTTCGTTTTTAACGGTGGTATAGTTTGCATTAATTGAATAAGTAAGTTTTCCTGTTTCGCCTTTGTATCCAACCAGGATCTCAAGACCTTTATTTTCAACACTTGCCGCATTCACGATAGCATCGCCACCGTAATTCAGCCCATAACCCAAGGAAGCAGGACGGGGAACTGAAAACAAGATATCGTTGGTGTTTTTAATAAAATAATCGGCCGTTACAGTCAATGAATTTTTCAAAAAAGCCATGTCGACGCCAACGGTTTTTGACTCGGTCGATTCCCATTTGATATCAGGAGATGAATTTTCGTTTACAGTGGCACCGCTCATCGCTATTCCGCCTAATGGATAATAAACACCATTTGTCCAAACTTGAGATGAATACTTGAAATCGCCAATGGCATCATTACCTGATACACCCCAGCTTGCCCGAAGTTTTAACTGATCGAATATATTCAGATCCTTTATAAATGCCTCTTCATGCATTTTCCAGGCCACAGCAACTGATGGAAACGTACCCCAACGATTTTGGGGGGCAAAACGCGGAGAACCATCGCGTCGTATATTTACAGTTAAAAGATACTTGTTGTTAAACTGGTAATTTAAACGCCCAAAATATGATAAGTATGCATAATTCCAGGCATCTTGATTAGTTATATTTCGTGTGTTTCCGAGAAACACATTATGAACTTCGGTATTGGCAAAATCCTGGGAGGTAATGCCGATACCACCACCTAAGGCATAGTTTTGCCATGTGTTTCCCGCCATAACAGATATTTCATGTATGTCAAATGCATGCCTATAGGTCAGAGTATTTTCAATAAGTGGTGAAAATGAATAGTTACTTGATTCTGAATAACCATTTTTTTGTAGTCTGGCTCCACCACTGAATGCATCCAGCCAGAGTTTATTGCGCCCAAAATTTCCGCTTACACCTGCCTGAATTCTATAAACCAATCCTTTGACGGGTTCAATTTCCGCCCACAAATTAGTTTGATAGCCCAGTGCATAGGCTTCCGGGTGGACACATGTTGACAATGGAAGCGGGTTATAAGCACCCGATCTGTCCGAGTCTGTATCCACATAGCTATATCCCCCCACCTGAGTTGGATCATAAATGCCATAATAAGGGGGCATTTGAACCTCATGCTCAAGCCATGGTGCTGCACCTGTATTGATATTGTAGTTAAAAGCAAAGTTATTTCCTGCGCGGAGCCATTTGCTGATATTGAAATCGTTTTTATTCCTTATATAAGTTGAGCTGCTTTCCGGGCCAATTGCAATGGATTCACCGAACTTATGGCCAATGCTCATGAAATATGTTGCTTTTTCTGATCCACCCGAAAAATTCATATTGAATTCATAATTACGGGCAATCCTAAAGACCTCATCCTGCCAATCGGTACTATCTATTCTTACTTCAGGTGTCAATAACTTTGGTGAAATTGTCTGACCTGCGTTTGTAAGTGCATCATGCATATAACCTATGTACTCTGATGCGTTCATTATACCAATTTTCTTGGGCCTTATACCTATCCCAGCGTAAGCGTTGACACTTACCTTTAACGGGCCAGCTTTCCCTCCTTTTGTAGTAATCAATATTACCCCGTTGGCACCTCTTGCCCCGTAAATAGCAGTTGACGAAGCATCTTTTAATACTTCTATGCTTTCGATATCATCGGCATTAACTGTTCCAAGATTACCTCCAATAAATCCATCAATTACAACCAAAGGATCGGTACTGTTAAGCGAAGTAACACCACGTATGCGAATTTTACCTTGCGCGACATCAATCCCAGTTCCCTTGCCTTGAATCAACGATCCGATATCGGATACTTGTCTGTATCCTAAATCCTTAATGTTGATTGAGGCTACGGATCCTGTCAGGTCGCTCTTTTTTACAGAGCCGTAACCTACTACCACCACATCATCAAGACTTATTAAGTCGGATTCAAGAGCCACGTTTATAATGGATTGACCCACAACTGGAACTTCTATGACCTTGTATCCTATAAATGATACAACTATAGTGGCATTATTCGGATTAGGAACTGTAAGTGTATATTTTCCATTAGCATCGGTAAGTGTTCCAAGATAGGTACCTTTAACCAGAATGTTTACTCCTGGCATTGGTTCCCTGGTAGCGGCATCTGTAATTGTACCGCTAATCGTGATTTGTTGTATTACAGTAATGTATTCTGATTCATTTCGGGGAGTCAGAATAATCTGACGGTCGTAAACAATAAAATCGACATCTTTTTTATCGAATATCGCATCAAGGATATCCTTAATTGGTTTTTTATCTGCTTCAATGTTTACTTTACGATATACATCAACTAGTTTCTGATTGTAAAGAAAATAGAACTCACTTTCATCCTCTATTTTATTGAGGATATCTTCGACAGTCGCATCTTTTAGATTGAGTGATATTTTTGTTAACTGCGAGTATGTCGGATTGGCAAAAACATTTACCAAACAACAAAATAATAGAAAAGCTGAGATTTTCATTGTCAGAAAGATTTTGTGCCAATTACTTATTGGTTTGAAAAAACCATAGTAATCCAGATTTTTTTTCATACTTTTGAAATGTTAAGGTTAATAATAAGATTTTTGTTTGTGTAACCAGGAATCATTTTATTGACCTCTGACGTGAGGGAAGGTGTTACAGCACTTTTCCTCTTTTTTATGCCAGGCCAATATTCTTTTATTTTAAGGTTTTTTGCATAGGCGGGGAATTAGGTTTTAAATCAGGATAGTATTAATAAAGTCTATTTTTATCATGGTCCTTTTTATCTTGCAGGGGATATTATTACTTTTTTCTTTGGGAATGAGCCGTCAGGCAAAGGATCGCGTTTTACTTCTAAATAATCAATTGGTGAGGATATCTTCAACAATTTAAGGATCTCTTCAAGAGATTCATCCTCGAATGTAGCCCTGTAGGAGTAATCCTGCAGTTCCTCACCTTGAATCTCAATATCAACATTGAATACCTGTCTTAGCTTTTTTACAACTTCGCTTAATGGATCATTCCTGAAAATCAGTATACCATCTTTCCACGAAATATATTTATAAGTATCCACATCAGTAATTGAAGTAGTGCCGTCGGTTTTATTTAATGTAAAATGCTGGTTAACATCTAGGGAAGAGCTATTAATGTTATTTTTATCACCTGTAAGACTGACTTCCACCTTACCTGAAACAAGTGTTACTTCCGCCTCATTAGCTGAGGAATATCCCGAAACATTAAATTTTGTTCCTGTAGCTTTTACACTCAAAGAGGAAGTCGCAACAATAAAAGGTTTTTCAGGATCACTTTCAACCTCAAAATAAGCTTCTCCATTCAGGAATACAGTACGATCATTGTCAACGAACCTGTCAGGATATTTTATACTGCTTCCTGAATTAAGCCACACTGAGGTTCCGTCAGAAAGCTTTAACGCTGATCTTGTTCCGAATGCTGCATACAACTCATTGTAAATTGGTTCCCGAGTTGTCAGGTTGTTATTGGGACGAAACATAAAATACAATAAATTTCCTAAAAGAAGAGGGATTAATAAAATAGCGGCGATCCTATTCCAATAGTACCAGAAATTTGCAGCGGGAAGCTTGAAAGTGACTCTTTTACTGACCATATTAAACGCCTTGTCAACATCAATCATCTTTTGATGTGTGTTATGTTCAGAGGTATCCCAGATATTTTTTAACTGCTGGAAATACAATAAGTTATCCTTTGAAGAACCCAGCCATTTTTGTAACTCAATAATTTGGATCGGACTTGCCTCCCCTGTCAAATAACTCGTAATTAAAATATCTCGATTCTCATTCTCAGTTTTCCTCATATTAATGATGTTTATGATCTTCTAAGATTAAAGACGTTTCAAAAATCAGATACCACAATAAAAAATATAGAAATCTGAAAAATCTTACTTCGCGCGAAAGTTGTAAATTTAAAAATCCCCCTAGCCCATCATGCTAAGGGGAATTAAACTAACTAACCTATTTTATATAAAGATTTGGGAAGCGCTTTAGTATTATAATAGAGAAGGATTAAAATTATCCTCAGGTCGTAAACAAAAACGATTTATAATTTTTCTTGTTAAAAAAAATCGATTAAACTCTTTCTTAACAATTCCAATGTTTTGCTAATTCGGACTTCAACTGTTCTTACTGAAACATTTAACTTTGTTGCAATCTCCTTGTATTTAAGGCCTTCATGCCTATTGAGTTCGTAAGCTTCCCTGACTTTTTCGGGAAGCCGAGACAAAGCTATTTCAATCATATCTTCCATTTCGGATCGAAGCAGATAATTATCTGTATTGTATTCGTAAAGCGGTTCATTATTGATAATATAAGAACTATACTTATCTCGTATTTTTCTGTGTCGGTGCCAGTCAATACATTTGTTTTGAATTGTTTTTAATAAAACTGATTTCAAAGAAACTTTTACATTCAAATTTTCATGATCCTCCCAGAGTTTGACAAAAGTATCCTGGACTATTTCTTCTGCATCGGAAAGTTCATGTATAAAACTGTTGGCGAAGTGAACAAAGTCTTTGTAATAAGCTGAAAAAATATCAGAAAATGAGTCAGGGTCTCCAGACTTAAGTTTTTCAATTAAAAACTGTTCAAATAAAAGATTTCTCTTAATCACAATTTCTTAGGGATGTAAACAAATTTATCAACTTCTTTTTTATTCTCAAAATAACCGTATCAAATGGTTGATATTAAACCATACAAAATCGATGATATGCGTCTTTTGGGGTTGAGACTTATGGCTAAAATTTAGTATGGTTGGTCTTATCCGACCTTTGTCTCCTTTGTAAAATAGGAGTGTTCAGCCGCTGCCGAGCGGATTGCTTTTTCAAAAGACTGACACGAGGTTGATTTCCATTTTATTTGTAAAAAACCAAATGACCTTTGGGAGCATCAAACGCAGTTTGACTGCGGGAGCGAGAAATAAAAAACCAGGCAAAAACCCCATAAGATTCATTTCAGTCAACCTTACTAGGGTTTAAATTACTCCTGCATCCTATTTAAAAGTTATTTCGATAACATTAACAGAGTGCGGTCCAATAACAGATTCCATATCTCGTGAGAATGGAACAGCGGTTTCAATGATTTTGAAAAAAGAAGGATCTTCTATTGAAGCTTTGTCGAGCGGAGATGATTTTACAGAATAAATTTTTACATCTCCATTATCATTTACCCTGGCCCCCTGTAACCGTGTCAGTAGGATTTTGTCGGAATCGGAATAATTGACAGCCTTTATTACTATTCTTTTTCCATCATCCGTGCCTGTGGCAATAACATCTATGGTTCCCTGTTCCCAGTCAGTCGGGCGCATCTGTGAAATCCCATCGAAAAATTGTTTTCTGTTATTGATATCACTGAAAGTACCACTTGCAGATGCAAGATAATTTTCAGCATAATGTTCACGGAAAAGCTTTGCTACCATATATCCAGCACCCGGAAACCATGTGTAATGATTATGATAAATATAAGCGGTCCACGTCGGATCGTCCGTGGTATTACGCATGAGTAAAGCAGGGCATGTCATTTTCAGCTCTTCTCCAAGTTTCTCGTACATAATGAGGCTCCCAGCAGTATGTAGCCCGTTTCTCCAATCGTAAGTGCGACACAGTCCCCATTCCAGTACTGCAAGTTTTATATCAGGATGTTTTGAACTCCTGACATAATCGCGAAGCTTTACCAGATAATTTTCAATCCTAAGGAGCCCGGTCTGAAAATTTTCATTTTCATACTCATAATTATGGCAACCAAGAATGTCAAAATTATCACCGGCAATATCTATCACTTTCTGACTCCAGTTCAGGTCATTCGACCTTTTCTGTCCGCATGCAACTATTTTCAGGTTTTTATCAATCTTTCTCAATTCACTTCCATAAACATTGACTATATCAGCATATTGTTCCGGACTTAGGTTATGGTTCATTGGCTCGTTATCGATCTGAAAATACTTTACATTATATGGTTCCGGATGGCCATAGGATGATCTCAATTTTCCTAATTCTGTCGTAGCGGGATCATTAAGATAATGCACCCATTCAATGGCATATTTTACACTTTCAGGGTTTGTGTTTGTGGCAGGAAGGCATACTAAGGGTTCCGCATTTAATTGCCTGCATAACTCCATGAATTCATCTGTTCCAAAGCCATAATAATCCGAGTACCCTCCCCATATAGTGTTTGGATTATATATGCGGGACTCTCTGGGTCCAATACCATCCTTCCATTTGTATATTGAAGCGTAAGAACCCCCTGGCCACCTTATAAACGGTGCATTCAGATCATCCAGCGCTTTAAACAGGTCAGGTCTCAAAGATCCGTTTGTACGAAGATCGGCACGCATAAAAGAAATGAAATCAAGAAGCATAACTCCGGATCCTTTTGCCTCAAACTCGATTGATACGCTTGTATCTGTCTTCTTATTTAAAAAAGAGAAAGGAATTTCTTTCCATACTTTGTTTATCCCCTTTAAAGGAATCTGTGTTATGATTTTATTCAATGAATCCTTAATGGTCATTGTCAGGTTTAATGAACCTTCAATGGCTTTAGCCCAGACGAAACCATTGTAAGTCTGACCGCTCTGAAGGAAAAAACGTCCCTGTCGTATGCCGGCAGATCCTTTTTGCGCTTCCAGTTTCAGACTCTTCTCACCACTTTTAAACGATTCTTCGACCACAGATGCCGATCCGTTATTATTAAAGGTTTTCCAGTATGTTTCAATATCTTTACCTTCAAAACCCTGGCCTTGCATCTGTTCCGCAAACAGACCATCAACTACAGAGTGATTTATATGCTCAAGGAATTGGCCATAGATACCTGAATCAATCCTGTTAATTGACAGGTCAGTATCAACCATCAATACCGAAACCCCTGAATTGCCGGGACTTTCCTGTGTTCTTTGTGAGTATAAATCAGAGAAGAGAAAAGAAAACAAGATGCCAATGGAACAAAGAAGTTTGAAAATAAGGTTTTTTTGTGTCATGGTCTGATTATTTTGGAGTTTTTATTATCATTGATTATTGAATACCAGTTATTTCAACGGATCATCCTTATTCAATACCGGGTGGCCTTTGATGACAACAGAGCTATATGCAGGGAATTCATATTAAATTTTTTCTTACCGATTTTCTCATTTTTTACAACAGGTGAAATCAAATCCGGATTTTCATCACTGTTCCGCGCTGTTTTAATATGTGGACCCAGTTGAGTGACAGTAACATCCTCCTCAGGAATAAAATTATTAAAAAACATATCATTGTTTCTTGATT
Source organism: uncultured Bacteroidales bacterium (assembly GCA_963806555.1). Classification (GTDB taxonomy): domain Bacteria; phylum Bacteroidota; class Bacteroidia; order Bacteroidales; family VadinHA17; genus LD21. The sequence goes on along the minus strand of CAWDYR010000030.1, from coordinate 162,284 downwards.
GAGTACCATAATTTACAACATACATGGAAATTATTTTATTATCATCACTTGTTTTTACAAGTACCTCAAGCGAATCTGCGGGATCCTCCTGTTCAACATCAGTAATTGTGGAAGCCATTCCTTCGTTAACATCTGATCTACATGGCCTGGTTGAAATGTACCAATAATAAGCCAATAGCAGGGGGTGTCTTTCATTTTTATCTCCCGAAGTCCTCATATGTCTTCAGAAGATAACGATCCATTGGTGGCGTTTGCGGTCAACATAATTTTCATAAAGCGCTGTCAGGACATAACACATCCCAAATAACAAATCACTACCCGGATGTTGTACCCTATTTTCCAATCAGAATGAAAAGAGACCAATAATTAAATGATAGCGGGTACCGGTATGAATAATTTTGGAAAACCTCAGATTTCTAATCCGTTCCGTTAATCCTGTTGCCCCTTGGAAGTTATAAAGTTTTGGTTAACTTTGATATTAAACTAAGCGGCGACCTATGAAAATCCTGAAAAAAATTCTCAAAGCTGTTCTGATAATAATATCCGTTTTGGTCCTTGGCTTTATCGGTCTGATCGTCTATGCTATGATTTCCGATTACAAACCGGAAGAAAAAGAGATGATTTCGCAGTCAGACAGCCCTTCAGTACTTAACGATTCACTCACCTTTTCACTTTTGACCTGGAACATCGGTTATGCAGGACTGGACAAGGATATGGATTTTTTCAAGGATGGCGGAACAAAAGTAATTACACCTGAAGATAAATGCCTGGAAAATATTTCACACTATCGGGGATTTCTTATTAAAAAACGACACGATTGATTTTATCCTGCTGCAGGAAATTGACCGGGACAGCAAAAGAAGTTACCGGATTGATGAATATGAGAAAATAGCCGGAATACTCTCCGGACATCATCCGTTCTTTGCAAAAAACTATGATGTTTTTTTCGTTCCGGTACCGCCCTCAAAACCTATGGGAAAGGTCTTATCCGGAATAGCCACTTTTTCGAAATTCATACCTGAATCATCAACAAGATATTCCCTTCCGGGAGATTTCGGCTTCCCTACACAGCTCTTCTATCTGGACAGATGTTTTATGGTCAACAGGTACAGGACTGAAAATGGAAAAGAACTGGTACTGATCAACACCCATAACGAAGCATTTGATGAAGGCGGCAATATAAGAAAGGCTCAGATGGAAAGGCTCAGGGAATTTGTTTTGAATGAATATAATTCAGGTAACTATGTAATAGCAGGAGGTGACTGGAACCAGTACCCTCCCGATTTTAAACCTGCTTTTCCGGGGAATAAGGAATTCACCGGTCAGATCGGAAATTTTTATCTGATGGGTATAGAATCAGATTACATGCCGGGGGAATGGAAATGGATCTATGATCCTGCAACACCTTCATTCCGGACCCTCATCGCAGCATATGACCCTGCAACAACACCCACAAGTGTTTGTGATATCTTCCTCATTTCACCGAATATAGAATCTGTTTCTGTAAAATGCCATCATCTTGGTTTTACCAACTCAGATCACAATCCTGTCATTATGCAGGTAAAACTTAAAATGAACGGGTAAGAAAACAGTCAGCGTTTATTCAAAATATCATATCGTATCAGGTAAAATAATTACTGCTTATCCCTTTCGGTCAAGTTAATATGTGCGGTATTCATAAGTATCATTATATATGTGCTCTGGAGGAGCTATTTATAGAGTATCTAGAGGAAAACGTATCTTACATCTGAATCTTCTATACCGGATTGCGATCTCCCAGATCCTTATATGTGAGATCCATATCCATGGAGCTTGTCAAAACCAGAGAAGACTCAGACTCCAGATTTACTGAATCCTCGTTCCGGTTGACATCGGAAGTTATTCATATTCTGTAGGTCAATGACTGCTTTGTCAACTGATGCATCGGGCCGGGAATCAGTCGCGTTCTCGAGAGGTTAAAAAGGAATTACTAAAATGTAACTTTACCGTAAAGGGATAGGCAGTAAATAATTACTATAAATCATATATTATTTATTGTTTAACAATATCATTATAATATACCGGCAGAGCTTAAGATAACTTGAATAAACGGGATTATACCGATCAACCGGGTCTCTCCCCAAGTCTCATATTAAGCTCCTTCATAGCTTACAAAACCTGAGGAGACTCCGACCCCCGGTTTCGCCGTGGTAATTCACATTTGTCCCGTTCCGGGAATGTTAAGTGACAGAGGCCTCTTTCAGAGGGTGGTGTTATTCTAAAATTCAACACAAAGATTTATTTGACATTTTTTTGAGAGATCCTTCGCTACGCTACTGCTGCTAATGACAATATTTTGTCACAGATTGGTTCATAATATTATGAGATCCCTCACTCCGTTCGGGATGACAATGTTGCTTTTTTAGAACGGGGAGGGAAGCAGGGGCGTTTCGAACGGGCAATCAGAGTTTAGAAAAATTCAAACGAAACGCCCCTGCTTCCCTCCTCCCAATAATTAAGAATGCCTTGTCATCCCGAGTTTTTCATACAAAAATTTTGCACATCCAGTATTATGACAACATATCCAAATAGCTTATAATGTATAAATTACGGGATGTTGTCATTAGTAGCGCCAGCGAGGGATCTCGTTGATACATAGACGAATATATCCAAGCCTTGATGGAACCACTCCGCGGTTCAACATTGTGACTCAGACAAAATCACTATAATGATGGAACCGCTCCGCGGTTAAAGTTAAACAGGATGCAACAAAATATAATAACTGTGGAGCAGTTACATCAATTCTGGTAAAAGCAATAGTCACAGAAAATTACAACCGCGGAGCGGTTACATTATTATAGTAACGACAATAACAAAAAATAAAACAACCGCGAAGCGGAATTTGCACCCGAGGATGGTCATAAAGTCCCTCACTCCGCGGATGAGTTCACAATTAACCTTGTCATCCCGAGTTTCTTATACAAAAACATTTTGCACATCCAGTATTATGACAACAATATTCCAAATAGCTTATAATGTATAAATTACGGGATGTTGTCATTAGTAGCCCCAGTTCGAGGGATCTCGTTGATACATATATCGAATATTTCCAAGACTCCTTGATGGAACCACTCCGCGGTTCAACATTGTGACTCAGACAAAATACACTATAATCGATGCCTGAACCGCTCCGCGGTTAAAGTTAAACAGGATGCAACAAAAGATAATAACTGTGGAGCCGTTACATAAACGTTTCTCGTAAAAGCAATAGCACAGAAAATTACAACCGCGGAGCGGTTACATTATTATATAACGACAATAACAAAAAATAAAACAACCGCGGAGCGGTTACATTAATGTCATCCCGAGGATGGTTCATAATATTATGAGATCCCTCACTCCGTTCGGGATGACAATGTTGCCTTTTTAGATCGGGGAGGGAAGCAGGGGCGTTTCAAACGGGCAATCCTTCACCGGGGGTAACATATGAAGTTTTACTTATCCGCTTTCAGAGTACGGGAGCCAAAGATCCTTCCGGCTGTTCTGCCATAGTTTGCATCAATTTTAACAGTCACTGAGGTTTTATTGCCAATCAGTTCAGCAGGAATCATGTATTCAAGGTCGTAAAATTTACCTGTTGTTCCTCCATTCCATTCAACATAGGCAATTTTAACCCCATCAACCAGAACGTCGAATTTGCGATCCTTATCATCACCAATGTAAGTGAGGAGTAAAATGTTAGCTACACCCGGATTTACTTTCATGGTATAGGTAAAATTATTATCGCGGCGGGCTTCCCTGCCAGTCCTTCCCAATGCGATGTCGACATAAGATTTCTCTGTGGCAACCAGGTTATGGTCCCGTTCAGGCTGCATTTCGCCAATACGGAAATTATCAATGGTTCGCTCTTCAATAATTTGCTGTTGTTTCTTTTCAGCTTCATATTCCGCCTGACGGGCTAACCAACCGGCTTTTGTGAAAAAGTCGAAATACACGCTGTAATATTTATTGTACAGGGAATAAAAAGGTTTAAGGGTAATCTCCTCTGGCTTCCCTATTTCTTTAGTTTCGAAGATGAGTTTCTGAATATCAACGGGTTTCAGCCACTCTTTTATATTACGGTTATCGGTAAGCAAAACCGGTGTTCCGAACACAGGGTCGGGTAAAGTATCGCCCAAATCAGCGGCCAGCACTATCGGTCCGTAAAGGAATGCAATACGGTCGGCATTATCAGGCATGGATTCAATATAAAGATCCATTGGCAGAGTAATCTCAATCCTGTCATTGTTTTTCCATTTCCGGTTTATCTCTGCGTACCCGGAATCATCCGGAGCAACTTTTACTGATTTCCCGTTTACAGTAACTGCAATTCCTCTTTTTGCCCATGCCGGCTGACGCAGAAAAAGTGAAAAAGTCTGGCTTTTCTTCAGGTTGATACCGACACTTACTTTATTGTCATAAGGGAATTCTGTTTCAAGTTTTACCGTTGCACTATGGGTTTTCCAGTTCAATTCGGATGGAATGAACAGATTGACATACAAATCACCGCTTAAGGTTTCATTGTATATCGCTTCAGCATACTTGCTGTGGTTTTCCATGCCACTGCCCACGCAACAGGTAAAGGTATTAAACCGGTCGCTGAATTCCTTACGTGTGCCCATGCGAAGCGGAGTAAAATAACACATCATTCCGTTCTCAGGATTTTGGGATGAAAGGATATGGTTGTAAAGTGTCCGCTCGTAAAAATCGAAAAGTTTACTATCGGGTTCCCAGGCAAACAAGTGCCTGGTGAGTTTGAGCATGTTGTACGAATTACAGGTTTCGCATGTATTGTCACTAAGCCGGTCGTTAAGTTTATCCGGTTCGCCAAGATATTCATAGTTACTGTTACCCCCTATTACATAGGACTGGTGGAGAGCCATAATCTGCCAGAAGAAGGTTGCGATTTTATGATCAGATGCACTATGGGTAAGTTCATACCTCCGGGCAGCACCAATGGCTTTGGGGACATTGGTATTGGAGTGCTTGCCAGCCATAGGATCGATACCTCTGGCGAGTTGTCCCATTATAAATTCATCGTCGAATTTATACGAAAGATCAAGATATTTTTTATTGCCGTCAATGGAATAGATATTAACCAGGACATCCTGCATTCCTCCATACTCGCAGTTGAGCATTTTGATACGCTGCTCTTCGGTGAGGTTCTTCAGAACCGTTTCAATCCAGTCGGCCATACCTTTAACGACTTTGAGAGCCTGCCGGTTATCGCAATATAAATAGGCATCCACCAGTCCGGCCATCACCTTATGAACTGTGTACCAGGGCGACCAGGCTCCATTCAGGTCGAACCCCCCGGATCTTATTTCTCCGCGTGATACTTTAGCCCAGAGGGTATCTTCATTTGGGATACCTCCCACGTAACCTGTTTTACGGGCTGCCTGGCAACGGGCCAGTTCGGACACAATATAATCTATCCTCTTTTTAAATTCGACATTACCGGTGTTGGAATAAAACATTGCACAAGCTGAAAGGTAATGCCCGAGGGTATGGCCCGACAACCCTTCGCTTTCCCAGCCTCCGTATATTTCGCCTTTGGCGGGTAAGCCGGCATTCTGGTAAAACCGGTACAGAAGACGGTCAGGTTCGATAACCAGAAGATAAGCAGCATCCTTTTCCATTGCGTTTTTAAAAGGACTTCCATCCAGAAGCTTTACATCTTTCAGACTGAAAGCATAGGCTTTTATCGGAGCGACCGGACTCACAATGACACTGGCATTTTTAAATTCAGGTACATAGGATTGTGCATGCACTGAAAGTGTCACCAACAAAATAAAACCGGCTGAGAACATTATGCTTTTCATTGATTTAAGAATGAATTGAAAGTTAGTGATCGAACGCTGAAGATACTATCGCTCTAATAATCATACAGATATGAAAGGAGGCAGACTATTATTTATCAGATAGGCTGTGAGCCCAAAGATTACTTTTACCTTAAAATGACAGGGATTCTGAGAGCCTTCTGAATCTTTCATTGATCTTTTCACCTTTCGCAATTCGTTCAGCATTACTGCTAAGCTGTTTCTTAAGATTTTCCTGATCTGGTTCCGGACCTACATATTTGAAATTACCTGGTCCAAACTGACTTACATACCAGGCACGGGAACGGATTTTTTTATCACTTACTGCAGTAACATCAACCTCGTAATTTGATTCACGGGTGGAATAAAATATATAGTCTGTTACGGTAAAGGGTTGCAATCCTTCATTGATCCTGTGATTCGGAAAATATAAATGATAAGCTGCTGCCCGCGCAGCGTCGAGTGTCATGAAAGCAGACATACGATGGTCAGTTTTAAGCCACTTCATCCAGTCGCTGCCAGGGTCCATTGTAAATACTGCATCGGGACGGTATTGTCTGATCAGTCTGCAGACTTTTTCACACAGTTCTTTTTGAGGAACATACTCTAACATCCCGTCATCATATCCGAGACAGATGAAAGTATCGGTTGCCGGTGTTATTCCCATTTCTCCGCATGCTTTTTCAGATTCAATTTTTCTTATCTGTGCCAGTCTCTCACTTGTCATATCAAGATCTCTCGAACCCTTGTTTCCGGTTGTATACCATACCATAACAATTTTGTTACCATTTGCTTTAAGTAATGACAATGTACCCAGACATCCGCTTTCATCATCCTGATGCGGACCAACCCACATTATTGTTTTGTTTGTCCATTTAGTAATGTCATCCGGAGCTTTCTGGGCTCTCGTGCCTGTCTGCCCTGACACACTCAGAGGGATAATTGATATCAGCAGACTTGTCAAAATGAAGGTCATCAGTTTAGTTTTCATAGCAATTTTCTTATTAATAATTTATCTTTTAAATTAGTCAAATAATTCTATTAAATCAGGTTATTTAAGGAAATTTAAAACACCTTGTAAATAGCATGAAATTTAATTCAAATATAAAGCTGGTTTTCTTAGATTTGTATTCAGTTCATAATCTCATCTAAACTTATCCTGTAATGGCTTCAATTAAAACAAGATCTAAACTCACGCGACGCGAATTTATGAGACTTTCAGCAGCAGTTGCAGCTGGTGTTTCATTGATGCCTGCCCTTTCCTGCACTTCAACTGCCATTCCTTCCCCCATGAAACGACGTTTCGGACGAATTAATTTCGATGTCACTACAATAGGACTTGGAGGACAAAGTTCACTGATGTGGACCCCGGATGGTATTGAACCTGTTGACATCATAACAAAGGCTTTTGACCTGGGAATTAATTACTACGATACTTCAAATGCTTATGGCCCAAGTCAGAAAAATTATGGAAATGCCTTCCGGAAACTTAATCTGGTTCCCGGACAGGAAGGTTACAACCAAAAACTAAGAGATTCCATTTTCCTGACAACCAAGACAATGGTTCGCTGGGCAAAAGGAAATTATCCGACGCTTGACAACGTTCGTAACAGTACGGACGGAGATCATGGGGAGGGAGCAGTAGCTGATCTGAAACGCTCTCTTTCACAGATGTTTGGAAACGATGACGGAAGTTATCCGGAAGGAGCTTATGTAAATATGATACTTATACATAATATTACGAATTTCGAAGAGGTTGATGTGGTGTATAAAGGTCTTGAAACACCCCTTGATTTAAATGAAAATTTTGGCGCTCTGGTTGCTCTCCGCGACTTCAGAGATGGCACCAACATTACCGGACTGAATCCTAAAAATGAAAAGCTGGTAAGACATCTGGGATTTTCAGGACATAACAATGCTCCTGCAATGATGGATATGATTCAACGGGACAAATGGGAACTTCTGGATGGGATGCTGGTTGCGATCAACGTGAATGACCGCCGCTATCTTAATATGCAATACAATGTAATTCCTGTTGCACAGGCAAGGAACATGGGGGTTATAGCAATGAAGGTGTTTGCCGATGGTTCTATGTATACCAAGGAACCCGGATGGTCAAACAAGCCTGAGGATGTGGTCAGGATAATAGGAACTGAATCGGTCCCAAGCAGGCCGCTGATCGAATATGTACTTACTACTCCGGGAATACATACTCTCATTATAGGTACCGGTCAGATAAATGAAAATCCGCTTAAATGTCAGCTTGTCCAGAACTATTATGCAGCGCAGATTGAACCGAATGCATTTAATGAAAATGAACGGCGTGACCTTGAAAAGATCGGTGTACGGGCCCGTAACGGGGAAACAAATTATTTTCAATTGGCTGACACAGGTTTAACACCTCCGAGAAATGCTAAACTCATTAAATCCGATGGAGTAAAATTATCATGGGATACCAGCTATGCAGGCGATGAACCCATTACACATTATGAAATAGTGAGCGAAGAGAAGGTTATCGGGACAGTCCGTCATCTTCCACAGGTTTCCAAAGACCCTTTCAGCTTTGAAATCCAGTCGGGAAAGGAATTCAAAGTTGTTGCAGTAGATGCGATCGGAAGGAAATCCGCCACTGAAGTACTTACTGTGTGAATTTTAACCAGGTTCTGTGCTTTCTTCTCAACCTGTAATAGTCAGCAGGTCATGCTCACAGCCATTTAAGGTCTGATGATCGTTCCATCCCTCTTCCGTACGGTCCAGTTACCTGCATTGTTTGTTATCGGATATTTTGCAGCCATCTTTTCATTAATATCAATTCCGAGGCCCGGGTTTTCATTCACATAGATATAACCATTACTTTTTGTACAGCAACCGGGAAACAACTCACGGAGAAAATCAGAAAAATCGCCTCCTCCCTCCTGAAGCCCGAAATTCCAGGTAGCAAGGTCCATATGAGCCTGTGCGGAATGACCTACCGGTGAAACATCACCGGGGCCATGCCAGATTGTCCGGACATTGAACCATTCACCCAGCCGGGCTACTTTCATGGCAGGAGTGATGCCTCCAATCTGTGAAACGTGGATTCGTATATAATCAAAATAGTGGTTTGACATGGGTCCCACAAATTCATTAATATTATTGAAAAGCTCACCCTGTGCAAATGGGACAATCGTACTTTCGCGCATTTGCTTCCACCAGTGAGTGTTTTCCGGAGATAAAGGATCTTCAATAAAGAACGGACGATATTCTTCCAGCTTTCTGCACATATTTATGACATCCAATGGCTGGCAACGTTCATGAATGTCGTGGCATAACTCAACCTCATCCCCGCATATCTTTCTAACTCCTTCAAACATCTTTGGGACAGCCCTCAGATATGCCTGGTCATCCATATAACTATCGTTGGGCATTCCAAACCCAGCCTTTTTAAAATCAGGATCAGTTCCGATTGTGCCCACACCTCCATATCCCCCGATCTGGATCCTGACATGACGCTGACCTGCCGCAATCTGTTTCAGAACATTGTCCGCAATCTGTTCAGGCGTACTGCCACTCACCGATGTGTAGGTGTCAACAGCAAAGCGGCATTTTCCACCAAGCAGCTGATATAAAGGCATATTTGCCCGTTTCCCTTTTATATCCCAAAGGGCCTGATCCAAACCGCTTAAAGCATTGTTTAAGACCGGACCATTCCTCCAGTAGGAGCTTACATAGAACGATTGCCACATATCCTCAATATTATCGGCATCACGTCCTATACAAAAATCAGGCATATAACTATTGATGGCGGTAATCACTGCTTCTGCCCTCTGGGTGAAGGTGGCACATCCCAGCCCGTATAATCCCGGTTCGGTAGTCTCTACTTTGACTACAACAAGATTTGACCCTCTTCCTTCCGCGCCTGATTTAACACCAATGGCTTTTACACTCTTAATCTTAACAGGGGGCAATCCTACAGGAGGCTTGTTTAATTTATCCTGTTGCCGGGCCTGTCCGGCAGATATGTTACTGAAACCGCCTGTCAGCATAGCCGCAGAACCTAACCCAATCGTTTTAAGTACATTACGACGCCCCGTAACTAATTTATCTCCTTTTGTTTTCATAATTATATTAGTTAAAATTTTAGAAGCTGATCAGTTTTTACCGGTTTCTGGGTGGTCCTGCTGCCCTTCTTGCGGCGGCTTCTTCCTTACGTTTGTTCATATAATCGAATAAGGTCTTTTTATCCATGGGTAAATTGGGGTAACTATTTATCCATTCCACAAAAGCCTTGTCAAATTCTTCCGGGGTTACATCAACGAACCTCTCGTTATCGTATTTAAATTTTTGGGTCTTGATGCAGAAAAAGCTGAACTCGTCGCGTAGTGCAGTATATTCCCCTGATATTACACATTCAGCAACAAGATGCGGGGGAATAAAAGTTACTCCATGTTTTTTTGCCAGCACCACATCACCTGGCAGTACCGTAACCCGGCCAATACGAATTGGTGCATTGACGGTGGAAAGCATCATCTGGTCAATAGCGGAAGGATCTGATCCTCTTATCCAGCCATTGAACCCTTCAATTTCACCCAGGCCTTCCGCATCTCTCACAGATCCATTAAAGATAATTCCTCTTTTTCCGTTCTTAAAGATCGCATTGGCAAGATTATCACCTACAAGTGTGCCATCTTCTATTTTGCCATAGCTATCGGCAACATAAACATCTCCCTCAGATAAAGCATTAATCGGGGCATAATTTGTTACTGGCAGAGTTAAGGCCTCTTTTTTGCCAATGGTTTGAACATAGTCATTGAAATCTTTTCTAAGTGGCATAAATTGGGCAGTAACAACACGTCCCGTCATAACCTGATCGGGATGGAGGATCTGCCAGCCATTTTCAAAGATGCCGGAAAAGTTTTCAAACTGATTTTCATAACCTTTGCCACCCAGAAAACCCCAGACCTCCTCCATAGATAATTTTTTTAATCTTTCCAGTAGTCCGTCAGACACTTTCGGCCTGCCATCAGGTGTCCGTTCCCCTGTCCATTCAGGAGTTAATGCTTTTATGTCATCCGGGGACCATTTCACACTTTGTGATTTGCCAGGGATACAACATAAAATAAGGACCAGAATCAAAAATGCATGTTTTTTCATATTAAGGAGTTTTTATTTATGATAAATGTTGAAAACCATTCGCTTAATTCCGGATCAGGATTTGCTGTACTCTTTGGCTACTGCTTCTGCAAGTCCCCTCATGTATCCGATAGCGAACAGGTTCCCAAGGGTTGTATAACCGCCTCTCATCTGAGGGTTTTCAATTTCTGTTGACATGACCGGAACATGATCGGGTCGCATCGGCCCGTCAAAGCCAATCTCAATATACGCTTTCATGGCTTCATACATATCGATGTCACCCTCATCATGGAAAGTCTCGGTGAAATGAGTACTTGGCTTAACTCCGCTAAGATCCCTGACGTTTCTGAAATGAACAAAATTGATCACATCGCTACCCCATCTCCTGACCAGTGAGGGTATGTCGTTACAATCTGACATCCCCCGAAAGTTAGCCTGGCACATGGTAACCCCATTACATCGGTTGGGATACATGGCCAGGAAACGGTCATAATTTGCAACTGAATTCATAATTCGTGAGATTCCCTGGATAACATCTACCTGGGGATCGTCAGGATGTAGCGACATTTTCATTCCTATCTTCTCGGCTTCAGGCATTACTGCCTTCACAAAATATTCAAGAGTATTCCATAAACGCTCTTTTGAAATCTCCCCATACTCTGTGAGCGGCGCCGGCTTCATTACCTCATAGTCAAATTCCAGCATCAGAGCTCCTCCCCTGCCCGGGCGTTCTTTGTTTGTCCTTGCCCAGCTGATCACAGGCATCCAGTTATAGCAGATTGTGTCAACATCACCGTACTGTTTCAGATTCTTCATAAATGTTATGAAATTCGAAATCTCCTCGTCTCTCCCGTCCAGTCCAAGTTTAGTTTTAGTCCCAAGAGAAGGAGGTCCTTCAACAACATACCATTTTATTCCCTCTTTATCCCAGATGGCTTTTGTAGCTTTTATAGCTTCGGGGTCCCAGGCATTCATTCCTTTTATTCTTTCTACCCCTGAAACAGCATAATTAACTGCAAGCTGCTTTGCAAACGGAACCTTTGGTGAGGTTGGTCCATTAAAAAATGCAAACTTAATGCCACCGTCCTTAAGGTATGGGTTTGGCGCAAGGCCTGAACTCTTTCTTTTGTAAGATGACTGAGTACAGGCTGGATTCAGAACACCTAAAGAAACTGTTGCTGCAAGACCGGCACTCTTCTTAATAAAATCCCTTCGGTTATCTTTCATTCTTATATAATTTTAGAATTGTCCTATTGAAACTTCAAACATACAGGTCTGGATACCTGAATTTTCTCCCCGGTCGGAGTTAACATTCCTGTTTTTTGATCCCGTTTAAAAATAATTATCTCGTTACTATCCTGATTTGCAACCAGAAGAAAATTACCTGTCGGATCAATCACAAAATTTCGCGGAGTTTTTCCCATTGTTCCCTGACGGCTGATATACTGCAATTCCCCTTTTTTATCAATCTTGTAAATTACAAGCTCATTTGCATCTCCCCTGTTTGAGGCATATAAAAACTTCCCATCCGGAGAAACATGAATATCCGCTGCACTCACTCTCCCTTTAAAATCCGGAGATATCATTGTGATCATCTGTTTTTCATGCAATTTCCCATCTTCATAATCAAATACTGTTATTACTGCTCCCATTTCCGAGATCAGATATGCAAACTTTGAATCAGGGTGAAAAACAATATGACGTGGCCCAATTCCGGGTTTGACTGAGATAAAAGCCGGGTCGGCAGGAGTCAATGGCTGAGAAATATTAGCAGCATTAAGCCGGTAAATGTACACCTTGTCTGTACCCAGATTAGCAGTAAGCAAATACTTTTTGTCAGGCGAAATGACTGTGCAATGTACATGGGGTCCTTCCTGCCTGCCTTTATCAACACTGCTGCCTTCCTGCCGGATGAACTGAATATCATCGCCAAGCGATCCGTCCTCTTTCAAAGGAACTGCACACAGACTTCCGCTTCCGTAATTGCCGGCAAACACATATCTGTTCTTATCATCTGCAGTAATATAACATGGGCTTGATCCTCCGGAACTTACATGATTAATAAAACCAATATTTCCTGTTGACCGGTTGAAGGTAAATGAACTTATGCCGCCATTTCTGACTTCATTAACCGCATAAAGATACTTTCCGTCACGGCTGATATCCAGGTAAGATGGATTTTCGACTCCGGCGATTTTTGATTTAAATTTTGCGATTCCGCTCTGGCTGTCGAAATCATAAACATACAGACCGTCACTTTCAGGCGAAGCGGTATAAGTACCAATAATCAGAACGAAGGAGTTATTATTGCTCTGGCTATGTGCCAGATTTACAACGGTTAGTAACAGGATACCTGTAAGGAGGGTCTTCATGTTCCAGGGGTTATTTTTCATTTTCCATGATGGTTTTTAATCCTGTCACTGAGTTTGCTCAATTACCCCTTTAGTCTGTCAATGTAAAAAATGTCTTTCTTATCCATTGTTTCATAGAGGTTTACGCATTCCCAAAAAGCAGGTTCAAAGGTAAAGATACAAACAAATCCTATGAGTTTGATCTTTCTAATTTTTAGAATGGAAAATCAGGAATAAAGCCCAGGGGGTTTGTTGAAAAAGTCCTTTTTAACCGCAAAGAACGCTAAGATGTCGCAAAGAACGCAAAGCTAAAGCACATAATTTCAGCTCTTTGCGAACTTTGCGTTTTCCCTTTGCGCTCTCGGTTAAAGGATTTTGACTTGTTAAACAACCCCAGGGGTTTTAAGGGGTTCAGGAGGTCGCGTGTTGAGATGCCTATGGCGTGAAGAGTTGCGAAAGAAGCAATATTACAAAGAGATTATGTTCAATTTCTTGCCCTCAGTCTGTTCATAAAGTTGCCTTGCCATCTCCGCCTTATCATGACTGAAGGATGGATTCATGGAATAGGCTTTCATATACGAATCATAAGCTTCTATCGTATTTCCTGTTGAACATGTAATAATCTCCCTTTGAGTCGTATACATTCGGATTCTTAGGCTCGAGCTCAATGTATTTGTCGAAAGCCTCTTCGGCTTTATCGCTCTGCTTCAGGGTCAGATATGCATATCCGAGCTGATTGTAAAAGGGAGCAGGATTGCCGGCAATTTTAATTGCGCTTGTTAATGTTTCAACCATGCCCGTAGTATCGCCTGCAAGTGATTGAAAATAAACAAGGTTATTATATGCATTCGGGATCATTCGGATACATTTCCACCAGCTTTTTCCCCACATCGACTAACATCAGTGCGACCTTGTTTTACACTCGACCAGAGCATCCTTCAGATGCTCCTCAGCGTCACTGAGTTTAGCTTTGCAATTTATTGCGGCATCAGCATACCTGTCAAAATCATCAGGAGCCCGATTCAGAAGGTAAAAAAATGCCAGCTGGTAATTAGCCATGAAAAAATCCGGGTCCTGCATCAAGAGCTTTTTTAAAGGTTTCAAGTGCTTTATCCAGGTTAACATCATCAAAGTACTTCATAGCCTGGTTGTAAATCGACAATGCTGATTTGGAATTCGTTGTGACCGGCATAAGCTTTTTCTCTCCCAGGACTGGGAATAAATCAGTATTCCTGTTAAAAGTAACGTCATATCAGAAATCAATTTCTTCATTTTTCTAAATTTTTAATTTCATAATTCACAAATTATTTTTTGTCAGCAGGCTCCTGATATCAGAATTTCGTGCATAATCCAGGGCAGTTTTATCATTGTTGTCTTTCAGAAAAGGGTCAGCGCCATTTTCCATCAATGCCCTGACAACCTCTGAATTTCCGTTTTGCGCGGCATAAATCAGCGCGCTGGCGCCATCGTTGTTTCTCAGGTCTAATTTTGCGCCATTATCCGCCAGGAGTCTTACGATCTCTGCATACCCGTTCATAGAAGCCGCCATCAGCGATGTGAACCTGACACTGCGATGTTTTTCAATGGGGGATCCTTTTTTCGGCAATATCTTAATGATTTCTAAATGGCCGCTCCCTGATGCATGTAGAAATGCACTGGTTCTCAGGGAGTTCGCGAGTAAGCCCGGATTTGTCCCGGTGCCGCTGTTCACCTTAACTGCTTCCATTTCTCCGTCAGGCGAAAAGGCAACCATAGCGGTTACCTGTCCAAAATCCATTGAATCCGGCTGAAGGTCTCCGTTAAGCATGGAACTCAGGGTTGCGACAATCTCATCACTGGCAGTGATTACAGGGGCATTTGTGCCATCAGGTTCCTGTGTGTCAGGTTTTGCCCCTTTTTCAAGCAATAGTTTAACAACATCCGTATGGCCGTTAAGAGACGCCAGAAACAGTGCATCTGATCCGTCAGCACCTCTCAAACTGATGTCAGCGCCATAGTTAATCAACAATCTGACAAATTCAGTGTGACCCTTCAGGGCGGCAGTCATCAGGGAGGTAGCTCCATCCTTGTTCTGCAGATCAGGATCCGCTCCTTTGTCGAGCAAAAGCAATGCAACATCGGTGAATCCGGCAAGGGAGGCCTGGATCAGAGCGGTTGTTTTATAATATTTGTCGGGCAAATCCACCTTTGCCCCCTTGTCAAGCAGAAGTTTGACTACTCCGGCCTGGCCATTCTGAGAGGCAATCATCAGGCTTGTAAATCCGTCAGCTGCCTGAAGATTATAATTTGCACCATAATTGATTAACATTTCTGCTATTTCAGTGTGACCGTTCTGTGAGGCCATCATAAGGGCATTCATTCCCTCAATTGCCTGCAAGTCGGGGTTTATTCCCCTTTCAAGGAGCAGCTTTACTATTCTGGCATAGCCATTGGATGAGGCATAAATGGCAGCACTCACACCATCAACAGCCTGCAGGTCTGGGTCCGCACCTCTTCTTAACAAAATTCTGCAGGCCTGAGTATAACCATGTGCTGCTGCATACATCAGTAAACTACGATCATATATGTCTGTATGATTAACATTTTCCATTATTCTCGCCAGAGTCACTGTGTTTATGCGATCCCCCGACCTTATCCGGCGGGTAGTTTCTACAGCTTCTGTTACGCTCTGAGCCTGGGTGGCTGCGGAACAGAGAAGCAATAACAATAAAATACCCCTTAAATATGTTGTTCTCATATGGTCCTGATCAATGAGCATTAATCATTTCTTCGGTTACTAAATAAACAAATAATAATGCTTTTTGTCAATAGCAGTTGGCAGCAAACTGCTTCTTGCCAACTGCCAACTATAGCGTGACGGATTTTAAAAGGTCGGTGGCTGTTACGTTACCGGCCCGGGATTAAATAGCACCAGATCGTTATGCAAACCTAATTTATCACAGGCAACCTGTTTTTCACCGCTGGCAACTTCCAAAATCAGATGAAAGAGTTCCCATCCCATTTCTTCAATTGTTTTTTGTCCCGATGCTATCTGCCCGGCATCAAGATCGATCAAATCAAACCAGCGGTTACTCAGCTTTGAATTTGATCCCACTTTAATTACCGGAACCATAGATAATCCATATGGAGTTCCCCTGCCGGTCATAAAAACATGAACATTCATTCCGGATGCTAACTGTAATGTTCCACAAACAAAATCGCTTGCAGGTGTTGCCGCAAATGTTAATCCTTTTTGTCTGATTTTTTCTCCGGGAGCTAATACATCCACAATAGGGCTGGTTCCTGATTTTGCGACTGATCCGAGAGCTTTTTCCACAATATTGCTTAATCCTCCGTTTTTATTCCCGGGAGTCGGATTGGCACTCCTGTCGGCTTCTCCTTTTAAAAGGTATTCATCATACCATTTCATTTCATTTATAAGGGCTTGTGCAACTGAGGAATTTGAAGCTCTTGGAACCAATAAATGAACGGCATCCCTTACTTCTGTTACTTCGGAAAACATAACGCTTCCTCCGGCACGAACAATTAAATCAGCAGCAAATCCTGCAACAGGATTTGAAGTAATCCCCGAAAAGGCATCACTTCCCCCACACTGCATACCTACAATTAAGTTCCGAGGCAGGAAAAACTTCCCTTTTCCGCTTATTCAATTCTTTCAAATGCTCTTCTGCCAACAGCATTACTCCTTCTGCCATTTCATGAAATCCGTTGAAAGACTCATCCTGCATAATCATTACATTTGAAACATACTCCCTGGGTTGTCCGTTGAATGATTCAATTCAGGAAGAAGTTTCTCCGGTAACAATTTCTCGCATCCAAGTCCGATAATCAGAATTCTTCCGCCAAAATTCGGATTCCTTGCAATGTTCTTTATTGTCCTGACAGGAATGTCAGCACCGGGTGCATTAATAGCCACTCCACATCCATAGGTGTGATTTAAAGCTACGACATCATCAACTCCCGGGTATTTAGAAAGTAATTCTTCTTTTATCCGTCTGGCAATATAACTGGCAAACCCGGTTGTGCAACTGACACTGGTAGTAATCCCTAATATGTTTTTTGTCCCTGCGCTTCCGTCCGGATTGCGAAAACCTTTAAATGTGTAACCTTCCAATGGTTGCGCAGCAGGCTTCAGATTATCAGTTAACGGTAACGAATCCAGATCCGGTGGTTGCGGAAGTGAAACCATGGATTCTCTGATCCATTCCCCGCGCATGACAGGTTTGTTCGCATAACCGATTGTCTGGCTGTATCTGATGATTTTACCGCCTTTACTTATATTGTATAATGCTATTTTGTGTCCCATCGGAACATTTTCAGATAACAGTGTACCATCATCAAGCAGTGTCCCTTCTGGTAATCCGTTAAGGTTGGCCACAATCCCGACGTTATCAGCCTTCGATGTTTTAATTATTATAGGTTTCTCTGCCATTCATTTAATTCTAATTCAATAATCCCATATCCAAAAGCACTTTCCTGAGTTTAGCCTTTTCATCGCCTGTCAATGGCCCGGCTGGTTCCATGCAGGGTCCGGCTTCAATACCCAGCAGGTTCAGTGATTCTTTTATAACGGCCGGAAAGGTGCCGAGCGTGAATGCTATCCTGAGTGGCGCTAATGTGAACTGTGCCTTTAAGGAGCCTTTTAAATCACCTGCAATGAACTTTTCATAAATGTCAGCGCACAGCCGCGGAGCAACGTTGGCACAAGCTGCAATAGAGCCGGTGGCTCCATAGCAAAGCGCGCCATAGATAAGTGTATCACGCCCCATGAGTACGGAAAAATCTCTATCCTGAGTTAAACGAATATATTCGGCAGTCACCGTCATATCGCCGGAAGAATCCTTTATACCGGCAATACCCGGAACTTCAGCCAGTTTAGCTACTGTGGACGGGGCAAGACTTACTGAAGTTTTTGCCGGATTATTGTACAGTATTAATGGAAGACTCGTATTTTCAGCAACTGTCTTGTAGTGTTTGATAAGCTGGTCCTGGGAAGGAGCAACAAACATAGGAGTCAGGATGGAAACTGCATCAACCCCGCACTCTTCTGCTATCCGGGTCAGCATCACTGTTTCGCGGGTCGTAATGCCATTCGTTCCGGCATAAACAGGTACCCTCCCGTTAGTCTCATCCATGGCTATTTTGAAAATATCCCGTTTCTCTTCAGGTTTCAGGCCGTAAAATTCGCCTGTTGTTCCAACAACGAACAAACCATGAACGCCTCCTTCAATTAAATAATTTAGCAATTTGCGCATCGCTTTTTCGTTAAGCTTCCCATCATTTGTGAGAGGAGTTACAACTGCCGGGATTATCCCTTTTGGTTTAAATACAGTTTTCTTTTCCATTTTTTCTATTGTGTTAGAAATTAAAAACTTACACGGAGTTCCACAGAAAGTCGGCCCCTAAATCCCCTGAAGGGGACTTAAAGTATAGTCCCTTTTAGGGGGTTGGGGGTGATTTACTCAGTGGAACTCAGTGTAAGTTCTTATAATCATGTGTTTTGGTTCCATTGTTTTTGGAAAATTTTATCGTACAAGACAAGGCTTTTTATTGTCAAATTTCCAGCCTGGAATCAGATATTGCATTGCCATTGAATCGTCCCTCGCTCCAAGTCGCCGTTCTGTGTACAGCTTATTGGCCTTTTCAATCTGAATCATATCAATCTCAATTCCCAGTCCGGGTTTGTCGGGTACTGAAATCCTTCCATCTGCAATTTTAAGAGGCTCCCTGGTTAAACGTTCCTGTCCTTCCTGCCAGATCCAGTGCGTATCTAAAGCTGTAATTTTACCTGGCGCCGCAGCTCCTGCCTGGACAATCATGGCAAGTGAAATATCAAAATGATTATTGGAATGCGAGCCCCATGTTAATCCCCATTCATTGCAAATCTGAGCAACATGTACCGCACCATTCATTGTCCAGAAATGAGGGTCAGCGAGAGGAATATCCACTGCATGCAGCTGGATTGAATGGCCCAGCTGGCGCCAATCTGTCGCAATCATATTGGTCGCGGTCGGTAACCCTGTTGCCCGTCTGAATTCTGCCATTATTTCACGTCCGGAGTAACCATTTTCAGCTCCACACGGGTCTTCCACATAAGCAAGTACATTGTGTTTATTCGTGCATAACATCACTGCCTCATCCAGCGACCATGCGCCATTGGGGTCTATAGTTATCCTTGCGTCAGGGAAACGGTTAGCCAGTGCAACAACTGCTTCCATTTCTTCATTTCCGTTCATCACCCCGCCTTTTAATTTAAAATCTTTGAAACCGTAGCGTTGATGAGCTGCCTCTGCCAGCCGGACAATTGCTTCAGGGGTCAGGGCTGCTTCAGTCCGTAATCTTAACCAGTCATCTTTATAATTTGAATTGTTTAAATAGGGCAAATCGGTTCTATTCCTGTCAGCGACATAGAACAAATAGCCCAGCATGTCCACATTCTGGCGCTGCTGACCTGTCCCAAGCAGGGCGGCAACCGGTACGCCAAGAAACTTGACCGAGAAGGTCCAGTAATGCGGTTTCTATTGCTGTAATTGCATGGATGGCAATGCGCAGATCGAATGTTTGCAATCCGCGACCTCCGGAATCCCTGTCTCTATATTGTTGCCTGACCTGATTCAGGATATTATTATAGGAACCTGTTGGCTTGTTAACTACAAAAGACTTTGATTCCTCCAGTACCTGCCGGATACGCTCCCCGCCAGGGACTTCGCTAACCCCGGTATTCCCGGCATTGTCTTTTAAAATGACAATATTCCGTGTAAAAAAAGGGCTGTGGGCACCGCTGAGATTTAGCAACATGCTGTCGTATCCCGCAACCGGAATTACTGACATTTCAGTCACAACGGGTGCTCCTTTAAAAACTTCGGTGTCCATCTGATTGGTTGGGTATAGATTAAATTAATTGTGTTGGGGGGTTGCATGTTGCAGGTTGCGAGTTACTGGTTACTGGTTACTGGTTACTGGTTGCTCTGGTTAATGAAAGGATAACCAAATACAATGATAAACAGAATCCGTACAACATGCAACATGCAACCTGCAACCTGCAACCTGCAACCTGCAACCTGCAACCAGCAACCGGATCACCTTCTCACTTCAATCCTGGCTAATTTTTCATAGTACTGTATCAGGCTTCCATGGTCCTTATCTCCCAGACCATCAACTTTAAGTGCCTGCATAATTTCCATCACCGCTGAAGTAAGGGGCAAAGGGACTCCTAATTCATGCGATGTTTCCAATGCATTCTTCAGGTCTTTGATATGCAGGTTTATCCTGAACCCGGGATTAAAATTTCTCTCCATTACCAGTGGTACCTTTGCATCCAACACTTTACTTCCGGCCAGTCCTCCTCTTATTGCCTTGTAGACAAGTTCGGGTTCAACTCCGGCTTTGGTCGCTAAAACCAGTGCCTCTGACATTGCCGCTATATTAAGGGCTACTATAATCTGATTGGCAAGTTTGGTGACATTCCCGGCACCAATGCTGCCTGTATATACAACGGATGCAGACATGGCTTTCAGTACGGGATAACTTCTTTCAAAAACATACTCTTTCCCGCCAACCATGACCGAAAGCGTGCCATCTATTGCCTTTGGTTCACCTCCGCTTACCGGAGCGTCCAGCATATCCACTCCCTTTACTTCAAGTTCCCGCGATAATTCCCTGCTTACTATCGGTGATATGGAGCTCATGTCAATAAAAACAGTACCGGCTTTTAAGCCTTCCATCAACCCGTTTATCCCCAAAACAACTTCTTTAACCTGTGGTGAATCAGGTAACATGGTAATTATGAACTCGCACTGTTCTGCAACTTCTTTGGGGGTCAGCGCCTTTTCAGCTCCACTGGAAACAAGTTCGTCCATAGCGCCCTGGTTTAAATCAAAAACAACCAGACTGTATCCGGCTTTAATGAGATTTTTACTCATAGGCTTACCCATGATACCCAAACCAATAAATCCGATTTTTAACATCTTTAGTCCTCCTTCTTTTGACTTTTAGTGATAATTATATTTTTTTAAGTTCGAAACGCTGAATTTTCCCTACAATAAGAACATAACTTACAATAGCAAGGAATGCATGAACGCTGACGAAGATCAATGCCCAGTTAAATGAACCTGTAACCTTAATTATATATCCAATCGCAATCGGTGTGATGATGCTTGAAAGATTGCCAAACGTATTAAAAAGGGAGCCGCTCAAACCTGTGATTTCTTTCGGTGCCGTGTCGGCGTTGACAGCCCATCCCAGGGCTCCGACTCCCTTCCCGAAGTACGACAATGCCATAAAAGCAATTACCACCCATTCAACACCGGTGTAATTGCAGAAAATCATACTCATTGATAACAACATCCCTGTAACGATAGGCACCTTTCTTGCAACCGATAGAGAAAAGCCACGTTTGAGAAGGTGATCTGAGAATATCCCTCCCAGATTCCCTCCGACAAAACCAAAAATTGCAGGCAAAACGGCGACTATCCCTGCTTTAAGAATGGTCATCCCCCGTGCCTGAACCAGATAAACAGGAAACCAGGTAATGAAAAAGAAAGTAATAGCATTTATACAGTATTGAGCAATATAGACACCTATAAACATCCTGTTCTTTAAAAGCTGGTTGAGGAATCTCCATCCCGGGGTATCATTATTGTTACTGTTGTTTTTTACATTATGATCCATTTCTGTTATGGCACCACCCCTGGCAATATATTCCAGCTCGGCCTGATTTATGTGCCGGGATTTCCTGGGTGCATGTACAAACATCAGAAAGAAGATCAGAAAGACAAAACCAGTGATACCCATAAAAAAGAAAGAATACTTCCAACCGTAAGTGTGAACAATATAGCCTAATAAGGGAGCGAAGAGGACAGTTGCAAAATATTGTGCGGAGTTAAATATGGCAGCTGCCGTACCTGTTTCCCTGGTCGGGAACCAGGCTACAGTAATTCTGCTGTTCGCCGGGAAAGCCGGCGCTTCGGCAATACCTAAAAGGAACCTTAAGATAAAAAGCGCAATGACGGCTGAAAAACCAGCAAGGAAACCTGTAAACCCCGTTATGAATGTAAAGAAAGACCATACGAAAAGACTGATGGCATATATTTTTCTCGATCCAAAACGGTCCAAAAGCCAACCCCCGGGAAGCTGGGCAAGGACATACGACCAGCCAAATGCCGAAAAAATATATCCCATCGACACGGAATCCAGGTTCAGGCTCTTAGCCAATGCCGGGCCTGCAATTGAAAGTACCGTACGGTCTGCATAATTTATTGCTGTAGCGAAAAAAAGCAGGCTTACAATGACCCAACGGAAATTACTTTTCTTTGGATCAGCCAATGACCGGGTTATGGAGTTCATTAATCTGTTTCTCTCTGGTGTTTAAGTTAAGTTGCGGGTTGCTTGCTCCCCTGCAGGCTGGCTCCTTCGCTAAAATTGCCCACTGGGCAATTTTTTAACGCTCGGCCCGGTTGCGGGTTGCAAGTTGCTGGTTGAAGTCAGGCATTTTCCATATCTTCAGAGTAGGTCTTTAACTTTTTTATCCTGGATATGAAGGCATTGTATAATCCATCCGAAGTTTCTGCTAAAGTCCTTTTTGAGCTGGTATGAGGATTAACAGATGTAGCATAATCAACCTGTTTAATCAATTCCGCAGGAATAGAACCGCTACCCGTGAGCGCCCCTGAAATGCCGGCAGCAACAGCGGTAAGACAATCTGTATCCCGTCCCATGTTAACGCCGGCTTTCATTGACTCCCATGTATTTCCTTTTGTCATGCGCAGTACGCAGATAGCTTTTGTTACAATTTCATTGGCATAACTTTGAGAATAAGGAACACCCGTGCCGCTATATATTTCATCGAATTTCAGACGCATCTGTCTGAAATCACTGCAGTTTGCTGTTTGCTTAAGCGCCCTTTCAATTTCTCCCCGAATACCAGCCTGCCTGATAAATCGTGTATCTACCCTGTCGCAATTATCAAAAATGGCTCCCAGCACGCTGTCAATTGTTGCAGAAGGTTTAGTGGCAGCTGCAATGGCAATTACAACAACTTCAGCCCAAAGAATTCCGCGACTGTTTGCCGTATTGTAGAGCTGCCCGATCTCACGGATATCATCTATTGCCCCTTGGATATCACCGGCATTTATCAGGCCGACAGGATGGCATGACCGGGACAACGATACAAGACCAGAATAGTCACAGTATTTGCCGATATCCGAGGCAGGAATATTTGACTTTGCCATAGATAAAAGAGCGCCTTCAAACGGTTCAGATATAAGTCCCGGTGCATTTGGATTCATGTGGTCAACCCAGGCCCGGCGCAGGTCTTCTGCATTGATCCTGTCCTGTTTCTCAATGATCGCTGTAATCATAAGCTTTTGACGTTCAACTCCATCTTCAGTTGTCCCCGGTTCACGCATCCAGTCATTACTATTTCCATAATGATGATAAGGCAACAGCTTATCCAGCGTACCATGTTCCTTCTCGATTCTTGCCCAGGAATTTCCTTCAACAGGGGCGCCCATAGCTGAGCCAATATGGCAACCGGCGATGCAACCTGAGAACTTTTCCCGCAGTTTAACCATCCTTGCATCCTGTTCTGTCCCACTGCTATCCTTAAGATATCCGGAAGCTTCATTTTGAAGATTAGTTCCTGATGCATAATGAAAACTTTTAGCGCCTAATGTTGGTATTATCGCTGCTGAAGCTGATAACAGGCTGATTTTACGAATAAACTCTCTTTTTTTCATACTGACAGTTAAAAGTATTAATTTCTCTTAATAATAAACATATTCTAAATAATTGAAAGAAATATCAACAAATTTATTGTTAATGACTTAGTAGATGAATGCTATTTAAGACCGATTCTCTTGTGTAACTTCTTTTTCAAGCAGCTTCTAGTAAGGCTATCTGTTTCCACGGGTCTGTTTAAAATTTCCTTTGTGACCCTTGGTGAGGACCTTCGTGTACTTAGTGGTAAAAAAATAAAACCATTAACCCTGCCTACCGGCAGGCAGGCACAAAGGATCACAAAGTTCAGCACTAAGGTACACAAAGGGTTACTATATAATTCATTTTGTATCGGCATGATATTCAGAGAGTAATTGCGATGCGTGTAACAAATCGGTTTCTGGTTAATACCTGTTTAAAAACAAAGTTAATATTTTATCGGTTTCTGATTACAGATAAAAACCTGGTTCCTGACCATGGCAACCATTATTCCGGAAATTCTAAACCAGATTTTCTTCATAACTTTACCAGGTTGCATAACTATATATCATTCCCTGTGAAACTCTGTTTGCTGACTTCTCTCCTTATATTGCTTCTTTCAACTGAAAGTCTGTGCCAGAGGAGTTATCCATCAACGGAGGGATTAAGAAAAAACTCTGTTTACGCTACAGCAGGTATTTATCTGGAAGATATCTATGTCAATATTACGGCAAATTATGAGCGTATGATTCTGGAGTTCCCCGACTCATTTTTTAATGCCATTCAGGCGCGGATAGGCGGAGGTCCCTATGTGGCATGGATGTCTGAAGGAATAAACTTTTTTTCAGTGGCGTCTTTGTGCATGGGAAGGAGTGGTTCTCATCTTGAGACCGGAATAGGAGTATTATTTACTTACCATACGGATCGTAAGGAGTGGAATCCCCTGGTTAATGACAGGCACATAGCCGGTAATCTCGGATATCGTTTTCAGCGTCCCGGAGGAGGATTTCTTTTCCGCGCAGGTCTTGGCTGGCCTGAAGGATTCTACGTAAGCCTCGGATATTGTTTTTAAGAGCCTGTTACCTTTTGTGAATCTGTGAAAACCAGGCCGGCAGGCTTAATTTGTTTTCCTCAGGTTCGGTTTACAACATTGATGGCAGATCCGGCTAAAAAAGCGCTGACATTCTGAACGGCAATCTGCATTAATCTGGTCCTTGCTTCGGGTGTCGCCCACGCAATGTGTGGAGTGATTATGCAATTTTTTGCTTTCATAAGAGGATTATCTTCAGCAGGTGGTTCAACTGACAGTACATCAAGTCCCGCACCTGCAATAATATCTTCATTTAAAGCCTCCGCAAGATCCTTTTCCAGAACTATTGGGCCCCGCGAGGTATTTATCAGAAAAGCACTTCTTTTCATCAGCCTGAGGGTGTTGATATTAATCATCCCCGCTGTTCCGGGCGTGAGCGGGCAATGAATGGTAACAATATCTGAACGGGAGAGCAATTCCGGTATTCCGGCCCAGGCAATACCAGCCTTGTCCGACTGATTTTCCTGAGGCCTTGAAGATACCAGAACATTCATCCCGAATGCCATCGCGATCTCGCACACTTTTTGCCCGATGTTTCCCAATCCTATGATCCCCAGGGTTTTTGAAGCCAGCTCGGTCAACGGGTAATCACGATATGTGAAATCAATTGAAGCGGACCACTTCCCATTCATTACTGAATCGCTATGCTTCTGCACATGAAAGCTCAACTCAAGTATCAGGGCAAAAGTCAGCTGAGCCACCGAATTTGTGCTATAAGCAGGTATGTTTGTCACAATTATCCCAAGCTCCCCCGCTTTTTCAATATCAATCACATTATAACCAGTTGCGAGCACCCCAACGTATTTAAGTCCGGGAAGTGACTTCAACATTTCACCGCTCAGCACGGTTTTGTTTGTCAGAAGAATATCTGCATCAACCGATCGTTCAAAAATCTGTTCAGAAGGTGTTCTGTCATATATTGTCAGGTCACCAAGCTCTTTTAAGGCATCCCAGCTCAGGTCGCCGGGATTTAAGGTATAACCGTCAAGGACCACAATTTTCATAATACAGTTATTTGTTTTTGCCGGGGATAGCAACTGCGGGTCAAATTTAATCTGAATCAAAGAGAAACGAAAGAACAGTCGAAAAGGTTTTAGGGTATTTGAAAAATTTACAGGAATATGTGCAAATCGCTGCTTAAATAACAAAAATCCTCATCTTTACAGGCAGGATAAATCCGGAATATCCCGGGAGGCAAGATGAATTAAACAGATGAAAATAAGCAGTCTTATTGAAAAACATTTCTGGCTGATACTTATTGCCGGTATTCTTATGGGATTATGGTCCCCTGTACTTTTCAAAGCTCCCCCCTTCCTGCCTAAACTATTGCTTGTGATGATGCTTTTCCTGGCTTTCCTGAAGATTGATGCTCTCAAGGTCCTTGAGAATATGAAGAATTTCAGGCTGATGATTTATGTAGGCTCTGTCTATATGCTGGTAATTCCCCTTGTTTTCTTCTTTTCCGCCAGGATTTTTGATACAGAGCTTGCTGTAGGAATTCTCCTCCTTACTGCCATGCCTGCCGGAGTTTCAACACCTGTCCTGACAGATATCGCTAAAGGGAATATCTCTCTTTCAATGAGCCTGACGATCGTAAGCCAGCTGGTTGCCCCATTTACAGTCCCGTTGTTGTTCTGGCTGGTGAACATCAACTCGCTGACAATTAATAAATTATTGATATTGAAGGATGTCGCAATCCTGGTCTTCCTGCCGATGATCATTTCGCAGATAATTAAAAGATATCTGCCCCGGACAATCACTAAGACCCAGCACCTTTTCACTTCTGCCAATGTAGTCCTGCTTTTTTCATTTATTTATATTGCCATCTCCTCCCAAAGGAATGTCATACTCGAAAATCCCGCCGGACTGATCTGGAAGGTTGCGGTGCTTTATGTTGTATTCATTCTGCTCCATATAATCGGATATATGATCTGTCCGAAGGAAAGCAAAGAGAACAGGATTGCAGTTGCGCTAGGCGCTGCTTATATGAATAACGGAATGGCAATAGTTCTGGCTGTGTCATACTTTAAGCCAGAAATCCTTGTATTGATGGTGCTTTCGGAGCTTCCCTGGAATACCCTGCTGGCACCGTTTAACAGGATTATCCGGCTGCTCTGAGAATGAGTTTGTCTCTATGTACTTAGCATTTCGGAATCAGGCCTTTCAGGAGACTATTTCGCTTCATTTTTCAAATCTTCCAAAAGTGAACCCAGTTTATTCACATAATCAGTAAACTCAGTGGAATATCTTACTGAATCATTACGGATTCTGCGGCAGATCAATTTTAAAGTGGTGTCTTATAGTTGCCGGTCCGGAATCAAGAATGTAAATGTCGGTTGAAAGGAAAACAGCTTCGCTTTCGGAGTGTGTTACAAAGATTACTGTCGGGTCGATTTTGGCATTTTCGAAAATAGAGCGGAGAAAAACCTGGATTTGTTTCCGGGTAACAGTATCCAATGCTCCAAAAGGTTCGTCCATCAGCAGAATCTGAGGATTCACCACAAGGTTACGTGCAATGGCAACCCTTTGCAATTGTCCACCCGACAGGATCGGATATTTGGCCCATTTGTTTTCATGTCCGGCCAATCCGACAATTTTTATCATTTCCATGGCCTTTTCGTTGGCTTCATCTTTAGGAATCCCTTTCAATATCAGGGGAAGGGCAACGTTCTGCAATACAGTTTTCCATTCAAACGAAGTATATTGCTGAAAAACCATTGGAATCCGGTCTTTGTCCGTACGTTTTTTCCCATAGATATATACATCTCCTGATGTTGGTACCTGTAATCCGGAAATATACCGGAGCAAAGTGGATTTTCCGCAACCCGATTTACCCATGATGGTAATAAATTGTCCCCGGTCTTTAATGTCTTTGATGTCAAGGTTAAAATCCTTAAACACAACATTGGGAGGAGTGTGATCCGAATAAACCTGGGTGATATTAACAAGATTTATAATATCTGCAGAGCGACTGACAGGTGCCTGATCGGCAGGAGTCTCATCAGTTGCTTCAGCTTTGGTTTCCGGTTCCTGTATTGGTTCGACAGGTTCGGTTATTTCACTGTCATCCTGTTTCTGGAATATATTTCGCTTCATTATCAGGCATATTTAAATTTAAAGAGTTTTTTATCGAGCAGTTTCAGCAGTTTATCCTGCACAAAACCTATGAAAATGATAAGCAGTAAAACTGCATAAAGCTGATCGACATGCGAACCGCGCGAAGTTGCCATGTAAATCATTGAACCTAATCCGCCCTGGGCGTTTACCATTTCAGCAATTACAATGTATGTCCAGCTCACGGCAACCAGGTTGATTACATCCATTGAAAACCGGCTGAGGACTGATGGAATAT
Source organism: uncultured Bacteroidales bacterium (assembly GCA_963806555.1). Classification (GTDB taxonomy): domain Bacteria; phylum Bacteroidota; class Bacteroidia; order Bacteroidales; family VadinHA17; genus LD21. The sequence continues at coordinate 133,847 of CAWDYR010000030.1, read as the reverse complement.
AGAAATGTTTCAGGGTCATCCATGGGACTGGCATTCAGTGTCCACATGGTCTGTTGCAGCGCTTTCAGATGATCGTCGGTTTCAATATCTTTTATCCTCTGGGCAATTGCCGGAAGCAGGTAAACAAAAATACCAAATGCAAGAAATTCAACCTTAACTCCCAGTCCAAGACCGAACAAGTGCCATAAATATCCCGGTTGTTGCAGGAAGTGGTGTAAAACGGATAGCTTCAATCTGTTTGCTGACCAGATGTCTGAAAAAAGGGATTAGTCCGACCAGGAAACCGAGTGGAATTGCCAGTGCCATTGCCTGTAAATAACCACCCAGATTGATAAAAATTGAATAACCTGTATTGTACAGAAGATTACGTTCCACAAAAAGGGTTTTGAAGCACTTGATCACATCAATGGGAGAGGGAAGAATGGTGGGTTTAATCCAACCAAGTGTTGGAATCAGCCACCAGAAAAAAATCAGCAGGATCCATCCCAGTATATTCACTGCCAATGCGGTTTTTTTATCAACCTCACCGGCGAACCTGAAAAGCTTTTTAATTATTTCCATAATTACAGTATTTTCCTTCATTTATAACAAAGGAGGATACAGTTTATCCTCCTTTGCTATAAAGAATTCTTTAATAATCTTATTTTCCCAATAGCTGGAATTCAGTCCGGCGATTTGCAGCCCTGCCTTCTTCCGTATTGTTGTCTGCAACCGGTTTATCGGGACCGTTACCAACAATTATAAACCTGTTCGGATCGAAATTATAGGTTTTAACCAGATAATCGGCAACCGATTTGGCACGTTTGTCGGAAAGATCCCTGTTCATTGCAGCACTGCCGACATTGTCGGTATTTCCTTCGATACGGACTTTCATTCCGGCAAACTCAACAGACAATTGTCCAAGCTGATTTTCAATTTTTTCCTTCATGTCGGGAGTAAGTGCCCATGAAGCCGGTTGCAAAGTTGATAATAATTGGTTTAATGGCAACTGCCGGAGCTTTTACATCAGCAGCTGTTGGTGCTTCAAACTGAATCTGTCCTTCTGCTGCATGAGCATCACCCTGTAAATCAGTAATAGCCTGAATAATACCGGGATAGGAGGCTTCAGCCCAGGGAACAATATTGGTTAGGTTATTTCCATAACCGGTTTTATAAACGCGGGCCATTTTTGTATAAAGCTGCTGTCCGGTAATGCCTGTATAATCAGTACTTAATCCAAAAAAGTTGATATTGTCGCCATAAGTTGCAAAATGGATTTTTTTCATCCCGTCAAGGATAATGCTTACATCATCCGGAACTTCAAATGCTATTTTATAGGTCTGTGCAGCTTTGGCCATTTTTGCCGGGTCTTTCATTTCTGAATTGGCTACAAGCCATGCCCTTGAAAGTTTAATAAAAAGATCTTTTTTCTTTTCCAGAACATCTTTCCTGGCAATAAATCCATCCATAATAATATTCGGAAGCAGATCGGTACTTGTCAGAACTTTGGCATCTCTTGATTTCAGACATTCTTCATCGTCAGGCGACCAGACCACTGTTGCATCGGCATTTCCGGTAGTAAATGCGGTTTTTGCAGCAAAAGGATCACCCATAGGTAAAATCTGTGACATCCTTTTCGGTAAGACCTCCGGCTTCAAGAGTGGCATGAAGCAGTGTGTTGCTTGGCCAGCCCAGAGCGCAGGCAATTTTTTTACCTTTAAGGTCGGCGACAGTATTGATTGATTTATCAACGATAAAAACATCAGCCCCGCGTGAATCATCAATTTTCAAAAACTGCACAACCGACATTTTGGCAAGGTCGCTGCTGCGATCCATTCCAATAGGTGAAATATCGGTAGTAGTAAAAATAAAATCAAGATCTCCGTTTTTCAAAGCATCATTGAGTTTTTGCATATCATCCATCCTGATAGCCTCGAAAGTAACACCAAACTCCTTGTACATCCTTGAGTTCTTTGTTGGGAGCAGCGCCACCATTCATGTTGATACCCGGAGCAAAACCGACAAAGTTGTTAAATCCGGCACGCAGATCAGCTTTATTACCTTTGGATGCCTTATTCAGATATGGATAACCAAAATATACACCGGCTCCGATTGCACCAAGAATAATGAGGAGCACTAATAAGTTGAAATCCAAAAGTCCATTTTTTAGGGAATCCCGGAATTGATCTTCCTGGTTTGTTTTGATAATCAGTTGCCATTTTTTTTAATTATTTATTTGATAATATAAATGTCACATTTAAAAAATATCGCCAAGCGGACCGGCTGAATTTTTTTCTTCACGGGTCAGTTTGTGGTTAGGATTTGAAATTTTTGAAGGATTCGGAACATCTATCTGTCCTGCATCCAGCTTGTTGCCAATGGCGAGCAGTTTTTCATAAGCCTCATCGCTGTCGAAATCAAATGCAGTGGTATTTCTTTCCAGATCTTCAAGGTTCTGAGCTGTCATTGCAAGGTCTTCCGAAATTCGTCCGGCAACAAATTCAAGGGCATATTCCAGTTTCCAGTTCTGTCCGCCGGGGCCGAGAATTTCTTTCAGGATAGCTGTTGCACCACGGGATGCTGCTGCCATTTCCCAGTCTTTTTTCATAATGCCGATACTTTCCTCAAAATCCTTTATTTTATTTTCGAGAAGTGTTGCACCAATGGCCAGTTTACGGTCAAGATTGGCAAAAATGTTTGAACGTGCAGCATACTTGGTTGTCCATTCAATATTTTTTTCAAGGACTGTATTTGTTCTTGTACCTGCAGATGTTGCATTGATAAACTGTTGCTGCAGGTCTACATATTCATCGGTTTCTTTTATTCCTGCACCTTTTTCGGCAATCATTTTGTCCATCTGTTCTTTTATTTCACCGGCCTTTTTGGTTTGCCGCTGAACTTCGCTTTTTGAATTTTCAGCAACTTTTTGGGTTTCACGTGACATTTGCTCGAAATCGGTGCGAAGCTGTTTTATTTTCGATTTGTGTTTTAAAAACAAATCATGTGTCTCCCACATTTTTTGTTTTTGCTCATCAAGCTCATCGAAAGGATTCCAGCGGATGATGGCTTTGTGAAACGAACGGACAATTCTGCGGAAAAGCTTGAAAATAGCAGGCAAAAGAAAAATAACGAGAATAACTGCCAGAATTGAGACAATAACAGCAAAAACCTGGCTTAGGGCACCAAAAACAGCCGGAATTATCCATCTGAATGTTCCGTAACCAATAATCCCGATAAGTATCAAACCAATAATAGCGCCAATTGGTTTTTCGCCTTTACGCCATTTTGCCAGAGACTCTTTTCCTTTTTCAACCAGCTTGGCATCATCGAAATACTTCATGATAGGCAGCTGGGTAATTGTTTTTGTTTCCGTTTGCATAGCATCTGTTTTTATGTTTTTAAGAAAGATTCGATTTTATTCCGGCTTCAATATCAACAATACTTACAATAACCTGTTCTTTTGCATTGCGAATGGCACTTATTTTCCTGTCAATATCAGTAAACTGGCTTTCGTATTTCTGATCGATAGCCGAAAGCTGATTGTTCAAAGCTACATCCTGATTCTGGAGTTCCTGAATTTGCTTGGTAAGTTGTTGTATTTTTGTCCTTGTGTTCTTGAGACTATTGTCAAGATTGTTTCTTTCAGTGTCTTTTTCAGCCTGCAATCCCTGTTTTTTAGATACTCCCTTTGTTAATTTCAGTTTCGGCAGTCCGTTGTACCAGATCTTTATAAAACATGGCACTGTCGAGTAACCGTGAAGGAGTAAGAGATTTATCAATTTTTTGTGCAATCCTGAAAACTGTTTTATAAACTTCCGGAGTCGGATTTTGTTTTTCTTCAAAAAGCGATTCAGTGAATTCAAGAAAATCAAAACCGGGCTGGTTATTCTGATTGATTAAATTCTGAAGACGCTGAACAAAATCCTCCACAAGTGATTGATCCTGAACTCCGGCAGATGCCTGTGGAAGATTAATGCCTGCCGGTTCCGGTTTCCGGATTTGTTTTTTAAGCGGGTCAGCCTCTGCATCTCTGAAAAAAAGCTGTCGAAATTTAAATCCTTTATCTTTTTCTGACATTTCCCCTGATTTAGATTGAATTATATCTCAATTTACTGCGAAGGAGCCAGCCTGCAGGTGAGCAACCTGCAACCTGTAACCTGTAACCTGCAACCTGTAACCTGCAACCTGTAACCTGCAACACGGGTCTGTTATCTGTTTCTGAGAATTAATACAAAAATAAGATTTTTTTAACACCATGTTTTTTTTAAAGCCCGAATTAATGCAAGTTCTTGTCTGAAATAACTTTATGCAAACCGGCAGATCGATTATTTAAAAAGCTTACCAACCTGACGGGATTAAATTCCTCTGTTATTCTCTAAATATATATTCAATCAATGGTTTTATCTTTTTAACTTTATATCGAACTCATATTAAACTGATCCGTGTATGAATGTAACAGGTTTAACAAAAGTAGAGCTTACTTTCCTGAGTCGTTCGGGGAGAGAGGAGCTTTCAACCGAAATCCCCTATATCGTGGTCCAGAACTTCCCAAATCTCGGACTTCTGACTTCCCTGAGGTTCCTCGAATGGGTTTCCGGAAATCCTGAAGGAGTTATAAGCCTGCCTACCGGTAAAACCCCTGAATATTTCATCAAATGGACAAACAAGTTACTTTCAGGCTGGAACAGGCCGGAGTACCGGAAGCTGATGGAGGAGAACGGACTGGCTCTTTCAAAGAAGCCCTCCCTTAAAGGTCTGCATTTTGTGCAAATTGATGAATTCTACCCGATAAATCCACTTCAGCATAACAGCTTCTACGATTATGTGATGAACTATTATGTAAAGGGCTTTGAGCTTGATCCTGCACGGGCCCTGCTGATAAACGCCGATGAGATAAAGCTTCCGGGAGATGGTTCTTATTCGCAGATTTTCCCTGACAGCAGGATTGACCTTTCACTTAGAAACAGAGAAGCAATATCCCCTCAGGAAAAAATCCAGCAGGCATCTATTTTCAGTATCGATAACTGGTGCACCGTTTATGAGAATAAGATCCGGGAACTGGGTGGAATAGGATTTTTTCTCGGAGGCCTTGGCCCGGATGGGCACATCGCTTTCAACACCCGTGGAAGCGATCATAATTCAACAACCAGGCTTACTGCCACGAATTTTGAAACACAGGCTGCCTCTGCAAGTGATCTTGGTGGCATTGAAGTCTCAAGAAGCAGGCTGGTAATCACAATTGGCCTGGGTACAATTACATACAACCCCGATGCAGTGGTGGTGATTTTTGCTGCCGGTGAGGCAAAAGCGCAGGTTGTAAAATATGCACTTGAGAACCCTCCCGATAACCTCTATCCGGCGACTGTACTCCGGAGACTTAAAAATGCACGTTTTTACCTTACCGAAGGGGCGGCTGTGCAGCTCGATGACAGTGTAGAACGATACTTTACCCTTGGCGGGTGGACATTTGAAAAAACCGAGAAGGCAGTTTCTGACCTGTGTGAGAAGATCGACAAATATGCACATAAGCTCGACATAAGCGACCTGAAAAACGACAAATACTGTTCAATGATACCCGATCTGAGCATGGCAAGTGTTCATGAGGTCATTGAGTCGACAAGACTGAAGATAGAAGCAGGCCTTAAAAAGGAAGAAGAACAGGTATTTCTTCATACCGGTCCTCACCATGATGACATTATGCTTGGGATCTTTCCCTGCATAATTCCGCAACTGCGAGTGAGCTCAAATAAGTTCCATTTTGCAATTCTGACATCAGGTTTTACAGCTGTAACTAACGATTTGTTATTGAACCTGCTCAGGGAAACCCTCAATCTGATCCACCTTGGGAAAATAGAGATGCTTCGCTATCCTGATTTTTTTGAGCAGGGGTATAAATATAAATTTGACAAGGATGTCAGCCATTATCTCAATAAGATTGCTGCCAATGATGAAAATGGTAAGCTCCGCGGAATCTGCCACCGTATTGCAAGGGTGATGGTTCAGATATATAAACTCGCTTCGGAAAAAGAGCTGGTGGCACAGCTTGAAAAGAATATTGAACTTCTCAGATCAAGCTATAGCGGTGAAAAGAATCCTCCTGATATCCAGAAACTTAAAGGCATGTTACGTGAATTTGAAGAGGAGCTGGTATGGGCACATTATGGGGTTAAGGTCCAGGATATTGAACATCTCAGGCTGGGATTCTATACAGGCGATATTTTCACTCCGCAGCCACAAAAAGAACGGGATGTGATACCAATCCTGAAAATGCTGAGAGAGGTGCAGCCAACAGTTATCAGCCTTGCATTCGATCCTGAAGGATCGGGACCCGACACACATTACAAAGTCCTCCAGGCTATTGCTGAAGCCTTACGGCAATGGAAAAAGGAGAAGGACCTCTCAGGTCTGCGGATAATCGGTTACAGGAACGTGTGGTATAAATTCCATCCTTCCGAAGCAAACGTTTTTACCGCGGTTTCGCTCAATTCCATGGCTGTCCTGAACTGGTCATTTAAGAATTGTTATATCAGCCAGGTTCACGCTTCATTCCCAAGCTACGAATTTGACGGGCCATTCAGCGACCTGTCACAAAAGATCTGGGTGGATCAGTTTAAACGTATCCAGCTTATTCTTGGCAAGGACTTTTTCTATGAGAATGAAAGTCCCAAAATACGTTCGACCCATGGCATGATCTATTATAAAGAGATGAAGACAGATGAATTTCTAATGCACGCAAGGGCACTCGAAAAAAGCATGGAAGGTGACGTGCTTTATGACTGATTTGTGAAAGTCACTGTCTGACTGCCTTTTATTGCGGGTTTGATGAACCGGAGTTTAATTCGGGTTACTCCATCAGGCCAGTAACGTTTCAGGGAACGGTCAGTGACTTCAATGAATTCAATTTCAGGAGTCACAACTTTGGAGTTATAGGACATATTCAATGTAAATCCATCGCCTTCAAACTTCAGAAGTCCTGGTTTCACCTGGGTTACCTTACAACAGGTAATAAGGTTGGAGCTGGTGGCATTCGTTACGCTGTTCAATTCATATTTATCACTTATCACAAAATTTTTCCCCCTGTTAAGAGTATAGTTTCGCACCCAGCTTTTAACCTTAGCTCCTTCAGGATATGCTCCTGCTATTTCAGTAGTAAAGGTTGCCGATCTGGCGTTTGCTGTAAATGATGAGTTTTTTGCTTTATAATTTTCACCCTGCATCTGGTCAGTTCCGTTAATAACAGGCAGGTTATGGTATCCCGACTGCATAGTCCATATCTCGTAACGTCTTGAGCTGAAAGTCTTTGCGACATATTCCTCACGTCCAAGATCGATCAGGCACGGTTTCCCGTCGATAGTACATCAGGCATGAACCGACATCATTGTGGTTATGGCTCTCAGCATTAAATCCACCTTTTGCCCCAAAGAAAAATCCTGAAAAGCTTCCCTCTCTGTCACGTGCTCCTGCAACCTCCGTATCCGGAAACCAGAAATCGGCTACAAGCGCTTCTTTTGCCTCAGCAGTGCGGATTTCATTCATCAGGCCAAGATTCCTTATCTGGTCGACGATCCTCCCTCCCATTGCCCCTTCACCCCAGTTACCAAGCCTTGCAAGATAAGCTCCGAACTTCTGCATAACAGGATCATTGATTGCCTTCCCGTATCTGTAAACTACCGATGCGTTACCACCTGTGGTTGCATCTGCATCAGCAAAATTTATAAAATATGGTGCATGAATATTTACCTTATAAAAGTACTTTCCCATATTTTGAATGAGAGGATCATCGAAAACATCAAACTTACCGCCTGTTATATTTTTCATTATTTCCAGACTTTCATATAACAGAGCTCCTGCAGCGCCCCAGTAAGATGGTCCTTCATCACAACCTCCATCATCCGAATAACCATTCAGGAACTTATCGAGGGAGTTAAGGAGCTTTTGGACTTCGGCAGTTTTTCTTGCCGGATCAGTCTCTATCATAAGGTAACTGGTCAGCATATTGTAGTTAATCCATGGATTCCAGTTGTTCGGACGTCCGCCTTTGAAGCCCATATAGCCCCAGTCATCCCTGGTAAAATAGGGAGCAAGGGATTTATTTGTTATCTCCTGTTTTAATCTCTGCGAGATAAGAGGATGTACCCTGTCAAATTCATCTTTGAATAAATACCAGGTCAACGACAGGTTTGTAGTTACCTCACTCACACCCAGATCGACATAAGGTTCATTAACGTCAGGAAGACCTGCCCCGGCTTTCTGAGCGCCAAGGTGCGCGGACCATCCCCACCAGGTCTGCTCACTGTAATACCACACGGCATTAACTATCTGATCTGTAAACCTCCCCCTGCCTTCCACAAGTTCACCCATTACCAGCGAAATAAGTGCATTGCTGCATGCTGAATAGACGCTCTGGCGACGATCGCCTGAACGTATAAACTCAAGATAATCCGTCGCTTTAACAACCGGCCAGTTATAATCGAGGTAACCTTCAGCCTTTTTAATATACTCCTGCCTGATATTGGCAGGCAGGTTTTCCCAGAATTGTCTGGTTTTGTAACCTGGAAGATTTTGCCATGGATCGGCAATCATGGAATTTGGCAGATCGATGGCTTTAGCTTCAGTTGCAAGTATGTTCCGCTCCCTTGGTTTCAATTCAGCTTTGGAAGACTGATAACCGGAAAAGAAGAATACCAGAGTGATAAATAATGTTTTCAGGCTTTTGCTTAATGTTTTCATTTGCATAATGGCACTTGATTGTATCAGCAAATATAGGTCAATATTAAGGACCCGATACAGGTAGAAACATATTTCCAGAAAAACCCATTATCAACCAACCAGCAACCAGAAACCAGCAACTAAGGTTTATTAATCAAGCTTTGCCTATATCAGGTTATATTTTTTTTATTTGCTCTTTGTTAAGGACTTTAATAACTTTATTAAATTGTACCCTGATAGAGTTGGATAAAACACGGTTATCAAATTATAACCTACCGATAAAAACTTAATCAAAAACAAAAATCACAAAAATGGCAACCTCAAAGAAAATTAACCGTCGTGAATTTCTGGGATCGGCTGCGGCTGCTTCCCTTGCATTTACAGTTGTTCCAAGACAAGTACTGGGCGGACCCGGATATATCGCTCCAAGCGACAAGCTAACCCTTGGCTACATAGGATGTGGCACTCAGGGCTTAAGGGAGATGGCCTCATTGATATCCAATCCCGCATTGCAGATAGTGGCAGTGTGTGATCCTAACAAATTCACAACCGACTATGTCGACTGGTCCTTAAATGATGTCCGCAACGGCATCCGCACTGCATTGGGAGATAAGACATGGGGGGAAGGATTTAAGGGAGTTCCCGGAGGAAGGGATGTCGGACAGGAATTTGTCCGGAAATACTATGGGAAATCAAAAGATTCAGGAACATATAAGGGCTGCAACTCCTATGAAGATTTCCGGGAACTGCTCGAGAAAGAGAAAGATGTTAATGCAATCAAGATAATGACACCTGATCACCTTCATGCAACTGTAGCAATTGCATCGCTTAAAAAAGGGAAACACGTTGTAACCCATAAACCGATCGCAAACAGGATTTACGAGTCAAAACTTCTGATTGACACTGCAAAGAAAACCGGTTTGAGCACTCACCTTCTGGCATGGAGCAGAAGACCTGACTACGACCTTATTAAGAAAATAATAAGTGACGGGAAGATAGGCACCTTAAAAGAAATTCACAACTGGTCTAACAGGCCTGTATGGCCCCAGTGGCAGGCAAATCCGACAGACACCCCACCTGTACCAAAGGACTTCAACTGGGGTCTGTGGCTGGGACCTGTGCCTGACAGGCCATACCATCCAAACTATACTCACGCTGTTTTCCGCGGATGGTACGACTTTGGAGCCGGGAGTATTGCCGATATGGGACATTACAGCCTCTTCCCTCTGTTCCTTGCCCTGGGAATTACCTCACCTGCTAAAAGCGCTGAATCGTACGCTACAACAACTTGTGCTCTGCAGGGAAATGTTTCTGTGGGTGTTAAAAACGATGTAGCTTTCCCGTTATCCTGTATAGTCAGGTTCAAATTCGATGCACAGCCCGATCTTCCTCCCTTTGAGCTCTTCTGGTACGACGGTGGAATGAGGCCTGTTAATCCGGACGAGCTTGGCGATTCAGGTAAATCATTCGAAAGGGAAGGAATGATGATCGTAGGTGACAAAGGAAAGATAATTGCCGGATTCAGGGGTGAAAGTCCTGTATTGTACATAGATAAGAAAGTTGTGGAGACCACTCCGGCTCCTGCCGAACGGCCAAGAGAGGACAGCAATAGCGTCTGGATCGACTCATTTAAAAATAACACCCAGTCGCCCGGGAGCTTTATTTATGCCGGTCCTGTAACAGAAACCATACTTCTTGGAGCAGTTGCGCTGAGGGCAGGGAGAAAGGTGGAATATGATTCTGCGAACATGAAGATTACAAATGTACCCGAAGCCAATAAATACCTTGTTAGGGAATACAGGAAAGGTTGGGAACTTTAATAATCAGGTAAAAGAGAGTTAAGGTTATAAGAAAATTTTTATCGGGAACGAACAAACCGGCAGTTTGATTGTTACTTTATCATGGGCAGTGTCCAAAGCCGTCTGTAAATTTAGCTGTCTGTATTGTATCGGTGTATGTATAATAAACCTTATATCGAAGGGTTATATACCTCTGATATTTCACCGGTTTAGTGTTACCTTTTCTTCAATTGCTTAGATATGAGGTCATGATTATCGTATGCCTGGCTGGTATATGCCGGGCAAAGCGCTACAGAACAGGCATACATGAATAGCAAAAACATTATCAGAACTAAAAAAAACAGTCTGTATTTTCCGTTTATCTTATTGGTTACCATCTGCGTATCTCTTATTTAAAATATGACGTTCTATGCGCAGATTTGTTCATAACAGGGTACCAAAATCCTGTCATTCACAACGACCGTCCGCCATGATGTTATATCAATCAATAAAAGATCCGGTTCCGGAGACCTTATCCTGATCTTAATTTGTTTAGTTTTTATATTGTTTTGCAGAACAATACATAACTATTAACGAAAATAAGGTCATCATATTTATCACTTTTGAGAACTGATCCCTCCTGGGTATCAGGGCAATAGCCCGGAAGGTGATAAATATGATGTGAGTCCTGAGACAAAAAAGGGCAATATTCGCAATTCAACCCGGTTCTCAATTAGACGGCGTCGAATATTTTCTAAACATTTAAAAAAGTGATTATGAGAAAAACTAAAAATTGTGAGAGTGACAATTCTCCAAGGAGAAGAGAAGTGTTTTATTATGGAGCGATTCTCATAGCGGTTAAAATTCTGGTTATTGCCATTTTTCTGTCAGGTTGTACAGAAGATAGGATTGATATGTCATCACCAAATGATGATTTAATAGCTGTTGGAATCGAGGAAATCTACCCAGCTAATATGGCTGAAAGTGTGGAAGTTAATCCTGCTGTTGCAGTTATCTTCCAGCCCGGGACAGATCTGTCCAAAGTGGCTTCTTCATCAATTATACTTAAAAATGATAAGGGCATCGTTCCCGGAAAAGTTACTGTTTCCGGAACTACTGCCCTTTTCGCCTACGGTGCTGACCTGGCACCAATGACTGAATACACAGCCACCATAAAAACCGGTGGAAGTAAAGGTGACGACCATGGTGATTATTCATGGAAGTTTAGAACCGGGAGAGACCGTGGTGATAATAACCTTTCAGTATTATCGGTAAAGCCTGCAAACAGCGCAAAAGATGTGCCTGTTTCAACCTCACTGATCATTACCGTTAACAAGGAAGTGAAATCCTGGATGAAAGCATTTACATCAGTAAACCTTAAAGCAGGCTCAACATCTGTTGCCGGTACATTATCTTTTTCCGGAAAAGTCATAACATTTGATCCGACTGCAGATTTAACATCCAATACTGTTTACATTGGTTCATTTATTTATTCAGCCAAAACAAACAGTGATGGTGACGATGATGATGATGAGGGAGATGATGATGACAAATCAGGTAATACTTATTCCTGGAGTTTTACGACAATTGGAGCGGTAACAACTGGTGGCACAACTGATGCTACCCCGCCCTCAATAAGTGGCGTTACTCCGGCAAATAATGCCACCTCAGTTGCAGCGGGAAGTAAAGTTACTGCTACTTTCAGCGAGGCAATGAATTCAACTACAATTAATTCATCTACGTTTACCCTTAAACAGGGAGGAACAGCTGTTGCAGGAAGCGTAAACCTTTCAGGAAACATAGCTACTTTAACTCCCTCTTCGGCTCTTGCAGCAGGTTTGGTTTATACAGCCTCTGTAACAACCGGAGCAAAAGATGCAGCAGGAAATGCCCTGGCCGCCATCTATACCTGGAGTTTTACGACAGCCGCTGCAACAGTGACTGATGTAACACCTCCGACAGTACAGTCTGTAACTCCCGCCTTAAATGCGACGTCAGTCGCTTCAGGCAGTAAAGTCAGCGTTACTTTCAGTGAGGCGATGAATGCCTCGACTATCAATGCAACAACTTTCACCCTCAAACAGGCAGGAACAGGTGTTGCAGGAACTATAGGGTATTCAGGCAATATTGCAACATTCACCCCATCATCCGCTCTTGCAGCCGGAACAGTATACTCAGGAACTGTAACCACAGGAGCAAAGGATGCAGCTGGTAATGCACTGGCTTCCAACTATACCTGGAGCTTCACAACAGCCGCCGCGACAGTGACGGATGTAACAAAGCCCACAGTGCAGTCGGTTACTCCCGCATCAGGCGCGAGCTCAGTAGCTACAGGCAGTAAAGTAACTGCCACCTTCAATGAGGCTATGAAAGCTACAACCATCTCAACTACGAGCTTTACCCTGGCACGGGGAACAACACCGGTGGCAGGGAGTGTTGCACTTTCAGGCAATACTGCAACTTTCACTCCGACATCCGCTCTGACAGCGGGTACAGGATATACCGCAACGTTGACCACAACTGTAGCGGATGCTGCAGGAAATACTCTGGCTGCCAATTACTCATGGAGTTTCACCACAGCCGCAGCTGCCGATGTAACAAAGCCTCAGGTTCAGTCAGTGACACCTCTTGCCAGTGCCACATCAGTGGCCACAAGCAGTAAAGTAACTGCCACCTTCAATGAGGCTATGAAAGCTACATCCATCTCAACTGCGAGCTTTACCCTGGCACGGGGAACAACACCGGTTGCAGGAAGCGTTGCACTTTCAGGCAATACAGCAACTTTCACTCCGTCATCCGCTCTGACAGCGGGTACAGGATATACTGCAACGTTGACCACAACGGTAGCGGATGCTGCAGGAAATACGCTGGCTGCCAATTACTCATGGAGTTTCACAACAGCCGCAGCTGCTGATGTAACCAAACCTACGGTTCAATCAGTAACGCCTCTGGCCAATGCAACAGGAGTTGCCATAAACAGTAAGGTCACAGTTTTATTCAGCGAAGCTATGAATTCAACTTCAATCACCTCCTCAACATTCACCCTCAATGGAGGAGCTTCAGTTGCGGGAACTGTAACTTACTCGGGCAATACAGCCACTTTTACTCCGTCTGCAAATCTTGCAGGAAGCAGGGTTTATACTGCAACTGTAACCACAGGTGTCAGGGATGTTGCGGGAAATACCCTGGCAACCACTTATACCTGGAGCTTTACCACAGTAGCTGTTGTAACGGCATTATCCTTTGCAAACGATGTGATTCCGGTACTTGGATTATGTAATAACTGCCATACTCATCCATGGACGGTTTCATCCAATTCATCAACTTACTATACAAATCTGGTGAATGGAGGTTATGTAAATCCTACATCCTATACTACAAGCAAGATATATACTATGCTTAGTGGCGGTCATGCCGGAAGTATCTCGACAACAGATAAAAACAAAATCCTTAACTGGATGAAGGAGGGATCCAAAAACAATTAACAAAATTTTCTTCAGCTTGTGGTACATAAGGAGTACCATTAGCTCTCTTTGATAATAGGTTATGTGTATTTGGTGAAAGGAGCCGCTCTTGGAGTCTGGCTCCTTTTTTCTATTTATATATAAAGGTAATAAGGGCGACTCAGCACCGGTTTTTTGACATATTCAAAAGCTCTATAAGAACCCAGCCAGCATCCTTTTAATAAGCTTTTCCCATACCCAAATTTACTGTACAGTCGATTTGCAGTATTTAAGGATGCTGGCACTTTTTTGGGGTACTTCTGACGGTGACAGGAATGCTGAACTTATAAGTACCTGATTTGTTCTATCATTAGCTATATGATTAAGAACCTTAACTATGGAATAATCGGGAACTGCAAGAGCAGTGCCCTGGTTTCGGAACAGGGCTCGATCGACTGGTGCTGTCTGCCCGACCCTGATTCAGCTGCCGTTTTTGCCCGTATCCTTGATTATGAAAAGGGTGGTCATTTCAGCATTGCTACCCAGAATGAATACCTTCTCAATCAAACCTATCAGGGGAATACAAACGTACTTATCACCACCTTCACAAATGAATTCAATTCATTTGAGATCATTGACTTTATGCCCATATATATGACAGAAGATGGCTACTACAATTCCCCCGAAATCTTCAGGATATTTAAGGTAATTAAAGGCAAGCCGGTTGTACGCTTTGAATACAACCCGAAACTGAACTTCGCCTTATCCGAAACTAAACATGAAATTCATCAGGGCTATCTTAAAAGTTTTACAACCGATGGACGCTATGAGTCCATTTACCTTTACTCCGGAATCCCATATCAGCAGATAATTGAAAATCAATGGATTGAATTGACTTCAGATAATTTCTTTCTTCTTTGTTATAATCAGAAACTCATCGACATTGATATACAGCGGGCATACCTTGAATACCACCGGACCCTTGTCTACTGGATGAACTGGTCGAACCGGACCCGGCAATATGCCAAATATCAAAAAGAAATTTCGCGCAGCGCTCTGGTCCTGAAATTACTGACATTTCAAAAGACCGGGGCAATTATTGCAGCTGCAACTACTTCAATACCCGAAGCTATCGGAGAAAAGCGCAACTGGGATTACAGGTATTGCTGGATTCGTGATTCCTCGATGATTATCAAGGTCCTGCTCGATACCGGCCATTTCATTTCAGCCCAACGCTTCCTGACCTTCCTGCTTACCGTCAATGAAGGAAAACACGAAGATATACAGATCATGTATGGTATCAGAGGTGAAAAAAACCTTAAAGAGAAAATACTCAGGCATCTGTCCGGCTATCAGAATTCCGGCCCTGTACGAATCGGCAACTCTGCCTATATTCAAAAGCAAAATGATATATATGGTATTCTGATCGATGCTATTTATCTATCAATGACACTGTTTCCATCAACCCTTGATACTACAGAAGAACTATGGACTTTCGTAAGGGGCATGATAGAAATGGTCAGCAACAACTGGTTTAAGGCTGACAGGGGAATATGGGAAATCAGAGGCGAGAGCAAACATTTTGTCTTCTCCAAGGTGCTTTCGTGGGTAGCTGTCGACAGAGGATGCCGGATTGCAAGGATGGTCAAAAAAAACTCCTATGCTGAAGAGTGGTCGGAATTACGGGAAAAAATAAGAAATGACATTCTCGCTAACGGGTGGGATGATGAGATAAAGGCATTCACACAATCATATGGCAGCAAATATCTTGATGCCTCAGCGCTTTTGATGGAGGATTATGGCTTTATTAAAGCCACCGATCCGATGTATGTCAGTACTGTCCTGAATATCAGAAAGGAGCTCTCAAGGGATGGTATGATGTTCCGTTATATTAATAAGGATGATTTTGGAGTGCCTCACAGCTCACTGGTGATCTGCACATTCTGGCTGATCAACAGTCTGTGCAAAATTGGTTACAGGGAGGAAGCTGTTATAATGTTCGAAAATATGCTCAAATATTCAAACCACCTCGGCCTTTTCAGCGAACATATCAGCGTTGCCACCAAAGAACTCCTGGGCAACTTCCCCCAGGGCTATTCCCACCTCGGACTTATTCAGTCGGCATTAATTCTTAACGGGATTGTTCCTGAATTACCGGAAGAGAAATTCAGCTTCAAAAAACCATGACTTTATGAAAAGCAGGCTGAATGATAACATGTTATCTGATTTGTTGGAAAGGATCAAAAATACCAGGCGAAGGCTGATCCTGCTCGATTTTGACGGTACACTCGTTGATTTTAAACCCGATATTGCTCTTGCAGTACCTTCAGCGGAACTTCTTAATCTATTGAAAAAAATGGCAAAGGTTCCGGGAAATAAGCTTGTAATAATCACAGGAAGAAGAGAAGACGACATTGACAGGATGGTAGGCCATTTACCTATCGACATAGTAGCGGAACACGGGGCAATGATAAGGGAAAACAGGATCTGGAGGATTTTACTGGATGGCAGCCCGGACTGGAAGAAAGAAGTGCTTCCGGTAATGAATGAATATTGCAGCATGACCCCAAATTCTTTTGTCGAAGAAAAACATTTCTCTCTTGCATGGCATTTCCGCAATGCTGATACGCAAACAGGGGAAAACAATTCGAAAAAATTAAGCAACGCTCTGAAAAAATACACTTCACAGAATGACCTGAAAATCCTCAACGGAGGCAAGGTGGTTGAAATCCTTTGCAGTAATATAAATAAGGGAGCTGCAACCCGGTATCTGCTCAACAAAAGGAGCTATGATCTTATTCTTTCAATGGGCGACGGAAAGACAGATGAGGATATGTTTAAGGTTTTGCTGAACAATAATAACTCCTTTACGTTTAAGATCGGACAAGGCAACACGTTGGCAAAATATAAACTGGCGAATATTGAAGAGGTTATAGAACTCCTGGAAAGTTTGTTGATTGAAACAGGATATAAAAGGATTCATAAAAATTGATCATTGATTTATATTATTATGAAGATCAATCTTTCATATATTTTATCCGCCTTGCTTGCAGTGGCCCTTGTTGCACTGACATTTACTTTTTTTGAGATTTCCAGGGAACGGAAACGGCTGAAGGAAGAACTGAAAGACAGAAGCTCGCTGGTTGCAGAAGAGTTCATCAGTCTGCAGCTTGGCGATTCAGGGTACTATAATGTTGGATATCAGATGAGGCTCTCCGACAGCCTTAGTAAACATTACAATCTTCTGGGATTTGCCGTTTATTACAATAATGATTTCGTCTCACTTAGCCCTGCAGTAAAACCATATCTGAAATACTCAACCGGTTATGCTCTCCAATCGATAAACTCCGATGCTTCAGTCAGTAATTTCTTTTCAGCAGGGGGAAAAGACATCTTTCAATATATTAAGCCGTCACAAAAGAATCAGATAGCGAAGAATGCCCTGATACTTTATTCAGATGCCGGCTACATAAAAGTAATAATAAGAAGGATCAGCCTTGGCAGTTTCATTAGGCTGTTTATCCAGGTGCTATTGATGGTCCTTGCCACAGGGCTGATGATCCGCTGGGGGATATTTAAGCCAATCAATAAAATAATAAACTGGGTAAAAGCAGTTCAGGTTGGCAATGTTGAAGAATTGCATGAGAAATCTTCTGCCGGTTTTCTTGAACCCCTGCGTAAAGAGATCACAAGCATTGCCTATGCGATGCAGGAGGCACGTGAAATTGCCGAGGAAGAAGTAAAAATCCGGACGGCTGGCGAAGCCATATGGACCCCCGACAGACTGAAGGAGGAGGTGAGGAAAATGCTGCCCGACAAGTCCCTGATAGTTGTTTCGAACAGGGAGCCATATATGCATGTCCACTCCGGGAAGGAGATAAAATGTATTGTTCCTGCAAGCGGTATGGTAACAGCCATGGAGCCCATTCTGAAGTCATGCGGCGGGCTCTGGATCGCATCGGGGACCGGTGATGCGGATAAGGAGACCGTCGACAAGTTCAACAAGATACCTGTGCCGCCAAATGAAGAGAAGTATATGCTGAAGCGTATCTGGATCTCCAAAGAGGAGGAAAATCATTTTTATTATGGCTTCTCGAACGAGGGGATATGGCCTTTATGCCACCTTGCTCATACACGTCCCGTGTTCAGGAAGACAGACTGGGATTTTTACAGGAAAGTAAATAACAAGTTTGCAAAAGCTGTTATCGAAGAGATTAAGGATCTTGAACAACCATTCGTGCTTGTGCAGGATTATCATTTTGCTCTCCTGCCGGAGATGATAAAAAAGCAACGGCCTGATGCTACCGTTGCTATCTTCTGGCATATCCCCTGGCCCAATCCTGAATCGTTCAGCATATGTCCCTGGCGGCCGGAGATACTTCGGGGTATGCTGGGTTCTGACCTGATTGGCTTCCATACGCCATATCATTGCTATAATTTTCTTGAAACTGTCAATAATTCGATTGATTCCAGAGTTATCCGGGAAAACCTCTCAGTTAAGATTGGCGATCAGACGACATTGGTCAGACCATTCCCTATTAGTATTTCATTCACATTGAAGGACTATGACAAAAAGGATGACGATGTTTTACCGCCGTCTGAACTTCTGCTAAAACTAGGCATCAAAGCTCAATTCATGGGCATTGGTGTTGAAAGAATTGACTATACCAAAGGGATTATCGAACGATTTCTGGCCATCGAACGGTTCCTTGAAAAGTACCCGTCATACCAGGGCAGATTCACCTTTGTCCAGATCGGTGCTCCGAGCAGAACCGAAATTAAAAGCTATTCCGATATTGTTAAGGCGGTCGAAACAGAAGCTGCCAGGATCAATTTGAAATATAAGCTGAAAGACTGGAAACCAATTTTCCTCATTGTGCGACACCACAGCCATGAAGAAATAATGCCTTTCTACAAATCAGCCAATCTCTGCATGGTAACTTCTTTGCATGACGGTATGAACCTGGTGGCCAAGGAGTTTATAGCTTCGCGCAACAATAATGACGGGGTATTGATCCTGAGTCAGTTTGCAGGGGCAAGCCAGGAACTCCAGGGAGCCCTTATCATCAACCCCTACGACATTGAACAAATGGCTGATTCAATAAAAGAAGCAATTGAGATGTCCAGGAAGAAACAACAGTACCGGATGAATCAGATGCGACAGGTGATTCTGGAACATAATATATATTCGTGGGCTGCAAACCTTATAAGAACAATGGTTTCATTACAAAGATAGGGGCGTGAATGGAATAAGGTTTCTTAATTAACTCCTCAACCCAACCCGGTATTAACACAGGATGAGTAAGATAAGTCCTGTACGTTTTCCCGTCTTTCTCAAAATGAGAAAATATTTCAAAGTATTTAAGTGGAAGAAGATATCTAAAGTAAATCTAATCTATTAATAATGAATAACATACATTTTTTCTTTTTAACTCTTCCAAAGTTGGCACATTCTTGGATTGACATCAGGTGAACATAAAATCCTGTGATATGAAAAAATCAATTAATGTACTTGTGATCGAGGACAATGAATACTACAACAACATGCTGTCGAATGCCATAAAACAAAGTGTAAATTCCCTCCTTCTGAAAGGGAATCATCAGCTTGTTCTGCGTTCATTTACTGATGCATCCGAGTATATCAGGAAGGTCAGGTCAAAAGAGCTCGAGTGCAACAACACTGTGGTTTTTGTTGATTATTACCTGGGAGATGGAATCAATGCCTCCCATATAATTAAGGTGCTTAAGGAACTTTCGTGCGATACTATGGTCGTCTTGCTTTCGCAGTCAAAAGAAGTAAAAGAAAAAAGCAAACAGATCCCATACGATTATTTTGTTGTGAAGGACAATTTTGCTCCGGCGCTTTGCAGTCTTTATCTCCAACAGTATATTGAGAATAAATTTTCAGTTACTTTGGGTTAATGAATGATCAGTATAACAAAACACTGAGAAAAAATTCAGTCCAGCTTCAGATTGGACTGTTAATGATAATAGCTGTAATTGTGCTTTCAGCAGCCTGCTACCTGTTGTACCGGAATCTTTCAACTATTGTTTCGTCCATCAGGATAGATGTTAACCCCGAACTCAGGCTATTCAGCATCCGTGAAATATCAACCGGCCTTGAAAAGGCAGGTAACAGCGTACGGATATATACAATCACCAAAAACCCATCGGATATAAAACCTTATTATGTTGTCATTTCAAATATCGATGACAAAATAAGCAAGCTTCGCACCGAATGTGGTAATGATTCTGTACTGCTGGCTCAGACTGACACTATAAGCAAACTCATCGAGGAGAATATCGTCATCTGGAACAAGCTGCTCGGACTCTATAAAGATAACAGTGTTGTTGAGTATCTGAGGGAACTCTCTGACCAGTTCACTGAAGCCTCAGCAACTGCCCCGAAGAAAGAGCGGGGCATCCTGAAGAGGGTCTTCAGCCGCCCTCCGGAACCAGTCCTCAATGAACAGGAACTGGCCGACGATATCAATAAAGTGGTTCAGGAAAACAGCACTACAAAAGATGAACTGATCACCCGCGAATCGCAGCTGGCAATCAACAGCAGTGAAATCACTGAAAAATTCTATGACCTGATAACAAAAATGGAGAACGAAGTCTCCGAGCACATCAGGGCGAAAGCCGAATCAGCCAACCAGGTTGCAGCCAAAACTTACAAGTTGCTGATAATGCTTTCAATATCAGGCGGCTTACTTGCAATTCTTGTATTGTTCATATTAATAAGGTATGTAAGAAATGCTTATTCGTACCAGATGGCACTTGAAAATTCAAAAGAAGAAGCAGAAAGACTGGCCAGGACAAAAGAACTCTTCATGGCAAATATGAGCCATGAGATCCGGACACCGGTAACTGCAATTTCAGGTTTTACCGAGCAACTGCTTCATGAATCGTTTGATGAAAATACAACACATTCGCTCAAGATCATTAAATCATCCTCCGACCATCTTTTAAAAATTATTGATGATATACTTGACTTTTCAAAATTGCAGACTAATAAACTGGTTTTGGAAAAAGTGCACTTCAGCATTAACCAGATCCTTGCCGAAGTCTACTCCCTTTTTGAAAGACAGGCCAGGCAGAATAACACACAGCTGAGCTATTCGCTCGATCCGGCTACCCCTCCGGCACTTCTTGGTGATCCATACAGGCTGAAACAGATAATAATAAACCTTGTCGGCAACTCGGTAAAGTTCACAAAAGACGGCACTGTAACTTTTGCTGTAAGAAGTGTTGAAAAACAGGGTAATGAGTTAGACCTGATAATGGAGTTTGCTGACACAGGGATAGGGATCGACGAATCGAAGATAAATCTTGTATTTGAGGATTTTACCCAGGCTGAAATGAGCACAACCCGGAAATACGGAGGAACAGGACTCGGGCTGTCGATAGTTAAGAAACTCATCCAGCTGCAAAACGGAACTATCGACTTTAAAAGCAAAAAGAACCAGGGAACAAAAATTGTCTGCCATATACCATTTCTTAAAGGTGATGAAAAACAGGTTAAAAAAGATTACCGCCTTCCCGTTTCAGTACCTGAAGAACTTACAAAACTCAAAATCCTGATTGTGGATGATGAAGAATATAACCGCCTGCTTTTCAAGAAGATACTTGAGAGATGGAAAATAAAATGCAATGAGGTTGTTAGTGGCATGGAAGCCCTTGAAGTTCTGAAAGAAGAGCGCTACGATCTCCTGTTCATGGATATGCGTATGCCGGGAATAGACGGTCTTAAGACCACACAGTTTATACGTGATGAAATGAGGATAAGTGAATCCGAAATGCCTGTTGTGTTTGTATCGGCAGCCCCCTTAAATGAAGACTGGCAGAAATATAAAAGAGCCGGAATGAATGCATTCCTGCAAAAACCCTTCAGCGAGGAAATGCTCCTGACGACTATTCTATCAGTCACAGGGAATAGTTCCGGAATAACATTCGCACCTGTCATAAATGAGGGACAAGTAAATCCGGACAGGATAGATCTGCGTAGTTTGTACCATATTTCAGGTGGCGACGATAAGTTCGTAAAGCAGATGGTGGCATCATTTATTACCACTACCGCAGGTCTGCTGAAAGAAATGCAGGACGCAGCCGGTTTGCAGCAATGGGAATCAGTGGCAAACCTGGCCCATAAGATCCTGCCTGCATGCAGGCATATTGGTGCAATGGAGCTTTATAACCTGCTCAGCAAAATTGAAAAGGAGTGCCGGAATAACCTGAATCCTGAATCTGTTAGTATGCTGACGGCAAAATCTCTCAGGGAATTTGAATCTGTCAGCTCGCTCCTGAATGAACATCTTTCGAAAATGAATTAAATTCTCTCCTGAATCCGGTCATAATTTATTACTTTGCATTTTATAATGATTATCTCAGATGCGGTAATCAATCAATTATGACTGAAAGACCTGTTAAAATCTTCGTGGTTGAGGACAATGAATGGTATAACAAACTACTGGTATACACATTGTCGATGAATCCCGACTATGAAATAAAGAGTTTTTTCAACGCCCGCGATTTCCTGAATTGCCTTCATGAAACACCTGATATTGTTACCCTCGATTACCGGCTTCCGGATCTTTCAGGTCTGGAGGTTCTGAAAAGGATACGTGAGGAGAATAATGACATACAGGTAATACTTATCTCCGAGCAGGAGGATATAGATATGGTTGTAACGCTTCTGAAAATGGGCGCTTATGACTATATTACCAAATCGGATGACATAAAGGACCGGCTGCTGAACACAATCCAGAATTTAAGGAATGACATAAGTCTTAAGCGGGAGATCTCAACACTCCGCAGGGAAATTCAAAAAAAATATAGCTTCAGAAATAGCATTCTGGGTGAAAGCCAGGCAATAAAAAATGTTTACGAGCTGATAGATAAGGCTTTGGATACCAACATAACCGTAATAGTTTCGGGTGAAACCGGGACCGGAAAAGAGCTGGTTGCAAAAGCAATTCATTACAATTCAAAGCGGAAGGACAAATCATTTGTTGCTGTGAATGTTCCCGCAATACCCTCAGAACTTATAGAGAGTGAGTTATTCGGCCATGAAAAAGGCGCTTTTACCGGAGCCTCCTTCCGTCGTATCGGCCGTTTTGAGGAGGCTGATGGAGGAACCCTTTTCCTTGACGAGATCGGAGAAATGGGGCTGAACCTTCAGACAAAACTATTAAGGGTTTTGCAGGAAAAGGAAATAGTGCGGGTTGGAGGCAACAAATCCATAAAAACCGACTGCAGGATCATTGCAGCCACGAATAAAATCCTGAAGGAAGAGGTTAAAAAAGGAAATTTCAGAGATGATCTGTATTACAGGCTTCTGGGGCTGCCAATCGAACTGCCGCCCCTGCGCGACAGGGGAAATGACATATTGATTCTCGCCAGGCATTTTATGGGGAATTTCTGCAAAGAGAACAATATACCCCTGAGAAAGCTCTCGGAACAGGCTCAGAAAAAACTGCTTAATTATTCCTTCCCCGGCAATGTGCGGGAACTGAAATCGCTTGTTGAGCTTGCCGTCACGCTGTCCGTAAAAGAAGAAATTGAAGCATCCGACTTTGTACTGGATTCAGGCGATCCCGGTGACACATTTACCGGAGCTGATCTGACTCTCCGGGAATCTGAACTGAGGATCATTAAATCAACCCTGACAAAGTGCAATAATGATATCGGCCTGACAGCCAAAAAACTTGACATTGGTATTTCAACGATCTACCGGATCTTAAAAGAAGAAAAAAATCATGAAGCTCCCTGACTGGACGTCAAATCCCAACAGGAGATTTCAAAACTGTAAAACTCATTATTAACCCGTTGTTAATCCGTGGCATAGACGAATTAATTGGAGCTGATTGAAATATTTTGTAACTTCCTTCAATTTCGCGCACTTTTTTCTCAAAATGAGAACAGGACTTTCAAAATGAACGATTTTTTTATTTCTCTGTTTTTATTAAGCTATTCGTAGTGAGGATGTTAATATTACAATTTAATACCGGCGCGGAAATTGTAATTATAACGGTTGTTAAAAAACTGTTACCATGATTAATCTTAAAAAAACGCTGACCAGCCTTTCATCCTGTATTTCAGTGACAAGCGCTGTGACCAGACAATCCCTGACGGGAGATTACCACGCTGTGACAGGTGACATGACCGGTGAAACTAAACCGGCAAAGGAGTGAAATTCACGTTTTAAGGAAATTCTATATTTATAAATTTAAATTAATCAAGGAGGAAGTACAATGGAAAACAGAGAATTCAATGACCCCAAATCAACTAATCAGAATGTGGTCGACCAGCACAAACTAAAAACGGCAAAGAAAGAAGGGCTAACAAGAGGCGCCCTGACAACAGGGATTATCAGCTTTATACTTCTCGTCGGGCTTGGGATACTTTTTTATACCCGTTATAACCGCGATCACAACGAACAACTGTCACTGATGGAAAACCAGAAGGTAACATTTACCGAGCAGCTTACAGCGCGTGATTCCATGATCAACGACTGGCTTTCCACTTTCGATCAGATTGAAAAAAATCTGAGCGCCATTAAACAGAAAGAAAATATTCTTTCAATGAAATCAACAAGCACTGAATTCTCAAAGGATAAAAAGAACCAGATCCTTGAGGATATTAAGGCGATTAACACGTTGATTGATGAAAACAAGAAGAAAATCGCAAATCTGAGCGCCCAGTTAAAAAAGTCGGGCAACACCATCACAGGCCTGCAGACCAGGATCACCGACCTTGAAACATCAATGACGCAGTATGAAAGTCAGGTATCTGAGCTTAAAACCGTACTGGCCGGCAAAGATGTCGAGATCACACAGCTTAACACCAATGTGACTGCACTTCGGGATACACTGACAATGAAGTCTGAAACGATAAGCAACCAGATCAGCAAGATGAATGAGGCATTTCTTGTATCGGGTACCTATAAGGATCTGAAAGAAAAAGGACTTCTTTCAAAAGAAGGTGGTTTCCTTGGTCTGGGCAGGAAAGAAAATCTGATCCAGGATTTTCCGGATGGTATTTTCGAGAAAATCGATGTAACCCAGACAAAAACCATTGCTGTTAATTCGAAAAATGCAAAGCTTATTACCGAACACCCTTCAGGTTCATACGAACTGGTTCGTGAAGGAGAAAACAACATAGCCTACATTGAGATTAAAAATCCGGATGAGTTCTGGAGGATCTCAAAATATGCAGTTGTTGAAATTACAAAATAGTGTAAGTTCTCAGGTACTGCAAATAACATAGTACCAATCCGGGAACAAACAAAAAGCAGTCAGCCCGCCGGCTGATTGCTTTTTGTTTTAGTCTTGATGATAACCGGGTTTATGTTTACCTGACAACTGTCAGAACTTAAGAGCAATTCCCAGATTGAGATAGGCTACACCATATCCGAGTTCAAGCATGACAGCAAAATTATCACTGAAATAATATCTTGCACCTATAAACTCGGCAGTCCTGAGTCCGCCATAAGACCCATATGAAGTCCCGGTGTAACCGCCAAAGGTTTTTTCACTTACGATATTCACTCCTATAGTCAAACCAACGTAAGTGTCAAGTTTATTAACCAGCGGATAGTGTAAATTTCCTCTGGCACCAAGGAAAAGGTTTGAATATTTCCAGCCAAAGTTGTCATTACCATATGAGTATTTATAGGAAGAGTACCCAAAGTATCCTCCAACCCCTATAACACCCTTCTCAAATACGTTATCAACAATGCCGACTTCAAATGATGCCGAAACAGGTGGAATCGATGTGTTAAAACCAGTACCGGTATACCAGGCAGAACCAAATCCAATTCCAAGGTTAAGGACTTTGTCACCCTTCTCAAAAGTAGGATCCTGAGCTAACAATTGTGGTAATGAAAGGATTACCACCACAATAAATAGTAAAATTTTTTTCATAGGATCAGAATTAAATTTGTTAATATTTATATTTCTAGAGAATAACAAACCGTTTTGCGTTTTGTTTAATGTTTGTTAAAATTAATAAAATAATTTTAAACCCCTCCCACCACGGGGAAGGTTTAAGGATATCGCCGGGAATTTTTTAATTAGCTGAAATACCATTAATTAAGTTGGGGTTGGATAAAAACCTAAATCCATTAACCGCAAAGACCGCAAAGGAGTACGCAAAGGTCGCAAAGAGTTAATCATTAACGTTTTAGCTTTGCGTGCTTTGCGCCTTCTTAGCGTGCTTTGCGGTTAAAAAAGTCGTTTTCCTGGACAGAAAATACGAAAATCGTTCAATTTTACCAGAACTTAACAGCCAGTCCGACATTAAGATAGGTAACACCATAACCGAGTTCAACCAGTACCGCAAAGGATTCTGCCAAATAATACCTGCCTCCAACATAAAATGCTGATCTCAATCCTCCCGTTTCCGGAAATCCTGTCGGGGAGTCGAATTCTTTTGATTTTAAAATGTTATATCCTAAAAATAAGCTGGCATAGGTATCAAGGTTACCGCCGAAAGGATAATGAAAATTGCCTCTTAACCCGGCCAGAATAAGTGTGTAGTTATAGCCTCCGATTCCTTTTTCAAATTTAAAGGTTGAATAACCAATATACGGGGCGAATCCGAGACTTCCCTTTTCAAGAATGTAATTGGCAACCCCAAATTCCAGGGATGCTGAGACCGGAGGGACATGTACATCATAATAAACTCCGGAATACCATGTTGATCCGTAACCAACCCCGACGTTGAGAACTTTATCTCCCTTCCCGAAAGGCCTGTTTTGCGCTGTCAGTTGAGTAAACACTAAACTAGCGCCAATAAGGATTATCAAAAGCTTTTTCATTGTCAGTTCTTTTATAATTCGAAAAATCAACGTTATAGAAACGTTGAACACTCATTGTTTAGTTTACATAAGAAATAACAAAAGTCAAAAAATCAGAAAACATAACCTGAAAAAGTATCTGAAACTTTGTGGTAAAAGAAATTTACCACAAAGGGTCACTAAGGTTGTCACTAAGGTAACACAAAGGAATACAATAAATTAAGAATATTTATGAATTAAACAGGCTAATTCAGTTTTTTCTTTCAGTCAATTAATTCAGGAAACCGACCTTTTGTCAATCATTAAACAGAAGGAACATCACTGAAGCAAGCATTGCTCCGAGAAGCGGACCCAGAACAGGAACCCAGGAATAACTCCAGTCGCTGTCCCTCTTTTTTGGAATGGGAAGCAAAAAATGCATGATACGCGGACCCAGATCACGGGCCGGATTAATTGCGTAACCTGTCGGACCCCCAAGCGACAATCCCAGACCAAGCACCACCAGAGCCACAGGCAGAGCATTCAGTGAACCCAGTCCAACCTCAGGCTCCGCCATGTAAAGAACCGCGAAAGCGAGGACAAAGGTCCCAATGACCTCCGTAATTACATTGTACCAGTAGCTCCTTATATTAGGCATAGTGCAGAATACTGCCAGTTTTGAATCCCTCTCCTCAGTGGCGTCGAAGTGCTTTTTGTATGCCAGCCACACCAGCCCTGCACCAAACATAGCTCCGAGAACCTGGGCCGCCACATACATGGGCAGCCGGGCAAGCGGGAACTTGTCCGCTATTACGAGTGCAAGCGTTACTGCCGGATTCAGATGTGCACCGCTGTAGGGTGCAGCAATAAGCACTCCGGTGAAGACCCCGATCGCCCACCCGAAGGTTATCACAATCCAGCCGCTGTTATTCCCCTTTGTTTTATTCAGTAGTACATTGGATACTACTCCGCCTCCGAATACGATGATCATGGCGGTTCCGAAAAATTCTGCAAAAAATGGACTCATTTTGGTTCTGGGTTTATTAGTGATTAGTGAAAAATATCTGGTTGCGGTGTGCGGTTGCATGTTGCAGGTTGCAGGTTGCGGGTTGCGGGTTGCTGCCCGTTACTCCGAAGCCCATGCTTCCGCTGCTTTTACTGCACGGTGCCAGCCTGCAATAAGTGAAGTCGTCTTATCGGCCGTAAGCCGGGGTGCGAATACCTTCTCTATCTGCCACTGGTTCCTGATTTCATCCATACTATCCCAGTATCCGACTGCCAGACCTGCAAGGTATGCAGCGCCCAGGGCTGTTGTTTCCGTTATTTTAGGTCTGACAACTTTTGTCTGCAGAAGATCGGACTGGAACTGCATCAGGTTGTTGTTGACCGTTGCTCCACCGTCGACCCTCAATTCACGAATTTCAATTCCTGAATCATTCTGCATCGCAAGCAGCACTTCAAGTGTCTGATATGCAATACTGTCAAGAGCTGCCCGTGCAATATGGGAAGAGGTCGATCCTCGTGTAATACCTACAATTGTACCCCTTGCATGCTGGTTCCAGTAGGGTGCACCCAATCCGGCAAAAGCCGGGACAAAGTAAACTCCTTCACTGCTGCTGACCCGGGAAGCAAGCTCTTCGACATCGCCCGATTTACTGATAATGCCCAGTCCGTCGCGTAGCCATTGCACAACAGCTCCGGCAATGAAGATGCTTCCTTCGAGAGCGTATGTGGTTTCATTTCCGATTTTCCAGGCAACTGTTGTAAGAAGCCTGCTTTTCGATTCAATAGGTTTATTACCTATATTCATCACCATGAAGCATCCGGTTCCATAGGTATTTTTGACCATCCCCGGTTCGGTGCACATTTGTCCGAAAAGCGCAGCCTGCTGGTCACCTGCAATTCCTGCAACAGGTATTTCCGTTGTAAACTGACCGGAAGTATGGCCATAAACCTCACTTGATGATCTTACTTCAGGAAGCATACTTGCCGGGATATTGAACAGCTCAAGTAAATCCTTGTCCCATGAAAGTGTATGTATATTAAACAGCATCGTTCTGGATGCATTTGAGACATCAGTGACGTGAAGCCTGCCCTGTGTAAGGTTCCAGATAAGCCATGAATCGACTGTTCCGAAGGCAAGCTGGCCATCTTCCGCAAGTCTCCGGGCATCTTTTACATTGTCGAGGATCCACCGTACCTTGGTTGCAGAAAAGTAAGCATCTATGATAAGACCTGTCTTTCTGAACGATCGTTCCGGCATGTCCTTCACTTTTAAGCCTGTCGCAAAAATCAGCTGTACGTCTGTCCTGCCAGACAATGGCATTATATACCGGTTTCCCGGTTGTTCTGTCCCACACAACAGTTGTTTCCCGTTGGTTTGTGATCCCGATTGCAGCAATATCGGTGCTCTTCAAGTCCGGCTTTTGCCATAGCTCTCCATTGCTACTCCTGCCTGGGTCGACCAGATTTCCGCTGCATCATGTTCCACCCATCCGGGCTTAGGGTAGATCTGGGTAAATTCCTTCTGTGCTGATGCTACCGGCAGCCCGTTCCTGTCAAATACTATTGCCCTGGAACTGGTAGTTCCCTGATCGAGGGCAAGAATAAAATCATTCATTTTAGTCAGGTTTTATTACCCGCAGCAAATTCTACAGGTAGTTAGTAATAGTTTTTTTATAGTCGGCAAGCTGGTTTGCCTGCCAGTCACTGTCAAATCCAAATTCTTTGGCCATCAACCGTGCGACCTCAGGTGCAATTTCAACACTTGCCCTTGCATCCAGAAAAAGCGCCCTGGTCCTGCGGGCGAGGACATCTTCGATTGTTTGCGGCATTTCGTTCCGGCAGATCCATATTATCTCTGCCGGAGTATATGGCAACTTCGGATCGAGTGGTACGCCCAGTGAAGGCTGAAATTCTGTCATTTTTTCTATCTCCGGTGCACCCGCACCGTATATCTTCAAACGATCTGATTTTACAGCCATTCCGTCGGGATAAAGACTCAGGTTTCTTGTAATGCATTTCCTGTTTTCAAGCATTCCGGCCTTTATGGCTTTGTCAATAGTCTCCTCAGCCATACGGCGGTAGGATGTCCATTTCCCTCCGATAATTGAAAGCAGGCCTGAGGGGGATAAGGTAATTTTATGTCTTCTGGAAACCTCTTTTGTTGAGGCAGGGTTATCAGGGTCTGCAGCGAGCGGTCTTAAGCCGGCAAAAACGCTTAATATGTCCTTCCTCCCCGGAGGTTTTGTAAGATAGGTCCCGGCTGTTTCAAGTATAAAATTGACCTCCTCGTCGAGAGCTTTCGGTTCAAGTCCGACAGTATCAATAGGTGTGTCAGTTGTTCCCACTACGACTTTCCCGTACCATGGTATGGCAAAAAGAACCCTTCCATCGTCGGTTTTTGGGATCATTATTGCAGAGCTGCTCTGCAGAAAAGTGTTGTCGAGAACAATATGGACACCCTGGCTCGGACGGATAGTTGGGCGGGATGAAGGAACATCCATTCTGTGTATTTCATCTGCAAAAACTCCTGTAGCGTTTATTACAAGCTTCCCATGGACCGTGTACTCCCTGTCTGAAACCAGATCCTTAACAACTGCACCTTTAATCTTTTTATCATCATCCTTTAACAGACCGTTGACCCTGAAATAGTTGAGAATGGTCCCTCCCCTGGCTACTGTACCTTCAGCCAGGGCAATCGCCATCCTTGAATCATCGAACTGGCCATCGTGGTAGACGATTCCCCCTTTAAGCCTTTCAGGTTTCAGGAGAGGTAACCGCAAGAGGGCTTCGGACCTTCCGATATAATAAGATTTGCCCATGCTTAATCTGCCGGACAAAATATCATAGAACTTTAAGCCGGCGTAGTAAAGACAGAGATCCCACAAAGTGTAGAGAGGTATTACAAATTCCTGGTTAGCAGTAAGATGAGGTGCATTTTTCAGCATTATCCCGCGCTCCTCCAATGCTTCTTTGACAAGCAGTACATTGCCCTGGGCAAGGTACCTTACTCCGCCATGAACCAGCTTTGTGCTACGGGATGATGTCGCTTTTGAAAAGTCAGATTGTTCAAGCAAAAGGGTCTTATAACCCCTTGTCACGGCATCAAATGCAATTCCAAGTCCGGTTGCGCCCCCTCCTATTATAATTAAGTCCCACTGAGACGATTGCTGATCCTGTAAATTCTGGATTAAAGTGTTACGATCCATCCGGTAAATTGGTCTATTTATCAGGTAATAATTATACAAATAAAATTTTAGAGTTTGAAGTAAATCAAAAAGAAAAATAGGATTCACATATTTACCCCTTTTCCTCTCTGCCCTTCGGTCTTCGGTCTTCGGACTTCGGTCTTCGGTCTGTTTTCCCGCAGATCGCGCAGACCTGCCTGCCGGTAGGCAGGTCTCCGCAGATTTAAATCCGGATTTAATTTGTCTTTTCATCTTTAATATGTCTTTTAATATGTCTTTTAATCGCTCTGTTCTTAATTACAAAGCATTAAGTTTTAACTTTTCAAGTAACTCAAGAGCCCCTATTGTTATCGATAGCCAAAGCCATAGCTTTATTTTTTCGTTTTCTAAAATCTTTTGGCTTGCAGCAATGAACCAATAAAGATAGTTCTGCAGATATTTTGAAGATACTCCATTAAAACGATTTAAGTGTTTTTTAATGGCCATATGTAAGTTATTGACAGTCTGTATATGATACGCCTTGTTCTTCTGCGTAGGTTTTCCCAGGAGAGTTACTGCTTTGTGATTTAATCCTTCCCTTTTGGCCAAACCCTGGTAAACTTTATAACTATCTGTGCACAGCACCGCAGACTTATCAATTTTACCTCCCAGTGCATCTGCAAGAGCTTTTTTATTCATTATACTTTTCCCCACTACCCTTGCAAGCTTGTTTCCAGATCTGTCAGTAGTAACAAGAACTCCGAGTTTGTTCTCCGCATCAGTCATGTGTCCCTCGTTGCCGCGCTTGCGTGGAGGCCTGAGAAGGCCCCTTTTCCCTTTCTCTGAGTATCTTAAGTAAAACTCATCGGCTTCAACAATACCGGCAAAATGATCGGCTTCAACATCTGATAGACTGCTGAGTATCCTGTGTCGCCAGTTAAAGGCCGTCCCGAGACTTATACCAACTTTTTTAGCTGATTCCCTAAGTGGGAGAGATTCTTCCATGCACTGAACATATGCCTGCCATTTTTCTGTTTTATGCAGATGATAAATTGCTGTACCTGTTGTACTTGAAAAATAATTGCCGCAATCATTGCATTTCAGTCTCTTAACCCCTTTATAAGACCCTTTGGACCATACATTCATGCTTCCACACCTTGAACATGCATGTAGTACATCCCGCTCCTGTTTCTTAAGAACTTCCTCCAGATAGCTGCCTTGGCTGAAGTGTTCAAGCCTCAGGTCACTTAACAACTGTCTGCGTTCATCTACAGACAGTTGTGATATTTTGGATTTCAATTCATCTATATTCATTTCCTGTTTTTACACAGTAACAATTAATCTACCTCATATGTTGCAACAGCGCGCTTTTAATACGTATTTCTTTTTATTTTAATATGTCTTTTAAGACGTATTTCTTTTTGATTTAATATATCTTAATTAACTTTTCAGCAAGGCTCTGTGGAACTCTGTGAATCCTCTGTGGATCTCTGTGTAAGTTTTTAAAATGATTTTAGTTACACAGAGTTCCACTGAGAAGACACAGAGTTCCACAGAGTTATGAGTAAAGGTTTTAGCTTTGCGAACTTTGCGGCAACTTTGCGTGCTTTGCGCCTGCCTGCCGGTAGGCAGGGTTAAAAGGGTATAATTGTGATGCGTGGAGGATTTTTTCGTAACTTTGTAATCACAAAGCAATTACCTGGAAATGAAAAAAACCTTCCTGATACTTATTATTATGATGTTCTTTAGCAGCACCCGGGGCCAAAAAAATCTTACAGTAGTCACTTCTGTCGATCTGAATAAATATTGCCGGAACATGGTATGAGATTGCACGTAAGCCCTTCTCGTTCGAATCCAAACTAAAGTGCATCACTGCTACCTACAGTTTACGGGAGGATGGTAAAATAACAGTACTGAATAAGGGTAATTATATTTCCGATCCCTCGAAGTCAAACACCGCAAAAGGCGTGGCATCAGTTCCTGATAAGAACATGCCCTCAAGGCTTAAAGTTCAGTTCTTCTGGCCGTTTAAAGGAGATTACTGGATCATTGAACTGGATAAAGATTATAAATATGTGCTTATCGGGGAACCCAAATTAAAATACCTGTGGATCCTTGCAAGAGAAAAGAAACTTGATCAGGCAGTTCTCGACAGGCTCTTTAAAAAAGCCTCCGATTCAGGCTATGACCTGACTGATATCATTATGACAGAGCAGGATTGCAACTAAGTCTGTTGATGATTTCGGATCAATAGAACTTAAGACATGCCGGGCTTTTTACCTTTATTTTATTAACAGTATCTGAAGGCATTCCGGTCCGCTTATCGATCTTTAATACCGATATATAATCTGATTTCTGATTCCCAACAAGAATATACTTCCCCGAGGGATCAATAACGAAGTTCCTTGGCCAGTCGCCCCCGCATGTTGTTTGTCCGGCCAGGGTAAGAAGGCCGTCGTCCCCGATCCTGAAAGTTACAATTGTGTTTTCACCCCTGTTGGAACCGTAGAGGTATTTCCCGTTGGCGCTTAAATGCACATCAGCACAGTAGTTATCCATTTCAAATCCTTCACTTGTTGTAGGCAGTGTCTGAAGCAGGGTAAGTCCCTGCTTCTCATCTATCCCAAATACCATCATTTTTGACCCCAGTTCATTTATCAGATAAAGTTTTGACCCGTCAGGGTTAAACGCAAAATGACGCGGTCCGGACCCTTTGGCAACCGCTGTGATTCCATTCTGCAACTGGTTGAGCTTCCCTTCCTTATTGTCAAAGTCGTAAACAACAATCCTGTCCAGGCCCAGGTCGGTTACGTAAATCTGCCTTCCGGCAGGATTGCTTAATATCATATGTGCATGGGATGCATCTGGCTCAGCCTTATTATATAATATGGTATCGGTGACAGTTGAGGGAATTCCGCCATTATCAAGTTTCACCACAGCAACCGAGCCGTTTGGATAATTTGCTATGAATAAATAACCGCTGTCGGGCGACATGGAAATGTAGCATGGACCACCGTAGGGAATCAGTATCTCATTCTGCTTTAAAAATTGTCCGTTCTCCCTGTCGTACTTAAATGTTGACAATCCTCCGCCAAAGTTCCCCCTGAAATCCATGACTTCGTTCAGGACATAAAAGAGATTACTTTTTTTTGAAAAACAAAAATATGACGGAGCCGGACCGGCATCAAATTCGGAGATAAGCCTTAACCCGCCGTTCCTGCTGTTAAAGTCAAAAACTGACACTCCTTTTTCTCCGTCTTTTTCTGTGAATCCGCCAACAAAAAGCCGGTAATCTTTTTTACATGAGGTAAAAGCAATACCAATGGCAGTAATAAGAATTGTGATGATCTTAAAGTGTCGTCGCATAATGAGTTATTTATGAATTTAAAATCTCAGCTAATTTCTGAAAAAAATCCTGATCACAACCTTTTCCTGATTATTTCCCTGAATTTTTTATCCAGTTCATTCATGCTTAATCTTACACACGACCATCCGGCTATTGGGTAGACTGTGAGGATTGTTGGTTAATCTATGTTTCAACTAAAGGGGCAGAAGTCTCAGGACTTTCGACTTCTATCTCCGGTCTATGGTCTTTGATTTAACAATTATTAAGAATTTTACCCCGGCATTAGTTCATTTGCTATATTATATTTGACAATATTAATATTGGGGGGAGCCAATAATAAAGTACTTCGCCTAAATAACCTGGTTCACGCCGAAAACTACATTCTTGATATTATTTTCTATAAAAGATTGACTGACCTCATTCTAACACTTAACACAATTGCCTATGACATATCAAATATTGAATAGCTCTAAAAGAATACCTGGCTTTCCAGGTATTACCCAACTGATTCGCATAATACCATTCTAATATGGTTTTATGCCGTTTGAATATAACTTCAAAATCATACTAACTATGAAAGAAAAAAAATACATGCACGAACCGGTTTTTCCAGGAATTGGTTCAAAAAAATTCTTAAAGATCTTAAAATTGACCATGCTGTTGCTTGTCCTGGGTCTGGCAATACCTGCCATTACCCTTACCGCCGGCATCCCGGCTGCCGATGATCAGCAGCAGATAAGGGTTACCGGAACGATCAGCGATGTCGTAACCGGTGCAGCAATGCCGGGAGTAAACATTCAGGTCAAAGGGACCACCGTCGGTGCTATCTCCGATGTTGACGGAAAATATACCCTGGACCTAACCGACAGGAATGCAATCCTGACTTTCTCCTTTATAGGATATGTCACGCAGGATATCCCGGTTGAAGGCAAGGCAACTATAAATGTTGCACTTAAAGAAGAACTAACATCCCTGCAGGAAGTTGTGGTTGTCGGATATGGCACTCAGAAGGCTGCAACAATCACTGGTTCGATCAGCGCCGTGAAGGCTGAAAGCCTGAAAGCTTCCTCAACCATAAACTTCACCAACTCTTTTGCCGGACGGTTACCGGGACTTGTGGTAGTTACAAGATCGGGTGAACCCGGTAATGACAACTCCACATTACGAATCAGGGGATTAAATACGCTTGGAGACAACTCACCCCTTATTGTTATTGACGGAATTGCCAACCGTAGCATGCAGCGTCTGAATCCTGATGATATCGAAAGCATCACAGTGCTAAAGGATGCTTCAGCCGCAATCTACGGAGCTCAGGCAGCCAATGGCGTTATTCTTATTACAACCAAGCGTGGTGTAATGGGAAAATCACAGGTCAACCTTACCTTTAACCAGGGATGGAGCATGCCTACGGTAATTCCGAAAATGACAGATGCACCGACCTATGCGACCATGCTTAATGAAATTGATTCCTATGCCGGAAGGGCTCCAAGATACACTGCAGAGCAGATCCAGAAATATGGAGACGGATCTGATCCATGGTCCTATCCTAACACCGACTGGTTTGGAACAACATTTAAACGTGCTGCATTGCAGCAGTCGGCCAATTTTTCAGTCAACGGCGGTTTTGAAAGTCTTAAGTATTTTGTCTCACTGGGGGGCAACTTCCAGGATGCAATCTATAAAAACAGTGCCACCAATTATTCTCAGGCAAATTTCAGGAGCAATATTGACGGAAAAATTTCAAAGAATATAAACATGAGCCTTGATATTTCAGGACGTCAGGAAAACAGAAACTATCCGACACGCTCTGCAAGCTCAATTTTTCAAATGTTAATGAGAGGTTACCCGACTTCAGTGGCTTATTGGCCCACTGGTCAGAACGGACCGGATATCGAGTATGGCAACAACCCGGTCGTTGTAACGACAAATCAAACCGGGTACGATAAAACAAAGACTTATGTTTTTGAAAGCAGGCTGAAACTCGATATGACAATTCCATGGATAAAGGGACTGACACTGACCGGTAATGCCGCAATAGATAAGACATTCACAAACGGAAAATTATGGGAAACGCCCTGGTATCTTTACAACTGGGACGGTGTTACTTATGATGAGAACAACCAGCCGGTACTGGTTGTAGGCAAAAAAGGGTTTTCCACTCCGCAGCTTACGCAGGAGATGGGTGACAGCAGAAGGACAACCCTCAACGGTCTTATAAACTATGAGCGTTCTTTCAATAACAAGCACGATTTCAAATTTCTTGCCGGGACTGAAATGATTGACGGAGAATCGATGGATTTTTCGGCATTTCGTAAATATTTTGTTTCCACTGCAATAGATCAGCTGTTTGCTGGCGGCGACCTTGAAAAAACAAACACCGGATCGGCAAGCATCAGCGCCAGACTCAATTATTTCGGACGTGTCAATTACAGTTATCTTCAGAAATACCTTGCTGAATTTGTGTGGAGATATGATGGTTCGTATATCTTCCCGGCAGGCAAGAGATTCGGATTTTTCCCGGGTATCTCACTTGGATGGCGTGTCTCTGAAGAGGATTTCTGGAAGAACAATATTGCCCTTGTAAATTATTTCAAAATAAGAGGATCGTGGGGACAGACCGGAAATGACCGGATAGCCACTTACCAGTATCTTGCAAGTTACGGATATAACAGCAGTTTGTCGGGGATCTATACATTCAACGGCAGTGTTGAAAATAAAATCCTTGGTGAGCTCCGGATTCCAAACCCTGATGTTACCTGGGAAGTTGCAAACCAGTCGAATATCGGTTTTGACGCCCAGTTGTTTAAAGGCAGGCTGACCCTGTCGGGAGACTATTTCTACAATCTCCGTTCAAACATCCTCTCATACAGGAACGCATCAGTCCCTGCAAGCTACCGGATTAACCCTGCCCCGTGAGAATATCGGCAAGGTTGTCAACCAGGGATTTGAATTTACTGTGGGCTATAATAATAAGTATGGCAACCTTACTTATGATGTTTCAATTAACAGCGGCTTCCAGAAAAACCGTATTAAATTCTGGGATGAAACCCCGGGCATTCCTGAATACCAGCAATCTACGGGTCATCCCATGAATTCCACGCTTTATTACAATGCAATCGGGATTTTCAAGGATCAGGCTGCAGTTGATGCTTATCCTCACTGGTCGGGAGCACGCCCAGGCGACGTTATATTTGAAGATGTTAACAAAGATGAGAAGATCGACGGGCTCGACAGGGTGATGCAGTATAAGACAGACCTTCCGACATTCACTGGCGGGATGAACATTAATCTGTCGTACAAGAATTTCTATTCTGCAATTTTTGTACAGTGGGCCACAGGCGCTGTTGTTAACAGGTATTATGAGATGCAGGGTGAAGCCGGGAATTTCCTGGCTGCTGATGCTGAAGGAAGATGGACGGCTGAAAACATCAATTCAAACAAAGCCAGAACATGGAACCGTTACAGCGAGTATTGGAGAGACAATGAGAACAATACATACTGGCTGCAGAATACCAACTATATGAGACTTAAGAATTTTGAAGTTGGATACAGTTTCCCGTTTGCCATGAGCAAGCTTGGTATAAACGGTCTAAGGGTATATCTGAACGGAGTTAACCTTCTGACATTGGATAAACTGACTGATTTTGACCCTGAATCAACATCTGCCACATCCTACCCTCTTAATAAAACACTTAACGTAGGAGTTAACGTAACCTTTTAAACTCAGAAATTATGAGAAATAAAATAAACATAATTATAGCTCTGTTCGCAGTTATCATGATGACTGCCTGTAGCAAGGATTTTCTTGAGACCAAACCTCTTACCGAATTTTCGGAAGTTGATGTCTGGAATGACCCCGCACTGGTTGAGACTTTTATTAACCAGATTTACTGGAGACTGGATGAACCGGCATCACCCGGGAGACTTAAATCGAACATTGTTGACGAGGCACATTACCGTGGTAACGGTGCATCAAAGAACTTCAACAACGGCCTCCTTACTGTTGATCAGATACCAGGGTGGAGCACACCAAGCAGATACAGAACATGGAATGATCTTTACAAGACAATCAGATATTGCAATATATTCTTTGCAAATGTTGATAAAGTACCATTTAGCGATGCCCTGGTTGACGGTAAGACCATGAAAGACCGGGTCAACGGTGAAGTTCACTTTTTGAGGGCATATCTCTATCACCTGCTTACTTCTGTTTATGGCGGTGTTCCTATAATCACCGAACCTTACGGGCTGACTGATGAGTTCCAGATAGCACGCAACTCTTATGAGGATTGCGTTAGTTTCATGGTTGAAGAATGCGACCTTGCAGCCGGATTGTTACCAACAGTACAAAGCGGCGATAATAAGGGACGTGCCACAAAAGGTGCCGCCCTGACATTGAAGGCAAGAGTACTTCTTTACGCCGCAAGTGACCTTTACAACACCACTGTTTTTACCGGTTATTCAAATCCTGAACTTATCGGTTATACCGGAGGAAGCAGACAGACGCGCTGGGAAGCTGCAAGAGATGCTGCCAAAGCAGTCATCGACCTTGGCATTTACAGCTTGTATAAAGCAAATCCGGCTCCCACCGATTCCGTTGCAAGAAACCTTGCAGAACTGTTCATCGCAAAAAATACTGAAGAGGACATCTTTATCAAGTATTTTACATCAAACCAGCAACAGCAACTTGCACTGGTCAGCGGACCCAACGGATGGCACAACTGGGGAACCAATGCTCCTATTGGCGACATGGTCGATGAGTATAGCATGAAGGACGGAAGTAAATTTGACTGGACCAATCCTGTTCATGCTGCCGCACCCTATGTTAATCGTGAACCACGTTTCTACGCGTCCATATTATATGAGGGTGCACTATGGAAACCACGTACTGCAGATGTACAGGGTATTGACCCTGTTGGCATTGTTCAGGTAGGAAGATGGGAGAGATGGGACGAAGCCACCCAGGCAAAAAAGGTTTACTATGGTGTAGATACCAGACAAAGTACCATTGAAAACTGGAACGGAGGGTATCCCGGATATTACCTCAGGAAGTTTCAGGACCCGGCAGTAGATGCACAGTACTTTTTCCAGACTGTTCCCTGGCGTTGGATGAGGTATGGTGAGGTTCTTCTAAACTATGCTGAAGCATGTATCGAGTTAGGTCAGGAAGATGAGGCAAAGACCTACCTGAATATGATCCGAAAGAGAGCCGGTATGCCTGATATTACCGAAACAGGTGCTGCTCTCCGTGACGCATACCGTCATGAGAGAAGGATCGAGCTGGCATTTGAGGAGCAGCGCTTTTTCGATGTCCGCCGCTGGGTTATAGGACCTGCTGCCTACCATCCTGTGCACAGTGTTGATGTCATTTATAAGATGAACGATGCTGATCACACAACTGCCACTGTACCAACAATTACTCCAAAGGTATTCGAGACATGGAAATGGGATGACAAAGCTTATTTCTTCCCTATCCTGAGGGATGAGATGAATAAAAACAACCTGCTTGTCCAGAATCCGGGGTATTAGCAATGAATCCGGACTTTTAAGTCCTTTGTGAACCTTCGTGAAGTCCTTTGTGTCCTTTGTGGTAAAAATATAAATCATTACCACAAAGGATCACAAAGGTCAACACAAAGGGTCGCTAAGATTTAAAATTGATAACAAATCAGAAACATATGAAAAAGAGAAATCTGCTCTGTTTGATACTTCTTCTTGCGCTGGCTCTAAACGGATTCTCCCAGGAGAGCTTTAAGATTACCCACGGTCCATGGTTGAGCGACATGAGCGAGACCGGAGTAACCATTATCTGGATGACAAACAAGAATGCCATCTCATGGGTTGAGATCGCCCCGGATGACCGTACCAATTTTTATGGCGAAGAACGCCCCCGTCATTACGATACCCAATATGGCCGCATACAGGCTTCTTCACACCTTCATAAGGTCAGGATCGAGGATCTGAAACCCGGAACAAAATACCGCTATGCTATCTTTTCTAAGGAGGTATTAAACTGGGAAACTGACAGCCGGATAATTTACGGAGTGACCGTGGCCAATGCAGCGTACAGCAGGAATTCACTTGACTTCAGGACTTTCAGCAACCAGGACGACACTGTCTCATTTATGATGTTCAACGATCTCCATGGCAGAGCCCAGTTCATGAAGGATCTGTGCAAGGACGTTGATTTCAGGCCACTAGACATGGTATTTTTTAATGGCGACATGTCAACGGCGATCAACAGCGAAGAACAGATGCTTACTGATTTTGTCGATGCATCGGTCGATCTGTTTGCAAAAAGGATACCTGTTGCATTCAACAGGGGGAATCATGAGACAAGAGGACGGTATGCCGATTACATCTTCAACTATTTTCCAATGAGCGAAGGAAGGGTCTACAGAACATTTAATGTAGGGGATGTAGCATTTCTAATGCTTGATTGCGGAGAGGATAAGCCTGATTCGGACCTTGAATACAGCGGTCTTGCCGATTTTGATGCCTACAGGGTGGCGCAGGCTGTCTGGCTCAGGGATGCGGTAAAATCAAAAGCATTCATGGATGCGCGTGTCAGAATTGTAATGTTGCATATGCCTCCGGCTGTGAGCGACTGGCATGGCACCCTGCACCTCGATGAAACTCTGCTGCCTATCCTGAATGAGGCTAAAATAGATGTCGTCTTCAGCGGGCATACCCACAGGTATTCATATAATCCACCCAAAGCCGGGAAGACAGCTTTCCCTGTTATTGTCAACAGTAACAATGCCTATCTGAGGTGTGATGTGATTGACGGAAAGATCAAAGTTAAAATCATCGGACCTGAAGGAACAAAGCCGATTGAACATCAATTGAACTAATTGCCCCTAAATCCCCTAAAGGGGACTTAAAGAGGAATACCCCGCTGGCGCGGATTTAACGGAGCGAAGCGGATTATAATCCAGTGTTGACTTAAAAGGGAGTTACAGGTTAAAATACACAGGGGCGTTGCAAACAACGCCCCTGCCTTTCCTTAAATACATCCCCACAGTTTTTTATCACACTTCAAAACTGTCGCATTCGCGATACGCCTGTATCACTCGTGCTTCGCCTTCCTTAGTACCTCTGTTGCTTACACCATGTTCCATGCAAAGAGTCCTGTCATAATTCTTTTTATAGAGGTACTTAAAAATATTCTTGTAGTTTATTTCTCCTGTTGTAGGTTCATTACGGCCAGGGCTGTCTCCCAGGTGGAAAGCGCCTATTTCGCTCCAGGCAGCTTCAATATTCGGGATCAGATTTCCTTCGCTTATCTGCTGGTGATAAAGATCATTCAGAATCTTGCATGAAGGCCTGTTTACGGCCCGGCAGATAGCGTAAGCCTGAGGGATGCCTGTAAGGAAAAGTCCGGGATGATTGATATAATTATTAAGGGGTTCCAGGACCAGAGTTATTCCTTCGGGTTCCATTATATCACAGCAATACCTGAGATTGTCAATAGCATTTGCAGTCTGATAATCGCTGATGAAGTTTAACATCATACCTGCCCAGAACAATAAGTGCCTGCTTTGCACCTGTCCTTTTTGAACATTCAACTCCCTCCTTCATATTAGCGATCAGTGTATCCCGGACCTCCTGATTATTCAGTACAAAATCAGTTTTTCCGGAATCAGCCCTCAGAACATAAGGACCCATGTCCATTCCAAGACGTTTTAATTCATTAACTATTTTATCCTGTACTTCGGGTTCCCTTCTCATCAGTCCGTTATCGAACACTGCCCTGAATCCCATA
This sequence comes from uncultured Bacteroidales bacterium, assembly GCA_963806555.1. Taxonomy (GTDB): domain Bacteria; phylum Bacteroidota; class Bacteroidia; order Bacteroidales; family VadinHA17; genus LD21. The sequence continues at coordinate 91,880 of CAWDYR010000030.1, read as the reverse complement.
TCGTGACAGAACTTAATGTTATCGACAGGATCCTGGCCTGCATTCTGCCGGAACATACCCAGACCCGGAGCATACTTCAGCTTGAAGGGTGCAGTGGCATCTGTTGCCTTCTGCTGTCCTGCGGCTTTGGAAGATCCGATAAAGGAAGGTGCTGCCAGAATAGCAGCACCTGTTGTAGCTTTTTTTATGAATTCTCTTCTTGAGTTATCCATTTTTATTATAATTAAATACTGTGTATCTAACCTTTAATTGGTCGCTGCAGGTTTTGCTGCAGCTTCAGCCTCTCTTTTGGCTCTGGCTGCTGCTCTCTCTGCTGCTCTTGCAGCCTCAGCAGCTGCATCATAAGCAAGGCCGGCTATCGGCACTGTCTTATCGAATATCAACAGGACCAAATGCAAATACTGCCGGGCCAAGCTTGAGGTCTGAATTCATCATTTCCTCATAGGTGGTCTCTTTTCCGGTATAAGCAGAAATACGGCCCATGATTCCGATCATTGTCGAAATTGCTGTAGTTTCAAGTTCATTGAATGTTTTTCCTGTGCGGATGGCTGTTACCAGGTCAATATGTTCCTGAACATAGGGATCAACGCTAACGCGACTTGTCGGTTTTCCGTCTTTATCAAGTGGATATTCATATTTCCATAATTCGGTCGCCTGCAAGGTCGAGTGATTGTATTCTGGCAGTTTGTTGAACCTTTTGCTCCCTGAAGCCTTTCAGAAACATTATTTGCACAACCATTAATCTGCCGGCACATACTGTGAACATGCATTCCGTTTTCAAATGTATAGTCAATACTGAAATTATCATACTGATTGCCGGTAACACGGCGTAGTCTTGAACCAAAACCAACCGCTTTTACAGGATGGGCTCCGAAGAACCAGTTCATCACATCAAGGTTATGAACATGCTGTTCAACAATATGGTCACCAGATAGCCATGTCCAGTTAACCCAGTCACGAATCATCCATTCCATCTCAGTCCATGAAGGATTATTCTCCCGATGCCATAGTTTTTCACCGTTCCACCAGACATTACCGCCTGTCAGTTCACCGATCAGACCCTGCTGAACCTGCTGCCAGTTTGCAACATAGTCGCGCTGATGACGGCGCTGTGTACCTGTAACAATGGATAATCCCATTCCTTCAGCTTTCTTGGCAGTGGCCATCACTGACCTCGCACCCGTCGGGTCGACACAAACAGGTTTTTCAGCAAAAACATGTTTTTTAGCCTGAACTGCAGCCGCCAGATGTTCCGGACGGAAGGACGGAGGGGTTGCCAGAAGAATAACATCCACACCTGCATCAATCACTTTTTGATATGCATCAAAACCTACAAAACAGTTTTCCAGGGGAACTTCCTGTCCATGGTTTTTTAAAATACTTGCTCTGCATGCATCAATTCTGTCCTGGAATGTGTCACCCAATGCCACAATCTGAAGGTTTGGCCCTGCACTTAGGAATTGATTGGCTGCACCTGTCCCGCGACCGCCGCAACCGATAAGGCCGGCTTTAAGAACCGGGCCGTCAGGTGCCTGATCCAAAAAGGATGGTACTTCAACAACTTTTTTTGCTTCACGTGAACAGCTTGTAATGATAGTCGGCACCATAACACCTGCAACTCCCACAGTTGCGGCCTTGCCAAGAAAATTACGTCTTGAGATACTTGATTTTTTCATATTCGGTCAGATTAGATTTATGAGAACTTAGAACAACTGGTTTCGAAAGATAGAGTTTGTAACCAAATGTAATTATAGTGAATTAAAAAACCAAGGATTAGCATCAATTTAAAGTTTTTTAACAGTGAAACATGAATTACAGCTTTGGAACCACTTTACAAATAAGAATCTAAGAACTTTTACAGAGGTCCACAGAGAAGACACGTTAGTTTCTGAACCCTATCCCCGACCCTTCCCCTTAAGGCTAAGCTACCCTTTATACACATCTTTTTAAGTGTCAACATTGCCTGTGAGTTTGGGATTCCTCGCTTGCGCTACCACTAATGACATGCTCCAACATTTCACAGCTTGACCGGGCTTCGAGTAATAATACTCTTTTGCGCCTTATGCTGGTCGACCCGGTCTCTCTCAAAGCCTCATATTAAGCTCCTTCAGAGCTTACAAAACAAGAGGAGACGCCGACCCCCGGTTTCGCCGGGGGTTATTCACATTTGTCCCGTTCCGGGACAGTTAAGGGACAAAGGCCTCTTTCAGAGGCAGAAAATAAAACCAGCTTCTGATCTTCCAGACACCAGAATGGAGCAGGGCTAAAAATATGACTGAGTTTTACGAAATCCAGAGCCACGAATGTGGCCTTTTCTAAACTCAAGCAAGAACCACGAAAGTGGTGATATGTGAATAACCCCCGGCGAAACCGGGGGTAGAATGCAACTAAATGATGTCAGCCCTGAATGGGCTGAATAAAACTGTATCAATGGCCTTTTTGCAAGTGTTTTATAATGTGTAACTAATGCAATGTTGTCATTAGTAGCGTCAGCGAGGGATCTCCCTAATTTATATACAATTACAACTTTTGAAAATTACCCTAAGGCTCATCAAAAGATGTGTATAAAGGGTAGCTTAAGGCTAAGGGGAAGGGAGCAATAACCTGAGTTTCAGGCGCAAATGCTGTCCCCTCAAGCTTTTCTAAGAATTGGGAGAGGTTCAGGGGAGCAGTAGTGCAAGAATTTAGAGGCGAAAGCCCTCCCCTTAGCCTTAAGGGGAGGGTTTGGGAGGGGTTCAGGAGGTCGGGTGGAGGAAATACGGGTAATATCCAAAAAGATATTAAATTTGTGCCTTTGCCTTTCGTTAAAAAATCTCAATGACGCAATTCCGAAGATATAAATTCTTATTAATCATCATTATACTATTTTACGGTTGTGGCAGAAATCCTCATGGAAGCATTAACCCCATCGATGAGTTACCTTCTATAGATCCCGATTATACAGATGTAACTATACCCGCCAACATTGCCCCGCTTAACTTCAAAATAAAAGAATCAGGATCATCATATCTGGCAAGATTTTCATCAGCTTCGGGAACTGAAATTGAAGTCACAGGTAAAAAAGACATAATCCGGATTCCGGTTAAGAAATGGAAGAAATTTATCACTGCCAATAAGGGACAGTGATTTCAACATTGATGTTTATACCAGGGATGACAAAGGCAACTGGTCGAAATTCCAATCCATAAAAAACAGAATAGCGGAACCAGTGGATCCTTACGTTACCTACCGCTGGCTTTACCCGGGTTATGAAAGCTGGAATGAGATAAGTATAATTCAGCGAAGCCTTGAAAGCTTTAAAGAACACCCGGTGATTGAAAACAGCGTCGTCGATCACAATTGTGTTAACTGTCACTCTTTTAACAATGGCAAAACCGATGACTTCCTTTTTCATATGAGAGGCAGCCATAACGGAACCTATCTCTATAAGAACGGAGGATTTAAGAAGATCAACCCGAAAACTGCGGAGATGAAAAACGGTGCTGTTTATCCACGCTGGCATCCTTCAGGTAAATTTGTGGCATTCTCATCCAACAAAATTGTTCAGCAATTCCACTCGGCGCTCAACAAGAAGGTAGAAGTGAGCGATCTGGAATCCTCCCTGCTATTATATGACGTTGACAGGAATGAGATCAGGAATGTGAATCTCACAGATAAAGAAAAATACATGGACACCTATCCGGAGTGGTCACCCGACGGCGGCTGGCTCTATTTCTGCAGAGCCGCGCAGGTTGGTGAAATCTTTGATTACCAGCAAATTCGCTACGATCTTTTCAGGGTCCCCTTTGATCCTTCAACACTCAGATTTGGTGAAGCTGAAATCATATTCAAAGCTTCAGAGCTGAAAAAAAGTGTCTCCTTCCCCAGGGTCTCCCCTGACGGTGAATCTCTGGTCCTGACCCTTTCTGACTATGGGTGTTTCCCGATCTGGCATAAGGAAGCTGACCTGTGGTCGGTTGATCTCCGGACACTTAAGGCATCGCCAATGGCTTTGAACAGCGATATGACCGACAGTTATCACTCCTGGTCATCAAACGGAAGATGGCTTATTTTCAGCAGTAAGCGGATCGACGGATTGACAGCAAGGCTCTTTATCTCCCATATTGATGAAAACGGGAATGCCGGGAAACCGTTCATCCTGCCGCAACGCGATCCGGATCTTTACGGGAAGATGCTTAAGAGTTTCAATGTTCCCGAGTTTTCGACTTTGAAGATCCGGGTTGATCCGGGTAGTATCCGAAGAACTGCCAGAGCTCCGGCTGCCCAGGCTAAATGGGCGGGAAACTGATAAAACTAAGCTAATCCGAATTTGAAATGAACCAGATCGAACAAACAAAGAACACATTACCTGATCTCCTGTCTTTCCTGGTGCTGTTTATTCTGATGTTCCTTTATTTCGGCTTCTTTGGCGATTACGCCGCTTATTACCAGGAACAAACTTCTCTTTTTGTTTTCTCACACGAATACCTGGCCGAACATTTCCATCAACCCGGATCGCCCTCTTATTTACCTGGGCAATTTTATTACCACATTTTTTCATATACCTTTTACAGGGGCTGTCCTGGTGTCGATAATTATTTGCCTGGTTGTTTTCTTTATCTCTAAAATCATCGACTTCCTGTCGGGCAGAAAACAAACTCTGATCCCGCTTTTGTTTGGAGCCGCGCTCTTTTATTTCCATACCAATTACCAGTACCTTCTCTATAACAGTGCCGGAGTATTGCTACAGCTTGTATTTTTCTATCTGACAATAAGATACTTAAAAGGATGGCTTCCGGTCATCATTTTCCCGTTCTGGTATTTTCTTACCGGAGCGTTTGCCTGGATATTTCTGCTGATGTTCACACTTCACATTGCAACCAGGTCTTTGAGAAAAGACTGGCTTAAGCTTTTGGTGTTATGGGTGATCATTTCGGTAATTATTTTTGTGTTAAAAGAGTATTTCCTCTTTCAGTCAGCTGGAACACTCCTGACTTACCCGTTTTTTGATAGCGGTGCAGGATTTCAGTTAAAGATCCTTGCCTTGTATGTGACCCTGATTGCAATTCTCCCTCTAATTGTCCTGATCAGGATCAAATGGTTCAGAACCATTAAAATTCCGGGAATTTTAGAGAAGCTGGGGCCTTCTTTTATTATTCTGCTGGTTTTATTAACTATTTCAATCCTGCGCTTCGATAAAAAGACCAGGCAATATTTTAATGTTGAAAAATTATTCTGCCAGGGCAGGTACAATGAAGTTGTTGATTACACCAAAAGAAATCCATCGAACAATATCCTGACGATATACCTTAATAATATTGCCCTTTGCGAAACAGGCAGACTGAATGACCAGCTTTTCAATCTAAGGCAGGACCCGGAGGGTCAGACCCTTTTTCTGAAGTGGGAAATGTCGGGTGAAATACTGAGACGGGGAGGATATTTTTATTACGCAATCGGTGTAATAAATGAAGCACAGAGGTGGGCTTACGAGAATATGATAATGAATGGCCTCACACCCGAAGATCTGAAGATGCTCATCAGGACTGAAATCATTAATGGTAATTATGAAATTGCTTCAAAGTATATTTCAATCCAGAAGAAGACACTTTTCTACAGGAACGAAGCGAAACGCTACGAAAAACTGTTGTTCAGCGACCAGGCGGTTGATTCGGATCCGGCTCTTGGATTGAAAAGAAAGGAAAAGATTAACCACGATTTTTTTTCCATAACCGATGACCCGTACATAAATTTAGAAAGGATCCTTTCATACGATTCCCTGAACAGAAAAGCATTTGAATATAAGCTTGCCTTTATGCTGCTCAGGAAAGATTATTCAGGGATCGCGGCTCAGCTTGAGGGCCTTGGTAAATACGGATTCACAAGGATCCCGGTTCATATAGAAGAGGCTGCTGAAGCTTATAAGACATTGAATCTGGGTCCGCTGCCCGGTCAGGGGACTCTCCGTCCGGATCCCCGGACTGCGCAAAGGTTTAATCAGTTTCTACAGACTTTTCAGCAGTATGGTAACAACCTGAAATCCGCCGAACCGGCGCTGCGTCAGAAATTCGGGAATACGTTCTGGTATTATGCTTTTTACCGGTAACATACTCACCCCCTTAATCCCCCTCTCTGCTTCGCAAAGAGGGGGAGAATTGCGCTCACAGTCAGGGATTTAGTCCCCTCCTATCTTGCGCAGCCTCGCTACTTAGCTAAATTTAACGTTCGGCCCTGTCAGGAGGGGGAGACTACGCTTAAGTCAGGGTCTTACGAGGGCTGTTGAACAAGTACTTATTAACCGCAAAGAACGCCAGTTGTCGCAAAGAACGCAAAGCTTAAGCACAACTCTAGCTCTGTGCGAACTTTCCGTTGTCCCTTTGCGCCCTTGCGGTTAAAGGATTTTGACTTTTTCAACAGCCAATGTAAATTATTGCAAACCAGTTGCATACAGTTTTATTCATAAGCTATCCCATTCCTTAGGATCGGCTATGGGATGGGGGGTGAGTACATGAATCCCAGAAATCAAAAAGCCGGCCCTTTCGGGACCGGCTTTCACAATCACATATTAAATCTCACGATCAGGATCATTCATATCCCGGAGTCTGCTGCAACGTGAGTTGCTTTGTTAATCTCACTGCGTGCGAGGGGCAACCAGTAGAAAGCATCATTTGCCCACGATCTGGCCTCAGGTGAGGTTGCGAGATCGAGTTTCCACTCAAAATCGCCGGTTACAAATTCCTTAATCTTTATTTCATGAAGATCCTGAAGTACAGTAGGAGCTGTCATCCAGCGGCGCATATCATACCACTGATGTCCTTCGGCAAAGTGCTCAAGGTATCTTTCATGACGAACCCAGGTCCTGGCCTGTGCCTGATCAGTAGTAACCCTGTCGGGTAAACCTGCACGGTTTCTTACCATGTTCATTGCGTCAATACCATTCTGAAGGTCTGCACCACCAACTTCGATACATGCTTCAGCATAGTTCAAAAGAATTTCAGCATAACGGAACTCAACCCAGGTATTTGTATTACAGAAATACTGACCTGCGGTAGCCGGATCGAGGAATTTTTTAAGATAATAACCCGTTTTGGTTCCGTTCCACCCTTCAATGAGCGACTGTCTGGTATCCACTCCGATGGCTTTTTGAGTACCATCAGCGTTGTAGAAATGACCTGTCTGAACTTTATTAAAGGGATCAAAACCGGCAGCATCCGGAGAACGTGTCTGCCAGGGAGCTCCATGATACAGAACCGTTGCATAAAAACGCGGTTCACGTCCATTATAGGGACTCCTCAGCGGATCGGCTGCAAGCTGGGCTGCAGTTGCAGTCCGGAGATTCTGTATCGCCCGGAGCATATTTGTCCCATACAAACGGTGTTCCGTCGGCCATTTCATACTGCCGTACTGCCTGTTCTGTCGGGTCGTTGTTACCCCAGTTGTGATACCCGCACGGGCCAAACCAGATATTTGCCCTGTTTACGATTACCACCTGTAAGCGGGTATTGTATACCCCAGATTGTTTCCTTATTCCAGGTTCCTTTCTGATTGAAGATGTTGAAATAGTTACTGGCATAGGTTTGAATATCTGGCCTCAGTCATTGGTGATGGCGGGTCAGTAATTGTGCCTGCAAGTTCATAAGCACCATATGTTCCATCCATAACAGCTTTAGCTGCGTCCCTGGCTGCAGCCCAGCGGGCTGCCTGGCCTGTAGCTCCAAATGAAACCAGATTGTTCGATGGCAGGTAACCGCCATTAACCAGGTCACTGGCACAGAAAAGAAGAACCCTCGATTTCAGTGCAGCAGCAGCACCGCGAGTGGCACGGCCCTGTTCCATTGTAGCAGGTAAGTTGGCAATTGCATCATCAATATCCGAAAGTACCTGGTCAAGAGTTTGCTGTAAGGTCGATCTTGTAATTGTGAGTAATCCCCTCCAAGTGCGAATGGTTCTGTTGCAATAACTGATCCGCCATAATTCATAAGAAGAATTGCATACTCGTAAGCCCTTATAAAATAAGCTTGTCCTTTAACAGATTTCTTCAGATCCTCTTCCAGGGGATGTTGTAGTAGGTACTGCATCGATATTGGCCAGAATGTTATTAACATTCTGAATATTCTGGTAAATATTAGGCCAACGCAGAAAACCTCCATAGCCATTGTTGGCAAAAAATCCAAGCTGGTCGGGACTAAGGGTTCCCTTCATGTGGACATAGTTAGCCGGACGGTGGATACACAGTGTCTGATCAGTGCCTGAGGACAGAAGGTCCTCGCGCATTCCGAGGATACCGGCATCAGTATTCCCTCCCATCCTGTCGTAGCATTTACCCAGGTAGGCCTTTGCCACATTTACATCAGCGAATACCACATCTTCGCTAAATGAACTGACGGGCTGCTGGTCGAGTACATCGGTGCACGATGGCAAAGCGAGAATCAGCACCGCTATCGAGATTATATAACTGAATAATTTTTTCATATTAGACTATTTATTAATTTCTTAATCGATTAGAAGCCGATATTTGCTCCGAAAGCAAATGTTTTCATGATGGGATAGACCCCTGCCCCACTTGCTTCAGGATCAAACTTCTTAGTTGCCGTATAAAGCAATCCAAGATTATTGCCTGAGAAGTATACACTTGCCTTTGAGATACCAATACCTTTATAGAGGCGGCTGGGAATATTATATGTCAGAACAAGGTTCTTCAGACGGAGGTAAGCGGTGTTATCAAGCCAGTATGTGCTGCGATTAACATCCTTCGACCAGTAAAAGTCGTCACGGTTGAAAGCCCTCCCGATATTCGTATTTGTATTGGTCGGTGTCCACCGGTTATCGTATGTCCACTGGAAATAGTTACCGGCTTCACCGCGTCTGTTATCATAATAATTGTCCTTATAGAATTTTCCCTGTCCCTGGAACATAACAGTCAGTGAGAATCCTTTCCATGTGGCATCAAAGTTAAGGCCGTAGAAAACCTCAGGCACATCCACTTCATCAATAAGTACCCTGTCGTCGCCATTTATTTTATCATCGTCGGATACATTTTCAAATATCAGGTCGCCTGGTTTGGCATTAGCCCAGTGGGGATAAGCGTCGATTGCAGCCTGATCGGCAAAAACACCGATGCACCTGTACATCAGCCATGCGTTATATGGATGACCGGTTTCACGCTGCCACGGCACTGCTCTTTCAGGCTCATCCTTGAATACAACCTCGTTGTGATTATGACTGAAGTTACCTGAAATATCAAGCCTGAATTCAGAAGTGATGTTTTTATGAATGCCAGCCTCAATTTCAAAGCCTTTGTTATCTACCCTTGCTATGTTTTCTCTGGGAAGTGAAAGACCTGTGAAATCCGGAACTGATGCGTCCCTTGTAGCAAGGATATCCTGCCTTATGTTATAGAAATAGTCAAAATTAAGGCTGATAAGGTCATTAAACCATTTTGACTCAAAACCAACGTTTTTGGTTGTCTGTGTTTCCCAGGTAATATTCGGGTTTGCAATAGTCGGAGGACCTACAACTGTCTCAATCGCACCGCTGTTGCCAAATACCATACCTGCACCCATTCCATAACTGTTCTGATACTGGAATGGATCCCCCGGGTCCATACCCATCTTACCGTACGATGCCCTTAGCTTGAAATAGTTGACAAACTGAATATTGTCTTTCCAGAATCCTTCCTCAGATGCACGCCATCCTAACATGAACCCGGGGAAGTAGCCCCAACGTTTCGTGGGCGGGAATTTAAGCGATCCGTCTGCCCTGAAGATAACTTCAGCAAGGTACTTGCTCTTGTAGTCATAAGTGAGACGTCCTATATATGATTTACGGGCATAAATTGAAGCTTGTCCATCAGTGTTTTTGTTAAGGTTTCCACCTGCATCCATAGTCTGGATAAGCGATGAAATGTAAAACTGACGGTATCCGCGGAACCAGTTGTAATCATTTGTGTATTGTTCAAAACCGCCATACAGGAATATGTTATGATCTCCAAATTTCCTTGAATAGGTGGCGCTAAGGTTGATTGTCTTGTTTTGCGTCCGGTCAAATCTTTCAGTATTCTCCGGAGAGGAAAGCCCTCTTAACTGGGGACTTAATGGCATATCGGTAATGAAGCCTGTAGACAGGATCAATAGTGGCATTAGCCCATTGTGGAAAATAGAGTACCCATGGCTTGTAAAATGCTTTCTGGTAGTAGTTTGTAAGGTCATAACTGTAAATAGCATTCAATGCAAGTCCCTTAATAAAGGGGATAGTAAGTGTTGTGTTGAACGAACTCAGTAACCTGTAGGTTTTCTGGTCGTTCCTGCCTCCTGCAAACGTTGAGGTAACAACGGGATTATCTCCATATTCAATGTCAGGACCAGGGAGACCATTTGGCCAGAATGACCAGGTGGTCGGGGTCAGACGTGTTGACTGTCCGACAATGGCATCAGCCGATTTGTAGGGATAAACCCTGCTGACCTGGAATCCTGCCAGTTCAATTCCGGTTTTAAGCCAGTCGGTGATTGGCAGATCAACCTTGGCACGGACATTATATTGTTTGTAATTGGTGGTGGATTGTTTATACATAGACTCGTCACCTTTCAGTCCGAGTGAAACATAATAGGTCATTCCTCTTGTTCCGCCGTCAATTGTAATGTTATGCCTGAAAGTCGTTGTCCATTTTTTAATAAGGTCGCTGTACCAGTCGGTATCCGGATGTTTCCATGGATCTGCACCTGATTTGAATAATTCAATGTCTGCATCTGAGTATGTCCTCGATGCGCCCTTTCCAACCTGGTATTCGGAAAGCATTGTTGCATATTCTGCTGCATTTGTTACATCGGGAATGACAGTCGGTGTCATGAATCCCTGATAGAACTGATAGTTAAGTCTTGGTGTACCTTCTGCTCCTTTTTTGGTTGTTATAAGAATAACACCGTTTGCAGCCTGAGCGCCGTAAATAGCTGCAGAAGCGTCCTTCAGAACAGAAAGGCTTTCAATGTCCATCGGGTCTATTTCATCCATTGAACGTCCGGGAACACCGTCAATAATTACAAGAGGGTTAGTTTGATCAGATAAGGCAGCTCTGTCACCTCCAAGGGTACTACGTCCACGAACCAGGATTCTTGTTCCATACTGGCCGGGCTCACCGTTCTGCTGAATAATTACGGATCCGGGCAAACGGCCTGAAAGGGCAGTTGCAACGGTGGGAGACGGAACAGACTGTAAGACTCTGACCGGAAATGGAGGTTACAGATCCTACAACGTTTGCACGTTTCTGGGTGGTATAACCTACAACAACAACCTCATCAAGGTCTGTTACCTCGCTTGTCAGAGCTACATCAACCACCGCTCTGCCGCCCAGTGCAATTTCCTGGCTGACGTAACCGATAAATGAAAATACAAGGGTCGCATTTCTGTCGACATTAACGATTGAATATTTACCGTCGATGTCGGTAATTGCGCCAAGGCTGGTTCCCTTTACCTGGATGTTAACACCCGGCATTGCCTCGCCGGTTGCAACATCGGTAACGGTCCCCGTAACCCTGACCTGCTGATCTTCCACAGCAGGGGTATCTGCAGCCAGAGTATAGGCGGGAAGCGCCAGACTGCAGAACAGAAGAAGAACTACAATTTTCACAGGGAGTAGTAACCTGCGAAAATTTACATTTGGTCTTAAAGACCAAAAGCAGTTGGGAGTTTTTTTCATACTGTTACACTGTTAGTTGGTTAATAAAAGTTAGATATAAGGATTGTTTTAAATTGTTTCTTGTTTATTGGTTATCATTCAGGTCTCCTGCATTTGATATCCCCCGGTCAGGAGTTCCATGTCCCAGGCATCATTATTATTAAATATTATATATAAAAAAAGTAAGTGTAAAACTTACACTCATTAAATTTACTCATACGTACTTCTTTTTCTTTAAATCTTCAGATTAAGGTTAGGTTCTTTTTAATCGGTCGTAGGGTTAAAGAATGTTAAAAGCCATGCAATATAAATAACTTGTTTGGTAAAAACAAGCACCTTTGTCAATTTTCTTTTTGTGTTCTTATTACAAATAACATTAAAATCACTCTGAAAGATTTTGATTCCCTGTTTTGTTGTCAAACTCGCAAACCACCCTGAATCCCACATTGAAACAGTCGGAATACCACCAGATACTTTTAGGCATCTGCGGATCGGTCTTCAGCCAGGCCTCAGTCCTGGTATAATCGCGTGCAGCACTTCTGACAGAGCCTGCAGGACTCATGAATGTTCCTCCTCTGATAACATGTTCTTCACCTGTTTCAGGTCCTTTCGGATCCTTGATGATGCCATCGGGATATTGTGAATAAGCATCAGGCTGGTACCAGTCGGCACAGAATTCTGCCACATTTCCCGGCATATTCTTCAGACCAAAGGGATTAGGTTTTACAAAATCGGGAGTCTGTGTTTTGGAAGGGCTGTTACCCTTATAAACTACATAGGTATTGATGACTGCTGTATCGTTTTTTGAAATCTTGGCTCTTAAGCCGGTCTTTTCGAATTTTTTAGGATCGCCCTGAAAGAAATAAGGACCGGTTGAGCCTGCCCTGCAGGCATATTCCCATTCAGCCTCCGTAGGCAGACGGTATGTTTTGCCTGTAACCAGCGACAACCATCTGCAGTAGGTTTCAGCAGCATGATATGAAAAAGAAATTGCCGGTCTCTGTCCCATTCCCCAGCCCTGATCAGGCTGTCCATAAGGAGGTGTAGCTCCTGAGATCGCATCAACTCCCTGGCCGGATGCCGTCTGGTTTCTCAGCCCTTCAGTATCGGTCGACCGCCCTTCAGCAGCTGTCTGAACATAAAATGCAAGATATTCATCCCAGGTCACTTCAACCTCAGCCATAAAGAAAGGGCTCAGCTCAACTTCCCTTACAGGACCTTCATCTTCTTTTCTGAATGGTTCATCCGGCGGGCTTCCCATCTTAAATGTACCGCCCGGAATTGCCACCATATTAAATGAAACTGATCGATTTTGGAATCTTTTCTGTAAAGTTTTTAAATTCAGTTACCGTTGCAGGTTCTGTAAATATTTCCTTTGGCGCTGATGATGTTGACCCGAATGTGGTATTGCTTCCATGCGTATAACCTTCAATAAAATGACCTGCATTCAGATGGCAGTTTATACAATGAAGATCAGGCGTTTTTTCCTGTTGAGTATAATAAAGATGTGCATCTTCTCCTGCCTTTGTCAGTTTGGCAGGGAACAGGTTCTCATGACATTTTATACAAGCTGCTTTCATAAATATAGCCCCGGGCGACTTCAAGTCTTCTGCGGTCTTCCCAGTTGAATGATGCAGAATCTTTTGTCCAGTAGCTCCACAGATCGCGTAGTCCCGTCTTCGCTTTTGCCCAGAGGTACCCATGTCCCTTTGGAGGGAGATGGCACTCGACGCAGGCTACCCTGTACCCCGACTCAGTATCATAATGAACCGATTTTTTCCATGAAGCGTCAGCCATGGGATGGATATGACACGACATACAATACTCGTTTGTTGACGTTTTGGTAATGGCACTACCTGCTCCTAAGATAATCAGGATCCCCGCAATTAGCCCCGGGATGAACCATAACAGAAATTTCTTCATTGGGTCAAAAAAAGTTTGCGTCAAGATAAAAAATTATCTTAAATCCGGAACAGGTCAGGTCATTTTAGTAATAATTTATTTACAGTAAGCAAAGGATTGCTTCGTCTGGAGTACCGTCCGGTGGAGGTTGGGCAGGTAATAAATATTATTTTTGCAGGAATAATAATACAATATGAAAAGAGTCGCCTTCTTTCTTATCAACCTGACGCTTTGCGTCACCCTGTATTCCCACCCATGGAAACCCTCACATTATGTGATAATTGATACCGACGCGGGGATTGATGATATGAGGGCAATAACAATGCTGCTGGCTTCACCGGATGTCAGGGTGCTGGGGATCATTGTATCCCCCGGAGCGCTTTCTGCAGAAAATGCATACATAAAGGTCAAAAGTCTGCTCAATTCATTTCATCACGAAGGAATTCCGGTCGGGATTAACAGAACCAGTAATTATAAATCGGAGGAATTCCCCATTGCGCTCCAAACCAAATGGGGAGATGAAACTGTGATCAATCCCGGCAGTGCCCCTGATTATATCATCATGACAAGAGCAATAATAGCTGCCGAAAAAACCAAAATCAGTTTTATCTGCCTTGGGAGCATGTCGACAGCTTACAATCTTCTAAGGAAAATCCCCGGTATCGGCACGCAGGTTAAGGATTTTATCTGGAGCGCGGATGGTTCAGGTGATAGGGATGGATTTAATTATAATATCGATAAGAACTCATCGGTGGGGATTCTGAGACAGGAGATCCCGGTCAAGATCGTGAGGAAATTAAGTATGGCTGACTTTTACAACGAAGAGCTTATTAACATGATAAATAAAGTCGGGACTCCCTATGGGAAAAAAGTCTCTGAATTCTTTGGATCTGAAAAGTTAAAAGAGCATAATTTCTCATTTGCCGGAACTGATGAAATGGCAGCAATATTCCTTCACAACCAGGATCTTTTTATAAATAAAACACTTGGAAATGTTTCGGATTGTGTTCCTTCTGATCCGGCCGGATTGAGGGAGTGTATGATCAAAATCCTGAGCGGGGAGACGGCAGCCAGAAATCAGGTCATAAAGGTTTTCCCATCCGACCCGTTGTTTTACTTTGAAGATATACAAGGCTCGGTAAATGAGATAATTAACAAATACGGGACTGATGAGTGGAGCTCCGGAGTGCTGGCAAATGAGCTTCACAGGCACCTTGGAGTATTTGCGATTGTGGGAGTAAAGATGGGAATCCGGGCAAGGGAATACTTCAATACCGGTGTTGATGAATTTACCGCAACCTCTTTCGCCGGTTCTGTTCCGCCACTCAGCTGCATGAATGACGGTTTGCAGGTAAGCACAGGCGCAACACCCGGACATGGATTGCTTACAGTGCTTAATAATACGCCGTCATCCCCGGTGGCAGAATTCCAATATATGGACAAAAAGATCAGGCTCACCCTGAAACCTGAAATTGCAGAAAAAATAAGTTCTGAACTAAAGGAGATAAACTATATATATGGGCTCGACAGCAATATCTACTGGGAGCTGGTAAGGAAAAACTCAATAAGGTACTGGTTGAGTATAGACAGGCATGATGCATTTACAATTGAGGAGCTGAATTGAGATACTTTATACCATGTATATTGATATCCTTCTTCCGAAATTCACCGGGGCTGTTTGAAATCCAAAACGGAGATGCAAACAAAACCAGACCTATTTGGAATTATACTCATCAAAAAAGTCATTCCCCTTGTCATCGGTGATAATGAACGCCGGCATATTTTCAACCCTGATCTTCCTGATTGCCTCCATCCCGAGATCTTCGAAATCTACTGTTTCAACTGATTTTATATTTTCAGCAGCAAGCAATGCCGCCGGACCTCCCACTGATCCAAGGTAAAAACCGCCGTATTTTTTACACGACTCTATAACCGCGCGGCTCCGGTTTCCTTTGGCTACCATTATAAGTGAACCTCCGTGCCTCTGGAAGCTTTCAACATATGAATCCATCCTTCCGGCTGTTGTAGGACCAAAACTTCCGGAGGGCATACCCACCGGAGTCTTTGCGGGGCCTGCATAATAAATGGGATGCTTCCTGAAATAATCCGGCATCGTCTTCCCTTCATCAATCATTTTCTTTATCCGGGCATGAGCTATATCGCGGGCAACTATCAGGGTACCCGTCAGACTCAAACGTGTTTTGACGGGGTATTTTGTAAGCTCTCTCAGGACTTCGTTCATCGGACGGTCAAGATCGATCTCCACCGGCTTTTCAAGTTCAGGAGCCTTATCAGGAAGAAAGCGTACGGGATCTTTTTCAAGCTCTTCAAGGAATATACCGTTCTCATCAATCCTGGCTTTTATATTCCTGTCGGCGCTGCAACTCACTCCAAGTCCTACCGGACATGATGCTGCATGACGGGGAAGCCTTATTACCCTTACATCATGTACAAAGTATTTACCTCCGAACTGTGCACCTACCCCATATTCCTGGCAGATCTTTTCAATCTTTCCTTCCCATTCAATGTCCCTGAATGCACGTCCGCTTGCATTACCGGTTACAGGGAGGTGATCGAGATAACCTGCTGATGCCTCTTTGACAGTTTTCAATGTGGCTTCGGCCGATGTTCCGCCAATTACAAGAGCAAGATGATAAGGTGGACAGGCAGAAGTACCCAGCTCCTTAATCTTTTCCTTAACAAACCGGGTGAGGGATTCTTCATTCAGGAGCGATTTTGTTTGCTGAAAGAGGAATGTCTTATTAGCCGAACCTCCACCCTTTGTAATAAACAGGAATTCATACATCATCCCCTGGGTTGAATAGATATCTATCTGTGCGGGAAGGTTGGTGGCGCTGTTTTTTTCATTAAACATTGACACAGGAACTACCTGCGAATACCTGAGGCTTTTTTCCTGGAATGTGTCGTAGATCCCTCTGGAGAGATGCTCAGCGTCATTTACTCCGGTGAAGACATTTTCACCCTTTTTTCCGATTACAATTGCAGTACCTGTATCCTGGCACCAGGGAAGAACTTCTTTTGATGAAATAACAGTATTTTTAAGCATCAGGTAGGCTACAAACCTGTCATTATCTGTGGCTTCCGGATCGTCAAGTATCCTGCGGAGCTTTTCAAGATGTGAGGTGCGGAGGTAAAATGAGAGGTCCGAAACTGCCTTTTTAGCAAGCAGCTCAAGGCCGCGCGGATCAACTTTCAATACCCTCCGGCCATCGGATTCAACTGTTTTAACATACTCTTTTGTCAGGAGCTTGTAACTTGTAGTGTCCTTTTCAATCTGGAACTGCTTTTCATAAATAAAGTCTGCCATATCTTGTGTTATTTTATTAACAATAAAATACTTAAATCCAGGATTATATTGTTTCAAAATTAACAACAAATGAATAAAGAAACAATGTAGTTGTATTTATCACCTTTGAGAAACATTTCCTATGGCAAGCTGACCCCCCAACCCCCCGGAGGGGGGCTAATTCTGTGCTCCCACCAGGCTTTTCTAGTAATGAAAGCAAGTAGATGATCGTATTTTAGCCCCCTTCAGGGGGTCAGGGGGCGTTGGTCCCTTTTGGAGGGCAAACTAAGCATTCATTTACGTCCTTTCAGACATGCACGATTTTAAGAATTAGTGTTAAACTAAATATTTTTAACTAGCAGAAATACAATTAAATAACTTTCCCCTCCTTGAAAAGGGGGCCGAGCGTTAAGAAATCAGCCGGTGGCTGATTTTAGCGAAGGAGCCAGCCTGCAGGGGAGACATGTGCTGGAGGGGAAAGTTAAGTTACAGAAAATCAATTGCATACAGTTAGATTCATAAATTTTCTTATTCCTTAAGTTGATCCGTATGCCCTTCAGGGGGACGTATTTCAGAAAACTGAAATTTGTCCTTAGCCCGGATACCTTTCGGAGTCATTTGCAGATTGCAGCATTCAACATTTGCATCATGCTGGAATACAAGAATATAATTATTCATTAATGCCTCTTCCAGAATTCTGTTCTTCTCATCAATCGTTTTAAGCGATTCAACATCATAACTCATATTCCATACAAGCGGAATGTGAGCAATGGTAGGAATAAGATCACCGGTATAAACCAGGGTCCTTCCATTATAATCTATTACGGGGATCAGTAGCCCGGGTGTGTGTCCGTAACATATCCTTGCCGAGAATCCTTTAAACAATTCACCCTCTTCATCAACAAGGTTCAGATGACCGCTCTGAGAAATGGGAATTATGTTTTCTTCCAGAAAAGCATCTTCTTCCCGAAGGTTATTCTTTATTGCCCATTCCCATTGGGCTACGGCTTACGTGGTAAGCTGCATTCGGAAAGGTCAGTTCATAACCCTCTCCCGATTTGCTTCTGACAACACCTCCGCCACAATGGTCAGCATGAAGATGGGTGAGGAAAACATCGGTTATGTCTTCAGGCCTGTACCCCCGGTTTGACAGGCCATTAATCAAACCCTCTCCGCCATTCAGATATACATGACGGAAGAATTTCTCATCCTGCTTGTCACCCCAGCCGGTATCGACCAGAATAACATGACCGCCGGTTTCGACTATCAGTGAATTAAGGGTGAGAGTTATCAGGTTATTCTCATCCGACACGTACACCCGTGACCATAAAGCTTTCGGGATAACACCGAACATTGCGCCTCCGTCAACTTTGAAGTTTGATATGTTGAACAGCTGGATTTTCATAGAGAGTTTATAAGTTAAACTATAACAAATATACTATCTCTTTTGTGTGGTTGAAAAGTAAACATTTCCCGCAGATAACGCAGATGCACGCAGATTAAATCTGCCTACATCTGCGTTATCTGCGGGAAATAAAAAATTTATGATACCTTTCCAATAAATATTTACACGCAAAAATAACTTAACCTTTAACCTATGAGAAAAATATCCTTCGTGTTCATCTTTTTGATGTTTGCAGCTTCTTTGATTGCTCAAACCGGCAAGGTAATGGATAACTTGTCGATGACCAGCAAAATTCTGAAAATGGAGAGGAAATATGCAATTTATCTTCCTCCCGACTATGAATCCTCCCAGCGCAGCTATCCGGTGCTTTATCTTCTTCATGGCGCTGGTGATGACCAGACCGGCTGGGTTCAGTTCGGTGAGATCCTCAACATAGCCGACAAGGCAATAAATGAAGGCATTGCAACCCCGATGATTGTTGTAATGCCCGACGCAAATACCGGAAAAAGAGGTTATGTAAACGATGTTAAGGGAGAATGGAGATTTGAAGATTTCTTCTTTACTGAGTTTATGCCTTTTATTGAAAAAACATACAGAATTAAAAGCGATAAGAGATATCGTGCTATTGCGGGTCTCTCAATGGGAGGCGAAGGAACATTCGTTTATGCACTTCATCACCCCGAGCTCTTCTCGTCGGCCTGCCCATTAAGCGCTGCCACAGGACCGAAAAACACTGATGAGCTTAAAAACTACAAGCTCTGGCAGGGAGTCGAAGGTATAACCGATGCCGACAAGGAATCCTATTTCAAAAAATACAGCGTATTAAGTCTTATCGAGAATATACCTGATAATCAGAAGAGGGCTGTCAGGTGGTATATTGATTGCGGTGACGATGATTTTCTTTTTGAAGGCAACTCACTTGTGCATATCGCAATGCGCAAGAAAGAGATCCCTCATGAATTCAGGATCCGGGATGGCAGTCACAGCTGGACTTACTGGAGAACTGCGTTGCCGGTGGTGCTTGAATTCGTTTCGATGTCGTTTCATCAGTTCTAGGGGTTGAATCGTTCCCGGTTCCGTGTTGAAAAACCTTTTTTAACCGCTAAGCACGCTAAGAAGGCGCAAAGAACGCAAAGTTAAAACGTCAAAACGTTAATAATTAGCTCTTTGCGATCTTTGCGTACCCCTTCGCGAACTTTGCGGTTAATGGATTTAGCGGCGAACTGGAGACTTCTTCTTTGACGTCATCTGGCCCATAATCCTCATCAATAACCTGATCATCTGGTAAGAGATCCAGCCAGAGAATTGTGAATACCATGTTTTTCTCCGGAGATACTCCTCAACGGTAACCTGCCTGCAGTCATTCCTTATAATTTTGAGAAGGAGCTTTTCAAACTGCTGGGTAAAAGGGACATCCATCACTTCAACATTCATCTCTATACTCCCGTAATCGCTGAGGTGGTTTAAATTGTAACTCCCTATTGTACACCATTTTCCGTCAACTGTAGCAACCTTGGCATGGAGGTTTGACGGCACATACTCATATATCCTGATGTTACTCCGGAGTATGAAATCGTAAAGAAAACCGGTAGCCCTTTTAAATATAGGGGCGTCCGACTCTGCGGCAAGGACAATTGTAATATCCACCCCCCTCCGGCCTGCCATCCTGAGAAGCTTACGCTCATTACGGCCCGGCAGGAAGTAGCTAGCAAATATTATCATCCTGTCCTGCGCAAACTTGAAAGCAGCCCTGTAACTTCTCAGTATTTCAATTTTATTACGATACCAGTTATTTTCAAGGACCCTTATTTTCACATTTTCCTTGTAAATTTCAGTGCTGTGGACCACTTCATGCGCCCGCTCGCTCTTTGGAGTGAAGGCTTTGTTCCAGTGTTTTTTTAGTATGTTATTAATCCGTGCACATTCAGGTCCTTTTATTAAAAGGGCGAAGTCGAGCCATTCCTTTTTTTTACGGGTCCCGTGATAACGATCCGCAAAGTTCATCCCCCCGATAACAGCAACATTACCATCCACGAGTAAAACTTTATGATGGAGTCTCAGACTCAGTTGAAAGCCTTTTGTAATGAAGGCAGGAGAAAAAAAACGCAACAGGATCCCTGAGTCGTCGATTTTTTTTATCAGTTCACCCGTCAGGTACTCAGTGCCAAAGGCATCGAGCAGCAGGTATATCCTGACGCCTCTTCCCGCAGCCCTTACGAGCGCATCGATGACATTTAAACCTGTTTCATCCTCGTCAATAATATAGGATTGAAAATGGATATAATGCTGAGCCTGGTCTATTAACCTGATATTACAATTAAAAAAGGGCTCTCCGCTTCGAAGCAGCTCTATGGAATGTCCATGTTTAAAATCTGGTCCTGAAGGAATTTTCATTAAAATCTCCCCTGTCACGGTATCTAATACAAATATAAAACTTTAACCTGAAGGCGACAATTAACTTATTTACTTGTCTACTGGTCTGCTGGTCTGCTGGTCTGTCTTCCGTCTTCGGTCTTATGTCTTCACTCATCACGAACTCACCCCTTGCCCCGATAGCCGTCAACTTAAGTACCAGTTTTAGATTTTGAATTATTTATTTAGCTGAAATACAATTAAATAACTTTCCCCTCCTTTTGACTACCCTTTAAACACATCTTTTCAAGTGTCAACAATTACCTGTGAGTTTGGGATTCCTCGCTGGCGCTCGAAACAGTTTGACCGGGTCGTGTATTAGTGCAAACTGCCTGTTCCCGAGTGTGGTTCCAGAAGATTAATCCATCAGGATGTCCTCATATTAAGCTCCTTCAGAGCTTACAAAACCAGAGGAGACTTCGACCCCCGGTTTCGCCGGGGGTTATTCACATTTGTCCCGTTCCGGGACAGTTAAAGGACGAAGGCCTCTTTCAGAGGCAGAAAATAAAACCAGCTTCTGGTTCTCCGGACGGCAGGATGGAGCAGAGTCACAAAAGTGACTTAGCTTTACGAAATCCAGAGCCACGATTGTGGCCTTTTCTAAACTCAAGCAAGAACCACGAAGTGGTGATATGTGAATAACCCCCGGCGAAACCGGGGGTAGAATGCGACTAAATGATGTCAGCCCTGAAAGGGCTGAATAAAGGTGGATCATTGGGACCTTTGTGCATGTGTCTTATACTGGGGATCCAAAACTTCAGTCTTCGGTCTTCGGTCTTCCGTCTTCCGTCTTTTAAGTGTTTTTCCAATTATCCCAAATATTGTATATTTTAGTGCATTATTTAACTTTATCAATATGACAAGAAGGAATTTGATTGGAACAATGGCAGGAGCAGCCGCAGTTACGGCAGGAAAACCTTTCAGCGGTCTGGAAGGATTTGGTGAAAGACCGCCCCAGCTAAAAGGAAACATTCATCACTCGGTAAGCCAGTGGTGTTATGGCGATATTCCGCTGGATGAGTTCACAAAGGCCTGCAAAGGGATGGGAATCGAATCCATCGAACTGCTCAATGAAAAAGACTGGAAAACGGTAACTGATGGTGGTCTCAAATGCGCTGTCGGCTATGCAACCGACTGGGGTATCCCGAAGGGATTCAACCGTATTGCCAATCATGAGAAGCTGATTACGGATTTTGAGGCAATGATACCAAAAGCTGCAGCAGCCGGAGTCCCGAACCTGATTTGTTTCTCAGGTAACCGTGAAGGACAAAATGACAACGAAGGGATGATCAACTGTGCCGCCGGGCTTCGCAAACTCATGCCGTCAGCCGAAAAATACGGCGTTACAATTATCATGGAACTGCTGAACAGCTATGGGCACAAGGACTATCAGTGCGATAATACCCCATGGGGGGCAGCTCTCTGTGAAATGGTTGGATCGGAGAGATTTAAGCTCCTCTATGATATTTACCACATGCAGATCATGGAAGGTAATATCATAGAGAATATTACAAAGTATATCGCTCATATCGGACATATACACACCGGAGGTGTTCCGGGGAGGCACGAGCTCGACGAGACCCAGGAACTTTACTATCCGGCAATCATGAAAGCCGTTGTCAAAGCAGGTTACAAGGGATATGTAGGCCAGGAATTTGTTCCTGCGCAGAAAGACAAACTGGCCTCGCTGAAAAAGTGCATCCAGATCTGTGACGTTTAGGATGAGGGTTCACTTTATTGCAGTTGGCGGAGCAGTTATGCATAACCTCGCAATTGCCCTTCAACTTAAAGGAAATGCAGTAACCGGGTCGGATGACGAGATATTTGAACCAGCCCGGTCCAGACTTGCCTCATATAACCTCCTTCCCGAAAAGCCAGGCTGGCATCCGGAAAGAATCAGCAACGATATTGACATTGTTATCCTGGGAATGCATGCTAAAGCTGACAACCCTGAGCTACTTAAAGCTGTCGAATCGGGGATAAGGATCATGTCATTTCCTGAATTCATTTACCACCAGACCAGAAACAAATTACGCATAGTTATTGCGGGCAGTCACGGTAAAACGACAACTACTGCAATGATTATGCATGTTTTTAAAACCCTGGGGATGAAGTTTGATTTTATGGTCGGTTCACAGATTGACGGTTACGACACCATGGTCGGGATTTCAGATGATTCAGAAATTGCAGTAATGGAGGGTGATGAATACCTTACCTCAGCTCTCGACAGACGCCCGAAGTTCCACCTCTATATGCCTGACATTGCTGTAATTAACGGGATTGCCTGGGACCACATGAATGTCTTTCCCACGTTTGAAACCTACGTCGAACAGTTCAGGATCTTCGCTGAAAAAATAACCGATGGCGGCACCCTGATCTATTTTGCAGATGATCCTGAGGTAAACAGGATCGCTGAAGCCGCACCCGGGAATATTAAAAAAGTGCCTTACAGAACCCATGGTCACTTTCAGAACAAAACGGGGTTTTACGCTGCAACACACAACAGGACCCTCCCTGTAAAGGTTTTCGGGGAACACAACATGCAAAACCTCTCTGCCGCAAAAGAGGCTTGTCTTGCAGCCGGAATTAATGAAGATGATTTTTATGCTGCAATACAAAGTTTTGAGGGCACCTCAAAGAGACTGCAGAAACTAATTGAAAACGAAAACGGAACTGCCTTTCTCGATTTTGCCCATTCACCATCCAAGGTAAAAGCGACTGTCGACGCAGTGGCATCAAGATATCAGGGCCGGGACATCATTGCATGTTTTGAGCTGCATACCTATTCAAGCCTTAATATTGAATTTATCCCCTTCTATAAAGGCACACTTGACGGGGCGACTTTTGCATTTGTTTATTTCAATCCCCTTCAGTTCGAGGTCAAGAAACTTGCTCCATTGACAAAAGAAATTGTTAAAGAGGCATTTGGACGTGAAAACCTGATGGTTTTCGACAATTCCGCAGATCTCTTTTCAAATATCAAAGGCAGGCATTTAAAATCTCCGGTGTATCTTTTTATGAGCTCCGGCGATTTTGATGGATGCGATCTGAAATCAATTTCTGAAGAATTGCTGTGTAACAAATAAGAGGTTTGAAACGTTGTATTGAACCACAAAGGATCACAAAGGATAACACAAAGGAACACAAAGGGGAAAAAGTCCAAAAACCTTCTTTTTCCACAACCCCTGCATGCAGGGTAAATGGATTTTGGCTTTTTTCGGGAACGGACCTGATTAAAAACTAATTAAAATTGATTGATATGAAAAGAATTTACATTATGCTTATCCTTGCCACAACTATGCTGATAACTTCAAATGGACAGGACTACAGAACAAGTTTTGGTCTCAGGGCAGGATTGCCGGTCGGGGTGACAGTTAAACATTTTCTTAATGAAAACAACGCGATAGAAGGCATTCTTGCAAGTAAGTGGAGAGGATTTGTGGTCACCGGGCTTTATGAATTCGAACAATGGACCGGGGAATATCCGGGTTTGAACTGGTACTGGGGTGGTGGTGCACATGTAGGTTTCTGGAATGAGGGTTACAATCCAAGGCTAGATGTTAGCTTATTCCGGACCGGTAATCGGTATTGACGGAATTCTCGGACTTGAGTACACTTTTGACGAAATACCGCTGAACCTCTCGCTTGACATTCTGCCGTCATTAAACCTCATCGGCTCGTCCGGCTGGGGCGGAATAAACGGTGCTTTGTCAATCAGATATGTTTTTTAATAAATTATTTTGCAGATCAAAAAAAACATCGTTTCTTTGCATCCGCATTTTAAAAGTTCTTTATATGGTCCATTCGTCTAGTGGTTAGGACGTCAGGTTTTCATCCTGGTAACAGGGGTTCGATTCCCCTATGGACTACTAAATTTGTAAAAAATTAATTGAATTAAGCATGGCAAATCACAAGTCGTCGGAAAAAAGGATCAGGCAGATCAAAACAAGAAATGAGAGCAACAAGTATTATGCAAAAACAATGCGTAATGCACTTAAATCTATTCGCGGAACAACGAAAAAGGAAGAGGCAGTGCAGTATGCTGCCAAAGATGAATGCCATACTTGACAAGCTGGCAAAAAAGAACATAATTCACAAGAATAAGGCTTCCAACCTGAAATCTTCTCTTGTTAAAGCATGTAGAGGGCCTGAAATAACCCAAAATATCATATAATATCAAGGGGACTGATATTTAGCCCCCTTTTTTATTTTCTAATAAGCCAGATTACTCACGAACTCACCCCCGATCTCCCACTCGGCTTTGCGAATACCATATATATTCATAGTAATCCGCGTAAATCCTGCGGGAATCTGCAGGGAATAATTCGTACCGAGTGAACTTGATCTCCCTCTGTGGAAGCTCTGTGATACCCCTGCCTCCAGCAGGCAGGTCTTGTGGATCTCTGTGTAAGTCTTTTATTAATTAGGATATCTTGTAAGCGATAGAGGTGTAGGAAATGTCAACTAAAGGATAATACCCTTAAAAGAATATTCTAAATAACACTAACCAGTTCTCAATTTTTATTTCTTAATTTTATAGAGTCATCATTTCTATCGCTGCATGTCTCTTAAAATTACTGACTGGGCTGTCGAGGACAGACCCAGGGAAAAACTTATCAGGAAAGGTATTTCCAGCCTGAGTGATGCAGAATTACTGGCAATTCTCATTAGTTCAGGCACACGGAAAAAATCAGCAGTCGACCTGGGGAGGGAGCTGCTGGGTGTTGTAAACAACAACCTTAACTCCCTTGGAAAACTGACTGTCTCCGACCTGAGGAAGATCCACGGGATAGGCCCTGCAAAAGCGGTTACCATTTCCGCAGCCCTCGAGCTGGGTCGAAGGAGAAAACTTGCCGAAGTGCCCGATGTGATTCAGATAAAATGTTCCAAAGATGTCGCAGATATTTTTCAGCCTTTACTGTCCGACCTGATCCATGAGGAGTTCTGGATACTCTTCCTTAACAGGTCGAACAGGGTTATCGACAAGATGAAGCTGAGCCAGGGTGGAATCAGCGGTACCGTGACAGATGTAAGGATCGTAATGAAAAAGGCAATTGAATATCTTGCCTCGGGGATTATAGTTTGTCATAACCATCCGTCAGGTAATCTGAATCCGAGTGAATCGGACACTAAAATCACAAGGAAAATAAAAGATGCCGGAAATCTTATGGATATCCAGCTGCTTGACCATCTGATAATTTCAGAAAAGGATTATTATAGTTTTGCAGATAACGGGTTACTATAATTTCTCCAAAAGCCCATCAGACCGGGTTAGAATTTAAGTTTTGTATGCACCGGACCGAAAAACCGGAATCAGTTGCAGGTTCAATTTCCCTTACTATCCTGTCAGATCCTGATTGAAACCCGTAATAGATATAAGGAGTCGACGTCCAGAAACCAGCCTGGATCAAAGGAGTCTCCTCTGTACCCCTGCAAACGCCGGCTGGCATAGCTGAGAATCCGGTACTGTTAGTGATAAATTCACTTTCCCAGTAATCTGACCCTGAATCCTTAAGCCTGATTGCCTGATCAGTTCCTATCAGCCCTGTCTTGCCAAGCTGATCACCAGGTACACCGGCTGATTTCAGGAGCTCTTTCCACTCCTCATCGTCTGGAACATGCCATCCATCGGGACAGATATTCTTATTCACCGTAAACTCCGGACTTATTCCCTTCACAGACTGCCACGAATAATATTTTCCGAAGGCAAATTCGTCTGGTGAATTGCAGTTTCCTTTAATGCTGGTGCCATCGGTGTATTTCCCTGACCTCAGGTTCTCGCGCATCCATACCTGGTTGTTGATCTTTATGGTCTGGTACTGATTGCCTTCATTATCAGATACTGTGCCGAATGACGTCACCAGTACTTTCATTTCACCATAAGCAGTGCCGGCTTCATTTGTTGCAAATGCCCTGTAATTGTAGGTTGTATTCGACATTAGATTTCTGACATTAACATTGAAAACTCCTTCTGTCGTCAGCTGGGAAATCCTGATCTCGTTGAACCTGCCAGATGGTGACTGACCTGGAAGTGCAACGGTCCCGGTGGCATATATCTTTATGCCGCTCTCTGTAATAGTGCCGCCACCGGTAGAGAGTATGCGTCCGCCAAGTTCAGCGGCCCGGGTTGACACTCTTTCCGGGGCAAATGTGACGACTGAAGGGACATCAGGCATACTAGGACATAATTAGCTCATTATCTGTTATCTTGCTGCATCCCATGAATATGGCTATAACCGTTAAACTGAGTCTCAATAATGTTCTTTTCATCGTGCCTGGGGCTTGAAGCGAATCAAAATTATTTTGACAATACTATCGGCCCACTTAAAACATTCTGAGTGGAAAGGTTTCCGTATTAACTTAAGGGTCACATCAAAGGGAAAACCAATACCGGATGTTTTGTCATATCAGGCAATAAACACAGAGCAGAAGATAAAGTTCGATTTCAGACAAAATACGGAATGCAGATAGCTGACATTTCTTTCGTTCATTTATACAACTTTACCTGTATATCATCCTTGCATTCCTTAAGCAGGGTAGCAATTGTCTTCTTAAATACCGGATGAACAAGATCGGGTGCCACATCACATAAAGGTACCAGCACAAATCTCCTTTCCCGGATCAGCGGATGGGGTACCTTAAGATCAGGCTTATTGATAACCAGATCATTATAAAGCAGTATGTCAATATCTATATGTTCTGGAGGAATAACCCTCCCCTGTTCTTATCCTTCCGAGCTCAGCTTCGATCTTCATCACTCTTTTCAGAAGAGCGTCCGGATTAAGCCTGGTCCTGAGGCTTACTACCATATTCAGGAACTTGTTTTCTGACTGGAAACCCCATGGCTCTGTTTCGTAAATCGCTGATAATGATATTACATCCCCTGCCGATTCGATCAGGTGCTCTATTGCCTCATTTAAAATGGCTTCTCTGTCGCCAAGGTTGGTGCCCAATCCGAGATATACAACTTTTCCCATTAAATAGATTTTGTTTAAAATTATTAAATCCTGTAATTCTGACCACCTTGTAAATTAGTTTTTTATATATTTGTAACTCATTTTATTAAAGCATTTTAACAAATGAAAAACTTTCTGGTTTATACTCTGGCAACAATTACAGGCATAATACTTGCCACAATACTATTCTTCGTGATATTAATGGCCAGTCTGAGTGCTATTGTCGCTTCCGGTGAAAAACCTGCTTCCGTTTCAGATAATTCGATACTTGTACTCAAGGCAGGTAATCCCATTCCCGACAGAGGCAGCAGGAATCCCTTCGCCGGCTTCGATATTATAAATATGACTGTTACCCCGATGCCCGGGTTAAATGAAATCCTTGAGAACATAAAAAAAGCATCAGCCGATGATAAAATAAACGGAATACTTATCGAAAACGGGCTTCTCCCTTCAGGATGGGCTACCACTGAAGAAATCAGGGAGGCGCTTGAAAAATTCAGGGCCAGCGGCAAATTTGTCATAGCTTTTTCTGACTATGTTATGTCACAGCAGGGATACTACCTGTCAACTGCCGCCGATAAGATATTTATAAATCCTTCTTCAACATTGGATTTTAAAGGTTTAAGCGGTGAGGTCATGTTTTATAAAAAAGCGCTCGAAAAATTAGGGGTCGATGTGCAGGTAACACGCCACGGTAAGTTTAAAGGTGCGGTTGAACCTTTTATCCTTGACGGTCTCAGCAAGGAAAATAAAGAACAGATAGAAAGCTATATCGGATCAATCTGGTCACATGTAATCGAAAATATCTCTGAATCAAGAGGTATCACTCCCGGAAAGCTTAATGAACTTGCTGACAGCCTTACTGGTTACCTTGCTTCGGATGCCCTTGAAAACAAGCTTATCGATGGCATCATTTACCGTGATGCCCTGATTGACACACTTAAGATCCGTTCCGGTCTTACTACTGACGATAAGATCAATATGGTATCGATGACACGTTACACAAAAGTTCCCAACCCGAATAAGATGGTGTCGGCAAAGAACAAGATAGCAGTGGTTTACGCCGAAGGAACAATTGTTATGGGCAAGGGTAATGATAACAATATCGGGGGAAACGCCTACGCCGATGTAATCAGAACAGTGCGAAAGGATTCCACCATAAAGGCAATAGTTCTCAGGGTTAACTCCCCCGGTGGGAATGCTATTGCCTCCGACATTATCTGGAGAGAACTGGAGCAGGCAGCAAAAGTTAAGCCCGTCGTCATCTCAATGGGTAACTATGCCGCATCAGGTGGATATTTTATTTCAGCCCCGGGAACAAGAATTCTGGCAAACCCTACTACAATTACAGGGTCAATCGGTGTCTTCGGATTGCTGCCCAACGCCGGCAGGCTGATGAATCAGAAGCTTGGAATTTCAACTGAAACTGTCAGCACAAATAAGAACTCCGATTTCCCGTCGATTTACAGGCCGATGGATGTGTACGAAAAAGAGGTTATGCAGAAAAGCATTGAACATATCTACTCCGATTTTGTAAGCAAGGTATCGGAAGGCAGGCATATGAGGACAACCGCTGTGGATAGTATCGGTCAGGGAAGGGTCTGGAGCGGAACAAGCGCCCTGGAGATCGGTCTCATTGACGGGATAGGCGGCTTACAGGCCTCGATCGACAGCGCAGCAAGCCTTGCAGGAATAGATACTTATTCAATCAGGGAATTGCCCTCCATCGAAGATCCCTATACAAAACTCCTGAACCAGCTCACAGGTGACATTAAAATGAAGATCCTGAGGAAAGAGCTCGGTGAAAATATTAAATTCTATAATGAGTTTCAGGAGATAAAAAATCTCTCCGGAATACAGGCACGACTACCATATTTTATTGAGGTCCATTAATATATGGGTTACAGAAAATATTTCATTTTATACCCATTTTCTCTTCTCTACCACCTGGTGACGGATATCAGAAATTTCCTTTATGATACCGGCATTCTTTCTTCAAGAGAATTTGATATTCCGATTATTTGTGTCGGAAATATAACAATGGGCGGCACAGGCAAGACACCGCATACAGAATACCTTATTGATCTCCTTAGTAAAAAATACAGAGTTGCGGTTCTCAGCAGGGGTTATAAAAGGGAATCGCATGGTTTCCGGCTGGCGTCCGCCTCTTCTACTGCACCTGAAATTGGTGATGAACCTTTACAAATCTTTCGGAAGTTTCCTGAAATCTTCGTTGCAGTAGACAGAGACAGGGTAAATGGCGTTTCAAAACTAATTAAAGAGCATCCTGAGACTGAAATAATAGTAATGGATGACGGATTTCAGCACAGAAGCATAAAACCCGGGCTTTCAATCCTTCTTACCGACTTTGGCAGACTGATAACCAGGGATCACCTGATTCCCTACGGCCGGCTGAGGGAAAGTTCTAAAAATTCCCTGAGAGCCGGAATAATTATTGTAACAAAATCTGGCGAAGATATTGCTGAAACTGTAATGAAGGATATTTCAAAAGAGTTGGAATTATCCTCTGAACAGAATCTTTTCTTTACAACTGTACTTTATAAAGATCCTGTTCCATTATTTGAAGACAGTTCCCACCGAAAGCTGATTATGACTGAAGAGGAGCGGCACTCCCGGGGAGCAGTTCTGGTTACCGGAATTTCATCTCCTCAGCCATTTCTCTGCTACCTTGGCAGGTATTTCAGTGAAATAGAACATATTGATCTGCCTGACCATCATTGTTTCAACGAGAGGGATATTAAGACTATAAATGACTCCTGGAATAACCTGAAATCATCCTCCAGGTTTATTATCACGACTGAAAAGGATGCTGTCAGGTTAAGGGAATTTGCTAACATTACAAATTCCCTGAAAGGGTCAATCTACTACATACCGGTATCTGTCAATTTTTTAAACAATGGCAAATACTCATTTGATAATCTGATATTTGATTATGCTGGAAAGAATAAAGGAAACAGCTGAATTTCTTAAGTCCAGAGGGATCTCGGGTCCTGAAGCAGGTATAATTCTCGGCACCGGATTGGGCGGGCTGACTGCAAAGATCGAAAATCCCCTTGTGATCGATTACAGAGATATACCTAACTTTCCGGTTTCGACAGTTGAAGGCCATGACGGAAAGCTTATCCTGGGTGATTTCGGTGGAAAGAGGATTGTTGCAATGAAAGGCAGGTTCCATTACTATGAAGGGTATGGCCCGGAGCAGGTTGCCCTGCCAATCCGCGTCATGAAATTCCTGGGGATACGTTACCTTTTTCTTTCAAATGCTGCAGGGGGGGTAAATCCCGAATTCCGCATTGGCGATATCATGATTATCACCGACCATATAAACCTGATGCCAAATCCCCTGATTGGACTGAATGACGACCGGATCGGACCGCGTTTTCCTGACATGAGCGCATCATACGATAAAACGCTTATAAACAAGGCATTGAAAATTGCAGAGAAAAACGGGATAAGAGTTCATAAAGGCATTTATCTTGGTACGACCGGTCCGACATTCGAGACTCCGGCCGAATATAAATATTTCCGTGCCATAGGAGCTGATTCAGTTGGAATGTCCACAGTGCCGGAGGTAATCGTTGCCCGCCATATGGGACTTAAGTGCTTTGCAGTAAGCATCATTACCGACCTTGGTGTCGAAGGGAAAATTGAGTATACTACGCATGAATCGGTTCAGATGGAGGCTCAGAAAGCTGAAGCACGCATGACAACCATTATGACTGAGCTTATTTCTTCCCTGTGATCTTCCTAACCTGAAGATTTCGGATTTTGGATTGTAGATTTCGGATTGTGAAATCTTGAATTATTTTGTCTGGCTGTTTTACCTGAAGCTGTGAAAATTGCGGTCAATTCATTAGCCTCCCTGAGAATAAATCCGCAATCGACAATCCGAAATCCGCAATCTGATCATCGGATAACCGCACAAACCTTCTTCCATCTCATGGTTTTGCCGGTTTCATCAAATATGGAGATCAGCAAAATATAAATCCCGCTTCTGACAACTCCACCATCTTCTGCAGTCCCGTCCCACACAATTGAAGCCTCCTGCCCTGCCAGAAGATTATCTGTTAATTTTTTAACAAAGCTTCCGGTTTCATCAAATACCGTTATAGAAACAACATTCCCGTTCCCTGTCAGATCCAGATCAACAACAAGAAAATCCTCATTCCCGTCATTATCGGGTGTAATTTTAGTTGAAGAAAAAGTTACAATATCCGGACTTTCAGGCTTTTCTGAATACACCGAGTTGGTAACACCAGGTGTCCCCCACCCTGAAGCCTCTGAAGCTGAATGCCAGTTTGGCTGTTCAGCTGCCTGCCCTGGCCTGATCTTCTCCAGTGCTATCCCTTCATTATCCTGCAACAGAGAATATTGCATATCCTCGTCATATACTATCTCATCTATCTTTTCAAGTTCACGGCTGAAAAGTAACAGGTGCCCCCTGTCATCAGGCATTGATGGAAGAGATGATACTTCAAGTACCCTGAAAGGATCTGAAGTATGATACCTTTCAAGAACTCTCTCCCTGTCGGTAGTGATCGCATAGAAGTCACCGGGAAGAATACACCGGGGCTCATCCGACAGATCATAAAGTGCTGATGTATCACTTGTCTCATCGTTAACTGAAACAAGAACCAAACGGGAAGCATCGATGATCCTGCCGGAATTATTGAAGAACTCAATATAATCCGGATCACCTGACAACGGATTAAATAACAGCTCGTTAAAAAGAATATCGCCTTCTTCCGCCTTTTCGGGGATCCCGAAACCAAACTCATTCCTTACCATACGGTTACCTGCAAAATCAACTATTTCATCACCTGCCTTAAATGCGTATATCTTACCAGGTTCAAGAGGTATGTCCGGGACAACAGAAAATTTCAGAAGCAGAGGATCAGAAGGAGAAAGCTCCCTGATCATCTCATCCCCGATTCTGAGAGATCCTGATTTTTCCGGCAAACCAAATACCGTTTCAGAAAACCTGATCGTAATATTGGCGCTGTCATCCGGGAATACATTTTCAATCCCTGTAAACATAAGATCCGGATTGTTTTGTGAGAAAGAATTTAAGGTCCCTGGGCTGCCACCTTCCCCTGAAAGAGACGCTTTCCAGTTGCCTTTCCCAAAAAACGGGAACTCACTGTCAATCATTTCGAGTGACCAGCCTCCGCCGGATTTTAGCGCATCCCCATACCATTCTGAAGAGTATTTGATTCCGTGTATAAGAGTGCCGGTGCTGTCATTCAGTGCCAGGATCTTACCTCCGTCGGTCAGCGCCGGGAAGGATTTAAGGCCGATGGTCGGGCCATAGCTCCGGAATAAAATTGTATCGGGATTTGAACATATAATCACCGGAGAACCATCATCAATTTTCTTATCAGGAAAAAAGTACCTCTGGTATCCGTCAGTAATGAACCAGTTTTTCAGATTGACCTGAAATCCGCTTCTGTTTGTTAGCTCCAGGTATTCCTTCGCCGGGAAGAGATACCGGAGGGAGCGGATCGGCCATTATCTCAGAAATTATAATGTCACCCGGCATCGCCCATAAAGGCGTAAAGTCAATTGAAGCATCCAACCGGCAATTATTCAGCTTATCGCATAAACTATTTATAACCAGCTTATTTGTAACCTTATTAATAAATTGATTGTCAAATTTAATGACTGCCGTCAATGGACTTTCCCGGATAACAGCCGACACCTGATTATCCACATTTTCAATCGAAAAGTTCGATAAGGCCAGGGATCCCGGCGATGGTTCCTCACTGAATGTAAGCAGTATCGAATTTCTTCCGTTAACTTCCCATCCGGTAATTTCCGGAGGCTTCATATCTTCATAGAAAACTCCGTCGATCCTTAAATCGTCAAACCATAAAAGCCTGTCGCGGGTCGATGTATACTTATAGGATAATACCAGCCATCCCGATCCCGGAAATTCAACATCAATACCTGAGGACGAGTAAATCAGAACATCATCAGGACTGGAGACACTGAGGGTCCATTGTCCTCCGTTTGTTCTTTCCACAGCAATCTTTGCAGCGCTGCCAGTCCCGATATCAGTCTGCCAGTTTAATCCGCTGTTTACAACACTATAAAATATTCCCGCCTTTACCTTCCAGAGCCTCAGGGTATCATCATAGCCGGCCAGGTTTACACCTACGGCAAATCCATTGACTTCATCCTGAAGAGCTCCGGGATCGGATCCGCACATAAGAAATACTGCCCAGTTATTTGATGACGATGGTTCACAGCCATACCTGATTGTAAAAGTCCATCTTGTAATACCTTCATCAGGATGAAGGTTCCGGAGCTCTAATCCGATCCTGGTCGGTCCCGGATTCGGAATTATCGTAGGTGTGATGTAGTGAGAAGAGGCCTGATATACTGTTAATGTTATCAGTATTCCAGCGTCCTTCGGGACTTTGTTTCCAACCGGTACAATTACCACGTTCGAAATTATCCATGATCTGGCCGAATGCCATAGCAGGCATTAACAAGACCAGCAAAATAACTTTATTCATGCAGCGGGACGAATTGAAAAAAAAGTTACTTTTGACCGTTTTTAAAGATCAGTAAATTTAAGTAATTCCGTTAATTTAAGCAAATTAAATTATGAAGACAGCAGTTGTTGGAGCCACCGGAATGGTAGGCCGTACAATGATCAGAGTCCTTGAGGAGAGAAATTTTCCGGTTTCTGAATTAATCCCTGCAGCATCAGAGCGTTCGGTTGGAAAAGAGATTACATTCAAAGGAAAAGCTGTTAAGGTAGTAAGCGTTATGGAAGCTATTGAAGCGAAACCGGTGTTTGCAATTTTTTCAGCTGGCGCTTCAACTTCTAAGGAATGGGCTCCGGCATTTGCTGAAAATGGCACAGTTGTTATAGATAACTCATCAGCCTGGAGAATGGAAAAGAATGTTCCCCTGATAGTTCCCGAAATAAACAGTCACGTTATAAAGAAAGGAGACCGGATTATCGCAAATCCTAACTGTTCAACAATACAAATGGTGATGGCCCTTGCACCGCTTCACAGAAAATATAAAATTAAGCGGCTTGTGATAGCAACTTATCAATCAGTGACGGGAACAGGTGTTAAAGCAGTAAACCAGATGGAGAATGAAAGGCGCGGGATCAAAGGGGAAATGGCATACCAGTACCAGATCGACCTGAATTGCTTTCCTCACGGGGGATCATTTCAAAGTGACGGTTATACAACCGAAGAACAGAAGCTTATCGACGAAACCCGAAAAATACTTGAGGACCAGACTATTATGGTCACTGCCACTGTGGTAAGAATTCCGGTAGTCGGAGGGCATTCAGAAGCTGTTAATATTGAGTTTGAAAAGGAATTCAATATTGATGATGTAAGATCCCTGATAAGTCAGTTTCCGGGAGTTGTGGTTTATGATAATCCTGCAGAATTCAAGTATCCGATGCCGATTATGTCGCATAACAGGGATGAGGTTTTTGTTGGAAGGATCAGGAGGGATCTGTCGAAGGAAAAATGCCTGAACCTCTGGATCGTGTCAGACAATATCAGGAAAGGGGCCGCTACCAATGCAATCCAGATTGCAGAATATATGCTGGCAAATAAGCTCTATTAGTTCCACAACCCCCGTTTTGCCCCTAAATCCCCTAAAGGGGACTTATAAGAACTCTTTTTAGGGGGAAGCGGGTAAAACCTGGCCCGTGGACAATTTTAGAGAAGTTCAGCGCATGACCGAAGGTCCATGACGGGGAATGTTAACTTTCGAAGAGAAAATCATTATAGGGATACCGTTTAACATGTATCACCTTAACCTCGTCATACAAAAGTTTACGCAACTGCTCAATATTCTCGTGTGTTCTGGCTGAGATGAATATTGTCCTGTGATGCCTGTCCAGCGCCATCCAGCTTTTTTCAAGATCATCCAGCGAAAAATTCTCCCTGTACACCGGCGTTAGATCATCTTCATCCTTTGCACTGTATGTGAAAGCATCGATCTTGTTAAATATGAGAATTACCGGCTTGTTGTTTGATCCAAGCTCTTTAAGAGTCTCATTCACAACCGATATCTGTTCTTCAAAACCGGTATGGGAAATATCGACAATATGCAACAACAGATCTGATTCCCTCACCTCATCAAGGGTTGACTTGAATGATTCTACAAGATCATGAGGAAGTTTGCGGATGAATCCGACTGTATCGGACAACAAAAATGGCAGATTGCCGATGACAACTTTTCTGGTTGTTGTATCAAGTGTGGCGAAGAGCTTGTTTTCAGCAAAAACCTCTGATTTGCTAAGCAGATTCATGATTGTCGATTTTCCTACATTTGTGTAGCCCACAAGCGCCACTCTGACCATCTTACCGCGGTTTTTACGCTGGGTAGCCATTTGAATGTCGATCTTCTTAAGTTGTGTTTTAAGAAGCTGTATCCTGTCCCTGATTATCCGTCTGTCGGTTTCAATTTCAGTTTCACCGGGTCCTCTCAAACCGATACCTCCCCGTTGCCGTTCCAGGTGGGTCCACATACCGGCAAGCCTCGGGAGAAGATACTGGTACTGGGCAAGCTCCACCTGTGTCCGTGCATGGGAAGTCCGTGCCCGGTTGGCAAAAATATCAAGGATAAGATTTGTCCTGTCAAGTATCCTGCAACCCAGAATCTGTTCAATATTCCTTATCTGTCCCGGAGATAGCTCATCATCGAAAATGGCAAGATCGATATCGTTCCCGTCAACATATCCTGCTATTTCAGCGATCTTTCCGGACCCGACAAACGTCTTGGGGTCAGGGACATTTAGTTTCTGAATGAAAGTCCGGACCGGAGTAGCTCCGGCCGTTTCTGTTAAAAATGAAAGTTCTGCGAGGTATTCCCGCGACTGACTTTCATCCTGTCCGGGATAGATTAATCCAACAAGTATAGCCCGTTCTTCCTGCTTATCTGTTTCTATCATCTGATTAAATCAAGTTGCTGGTCACTGGTCGAAGGTTAAGCTAATGACGCCCGGCAACCAGTTTCCGGAAACTAATAACAAATTAACCAGCAATCCGGTTCAATTAATAAACCTCCTGTTACTCTGGATTGCTCCGTTTATTGCCAGTTTAAGTGTCTCCGAACAACGGAAAACCATCTCCATATCCGATGGGAACGGGACAGGCTTCAACTTGGTTTTTTCAACCTGTGCAGCGCTTAAAGCCTGGACATCTCCCAGTGCCCGAGCCGAAACATTTTCAAAATCAGACTGTGCTCCTATGGGATCTTTTTTAAGTACTTTATCCGGATTTAACTGTACAACTTCAACGTCGCCATCAATGCGGCATTCCTTTGACTGAATTGATTCAATAAGGGCGCACTGAAGTGATTTGTATTTTGCTGTTTTTATATCATTTCCCAGGGAGTCTTTCATCACATTACCTTTTTTATCAAGCTGGTAACTGAATCCGTCCTGCACTTCCTTTTTGACAACAGTATCTCGTTGCATCGTCTGATCCGGGCTTACTGCTATACTTCTGACAACCACGTTAACATTATAGTCATATTTAGCCTCTGTATTATGGCTTTGTGTATAGTACTCAACCCACTCGCTGTTCAACCTCGGGAGATCGATAGCCAGTAGATCATCTTCAAACTCCTGCGGGAACTTCAGGATCGACATGTTCTGCAGAGAAATGAGCACCCGGCTCATTCCCAGGTATTTAGCGTCCTGTATTTTATTGTCGATACCCTCATAGTCACCTATATATTCTTTTGCTCTCACGAATTCATAGAAAGCCTGCCTGTATGAATCTTTCAATTCGTTCTTCATCAGTTCGTTCCCATGGGCATAATAAAAGTCGGCTGATTTACGCTTGGCGGCAATCATCTCCGGCATATAATCGATATAGGGATATTCAATAGTTCTGCCGTTAAGTGTAAGGGGAGTAACTGTCCTTACAAAAGTCTGTCTGTCGCTCAACCTCTTGTTTACCAGGTAGATCTCATCCCAGTTGGCAGGCTTTCCTTCCAGCTTGAGAAATCTGATTCGTTCATTATCCTGCTCATTTACAATATTATACGATCTGTCGAGTATTTCAATCTGTTTGGTGTCACGCGGGTCTTTACGTAACTGCCTTACTGCCTTATCAATAGCAGTTTCATAGTTTCCCTTCTCGAGTTGTTTTTTTGATGAACCGCACCCTGAAAGTACAATAAGCAGGATGGACAGGCCTGAAATAAATCTTTTCATAGAATTGTGAGTTAATTTGCAGATAAACGCAAAAAAAGCAAATAAATTACAATTATATTTAACTTATTCAACTGATAGTCATCAATTTTAGTAGGTAAAACTCAGAGGTATCTGAAATCTGACTCTTACTGGCTGTCCGCGCTGCAATCCGGGAGTCCATTTTGGCGATTCGGAGATAGCTTTTACGGCTTCTTCATCAAGTAGAGGGTGCACCCCTTTCAGGATAATCACATTGCTTACCGAACCATCTTTTTCTACTACGAATGTCAAAAAAACCGTTCCCCTGATTTTGTTATCTATGGCAGCCTGGGGATAGTTAGTCCGTTTTCCGACCCATGTACGGAAGTTATTAAGATCTCCTCCTCTGAAGGTTGGCATAACCTCAACCTGGAATAGTGGCTCTTCGAGATTTCCACCGTCACCTCCTGCGAGAAGGTCATCCCCGAACCCCGAACCTGCAGCTCCTGTCATCTCACTCTCGACTGAGGCTAAAACTTCATCGGTGGACATGGGAATTAAATCAATCGGACTTACCGAGTCAACAACAACGGGAGGCACGTATTTAACATTCTGCTGATTCTTTGCAGTTTCGGGAGGGGGAGCAGAAGGGGGTACATATATTTCCTCAGGTGGCTGAAGATTTTCAAACTGAACCCGAACATAACCTGCTCCGCCCAACACCACACTTTCTGAATCAGGTCTCGAAAGAAAAGGGATCAGAACGGCAAAGGTTCCAAGCAGGCAAGCTATCAGAGTCCCTGCAAGCAGTACCTTATAATACCTTTTCCGAAGCTGATAAGCTCCATACTCCCTGTTCCTTTTTTCAAATACAAGATCATCAAAGTCTGATATTATCAGCTTTTGATGTCCTTTCGTTACAGGTAATTTATTATCAGTACTTTGTTCTCTCACTCTCGAATTTCTATAATAGTTTACTCTCCGGTTTTTCAGTCAACCGTGCCAATTCCTGTTAAAACGATTGGCCAACTGAAAAGTTAAGCCGGAGATCAATTTCATGCAAAAGTACAAATAAGAGCATTTACTGCAAAGTATATTGAATCGGCATTTCTACAATGGTTTGATATTTTCATTTTTTTCTTAAATTAGCGTCCGGATTCGGTGGTTAGCTCATCCCTATAGCTTTCGGGAGGGAAGGGTGTGCGACACAAAGATAATAGTTCTCAATTTCGGGGGTTTAGCTCAGTTGGCTAGAGCGTGTGACTGGCAGTCACAAGGTCAGGGGTTCGATTCCCCTAATCTCCACTCCAATTGCCCAGGCATAGTCCTGGGTTTTTTGCTATTACAAAACCCGACGGGCTGCAAATTAGTTGGAAGACAATAATTATTTCTTAATTTAGATTTTTCACATTTCATTAACAGATCGGATCGTCATAAGCCATATCTGGTATGAAAAATTTAAAGAACTTTTATTCAAGCCCATACTTTTTATCTTTAGTTCCCTTTATCATAATTATTTTACTTATCCAAAATGGTTTTAAAAGGTATTTACTTGAAATCGATAGTTCTATTCTTCTACCAAAAAATTTTTCCGTTTGGTTCGATGACCTGAACAATGATGGTTCATCGGAAAAAATTATGACTTTTGATCAAAATACCTCAACAGGTATAACCATAAGTAATGATAGTGGTATAATCGACCAATGGAATCTTACCGGGAACTTTAATTTTTTCTTGAAGGAATGCTTGTTTATCACGGGAGATAAAGATAATAACGGGAGAAAGGAAGTATATGCTTTCACCCTTTCAAGCGATTCGATCTTTATGCATTGCATATCAGATCTTAAAAACCCTGTACCCTCAATTAGGAATCGTCTTATAGCTATTGCCGGCCCGGGATTAAAAACCCCTGACCCTTTTATTATCCCTGCTGAAATGGAGGATCTGGATAATGATGGAATAAAAGAACTGATTTTTGGCATTAGCAGCGGATTCTCTTTATATCCCAGAAATGTATTTGCCTATTTCATATCAAAAGATTCTTTGGTGGTTTCACCTGAATCCTCTTATTTCATTCATGTGATATTGCAATCTGATATTACCGGTGATGGGAAAAGAGAAATAATACCATACGGCTATGCAACTTCCAATGTTAGTCCCGAAGAGGCAAAATACCATGACTGCAGTTCATTCCTGATGATACTTGACCAGAATCTGAAATTCCTTTTTAATCCTATAGAATTCATTGGCAAGTACAGCGGATTAACACCACTTATACGGGAGACTGAACACGGGAATTCTCTTGCCATGCTCTACACTCCCCCGGCAGCACAAACCAGTTCAACAATCTATTATGCAAATCCTGATGGACACATTACAGACACTATACAATTAACATTTCATGCTACAACCTGTTTAAACACAACAATCAGAAATAACAAGAATATGTTTCTTATGGTTAAACACAATTATGGGATCGAACTTTTTAATGACAATTTTGAGGTAATAAAGGATTTGCCAAATAAAAATATCAACACTATTATCCAAAAAGATTATGACATGGATGGTACAAATGAAATTCTAATTGTCGATAATAAGAAAAGCAGCATCATTATTTACAGGGAAGGACTTACGCATCCTGCTGCCACAACTATTACACCTGATGAAAACATGTCATGTCTCATATCTATTAAAAATAATCTCAATTCTGACCCGATCATTTCAGTCCAGTCAGGTCAAAATCTCTTCATGATGAGATACAAAAAAAATCCGGGCTATCCTTATTATTATTTGTTTTACCTGGGAATATATCTGGGTGTTCTTGGCTTTGCCTTAACAATCAGGAATATTCAAAAAAATCAGCTGAGAAAAAAATATGATAATGAAAAAAAAATATCTCAACTTCAGCTGGCATTAATAAGAAATCAATTAGATCCTCATTTCACATTAAACGTCATCAACTCTATAATTTATTCCATCGATAACTCTAACAGAGATCAGGCCGGTGATCAACTTCGGAGGTTTGCAAACCTTTACAGGAATCTGCTTCTCTCAGCGACTTCAATACAAAGGAGTATTGAAGATGAATTGAATTTTTGCAATGATTACCTGATGTTTGAAAAAATGAGATTCGGAGAAAAATTTAATTATAAAATATTTGTCTCCGATGATGTAAACAGAAACATATTAGTCCCTAAACTGTTAATACAGCTTCATGCGGAAAATGCAGTCAAACATGGACTAGCTACTTTGAAATCAGGCGGGATTATCAATATAAGTTTAAAAAATACTGGAAATGCCTTATTGATTGAAGTTATTGATAATGGGATTGGAAGAGAAAAAGCCGGGAATCAGATAAAGATGACAACGGGCAAGGGACTTGAACTAATGAGTGAGCTTTATCTGATTTACAATAAGTATTATAATGAAAATATAAGTTCTGAAATTGTTGATCTTTATCACGAGAATGGACAACCAGCAGGTACTAAGGTTATTATAAGAATAAGTAAACAAAATGAAAAAGAGTGAACCAACAAGATCACTTATTTCAGTTGCAATTGTAGACGATGAGGAGCACTGCATAAAATCATTGGAACAATATCTAAGCAGTGATGACAGGATAAATATTATTGCGACTATAAAAGATCCCGCTTCGGCCATTGAGCAGATCCTGGAAAAAAAACCTGACTTGCTTTTTCTTGATATACAAATGCCCGGGATAACCGGATTTGATATACTGGAGGTATTGAATAAGACAAGTGTGAATCCATTCGTTATATTTATAACAGCATTTGAAGATTATGCAGTCCAGGCTATTCGTGCATCAGCTTTCGACTATATCCTGAAGCCTGTCGACAAAGCAGAATTGGCTGTTTCAGTCGAAAGAGCTATCAATAAGATATATCAGGAGGAATCTGAAAATAATTATTCTGCCTTGTTAGCCCATACTTCAGAAAAAAGGATCCGGTTTAACACTACCGGAGGATTTATCATGATTGATCCTAAGGAAATTATATTTATTCAGGCTGACTGGAACTATTCGGAAATTCATATTAATAAGGATAAACATGAAGTTGTGGTTATAAACCTGGGGACGATAGAGAAACTTCTTCCAAAAGGAGATTTTGCCAGAATAAACCGTTCGGTTATTATTAATCTGAAATACCTTGATAAGGTTTTGCGCGGGAAGCGTTTATGTATCCTGAAGAAGAAAGATGATACTTTCACGTTCAGGATTCCTCTCCGGAGAATAAGAGATCTGGAAGAAAAACTTTAACCCTGTTAAAATTCGTTAATTAATCATTCTGCACCTTGAATGGGATAAGAATTGATACAGAATGAAATCGTTTTTCTCATCGGAAAACGAAGGTTTATCATAAAAATCCACGGTTTCCTTTTACCGATCGATCATTTACGCGTTACTGCATTTAAGTTCAATAAATTCGGAGATTAAATGAAATAATCATTGATTACATTTACTTAGTTTCAGAAAAAGTATTAACCGGATAAGAATAAAATAAAGCGGCTCCTTAACTTAAACTGGTGCTCAACCGAAAATTGAAAACGCGATTGCCAGTTTAAGTGAAAATTAAGTCCCCACTTAATGTTATTTCCCCTGAAGGAGCCGCTTATTATCCGGTCCACCGAAAGCTCACGAACGGGACATAAGCTCCGCAAATATTTTTGAAGATCATCAGCTGTAATAACATCCTGCCTTAAGTTATCAGGATTAATGCCCAGGTAAAATGATGCTAACGCGGTTGTAATAATAAAATCTTGTCTTCTAATTGTATTGAATTTTTTTTCGGCTATCTTGATTTACTCAAAATTAAAGACTTCGATAAATAAATTTGATTCTACTCAACAATGATCAAAATAACATTTCTCATTAGTTTGTATTCTATTTTTTTGGGATCGATTTTTTGCCAACAGGCAGAGAATAAAATGGGAGTTTTTACCAATCCTCTTCTAAGCTCGGGTGCTGACCCCTGGATAATTCAGAAAAATGGAATTTATTATTATGTAAATTCATCAGGAAGGGGTCTTATCTTACGGAAATCCGGCAATATTGCTGACTTAAAGACGTCTCAGCAGAAAATTGTCTGGTCTCCTCCGGAAGGAACATATTATTCAAAAGAGCTCTGGGCTCCGGAACTTCATTTAATACAGGGGAAATGGTATATCTATTTTGCAGCAGATGATGGAAATAACAAAAATCATCGTTTATATGTCATCGAAAACACCTCCCGGGACCCTATGGATGGAACATGGAAATTTAAGGGTAAAGTATCAGATCCATCTGATAAATGGGCAATTGACGGGTCAGCGTTTAAATTTCGCAGTAAGTTATATTTTATATGGTCCGGATGGGAAGGAGATGTGAACGGTGAACAGAATATTTATATTGCAAAAATGAAGAATCCCTGGAGTATTGAGAGCGAAAGAGTCAGGATATCCACACCTGTTTATGAATGGGAAAAAACAGGAGATTTGAACAATCCCGACGATGTCCCACATGTAAATGTAAATGAGGGGCCTGTAATTCTTAAAAACAAAAGGAAGCTCTTTCTGATTTATTCAGCTAGTGGTTGTTGGACTGATTCATATTGCCTTGGTATGCTTACTTTTATGGGGAAAGGTAATCTTTTGGATCCAATGGCCTGGAGAAAGAATCCTGTCCCTGTATTTAAGCAAAAACCTGAATCAGGAGTTTATGCTCCCGGCCATAATTCCTTTTTTAAATCACCTGACGGGAAAGAAAACTGGATCCTATATCACGCAAATTCTGATTCCGGTCAGGGTTGTGGCAGATACCGTTCACCAAGAGCTCAGAAGTTTACATTTAATAAAGATGGAAGTCCGGATTTCGGAGAACCGGTAAAAACTGGCATCCCCCTGGCAATTCCATCAGAAACCAAAAAATAATAAGAACTTACGCAGAGTTCCACTGAGCCCGCCTTCGCCAAGGGGCTACGGCGGGTGAAAAAGTCACAGAGATCCACAGAGTTAGACCACGCTCATTGTCCCTCTGTGGAACTCAGTGATCCCTCTGTGGGACTCTGTGTAAGTTTTTAGTTTCCTTTTTCACTTAAAACTGCCATTGAATATAGATCATTATTTAACGTCGACAGCAGAAGGGTGGGGACTTAAATAGCATATTATTATTACTTTTACTATTCATATAAATGCTAACTGTTTTAATACTACGGAACCTCTAAACAATATGGACATGAAAAGATCTTACAAAAATATAGATGAGTACATCGCCACATTTCCGGAAGATGTTCGAAAGATATTAGAGCAGATCCGGGTAACAATAAGAAAGAAGGCTCCAGGGGCTATTGAAAGCATAAGTTACGGAATGCCAGCAT
This sequence comes from uncultured Bacteroidales bacterium, assembly GCA_963806555.1. GTDB lineage: Bacteria > Bacteroidota > Bacteroidia > Bacteroidales > VadinHA17 > LD21. Next base: position 47,697 of record CAWDYR010000030.1, on the reverse strand, counting down.
TTAAAACACACGGTAAACCATTAGTATATTTTGCGGGATATAAATCTCATATTGGATTTTACGCAACACCAACAGGACACTCGGAATTTGTTGAAGAGCTATCTGAATACAAAAAGGGAAAAGGTTCAGTTCAGTTTCCAATTGATAAGCCAATACCCTTTGACCTGATAGAACGAATTGTAGAATTCAGGGCAAAAGAAAACCTGGCAAATACAAATCGCCCTTCACAGCAAAATAATTAACTTAAGTTGCTGGTTACTTGTTGCTGGTTTCTAGTTATTTGATAAATAGCATCATGATTAATGCAAACCCCTCTGCGCCCTTTGCGGTTAAGGGATTTTGAGTTTTTCAACAACCCCACCTTAAACGCATGTCATTCTGAGCGAAGCGAAGAATTTCATTCTATTAGTCGGACACTTAAATATTAAACAATAATGAAAAAACTCAGTTTCACGAATACAGCAGTTTTCATTTTATTCTTCGGAATGGGTACCATTGAAGCTATTCAGACTAAAAATTGGCTTAAAGTCATTTTCTGGTTTGCGATAGGGTTAGTTTTTTTATTTGCTGATTTAATGAAGAACAAAAATGACAGCAAGGGGAATCAGACTAACGATTAATCAGCTTGCTAAGGCAAGGAAACGGTCAGTTTTGGAACTTAACCTGGTGTTATGTTAATTATAATTTGACGAATCATTTTTAAAGCAGAGAGAAGAAATAATCGTTTAAAATATTGCGGATTACGGACTGTGGATTGCGGATTTGAAAATCCAAAATCGAAAAACCGAAATCCGAAATGATCATAATCGCGACATATTAGTTTTAACTTAACACTAGCCTGTTTTAGCATTCACATTCCCTGCCTTTTGCTTTTTCAAATGCTTCCCTGCCCTCTGATATGGAAAAATATGTCAGACCTGCAGCGCCAATAACATCTGCATAAGCAAAACCTGTGAGTTCAAAGATAAGACTTGAAACGAGCAGAACCAATGACATATACACACAAATCTTCGTACAATTGGCATCAGCAATTATTGGTTCAGATTGCAACTTTTTACCAACTCTTTTTTTTGCATTCATTAGCCACACCATTACTGCAATTGATATCAGGGATATTATCACACCCCAAAGAGTAGTTTCAGGCTTATTATGATTAATTATATTAAAAACAATTCCTGCGATCAGGCCTGCTGATAACAGATAAAATGAAGTTCCTGTTATTTTTAATGCCGTGATTTCGAATTTGCTTTTAGGACTATCGGGATTCTGTTTAATGCGGATTATCATCATTGCAATGCCAATGCCCGATATTACTTCAATGAAACTGTCCGCACCAAAACCAAACAAACTAAGTGTTTCATCTTCATAACCCAGGACCATTGAAACAATCCCTTCAATAACGTTATAAAAAATTGTAAACAGACTTAATCTGTATGCCTGTTTGTAGAGTCTCTGTTCTGAGTTTATCATATCTGACAGATATATCCTTAAGTCAATGACAAAGATAGTGGTAATGCAGAAACAACAGATTCCAGAACTTGTTGCATGCATGCTATCCACCCTGTTTTAACCTTCCACAGGGCAGGTGAATCAAAAAAAAAATTTCGGGATGAAAAAACTTTAATTTTGTTATTTGTTTTAGTGATTTACCAGGGAGCAATACTTATGTACAGAGATGAAAAATGAAAAACTGCATTTGGTGTTACCTCATACCTTCCTTTCTTTTAATTTTCAGTTGCGACAGGGACAATGATACAGATGTTCTGTATGGGAATCTTAATCCCTGGATTGAGTACGGTAGCATGACCGATCTGGATGGGAACACATATAGAACCATCATCATCGGAAACCAGACCTGGATGGTCCAAAACCTTAAAACTACTGCCTACAATGATGGAACACCTATTCCGGTTATAAATGATCCATTATCCTGGAGCAACCTATCAACGCCGGCGTGTTGCTGGCAGAATAATGATCCCGCCCGCAAAGTCACTTACGGAGTCCTTTATAACTGGTATGCTATAAACAGCGGCAGGCTCTGCCCTTCAGGCTGGCATGTACCGGTTGACTCGGAATGGGCTGGTTTGACAGATTACCTGGGAGGCGAGAATATAGCAGGCGGAAAGCTGAAAGAATCCGGGTTTAGCCATTGGTACAGTCCGAACACCGGCGCAACCAATGAAACTTACTTCAGGGCGCTACCGGGAGGTTACAGGCTAAATGGACCTGATGCATTATTCAGCAATCTGGGAGAAGCGGGTGGCTGGTGGATGCAACACTCAGACAGTATTTAAAAATGAAGCCAGCATCCTTTTTTACTGTCTTATAGAGAAAGTTTATCAATCATTCGTCAAATATTATATAGTTCGTCAAATATATAATTTGTAAGGTGGGAAAGGATGCTGGCCTCACTAGAATAATACAATCCAGATTCAAAAAAGTTCAAAATTTTAGAGGAATCCGACAATTTCTTCCAGAGGTTTCCTCCGGAACCGGACGGTCAGGGTCTGATGCTTGTGAATTTTGGAAGAAATCCTGTGGGTGTTGATAGCTTTTAACAACTGTTTATAACTCTTGAAAAGTCAGTATTATACAGTAAGCTTCTTTATTTAATTTTGAAATCGCCGGCACTTTCAGAGTTGACGAATATTTGACGAATGAATTGATAAACACAATTTTCTACCTTCTTAAAACTCAGTGCCGGCTTCTTTTATTGTGTGAAATCATTTTAACCTAGGCTGCAGGACGTTCAACCGGGACAATTTCAACATCTATCATTCTTGTCTGCCGCAATATTTTAATCTGCGTTTGTTTTAAGATTAAATCCCCGCCTACCAGGTGTTTCGTCAGGTCGCCTGAACCTGCTATCTGCCCTCCGTCAAACTCTATTATTATATCCCCTTCATGAAGATTCGCCCTGTAGGCAGGCGATGAATTCTCCACGCCTGCAATCAGGAGGCCCTTTTTTGAGTTGAGCCTGTGAAAATTTTTTATTCTTGGATTAATATCTACTTCATGGACTATCAACCCCAGATAAGCCTTTATCACTTTACCGTCCCTGATCAGGTACCTGGCGATTTCCTTTACTGTATCAATGCCTATTGAAAAACTAAGTCCCTGCGCACTTGGGATAATTGCAGTATTGATTCCGATTACCTCACCCTGGGTGTCGATCATAGGCCCGCCGGAATTCCCGGGATTCATTGCAGCATCCGATTGCAGGATATTGTCAATCAGATGGCCGTCGGGCGTTCGCATTGTACGCCCTACTCCGCTTAACACACCAACTGATACCGAATGCTGGTACCCAAACGGATTCCCGATGGCAATTACAAATTGTCCTATTTTCAACTCCCCCGAGCTGCCGAGTCTGGCCGGCGTATACCCCGTACCAAATATCTTGATTATTGCCACATCCGTATCAGTGTCAGTACCTGTGATCTCTCCTGTATATTCCTCTCCATCAAGCAGTGTAACGTTCAGCCTTCCGGAATTTGCAATTACGTGGGCATTTGTGAGAATTAAACCGTCACTCGAAAAGACAAATCCTGATCCTGACCCGGAAATTCTCTCTGTGCCTCTGACCGTGGCGTAGTTATCGATCTTTACAACAGCGTTCTTCACTTTGTCAACCGCTGACACAATTATTTCAGAAATTGGATCCATTGAACCCTCCCGTTCTTTAAAAAAGAAATACAATATTTAAGCCAAAGGGAGATTGAACAGAATTTCAGAGCCCCCGGAATGCGAGAGCGTGTAAAATCCGGGAAATTGTCTCAATTAGTTTTACTTATTCAGTCAAATTGGCTGATGAAACGTCGTTATGTCAGAATGTTAAGTCCTTTGTTTTTCTTACCGGATTTCTTTATAATCAAATGACTTAATTGGGTACGGAGGAACAGGCGGAGTTTTCACAGGTTCATCTTTCATCAGCTTCAGAAGATGCTGCACAGCAGCTTCAAGCTGGGCATCTTTCCCCCTGAATGATTCATTTGGCATGTTGTCGATCATGATATCAGGTTCCACACCCCAACCTTCAATAAGCCACTCCCCTTCGGGTGAATAGACACCTGTTTCTGCTGCTGTGGCAATCCCGTTATCCACCAGTCTGTTTCCTGATGAAAGCCATATCTCTCCTCCCCAGGTCCGTACGCCGATAAGCTTGCCAAGTCCCAGACGCCTGAACCCTTCAGAGAAAGCCTCTCCGTCCGAAGCAGTATTCTCATCCATAAGGACGACAAGATGTCCGGTAAAGGAGTATTGCATGTTCGGGGTGGGTTTACCGACTCTGGGAGCCCAGTAAAACCATGCTTTTCGCATCAGCTTCTCCAGAATCCAGCTGTCAATGTTCCCACCACGGTTGTGTCTTACATCTATTATAAGGCCTTCCCTGGTAATTGAAGGATAGAAATTTTTAACAAAATCATCATAGTCGTTTCCTCCCATTGCTCTTAGATGAAGGTAGCCGATTTTAGCTGACGATTGGTTTTCAACCTCAAGACGGCGCGTATATTCCCACTCGCTGTAACGCAGTCCATTTGAGGCAGACGCGCTCAGAGGCTTTACAACTTCTTCGTAACTTCCACCGGCTGCATTTTTAAGCTTTAGCCTTACCTGCATATCAGCCTTGTTGACAAGCAACTGATTAATATGCGGTACGTCAAGTGTGTTTATACCATTTACTGCCACTATCACATCCCCTTCACGGATCTTCAGTCCGGGCTTTCCAAGCGGTGAAAGATCAGCCGGAAAGTCCGGATCGGACCGGTAGATGTGTTCTATAACATAACCTCCCCTGTTGGTGTTACGGGTCAGAATGGCTCCCAGGTAACCGTTTGAGATATTATCAGCTGCAGTTCGCTTGTCACCTCCATAAACAAACATATGGAGCGCCGAAAGTTCAGATATCATCTGTGCAAGAAGATCATCAAGCTCATACCGGTCTGTAACCCTGTCGACAAGGGGACGATACTGATCGTATACAGTCTGCCAGTCAACTCCGTGCATATTCCTGTCATAGAAATAGTCGCGCTCCATCCTCCATGCATCCCTGAACATCTGTTTCCAGTCCTCCACAGGATCAATTGTAAAAGCCCATTTTGTAAGATCTACAATGTTCTTTTTCGGTTCAGGTTTTTTTCCATCGGCATTGATAACGACTATGCCGTTTTTATCCCTGATAAGAAGTTTTTTCCCGTCACCCGAAAGCGTATAATCATTTATAGATGTCGCAATACTTACAACTTCATTTTCTTTTTTGTTAGTAATCTTCAAAGCATTCAGATTGACTGAGTTGTCGGCCGGAATATATTCTGACCAGTAGATCCACTCATTGTTAAGCTCAAAGCTGCCAATGTTGGCAGCTTTTACGGGAACGATATAAAGCCTGTTCATAATGCCGTTGATATCTACACTATTAACCACTACTTCAGCTTTAGGCTTTTCTGCCTTCTTCTTATCAGATTTGACAGCAGCAGGCTTTGTGGTATCCGGTTTCTCAGGAGTGAGTTCATCGACTTCGCGGAATGGAAAAACTGACGTTGTATTCAGGGCAACAGCATAGATCCTGGCTGTTTTCTCATAATATGGCTCAGGCTGCCTGCTTCCCCAGGGACTTCTGACAGAGTTGCTGAAAGTCCGTTCCGAAATGAAATAGAGCCATTTCCCATCAGTGCTGAACCTGGGCCTGTAGTTCTCCTGCCGTTCTGTAGTAACCTGGTATGATTTGCCCGATTGGACTTCGTAAATCTTTATATATCCGCTCTGGGTGTCAGCAAAGTCGTTATAAGCCAGCCACCGGCTGTCGGGCGACCAGGCAAAAGGTCCCTGAAAACCAAAATCGTTCTGTGCTATGAGTCTGGATTCACCTGTTGCTTTTGAATATAGCATCAGCCTGTTATCCTTCTCATTGTAAACCACATAATTGCCATCGGGCGAAGCCAGAAAGCTCTCGATCAGATTCTTTGATCCGCTGGTGACTGCAGCCGGAGTGTTGAAACCATAATTATCTGTTTTCCAGATCTCAAACTCACCAGTTTCATCTGAGAGCATCATGATCTCGTTTTGCGGATTAACGTACGCCGCATTTTTGTACCGGATCCCGTATTTACGAGTCACTTCCGACCATCTGTCACCTTCAACCGGGACGGAAAATATCCGGCCTCTCGATGTAATGACAACCTGGTCACCTTTATACGACAGATCAACCGAGGTTATCTTCGATCTGGGATCATTTATCCATTGAACACGTCTCTGGTCAAAATCCGAAATGAGTTTAATATCCGGTTTGGTAGTCTTGTCAGAAAGAATATCATACAAAAGAATGTCGGCTCCCTGCTGACAGACAACCTTGCCTTCGTGACAATCAGCCTCTTCAAGATCAAACCTTACCGCCCTTGTATGTTGTTTCAGGTCTGTACCGCTGGTATTCATTGACCATAAATTCATTGTACCATCGCGGTCGGTAAGGAAATATATCCTGTTATTGAAGTAAATCGGGTTTTTGCTTGTACCGGGATAATCGGCTGTGAGGCTCTGAGCCTCATTTGTTCCGTCGAATTTCCAGATCGATTGGGCTGTTCCTCCCCTGTAACGCTTGGTATGGCTTCCCTGGTCCCTGAGGCGGGTGAAGAAGAGCACACCATCGGGCGAATAGGTTCCCTGGTCAGCCTGCGAAAGAGGGACAACTTCCATGGTAAGGTCCGCAGGATTTATCTTGATGAGCTGGGGATTGGGCAATGTTGAGTAAGTGCTGGTGGAATATAAAATCCTGCCATCAGATGTCCATTGATACACTGCCGGGTTTCCTTCATCGTATGTGATACGTTTGGGTGTACCGCCGCCAACCGGCATTACATATACTTCCGAAGGTCCTTCGTACTGGCCTGTGAAGGCAATCCACATCCCGTCGGGGGAAATGCTTGCCTGCGACTCAACACCGTGGTTGGTAGTCAGTCGTATTGATTCACCGGATGTAAGGCTGAACTTCCACAAATCGCCCTCGGCAGTGAATACAATATCATTTCCATGGATGGCGGGGTACCTGTAATAGCCTTTTTGCTGTGCGCCGACAGATTGTGCAAATGCAAATAGCAGCACAATCATCAAAGATGTTTTAACTGGTTTCATAGCTTCTTATGTTGTCAAATTAATTTTGGTCTTTATTTTGCGTTCATCAGGTCCCTGCTAAAAAGCCCACGGACAGGGAACCATAATGCTTCCTGACGTGATCCCTTTATTGTCAAAGGCTTTTATGCATGCTGTATTTACCGACTGCGACAAACCCATGTCATCCGCATGGATTATGAGCAACTTTGAGTCTTTTGGGTATCCCGGCAATTCTGCCAGGTTCATATTGTCCTGGGATCTTGCACCATTTGTTATAAGTATCCCGGAAAGAACAAGAACAGAATACAGTAGAATTGTTTTAACGCTAAGACCTTTGCCGGGAAAGAGAGTTTTTTCAATCATGATAGTTCCTTTTAATTGCGCAGATTGTGCATATAATTGTATCAGACAATAAAATTAATCAATAAACAACCTGATGGATTTGTTTTTTTGTAATTTTAATAATTAGATACTAATTTAGTATCAAACTGAGAAACTGACCTTTATAATGCTTACTCAACAACGTTAAACCAACCCGTAAATAAAATGAAGACAAAAAGTTTGTGCGGCATTTTTCTGGCTTCCGGAATTTTTTCAATGTCTGTCATGTGCCAGACAGTCAAAAACGAAAAAATTTTGTTAAGAGATAACTGGGCCATCCAATCTTCAAAAGAGATAAAAGCTGACGGAAAAACAATCTCGTCTTCAGCCTTTGAACCTGTGAAATGGTATCCTGCCACAGTTCCGTCGACGGTGCTTGGAACCCTTGTCGAAAACAAGGTGTACCCCGATCCCTACTTCGGTACCAACATCGAGTCGATCCCGGGTTATACAGCAAGCCGGAGAGGTGAAGTTCCTGAAAATTCTCCATTTAAGGTTGCCTGGTGGTACCGGACAGTGTTTTCGTTGCCATCTGCTTACAAGGGCATGAATTCCTGGCTTAAATTTCACAGTATCAATTATAAAGCCAATATATGGTTAAACGGACACCTTATTGCCGATACAGTGTCAGTTCAGGGAGCCTACCGTTTATATAATCTTAACATTACTGAATTTGCTGTGGCCGGCGGTAAGAATTGTCTTGCACTTGAGATATTTCCCCCGAAAGGGAAAGACCTCACTATTACCTGGGTTGACTGGAATCCTACTCCACCTGATAAGGGCATGGGAATCTGGTACGATGTTTCCGTACATTCAACAGGACCTGTGGCAATTGAAAACACTAAAGTTGTTACAAAGCTTAACCTGCCATCGACAAACGTTGCAAGGCTGAACATCTCAACTGAACTCTTCAATCCAACCACTGACAAAATTACAGGAACCCTGAAAGGCAGGATTGATAATCTCAGCTTTACCCAGGAGGTAACCCTCAGTCCGAACGAAAAAAGGACGGTAAGCTTCGGTCCGGATATATTTAAACAGCTTGTGATCAATGATCCAAAACTATGGTGGCCACATACGGTAGGCCCTCAAAACCTGTACAATCTCACCCTTACGTTTGAAATTAAGGGAAAAGCATCCGATATCAAAAGGACCAGGTTCGGGATACGCGAAATCACCTCATGGATGAATAATTTTGACGGAAAACATACAAGGGTATTCCAGGTGAACGGTAAAAATATTGTTGTCAGGGGTGGAGGCTATGTAGAGGATATGATGCTCCGGCCATCCGACAAGAGGGTCGATACTGATCTGATGTACGCGAAACACATGGGCCTGAATGCGCTCAGGATGGAGGCTCCGCGAGGTTCTGATTATCTTTTTGACAGGTGCGACGAAGAGGGCATAATGCTGATCGTCGGCTGGTGCTGCTGCAGCTCATGGGAACAATGGAAAACCTGGACCCCTCATATTGCTGATATTGCGGAATTGAGCTGGAGGGACCAGATAGTCCACCTCAGGAACCACCCTTCTGTTTTCAACTGGCTCTACGGCAGTGATAATTTCCCCCCTGCTGCCGTTGAGAAAAGATACATAAGCGTACTTGACGAATTTGACGGCACACGACCCTACCAGTCATCTGCAACTGCCGATTCGAGCTCCATTGACGGAAATACAGGGCTTTATATGGGCCCCTATCCAAAAGTATATGCTTATGCTCCGCCTGTTTTCTGGTATGGGAAACTTGAATTTAACACTGAAGCAGGGCCTTCAGGGGAGCAGATCCCGCCTGTTGAAACAATGCGCAAGATGATGCCTGAACAAGATCTTTGGCCGATGAGCAACTCCTGGAATATCCGTCTGCATAAAGCATTTTATCCTCCGATGCGTGAAGCGCTCGAATCGAGGTATGGAAAGCCTGCCGGCCTCGAAGAGTACAGCATGAAATCGCAGGTCCTCCAGTATGAGGCCACCCGGGCTATGTTTGAAGCCTTTGCCGGAAATAAATACCGCTCCAGCGGTATAATTTACTGGATGTATAATTCAGCATGGCCATCCATGTACTGGCAGCTTTATGATTACTTCTTTGCCCCTAACGGTTCCTTCTACGGAACTAAAAAAGCCTGCGAACCGGTTCATATTCAGTATTCTTATAATGACAACTCGATCCGTGCCGTAAACAGCTATTATAAAGACTTTAAAGGACTGAAAGCATCCGTTAAATTGTATAGCATGAAGATGGAAGAAATCTGGTCAAAAGATGCAGTTGTCGACATTAAGCCGGATGAAAGTTTGAAAGTTCCCTTCCCTGATCTTCCCTCTTTAACCGGTGATATCTGCTTTCTGAAGCTCAGATTAACTGATGCATCAAATAAAGAGATCTCTTCTAATTTTTACTGGTTATCATCAAAAGGTGACGAGAAAGCTGATTTTAAGGCCCTTAACGACCTGCAAAAAGTTGATCTTAAATTTTCTGTTTCATCCCTGGTTAAGGAGAAAGGAAAATACCGCGCAGTAGTCGAAATTGAAAATCCCTCAGCCTCTCTCGCCTTTTCGGTCAATCCGAAAATCCTGGGACAGAAATCGGGGGATATGATACTTCCGGTCTTCTGGGAAGATAATTACTTTTCACTTCTTCCAAAAGAAAAGAGGAAAGTCGCAGTGGAATTCAATACTGCCGATCTGAAAGGTGAAACACCGGTTCTTGTTCTTTCGGGCTGGAATATTTCACATGCTGAAACTGTGCTAAAGTAGCCCCCTCTTTTTGAGCAAAGGTTCTTTAGAAGGATCCTTACCCCTGAATTTGTGGTATTGAACCATGCCTTCGTCCCTACCTCCTTCGGTCAGGATATACTTCCTGAACCGGGCGGCTATCTCCGGATTATAGATATCGCCCGAATCGACGAAGGCCTGGAATGCATCGGAATCAAGCACTGCAGCCCAAAGGTAAACATAATATCCGGCGGCATAGCCCCCGTTGATATGGCTGAAATATGTTGTACGGTACCGTGGAATTATCTCATCCATAAGATTTATCCTGTTCATTGATTCCTTTTCGAATTTATTGACATCGATCTGTCCTGGTTCATTAATACTGTGCCAGTCGATATCAAGCACGGAGGCTGCAATATATTCAACCGTAATAAAACCCTGGTTAAAAACAGATGCTTTCTCCATTCTTTGGATCAAATCGTCAGGAATAACTTCCCCGGTCAGGTAATGTTTTGCATATACTTTAAGAACTTCAGGCTCACCGGCCCAGTTCTCCATGATCTGTGATGGCAATTCTACCATATCGCGTGGCAGACTGCCGGCTGTCCTGTCGTATTTCCCATCTGTAAAGAGTCCCGCCAGGGAGTGCCCGAATTCATGGAAAAGAGTCTGGGTTTCATCCCATGAGAGAAGTGCAGGTGTATCACCCGAAGGTCTTGTGAAATTTGTAACAATTGTTACAACCGGGTAGATCTTCTTTCCGTCTTCATATGACTGGCTGCGGAATCTTCCGCACCAGGCTCCGGCATTTTTACCCGGACGCGGGTGGTAGTCGAGGTAAAGCACGCCTACATGTGATCCATCGGCCTCATTTACCTCAAAGGCTTCAACCTCAGGATGATAAACAGGAGCGTCAGGAATTCTTGTGAACCTGATTCCGTATAGCTTATTTGCCACGTAGAACATACCATCCCTTACATTTGTAAGCGAAAAATATGGCTTCATCTCCGCCTCATCAAGGTCATATTTTTCCTTTTTAAGTTTCTCCGAATAATACCACCAGTCCCATGAGGCAAGTTTAAATTTGCCTCCCTCCCTGTCAATTATTTTCTGCATTTCATCGCGATCCTTTTCGGCAATTGCCAGGGCCGGGACCATCAGTTCATTAAGGAATTCCGAAACAGCTTCCGGAGTTTTGGCCATATTGTTCTCGATTATATAATCGGCATATGTTTCATAACCCAGCAGTTTTGCCTTTTCAGCCCTGAGATTCACTATCTTAAGAATGGTTTCCTTATTATCAAAATCATTGTTGTTATCTCCTCTCATGAAATAACCGCGATATAATTTTTCACGAAGATCCCTGTTTTTGGCATAGGTCAGAAAAGGAAGGAGACTCGGCTTCTGCAGAGTGAAGATCCATTTTCCTTCCATCCCGGCAGCCTTTGCCGTCTCTGCAGCAGCAGCTATTACCTCACTGGAAAGGCCATCCATATCTTCCGGTTTGTCAACAACAAGGCTGAAGTTTGTGTTGGTTTCGGCAAGATGATTCTCATTAAATTTTATCTGGTTTACCGACAGGGCCTCATTAATCCCGCGGAGCTTCTCCTTATCTGTCTCATTAAGGTTGGCGCCATTGCGGACAAAATCGGTGTAGTATTTCTCAACAACTCTTATCTGGTCGGAATCGAGTTTGCTTGTAAAACGGGCATCATAAACCGATTTGAACCTCATAAAAAGCTTATCATTCAATGAGATATTGTCCCTGTGTTTTGTGGTCATCGGGGAGATTTTCCTGTTCAGACCCTGCATCACGGGGTTCGTATTAGCCGAATTGAGGCTTCCAAAAACCGAGCTTACCTTTCTCAACAGTCTCCCGGATTTATCATACGCCAGGATTGTATTTTCAAATGAGGGCGGTTCGCTGTTATTTAAAATCTCATCAATTTCAGCCTGCTGTTCAGCGATTCCTTTTGCATATTGCAGGAAGATAGTGGCTGGTATCGATAAGATCAAAAGGCGGAACCTGGAATGGAGTGTTATACTCACTGAAGAATGGGTTTTCCATACTTTTTTTAGTCTTGTTGCAGGATGAAAAAACAAGAAGCGATGTTAAAAGGATTGAGAGGATCTTTTTCATGTTTATAAGCTTAAAATAATTATATGGTTACTGGTTTCCAGTTTAGGATTTGTGCGTCCTTTTTAACCGCAAAGCACGCAAAGTTTTCGCAAAGTTCGCAAAGTTATATTGTTGATTTGCATTTCTTTGCGTTCTTAGGTTTTCAATCTTAGCGAACTTTGCGGTTAATGGTTTTCGGCTTTTTCCACTTTATCCAGATAGTAACGTAACGGGCAAATGTAAAAAAATAAATTATTACCACACAATCATTTATCAATCCAATGCTTAAAATCAGAAACTTTATCACGGCTGACAACAAACAAGTCATTTTTTTCCCTGTTCTTCAAAGTGAGCTGCAGTCTGCTTGATGAATAACTGTACATAAGGGATATTGAATCAATATTGACAATGCAGTCGCGGTTTATCCTGAAAAACTTACGCGGATCAAGCATACTTTGAAGCTGTTCGAGCGAATAGTCAATACCGTAGTCCTTATCCTGATGGTCATTCATGAAGACACTCCGCTCAATAATATGAAAATGGCTTATTTCCGAGCTGGGAACAGATCTGTATTTATCCCCTGTCTTTACAAGGAACCTTGATTTGTACTGATTCCTGAATTCATACAGAAGCTGTTTAAAATCTCTTTTAAACGGATCCTTCTCGCCATAAAGCTTTCTGAATTTTTCAATGGCAGGTTTAAGATGTTTCTCTTCAACCGGTTTTAACAGATAGTCAACGCTGTTCACCTTGAATGCTTTGAGAGTGTACTCATCATATGCCGTTGTAAAGATCACCGGGATATCAACATTTATTGTTTCAAAGATCTCAAAGCAAAGACCGTCATCGAGTTGAATATCCATTAGGATGAGGTCCGGGAGCGGTCTTTCCTGCAAGCGGTTAATCGCCTCTTCGACTGTTTCGATAACACCCAGGATTGTGATTGATTTATCAATCTTTTTCAGAAGCCTGATGATTTTGTCAGCGGCAGGCATCTCATTTTCAACAATCAGGATATTCATTTCAGCAAGGGTAATTTTACGGTAAAATAACTTTCAGTCTCTTCAATAATCAGTTCTTTCCCCGAGATCAGCTTTATACGTTCATAAAGATTTCTTAGCCCTGTCCCTGTTGATTTAAATTGAGTGGCTTTGCGCCGGAGGTTATTTTTAACCACTATAAACTGATCTTCCAGATAGATCATAATCTTAAGAGGGTTCTCACGGGTTGCCATATTGTGTTTAATAGCATTCTCCAGAAGGATCTGAAGCGACACCGGCAGTATCCTGAATCTTTCTGCATCGGGAATATTGACAGACAGCAGGATTTTTTCTTCATCACGCGTCTTATGAAGATTATAATAACCTGTTACGAAGTCAAGTTCAGATTTAAGCGGGACAGTATCTTTCTGGCTGTTCTCGAGTATATACCGGTAGATTTGAGGAAAGGTTGTTTATAAACCGTTCAGCTGCGTCAGGCTGTGTCTGAACCAGTGATGAGATTGTGTTTAAGCTGTTAAACAGGAAATGAGGATTCACCTGGTTTTTCAGAGTTTCATTCTGGAATATCAGGTTCTCCTCCCTGAGCTTTTGTTCCCTGTGCAATGAGTCCTGCCAAAGGAAAATTATAAAAATAATTGCTCCGAACGATAATCCGGCTAATGTCGATTTGATCCAGCCACTGAATTCATCATGAAAAAAATAATAGAGCACGCCCGATCCACTCCCACCACCAATGAATGCAAGAGAATATTTCAGAAGAATAATTAATGCCAGGGAAACCAGAAGGCATGCAATCAGGAAAATCATAAGCCGGAAAAGGACAATGCGGGTAATCTCCCCGGGGTTCTTTTCAAATTTCAGACTTGAGAATAATGCATTACCAAAAAATATGAACACTTCCAGCTGGGCAAACAGGATGATAAACCCTCCGGTGAATGAAGTGAGTGATTCGGTTATGTTACCGCTTAATTTCAGGATAAGAACCACGATAAGAGAAAAGGTTATAATCGCAAAATGCGATAAAGCTTTTTTCTGATTTAGAAATTCATATCTCACGGACGTTTTCATAGTACCAATTTAACACTCTTTATTGAATTCTTTCAACCTCAAGCTCTCTGATTGTTTTAACCAGTAATTTGTCTTTCATCCCTTTAATTTCAAGATCCTGTATGGTCCCGCTGTACATCACTCCGTTAACAATGTTTTTTGTCCTCATTGAAACAAGGATTGTTCCCCAGTACTGTTCAGTACCTTTTGATTTTATCATATCCATGTTCAGCTCGATAATATTATCGGGTGCGTTGAAATCAATAACCGCGCACATCTCACCATTTATTTCGGATATCCCTTTCCATTGCAACACAATCTTATTATGGGAGTATTTGCCAAGTTCTGCCAGGTCAAACTGACCTTTAATGTCCGGAATAATATATGGGTAGTTCAGTTTTAACGAATCGCTGTAGGTCCAGGCAAAAATTTCAAATGAAAGCATATCCCAGATAAGGTTTCTGGCAAAAATGTTTTCGATGGAAGAGGGGAAATTTTTAAACGCATCGCTTTGAACCATTTTTCCGGAGGGGACATACTTCATTTTCTCCATATATTCCTGTCTGGCTCCGGTAGGGAAAGGTCCATCCTTACTGTTCGAACCTGCAACAAAGACATTTTCCCAGGTAACTGAGTCATTCTCAAATCCCCTTGTATAATCGCCGGTAACTTTCGTTTTTCCTGTGAAGTTTCCAAAAATGTCCATGTTAGTGTAAACGGCTGTCATCCTGTATTTACCGGGAATATTTTCAGGTTTGCCAGCCGGCATCTGTGTCAGGTATTTCCTTATTACGGCTTCCTGTTTCTGGCCGAAACAAATGGCAGGTACCAATATTCCTGAGAATATCATCATCCCCGCCAGCATTGCAAAATAATTCCTTTTCATCTCTTTGTTTTTTAGGTTTAATTAAATACAGATCAAAGAAACAGCCTGTATCATCCCTTTAAAAATAAAAGATGCAGAACGGGGAAATTACAATGATGAACGGGAAATTATGATGTCCGAACCGGAAAGGGATTAATTTTCAACTCAACGGCATAACCACGTAAGGCAATGCTCCATTGCCGGAAGACCTGAAGATTATTCCTTAATGTCCAGCACAATTTCTTTTCCTTCAAGTCCGGGAGAGGACAATGTAACCGTTACTTTTCCGGCTTTGGCTGCCGGCATCAGGTATATCAGCAGCTTTCCGTGAAAAGCATGCTGTTTGTTATCCTTATAATCTTCTATATTTGAAGGATTTGAATCCTCCATTCCCAACAAACGAACCTGGCCTGTGATTGTGCAGGTTATCTCATTGTCTGCTGAATAAACCAGGGTCCCTGATTCATCACAAATTGTTACAAATATGCGAATCATGTCTGTTGTAGATGTAGAGACAGGTCTCAGACCTGTCTCTACATCTGCAACCGTATTAATTCTGGCCGGTTTTCCGGTTGTCTTTATTTCATTCGTCGCAACCTCTTTTCCACTATTCCTGCCAACCGCCCTTAAGGGTTCCTTTTTCAAAAGGCACTTCCCAGGTGATAGTTCTGTTCTTAAAGTCTGCCATCTTTTTATTTCCGAGAGAACGGCCGTTCAGGAAGAGTTCTACCTCCTCGCAATTCGAAAAGGCATTGACACTTATAGCTTTCCCATCAGCCCAGTTCCAGAGCGGCTCAACTCTTTTATGCGCCCAGAGGCTTTCGGGTCTTGAATCTGTCAGACGGTCAGTTGTCCCAATGAAAACCATTGGCTTGTCGCTCCAGAGACTTTGCCTGAAGTAGAATTCAGGTTTCTTATTCCCCGCAAGATCAATAACACCGGCGGTATTGGATCGTGAAGGAAATCGCCCTGCTTCACCTATGTATTCAAATCCTGTCCAGAGGAACTGTCCCATCACATATTCATTATCAGCAACATAATTCCACATTTCGAGTGTCATCCCGTTTTCACTTCCATAAACAGGCCGGTTGGGGTATTTTATATGGTCCGGCGCGTATCTGAACTCCTGGTAATTGTAACCAGCGACATCCAGCGCATCAGCGTATCCTGTTTCATTCGACATGAGCACCGAGGCAAGCCCTGCGGTTACCGGCCTGGTTCCGTCAAGTTCCCTGATTACGGCAACGAGTTCCCTGGCAATCTCTCCCAGCCTGCCGGCGTGAGGCAGATCTTCGCTGAATTTGGCCCAGGTCTGGGGGTTTGCTTCAGTATTTAATACAGGATGGGTATACGGATCGTTTGGATAATCCACTTCATTGCCAATACTCCACATTATTACCGATGGATGATTACGGTCTCTCAGAACAAAATCCCTCAGGTCTGTCTTTCCCCATTCCTTAAAATTGATCGAATACCCTTCCTTCCCGGGCGTTCCTGCATTCCATCCTGCAAGCCACTTCTTCTTTGGAAGCTCCCACTCATCAAATGCCTCGTCGATAACCAGAAATCCCTTCTCATCGCACAGGTCAAGAAAATCGGATGAAAACGGATTATGGCTTGTTCGGATTGCATTGCATCCCATCTCTTTCAGAATATCGAGGCGTCGTGCTAACTCTTCCCTCGGGATTGCTGTCCCCAGCGCTCCCGCGTCGTGATGCATGCATATCCCTTTTAGTTTCAGATTCTTTCCGTTAAGAAAGAATCCTTTGCCGGCATCAAATTTTAAATCCCGGAAACCGACCGCCGTTACTGTGTTGTCGAGAAGCTCCCTGCCGCGTACTTCGGTGACAAGTGAATAGAGGTCGGGGTTTTCAGTATCCCACAATTTTGGATTGGTAACATTAAAAACCTGATTGACTGTTTCTTCAGATGAACCGTTGAATGATATTTTTTTTGTTGACTTACCGACCACCTCATTTCCGTATTTCAGTGTGGTGACGACCTTAACTTTAACATTGTGACCTGTTTCATTCATTACAGTGACATCAGCCGACAGCACAGCACCTGCAGGGGATACCTCTGGGGTCTTCCAGTAAATTCCCCATTGCCTAATGTGCACAGGTTCGGTTGTTAATAATTTCACATCACGGTAGATCCCTGAGCCTGTATACCAGCGTGAATCAGCATCCAGTGAATGGTCAACCTTAACGGCAATAAGATTCTCACCGCCATAAACAAGATGTTGTGTCAGGTCATATTGAAAGGATATGTAACCGTTTGGCCGTTTCCCAAGATATTTTCCGTTTATCCAGACTTCACTGTTGTTGTAGACTCCGTCAAAATAAATGAAAACTTTACGGCCTTTTTCATATTCCGGAACCTGAAAGGTTTTTCTGTACCATCCCTTCCCCCCGGGAAGGTATCCTGTACAACTTGAATTTTCAGCGCTGAAGGGGCCTTCGATGCTCCAGTCGTGCGGCAGGTCAAGAAGCCTCCAGCCTGAATCGTCAAGTGCAAGGCTCTGACCTTCCGGTACTTCTCCTTTATAGAATTTCCAACCGGAATTGAAGTTTTGAATATTTCTGCCGGATGGCTGTGCTGAAATGACCACACTGAAAAACATTATAAACATCAGAAGCCATCCACGAAAAATATTTCTGTTTACCATGATAACTGTTTTATGAAGACAAAATTCATTTCGAAAATAGTCTATATTTGGCTTATTTTAATCTTTTCAGCATTCAATAAATTTCCTGTCATGAAGAATTCATTAAAGTTTGCCTTTTCAGGCATAATCCTGCTCTTCTTTTGTTTAAATCTCAATAGCCAGAATTTGCTTCCGGCAATAACTTCAACCGACTATGCAAAGTGGCAGACTCTCGGGCAGTTTTCCATTTCTGATGATGGTTCATGGATCAGCTGGAACATTTCACTGGTCGATGGTGATGACACTCTGTACATTAAAAATGCCTCAGCTTCAAAATCCTATAAGTACCCTCTTTCAACTGTTAACTCTTTCTCCTCCGATTCAAAATGGTCAGCTTCGAGGATCGGATTAAGCGAAAAACAGGTTGAGAAACTGACGGAACAAAAAAAGCCTGTAAAATACAAGACCAGGCTGCTGAACCTTGAAACAGGAACTGTCAGGATATTTGACAATATCGAATCCTTTGCATTCACTAAAGACGCCAATCATCTGATATTGAACGGGTATGCTGATGATAATAAAACAAAGGATATTTTTATTCATAATCTTAAAACCGGTACTACAAAAAACCTGGGTAATATTTCTGAAATAGCAGTCAACAAACCGGGTAACCGCCTTGCATACATCATCAGCGCCGAGAACAAAAAAGGCAACGGGGTTGAATTAATGGATCTTGACAATTACAGTATTTCCTTCCTGAGCAATGATACATGCGTCTACAGGAACCTTGTATGGGAGAGGGAAGGGAATGTTCTCATGTTCATGAAGGCTTATTCTGATACAAGCTATGTGGAAGAGAATCACATTGTATTTACAGTGAGGAATATTTATTCTAAACCTGAGGTCAGAAGCTTTAATCCTGCATCCGATACAATAATGATGGGCGGGAAGAGGATCAAAGAAGCTTACAAGCCTTCAGTTTCAGATGATCATAAGATTCTCTTTTTCGGAGTCTACAACTGGACTAAAAAGGAAAAGAAAGACAAGAAAGCCGAGGCGCCCGGGAAAATCCCCGGGGTGGATATCTGGCACTGGAAAGATGATCCTATACAACCAAGGCAAAAGAATACATATACAACCGATAAGAATTTTGTTTACCAGTTTGCCTGGGATATAGATAACAACCGGATTGTTAAGATCACCGATGATACGGTAAGACAGGCAACCATAACAGGCGACGGTCATAATGCGGTAATTACGGATGACACGCGCTACAAACCTGCTTTCCGGCAGCCCGTTTTTGACTATTACATAATCAATACCCTGACCGGAAAGAAAAAGCTGTTAATGGAGAATTTCACTTCGCAGTTGGGAACCTCCCCGGCAGGGAAATATGTTCTGTATTTCAAAGAGAGGAACTGGTGGGTCTACGATATTTATAAGGATGCCCACAGAAATCTTACGGAGGGTATTGAAACAGAATTCTGGAACACACGCGATGACGGGCCGAACGATATTAAACCTCCTTTTGGCATCGGAGGATGGATCAAAGATGACAAAGCCCTCCTTGTTAATGATGAATATGACGTCTGGAAAATAAGTTTGGATGGATCTAAACCTGTCCGCCTTACTACAGGCAGGGAGAACAATATCATTTTCAGACTATACAGGCTTGATTATGAGTATCCCTATCTTGACCCGTCAAAAGACCTTTATTTTTCTGCCTTTGGTGATTTGACAAAAGAATCCGGATATTACAGGCTTACTGTTAAAAATAAACTTGAAAAACTGATCTTTGAGGATAAATCGATCAGCGGACTCAGGAAAGCTGAGAAATCGGATTTTTTCGTCTACAGGTCCGAGAAATATTCCTTATCCCCGAATATCTACAGAACCTCGGCATCTTTCCGTGACCCTCAGAAGATGTCGGATACAAATCCCCAGCAGGATAAGTTTGCCTGGGGGAAGAGCGAGATTGTCAACTTTAAGAACCGGGACGGCAAACCATTGCAGGGAGCTCTCTTCTATCCTGCAAACTATGAACCTGGCAAAAAATATCCAATGATCGTCTATATTTATGAGATCAGATCTAACCAGTTGTATCGGTACGAGAGTCCATCCCCCAGAAGTCCCTATAATACAACAAATTACACAAGCCAGGGATATTTTATATTCCAGCCCGATATAGTATATAAAACCAATCACCCGGGAGAATCTGCTGTCAATTGCGTTATTCCGGCAGTAGAGGAGGTCCTGAAAACCGGAATGGTCGATGAAAAAAGGGTCGGCATTATGGGCCATAGCTGGGGTGCTTACCAGACAAGTTTCATAATCACCCAGACAGACCTTTTCTCAGCAGCAGTGGCCGGGGCTCCCCTGATAAATATGATAAGCATGTACAATGAGATATACTGGAATACCGGAGGACCGAATCAGAATATATTTGAGACATCCCAGGGAAGGCTCAGGGAACCCTGGTGGACTCAGATGGAAGAATATATCGCCAATTCACCGATGTTCCAGGCCAGGAACATTAAAACACCGTTGCTGGTAGCCTTCGGGACCAGCGATGGTGCTGTCGACTGGCACCAGGGAATAGAGATGTATACTACAATGCGGAGAATGGAAAAACCCTATATTATGCTTGTATATGATGGGGAGAATCACTCTCTTGCCAAAAAGGAAAATCAACTCGACTATTCAAAAAAAGTAAATGAGTTCTTTAATTATTACCTTAAAGGAGCGGACCCTGGCGAATGGATCATTAAAGGTAAAAAATATCTGGAGAAGAAGACAGAAGAAGAAAAGGCAGCCGAAAAAAAGCAATAAATAACAGGCCGGATCTTTAATGACACAGGATAGTCACTATAAACTGGTAAGTAAGCTTAAACCTGTCAGGATCCTGATACCGATTCTGATCGGGCTGGCTGTGGTTGGCTGGTTCATCGTAAAAGAAATTGACACTGATGTCCTTAAGACCCTGAATTTCAACTGGAGATCTGTCTTATGGCTGATAATAGCCTGGGGCTTCATGATAGGAAGAGATCTGGGATACATCATCAGGATCAGAATCCTCTCTGAAAAGGACCTGACCTGGCGCCAGGCTTTCAGGGTAATAATGCTCTGGGAATTTACCTCTGCAATCACCCCCTCAACTGTCGGTGGTACCGCCGTCGCAGTGGTTTTCATCCATAAGGAAGGGATCTCCGTGGGCAGGAGCACCTCTATCGTTCTTGCCACCTCCTTTCTCGACGAGCTCTATTTCGTGATCATGTTTCCCGTAATCCTCCTGATAGTCGGAGGTGATATCCTTTTCACAACATCTGCCCAGGGAACAGGAGGTGCCTTATTAAATAACCTGTTAATTGTTGCTGTTGTGGGCTATTCAATAATCCTTGCCTGGGTGCTTTTAGTAGGATACGGACTTTTTGTTGATCCCATCAAGATTAAAAAAACCATTGTCTATTTTTTTAAGCTGCCCCTGCTGAGACGATGGAAAGATTCGGCCGTCAAGGCCGGGGATGATATTGTTGAAAGCTCAATTGAGTTAAAGAGACAACCCTTAGTTTTCTGGCTTAAAGCATTTACCGCAACCTTCCTTTCATGGACCTCCAGGTATTGGGTAGTAAATGCAATACTCGTTGCATTCTTTGTCATTGACGAACATTTCCTGATCTTCGCCAGGCAGCTTGTAACCTGGATTATGATGATCATCAGTCCGACTCCGGGAGGCAGCGGATTTGCAGAAATAATCCTCGGACAATATATCTCAGATACAATCCCGGGAAATCCGGAATATGCCAAGAGTATTGCACTGGCAATAGCAATTCTCTGGAGGGTTTTCAGCTATTATCCTTATCTGATCGTAGGAGCATCAATTGTACCTGGCTGGATCCAAAGAAATTTTGTCAAACCCGCGCCGGCAAAGAAATAGAACCTATCATGGCCTGCCAATCTGCATCAGGGCAACAAGAACAAAAAGCAGTGAAAATAAAATTTCAGGAATAAGCCTTTGTTTGCTGAAGACGAAATAGTGCGAAAGAAGATAGCTTGCAGGTACTCCCGCCAGCCAGAAAATTTCAACTGATACCCCTTTTATAAAAAGGTACATGCCTGCTGAAATTACAAACGCCCACATTAACAGACTGAAAGTCTTTCGCGACTTTATCTTTTTGGTGTTCATCACCGAAAAAAGGAATAGAATGCTGATCACCAGGATTATTCCGAGCCCGGTAAGAGCGGCAATTTCAACCCCTGTCAGCCTGATATCCTGTACAGGTACGGAAAAGTTGTACTTTATGGCTGATAAAAGGGATCCCGGATCATTATCTGTAACGTAATAAAGACCAAAGGTAATGAACCAGGGTGTTATGAGTCCGAGCAGTGATATTATAATCTCCCTTACATTCCCTGTTCTCAGAATTACAATCCCGATAATCAGAAGCAGGCCAAACCAGATAAACCCTGCATAAAATAAACTACCGGTACTTATAAGCAGTCCGGCATCGAAGAAGGAGTACGCAGTACGCTGAATTTTGTATGAATCCATTATTTTCCTGACGGCGAGTATCAGAAATATAGCTGCCGGCAGTGCAGGATTCAAAATCTGTTCCGTGGGAAACAGGCCGCTGAAGAGAATATAAAACAACGCCGGAAGGAAAGTCCTTTCACTTATGAAGAATCCTGAAGTATTAAAGTTTACAAGAAGGAAAGCTATAAGAAGGACAAGCAAAATTGTAAAAAGAAGGCCTACAATCTGATTTTGGCCCGTTATGCCGGCAAGTAACCCGAAAAGAGGCATGGGTTCCACATCAAAGCCCGGCGATGATGGACTCGCCGGGTTCAAAATGGGACTTATCCAGACAAGAACCGTAACGATAAAAATCAGAGCGATGACTTCAGGTCCGGTGCCCTTGAATCTTCGTAAAAACATAGACGCTATAGATCAAATCCAATATCTCTCCTGTAATAGATATCAGTGAATTTTATTAATTCTGCATTCCTGTAGGAGCCTTCAAGAGCTGCCTTCATAGTCCTCCCCCATGAACTCACTGCAACCACCCTGCCACCTGATGTTACGACCCTGCCATCTGCAATTTTGGTCCCTGCATGAAAGACGACGCACTCCCCTGTACTTTCAAGTCCCGAAATCACGTATCCTTTTTCATAAGTTCCCGGATATCCCCCGGAAACCAGCATTACCGAGGACACAAATCTTTCATCTATCTCAAGCTTTCTTTCATCAAGATTACCTAATGCAACTCCTTCAATAAGGTCGAAAAGATCTGATTTGATCCTTGGTATAATTGCCTCTGTTTCAGGATCGCCAAGCCTTGCATTATATTCAATAACAAAGGGATCGCCGCCAACATTAATTAGTCCGAAGAAAATAAATCCTTTGTATTCTATCCCTTCCTCTTTCAATCCCCTCATTGTGGGATCTATTATCCTTTCCCTGACTTTTTCCATAAAAGCTCCGGTGGCGAACGGAACAGGAGAGACCGCACCCATCCCGCCTGTATTGAGCCCCTCGTCTCCTTCTCCAATTCTTTTGTAATCCTTTGCTTCGGGAAGAAGCTTATACGATTTGCCGTCAGTAATAATAAATACAGATACCTCAATCCCCTTCAGGAATTGCTCGATAACTACCTTTTGTCCGGCAGCTCCGAATTTACCTCCGATGATAGCATCGAGCTCCTTCTCCGCATCTTCAATTTTGTCAAAAATCAGCACACCCTTTCCGGCAGCCAGACCGTCGGCCTTGATGACATAAGGAGGCTTAAGCGTCCTTAAGAAGGAATCTGCTTCGTTCAGATTCGATTTATCGAAGCTCCTGTAACGGGCTGTTGGTATGTTATGCCTTGTAAGAAATGCTTTTGCAAAATCCTTGCTTCCTTCAAGAAGCGCTGCGGATTTAACCGGTCCGATTACCGGCACTTTTTTCAGGAAGTCATCCTGCAGGAAAAAATCATGGATCCCTTCCACCAATGGGGCTTCAGGACCAACGATAACGATCCCTATACCGTTATCTTCAACTGCCTTTTTGACTTCATCAAAATTCTCCGGATTTATTTTTAAATTAATTCCGACAGTACTTGTACCCGCATTACCAGGCCCTATAAATATCTTATCTATCTTACTGCTTTGTGAAAGTTTCCACGTAAGCGCATGTTCCCTTCCGCCGGAACCAAGAATCAGAATATTCATATTTGTTGTTAAATGGCTTTTCAAAAGTAGTATTTCATTCGGTTAAATAAAATCAGGGTTTTCAGGAAAAGGCTATCCGGGTTCCGTAACCCGGCTGTATCTGGAGAAAGTCAGCATCACGTTTTGCACATAGGTCCTTGATACCGGAATATCTGACAACGAGGGAATTTCAAGTTCAAGCTTTAAGCCGTCCTTTTCTTTTCTGATGACCCTGACCTTCTCAAAATTAACCATATAGGATCTGTGACACCTTATTATCTCGGTACCTGCGAAATTCTCTTCCATTTTTTTGAGTGTATCGCGCAGCAGGTATTTTGATACTTTGCCTTTGTTCAGGTAGCAGATGCTCACATAATTTTCGGCCGATTCAAGATATAGAAGGTTCTCTTTTTTAACCGAGAATTTGAGCATGGACCTCTCATCATAAAAAGGAATCATGTCCATCATACCTCCTGAAACCGACTGCATTTCAGCCATTCTTTCAATCTGTTCCTTTTTATCCTGCCACGATAAATAGAGCCACATTAACGAATAGGGAAGCAAGAGGACAAGTGCTGTATTGCGGACAGAAACTTTAACAAGGTCAGTAAAAATCCTGGCATCTTTAAGGAAATATTTACTGAAAATTGCGTAAACAAGCGACATAAGAAATACTTCGGCAAAGATCCAGGCACAATATTGCCATACCAGAATATTACGCCTTTTCCCGGTGTGATACATTATTACCCTGCTTATAACAACAACCATGACTCCTGTGAGTATTACAAGGCTTGAAAATGTGAAGAATTGAAGTTTTGTAAGATTAAACCACCTGTCGGATCCAAAGGGGGAATAAATATTGATGAATACCAGGGCAAACAGAGATGTAAAAACTATGAGCCTGATGATGTTATCCTTTTCATTTAAATAGTGGGGTATCGGTTTTTGAAGATCCATAATCTGTCAAACTGAAACAATATACAAAAATACAATTTTTCGCCGGTTTGGCCTTTTGTGAAAAATTAAGTTAACCGCCAAATATGAATTTCGTCCCGGATTTTCAAATTATATCACACTATTTCATATTCCGTCCCGGAAAAGGTATATCCGGCACAATAATTTGTCATCCGGAAGTATCATTTTTTACTTTGTAAATAAATGAGATTAAATTCATGAATCCTGAATACACAAAGAACTACCATGAACTTAAGTCGGTATTTGATCCTTTGAAAAAAGAGATCAGGATTCCCGGATCTGAAACCAGGATAGTCAATCTTGACTTCAGTTCGGATTTTGACATTGATGCCTTTTCAAACAAGAATGATGCGTCGATAAATGAAAATATGGCATTCTCATATCCGGTTTTTGTTCCGCCGGGTAACAGCCGGAAGGTGATCCTCCTGCTCCATGGCCTGAATGAGCGAAGCTGGTTGAAATACCTCGTCTGGGCTTACTGGTTGTCGCAAAATACCGGGAGTTATGTTGTTCTCTTTCCGATTTCATTTCATATTAACCGGTCGCCGGGCTCATGGATCAATCCGAGGGAAATGATGGATTATCTAAAAGAAAGGAAAGAAAATTACACCTCAGTACAGATGTCGAGCTTCGCAAACGTTGCATTAAGTAACCGTCTGACCACCGAGCCGATGCGTTTTTTCAGCTCCGGTCACCAGACAGCCTCCGATATTGTAAAGCTGATGCTTCAGATCAGAAGTGGAATGCATGAGGTAATCCCGGCAACGGAAAGCGTAAATATATTCGCCTATTCAATAGGAGCCTTCCTTGCACAGATCCTTATGATCGGCAATCCGGAAAATCTTTTTACAGAGTCGCGGCTTTTTATGCTTTGCGGGGGATCGGTATTCAGCCGCATGCAGGGCACTTCAAAACTTATTATGGACAGCCTTGCTTTTGAAAAAGTTTATAATTTTTATCTTAATGATTTCGAGGAAGAGATAAGCAGGGAGAATCATTTATTTGAATATCTCCGCTCCAGCCAGCTTGGCATGGCTTTCCGTTCGATGATTGATTTTGCCAGGTTCAGGGGTTTCCGTGAAAGCATTCTGTCAAGGCTGAAGGATCAAATCCGGGCGATAACCCTGGCTAAGGATTCGGTGATCCCCGCTTCCGGTATTTTAAAAACCCTGAATGGTATCCGGAGCACACGCAACGCGGTTGAAGTGTGGGATTTCCCCTTCCCCTACTCGCATGAGAACCCCTTCCCTGTTTTCGAAAATGCTCAAAAAGTTGAAGTTGACCAAAGCTTCACACACCTCATTTCCGAAGCATCATTGTTCCTTGCCTGATAAACCGGGTAACACAAACCTGTAGCCCTTTCCTTCCGCATAATCCAGAAATTCCTCCAGAAAGGATAAAACAGTCGAGGCTGGTTTGTCATGAAGAACAATTACAGAACCAGGCCTCATCTTAGCTTTCAGTATCCCCAGCGATCGTTCTCTCCCGAAAACCTGGTCAAAATCGTATGCCATAAGATCCCAGAAAACTATTTTAAAGGATTTCTTAAGTTTAAGGTACTGAAATGGGCTTAAGCTTCCGTAGGGTGGCCGGAAAAGACCGGACGATGTAAATCCTGCTGCCTTGTATGCATTTTCAATATAATGTTTCACGCCGGTTTTCCATCCCTTAAGATGCAAAAAACCGTGATTGCCGGTAATATGCCCGTTCGAGGTAATGAGTTCTGCCAGTTCAGGGTACTTCTCAACCTGAGTTCCGCTGCAAAAGAAAACAGCCTTAACCTGATGCCTTCCAAGAATTTCGAGGATCACCGGAGTCGACCCGGGATCTGGACCATCATCGAAAGTCAGACACACTTCATTTTTGTTTGTTTTTATCCTGAAAAGCGCACCGGGATAAATCAGCCCTGCCAGGAAGAATGGCCTGAAAAGCCTCATAAAATCCTATTTGGTAGAATATAGAATGCTGTAATATCTGTTAACGTCGGGTTCCACAATTTTGGACAGGGAATCAAGCTTCAGAGCCGCTGCCATATTATAAATATCAAGCAGCGATTGCATGTTTATCCCAATTGCATAATCCAGACCAAAACGCATTTCAGGACCTAAGCCTGAAGCGTAGTCAAGATACTCCTTCGAATAACTGATCACATCGGTTATGATTTTGTCTCCTTCCTCTGCGTTGCCTGCCCTTATCAGAACTTCTGCCAGACCAATTGTAAAGAAGTCATAAGGAATTTGTTCAGGCGGCACTATTTCGAGCCCCTTCCGGACAGCCGCAACAGCTTTCGTCGTATCGCCGGCGACAAGAAGAGCTTTCCCCAGGTTACCGAAGATCCTTCTGAAATTGCTGAGCATACGCTTATTATTCTCATCAAGATATACTGACGGATCAGCTGCATTTCCCCACTCAAATTTATTCATCATATTGTCGTACATGACCGTTGGATCGATCATCCCGAATTCCCCTTCTTCCGGTGCAGTGGTTTTTACAGGGACAATCCTGTAGGCCATGCCCTCCTGAATAAAATATTTTTCAAGGCCTTTATACTGACTTGACGGAACTGTTGTAGAAAAATAGATTGGTCTCTCCCACTTGTTTGTCGTCAGAAGATCCATTATCGCCAGGTCGCCTTTAAAAGCATCGCTTTCAGTGTATTCCCAGATCATTGGCGATACAATCCTGTCCTTAAAATACTCTTTAACGGTTCCATTGGATACTACTTTTGCAGAATCAACATCGATTATGAATTTACTGGCGGGCAAATAATTCAAGATAATCACCCCTGCCGCTTATATCGATCATGTATTTTTTATCATCCTGCCCGGCAAACTGAACCACCTGGCTCAACTCAACCGGTTTGTCAACCCTGCTGTTAACAGGCAGCTGGACCCTTACACCCTCAGCATATTTTTCAGGCGGGAGTGTTAAGGGAAGCGGATCCGAGTCGAATGCTTTCTGCCTCATCATATCGATATACCATCCCGCCTGTATATAGCTCAGGTTCGCAACACGTACATCAGTCCTGACTCCTTCCACATCCTGCACGTACCACACGGGGAAAGAATCATTGTCCCCATAGGTGAACAGAACTGCATTTGGCGCACACGACTTAAGATAATTGGCCCCGATGTCCCTGGCAGTGTAGCGCCCTGACCGGTCATGATCATCCCAGTTCTGGAATGCCAAAAGGACCGGAACCGCCAGTAACAGGGCAGCCAATGTCAAAACGGCTGCCATTCTCTCTTTCAGGAACTTCCTTATATATTCATACACAAACATAAAGCCCATTCCTATCCAGATGGCAAATGCATAAAACGACCCTGCATACGCATAATCCCTTTCTCTCGGCTGGTTAGGATACTGGTTCAGATACAGGATAATTGCAAACCCTGTCATTATGAAAAATGCAAAAACAAGCCAGAAATCATTTCTTCTTTTCTTATAATTCCAGAATATCCCCGCCAGGCCAACCAGAAGGGGAAGAAAAAAATATGTATTTCTCCCCGGATTTGTTTTAAGATCGGCAGGAATCTTGTCAAGTTCTCCAAGCCTTGCCTCATCAATTAAACTAATGCCGCTTATCCAGTTGCCGTGGATAGGATTGCCGTCGCCCTGAAGATCGTTCTGCCTTCCTGCAAAATTCCACATGAAATACCTGAGGTACATGAATCCTGTCTGATATCTGAAAAAGTACCGCAGATTTTCACCAAAGGTCGGACAGACAACTGCTTCCTTCCCTGAGCCCGATGAGACTGAATATCTCCTGCCCTTAATCCTGCCCCAATACCTGTAAGCACTTTCATGCTCGGGGTCTAGAGCTGTAGAGACGCGGGAAAACAGTCATGAATTTTTTATCGTATTCATATTCAGGCCTGTAATACGGTTTATATTTCCCTCCTGTTTTGTTGTAACCCGCAACTACATTTTTTACATTGATTACCGGAGCACTGTAATAGTTCCCGTAAATTTTGGGAGAACTCCCGTATTGCTCCATATTAATATAGTATGAAAGCGAAAAGATGTCTGAAGGGTTGTTCTGGTTCATTGGCGGCCGGGCAGATGATCGTATCATTATCATTGCATACGATGAATAGCCTATCATAATAACGGTTATTGCCGTCATCACATAATTCAGGACAATTCTTTTGCTCCGGATCGAATACTTTATTCCAAAGATCAGAAGCGAGGCCAGCAAAATAACGAAAAGAATTAGCCCGCTGTTATAAGGCAGCCCAATCAGATTTACAAACAGAAGCTCAAACCATCCGGCAACTTTCGGGACGCCGGGTATCAGTACGAAAACCATCAGCCACAACATTACTACCGAGATAAGGAGAGTGTAGATCACTCCTTTTCTCGAAACTTCATATTTTCTGAAATAGAATACAAAGACAAGGACCGGCAGTACCAGGATGTTAAGCCGGTGAATCCCCAGCCCCAGCCCCATTATGAATGCTATAAGGATGATCCATCTTCCGGAATAGGATTCATCAGCCTCCTCCTCCCATTTCAGCATACCCCAGAACACAAGTCCGGTCACAAGGGAGGAAAGGGCATATAGTTCGCCCTCAACTGCCGAAAACCAGAAGGTATCAGAAAATGTGTAAGCCAGAGCTCCTATCATTCCGCTGCCTATAACCGGAAGGATATTTTTTGGCTCGAGGCCGTTTCCGTGGTTGTATGCCTTTCTGACAAGATGGGTTATTGTCCAGAAGAGGAACATTATTGCAAAACCGCTGCATACAGCCGACAGGGCATTCATCATCAGGGCTACCTTCGACGTGTCGCCCAGGGCAAAGAGGGTGGCAATCCGGCCGATCATCAGGAATAGTGGAGCGCCCGGAGGATGCCCGACCTGTAGCCTGAAAGCAGAGAGAATGAATTCCCCGCAATCCCAGAAGCTTACGGTTGGTTCAATTGTAAGCAGGTAAACCGTTGAAGAAATAACAAAAAGGGCCCATCCTGTAAGTGTGTTCAGACGGCGGTAGTTGCCCCACAATGAGTTCATATTGATTTTTTTTGTTTCCGAGAAAACAAAGAACGTAAAAAAATGTTATTAAAGCACAAGGGGTGTACTTTTTAACTTCATTTTAACTTGAAACTAATTTTGCTACTTTTGCCTGAAATAAAAACTCTGATGAGATACCCGGTCACGCTGCTTCTCCTTCTTTTCACAACCATCATTAAAGTCAGCGGGCAGGAAAAATCGGATACGAGTTCCTCTGCTGAGAAACTATATTTCAATTTCAGGAATGTTAACTTTATAAGGAACAATGAGTATTCTAATCCGGTAACTGAGGGTTATACGCTCATCGGCTATTTCCTGCATCCCCAGCTTATCTACCATCCCTCCGCAAAGGTGACCCTCCGCCTTGGAACTCATCTTCTGAGCTATGCGGGAACAAATAAATTTTCAGTTATCAAGCCTCTTTTTTCAACAACATATAACTTTTCCGAAAACACTTCCATTACAATCGGTTCTCTTTCTGCCAGCTACAAAAATGAATTATTCGACCCTCATTACAACAGAGAAAGGATGTACACCAACTATTCGGAAGACGGACTTCAGCTTAGATTTTTCAACGATCATTTCCTAAGTGATACCTGGCTGAGCTGGGAAAATTATATATTTAAGGGAGATTCGGAGCGGGAGATATTTTCCGCCGGTGAATCATTCAAATATTCATCTCCCCTGATAGCAGACCTGGTCAGGCTCGAGGTACCTCTCCAACTGATATTTAAACACTATGGAGGTCAGATCAGCGATTACCCCGAACATACCGAGACCTATCTTAACTTCGCCGGCGGAGTAAGGGTCAGTTTTGACCTTGGTGAACAAAGATACGGCAAGACAGGCTTTGAGTATCTGATCTTCAGAGGCAATTCCCTCAGAAAAAATGCGCCCTCCGGCATAAACTACGGACGCGGGGAATGGCATAAGATATTCTACACCTATAAAGTCGTTGATTTTAATGCCGGTTACTGGACCTCGGATGACTTTTACGCACCCGAGGGGAATTTTATTTTCAGCTCCGTTTCAGATCATATGGAAAATGTGACTGTTCACGAAAGGAAAATAATCACAGGTTCGGTGAATGTTACCCTGCTTCCTGAGAGTTTTCTTGAATTATTTTTTGCTTTTGACGGTTATTATGATATGGACCGGAAGAGGATGGACAATGCCATGACCCTGCATCTGAGGTTTGATAAACTCTTCCGCCTGGGATCCCTTAAATAACACTAACAGGCCAGAAAATACCTCCATGGCCTGCTTTTCCAGAATTCTCCCGCATAATCAATCCCTATCCTGCTTCCGGTTTGTACGTTAGCGGGAATCCCCGATCCTTCAAGCCATATCCTGTCAGAAACGATCAGGTCTTCACCGTAAAAAGACCTGTCGATACCCAGAACTCTTGTAACCCTCCCCGGACCTTTACAATTTTCCATTCCTCTTATCAGGACAGCCTGGGGATTGTTCTCCTCTCCGGTTACTATGTTAAGCATCCAGTGCATCCCGTAAACAAGGTAAACGTAAAGTCTGCCCCCCTCATGATACATTATTTCGGTCCTTGGAGTTCTTCCCTTACAGGCATGACACGCTTTATCCTCCTCCCCCCTGTATGCTTCAGTCTCTGTTATGGTGAATCTTCTGATTACATCTTCAAACCTTACTGCCAGAGTCTTTGACAAAAGTGCAGGTGCGACTATGAGCACATCCCGGGTAAAAAAGTCCCGCCCTATCCTTTTTTCTTCCTCCATAAATTCAATATTGATTTGTAAAATTAAACCAGTTTAATTTATCCTTGTTAAATTCTGGTCAATATTCTTTTTTATTAGGAAATATATTGTATTTTTGCAGACCCAAAATAGGGGGTTTTACATTAACAAGTGTTCAAAAATAAAAAAATAATAAAGTGAACACCTTAAGCTATAAAACAGTATCGGCAAATAAGGATACTGTAATCAAGGAGTGGGTAATTATCGATGCAGAAGGCGCAACTTTAGGCCGTCTTGCTACATTGATAGCTTCTACACTCAGAGGAAAGCACAAAACCAATTTTACTCCTCATGTCGATTGCGGGGATAATGTTGTTGTTATCAATGCCGCAAAGGTTTCCCTGTCAGGAGAAAAATGGTCTGACAAGGAATATGTAAGACATACCGGTTATCCTGGTGGTCAGAGGTTTACCACTGCTGAAGAAATGCTGAAAAAGAATCCCATCAGTCTTGTTGAGCATGCTGTAAGAGGAATGCTTCCAAAAAGCAGGCTCGGAAGGGCAATTTACAGGAATATGCATGTTTATCCTGGTGAAACGCATCCGCATGAAGCCCAGAAACCTAAGAAAATAGAACTTTAATACAATTAAGAAACAGATATGGAGCCAGTTAATGCACTTGGGAGAAGAAAAGCAGCCGTTGCCAGAGTATATTTTAAGTGATGGTAAGGGGAAAATAACTGTAAACGAACGTGATTATAAAGAATATTTTGGTGCTGAGACTTTGCAGTATGTTGTAACCCAGCCGCTTGTTGCTCTGAACGTACTTGAAAAATATGATATTAAGGTGAATCTCGACGGCGGCGGTGTGAAAGGTCAGGCCGAAGCTCTGCGTCTTGGAATAACAAGAGCCCTTGTTCAGATCGATCCCGAAACCAAATCGGTGCTCAAGGCTGCCGGATTTGTTACCCGCGATCCACGGGAAGTTGAAAGGAAAAAACCAGGCCAGCCAAAAGCCAGGAAGAGATTCCAGTTCAGTAAACGTTAAAAATCAACAGATCAGTCATCATAGATGCAAGTTTAGTATCTAAATTACAGAGACTTCCTGCATGGAACTACTCTGCAATTGATTGAAAAGAATGTAAACTTTAAAAAAGCAAAAATGCCAAGAACAAATTTCGAAGAATTACTTGATGCCGGTGTTCATTTCGGACACCTTAAAAGAAAATGGAATCCCGCAATGGCTCCCTATATATTTATGGAGCGCAACGGAATTCATATCATTGACCTTCATAAAACCATCGTTAAACTCGATGAAGCAGCTTCTGCAATGAAGCATATTGCCCGGTCCGGAAAGAAAATCCTCTTCGTTGCCACCAAAAAACAGGCAAAAGAGATTGTTGCTGAAAGGGTAAAACAGGTTAATATGCCTTATGTCACTGAAAGATGGCCGGGTGGAATGCTGACAAACTTCCCGACGATCCGCAAGGCTGTCAAAAAGATGGGATCTATCGATAAAATGGCTACCGACGGTACTTTCACCAACCTTTCCAAACGCGAAAGGCTCCAGGTCACCCGTCAGAGGGCCAAACTCGAAAAGACACTCGGAAGCATCATCGACCTTACACGACTCCCATCAGCTCTCTTTATTGTAGATGTTCTGAAGGAACATATTGCTGTAAGAGAAGCCAAGAGACTTGGTATTCCTGTTTTTGCTATGGTTGACACCAATTCCAATCCGACCGATATCGAATTTCCGATCCCGGCAAATGACGATGCATCAAAATCAATTACACTGATTGTTGATATCCTCTGCCAGGCAATTGAGGAAGGACTTAATGAAAGAAAGCTGGAAAAGGACAAGGAACCGGCTATGAAAGACAAGAAATTCATCAGAAAAGAACTTGAAACCAAAGACCTCCCCGAATCAGTGATTGAAGCAATCGTTGAAGAAGAAGAGGAAGTTGAAGTTGAAGAAAAACCTCTTGCAGTTGAAACTGAAGAGGAAGATGAGGTTGTTACGGAAACTGAAGAGCCGGAAGAAGAATAATATTTTATTAATTACTAACACATAAAGAAAGATTTTAGAATGGCGACTATAAATGCTGCAGAAGTTGCAAAACTGAGAAGAGTTACTTTAGCCGGAATGATGGATTGCAAAAAAGCGCTTGAAGAATCAGACGGAAATTTTGACAAGGCTATTGAGATCATCAGGAAAAAGGGACAACTCGTTGCCAGTAAGAGAGCCGACAGAGAAGCTACTGAAGGTGTCGTTCTGGCAAGAACAACCGCCGATAACAAGTCGGGTGCCATGATAGTGCTTAACAGTGAAACTGATTTCGTTGCAAAAAATGCTGAGTTTATCTCACTGGCAAACAAAATACTTGATATCGCAGTTGCAAAGAACCCCGCCGACCTTGAGGGATTAAAGGTGCTACCACTGGATAATACTACCGTTGGCGGCAAAGTTGTTGAATATATAGGGATCATTGGCGAAAAACTCGAGGTCGCTTATTATGAAAAGATAGAAGCCGCCCACGTTCAGGCATATATCCACCCCGGAAACAGGCTTGCCACACTGGTTGGCTTTTCAAAGGCCGGACAGAATGTACAGGTCTATAAGGATGTTGCAATGCAGATTGCTGCAATGAGCCCCGTTGCAATTGATAAGGATGATGTGCCCGCGAAAGTTATTGCCCAGGAGATCGAAATAGGAAAGGATCAGGCCAGACGCGACGGCAAGCCGGAAGAGATGCTTGAGAAGATCGCACAGGGTAAACTTGGTAAATTTTTCAAGGAAAACACCCTGCTTAACCAGGATTTCGTCAAGGACAATAAAATGACTATCAGGCAATACCTTCAGTCGGCAGATAAGGAACTAACAGTGACTGCTTTTAAACGTTACACTTTGAATTTATAGATTGGTTCATAATTCAATATTACTACGGCGCCCCAGGGCGCCTTTTTGCTTTTAGCCCCTCCACCACATTCCACCCCTGCAGTCTGGCCCCTTCGCTAAAATTGCCCACCGGGCAATTTTTTAACGCTCAGCCTACTAAAGGGCATAGCCGATCCTAAGAATCAGTTTTAGACTGGTAATTATTTATTTAGCTGAAACACAATTAAATAAGTTTCCCCTCCTTTTGAAGGAGGGGTGGCCAGACGGTGAAATCATCTCACACGCAGAAATTAAATTCGTCTGGCCGGGGTGGTTGATTCAAGTCTTAACCACCCCGGTCGGGAAAGTTGATTGTTAACCTGTCAAAATCTATAGTCCCGACCACCCCTCCTTGAAAAGGAGGGGAAATTTAAGTTACATAAAATCAATTGCATACAGTTAGATTCATAAGTTTTCCTATTCCTTAAGTTAACGCCTATGCCCCTATGGGCTAACAACTACCTACTTCAATTAATTATTATTAATTTGGCAGATACTTTATTTAAAAGAATAACCCAAATCAAATTCATTATGAAATATTCAAGAATTTTATTGAAACTGAGCGGTGAATCATTGTCAGGTGAAAATTATGGTGGAATAAGCACCAATGTCCTGGATGAATATGCAGCACAGGTCAATGAGGTGGTAAAAAACGGCTGCGAAGTAGCAATTGTTATCGGAGGCGGTAATATCTTCCGCGGATTAAGTGGCGCTGAATCAGGTTTCGACCGGGTTAAAGGCGACCAGATGGGAATGCTGGCAACCGTTATTAACAGCCTTGCCCTCGAAAGTGCAATAAAAAAACTGGGAGGCAAAGCAAGAGTCTTTACATCTATACGAATGGAACCCGTGGGCGAGCTTTATAACAGGGACAGGGTCATTGAGAACTTAATGAAAGGGATGGTCTGCCTGCTTGCAGGAGGAACAGGGAACCCTTTCTTTACAACCGATACTGCAGCTGCGCTCCGTGCAGTGGAGATAGGAGCTGATGTTCTCCTGAAAGGTACAAGGGTTGACGGTGTATATACTTCCGATCCTGAAAAGGATCCGGATGCCAGGAAATTTGATGATATCTCCTTTGAAGAAGTTATCGACAGAAGGCTGAAAGTCATGGATTCAACAGCCTTTACAATGTGCCGTGAAAACAACATGCCGATCATTGTCTTCAACATGAATAAACCCGGTAACCTTGTGAAAGTGGTCAGGGGATCCGGTCTGGGTACCCTCATTAGTAAATAAGCCCTATTGGATTTCCGGCTAATTTATTATATTTGTTTCCCTGTGGAGCGCTTATATCATATAAGAGACCAATTTTATCGAACTTAACCTAATCCCGGCCGTATGAACGAAGAAGTTGAACTTATAATAGAAGAAACCCAGGACAGGATGCAGAAAGCCCTGGAACATCTTGAGCATGAACTGGCCCATCTGCGTGCTGGCAGGGCAACACCTGCCCTGCTTGACGGCATAACAATCGATTATTACGGTGTTAACTCACCACTCTCCCAGGTCTCTAACATTAACACACCCGATCCCAGAACTATACTGATCCAGCCATGGGAGAAGAACACACTCGGGGCAATTGAAAAGGCGATAATGGCCGCAAATATAGGCCTCACACCGGTGAACAACGGTGAGGTAATCAGGATCAACATTCCGCCTCTTACCGAAGAGAGGAGACATCAGCTTGTCAAACAGGTCAGGACCGAAAGTGAGACAGCAAGGATAAGTCTGCGTATTGCAAGGAAATGGGCAAACGACGAACTAAAAAGAATGCTTAAGGAAGGTCTTCCCGAGGATCTGGAGAAGGACGCAGAGGAGGGAGTGCAGAAGCTGATCCATGATTTTACATCAAAGATCGATAAGGTGATGGTTCAGAAAGAAAAGGAAGTGATGACGGTATAAGACCTCATTCCACCGGTTCAAGCTTCAGAGTATATTTTGAATTAACGCCTGATTCCCGGATTTATTCCTGAAGTACAGTTCCTGCAGATATCTATTTTGTCTCTTTCCGTTAAAATCCGCCTTCTGAATTCCCTGAAGGCAGGGCCATTCCAGATAGACCTGAATGAACTCCGTTTAAGATCTCCCATCACAAATTCTGCATCCTTGTCAAAACAACAGGGGATCACCTTCCCATCCCAGGTTATTACCGGATTGAACCACAGGCGCATGCACCTGTTTGGCAGTCTGCTTTTTATCCTGAATTCTCCGTTTTCCTCACTGTATCTGCTGTACTTTCCGGAAGCAGGCATCCATTTCGCTGACTCACGGCTGTTGATAACCTGCATTGATTTCAGCCTTAATGATGAACCTGTTTCCCTTGCGAGTTTCCTGGCATCCGGTATCTGATGTTCATTTATCCTGTTCACCAGGAACTGGATTTCAAGCCTCAGCGGGGATCCCTGCTGGCGGATTGCTTCAGCAACATTTTTAATTCCATCGGTCACTTTACCAAAATCCCCGTTCCTCCTGTATTCAGAGTAAGTTTTTTGATCCATACCGTCGAGAGAAACAACAAGCTTTTTCAAACCCGAACCCGCAAGCCTGGCGGCATTCCCGACCGACAGGAAATGCCCGTTTGTCGAAACCACTGAATAAATCTTACCTGTCAATCCGGGAAAAGAAAAGAACCGCGGATGCAGCATGGGCTCTCCCTGGAAGTATAGATTGATATAATAAAGATACGGACTCAGTTCAGAAATTACACTCTTGTACAATTCAACATCCATAAATCCGCGTTCCCGTTTCATCAGGCCGGACCCCGAGGCACACTCAGGACAGCTGAGGTTGCAGTGGTTGGTCAGCTCTGCTGAAACTGACAACGGCATCCCGACTGACGGATTGCCGGTAACCGTTCCCGATAAAAACGAATACACTGCCCTGACAGCATTGACCGGACGAGGCATATAATTCTATTAAATGATGGTAAGATAAAAAAATAATTTAAAGCCACGGTAGGGTAAAACCTGATATCTCTGGTCATACGGTTGAAAAGAAAATAATAACGGACTGAATAGAATCTAAAAATTATTTAACTTAATGCTTTTATGCCATGAAAACTTTTAAAAATGTATCATTAATTGCTCTGCTTATCCTGTCCGCCTTTACAGCACAGACAATTTACTCTGCGCCGGCCCCCGACAGGAAAAAGAATGACCAGCAGACACTGCTTACCTTACGGGGTAAAGTGGTCGATGCTGAATCGGGAGATCCTCTGATTTTTGCATCAGTTGCCGTGAAGGAAACTAATGTCGCTACTGTCACAAATATCGACGGCGAGTTTGTTATCAAGATCGCTGAAACACAAACTTCAAGGAACCTCGAAGTCACATACCTGGGCTACAAGAACCGGGTTGTTCCGCTGATTGAACTCAGGGGTGATGATTACAAGAATGTGATCTCAATGACGCCGGCTCCCATTCCCATCAAGGAAATTATTGTAAAGCCTCTCGACCCTGAGGCTATCGTTCGGAATGCCATCGGCAGGATAGGTAAAAACTATGTGAATGAACCTAATCTGATGACTGCATTCTACAGGGAGACAATTCGCAAGAACCGGACTTATGTCTCTATAGGCGAGGCTGTTGTCGAGATCTTTAAAGCTCCTTACAATAATGATATCCGTTTCGACGGCGCCAGGATCTACAAGGGCAGAAAAGGATCCGATGTCGAAAGGATGGATACTGTTCTTTTCAAGCTCCAGGGAGGACCTGTCAGCGTGTTGCAGCTCGACATTGCAAAGAATACCGAATCGGTACTCACGATGGATGCAATGAAATACTATGATTACTCACTGACAGGTGTTGTTGAAATAGCTGATAAACCCCATTATGTGATTTCATTCAGGCAGAAACCGTCGGTTGACGAACCATTATTCATGGGAAATCTCTATATTGAGGCCGACAGCTATGCAATTACCGAATCAGAATTCGGCTTCAATCTTGAAAACAAAGAAGCCGTGTCCTCAATATTCATACGGAAAAAACCACTCGGGATGCAGGTAACACCGGAGATTGCCACATACAGAACCAGGTATCGTGAACAGGATGGGAAATGGTATTTTGCCTACTCAAGAGCTGAAGTCAAATTCAAGGTTAACTGGAAGAAAAAACTCTTCAATACCTTTTACACAACCATGTCTGAAATAGCGGTTACTGACCGTACCAACGAAGAAGTAATTAAAGATTGCAGGAAAAGATAAACTGAGGTATTCAGATATTTTTACCGAACAGGTTGCAGCCTTTGCCGATCCTGAGTACTGGGGAGAATATAATGTTATCGAACCCGACCAGAGTATCGAATCAGCAATCCGCCGCCTGAGCAGGAAGCTTAAATTCAGCGACAGAAAAGCTGAATAATAAAAGTAAAAATGACCGGGGATTCTGAAATAATCGGGAGGATCAGAAAGGGTGATGTTGGACAGTTTGAGTCACTTTTCCGATCCTCCTATATATCCCTGGTACGATACGCAAAGACACTGATAAGGGATCACGATACTGCTGAAGAAATTGTTCAGGATCTGTTTTTCAGGCTTTGGAGAGACAGGGAGGAAATTAAGATTGAAAGTTCTTTGAACGGATATCTCTACCGGGCAGTTCACAACCGCTGCCTGCATTTTATCGGTCATGCCAGGGTAGTTGAAAAATATGCACAGGAAATGGCAGCCGCCCCTCAGGAAACATCGGAAATTCCATCCGATATACTTAATTACAGGGATCTGCAGGCTAAAATAGCAGGTATTCTCGAACGGCTTCCCGAACGTTGCGGAAAGATTTTTTGCATGAGCAGGTTTGAAGGACTTAAATATTCTGAAATTGCCGAGAGACTTTCGGTCTCGGTTAAAACAGTGGAAGCCAACATGGGAAGAGCCCTCAGGGAATTCAGAAAAGCACTTGCAGAACAATGAAAGAGATGAAAAACATAGAAAAATACACTGATAAGGAT
The DNA here is from genome assembly GCA_963806555.1 of uncultured Bacteroidales bacterium. Taxonomy (GTDB): domain Bacteria; phylum Bacteroidota; class Bacteroidia; order Bacteroidales; family VadinHA17; genus LD21. Next base: position 8,053 of record CAWDYR010000030.1, on the reverse strand, counting down.
TGGGAAGAACTTTCTTCCATCCTTTCGGATGAAAAAAAGGATAACGGAGATCTGCTCGGCCGGTTTATGGCTGATGACAGTCATAATACCATTAAATACTGGAAAGAGTTGAGAGAGATGAATAACGAAAAGGAAATAAATGTAGATAAAGCCTGGGACAAACTTTACTCCAGGCTGAATGAGAACGGATTAATAACCAAAACGCTTCCCATTGAGAGAAGCCTTACGGCAAGGACGTGGCTCAGGATAGCCGCCGTGGCTCTCATTCTTTTAAGTGTCGGATCCGGACTGCTCTACCTTGGGGATAAAGGTATTTTAAGCCGCAAGACCGTAGTTGCAACCACAGTAAATCAGAAGAACCTTCAGGTTACACTTCCCGACGGTAGCAACATCAGCCTGAACCGGAATACCAGATTGACCTACAGGCAGAATTTCGGAAAGCATGGCAGAAATGTAGCGCTTAACGGGGAAGCTTTTTTCGACATAGCTCCCGATGCGGCAAATCCTTTTATTGTTGATGCCGGGACAGCCAGGATAAGAGTCGTGGGCACTTCTTTCAATGTCATTACAAGTAATCCGGAATCGGCTGTTGAAGTTTACGTTGAAACAGGCAGGGTAATGGTTTCCGATAATTCAGGGACACCTGAACTCGAGCTTGATCCCGGCTTTATAGGTACTGTCGGTAACCTCCCGGCAGAAAAAAAGGTGAACAACAATCCAAATTATATGTCATGGAAATCAGGTGATCTTATCTATGACGGACAAACACTTGATGTTGTTTTCAGGGATCTTAAGAGAGTCTATAACATGGACATAATTGCAGATGATCCGCAAATCCTTGAGAATCCGTGGACCTCACCGATAAGTAATCAGCCGGAGGAAAAAATTATTCGCTTAATTTGTACTAGCTTTGGTCTTCGTTATACGAAAGACGGAAATGTTTACCATCTTTCAATGAAATAACTTAATCTTAAAAATGTTGCCGGTCAATGGCTTTATATCCAGATATATTTTTGCCATTGCATTGTTGATCATACTGATCCCGCCATGTGATGCAAAGTGCCAGGAGACCATTCTCGATTCAACATTTACCTTCAGGGCAGGAACAGTAAAAACAGGCAATGCCCTGAACCTCATTCCCGCGCAGACAGGCTACTATTTTACTTATGACAGCCGTCTGGTAAATACGGAAAATAAAACTGAGATGACCTTCAGGAACGTTACCCTGCGGGCTATTCTCGACAGCATCTTCAAAGCCGACTCACTTGCTTATTCAGTGATCGATGAATTCATAATTATTTCAAGGGAGATACCTCCACCCCCTGTATCTTTTAATGATTCAACAACTGTTGCGGTTCTGAAAGATATCTCAGGTATCGTTATCGACGGAGAGTCGTCTGAGCCATTGCCCTATGCAACCATAGGCCTGAAAAATGCCGGGAAGGGAACCGTTTCCAACTCCAACGGGGAATTCGGATTTAAAATTTCTCCCGATAATTATAACGATACAATCACAGTCTCATACCTTGGGTATTTTGGAAGGGAGATCCCTGTGAGGCAATCTCTTGGAAATAATTTCAGAATTGCCATGAGGAGGGAGTTCATCTCTATTCCCGAAATCATTATAAGGAACCAGATCCCGCAGGAGATCATTTACAAGACCCTTGGAGCAATCGGGAAGAATTATGGCAGTACACCTGCATATCTTACTGCGTTTTACCGTGAGGGTGTTCTGAAGAAAAGTGAGCTGCAATCATATTCCGAAGCCATTCTTGAAATTTATAAAAGCGCCTATACCGGGACCCTTCTCAGCGATCAGATCAAGGTATTTAAAAGCCGGAAAATTGACAATGTTAATGTAAACGATTCGCTTACCGTCAGGTTAAAAGCCGGATTGAGCACCTGCCTTCAACTCGACGGGATAAAGAACAAATTTGACTTCATCGACAGGTTGAATATGCAGGACTATAGCTTCAGGCTCATCGATATAGTCTCTTATGATGAGGAATCGGCTTTTGAGATTGAATTCACCCAGAAAGAGGGAGCTGAAACCACAATGTTCAAAGGTTCGTTATTCATTAATACCACTGATTTTGCGATCCTGAATGCCGAGTTTGAGATCAATCCCGAATATCTGCAGAAGATGAAAGGGTCATTTATTTCAAATCCGTCGAAGGATTTTACAACCTGGCCTGTCTCCGTAAAATACTCGGTAAGTTACAGGAAATTAAATGACAGGTATTTCCTGAGTCATGTAAGGGGAGATCTGGGATTCTCATCAAAACGCAAAAAGAAGCTGTTTAACACTCAGTTCAGTGTCTTCTTCGAGATGGCTGTAACTGACATAAAGCTTGAAAATGTTGTCAGGTTTGAAAGGGAGGAGCTTGCACCGATCCACTCGGTCTTTTCCAGGACCATCACTAACTATGACCCGGTATTCTGGGGAAACCAGGATTTTCTAAAACCTGAGGATAACCTTCTGCAGGCTCTCAAAAACATGAAAGTGAGGCTTCAGGAATTCAAAGAATGACCTCTCCCCAACCCCTACCCCGAGGTGGGAGGGGCTTAAAAAGAAATACGTATTAAAAGAGCGCTTAAATAAATTAATACCCGTTGCCCTACCATAGCCGCCCATTTAAAACCAGCTTTATGCTTTGAATTTTCCAACGAGCTGAAGCACAATTAAATAAATTTCCCCTCCTTTTGAAGGAGGGGTGCCAGAGGGTGAAATCATCTCACACGCAGAAACTAAATTCGTCTGGCCGGGGTGGTTATTCAAGCCTCTCCTATTACCTTTCAAATGGATAGACTTGAAACATGAGATTAACCACCCCGCCGGGAAAACAGATTGTAAATCCCTCAAAATCTATTGTCCCGGCCACCCCTCCTTGAAAAGGAGGGGAAATGTGAATCATTGCACCTCAGTTGCATACAGTATTATTCATGGGTTATCCCATTCCCTAGGTTTGACGCAATGAAACTCACCCGCATCCCACTCTCCCGGGTGTGGGAGGGGCTTAAAAAGAAATACGTATTAAAAGACATATTAAAAGACGTATTAAACCTGGATTTAAATCTGCGAAATCAGCGGGAAATTTTATGTTTTCCCGCAGATCGCGCAGATCTTCGCAGATTCCGTGCCGCAGTTACTAATATTTATCAATCAGCTTATACAATTCCGTCAGGTCGGGAGTAAGAATGATCTCGGTCCTCCGGTTTTTCTGCTTTGCTTCGTTTGTGGTTCCCGGATCAATAGGAAGATATTCGCTCCGTCCGGAAGCAGTCAGCCTTGAAGGTTGTATTTTGCTTCCCTCAAGCAAAGTCCTTACAACAGTGGTTGCCCTCTTGACACTGAGATCCCAGTTATCCCTGAGCTGACCCGAACCAGGTTTGTATGGAACAATATCGGTATGTCCTTCGATTGTGATCTGTATATCAGGATTCCTTTCGAGCACACCTGCCAGTTTTTTCAGCGCATTCCTTCCATTTGCATCTATATCCCAGCTTGCAGTTTTAAATAAGAGTTTCTCTTCCAGCGAAACGTACACTTTCCCGTTTTTATTTGTAACAGTAAGTCCGTTGTTTTCAAATCCAAGCAGCGCTTCCGAGACCTTGGTCTTAAGATCTTCGGCTATTCTTTTCTGGTCATCGAGGATCTTTTCAAGTTCAGCCATTCGTGCGTTTTTCTTTTCCAGCTCAAGCGTAAGCTCATCAAGTGAGATCTTTTTAAGGTCCATCGACTGTTCAAGCTGCCGTAGTATATCTTCTTTCTGCTTAAGGTCAGCCTGTGCAGCCTGAAGCTCGGTGAGCAGCTTTTTTGTTTCGCTTACGTTTCCCTTTATGAGGTCTTCCTGGGCATTTAGAAGATCATTATTCCTTTCTGAAAGAACATTCAGTTCTTCAAGAGCCTTATCCCGGGCAATCTGTGCAAGAGAGAGCTCCTGCTTCAGCTTTCCGGTTTCAGCTTCAAGTGAGGCGATCTTTAATTCAAGCTCCCGGTTTTTCCCTGTGAGCCCTAAATTTTCAGCTTTGAATGCAGTGATCGAGCCCTGGCGTTTGCACGATCTGCGCCGCAGCTTCGTCACAGGCCTCGTTGAAATTGGCGTGCCGCGGCACGTTGTCGAGCAGGTCGTGAACCACGTCTCGGGTACGAGGGCGAGTGTCGCGGGCGTTTATGATAAAAGCCAGCTTCTGCCCGAGCGGCGCGCTGCCTTGGAACGTTGGGCCGCGCACGTCGAACGCCTGGTCAGCGGGGATGCGGCGGCCCGGCCGCTGGAACCGATGGACAACGTCACTCTGCCGCGGCACGCAGCGCCATGAGCGACGACCGGCCTCCAACGATATCATCGATCTTGCGATCGAGCTCGCGCGGCGCCATGCCGACGCGTCCCCTGAGCTCACCATGGCGTTGGCGTGAATATGACGCCGCGGTCGGGTCCGCGTGGAAGGGCGGCGCGCCCACGGTCACCGACGATGACATATTGTATTGCGCGCTCGAACTCGTGCGTTGGAAGAAGGAAACGGCGGCGGCCAACGCGGAACCTGATGACATAGTTGATCGAGCGCGAGAGATGGTACGGCGCCGGGTCGACGGATCGCACGAGCCCACCGTGCCGCGGCGTCAACGGGGTCGCCCGCGCCGAGTTGCCGCCGCGGCGCGGGCCGCCGAGCAGGCTAACCGGAATGCGTCCTGGCTGGTCGCGTTCATGATGCAGGAATGGCGTGAAAAGCATGGCCGAGAGCGCGTTCCCGGCCATGAGATCAACGCGATAGTCAGTAAGGCCATCGCGGAAGCCGCGCGAGAGTTCGGAGTGTCGGTGAGCCAGATCGACGCCGACAATGTCCGCGACAACGCGCAGAAGACGGGCCGGTTTGTCGTCCGCCGGTAGGTTTTGGAATTGTTGTGCTCTAACGCGATTTAACGCGATATATATGGCCCGCTCCTGTCGTTAGCTGGAGCAGCCAAGAATGTCCCCGACTGCCGACTACGCTCCCTCCGCCGCTGGGCCGGATGAGCTAATCCCTGATCCCATCGTTTTTCGCGAGATGAACATCAGCGCCATGAGCGGATGGCGTTGGGATCGCGATCCAGCAATGGCCGAGCTTGGCTGGCCGGCCCGTGTGCGCATCCGCGGTCGGAATTATCGATCGCGGCAAGCGCTTGAAGCCTTCAAAGCCAATCTGCTTCGCCGCGCGATCGCACAACGGAATCAGAAGCAAAGAACTTGAGACAGATCGAAGGGGCAGCCACTCTTCCCCAAGCACAAGAGCAACATCCGCATGATGTAAATCGAAGAGCCCGGTAGCTATGGACAAGGTAGTGAGAACAGATCAAACACACAGCGCACTAATTCAGTGCACGAAGATACTTTTGCATGAGCCCAATGGCAAGTTCAAGAAGGGCCATCGCAAAGTAGGCGGCACAATACCGGGGAAACCTCAGCCGATCGGCAAGCTTCTGCTCAACAGCTTCGTCGAGGCCTGCTCCCTGGTCGGATACGACAAAGACGTGGCGGTCATGACCAAGGAAGGCAAGCCGCTCCTCGATAAGAAGGGCAATCAAGTCTACGATGAGAGTAAGAGGATCGTCGGCCTCATTCCGTATCTGCAACGTACGGCGGAACTGCACCGGCCCGAGACCCTGGCTATCATCGGCAAGATCCTTGCGCCGCTAGTCAACAATCTGCAGATCAATCTCGAAGATTCTTAACGGCGAGAAGCCCAGACCATCAAGGGAAGAGCTGCAGAAGCAGCTGGCCTACTGGGGCATACGCGTGAACATATTCCATGGCGACGAAGGCCGCCGGCCAATGAAGCTTATCGAGCAGCGCCGAGATGATCGAGACTAAACAAGACGGCGCAAGAATGCTGTTGGTCGGATACGACAAAGACGTGGCGGTCATGACCAAGGAAGGCAAGCCGCTCCTCGATAAGAAGGGCAATCAAGTCTACGATGAGAGCAAGAGGATCACCGGCCTCATTTCTGTATCTGCGTTTCAAATGGGAGATCAGGCGCGTGATGACGCCGGTGCTCTGCGGCTCCCGTCATGCTGGCGGCGGCGCTCGTGGAGGCAGGCATGTGTCGCCACGTTCTGGTCGTGACCGGGGACAAGCGGCTCACCGGTCTGCCGCCGGGCGGCGCGGCGGCTCTGCTCGCACAGGTCGGCCATCCGGAATTCGAGCAGCCCTACGGCCTCAGCGTGCCTGCCGCTTATGCGCTCATCGCTCGGCGCTACATGCACGAGTACGGCGTGTCGCCCGAGGAGCTTGCCGCCATCGCGGTGACGCAGCGCGAGCACGCTGCGCTGCATCCCCACGCGCACATGCGCGACCGCATCAACGATAGCCGATGTCATGAATTCACGGGCGATCAGCGAGTCGGTCAAGCTGCTCGACTGTTGTCTGGTATCCGATGGAGCGGCAGCCGTCGTCGTCAGCGCAAAGGCGGCGAGCGACAGCGATCGGGCCCAGGTGACGACGATCCTGGGCTGCGGCCAGGGCCATACGCACGAGCACATCTCGGCCGCACCGTCGCTGCCTGATTTCGGCTGCGCGGCGTCGGCGCGTCCCGCATTTTAACGTATGGCTTCGTTGCATTTTGGCCTCGGTGACGCCTGAATTCGTGAGTAACGAAACCGTGAGCTGGCCGTGAATTTGGCACAAGCTAGCGGGCAGCCAAGAAGAACTTCGGGGAGTCGGGCGTGCGCCAACACGACCGACTGACGAGGGGACACAATGCTCCGCACATTCGGGGAATTGGGGATTTCGCACGATCATCGTGGGCTTTCTGGCTGGGGTCGCGACGCTCGCGCTCGCAGTCGATGCGGTTGACGCGAAAGGTCGGAAGCGTCACGCCGCCAAGAAGGGCGGCGGCTACTCTACCTGCTGTTCGAACAGCTCGAGGCAGGCAAGGTCAAGACGGACACTCCGCCTCGAAAAACACGTTGTTGAAGCCTCCGCCAGCCGCGCGGCCCCGGTGATCGCCGAGGCGCGCAACGGCGAAGGCGCGAGCGCGCCGGTGGTCGTGGCGTCGGCGGGCGGCGACGTTCCACCTACGGCTTCGCCGGCCAGCGCCGCCATGCCGATGCTGGCGACCCCGATCAATCGCGGCCCAAGCGAGGCCTCCGCACCTGCGGCGGCAGCCCCTTCACGGAAGACCGCGGGCGGCGCCATCGACCCGATCAAGCCGATTGCGGTCAGAACCATCAAGGTCAAGCTCAACGGCGTCCAGACCGCTTCGCTGACGCCGCCCCTCGCTCACCTGCCGCTCGTCGCCGTGAAAGACAACGTCACGACGAAGGCGATTGCAGCGAGCCCGGCCGAACCAGCGGCGGAGCCCGCATCCGCGAAGCCGGCCGTGCAGACCGCATCCGTCAAGCCGGCCGTCGCTCCGATCCCTGCGGCCCCGGCAGCCCCCTCGTCGCCCGAGCCGAGCCACCCGGCCGCCGCCGCTCCCGCGCCGGCGCCTATCCAGGTTGCGTCTGCGGGGCCCACGATACCGGTTGCCGCTCCGGCGCCTGCTCCAATTCAGGTCGCGTCTGCGGCGCCCACGATCAGCGCGGCTGCGGCCGCCCCGGCCGAGGCCGACGCCCGAGCGCGCCCCGCAAAGTGCACACGAGCTGGATCATCCAGGTCGGCGCCTTTGAGGCCGAACGCGAGGCGAAAGACCGGCTGAGCTCTGCGCAAAGCAAAGCCAAGCATCTGCTCGCCCGCGCCGACGCCTTCACCGAGACCGTTGTGAATGATAACCGGACCTTCTTCCGCGCCCGTTTTGCGGGCTTCGAGAAAGACGAAGCGGAAGCCGCTTGCAAATATCTCAAGCGCAACGACTTCGCCTGCATGACGCTTAAGAACTGAGCGTTTCAAGAGGGCGCCGGAGCGGGCGCCCTTCCCTCCCCCGCAGGGATTAGTGACTCCGCCAACGGCGGAGACGCAGACGGGGAAACATCCTACCTCAATATTCGGATAGCCTGCGGCATCCTGTTCCTCCTCGTGCCAGGGAGGGGCGGGGTTCCGCCGGCCGCGTTTTGTTTTAACGCGACAACCAAGCGTT
>CAWDYR010000029.1:0-382987 GCA_963806555.1 uncultured Bacteroidales bacterium | reverse complement strand
ATTATTTGCCTCATTCCTTGAATGGATAGCCTTTGCTCCTCCCCATCCATGACGCCCGTCCGGATACAGCATGAACTCAAATGTCTTTCCTTCATCCTCCAGTCTTGAAATCAGATAAATCGAGTTCTGCATATGAACATTATCATCCATATCTCCATGAGTCATATAGAGTCTGCCCTTATATTTTTCGCCCAGGTAAGTGCTGATCCGTCCTTGTAACCTTCAGGATTATCCTGAGGTGTATCCATAAACCTTTCAGTATAAATATTGTCATAAAGACGATAATCGGTAACCGATGAACCTGCAAATCCATGTGTCCAGTAATCAGCACCTTTTGTCAGTGCCAGGCATGTCATATAACCGCCGTATGAGCTTCCGGTGATCCCCATCCTGGAGCCGTCAACAAAGGGTTTTGACAGAAGCCATTTTACAGCATCCTCATAATCAAGTATTTCCCATTTGCCAAGGGAACGATACAGGTAATCAAGACCTTTTTTCCCGAAATGACCCGATCCCCTGTGGTCAACAGTAAAAGTAATTATACCATTCTGTGCATACCATGAAGCATTTTCTCCCTGCCATCTGTTGCTGGTTATATTCTTTGAATTCGGACCGCCGTAAATTGTAAAGACCACAGGATATTTCTTTGTCTGATCAAAATTGACAGGATAAGTTATAATTGCAGGCATATTAAACAGACCGTCAGAAGTCTTTAGCTTCAGCATTTCAGCTTTTGAATTTTTTGCCGGATCAAACTGAGGCTGCTCAAACTTATGGATCTCCCTGATCTGTTTCCCTTTCTTATCGTAAGCAATTATTGAACCCGGAGTTGTAATGTTGTTCCAGGTATCAATAAAGTATGTTCCTTTAGGTGAAATACTTACATTATGTGTTCCATTCATCTTTGTAATCTGAAGAAGATTTTTTCCGTCAAGTCCCACCCTGAAGAAATGATTATCTGTTGATTCAGGACCGGTGCCTGTAAAATAAACAACTTTTGCATCCTCATCAACCCGGGATATCTCATTTACCCTCCAGTCAAAGCCTGTTATCTGCGAAATTATCTTTCCATCCCACCCGTAATAATAAAGGTTCTCCCAGTCGTTCCTGTAGCTCCTGACAATGAAACCTGTGCCATTCTTCATTACATAAATATCCTCGTAAAATTCGACCCATGTTTTCCTTTTTTCATTGTAGATCTGCGTAAAATCGCCTGTTGCCGGATCAGCAAGAATAAATTTAATCTCATTCTGGTCACGGTTTACAACCTGAATAGCAAGTTTTTTGCTGTCGGGTGTCCAGAAAGGCCATGCAATATACTGGTCAACGGTGTAATCAGTTTTTACCCAGGTAGTTTTAGCTGATGCAATATCGGCTATTCCCATTTTTACCCTCGGGTTGGGATCTCCCGATTTGGGATAAGGCACCTGTTCAAGCTTCCCGTGAATCCCGTCAGCTTCATCGAGCCGGTTAAGAGTGAAAATCGGAACATCTTTTTCATCGGTTCGCAGATAGGCTAATTTGTTCCCGTCGGGCGACCACCAGAAAGCTGCATACCTGCTGGGTCTGCCAAGTATCTCTTCCATATAAACCCACGAAGCATAACCGTTATAGATCCTGTCGGTGGCATCAGAAGTCAGCCTTATCTCTTTATTACCTGCAAGATCAAATACATACAGGTCTTTATTTTTTGTATAAGCTATCTTTCCCCCGTCAGGAGAAAAACGTGCATTTACTTCCGGTACCTCATCATTTGTAAGTCTTCTTACCTCCTTATCCCCTTTCTTAAAATAAAAGAGGTCATTATCTTTCACAACAATCAGACTGTTCATATCGGGACTTATGACATCGTTCATGCCGATAGATGTTCCTTCGGGCAATGATTCTGAAAGTATATCCCTGTCTGATTTTGAGGGCGGAATTTCCACACTTCTTCCGGTTTTTATATCAACACTCTGAATAACAAGTTCCTTTTTGGCATTATATGTCTGAATAAGATAATGAGTATCATCTGCCCAACCTGTAATACGGATCGGATTTCCGCCCCGCATCGGCATTTGAGCCAGTGTCGAACAATTCAAAAAAGGCAGCAAAAACAGGAGAATGGCCAGAATGCCGGTAGAAATTTGTTTTTTCATAAAATAGGTTTTTAGGAATTTAAATCAATTCAGGATGGTAAAAGTAAGAATTTTAAGTAAAGTAATTACTTGCTGGTTCCCTAATATAATTTCTCTTTAGTTATTTTCAGACTGGCATTATAAAAACATTATCTTAGGCATCTGTTTTTAATAATCATAATCTATGAAGCGTTTTTTAAGCATTTTTTGCAGCTCTTTTCTGGTTTTAACTAATGTTTATTGTCAGTCTGTAGTGTCACCCGGAGAATTTTTGGGTTATGAGGAAGGCACTCAATTTACATACCATTACAAAGCCGTCGAATATTTCAAATATCTTGCCGTAAAATCTCCTTTAGCTGAGTACCGCGAATATGGGACCACTTATGAAGGCAGGCCTCTTGGTGTCTGCTTTGTTTCAAGTGAGGAGAACCTTGCAAATCTTGAAGCCTACAGGAAAAACAATCTTATCGGGGCGGGCCTGCTGGAAGGAAAAATCCAGGGCAAACAAATCCCCTTCATCTGGCTGGCTTATAATGTCCATGGGAATGAATCGGCCGGAATGGAGACAGCAATGAAAACACTGTATACTCTGGTAACCGGTTCATATAAAGGCGCCACTGACTGGCTCAGCTCCTGCATTATTGTTATTGATCCATGTCAGAATCCTGATGGAAGAGATCTGTTTACGAACAGGTTCAGAAACTCGCAGAATCTGACTCCAAATCCCGACGGTAATTCGTGGGAGCATAACCAGGGATGGCCATCTGCCCGGACAAACCACTATATGTTCGACCTTAACCGCGACTGGGCATGGCAGACACAAACTGAAACCGTTCAGCGCATCGCCTTTTATAACCAGTTCATGCCTCAGGTATATGCCGATTTTCACGAGATGGGAGCTGAATCCACATTCTTCTTTGCCCCCGGAGCTGACCCGTGGCACGAGGTAATTACTCCCTGGCAGCATGAATTCCATAAATTAATGGGTAGCGGCAATGCCATCCTCTTCGATGAAAGCTCGAAACTATATTTTACAAAGGAAAGTTATGACCTCTTCTGCCCAAGCTTTGGAGATACGTGGCCTCTCTTTAACGGAGCCATGGGATTTACATATGAACAGGGAGGAAGCGGCTTCTCAGGACTTTCATATAAACAGGAATCGAAAGATACCCTTACCCTCAGGAAGAGAATAGAAGGTCACTTTACAGCATCAATGGCTACCTTGAAAGTTTCTTATGAAAACAGGGAAAAGCTGATTTCGGAGTACAATAATTTCTTCGCCATGAACCGGGAAAAACCTGAATTCAGGTATAAGTCCATAATTATCAAGGGAACAAATGACAGGTCAAATCTGGATGATCTGTTAAAATTGCTGGAAAGAAATCAGATAAGATATTCGTATGCAGAAGGCAGCGGGAAAAAATTCAAGGGATTTGACTATGGTTTAAATGCTGAAGGTGAGGTGACTGTTGAAAAGGGAGATATCCTGATAACTGCTTACCAGCCTCAGTCTCGCTTTGTCCGGGTACTTTTTGAGCCCGACAGCAAAGCGACCGATTCGCTCAGCTATGATCTCACTGCCTGGGCTCTGCCGTATGTTTATAATCTTAAGGCATTTGCTCTCGAGGATAAGATAAAGCCACTGGATGAGAAGACCGGAGCGTGGACTGCTGCCACCAGCTTAACTGCTAAACCCTATGGCTATGCAATCAACTTCAGCGGGTTTAACGAGATGAAGTTCATTGCAGCTATTTTAAGCAAAAATATTAAACCCAGGTTTGCAGTAAAGCCATTCTCCGTCAACGGATCCCCTTTTAACAGGGGCAGTTTTGTAATTACCCGCGGCGATAACCTTAACATGGAAAGCAGTCTGGATAAGATAGTTACGGACGCAGCCAACAAAGTTTGGGATAAAGCTTGCAAGTGTTACATCGGGGCTTGTGGAAAGCGGTAAAGACTTCGGATCGAATTATTCGCCCCTTATGAAAAAGGTCAGGATTGCAATGTTATGTGGTGACGGGACATCTTCCGGCCAGGTTGGAGAGCTGTGGTACTTCTTCGAGAGGGAACTTGATTACCCGGTTTCACTTATACAATACCACCGGAGCTGAAAATGTGGAATTGACTGACTATGATGTTTTAATACTTACATCGGGCACATATACAAAACTAAAGGATGCCATAATGGAATTTGCCAGGAAAGGCGGCAAGGTGATAGCCATTGAAAATGCAATCTCACTTTTTGCTGCCGAGAAGTCAACCTCGCTTTTTAAGGCTGTCGAAATGCGGACAACTGAACAGAAGGCGGCTGAGAAAAAAGAGAAGAGTGACGACCCGGCCCTTCTTAAGAAGTTTGAGGATGAAAGAAGGCATACCCTTTCGGAGCGGTCAGCAGGAAGTATCTATAAAGTTATGATGGATGAGACCAATCCATACGCTTTTGGACTTGGAAAGGAGTGGTTCATTTTAAAGCGATCATCACTATATCCGTTCCTGGCAACTGGCAGCAATATCGGATATATTACTGAAAACGAACCTGTATCAGGATTTGCAGGTTATAAATTTAAAAAGCAGGTAAAAAATACCCTGGTCATAGGTTCTGAGAGGATTGGCTCCGGCGAGATAGTTTATATTACAGATGACCCGTACTTCAGGGCATTCTGGAAAAGCGGCAGGGTACTTCTCGGTAACGTTGTGTTCAGATGAAACTGCGAAGATCTGCGCGATCTGCGGGAAAACAAAAAATTTCCCGCAGATTTCGCAGATTTTCGCAGATTTTGATAGATAAAGGTAGATTATACGCTGGTGAAAAAGTCACTATTTTGATAACCTGTCGAGGGATGAGGGAGATCCCTCGCTAGCGCTCGGGATGACATGGCATTTTTAAGTGGTGGGGGGAAGAAGCGGCGATTCGCAAACAGCACCTTGCAAATGTCGTGTATCCAGGTGCGAATCGCCGCTTCTTCCCTTTACTCCTGATAGACAGCTTGTCATCCCGAACGGAGTGAGGGATCTCATAATATTATGAACCAATCGGTTACGAAATTCATGTCATTAGCAATCGTAACGGTGTGTGAGATCTGTTTGAACCGCGTGGGACGATTCTTTTCGATGGATAAGTGAGATCCCTCGCTAGCGCTCGGGATGACATGGCATTTTTATGTGGTGGGGGGAAGAAGCGGCGATTCGCAAACAGCACCTTGCAAATGTCGTGTATCCAGGTGCGAATTGCCGCTTCTTCCCTTTACTCCTGATAGACAGCTTGTCATCCCGAACGGAGTGAGGGATCCCATAATATTATGAACCAATCGGTTACAGAATCATTTCATTAGTTGAGTTTATTCAACATTCCTTCAGGGCTTAAGTACCATCTTATTTATACTCATTTTAAAGTATTGTTATTTTATTAACATTGTTATTTATTTCACAATTAAATATTATCTTTGCGTTGTCAAAACAAAAACATTGGTTTAAACTGAGTAATAAAAAGAAAATGTGCTTTATAATCAATGATATAGAAATAAAAGAGGATAAGAAAGATTCATTCCCGGGAGATAATTCCGAAAGTTTCATCGTAATCACATTTTTCCAGATTTAACTGAAATGAACAGGAATAATTTGATAATTTTAATAAGACTATTCAGCAGACCTGTTCAACCCAAATAACCTAATCAATTACAGCATGGCACAAATCAAATCGCTTGCGGATCTGAAAAAGAAACGCGAAGAACTCTTAAGAGGTCCGGAAGGCAAGCTTAAAGGCGTTGATCCTGAGCATTTTGTACAGGTAAGGGTTGCAATGGCAACCTGTGGTATTGCCTCCGGTGCAAAACCTGTTATGGAGTTTTTCCAGGAGCAGCTCGAGCGTCGCAGTATTCAGGGAGTTGTTAAACAGACAGGCTGCATGGGGTATTGCTATGCAGAACCGACAATTGAAGTCAGACTTCCGGGCCAGGATCCTGTAGTATTCGGCTATGTGGATCTGAAAAGGGCGGATCAGATAATTGAAAAGTACATCAAAACCGGTGAGCTTGTTGACGGTATCATTCCGGTGAACTACGAAACTATTGATTCTAAAGTATCAGGAGGATAAAAGATGTCAAAATACAGTAAGCATCTTATGGTATGTGGCGGAACCAGCTGTCACTCTTCGGAAAGCGATGCCGTCGTCTGGAATCTCAGGGATGAACTTGAAGCCAAAGGCTTATCTGAAACTGTCCAGGTAATCCTTACCGGATGCTTCGGCTTTTGCCAGCAGGGACCGATTGTAAAAGTCATGCCGGACAATATTTACTATTTAAAGGTTAAACCTGAAGATGCCCAGACCATTGTTGAAGAGCACATCATCAAAGGCAGAATCGTTACAAGGCTCCTCTATCAGGATCCCATAACAAAGGAAACCCTCAAAGTACCCGATCATAAAAAGCAACTCAGAATTGTACTCCGCAACTGCGGATTCATTGATCCTGAAAACATTGATGAATATATTGCAAGGGATGGCTACCAGGCGCTCGGGCAGGTGCTCACTGAAATGACACCTGAACAGGTAATTAAGGTGGTCAGGGATTCGGGACAGAGAGGCCGCGGTGGCGCAGGATTTCCTACCGGACTGAAGTGGGAGATCGCCTCCAGGAATAAATCAGATGAGAAATACGTAGTTTGTAATGCCGATGAGGGTGACCCGGGAGCTTTCATGGACCGTTCAGTCCTTGAGGGCGATCCACATTCAGTGCTTGAAGCAATGGCAATATGTGGCTACAGTATCGGCGCATCAAAAGGTCTTATCTACGTCCGGGCTGAGTACCCGATGGCAATCCACCGGTTGAAAATCGCTATGGAACAGGCTCATAGATACGGCTTCCTCGGCAATGATATTTTTGGCTCGGGATTCAATTTTGATATATCGCTGCGTTACGGTGCAGGTGCATTCGTTTGCGGTGAAGAAACTGCACTCATACACTCAATGGAAGGTCTTCGCGGGGAGCCGACAGTAAAACCTCCCTTCCCTGCAGAAGCAGGATTCCGCGGTAAACCAACTAACGTTAATAATGTTGAAACATTTGCGGCGATACCTGTAATTATACTTAAAGGAGCAGATTGGTACAGCAAGATCGGAACCGAAAAATCCAAAGGCACCAAAGTTTTTGCCCTGGCCGGTAAAATCAATAACGTCGGCCTGATTGAAGTACCCATGGGAACCACTCTGAGAGAAATAATCTTTGAGATAGGCGGCGGGATCAGGGGCGGCAGAAAATTCAAAGCCGTCCAGACAGGAGGCCCTTCAGGTGGCTGCCTCACTGAAAAACATCTCGACGTCCCTATAGATTTTGACAATCTGGTTGCAGCAGGTTCGATGATGGGATCAGGTGGAATGATTGTGATGGACGAAGACAATTGCATGGTCTCGGTTGCCAGGTTCTTTCTCGAATTCACTGTTGAAGAATCATGCGGTAAATGCGCCCCCTGCCGTATTGGCAATAAACGGCTTCATGAACTGCTCACACAGATATGCGATGGCAAGGGAACCGCTCCCGACCTTGACAGGTTAAGGAACATGAGCCTTGTTATCAAAGACACATCATTGTGCGGACTGGGTCAGACATCTCCTAATCCTGTTTTATCCACACTTGATAATTTCATGCATGAATATGTAGCACATGTAATTGAAAAGAAATGTCCTGCAGGTCAGTGTAAAAACCTGATGGAATACTTTGTAAACACCGAAAACTGTGTCGGTTGTACGGCTTGCGCAAGGGTTTGTCCTGTTAATGCCATTTCAGGCCAGAGGAAAGAGATCCATCATATCGATCCGGCAATCTGCATAAAATGCGGAGCATGTAAAGAGAAGTGCAAGTTTGATGCTATATATATCAATTAATTAAAAAGCGATGGAAACAGTTAAGCTCAATATTGATAATAAAGAGGTTGAGGTACCGGCAGGGACTACAATATATAAAGCAGCCAGGGAACTGGGAATTAATATCCCGACCCTGTGTTACATGGAGTTACACGATCTTAACATTGAAAACAAACCGGGCAGTTGCAGAATATGTGTCGTTGAAGTCAAAGGAAGGCGTAATCTGCCTCCCTCCTGCTCCACCCGATGCGAAGAGGGCATGCTTGTTAAAACGCATACTACAAGGGTTCTGAACGCCCGCCGGACCGTAATGGAATTCATACTTTCCGATCATCCAAAGGATTGCCTTGTCTGTGCAAAATCGGGCAACTGCGAACTTCAGAGTATGGCTCATATGCTTGGAATAAGAGATATACCAGGCGCTGAATTTGCTGCCATGTCGACCTATAAAAAAGATACTTCACCCTCGATAAAAAGGGATCTTGATAAGTGCATTATGTGTCGCCGCTGTGAAATGATGTGCAACGAAGTACAGACGGTTGGCGCCCTTTCGGCTGTCAACAGGGGCTTTATGGCAGCTGTTGCACCGGCATTTGAACAGAACCTTGAACATTCAACCTGTACATATTGCGGCCAGTGTGTTGCAGTATGTCCCACCGGAGCTCTTACAGAAGTCGACAACACACCCGATGTTCTTCGTGCTCTTGCTGATCCTTCAAAGACAGTTATAGTTCAGACAGCTCCTGCAGTACGTGCAGCTCTTGGCGAAATGTTCGGAATGGAAGCCGGGACTCTTGTGACAGGTAAAATGGTAACGGCTCTCAGAGCTCTTGGTTTTGACTACGTTTTTGACACCGATTTTGCTGCCGACCTCACTATCATGGAAGAGGGGACGGAACTTCTTGGCCGCCTGAACAGGCATCTTAACGGTGACAAGACGGCAAGGCTGCCGATCCTTACCTCCTGCTGCCCGGGCTGGGTCAACTTCTTCGAAGAGTATTTTCCTGACCTGAAAGATGTTCCGTCAACATCAAAATCCCCGCAGCAGATGTTCGGCGCTATTGCAAAAACTTATTTTGCCGATAAGATTGGCATCAGCCGCAAAGACCTTGTAGTGGTCTCAATAATGCCCTGCCTTGCAAAAAAATACGAATGCCAGAGAGAGGAATTCTCAACCGACAACAACAGGGACGTTGATTTCTCAATTTCCACAAGAGAACTTGCAGCATTTATAAAGCAGGCGAATATCGACCTGAACAATCTCCCGGACGGTGATTTTGATAATCCTCTGGGTGAATCAACAGGCGCCGGTGTAATATTTGGGGCTACAGGCGGTGTTATTGAGGCAGCTGTAAGAACAGCCTATGAACTGCAAACCGGTAAAAAGCTTGAAAGGCTCGATTTTACAGAGCTCCGGGGCCTTGAAGGCGTCAGGGAAGCTACAATTGATTTTGATGGTTTGCCATTAAGGATCGGGATTGCCCACGGTCTGGGTAATGCAAGAAAGCTTCTCAACGATGTAAGATCAGGTAAATCGCAATTCCACGCAATAGAAGTAATGGCCTGCCCCGGCGGATGTATCGGCGGCGGTGGACAGCCATTGCACCATGGCAACTCGGAGATAATTAAAGCAAGGGCTGCTGCTCTCTACGCCGAAGACAGGAGCAAACCAATGCGGAAATCTCATGAAAATCCCTTCATAATAAAACTCTATGAGGAATTCCTTGGTAAGCCGAATAGTGAAAAGGCTCACCATCTGCTTCATACTCATTATTTTGATAAAAAGAAAAAGATTGTCGTAAAACAATAATATACCACCGGTATATAATAAAATTCAATGCTATGTCAAGTATTAAAATAGAATTGAGACAGGAAGATGTAACAAAGATAAAAGAGATATGTGCATCGTTCAATAATGATCCCCAGGAGCTGATTAATGTCCTGCATAAATGCCAGGAACATTTTGGTTACCTGCCGGCCGAGATCCAGGAAGTGGTGTCAGGTGAGATGTCAGTGCCTGTAGCAAAGGTCTACGGAGTCATTACTTTCTATTCTTTCTTTACCATGACTCCCAAGGGCAGGCATCCTGTCAGCATCTGCATGGGCACTGCATGTTATGTCAGAGGTGCAGAAAAGGTCCTGGAAGAATTCAAGAAAGAACTGAATCTGCAGGTTGGTCAGACTACCGGTGACGGAAAATTTTCACTTTCAAGCCTGAGGTGTGTTGGCGCCTGCGGGCTCGCTCCTGTGGTGCTTGTAGGTGATAAAACCTATGGCAGGGTGGCGCCCGATGATGTAAGGAATATCATAAAAGAATACGAATAGGATTTTTCAGATGATTGGTTTATAAGGTTGAGAAGAAGCCGGGATTTTTACTGATTCCGGCTTTTCTTATGCCAGAAGAAGAGATCCTTTTGCTTCTTTTTGTCTTCAGGATTCCTTGCCACATAAACCTTCCTGCCGTTGTGTGGATCAAAACCCGTATAGTAGATCAATGTCGAAAGAGTCATCGGCGTTGGAGTAAAATCCTGAACCTGTTCCGGCCTGATGCCCAGATTGCGGACTTCATGGGCCAGGTCACGCATGTCAGCCTCTGTGCAACCAGGATGTGCAGATATGAAATATGGAATAATCTCATAATTAAGGCCATGTGATGCAGTAATTGAGTCAAAACGGCTCTTCAGTTTCCTGAACAGTTCAAATGGCGACTTTCTCATGTACTTTAATACAAGGGGCGAAGTGTGTTCCGGGGCAACCTTTAACCGGCCTGAAACATGATTGGTTATAAGTTCTTCAAGATACTCTCCCTCGGCATGCCCTGCTTTCGGATTCCATTCCTTAAATAAAAGATCGTAACGGACACCGCTTCCTATAAATGCTTTCCTGATACCTTCAACTGAATTTACTTTCCGGTATAATGTTGTAAGAGCCTTATGGCTGGTTTCAAGATTATCACATACCGCTGGCCATATACAGGATGGCCTGGAGCATTTATTGCATCTCAGGATGTTTTTCCCCTTCATCCCGTACATGTTAGCTGATGGTCCGCCGATATCCGACAAATAACCTTTAAAATCAGGCAATTCCCTGATCTTCTGTATTTCTTTTAAGATTGATTTCTCCGATCTGCTCACTATCTGTTTCCCCTGGTGAGCGGCGATTGCGCAAAAACTGCATCCTCCGAAACAGCCCCTGTGTATATTCACAGAGAACTTGATCATCTCATAAGCCGGGATTTCACCCTTATCTTCATACCTGGGGTGAGGAAGATAGGTATAAGGAAGATCATACGACCGGTCAGCTTCTGATTCAGATACCGGAGGAAAAGGAGGGTTAACAATAATATTCTTATCACCTGAGGGCTCAATGAGCCTCGCTGATTCTATTTTGTTTGATTCATTCTCAAAGGTTAAGAAATTTGATGTAAATGCCTTTTTATCTTCAACACAATCCTCGAAAGATTTGAGTGTTATGTCATTCCATGATTTCTTAACCGGAAGGGGAATATTTTTCCCCCTTGATATAACAGTCTGGGGTATAGTTGTAAGAGATGAAAAAGGGATTCCCTTTGAAAGCAGCCTGACAAGCTCCCTCACAGGCTGCTCTCCCATTCCGTAGATTAGCAGATCAGCACCGCTGCCATGCAGAATTGAAGGTTCAAGCCTGTCGTTCCAGTAATCATAATGAGATAGTCTGCGCATGGAAGCTTCAATCCCTCCAAGCACAACAGGTACCTCAGGAAAGAGATTTTTAAGGATCTTTGTGTAAACAATTGTAGGGTAGTCAGGTCTGAAACCTGATTTGCCTCCCGGTGTATATGCGTCATTTGACCGCAGTCGGCGGGCAGCGGTGTAATGATTAACCATAGAATCCATGTTGCCCGCAGTAACTCCAAAGAAGTATTTTGGCACTCCCAGCTTGCGAAAATCCCTGAGGTCGTCCTTCCAGTTCGGCTGCGGGACTATCGCAACCCTGAAACCTTCGTCCTCAATCACCCGTCCTATGACAGCAGGTCCGAACGAAGGATGGTCAACATAAGCGTCACCACTGAATATAATAACATCAGGCTGATCCCAGCCGAGCGCTGCAATCTCCTTCCTTGTCCCCGGCAAAAATTCAGTAACTGACTTATTTGATTTTTTCACACGGTAAAATTACTTAAATTTAATGTCTCGCTAAGAATAGTACATAAGTAGCAGTATTTTTTAACTTCAGCACACATGACAGCCGGCTTTAATCCTGGTAAAACAATCATTATAAATGAGATACTGAAGATCGCCATCGTATTGGTAATTATTTTCCAGCCGGTGATGTTGCTGGAAGCCCAACAGGTGAGAACAAGGCCTAAAATAGGATTAGCCTTAAGCGGC
The DNA here is from genome assembly GCA_963806555.1 of uncultured Bacteroidales bacterium. Lineage (GTDB taxonomy): Bacteria > Bacteroidota > Bacteroidia > Bacteroidales > VadinHA17 > LD21. The sequence goes on along the minus strand of CAWDYR010000029.1, from coordinate 370,643 downwards.
GGCGGATCGCATGGAATTGCACATGTCGGAGTTCTTAAAGTAATGGAGGAAGCCGGACTGCGACCTGACTATATTACGGGAGTGAGCATGGGAAGCATTGTCGGCGGAATGTATGCAATCGGCTATTCAGCCGACTCCCTACACAAAATTTTGAAGCAGATAAACTGGGACCTTGGCTTTCACCAGGATCATTCCGGAGAATAAGGTGATATTTCCTGAAAAGGAACATTATAACAACAGCATAATATCACTGCCGATATCGTCAAAAAAGGTAAAGCTTCCTTCCGGTCTTATAAACGGCCAGCAGATTGAAAATATGTTTAGCTATTATGCCTGGCCTGCGGCCGGGATAAACGATTTCTCAAAGCTGCCGATTCCGTTTATGTGCCTTGCTGTCGATATTCTGACCGGGAAAATCGTTGAACTACGCTCAGGCTATCTTCCTGATGCAATGAGGGCAAGCAGCGCTGTCCCCACTATCTTCACACCGATCAGGATCGATTCGGCGCTTCTGATCGACGGAGGAGTTCTGAGGAACTATGCCGCAGAGGAGGTCAGGAAAATGGGAGCCGATATCGTGATCGGATCATATACGGGTTTCCAGGCTTACTCCGAAGACCAGTTGCAGTCAATGCCGGGAATTATAAAGCAGATAGCTTTTTTAAGAAGTTTCGCGGATTTCAAGGTACAGAAAAAACTTACGGATGTCCTTATCGAACCCGATGTTAAAAAGTACCCTTCCACTGGTTTCTCTAGCGTTGATTCTCTGGTTGAAGAAGGCTATCAGGCAGCCTTGCCCTACAAGCAGTATTTTAAGAAACTCGCTGACTCACTTAACCGTATTTGTCCCGCTGTTGAACCTGAACGCATCCTTGACCGGCAGGGTCTGAAAATTGACAAAATAGAAATAACCGGTAATAAAACTTATAGTGATTATCAAATACTTGGTGTTCTGGGTATCAGTCCCGGGGAAATAATCGATAAGAAACTTATAACTGAGAAAATAGATCTGCTTTTTGGAAAAACCTGGTTCGAAAAAGTAAAATACAGGTTATCTTCCCGCAACGATTCAATGGTTCTTGTCCTTGACTGTGTTGAAGAACCTGACTCCAGGCTTTTCGGAGCCTTTTATTACGACAGCTATATAAGATCCGGAATAACATTCAGAGGAACATTTAAAGACCTCCTTACAACAAGATCACTAATTGATTTTGACTCATTCATTGGTCAGTTCTACAGGGCAAAGCTTTCGATGCTACAATTCCTTGACCGCAATCAGAAACTGGGATTAGCAATGGTCTTTTTTGCGGATAATACCCGGCTTCCGATTCTGGAGATGAAAGATGATCCGGGAAGCACATTCAACCGCACTTTCTCTACAAGATTTACTGTAAACAAGTACCTGGGACTTAATCATTTGATGAATCTCTCCCTGAACTTTGAAAACAGCACCTTTGCTCCTGATTTTATTGCCTTAAACAATTTGAAAAGGATCACATATAACTTTTATTCAGTGAGTTATAATTACGAAGTAAACACCCTTGACTCAAAATATTTTCCGAAAAAAGGTGCATTGATGCATTTATCTGCAAACACTTCCAGGCTATTGTCAGGAGTGGTCCGTACCGATTATCTTAAAAACATTTATACAGAAATTAATCCGGGAGGGTTCTCGTTTAACCGGACATACACATTCCAGGCAGATTTTAAAAGTTTTCTCAGGACAGGGAAAAAACTGACAATGTCGTTTTCCGGAAGCTTTCTCTATACTCTCGACCGCGATTCATTCCCATCGCTGCATAATCTATATTATATAGGAGGAGTCGAGCCACTCTCCCGCCGGTCGATCGCCGGAATCGGTTTCCGTTCACATGAAATTGCAGTTGATAAGCTTGCAGGTATGGGAGCCGGACTGGATATTGAAATTTTAAAGGATCTGCATCTGAATGTAATGGCCAATGTTTATGCCGTAAATGAGATCACTGAAATCAGCCAGACCACCCTGCTGGCAGGATATGGTCTGGGTTTGGGCTATATGTCACTAATCGGACCCGTAAAGATTGGCATAATGCATGGATTAAGCACGGCTGAAAGATATTATAATGCATTAAAAGGGTATATCAGTATCGGATACAATTTTTAATTCACGCCTCTGGGCATAAACCGAAATTATGTCATGCTGAATACCCCGATTATTATGACTTAAGTACAGGGTAAAGATCGGCCTGATTGTTGCAAGAATTCTTTCAGGCCGAATGGATATCCTAAATTTTCGAATTCCGGCTGTTAATGAATGGACGCAAATAAAATAATACAGCAACACAAGTATCTCTGCAGGCTTGTTTCTGAAAAAAAGATCAAACAAAGTCTTGACATTCTGCAGGATATGATCTCTATTTCTTCACCCGGAGAACTGCTTGACGAGTATAACAACATAGTTATGACTTACCGGAATATGCTCAGATATACTATTGAAGGCATTAAAGATCCGGAACGGAACAAGATATATCTTAAGCTTATCCAGTCGATTCTCAGTCTGGCGGACCGGTTGAGGCAGGACATTTTGTCACATTATTCCGGATGGCACACCTACTGGGTTAAACAGCAGGCTGAAAAGGAGCAGAAGCTGACCGGCAAAACTCTTGCTGAAACTGTTGATGATCTGATGTTCAAATCTGAGCTGGATGAGTGGCTCAAATTAAGCCAGGAAATAAATCCGGATCCAGAATCAAGGATCTCCGTCCTGCATAAACATCTTATCAAGAATATCTTCAACCATTTATGGCTTACGGATTATTACGGTGAAGCTGAGAAGAGCCTCATTAAGATAATTATGAGCTCCGGTAAATTCAGGTGGTTTGAATCAAGCCTTTTCGTGAGCGCCGTTACACTGAGCGCCTTGAGAACATGGCAGAGTGAAAAGATGCTGTATCTGGCCGGTTTCTATGAAGCAAATCAGGAGCAGGTGATGGAAAGAGCCCTCTCCGGATTGATACTCAATCTGAACTATTATAATGACAGAATCCTGCTTTATCCTGAAATTACGCAGAAGATCACCGCGATGGCCAAAGACAAGCGGTTCACCGAACATTGCAGGATAATAGTCCTGCAGACCATCCGTTCGCGTGAGACAGAGAACCTGAGTAAAAAGCTTCAGGACGAAATCCTTCCAAGGGTGGCAAAACTGAGGCCGAGAATAGAAGAAAAGCTGGATCTGGACAATATCCTGCCCAAAGACAAGAACGAAGAAAAAAATCCTGACTGGTCTGAGATGTTCAGCGAGTCGGATGAAATTTTCAAGACCATGGAGGAGCTGACCAAACTCCAGATGGAAGGTGCCGATGTCTACATGTCAGCATTTGCAAACCTGAAACATTTTGATTTCTTCAAGGACTTCCAGAACTGGTTTGTGCCGTTCCATCCCGACCACGAAGTAGTTAATGAGATTTTCAGTGATGAGATTCTCGGGCCTGGAACCAATGAGCTTTCCGAAGCTCTTTATAAGACGCCTTTTATCTGCAATTCCGACAAATACTCGCTCCTCCTTAATCTGAAATATCTTCCTTCATCGCAGAAGAGCATGATGCTTAAGGTCTTCAGAATGGAGCTTGATGGACTCCGCCAGCTTGATGAGGACGAAAATGCAATTGATCCTTACCGAAGCTTCCGGACAAATGTAACCCAGTATCTGCAGGATCTCTACAGGTTTTTCAAGCTTTCCCCTTACAGGAAGGAATTTGAAGATCTTTTCATGGGTAAACTGGATATTTACAATTCCAGATTCTTCAAAATGACATGCGGTTCGCCGGAGACAGAGGCCAGTCTTGCTGATTATTTCTTCAGCAAGAACTATTTCTCCGATGCCCTTGATCTTTACCTTAAACACGCCAGTGGTAAACCTGAGGATTCACAACTTTATGAAAAGATTGGGTACTGCTACCAGCAGGATGAAAATTACGAGGAAGCACTGAAGTACTTCAGGAGGGCAGAACTTATTGAAAGAAAAGTCTGGACACTGAAGAAAATAGGGTTATGTCTGCGCCGGCTTGGAAAAGAGGAGGAAGCACTGGAGTATTACCTTCTGGCAGGAACCCTCGACCCGGAAAATATACATACGGCAATTATGACAGGTCATTGTTACCTTGATCTTCGCAACTTTGAGGAAGCATTAAAGTACTACTTCAGGGTTGAATACAAAGATCCGGGAAACCTTAAGATACTCAGGCCGATAGCATTTTGTTACCTGGCCCTTGGCAGATTCGGCGATTCTGAAAAATACTATGAGCGGCTCTCAACCGGAAAGCTTAATGCACATGATTACATAAACAAAGGGCATCTTTCGCTATGCCAGGGGAAGAAAAAGGAAGCAATTGATTTTTACCGGTTAAGCTTTGCTACAGGTGAGATCTCGAAAGAAGAATTTATTGCTGTGTTCGAAGAGGACAAAGCACTCCTGCTCACACTTGGTGTTAATGCCGATGATCTTCCGATCCTGCTCGATTACCTGCTGTTTTCTATAAGCTGACCCCGGCTGAATCTTTCCCGGGTGGTGGCGGAGGGTGGTCCGCCGGGCATCCTGCGGCGGTAAGAATCCGGACCGCGGTTGTCTCTGAAATTTACAGTGTCATTTTTATGTCTACTCCTCTCCTGCCGTATCATTTCCTGACGGCGTTCATCCATTTCCTTTAACCTTGCAAGCTGATCTTTTGTAAGGTTTGAATCCAATTCCTTCCTGAGTGCTTTGATATTTGAATCGAGTTCTTTTCTGAACCTGGCCTGGGTTTCACTGTTAATCTTAGCATATCTGTCAAGTATCACCTCAATTTTTGCCTTTTGTTTTTCATCAGGCTGAATAGTCTTGTAAAATCCTTCCCTGAAACGTTCTTCTGAAAAATAAACCCGCATCGGTTTTAGCTTATGCAGCCGCAACTGAGCCGATGTAAGCATTCCAAGTACAAATCCGATTACAAGGGTAAGTATTACAATAAGGATTAATCTGGTTTTCATAAGAGGCTAGTTTCCTGTTAAAAGACAAATTATACTCTCATCACTGCTGTTACCCAGACCGAGAAATGAATTGACCGAGATGGAACCTTCCATCAAAAAAATCGAGATTAGCAGCAGCACAATTGCAGCTACACCGGGCAGGGCAATACGGTAAAAAACATAATTCAGATTTCTGACAAATTCAACCTCACGCACCACAGACGATCCGGCGGCATAAATTTTGTCCATGACTTTATCGAGGAAATCTTCATTAAATTTGAAAGATACCCCGGCTTCCTCTATCTTCCCGGAAGCCGCAACCGGATCACTTTCTTTATCCAGTGATCTGATTAATAAATCTTTAAACTCCGAACTATTCATGACATTACAATTTTTGCAAAATATTTTTCAGCTGTTCCTGTGCCCTCGATAATCGTGAAAGAACTGTTCCCAGAGGCAATTCAAGGATTTCAGCGGTTTCCTTTGTTGAATAGCCCTGAAGCATTCTCATTGTTACGATTATCCTGAACTTTGGATCCATAGCTCATCAACGCCTTGTTAACAATTTCAGAAGCCTCTCTTCTCCCTTCTGTATCATGGTCAGCCACTTCAAACTCATACATCTCATTGTTACCTTTCTGCGAAAACATTGAAAAGAACTTCTTTCTTCTTTTGATTTCATTAAGTGTAAGGTTCACTGCGATCTTCTGAATATATGTCGACAATTTTGCCTCACCCCTGAACTCGGACAATGAATGGAACAATTTGATAAATACCTCCTGTCCAATGTCCTCCGAAAACACCGAATCGCCAAGCATCCCTTTAACCGTTCGCGCCACCATCTTCTGATACCGGGTCACAATTTCTCCGAATGCGAGCTTATCACCTTTCAATGAAGCTGTTAGCAGCTCGTTATCATCCAGTTGCCTGTACGATTCTTTGATCATACTCCTTTTAGACAATTTAAACAGGGATATTATTCCCCTTTGTTAATTTTTGTTAACAATCGACTACCGGGGGTGTTTTCAACGCCGGTTCGGGATTATTATTTAACTGAAATACCCGATGTTTCATTAACAAGCTCGAGCTCGTAATTATTTGTATATCTGATCAGAAATAGCTTCTGATTTTCAAAGCCGTTTTCAATCGAGTTGCGTCTGAAGTCAAATTCTGTATATAGCAAATCAGGATTATGGATTTCAGGATGCAAGAGAAACTCCCTTCCGTGAATGGACAATCCGCTTAAAAAATAATATGCTATATCATATCCTTCCCAGGCGTAGCTCATTTCTGTGGGCTGGGTATGGAATTTTTCAAGAAAATCAGAACAAAATTGTCTGACATCCGGACTTGTATAATCTATCCAGTAAGGAGAATAAACCATCAGACCAAGCTCGAAGAAAAACCTGGGATCAATATTTTTAAGCAGTCTCATCCCGGGATACCCAAACACTGTCATATTAAATTTTCTTGAAAGATTATGAGCTTCCTGAATTACCTCGCTCATTACCGGTGCGTCTTCAGATGCAATTATGACAACATTGCCTGTTTTATCCGACAAATACTGCGAGAGGTGCACAGGTTCGTTGCCGGTTTCCGTTCTGCTGGAAAAGACCATCTCTTTTAAATTAATTACGCCGGTCATTGTTCTTGCATTCAGTTCGGCCATAATCCTGTTCTTAAAAGCAGCAACCTCAATGTTTGTATTTGAAGTATCACTGTGAACAAGTATGATATTGTCATTATAATAATCCCCGGCTTTTTTTGCAATTGAATTCTGAGCAACCTCAAGTGATGAGTTTGCTATGAAAAGAAGGGGATTATTCACCAGCACTGAATTATTAAAAAGCTGCACCGGAGAAACCACGGGTATCCCAAGTCCACTCGCATAACCTGCAACAATCGACAGATTCCTTGAATGAACGGGTCCGATAATCAGGTCCATCCTGTCAAGCTTACCTGATTGTATCAACCGGGTAATTTCAATCGTATCGTTTTTTATATCAAACACATGCAAATTTATATCCAATCCCTGGCTTCTCAAAGTATCGGCAGCCAGTAAGATGCCTTCGTACATTTCAAGGAATCCGGTAGTTCCCGGATATAACCAGTCGGTTCTGTTTATCGCTGAGTTAACTCTCTTCCCCTTCTGGTACAGAGAGGAATCAACTTCATTCCTGCTGCTATTTTCATACAGGTAGAACGGCAGCAGGACAGCCACGTCAAGTGATCCGCTAAGGTGGGTGACAGGAGTATATTCTGAAGGCTTGCCGAGATATAGCTCAACCTCACTTTCGTCCACTGCTGCCGAATCAGGTTCAATTATCCCAACGGGTGGCTTTTCGGGTGTTTTCATGCCGGGTATACGTAAATAGTCACCAACCTGCGGGAAACGTGTATCCCTGTTCTCACGCCTTAATTCCCTGACGGTAATACCATATTGCCGTGAGATTGAATACATAGTCTCACCTTTAACAACTTTATGAAAGTAGGCTTTGCTATCCTGAGGCACAGGGCTTTGCTTCTGAACCGGCATAACCTTTCTTGGAATAGCAAGTTCATAGCCGGTGGATATTTTATAGATATCTATTCCGGGATTACTTTGAATAATATCATTTTCTGAAACGTTGTATCTTTTTGAAAGAGAATAAATTGTTTCTCCACCCTGGAGAATATGATAGATAAACCTTCCCTCATCGTGGGGTTTCATCTGCACCGGCGGAGGCTGAGGAAGGGGAGCGTCTGAAACAAGCCTTGCCGGGATCCTGAGGCTCTGACCTTCTTTGAGTCCCTCTTTTATGGCAGGATTTTCTTTTGTAAGAACATCCGTCGTAATGCCGTAAGCTCTTGATATTGAATAAGGTGTTTCTCCTTTTTTAACCTGATGAAGATAATAGGGGACTCCTGCAATTACTACTTTCTCCTTCGACCTCTCCACAACAACCTGTGACCAGCCTGATGTGCAGGGTAAGAGTAAAATAAACGCAACCTTAACGATCAGGGTCTGAAAATTAAAGGGTCTTAAGAAATTCAACACAATTCTTTTCAATTCTACTTGGTACATCTGTAATATCAGCTTTTATAAACTTCTCACCTGTAATTTTCTCATAGAGTTCTATATAGCGCTCTGAGATCTGTTTTACAAACTCATCCGTCATTTCAGGCACCCTTTGCCCTTCCCTGCCCTGGAAGCCATTCTCCATCAGCCATTCCCTTACAAACTCTTTTGACAACTGTTTTTGAGGGAGCCCTTTATCAAACCGCTCCTGGTACTCATCGGCATAAAAATAACGCGATGAATCCGGGGTATTAATTTCATCAATAAGGTAAATCCTGCCATCTTTTTTACCAAATTCATATTTGGTATCTACAAGAATCAGACCATGCTCTGAAGCAATCTCCGAGCCTTTCATGAAGACCTCCATAGCGTATTTTTCGATGAGATCGTATTCTTCTCCGGGAATAAGGCCCCTTGCGATTATTTCTGAACGCGATATATCCTCGTCATGCCTGCCTTGTTCAGCCTTGGTGGTCGGGGTGATAACCGGAGCCGGAAAACGCTGATGTTCTTTCATGCCGTCAGGCAGCAATATTCCGCATATCTCCCTTGCTCCTGCTTTGTAAGATCTCCATGAACTCCCTGTAAGATAAGCCCTTACAATCATTTCTACAGCATAGGGTTCGCATTTATAACCAAATGTAACTGTGGGGTCAGGGGTCGCAATTTTCCAGTTGGGAACAATATGGCTTGTCGCATCCAGAAATTTTGCTGCTATCTGATTAAGGACCTGTCCTTTATAAGGTATTCCCTTTGGAAGGACCACATCAAATGCCGATATACGGTCCGATACGATCATCAGAAGGTACTTGTCGGCGATATTATAAACATCCCTTACTTTTCCTTTGTAGATACTCTTTTGACCAGGAAACTTGAAATTTGAGGCCAGGATTGTAGTTGTCATATACTTTATTATTTGTCTTTTCTGTGGGTTCGCCCCCACCATTGAAGGGATGTACCGGGGTACAATCAGCCTTCCTTCAGGGGGTCTGGGTATTAATTATTTTTGAATTTTCTTCATCCTCATAAGCCCTCACAATTCTCTTTACCAGTTTATGCCTCACAATATCCCTCTCATCGAATTTAATGATGGAGATTCCTTCAATATTCGACAAAATCCTCATTGCCTGCAACAATCCTGAGTCGCTTTTTTTCGGCAGGTCAATCTGGGTTGTATCCCCTGTCATTATGAATTTAGAGCTAACCCCCATTCTTGTAAGAAACATCTTAAGCTGGTTTACAGTGGCATTCTGAGCTTCATCAAGGATTACAAATGCATTCTCAAGGGTTCTTCCCCTCATGAAAGCAAGCGGAGCTATCTGTACTGTACCATCTTCTATCCACGTTTCAAGTTTCTTAAACGGCAGCATATCATGAAGGGCATCATAAAGCGGCTGCAGATAAGGGTCGAGTTTTTCCTTGACGTCGCCGGGAAGGAATCCAAGTCTTTCTCCAGCCTCAACTGCCGGCCGGGTCAGAATTATCTTCTTTACCTCCCTTTCTTTTAATGCCTTCACTGCCAGGGCAATCGAGGTATAGGTTTTCCCGGTTCCTGCGGGACCTTCTGCAATAACAAGATCATTTGTCCTGTAGTCATTCACAAGCTGCAACTGATTGACTGTCCTGGCCCTGACTGGTTTTCCACTTGTACCGAATACAATAACCTGCTCAAAATCACCGTTTGAAGCACTTTTCATGTGTTCCCTGTCAAAGAAATACTTTTCAATGTCCTGGGTGTCAAGTCTGTGGTATTTCCTGTAATATTCGATTATTTCATAGAACTTCTCGGCAAAAAGGGCTACTTCCGTCTCCTCTCCCATACATTTCAATTCATTGCCTCTTGCGACCAGCTTCAATTTAGGAAAAAAACTGCGGATTTTATCAAGCAGGGAATTATTAGTACCGTAAAACACTACGGGATCGATATCCTCAAGAAATATTATAACCTCAGTCATTAAAATACTTACTCTCCCTTACTTTATGATATAAAAGATAAAAAAGACCTCCTGAACAGTGCAAAGTAAGCTTATTTTTTCTTTAGAAGATTATCTTTGTCCTAAGTTTTTTGCCATGCCGGTAATAACACTCACAACAGAATGGAAGCCCGATGATATCTATAGTGGTATCCTCAAGGGAAAACTATGCAATATGTGTCCTGGCGCCGTAATTATCGACAATGCCTGTAATATACCACCCTTCAACATTTCACAGGCTTCATTCGTTATCAGGAACACCTTTGAAAATTACCCGAAAGGGTCAATACATATTATCTGTGTCCACTCCGAAGCACACACGGGAGAAGATTATCTTATAATAAAGGCCAGGGAACATTATTTTATTGGTACCGATAACGGGATATTTAATCTGATCCTTAATTCAGATCCTGATGAGATCGTCAGTATAGAACACGATTCTTCCGACGATGAGCTCGATGTTTTTGCCAGGGCAGCGGCGGATCTTCATGCGGGTAAAAATCCCGGACAGATCGGCACTCCGTTAAAAGCCCTCAGCGAGAGAGTACCTCTGAGGGCTACGATCGACAAGGAGGTCATAATTGGCAGCATAATATTCATTGACTCCTATGGGAATGCAATATCAAATATTACCCGCGAAATATTTACCCGGATCTTTAGTGAAAAACCATTCCGGATCTTGATTCAGAGTAATAAGAATTACACAGAACACTTATCCCGGAAGTACAGCGATGTGCCTGTAGGCGAATTGCTTGCAAGATTTAATTCCCTCGATCTTCTCGAAGTTTCAATTAACGGAGCTGATGTTTCGGAACTGCTTAGTCTTGAAGTAGGGTCTGCGGTAAGGGTTGACCTTATCGAAAAAACAGCATCCGCCAACAGATTGTTTTAAAATCCATATTATGCACGATAAAGAAAAAAGCTGTGAGGAGTTCAAAAAACTCCTCAATATCATTGATGAACTCAGAACCAAATGCCCCTGGGATATCAAACAGACAAATGAAAGCCTTAGAAAGCTGACGATTGAAGAGACCTACGAGCTGGCAGAAGCTATCCTGTCGGACAATGATGACGGAATAAGGAATGAACTCGGCGACCTCATGCTTCATATAGTGTTTTATGCCAGGATAGGTTCTGAAAAGAAATCATTTTCAATGACGGATGTCCTTCGGGGCATAAATGAAAAACTTGTATACAGGCATCCTCATGTATTTGGTGATGTAAAGGTGTCGGGAGCTTCGGAAGTTGAAAAGAACTGGGAGCACCTTAAAATAAACGAGAATTCAGGTCACAAGCCTGTCCTGTCGGGTGTTCCATCCTCTCTTCCGGCAATTGTAAAAGCGAACAGGATTCAGGAAAAAGTGAGAGGTGTGGGATTCGACTGGGAAAAGCGTGAACAGATCTGGGACAAAGTTCTGGAAGAGATCAGGGAGTTAAAGGATGAAGTAGAAAACCGGAACATCGAAAGTATTGAATCCGAGCTCGGTGATGTACTGTTCTCTATAATAAATGCTTCCCGGCTTTACGGAATAGATCCGGAGGCAGCGCTCGAAAAGACTAACAGGAAATTCATCAAGCGGTTTAATTACCTCGAGAAAGAGACAATTTCAAAAGGGAGATCGCTTCATGATATGACACTTGATGAGATGAATGAAATCTGGGATGAAGCAAAAAAAAGTGATTAAAAACAGGTCAATTAAAAATATAACTGAGCAGCTGATATATAATTTTGGCAGCCACAAAGTCAGGGGCTTTGTTAGCCGGTGAGGGACACAACTCAACAACATCAAAGCCGACCACATTTCTTTTCCTTATAACCTCCCTGAGGAAATGTAGTATTTCATAATAATCAGGACCTCCGGGCTCAGGAGTCCCCGTCGATGGCATCAGCGACGGATCAAATACATCGAGATCAATTGTGATGTAAACATTTTCAGTCAGCTTTTCAATAGCTTTATGATATAAATTCTTATCATGATAAAGCTTGTGGGCAAAAAAGATCCTCCCGCTGTCAGCACCCGGAACCTCCTCTGCTGCCATACTTCTGATTCCAGCCTGAACAATTGGGGCAAACTCCCTGGCTCCTGGCCATTGCGCAGGCATGATTATAAACAGAACCTTCATATTCCTGCCGCAGGTCGGTATGGGCATCAAGCTGCAGGACTGACAGGTTATCAAAGTATTCTGAAAAGGCTTTTATTGATCCGATACTGACGGTATGGTTGCCACCGACAACAACCGGAAACTTATTATCTGTGACTAATGCAAGTACTTTGTCGTGGACTGCATTGACCAGGGCCTCCGGAGAAGAATTAACATTTACGGGATCAATAGTATGAATTCCTTTAAGATGGGCCTCAGAACCGGTTTCGACGTCATAAAACTCAAGATTGACAGAAGCTTCCATTATGGCTTCCGGACCTTTGTCGGCACCTTTCATCCAGGTGCTGGTTTCATCATATGGGACAGGAACAATGATTATGCGTGAGGACAGCATAATCATAAACCACCTCATTACCGCCAAAATTCATAGCTGTTTGATTTTTGCCCTCACGAGTTTATTACTCTGATCCGGAAGATTTCTGTTTTGGTTTCTTTTCGGCGGCAGCCTGTTCCTCCACTTTCGGTTCCGCCTCAGCTTTCTCTGGTTCACTCTCTTTTTCCGGCTCCTCTTTCACGAGAAGATTTTTCTTCTGAAGGATATTATACCAGAGAACCACTTTCTTTATATCGCTGGTATAAACTCTCTCCCTCGAATATTCCGGAACAATTTCTTCAAAATACTTTTTAAGTTTTTCTGACTCTGTTTTTGAATCAATTGCAGGTCCACCGGCTTCTTTTTCATATATTCTGTCGAAGACTTTACCAAGCGGCAAATCCTCATCTTCAGTAAATACTGAAATATCCTCCAGAGAACTCACTTTTGCCGAACTGAACGCACTGCTTCTCTTTCCTGTCTCAAGGTGTTCGACTATCATTGCATTTTTCCCCTGGGCGATAAACCTGAAAAGTCCCGGTTCTCCTGAAATTGATAAAATATCCTTTAATACCATACTATATTCCTTTTGGGTGCAAATTTAATTCTTGTAAATCAATGTATCCTCTTATTCCCGGATTTTTTATTTCTGAAGAGTATACCATTATAAGAACTTACACAGAGTTCCACTGAGCCCGCCTTCGCCTGGAGGCTACGGCGGGTGAAAAAGTCACTGTGATACCTCTGAGTCAGTTCATATTCCGTTCCTTCTTTATCTTTTCATAAGCCTCATTTACTTTCCTGAATTTTTCATCGGCACTTTTTCTGAACTCCTCACCAATATGGCTGACTTTATCAGGATGATATTTCATGGCCATTCTTCTGTATGCCTTTTTAACTTCATCATCGGTTGCCGAGGGTTTAATCTCAAGTATCTTATATGAAGAATCAGTTTCAGGGATGAACATATTCCTGATCGAAGTGAAATCTGAAGAAGCTATCCCAAGATATTCAGACATCTTCCTGATGGCCTCAAGCTCGGAGGGGTGGATCTGTGCATCGGCAATTGCGATATTAAAAAGAAGGTGAACAAGCTGGAGCCGCGATGAATAGTCCATGTGTTGGCTGATCTGTAAGCATACATCCCTGACCGGGATATCTTTCTTCAGAATATCCTTTAACATCAGCAGCGCTTCCGCGGCTGATGATTGACCAAACTGCTGTACAAAAAATCCTTTTACATAGTCAAGTTCTGCCCTGACAACTTTACCGTCGGCTTTCATCATGGCTGCTATAAGCACCAGCAGGCTCATTCCAAAATCACCCTGACGGGTCTGATAAGGCGGAGAGGTGTAGGTTGATGTCTGAATATCAGAATTGTCAACTGCCGCTCCGGCCAGAAATCCTATTACCGCACCAATGGGTCCTGCCATTACGAAACCAAGACCTCCCCCAATCCACTTTGCAAAGCTTCCCATTGTTTATTCTGTTCTGTTATAAAGATTTAACAACTCCTGATGAATTTCAAGGATAGCCGGCACTATCATTTCGTTCTCGGAATTATGAATGATATAGTTTGATTTCCCAATCCTGAAATCGTCATCAACCTGATTTCTAATCCGTTCCAATACCTGTTCACGGGTGAATTTTTTCCCTTTTACCAGCCTTTCGATCCTCTCTTCCACAGGTGTGACTACCGTTACCACTTTGTCAACAAGCAGGGACGCTCCGCTTTCAAAAAGGATTGCAGCTTCCATTATTGCATAAGGGGCGGTCTGTTTTGCCACCCATTTTCTGAAAAATTCAAAAACCACAGGATGTACCAGTGAATTCACTCTTTCAAGGAGTCTCTGATCATTGAAGATCAGTTTTGCGAGTTCTACCCTGTCAAGTGTTCCGGCTGAATAAAGGTCTTTTCCTGCAACCGAATTAATTTTCTCCCGCAGGTCCTTATCGCTGTCCATAATTTTCTTCGCTTCAATGTCGGCCGAGAAAGAAGGAATGCCAAGAACTGAAAAGACCCTGCAGACGGTTGTTTTGCCGCTTCCAATTCCCCCTGTTACGCCAAGCTTTATGGGCGACTTTAATGAATTAGTCATCTGCGTTTTCTTTCTATCAGAAAATCGACCTTTGAAGGAGAAACCCGCAGGGAATTTACAAAAGGTGGTATATTGCGGAATTCAACCGGAATTTTTTCAGATGAATTAAGATCGGCTTTGCGAAGATCCAGAATAACCTCAAAGGGGATCTTCTCAAATTTTTTGTAATCACTAACTGCAACAAGTGCTTTCACTGTGACTACATCGGGGAAGATCTTAACATCAATAGTATCGGGCTCATTTACTATTTTGACAGGTACTTCAACTTCAGCTTCGGTAAACTGCTCAACGGGTATTGTAAGAACTATTTTCTTCCCTGAAGCCAGTAATCCTTTTGAAATTTTAAGGTTGAGGCTTCTTTTGATAGTCTCATTAAGCCCCGAAAATTTCTTATGCTTTGTCTTTATTTCAAAGATTGTATCCACAATATGTTCCGGCCCGGTAATCGTTATTGAGTCGGGATCCACGACAAAATCCCCCTTTACAAAATATTGCCTTTCCGTCTGAATTTCAACATCAGGAATAACCGGAACCGTTTTCGAAATCAGCTTGTCGAAAGAAAAGAAAAGAGAGTCAGGCTTGATTGAGGTTATCTGGTATTCGGAACGCAGCTGGTTTGTCAGGTTTGGGATCAGGCCTGATGTCAGAATATAATAATTAAGCGACCTGCTTCCCGGAACCCTTCTGTAATTAATTGTTGAAATATCGAGAATAACCGGAGCCCTGTTTCCCGACAGCCTTAATTTAAGAATCGAATAACCCGGACCCTTAAGGTAAAGATCGAGCCTGGAGGGAAGACCGTCAGTGAGTACCCGTTCCTTTGGAAGATTGATATATCTTACAGGGTACTTAACCTCCGATTCAATCTCTTTTCCCAGTGAGTTAAGGGACCAGAAAACAAACGAAAGAAAAAGGAAGAAAGCAAAAATAAAAACATCCCTGTCAATACTTAATACTCTTTTCCCCTTCAGTTGTTTCAGCCATATGGGGTTTTTCCCTTTCACCCGGGGTATAAAATAATCAGTTCTGGTCGACAGTCGGATCCTTTAAAAGAGCGCTTTTATCAATCTTAAGCTTAACATCGCCTCCGACCTCTACAGTAACATAATTGTCCTTTACTTCATAGATCCTGCCATAGATACCACCGGTAGTTATAACTTTGTCGCCCTTTTTAAGTGAGCTTCTGTAATTAGTCATCTCTTTCTGTTTTTTCATCTGTGGTCTGATCATAAAGAAATAGAAAACCACGAAAACAAGTAACAATGGTAAGAAGGTGATCAGGGCATTGCTCTGTCCGGTTGCTCCTCCGGCAGGCTGACCCATTAAATACAAAAAAGCAAGATTGGTCATCGTTTTAAATATTAGTTATTATTATTTGGAAATTACTTCTGCGGTTATTTTAAGTATCACAACAGGGGTTTTCGAATTTGAGCTGACTGATACAGTCTTTGTCTGGATGCCGTTTCTTGCGGAGGTATCAAATACTACCTCAAGACTGCCTCCATCTCCTGAGGGGATAGGATCCCTGTCATATTTTGTAACTGTACATCCACAGCTTGTTGAAGCTGAATTTATAACGAGATTTCCAGGTCCCCTTGTTAACAAATGAAAATACATAGGCCACCTTCTCCCCTTCAGTCACTTTTCCGAAATCATGTTCATATTCAGTGAAGCTTATGTCTGCAACATCCCCTCCGGGCTCAATTTCCGGTGCCGCCTTTACGGCATTTCCCGAACCTGAATTGCATCCCGCAAGGATGAGTACCGATATGAAAATTAAACTCCAGTTCTTTATCATTACGATTCGTGTTTTGTAAAAGCCTCCTTCATGGGATTGGGGGTGAACCTGTTTCAGTGTGATCTATCAGTTCCCGGTATCAAGTTTCTCTCCAACCAGACCCCTTCCTGCTTTATTAAAAAGTCCCTTGCTCCGGATCTCTTTTACGATATTATCAAGAATTCCGTTGACAAATGTACTGCTTTTTGAGGTACAGTAATATTTTGATATTTCAATGTATTCATTTAGTGTGACTTTAACAGGGATTTCGGGGAACTCAAGGATTTCAGTAATAGCGAGCTGCATCACCAGGATATCCATAAGGGCAATCCTCTCAACTTCCCAGTTGGTCGTATTATGATCAATTAGTTCCGAACACTCTGTTGTGTGAAGAACAGCCTTGCGGAATAAGATCTTTACAAATTCTTCATCCTCCTTATTTTTAAAAAGGGGCATCAGTGAAGTATTTTCACCAGTTCCCTGCTTGAATTTCTTAAGGGTCTTCTCGATCATTACCATCACATATTCGGTATCGTCATTCCAGTAGATGCTCTGCTCCTCGAAACAGGCCTCCAGGTCTTCAGATGTTGCGAAAAACTCAGTTATAAGATTAATAATGAACTTTTTATCTGATGTATAACCAGGATCCGGATTAGACATGTAATCCTCATATTTCTTCCAGGCAAGCATTTTGTTATAAAGCAGTCTGGGGACATGTGAATAGTTCACCCATGTTAGCTTGCCTGATGAGACATAGGAATTAAAGGCCTTGTTATTTCGTAACTGGGCTATCAGCTGGTTATCAATAAACCGTCTTTTAGGATTTAAGTCCTCGTGAGTGGGTATTCTCTTCTGAAGAGCCTGGTCGATTTTTTCCGAGGCAATATCAGCAACCTCCACAACAAGAAGCAGAAAATAATGATAAAGATCATAAGTCTTCCCGATACTGAACATAAGTTCTGTCTCAGCCTGGGCAAGATTCCCATCCTCCCTGCGGTTGAAGGCATAAAGCGCCGTCAGGGCTTTTATACGCAATAATCTTCTGCTTATCATTATTAAAGAACCTCAGATTTTGGTGCAAAAATAACCATTTTCCGGTACCCTCAAAACATTGGGGTAAAAATTGGGTACTATTGCAGACACGGAACGGATTCTGAGGAGTGACTCAGGCAGCAGATATTACTGGCAGAGGGTGTCTATTTGTAGTTGGGCCTCATCAATTGCATCCTGCAATTCATTCTTTTGCTGTCCTGACCATGAAGCACAGTCGACAAAAGGTTCTAATGCATTCAGATAATTCTGGTATGCTGCCTTGTAGGTATTGCAGTTTGCGGGTGTCGGATCACTTGCATATGTCTGTGCTGCAGCTGACACGGCGTTAATTTGAGACGAAACTTGTGTAGTCCAGCCGGAGGTACAATAATCAGGGTCAGTAGCTTTCTTTTTACAGGAACCTATTCCCAAAAAAGATACTACTATCAAAAAACAAAGTACCCGATAAATAGACACTCTAATTGTTTTCATTTTATTTTATGTTATTTTGGTTATCAATAATGTGAAATTACCAGATAATAAACAATTAGAGTCATCCTTTGTTAAAGTCAAAGTCAAATTTATTTTAACAAAAGCCCCCTTTGGACGTTGCAGTACCGGAATAATATATCTGTTATTATTATCCAAAACTTATTAACAACATGCCTGGATTATTAAATGCCAATAATTCAGAATATAACATATATTATATTTACAAATATATTTATATGTTTGTGTAACGGTATTTTGATTTAACTTGATCGTACCCAAATTGTACCCTAAATATGCAACTGACTAATAATCAGTTATAATTAAGTTTGACAATCAAAACACCAGCCTAACCTAAATTGACAAAGAGATGGAAGAAGAAGCCGGAATTAAGGAAGTCGCTATCGGGCATGATGAAAAGTTCGTAAAGGAGGAAATTTACACAAAGGTGGTAAGAGCGGGAAAAAGGACCTATTTTTTTGATGTAAAGGCTACCCGGAAAGAAGATTATTATCTTACTATAACCGAAAGCAAGAAGCGTCTTGGAAAAGAGGGGAAAGTATTCTATGAAAAGCACAAGATCTTCCTTTACAAGGAGGATTTCGAGAAATTTACCGATGGCCTTAAAGATGCTGTTTCATATATCGGAAATGGCAGGGAGGAATTAAAAACACAGGTAAACCAGTCAAAAGAAGAGTTAAAGCAGGAAGTAAGTGAAATATCCACAGCAGAATTCACAGATGTTGAATTTGACGACCTGGGCAAGAAATAAAGAAGCATCAAGCTGAATGTCTGACTATATCCTGCTAATATTTTCGATTATTCTGATGATCCTCGGAATAATCGGATGTCTTGTTCCTGTGCTTCCGGGACCCCCGTTAAGTTATCTGGGATTGATCCTGCTGCATTTCACAAAATTTGCAGACTTTTCATCTGCAATTTTGATAGTAATGGCAGTCATTGCGATTGTAGTTACAATCCTTGATTATATAGTTCCCGTATGGGGAACCAAAAAGTTCGGAGGGTCAAAGTACGGAACACGTGGCGCCACAGTGGGATTGATAATCGGACTTTTCCTGGGACCACCCGGAATAATAATAGGGCCATTTGTCGGGGCAGTAGTTGGAGAGCTGATCTTTAAGGATGACATGAAGTATGCGTTTAAAGCCGGCTTTGGAAGCCTGCTTGGGTTCCTGACAGGGATCGGCTTAAAGCTTGCAGCCTCGTTTATTATGACATTCTACTTCGTAAAAGAGTGGATTGCCTGATCGTCCGGGCCTTTAACGCCTGGCCTATTGTTCTAATTCCCCAGCGTTGCCACCATCACGGCCTTTATTGTATGGAGCCTGTTTTCGGCTTCATCAAAAACTATTGAATGACCTGACTCAAACACATCTTCTGTGACCTCCATACCGTCAAGGCCATATTTTTTAAATATTTCTTCCCCGACTTTGGTCTCCCTGTTATGAAATGCAGGAAGGCAATGCAGAAATTTAACATCGGGGTTACCTGTTTTCCGGATAACTGACATATTGACCTGGTAGGGCTTAAGTAACTTTATTCTTTCCTCCCATACCGATTCAGGCTCTCCCATGGATACCCAGACATCAGTGTACAGGAAATCAACACCCCTGACGGCTTCCTCAATATTATCTGTAATATTTATTGTTGCTCCCGTCTGCTCTGCTATCCCGCGGCAAGTCTCAACAAGATCCTTTGCCTGCTGGAATTCCGGAGGCGCCGCAGTCCGGAAATCCATGCCCATTTTGGCTGCTCCCACAAGCAGTGAATTGCCCATGTTAAAGCGTGCATCACCCAGATAGCAGAATGAGATCTTGTTAAGTGGCTTTGCTGAGTGCTCAAGCATTGTCATAAAATCGGCAAGGATCTGAGTCGGATGAAATTCATTTGTAAGGCCGTTCCATACAGGTACGCCTGCATATTTTGCAAGCTCTTCAACGATCTGCTGCCCATAGCCACGATATTCAATCCCGTCGTACATCCTGCCAAGGACCCTTGCTGTATCCTTCATTGACTCTTTCTGACCGATCTGCGAACCGGTTGGTCCAAGATAAGTAACGTGAGCCCCCTGGTCCAGCGCAGCAACTTCAAAGGCGCATCTTGTCCTGGTAGACGATTTTTCGAAGATCAGGGCAATATTCCTGCCCTTCAGCATTGGCTCCTCTGTACCTGAGTATTTGGCTTTTTTCAATGTAACAGCAAGATCAAGCAGATATTTTATTTCCTCCTGTTCGAAATCAAGAAGCTTAAGGAAACTTCTGTTGCGTAAATTGTATGACATGGGTAAAAGTAAATAGTAAATGAATTAAAATAAATGAAGATTCAAAAATAGTAAATATTTAATCTTCGTATTCCATGGTGATCTTAGAACCATATTTTTTATCTGCCAGTTTAAAGGCTTCTGTTATAATGCTTTTCCTTCCTCCGTTTTTAAGAAAGTTAAGACAGGCTTCAATTTTAGGAGCCATGCTTCCCCTTGCAAACTGACCTTCATTAAGATATTTCATGGTATCAGCATAATTAAGGAACTCCTTTATTTCCTGATCAGGTTTCCTGTAATTTATATAGATATACGGAACGTCGGTCAGTATATAGAATTCATCAGCATCTATCAGAGAGGCCAGAAGCGAGGAAGCGAGATCCTTGTCAATCACGGCTTCGGCGGGCCTTACATCCTTTTTCTCATCAATATATACAGGGACACCCCCGCCTCCGGCTGCAATGACAATATTTCCCTGACGGGCAAGATCCCTTATAATTGAGACATTCATCACTCCAACCGGCACCGGAGAAGGAACAACCCGCCTGAAGCCACCTTCAGCTTTTACCTCTTCCCTGAATACCCATCCTTTTTTTATGGCCAGATCGTCAGCCTGGTCCCTGCTGTAGATCTTGCCAATCCGTTTTTGCGGATCACAGAAGGCTTTATCATTTATATCAACTATCACCTGTGTAACAAGGCATACAACATTCTTATCGATTCCATGCCTGTTCAGAACATTTCTGAACATCCTTTCAATCATGTAACCGATGCCTCCCTGGGAGTCAGCAACACAAATGTCAACAGGCATCTGTGCAATCTGATATATCTGTTCACCCGCATCATTCCTCATCAGAATGTTCCCCACCTGTGGTCCGTTGCCGTGGGTAATGACTATATCGTACCCTTCATTTATAAGGAAAACAAGATTTTCGAGAGTCTTTGTGGTGTTCTCTTCCTGCTCATCGATTGTACCTATCTGGTTGCCCCTTAGAAGTGCGTTCCCACCCAGGGCTACAACAGCCAGTTTCTTTCCCATTTATTATCAGAATATCAGGATGTTCTTCTATCGGTTTTGATAAAAATCAAATTTATTTTCTGATCTTATCTTACCTGTTTAATTCAGTTATCTGCTTATCCACAAAGCTATTAATTTCGGGGATCAGATCTTGCCGGCGTGGTTGAAATGTGATGAAAATAATTATGTTATAAAACATCTTTTTACGAATGGTCATAATTAAAAGGTGTTCCGTTCCGTTTTAAAAAAAAGTAATTACATTTATGCCTTACAACTTAAATTCTGGTTGGTGAGATTCAGATTTGTATTTCCCATTGCAATTATATTTGCTATTACCAGTTATTCCTGCGGGGGAAAAAACCACAGGCCGGTTCATCAGGGTGAGATTCACTATAGCGTAAACTATATGGGTCAGGTGACGCATATGCCCAGGGAACTTATGCCAAAGAATCTTATTGTAGCCTTCAAAAACGACAAGATTATCTATGAACTGATCTCTCCCATTGGCCATTCAGGCATAATAAACCTCTCCAATCCCTCAAAGGAGATTTACGACACATATCTCAGCATGTTCACTATAAGGTATTTCTACTCGTCAAAACCCGGAGAGTGGTATCCTGGCTTTGAAGCTATGAAGGGTATGGAAATAAAGAAAACGTCAAAAACATGTATGAAATGCGGTTTCTTCTGTAAAAATGCAGAAGTCACATTCCCCGGCGACCGTAAAAAGATCTATAATGTCTGGTATACCGACGACATCCGTGTTAAGAATCCCAACGCCGCCACCCCTTTTGAAGAGATTGACGGGGTCCTGTTAGGCTTTTTCTTCTTCATCGGACGTTCTGAATTTCACTTTGAAGCTGAAAATGTTTACCGGAAAGACATCCCGGACAGAACATTTGAAAGGAAGGAGAAGTTTCTGAGGGTTTCGAAGAAGGATATAAATAAGTTTATCAACAAGATGGTAAGCCTGTGAGGGCAGGGGGCAGGGGGCAGGGAGCGGGGAGCGGAGAGCGGGGAGCGGGGAGCGTAGAGCGCAGGGCGCAGGGCGCAGGGCGCAGGCGCAGGGCTCAGAGCGCAGGGTGCAGGGCGCAGGGCACAGGGCGCAGGGCTCAGGGCGCAGGGCGCAGAGCAAAGCCACAGATGCAATTCTGCTGATCAAAAGGTTTTATCGCAAAGATCCCTGTTAACTCAAAATTATTACCTTTGGGATGCCAATTTAAAATTTGTACGGTTGAGGTTTGATGCTATGCATCTGTTGATGAAATTTTTGATCCGAAATGAGTAAAGAGAAGGAAGAAAAGGGTAAAAAGAATAATAAGGGCAAGGGAAAATCCAAATCTTTTTTTACTGATGAAAGAATAAAGTTTTTATTTGGGATACTGATCACCGGCTTTGCCTTATATCTTCTCCTGGCTTGTGTGGCATATCTGTTCTGGTGGAAAACTGACCAGAGCCTGCCCGATTCCCAGACCATCTCCGGAGCTGACGTAAATGTAAAAAACTGGTCGGGTAAGAGCGGCCATTACCTTGCCAAGATGATCATCGGTTATGGGTTTGGTTACGGCGCTTTTTTCATTCCTCTTATTTTTGGAGCTATCGGTTTATACCTCCTCAACTTTCCGAAGCTGAACCTTTGGAAACTTATTACAAAATTCACTTTTGCCGCCATAATTATTTCACTTCTTCTGGGATTTATATTCGGAGAAGCGGGTGGGTATCTTATCAGTGGCCCGGGCGGTGCACAGGGATTTGAAATATCAAGGTGGCTTAATTCATTCATGGGAAAAATTGGGACAGGCATACTTCTGGCCTTAATGTCGGTATCATACCTTATTTTTGCCCTCAGATTTAAGCCCGAGACCTTTACAAACACCATACCTTCGACGATAAAAAACGTCATCCCCGGTTTTAAAACATCGGTAAATGCTGCAGAGGATTCCGAAACGACAGACGGGACTGATTCTGAATCAGAGGATGAGGAACCGGAGCCAGAAGAAGAACACGACAAAGAAATAAAATTCATTGTCAAGCGGACAACCCAGGAAGAGGAACCTGTCATCACTCACCGCGGGTCAATAATTCATGAGGTTGACAAGGATGGAAAAGTACACAATACTCCGAACAGTGTTCCCATCAATATTACAAAACCGGAAGTTATTGATATACTTCCTGATCATGAGGTTGAGAGGATCATGGGGAATTATGATCCAAGACTTGATCTTTCAAGATATAAATTTCCACCTGTCTCAATACTCACTGACCATAAGTCGGAAAACAGTTTTGACAATACTGAAGTATTTGAAAATAAGGAAAATATAATCAAGACTCTGAGCGATCACAAGATCAGTATCAGCCAGATCTCCGCCACTGTAGGACCTACGGTCACCCTCTATGAGATAGTTCCTGAACGCGGAGTGAGAATTGCAAGGATCAAATCGCTTGAAAATGACATTGCCCTCAGTCTTTCTGCTCTCGGGATCAGGATCATTGCTCCTATACCGGGACGTGGAACTGTTGGTATTGAGGTCCCGAATAAGAATCCTGAAATAGTCTCAATGAAATCCCTGATTACATCAAAGACATTCCAGGAATCGAAATTTGATCTGGCCCTGGCACTGGGCCGGACTATAACCAACGAACCCTATATTGTTGATCTTACCAAGATGCCCCACCTCCTTGTTGCAGGTGCAACCGGTCAGGGCAAATCAGTAGGTATAAATGCCATAATTACATCGATACTTTACAAGAAGCATCCTTCTGAAGTAAAATTTGTCCTTATCGATCCCAAACGGGTTGAATTGCCTTTATACTCCAAGATAGAACGTCATTTCCTTGCCAAATTGCCCGGCGAGGAAGATGCAATAATCACCGACACCCAGAAAGTAATCAATACTTTAAATTCGCTCTGCATTGAAATGGATAACCGCCTTGAACTCCTTAAAGGGGCTCAGTCGCGTAATATCAAAGAGTACAACGAAAAGTTTATTTCCAGAAGGCTTAACCCGGAAAAGGGACACAGGTACCTGCCTTATATCGTCCTTATAATCGATGAATTTGCCGATCTGATCATGACTGCAGGCAGGGAGATCGAACCTCCCATAGGCAGGCTTGCCCAGCTGGCAAGGGCAATCGGGATACATCTTATAATTTCAACCCAGAGACCATCAACAAACATCATTACAGGATTTATAAAAGCTAATTTCCCGACAAGGATCGCATTCAGGGTGTTCTCATCAATAGATTCAAGGACTATTATTGATGCAACAGGCGCTGACAGGCTGGTTGGCCGTGGCGATATGCTGGTCTCGACCGGGAGTGAACCGGTAAGGGTGCAGTGTGCCTTCATCGACACCCCTGAAATTGAAGAGCTGACCGAGTTTATAGGGTCGCAGCAGGGTTACCCCGATGCGATGCACCTTCCTGAATATATTGACGATAACGATGCCGGTAACCAGGAAATTGATCTGCGCAAAAGAGATCCTATGTTCGACGAAGCCGCCAGGCTGGTGGTTCAGCATCAGCAGGGATCCACTTCACTTATCCAGCGGAAACTGTCGATAGGTTACAACAGGGCCGGAAGAATAATTGACCAGCTCGAGGCTGCCGGTATTGTCGGCCCCTTCGAAGGAAGCAAGGCAAGAGATGTTCTTTGTTCAGATTATTCACGTTTGGAACAGATTTTGAAGGATATAGAGTAAATCGAATATATGAGAACTTTCGAATCGGTATTTGCTCTCCTGTTTCTGTTTACAGTTGCAGCCTTCTCCCAGAATGATCCCGAGGCAGTAAAGGTGCTTGACAGATTTTCTGCCATGGCACTTGGCGCTCCTTCCATTTCAATGAAATTCAATTTAAAAACTAACGATCAGGTTGAAGGCACAAGCAATACCAGTTCGGGTTCAATATTACTGAGCAGGGATAAATACCGTCTTGATCTTGCAGACAACATTATCTGGTACAATAATGAAACATCATGGAGTTACCTTCCGGCCGAAAAGGAAGTGACAATAACAAAACCCGGGAAAGGTGATGATTCGTTCCAGACACGACCTTCCTCTGTTTTTTCACTTTACAAAAAAGGTTACAAAAGCCGTCTGATAGATAAGACCTCAGATTCCTGGCTTATCGATTTATATCCCGAAGCCATCAACAGCGATCACATAAGGATAAGGCTCGCTATCGGCAACCCCGGTCTTGATCTCAGGAGCCTGGAGTACAAGTATAAAAACGGTGTTACTGTCACTCTGGAGATAAAAGAATATGACCTGAAGCAAAAGCCTGATAACCGGTCATTTGTCTTTCCTGCTGAAAAATACGAGGGAGTAGAGGTAATTGATATGCGTTAACCTCTTGCCGGTCCTCTTTCCGGATAAGCAATCCGTGCGTGGTAAATGTTCGAAAGTCTTTTTATGAAAACACGCTTAATATCAGTGATGTCTTTAAAGGTAAGAGGGGTTTCAGAAAACTGGCCATCCTGTTCCTGGATATATACGATCCTTTCAACAAGTTCGCTGATATTTTCTTCCGAATAATTCTGCAATGTCCTTGAAGCAGCCTCAACAGCATCGGCCATCATAACAATTGCCGTTTCTTTCGAGAAGGGCTTAGGGCCCGAGTAAGCAAAGCTTTTTTCCATATCCGTAGCCCTGGGATTCCTGTCAAGGTACTTCTTATAGAAATAGTAGGCTACCGAAGTTCCGTGATGCGTCTTTATAAAATCGATTATCGGCTCAGGGAGTTTGTATTTTTTAGCAAGCTCCGTTCCCTCTTTTACGTGATCTATAATTATTTTTGAACTTTTTAAGGGTTCGAGCTGATCGTGCGGACTGAACCCTTCCGATTGGTTCTCAATGAAGTAAGATGGGTCTGCAGCCTTGCCAATATCGTGGTACAGAGCTCCGGTACGGGCAAGCAGGTTATTGGCGCTGATCTCCCTTGCGGCTTCTTCTGCGAGATTTGCCACCTGCAAGGAATGCTGAAACGATCCGGGAGCTTTATCAGCAAGCTTGCGTAACAGGGGCTGATTGGTATCCGATAACTCAAACAGGGTTGCATCTGATAAAAAGTTGAAAGTCTTTTCAAAGACAAATATCAGGGGATAGCTGAGCATCAGAAGAACGCCGTTCCCTGCAAACCAGAGGTAATTCTTCCAATTCATGTTTTCAATGCTCCCCTCCTGCATTACCCCGATCCCGAAGTATACAAAAGAATAGGTAAGGAAAACAAGGAATGCTGTGGTAAATAGCTTAGCTCTTTTATATATATTTGTAAGTGAGAATATTACAATTACCCCTGCAATGTAACTTATGAAAGCAAATTCAAAAGAGTTCGGGACTATAAAACCCGCAAGCATTATTGCAATAAGGTAAACAAAAAGCGCCATGCGGGAATCATAAAAAGTCCTTACTACTATTGGGATTATTGCAAACGGTATCAAATAAATACTTGTATTTGGAAGATATATCACCAGTCTTGTAATCAGGAAAAAGAGCAATACCACCAGAATAATAAAGAATGTTTTGGAGGTAGAACTGATGATATCAAACCGGAAATGGTACATGAAAAGGTAAAGAGCAAGGTAACAGGAAGAGACAAGGATCAACCTTCCGAGGATAACCAGCCACCTGTCATACATACCCAGTCTTTTTTCATACTCACTCCTCAGTGATTCAAGTATCATATATTTTGAATCATTGACTATTTCGCCGCGTGAGATTATAAGCTGCCCCTCCTGGACCAGTCCGCGAGTAAGGCTGATCTCCCTGACAAGCTTATCTTTAAAGGTTGCAGAAGTTTCGGCATCGTAAAGAAGGTTTGGCTTTATGAAATTATAGAATGCCACCCGTGATACAAAATCCGATACCGGCGTTCCGAAAACTGAACCCAGCTTTTTTCCAAGCTTCTCTTTTTCAACTTCGACTGACTGGTATGCATCCTTTTGAAGGAAGAACGAACTCAGGGGCTTCTCCTCTCCTACTTTACCCTTAAGGACAGTTATTCCTGAATAGGATTGACCGGGGGAAGTTGTAATATCATTTGCCTCCATAATCCCTTTCCTGTAAATATTTGAAAGTATTAAGTTGAGGTCCCTCTTAACGGTAATGAATCCCATCGGGTTGAGAGGCTTTGTTTCTGCCTCATAGACGCCGAGCAGGTCATTGAGGTATTTGTCAAACTGGCTGATCATGGTTTCCGCCACCTCCGGATCCAGCTTAAAATAGGGAGCAAAATTTTTCAGAATGCTGTCGCGTTCATTTGAGATCTCATCTTCCGGTTTAAGAACGGGAAAATCCCAGGGTGCGATCAATGAAGTCTGAAGCCAGGGCTTACCTTTTTGGAATTCATACCTGAATTTGCCCTCACGCGGGGAGATAGCCACGACGACTATAATGCTTGCAACAAAAAATACAAGGTGGTACAGGTATCTTTTATCTGTCTTAATGCCGGGAGGTCTTCGTGATACAGCCATTACCCTAATTATTAGATAGAACTGATGATCAATAACAAAAGTAGAGATAATTTTTCTATATGGATTAATATTTTTCTGTGGAACTATGTGTCTTCCCTGCCTGCCGGCAGTATAAGAATAAGATGTATTTATAAATGCATATAAATTAAGAACTTACACGGAGTTCCACAGAGGTATCACAGAGTTCCACAGAGGGGAGCACGGTTAGGGACTAACTCTGTGGACCTCTGTGACTTCTCAGTGGACCTCTGTGTAAGTTCTTAATTTCCTATTCTTAAAGTCCCCTTCAGGGGATTCAAGGGCACACAGAGTTCCACAAAAGGTTCACAGAGTTCCATAGAGCGGCTTAATGCATAATCATCATTTATTTGTAAGTTTGCACAAAAGAAACAGGATGGAAACCTATATATGTGAAAATGTTTTTGTTCCATTACGTCTGGGACCAACCCATAAATCGGAGATGCTAAGCCAGGTGTTGTTTGGAGAGAAATACCGGATCATTGATGAGGCAGGGTACTGGATTAAAGTCGAGACCTTGTTTGATAGTTACTCCGGCTGGATTGACATAAATCATCTGCAGCATACGGAAGATACCACGAAACTTGACGGGCATGTGCTGAACAGATCAATGCTGTGTTATAAAAATGATAAGACGAAGCTTGTCCTTGAGGCCGGGTGTGAAGTTTATAATCCGGATTTTGAAAACAAGACTTTTTCGGCTGGAAATGATGTTTACACCACAAATACCGACTTCAGTAACAGTTTTACAACAACAACGGATTCTGTTGCAGAGACTGCCATGAAGTTCATAAATTGTCCATACATCTGGGGCGGACGAATTCCGTCGGGAATTGACTGTTCAGGCCTCACGCAGCTGGCTTACAAGCTTCACGGAATTAAAATCCCGCGTGACAGCTGGAAGCAGACTGAAGCAGGTGAAAGCATCGGTTTCCTGGAGGAATCTGCGCCGGGTGATCTGGTATTTTTCGATGATGACAGGGGCAGGATAACGCATGTAGGGATGATCATCTCCAGGGGCCTTGTGATCCATGCGTCAGGCAGAGTGAGGATTGACACGATCGATCATCAGGGGATATATAAGAATGAGATAAAAGGTTACTCCCACAAATTAAGAATGATCAGAAGGATAATTCCTCAGTAAGGAGTGAGCAAAAATAAAAAAGGCTGCCCTATCGGGTCAGCCTTTTTTTAAAGGCAGGTTGGTTTTAATTATTAGGTGTCATAGCCTTATTCAAGCCCAGTTCATTTGCCGGGATTGGCCAGATATAGCCAACACTGGACGATGCAATTTCCGGCACAAGACCCATTGTCCCGCCATCTTTGGCCGGGAAGGGTATGCTTAATCTCATAAGATCAATCGTGCGAATACCTTCTCCAAGAAATTCCATATCCCTCTCCAAAAGGATCGCTGAATAGAAATCCGTTGCAGCTGCAAAGCTTGCAGGAGTGTAAGCACCTGCTGGAAATGAACGGGTCCTTACAGCATTGAGAAGGTCGACTGCTTCCTGGGTAACTGCACTTCCTGATCTTACAATAGCTTCAGCACGGTTAAGCAAAACTTCTGCATATCTCATAACCGGGCAGTAATTGGTAAGTGTGGTATAATCAGGAAATTTTGTAAGGAAATAGTTGCCGTCTGAAAGGAGGAGGCTGGTCTTCCTGATATCAGTCGGATCCATAGTAGCATAAACTGACCCTGCTCCCTGATTCAGATAGTATGATTCTGATGAGGAAAAAGAATAATAATGGGGAAGTCCGTTCTGGGTTCCGGGTCCGTCTGTGTCTGTCATGGGCATTGAGAAAATCGATTCTTTTGAGGTATAAGGTGTCTCAAAGATTTTCGTAAAATCAGGATTCAAGGTGAAAGCGACTCCTGTTGATGCAGCAAACGGAGCAGAAGCTGATACTATTTTTGCGGATTCACTTACAACTTTTGCCCAGTCCTGCATATGAAGATATACTCTTGTTTTATAGGCAATGATAGTATTCTTATGAATTCTTGTCGTATTTAAAAGATCATTGCTATAATCTGCTATTGCCAGGGGTTCGGCATCATTCAGATCCTTAAGTATCTGAGTATATACTTCAGCAACTGTACTTCGTGCGAGGTCATTCCCTTCTGCACTCCTCTCTGCTATCAGCCTGAGTGGAACACCAGGATTAGATCCTGACCCCTGATTATAGGGCTTTGCAATAAAGCTGAAGCAGGTCGAAATAGCAGATTGCACGGAGGGCAAGAGCTTCACCCTTGAACTGATCAAATTCAGCCTGGGAAATCTTGCCTTCCAGATTGCCTCCATCCCATGCAGTAATCAGACCATCGTAAAATACATTTATTGCGTTGATGGCTGTATAGATAGCTCCCCAGAGGTTCTGCACCTCGTTGGTTGAACTTACCTCAGTATGGTTCCATGAAGCGAAATTGGTAACAAGGTTTGAACTTTTGGGAATGAAATTGTCTGCACGTACATCATGATAGACATAATACCTTCCGCCAAGGTAAGCACCCGATTTCATGCGGTCATACATTCCATTTACCTGGGCAACCACCCGGTCCTTTGTATCAAATACCGACAGATCGGAAAGTGATGTCTGAGGAACCGGATCGAGAAACTCTTTAGAGCACCCGATTGTCAGCAATAGTACAAAAGCTATTGTTATTTTTAATATATTTCTCATAATCATTTCTTTTAACTAATTAAAAATTAACACTTAAACCCAGAGTATACGTCCTTGCCTGGGGAGCAGTGTTCCTGTCAATACCGGGTGTAAGGTTAGCATCACCGTTGGTGGAAACCTCAGGGTCAGAGCCGGTATAATTGGTGAAGACATACGCATTAAATACCTGGGCATAAAGCCTGATACTCTCAATATTGGTAACAGCCGGTAGCTTTTTAATTGTATAGCCTAAGACTTAAATTTCTGACTTTAACATAGTCACCATCCTCTATATTTTCAGAGATCGGGAATGAAGATCCGTTGGAAATATTATCATTCATAATCGGTTTTGGAATATTGGTAATGTCACCCGGATTTTCCCAGGCTGTTTCATAAACTTCAACCGAATTATTCCACCATCTCTGGTCTCTCAAACCTGCTTTTGAACCGTTATAGATTTTAAAACCAAAAGCATAAGTAAGGTTCATAGAGAAATCAAAACCTTTATATGTCAGAGTATTATCTAATCCTCCGTAATACTTTGGTAAAGGTGATCCCATAACTTTTGCGTCAGAAGCTGTTGTTATTGCAGGTGCGTTTCCTGAACCATCCCGGTATTGCCATCTGGTAGCCGTAGAATTTTCAAAATAAAAAAGGACTTCTTTTCCGTCTTTATTCACATAAATTCTTCTCCCCGTTTCCGGATCAACACCTCTTGTTTCGACAGCCAGAATGTTACCAATCGGTTCGCCGATAATAGTTTTGCTGGTCGTTTCAAGACCACCGGTTACACCAAGTAACTCAGTGACACCTGGGGCAAGTGCTGTAACTTCATTTTTCAGGGAACTGAAATTCAATGTGGTAGTCCAGGAAAAATTAGGTTTGGCAATGTTGTAACTTGTAAATGTCAGTTCCAGACCCTTATTGAACATTGAACCAACGTTGGCAGAAATTGAGTTGCCGGGTATACCTTTTGAAGGGGACTGTGGAACACCGAGAACCAAACCATTAATATCATTATAGAAATAGTTGATATCAGCCTGGATTTTATCCTGAAACAAGCCGAAGCTCAAACCAAAATCATACTTGTCGCTGGTTTCCCATTGCAAGGCAGCATTACCTGCCTGTGTAAAAGTGAGTGTCGGGGCAGCTCCATAAACACCGGCTCCATAAAGGAACAGGGAACTGAAATCCCCCACTGCTGAAATATTACCTACACGGCCAAAGCTTGCTTTAAGACGGATATCTGAAAATATTGATCCTACGGCATTGGAGATAAAATCTTCATTTGAAGCATTCCACATTAAAGATGCGCCGCCAAATGTACCGAATTTGTTGCCTTTTGCCAGCCCTGAAAATCCGTCACGGCGGACACTGCCTTCCACATAATATTTCCTGCTATAATTATAGCTGGCACGACCAAAATAAGAGACGAAATAGTTTTCACCCAAACTACCGCCTCCCATGCCTGCGGTTACCCAGGCACCCTGATACACCTTAAAGAAAGGGTCGGTTACATTGGTTTTACTGCCTGACCACGAAGTATTCAGGGAGCGTTGCTCTTCTGCACCTGCCAGTAACCCGATATTATGTTTCTCGAGTAATGTAACATTATAATTGGCAGTATTGGTCCAGGTCCATCTGTTGAATTTCTGATTTTGAGCTCCTGCCGCACCGTTCGAACCATATCCGTCACCGGTAACCGGGGATTGGAAATATGTTGTTTCCGAAGTCAGGTTATCCATTCCGAAGGCTGTCTTAAGAATAAGTCCCTTTATTGGTTCAATGGATCCAAAGACATTTGTCAGGAGCCTGTCTGTTTCAGTGGTGAATTTATTAAGGGCAAGTATGGCAGTAGGATTATAGTACCCGAGAGCCGGGAACGGCTGACCCATTCTGCCTATTGCTGATCCTTCAATATTAAAATCACCGCTTCCGTCATTCTTATATGGAGCGAGGTTGGGAGGCAAAACAAATGCAAGACGTGCTGCACCTGCAGTTGCAAAAGAGGCTCCTGTCACCGGGGATTCATTATAGCCATTGGTATAAGCAATGTTTGCTCCAAGTGTGATATACTTGTTTAATTTATGATCCAGATTCAGCCTGGCATTTTTTCTGGTATAGGTGTTCTTTTTGATAATACCCTCCTGATCTGTATAACCAACTGACATATAATAACTGGTCGTTGCAGTTGAGCCTGAGAAGGTTATAGCATGATTATGCTGCAAACCTGTCTGATATACCTGGTCAGCCCAGTTTGTACTTATTGGTCTTCCGTTGGAATCATTTACTATTGAGATCCTGGTAGCTGAACCGGCGTTCTCCCATGCTTTGTTCTTATGGGCCACATATTGCTCGGCATTCATCATGTCAAACAAATTATATGGTTCCGTTAAACCTACATATCCATCGTAAGTAACTTTGGTTCTGGGACCGGAACCCCGCTTGGTTGTTATAAGAATCACACCATTGGCAGCACGGGAGCCATAAAGAGCTGTTGCAGAGGCATCCTTAAGAATATCCATCGAAGCGATATCTGCAGGATTTATATCTGCAAGCGCGTTAGTTACAGCAGTACCTCCCCAGTTACCGGTTGCAATTGAAACACCGTCAACAACTACCAGCGGTGAAGAACTGCCGGATATTGAGTTAAATCCTCTGATCCTGATAACCGGCGGGTTATTGAGGACCCCGTTGGGCAGGGTGATATTAACGCCGGCAGCTTTTCCCTGGAGAGCCTGGTCAAAGCTCTGAACCGGAACATTTTTGAGAGGATCAGTTTTTACCGATGAGACCGAACCGGGAATATCGCGCTTTTGCTGGGTTCCATAAGCAACAACGACGACTTCTTCCACATTGAAGAGGTCCTGCTCAAGAGCAGCATCGATTCTTGTTTTACCCTCAATTGGCACTTCCAGTGTCCGGAAGCCGATAAAGCTGAAACGTCAGAGACTGGGCGTTAGCCGGAACCGAAATGGAATATTTCCCGTCAGCTCCGGTAATTGCGCCAATGGTAGTTCCTTTAAGGGTAACATTTACCCCGGGTAGTGCAAGTCCATCATCCGAACTTGTAACTGTACCCGTAATCTGCACCGTCTGGCTCATAACAAGAGAACCTGTTATAAGTAACAGTGTAAAAATCAACAGGATTTTTTTCATAAATAATCAGGTTTAGGTTAAAATTGGAGGGCTAATATATTCATTAAATTAATATGATAATAATCATAATTAATAAATTTTAACTGTATTGTTAAATATTTAACAAAATCGGCACATTTCAGAGAGAAAATACCAGAAATGTAAAGATGTTATTCAGCTGATATCATTTTTATTAAGTATCGATAAGGAGGAACAGACAGCTGAAAATAGCGGGAAGTTAGTTTTGGTGAATTGAATAACCAGAATCATGTTTAATAACAGGTAACAGCTCCAAAATCAGGATATGGGATACCAGGTCCCTCATTAATTGTTTAACGGAACTTAAACTATTTTATCTTAAAACTGTTTTGTATAGAGGTCTCAGCTTTTCTAAGTATTTCCTCCTCTTCTGCAGCCGCTCCTGATTCAATTAAACTGCCTTTTTCGATCAGGCTTGCCACAAATTCCTTGTCTTCAATCGCGGCCGCATTTATTTTCACGTTCAGAAAGGCTCCCCTGATGCACGATCTCAGCGCCAGGGCTCCAACAGCAGCATCGGAAACAGAATTGGGATTGCCCTCTTCTACCATCTCCTTCAACAATGCAAAACCGGATAATGCTGTTTCCATGACTTTAAAGGGTACTGATGCTGCATTCTTTGTGGCTTCCTGTATTGCTGACCTTCTTATTTTCTTTTCTTCTTCGGTTCTTTTTGGAAGTCCTGTAGCTTCAAGTATCCTGTTAAATGCTGTCGTATCTTCATCAACAAGGTCCAACAACTCATTCTGTATGGACTTGCCTTTTTCAGCCGCGGTCGGAGAATTCCTTCCACCTGTCATCCCAGCCCCGTTTATGGCTTGAAATATTAGCTACCATAGTCCCCAGGGCAACTCCAAGAGCGCCCATATAGGCAGAAACTGATCCGCCGCCCGGTGCAGGGGATTCAGAGGCAGTTTCATTCATGAAGGTCGTGAGGTCCATTTCAATCAATCTGTGTCCACCTTTTTCTGCCATATTATATTCAATTATTTTCACTTCAGGATTAAATTTATGGATATCGTTAAGTCCCAATGATCTGACAGCAATTTTAATAAGTTCCGCGTCTGAAACGCCTGCAGACCGCTGTTGCTTTTCCAGAAAGTACTTTCCTGCGTCAAGGATCGCCTTGAGGGGAATAAGTCCCACAAGTTCCGAACCTGTTACACGTACACCCCTGGCATCAGCTTTCCTGCACACCTCATCAAAAGCAATATGAACCGGTGTAACAGAAATATTTGTGAGGTTCATCGAGATCTGGGCAATTCCATATTCCTTAATAAACCATCCTATTGCCCTGACCGCTTTCAATGAGCCCGGGATCATTACCGGCTCTCCGTTCTCATCTTTAATTATACGGCCGTTGGGTTGATTACCTTCCCTTTCCGGCCTTCCTTTTTCCCTCACATCATAAGCAATTGCATTTGCTCTCCGTACAGAGGTAGTGTTCAGATTTACATTAAATGCTACGAGAAAATCCCTGGCGCCGACAGCCGTTGCCCCGGATCTTTGATTGAACAGCGCCGGGCCAAAATCAGGCTTCCATTCAGGATCCGCAAGTTTCCTTACAAGTCCTTCATATTCACCTGCCCTGCAATTTGCCAGATTTCTTCTTTTCTCTTCAAAAGCGGCATTTTCATAACAATAAACCGGTATCGAAAGCTCTTCACCAATCCTTTTAGCCAGTTTCCGGGCATATTCAACAGTTTCCTCCATGGTTATCCCGGAAACCGGGACGAACGGACAAACATCGGTAGCTCCCATCCTCGGATGCTCACCATGATGTTTTGACATATCGATAAGTTCAGATGCTTTCTTCACTGCGAGAAAAGCAGCCTGGGAAACTGCTTCAGGATTCCCTGCAAATGTTACGACTGTCCGGTTAGTATCTTTTCCGGGATCAACATCCAGCAGCCTGACTCCTTCAACCGATTCAATTGCATCAGTTATCTGTTTTATTATTGTCATGTCCCTGCCTTCGCTGAAATTCGGAACGCATTCTATGATCCTCTTATCCATATATTTTGATTTACAATAATGCAAAGAAATTAAGAACTTACACAGAGTTCCACTGAGCCCGCCTTCGCCTGGAGGCTACGGCGGGTGAAAAAGTCACAGAGATCCACAGAGTTAGCGCTCATAATCCCTCTGGGAACTCTGTGATCCTCTGTGGACCTCTGTGTAAGTTTTTAAATTAATAAACTAGTTGTGAATTCCTTTTTCACTAAATGATAATATTTCCTTTAAGTATAACTTTATCAATCAGATTACTGCCGTACGCGTACGGTAAATAATCCAATGATGGCATTTCTTTTGTAATAAACACATTAGCAACTTTTCCCTTTGCAATTGACCCGTGTGTATCTGACAATCCCATTGCATAAGCCGAATTGATCGTTACAGCATTAATAACCTCTTCCGGCGTCATTTTCAGCCTTATGCATCCTAGTGACATAACCAGTTTCATATTTCCGGAAGGAGATGATCCCGGGATTGTAATCCGAAGCCAGCGCCACCGGAAGGCCTGCATCTATCATTTTCCTTGCAGGAGGATCAGGCAATCCCAGGAAAAATGCAGATCCGGGAAGAAGAGTAGGCATCGTCTCAGAACCAAGAAGCGCCTCAATCTCTTTATCCCCGGACTTTTCAAGATGGTCGACCGAAAGGGCATTGTACTTAACCCCAACCTGAACACCACCAGAATTACCCAGCTCATTCGCATGCAATTTGGGTATAAGTCCGTATTTTATACCTGCCATCAATATCCGTTCCGTTTCATCAACCGTAAAAAAACCATGGTCGCAGAAAACATCTATATAATCAGCCAGTTCTTCGGATGCAACCATCGGTATCATTTCGTTGATGATAATATCAACATACTCATTGCGGTTGCCGGCATAAGCTGCAGGAATTGCATGTGCCCCGAGGAACGTTGCTTTTACTTCAAGAGGTGATTGCTCTTTAATCCTTTTAATAACCCTGAGCATCCTGATCTCGTCTTCGGTGTTAAGGCCATAACCGCTCTTTATCTCCACTGCACCTGTTCCCAGTCCGATTATTTCTTTAATCCGGATTATCGACTGATTAAAAAGATCTTCATCAGATGTCTCATGAAGCAGTTTCGCGGAATTCAAAATACCTCCTCCCCTCCTTGCGATCTCCTCATAAGACAATCCTCTAATTTTGTCAGTAAATTCTCTTTCACGACTGCCTGCAAAAACAAGATGGGTATGCGGATCACAAAACGAGGGGAAAACAAATCTGCCCGAAGCGTCTAAGAGTTTCTACCGGTCCGCCGTGTGATATCAATCGTTGATTTGTCAAGGGCAGACATCGGGCCGAAATCACTGATGAACCCATCTTTAATTAAAAGGTATGCATCTTTTATTGATATTCACCTTCGCCATCTGTTTACCGGCAACGAACCGTTGAGGATCATCCTCTGTCTGAACAAGAGACCTTATGTTTTCTATTAATATTGACATCAGTGCAATAGTCAGCGATTTATAAATTTCATTTCAGAAAATAATATTTCGGGTTGTTAAAGATAGTCAGTCTTATCAACCCGTCAAAAATGAAAATTAAAAAGGTTTAAATTATTAAATGAAGGGGGCATAAAGGCGCATTTTAAAATTCAATTGACTAAATTTGTGAGGGGTACGAATAATTCCTGATTGCGGAAGTGATAGTAAACCAGACAAATGCAGGCTGAAAACTAAATCAATTCATATTTATCTTAAACCAGAAACCTCTGGAAAGTAAGTAAACTGAACCCTAATCCAAATCCCAATGAAATCAGCTTTATCCCTTCTTTTTGCATTGATAATTTTAAATTCAACCAGTCCGGCCCAGTCACGGAAGCTACTGCTTCACGATAACTGGAAAGCAAAAAGAGCCGCTGAGGTAATACTGCCGATGGAACAGAAATAACAGGTTCAGGATTTAAAATTGCAGGATGGATCGATGCGATCGTTCCGGGAACCATCCTGACAACCCTGCTGCACAATAAACAGATCCCCGATCCATTTCTTCGGGATGAATAATAATCTCATTCCGGATGTGTATGATACCGGAAGGGACTATTATACCTACTGGTTCTATAATGAGTTTGAAATTACCTGACATTAAGGAGGGCAGGAGGTATGGCTTAATTTCAGGGGTATAAATTATTTTGCCGATATTTTCCTTAACGGCAAAAGGGTCAATACAAATACACATCAGGGCATGTACCTCAGGGAAAAATACCTGATCACACCCTATCTGAACAAAGAAAAGCCAAACAGGCTGGCAGTCTGGGTAGCGCCTCCCGATCCGGTTGGAAATGCCTATGCCGGGCAGGGTGGCGACGGCACCATAGGCCGCAATGTAACCATGCAATGCACTGCCGGATGGGACTGGATCTGTCCGATCCGCGACAGGAATACCGGGATATGGGACCAGGTATCCATTGAAATAACAGGACCGGTAGATATAAGGAATCCCTTTATCGAAATCAGGGTTCCGGGAATAAGAATACCGGGGGAAAAGCAGGATCCTGCCTTTATCAATCCATCGGTTGAATTGAAAAATGTATCATCGCAGCATGTTAAAGGGGATCTTCAGGATTGAGTTCGAAAGCTATAAAAGAAATGTCAAAGGTCAGCCTTAATCCTTATGAAGAAAAGGTTGTAGCTTTCGCGAAATAAAAATTGAAAATCCGCGCTATGGTGGCCAAATGGGATGGGCGATCAACCGTTATATAACGCAAAATTAAGCTGATTTCAGATGACGGGACAGAGATGGATTCGGAAACAGTAGTTTTCGGAATAAGGGAAACCGGCAATTATTTTGATGAAAAGATCAAAGCACGGGTATTCACTGTAAACGGTCAGAAAGTATTTATCAAGGGAGGCAACTGGATTGCCTCAGATGCGCTTGCTCCGTCTTATCAGAAGAGCGCTATGAAGCTGAAGTAAGATTTCATGCCGGCATGAATATGAACATGATCAGGGTATGGGGCGGAGGACTGACCGAACGTCCTGAATTTTATGATGCATGCGATAAATATGGCATCCTGGTATGGCAGGATCTCTGGATATCAGGCGATTGCAACGGTGAATGGAACGATCCTACAAAAAAGGAGTCACAGGCAAGGCGCAAAGCCTATCCCGACAATCATGAGCTTGTTCCTTGAATCGGTCATTGATCAGATTAAAATGCTCAGGAATCATCCCAGCCTTTATCTTTGGTGCGGAGGAAATGAAACCCTGCCACCTGCTGATATCCTGAAAGCCCTGGAGACAGACATTTTCCCCCGGTTCGATCCGGGAAGGTATTTCCTTGAAATGTCAACATCCTCGAAGCTTATGACAAATACAATAGGTGGAGTCGGAGACGGACCCTACGGAATCAGGGAACCTGAAAAAATATTCACTGAAAGATCATTCCCCTTTAATCCGGAAACCGGTTCAATCGGAATTCCGAACTATGAAGGATTGAAGAAAATAATTCCTGAAGATGAAATGATACCGCCTCAGGGGATCAGGGTGGGCAAATCATGGACATATCATAAATATCTGCCTTTGCTTGATTTTCCTGACCGCTACGGAAAAGTAAAGGATATCCGGGATTTCTGTTTCAAGGCACAGATTGTCAGCTATGAGCAATACCGGGCTCTTCAGGAGGGATTCAACTATAAGATGTGGGACTGGTATACCGGAATGCTTGTCTGGAAAAATCAGAATCCATGGACAGCCCTGCGCGGATTCTTTTATGATTATTACCTTGATTACACCGGTGGTTATTTTGGATACAAACATGGTGCAGCACCGGTTCATATTCAGCTTAACCTGAATGATTCGGTAGTCTGCGCTTTAAATCAAACTGCCCTGGATCTCAAAAATATTTCGGCCGGCATAAAGCTTTGTGATATGCACGGCAAAATAATCTCCGAAACTAAAAAAAATGTAAGTCTGAAGGCTCACGAGGTGCTGTTGCTGGACAAAATTTCCCTGCCGCAGGCAGAAAATGGAGTTTTCTTTCTGAAATTAACACTGAGCGATAATCAAAAAGTTATGGATGAGAATCTTTACTGGCTTTCAAACAAAACACATTCCTATGAAAAACTAAATGAACTGGCAAGTGCGGAGGTCAAATGTGAGATCCGGAATCGTGAAAATAATAATGTTCTTTTCTCTGTAATTAATCCGGGTGTGGAACCGGCGTTTTTTATCCGGTTGAAATTGACAGATATGAATGATAAACAGGTCCTGCCGGCATATTTTTCAGATAACTATTTCACACTGTTGCCGGGTGAGGAGAAGCAGGTGGATCTGGATTTCATAATTAAAGGAGCAGCTATTCAGCAGGAGCCTTTAAAACTAATTTTAGAAGGATGGAATACTCCCCTGACAGAAATAAAATTCTGAACCATCGCGGGCCGGGCTGCTCCTATCTGGTTATTTCATTGCTTCAAGCTCATTCATGCGCCTGAACATCTCCCTGAACGTATCCCAGGGATTCATTGACGGATCCCGTTGTCCGGTATTTGGCCGTGAGTCTGTTGTTTTAATACCGTAAAAACCATTCATGAACCTTTCAGGATTTGACCATGTAGTCTGGACCATTCCATAATACCTGGGTTTCATCTCAGGAGTGGCATACTTCCTGAACCTTGCCATATCCTCAGCCTGAAGAACCGCAGTAGCTGGAGTTCTCCACGGACAGGTAACTACCCGGAAACCTTTCATGGCAAAATAGACAGCTGTCTGGTCGGGTCTTTCATAGTGCCAGTCGCAGATCACAACATCTTTCGGGATCATGTCAACGGCGTGGTAAGTATAGTTGTAGCTGGCTTCCCACAGGCCTATGCCTGTCGTCTTTCCATCTATAAGTCGGTCGCCCCATATCCAGAGCTCCCTGTTTTTCGAAGCAAGATGATCTCTCAGCCGTCTTACTTCGCCCGCGAATAATTCAGCTTTGTCAACACCGGCGCATCGCGGGCATTTCTCATCCCCCAGGTAAAAAACTTCGTCCATTCCTGCATGAAACGCATCGGTTTCATAGACATCACATATTTCATCGATGAGGGCAAAAACCACTTTATGGACACCGGGATGAAGCGGACAATAGCTTTTGCAGTACAGGCCGTCAGAATTTGGCCAGACATACTTCTCAGGCATTTTAATTTGCGGTGTTTCATCAAACTCCGGAAAATGTGTCAGAAGCGGGCCGGTATTTGCCGACCAGGACTGGTGTCCGAGCATATTGATCTGCGGTATGATCCTGATATTGTTCTTCCTGCAGACGTTTACAATTTTTTTGACTTCAGCTTTTGAAAGTGCTGCAGAATCACTTAGCTGCGGATAACTTTTAAACTGGTAGTTGTACTCAACCAGCAGGAAAAGAGTGTTGACTCCCCTGGGTGACAACTCTTCACTGATAAATTTCACAAACCGGTCAACCTGCTCCGAAGAGGGAGCTCCTATGCAAAAGCCTTTTACAGGAAATAACACGTCATCAGCTTTCTCCTGTGCCGGTAAGTTCTGCAGAAATCCAATGATAATTATTAATCCTGCAACGATGATCTTTAGTCTTTTCATGTTGTAAAATATTGGTATGATTACTGATTTATTCAGTCTTCAGGTAACTGAAATCCTTTGTCATCATAAATTTAATAAACCCCGCTGAATTGTCTATAAAAAAATGAATATCTTTTGGGGGGTTCCATTTTTCTTTATCTTTAGCGCTGTAACCCAAACCTGTAACCTATGAAAAAGTTCGTGACCCTTATCTTGCTTATATTTTTAATGCACTCTGTCGATTCACAGGAGAAAAAGATAAAAACCGGCTGGACATTCGGGGGCGCCCTTCCGGCGATCTCCTTTGATTCTGACCTTGGTTTCCAGTATGGAGCACTGGCTGAGTTTTATAACTATGGTAATCCGAGTATTTATCCTGAATATCTAGACCATTTCTATACAGAAATATCTCATTTTACTAAAGGGAGCGGCATATACAGGTTAATGTATGAATCAAACCATTTTATCCCCGGGGTGCACATGACAACCGACCTCAGTTATCTCCCGGATCAGGCAAATCATTTCTACGGATTTAACGGATATGACGCCGTCTATAATAAAATCTGGATGAATGATGAAGAAACCGGCTACAGGACAAGAATGTTTTATCGTTTTGAAAGGAACCAGTTCAGGTTTAAGAACGATTTTCAGGGCAGATTATCGGGTGACCATTTAAAATGGAGCGCCGGATTTGCATTTCAGAATTTTAAGGTCAGTTCAGTTGACATAGACAAACTAAATAAAGGCAAGGATGAAAAGTTACCTTATGTCACGGATGAACCAGGCCTCTTTGAACGTTACCAGGCTCTGGGATTGATCTCGGCAAATGAAGCTGACGGAGGGTGGGTAAATACAGTCAAGGCAGGTATTGCCTGGGACAGCCGCGACAACCGGCCTAATCCGATGAAGGGATTATGGACAGAGCTTGGTGTTGAGGCTGCACCTCAGTTCATGGGCAACGACTGGGGATTTTCAAAGTTCTATATCACGCACCGGCAGTATTTCACTTTAATTGAAAAGAACCTGGCACTCGTTTACCGTCTGGGATACCAGACCACCCTCTCCGGTGAAGTACCGTTCTTTTATCAGTCGCAGGTTATTACATCGATGCTGACAGGTGCCACCAACGAAGGGCTGGGAGGAGCCAGCTCCCTGAGAGGTGTGATGAGGAACAGGGTCCTGGGTGACGCATTCGTTTTAGGTAATGTCGAATTACGCTGGAAACCAATCTATTTCACAGTGTTAAACCAGGATTGCTATATCGGGCTGAACATGTTTTATGATTTCGGAAGAGTGGTAAATGACATAAAAATGCCGGGTAACCTGCAGTCTACATTCAACACTCTGTATCCCGGCGAAAACTACTCTGATTATTTTAATCCCGGGCAGGAAAAGTTCCACCAGAGTGCGGGAATAAGCATAATGCCGGTAATCAATCAGAATTTTGTTGTAGCGGTCGACATCGGGAAAGCCTTTAACAGTCAGGACGGGAATATAGGGTTTGCAATAGGATTGAATTATTTGTTCTAGGATACTCACCCGGGTCCCCCTTCGGTCTTCGGTCTTCGGTCTTCGGTCTTCGGTCTTCCGGCTTTCAACTTTATCAATCTTTGGAATCTGCGAGAATCTGCGAAATCAGCGGGAAATTTTTTGTTTTCCCGCAGATCACGCGGATCTTCGCAGATTTAAATCCAGGTTTAATACGTATTTCTTTTATATTTAATATGTCTTTTAATATGTCTTTTATTTTATTTTAATACGTCTTTTAATATGTCTTTTATTTTATTTTAATATGTCTTATAATGGCGCTTATATAAATTAATCCCCTTTGCACAAACTCACCCCCTATTCCCCATATCCGTCAACCTAAGGAATGGGTTAGCTTATGAATCAAACTGTATGTAATAGATTTGCAATATTTTACATTTCCCCTCCTTTTCAAGGAGGGGTGGCCGGGACTATAGATTTTGAGGAGTTACAATCTGTTTTCCCGGCCGGGGTGGTTAATTACTGTTTCAGTCTATCCATTTGAATAAAGGTAATAAAAAAGACTTGAATCAACCACCCCGGCCAGACGAATTTAGTTTCTGGGTGTGAGATGATTTCACCGTCTGGCCACCCCTCCTTCAAAAGGAGGGGAAAGTTATTTAATTGTGTTTCAGTTAATTAAATAATCCTCAGTTTAAAATTGACTCTTTGGCTAGCACTGCACTCCTTCTATCCCCTTTCCCGGTGGGAGTGGCATAATCTATATAAGCGCCCTTTTAAGACATTCTTCTTTAAAATCCCTTAAGGAAAAATCCCAGGCCTACACCCAGATAATTACCTATTA
This sequence comes from uncultured Bacteroidales bacterium, assembly GCA_963806555.1. Lineage (GTDB taxonomy): Bacteria > Bacteroidota > Bacteroidia > Bacteroidales > VadinHA17 > LD21. Next base: position 327,238 of record CAWDYR010000029.1, on the reverse strand, counting down.
TATAACCGATTATACCCACTGTTATGCCTGTTATAATAACTTCCTTGTTTTTAAGGGCAGCCGCAACAACAGGTACAAATGGAGGGGAGTAAATAAATGCCGTTGTGGTTATTAAATAATCATCAGCATTGACTCTGAATATCCGGGACAAAATAAGGTGAAGTAACAGTGAGCCGAAATAGGCATAAAATACGTACCCAAAAAGCCCAAGGTAAGCGATATTGAATATTTTGCTCAGATCGGCCATTGATGCAAAAGCAAAGGAAAAGACAAGGACAAAGTACATTCCGAGCTGGAAGGTCTTTTCGATCCGGTTAATCCAGGGAATGAGCGACGCAATTACAGCAAGAGTAGTTATTAAAAGGATTGCAACCGGGGTAAATGAGTTTTCAGGGACCAGCATGGCAATTGATGCTGACACAACGGCAATTGACATCGAAATGCCCAAAGCTTTAAGTAATGGAAGTCTAAGTTCTTTTTTTAACATTCCGGAATAATTTTCAAAGCTTTCTGCTTCGGCAATCGCCTGATCTGCGCCGGATGAATCGCCCAAAAATTTAAATGGCGGAAGGATAGCCCTGAACACCCCTGGAGCTACTGTTATGAAGAAGATCAGGGTAATAGCTCCTAAAATAATATCATAGGTATTGGTCATTAAGAACAGATTTGGGTCAACATCAAGTGCGACGCTCAGGGATGCCATATTCGGAGTGCCGCCGGTATAAACCCCTACGAGCATCCCTGCTACTTTCCAGCTGTCGGGTACAACATTATTAAAAATAAAATAACCGGAGGTAATGATCACAACCACCGACACCAGAGCAAGGATCATGCTTACAAAACCTGTTCTGGCATATTTCAGCCACTTTTTTATATTAAGCGAAAAGAGGAGCAGCGGGAAAGCAAGAGGTATGGCAATAGTAGTAAGCAGGTCCTGTACTTTTCTTATGGAATTCACGAAAATGTCATCATTACTGATAGTTCCTGATTCGAGCAAGGATTGCATTTGTGATTCCGGCAGTGATATTTTTCCGTGCAATGCAATGTAAAAACTATCGCTTCCCCTGGGGAGAATTCCGGAAATGCTTAGCAGCAATCCAAAAGCATAAGCGATTGCAATCGATCCGAGCTTTTTAAGAACTGCCCATCGCTTACACATATATATTATTAACAATGGGAAGGTAAAATACAGAAGCACAAGAATTACAATTTTGATCATAGTCCAGGTTTTTCGGGTCACTCAAATATAAAAAAAGCGACTTACGTAAATGTAAATCGTCTTAAAAATATGTATATATACTTAAATTTCGCCCTTAGTTCTGATCAAATTCCGTAATGGTTTTTAAAGATTTCCCGCAGATCCCGCAGATTTGCGCAGATGCTATCTCGCTGCCCTGCGCCCTGCCTGCCCTGCGCTCTGACGCCCTGTCGCTCTCTGCCCCCCGCTCCCTGCCCCCTGCCCTCAATCGCATTCCTCAAAGCTTTTCCTGTACTGCTCAATAGCCTTCAGGCTCATCCCCATGCTTGAAAAGCCACCATCGTGAAAAAGATTCTGCATTGTGACCTTGCGGGTAAGATCAGAGAAAAGGACGACACAGAAATCGGCGCACTCCTCCGCAGTTGCGTTTCCGAGAGGAGACATCCTTTCTGAAAAGTCAACAAGTGACTCAAAGCCATGTATCCCGCTGCCTGCTGTGGTCAGAGTTGGTGATTGGGAGATAGTGTTAATCCTCACTTTTCTGTCCCGGCCGTAGATATATCCGAAGGACCGGGCAATTGACTCGAGGAGCGCTTTGGCATCACCCATATCATTATACCCCGTAAGTGTGCGCTGGGCAGCAACGTACGACATAGCCACAACCGACCCCCACTCATTAAGGGCATCATATTTATATGCAGTCTGGAGTATCCTGTGAAAACTCAAAGCCGAGATATCGAAAGTCTTAAGCATGTTTTCGTAACTTGTATTCTCATAGGGAATATCTTTCCTGACATTTGGAGACATTCCTATCGAATGAAGCATGAAATCGAACCTTCCGCCGAATATCTCCATGCTTTGCGTTATGAGCTTCTCTATATCTTCCATGCTTGTCGCATCGGCAGTAATGACCTTGCTGCCGGTCTGTTGTGCCAGTTTGTTTATCGAACCCAACCTTATGGCCACGGGGGAATTTGTCAGTACAAGTTCTGCTCCGTGCTGCCACGATTTCAGGGCTATCTGCCAGGCTATGGATTTATCATTCAGAGCCCCGAAAATAATTCCCTTCTTACCTTTCAGTAAACCATCGTTCATATAATCTGTTTGTTTGGTTCGACTCACTATTTTTAGAGGATTACTTCTCTGAACCTGAATTAATCAGTTCACGAGCGTTCCTGATTGCGGTTTCGGTCACTTCGCTTCCGCTGAGCAACCGTGCGATCTCGAGAACCCGTTCATCCTTCGACAACAATTTTATCTGTGTTATTGTTGAATCGCCGGTATCTTCCTTATAAACATGATAGTGCTTCGTCCCCCGTGATGCGACCTGTGGAAGATGAGTTATATTAATGACCTGCATGTACTTACCCATTGAAGAGAGTATCTGTCCAACCTTATCGGCCACCTCCCCGGATACCCCGGAGTCAATTTCATCAAAGATTATTGTGGGGAGGTTATTGTTCTTTGTCAGCAATGATTTAAGGCTAAGCATCACCCGCGACAACTCCCCTCCCGAGGCAATCTTTGCAAGATTCTCAGGATTTATCTGTTTGTTGGCGGAGAACAGGAAATCAGCAATGTCGATACCTGACGGAGTAAAATCGGCTGATGACGACAATGCTATCCTGAATTTTGCATTGGGCATACCAAGCTGTTTCAGTTGTTCAGTGATCTTGCTTTCGATTTGTGTCAATACTGCCCTTCGCTTTTCAGATATTTTACCCGACAGGTTTTTAAGCGCCTCAGCTTCCCTGCTGAGAAAAGAGGACACTTCATCCAGCCTTTCATCGCTTGTCACGATCGACTTTATGAGATTTTCAATTTCCTGCTTTTTGACAAGGAGTTCATCAAGATCCCTCAGCCGGTGTTTCTGTATCAGCGAATAAATCTGATCGAGTCTGTTATTTATGGACTGCAGCTTTCCGGGATCAGCCTCAATTTTCTGATCAAGCTTATCAATTTCAGTAACAAGATCGTCAAGTTCAATATAAACCGAGTCTATCCTGCCGATAAATTCATCACCTCCCGGTATAATTTTACCTATCCTGCCAATGAAAGACTTCACCTCTTTAAGAAGGCTCAGGACTGACTTCTCGTCACCCGACAATAACTGTGATGACCGGGATAGGGAGAGTTTAATTTCTTCGGCATGTTCAAGAAGTTCCTGTTCTCGTTCAAGTTCAGGTTGCTCCCCTTTTACCAGCTTTGCCTCTTCAAGTTGATTCAGCTGGAACCTGTAGTATTCAAGATCCGCTTTATTCCTTTCTGCTTTCTCCATCATGGCGTTGTACTCTTTCTGCAGCCTCCGGTAGTTATTAAAGGTAAGCCTGTAATCATTTCTGAGGGCAGATGTACCTGCAAATGAATCTATTATATTAAGCTGAAAGGTGTTATCATGAAGCATAAGAGTCTGGTGCTGCGAATGAATGTCGATAAGCCGGTCGCCCAATTCCTTCATAAGGTTTATAGTTACCGGAGTATCGTTTATGAAAGCCCTTGATTTCCCTGCCGGATTGATCTCCCTTCTCAGAATTACGGCATCTTCATAATCAAGATCATTATCTGTAAAGAAATCATCAATCTCGGTTCCCCTGGTCATGAATAACCCTTCGACAACGCATTTCTCTTTCTTATCGAGCAGGACGGACGAGTCAGCCCTGGTGCCCAGAATAAGTGAAAGTGCACCGAGAAGTATTGATTTGCCTGCGCCTGTCTCACCGGTGATTATTGTAAGTCCTTCACCAAGATTGAGGTCCAGTTCCCTGATAAGAGCATAATTTTGAACAGATAGTTTGGAGAGCATAACCGGTTATTAGGGCAGATTTGCTGCGGTTATTTTTTCATATTTTGTTTTGTTTGCCGGATCTATTTCAACAAGGATCTGAATAACACGGCTTTTTTCTTCGGGAAAGGCTTCTGAAAAAATATTTATAAGCTCATCGGCTTTCGATTCCATTACGATCTGAACCAGGTACATAAAAGGATCGGGTTTCTGTCTGTAGACCTCCTGCAGGAGCTTGAGACTTTCAGCGATACTTGTCCTTGCCTCAGCTATCCTTGACTCCATCTTGTCGAGGCCGTTTATGTCATAATCATAAATGAACCTTCTGACTCCTTCGTACTCCTTATCGAGAAGATTTTTCACAAGCCAGTACCTGTTCCGGTTCCTGGATCCGTCGTATGGTTTCCATCCCGGTTCAGGGGCATTCTGGGCGTTGGTAACGATTTTCTCAGCGATCTGGAAGAATTCAGTTCCCCCCAAAGGTGAATATGAATCATAATCGAAACCCATGATTATATAAGTATAATAAGCGAGGACCGATACCAGGCTTGACCTATAGGAATTCGGATCAAATTCAAGAGGCTGGAACTCCACATATCTGAATTGAAAGTTATTGTCGACAAAATTCAACATTGTTGAATTATAGGTGGTATTAAAGACCGGGCGGCGCAGCTGTACCGTGATGGTCCCCCTGAACTCATCAGCCGAAAGCTGTTCAGTAAGGTTAATCAGAATATTGCAATCGATCCTCTCGGCGTAACTGAATACATGGTTGGTCCATACAGTACTGTTCATGAACTCATAAATATCGCGCTGCATAGTTTCAAAAACCTGCCGGTTTGATCCCTGGATCTTCTGTGCGGAGATCTGAACATTGCAATTAAGCTCCTGCGACAGAGTTACTTCCGGATAGATTACCAGAATTAACAGGACCGGATATTTTAAAAACCGTAATAATCTCATACAGGTAAACTTTTCAACATTTCAACAATTTTGTCGAGTATATCCCTGGCGGCTTCTTCTTTAGATTTCAACTCAAATTTATTAATAATATTGTTCCTGTCAATTATTGTGATCCTGTTTGTGTCGTATCCAAACCCTGCTCCCGCTTCCCGGAGTGAGTTCAGAACAATCAGGTCGAGATTCTTCTGCCTGAGTTTGGAAGTTGCATTTGCCAGCTCATTGCCGGTTTCAAGTGCAAACCCTGCGAGTATCTGGGAGGCTTTTTTTGACTTTCCGAGAGCCTTTGCAATATCTATCGTAGGCTTTAATTTAAGGGTAATTTCACCACCTGTCCTTTTCATCTTGGAACTCTCAACTATTTCAGGTGTAAAATCAGCTACCGCAGCTGCCAGGATTGCGATATCACAACAGGGAAATCTGGAGACGCATTCTGCTGCCATTGATTCTGCCGTGGTAACGTCTATGACCATAACCGCTTTGCTTACGGGAAGCCTGTTCACAGGACCAAGGACAAGCTCGACGGCAGCACCGTAGTCTGCTGCAACATCGGCAAGGGCAATACCCATCTTTCCGGATGAATAATTGCTGATGTAACGTACAGGATCTATTGGTTCATGGGTGGGACCCGCGTTTATAAGGATGCGCCTGCCACTCAGAGGCTTATAATTTTTTTTTTTGTAAAGAAGTCTTTAATCTCCTTTACTATTTCCTCGGGCTCAGCCATTCTTCCCTTTCCTGTCAGTCCGCTGGCAAGCTCTCCGGATGGAGCATCGAGGATGCGATTGCCGTAAGATTTTAATGTTTCAATATTTTTTACTGTCGCCTTGTGGGCAAGCATGTCCAAATCCATAGAAGGAGCCACAAAGACCGGGCAGCGGGAAGAAAGGTAAGTGGAAAGCAAAAGATTATCGGCTATCCCGTTAGCCATTTTGGAAATAGTGTTGGCGGTTGCAGGCGCCACAAGGAAAAGATCGGCCCACAGACCCAGCTCAACATGGCTGTTCCAGCTACCGTTCTCAGGATTAAAGAACTCCGTAAGAACCGGATTTTTAGATAATGTCGCGAAGGTAAGGGGAGCGACAAACTCCTTTGCATGGTTGGTCATAAGTACCTTAACCTCCGATCCCTCTTTAACAAGCAACCGGATGATAGTTGCAGTTTTATAGGCTGCAATACCTCCGGTTACGCCAACAAGTATTTTTTTATTTTTTAGCATTACTGCTAAGTTTTATTCTTTCCAGCTGCCGATTCAGGGTTTCTGTAAAAGATCTTATCTTCCTCAAGTTCCTGCAATGCAATAAGTGTCGGTTTGGGGAGACGCTCATAGAATTTGGATATCTCGATCTGCTCCCTGTTCTCAAATACTTCTTCCAGGTTATCAGTGAATGATGCAAATTCTTCAAGTTTCTTATTTAGTTCCTGTTTCATTTCTACCGAGATCTGGTTTGCTCTTCTTGAAACGATTATAACAGTTTCATAGACATTACCTGTATCCTTTGTTAAAAGGTCAAGGTTTCGTGTTACCGTGGTTGTTGGGGAAATTGATTTTCTGTAATCCATATATATTTATTGAATATTAACTAAGTTATTGGTGCTTTCTATCTTGAGATATTTTGCGGTATCCTCATAAATTTTCTTTACATCCCTTGAATACCTGCTTTCGGGATACTCCTCCATAAACGAGAAGTAATCATCAAGGGCAGCCTGAAATCTCTCCCTCTGCTTGTTCTCATAACTGCGGACAGCATAAAGATAAAGTGAATTAAGCTTAAGGAACATCATCTCTTCCCTGTATTTCGAATCCGAAAATTCCTTCAGACTGTTAGTAAGTGCGGTAACTGCAGATTTATATTCCTTCATGTTATAATAAAGCTTCGCATTCATATAGGATTTTTCAACAAGCCTTTCCTGAAGCTCTTTTATGTGGTCTTTTGCTTCCTGAACTTTTGGACTCACGCCATACCTGTTAATAAAGAGATTGAATCCTTCTATCGAATTTCTTGTGCTCTCCTGGTCAAGTTCAGCCTTTGGCGAGAGGTTATAATCGCAGATAGCTCCCAGGAAAGTAGCTTCTTCGGCATATTTTCCGTATGGGTATTGTTCGACCAGCGATTTAAAATAGCTGCCTGCTAGATCGTATTGCTTCATGCCGTAATAGCTCTGGGCATTAAGCCAGTTAAGCTCTTCTGCCTCATCGGTAGCTCTGAACCGGGGGATAACCTGACCAAGTAATTCAGAAGATTTTACAAATTGCTTTGCTTCGAAATACTCCTTTGCCTTGGTCTTTTTAAGCTCATAATCAGTACTTTTAAGGAGCTTTTCATACTCCCCGCACGAGGTTGCCAAAATTAATATTAAAAGTATAATGTATGCTCTGAACTTCATATCTGAAAATGTTGCGCAAAATTAGGGATTTATTTTTGATTTCAGGTATAGAAACGCAATAATTATCTACTTGGTACATCTTAGGATGTCCGTTCCTGGTTGTTCTTGTGGACATTGACCAAAGTTACTTTTGTATAGATGCAAGAATCTAAAAACTTACACTGAGGTCATTAAAGAGTTCGAAAGTGCAGCAGGAGTTAAACCTAGCCCGTAGGGCTTAAATTATTGTAGCCGGAGTATGAGATGATTTTTTTACCTCGTTGAGGTTAAACAGGGTTTTCCCAGAATTTATATATGCAAAGCTGAACAAATTTAATAATTCCCTGGATTCTAAGCAATTGTTTAACCGCTACGCGGTAAAAATCAATATCGTGATCGTTTTTTCTACAATAATTAATCGCCTACGGCGAAAAAGAAAAAAAATACTTGACGCACATGCACTTTAGTGGGAAGGGGGTTCAGTGTAAGATTTTATACATCAGTTTCATTTACTAAACCAAATTAGGTATAAATAGGTATGGGCTACTACTTCTTAATATCTACATTTGTGCAAACTTTTTAAAGTACTGCAAAATGGACATTTTTGATAAGATCAAAACCAACAGAGGTGAATTGGGGCAGTATTCCGATATGGCCCATGGTTATTTCACATTTCCCAAGCTCGAAGGAGAAATAGCGGCACGAATGAAATTCAGAGGTAAAGAAGTTCTTTCGTGGAGCTTGAACAACTACCTTGGGCTTGCCAATAATCCTGAAGTAAGAAAGGCTGATGCGGAGTACGCAGCAAAATACGGCCTTGCATATCCCATGGGTGCAAGGATGATGTCGGGTCAAACCACAAATCACGAGAAATTTGAGAAGATGGCAGCAGAATTTGAAGGAAAAGAGGATGCTTTTCTTCTCAATTTCGGCTACCAGGGTATGGTTTCGATAATTGATTCAATGGTTGACAGGCACGACGTAATAGTTTACGATTCTGAATCACATGCCTGTATAATGGATGGACTCAGACTCCATTTGGGAAAGAGGTTCGTTTACTCTCACAACGACATTGAAAGTTGTGAAAAACAGCTTCAAAGGGCGACAAAGCTTACAGAAGAGACCGGTGGCGGAATCCTCCTGATTACCGAAGGAGTTTTCGGGATGGCAGGCGACCTTGGAAAACTTGATAAGATAGCCGCACTTAAAAAGAATTTTAAATTCCGGCTGCTGGTTGACGATGCACACGGTTTTGGTACAATGGGCGCAAACGGGAAAGGTACGGGAGAACACTTTGGCGTTCAGGATCAGATCGATATTTATTTCGCCACTTTTGCGAAATCGATGGCGGGGATTGGCGGATTTGTAGCAAGTACAAAAGAGGTAATAAATTTCCTGCGGTATAATCTACGTTCTCAGATCTATGCCAAATCATTACCCATGGCGATGACCCTGGGTGCAATTAAAAGACTCGAGCTTATTCAGGCACATCCCGAATTCAGGGAAAAACTGTGGATTAATGTCAGAGCCCTCCAGAAAGGCCTCAGGGAAGAGGGTCTGGATCTCGGCAGGACTGAATCGCCTGTTACCCCCGTATTCATGAAAGGAGGTGTGACACAGGTAACGCAGCTGATATACGACCTGAGGGAGAACTTTAATATCTTCTGCTCGGTCGTAATATACCCGGTTGTGCCAAGGGATGTGGTGATGCTTCGCCTGATTCCGACCGCGGTCCATTCGCTCGATGATGTTGCATATACAGTTAAAGCATTTAAAGAGATCAAGAGAAAGATCGACAATGATGAGTATCCTCATGAGATGGCCGATTTCACAAAATAAAGATTTTTATGGTATAATGGAAGCTGCATCGGGAGGTGCAGCTTTTTTTTTTAGAGAAATTGAACAAATTGAATTTTATCCCGTTTATTGACTAAAGCAGGACAATTTCAGGGCATGCTGATTTCAAAAAACCTGACTAGCAAATAAATGGAAGAAAAAAAAGATATAGATCAGAATTCAATACTGAAGGGTTATAATTTGCTGCTCTATTTTGCAGGCAGTATGATAATGTATGAACCTGTTGAGGAATGCGTTGTTGATTTCTGGTCAAAAGGAATTCTTACCACCTTACCGGTATCAAGCACCAATCCCAGATTCATTCAGGCAGCATCGCAGCTCAGAAGTTCCTGTCAGGACGTAGACCTTTGTGTCGCCAGGTTGCAGGAGGATTACAACAAACTATTTTCAGCTTCAGGATTACCTTTTGCCAGACCGGTAAAATCATCCTATGTTTCCGGTTATTACACGGAGCCGGATCTGAAAAGGTAAGTGATTTTTACAATTCCTACGGATGGAAAAACCGGTCGCGCTACAATATTCCGGACGATCATCTCGGCATTGAATTATTATTCCTTACCCTCCTGAATGATAAATACATATCGATCGATGACGAAGCGTGCAGGGAAGAATTGAGAATAGAGATAAGAAGGTTTATTGAGCAGCATATCTTATCCTGGGTACCGGATTGGCATGATCGAATGCAGGAACATTCCGGAACACTGAGTTATAAAGGGATCGCAACACTTATATACGCAAGCTGCGAAGATATTTATACACTTCTGGGAAACCACGAAGTGAAGACCCAGTCAAAACTTGAGTTTAAAAATTAGGATTGAAAAAACTGATAATCGCACCTATATAATATTCCCTCCATCCCTCGGCAATTTCAGCAAAATCATCATCAGGAATATTGGTTTGTTCAACGGTGACTATTGAATTTTCGCCATCGGAATTAATATTGATGGTTACTATTGATTTATCATCCTGATCTCCAAAATACCATTCCTGAACCACCTTCCTGTCTGTAATAAATTCGAGGTTTTTCCCTGTGATGTCTCCTTCCCACAATGAAAATTCGGATCCTGTTTCTTCCGACATCTCCGCAGGGTAACCTGACCAGAGTTCAATTGTGCGGGGATTTGTCAATGGCTGCATAGATGTCCGATGGGGAAGCATTTATCTTAAAAGTCTTCTTAAATGTTTTCATATAGTTCTTTTTTCTCTGTGGAACTCTGTGATTCCTCTGTGGAACTCTGTGTAAGTTCTTGAATTTAAATCAGTAACATAGAGATTCACAGAGGGTTTATTTGTTTAATTCTGACAGATACCGTTCTGCATCCATAGCGGCAATGCATCCCGATCCTGCCGCGGTAACAGCCTGACGGTAGACCGGATCCTGAACATCACCTGCTGCAAATACTCCCGGGATATTTGTTTTTGATGTTCCCGGAACAGTTTTTATATAGCCCACCTGATCCGTTTCAAGAAATTTCCTGAAGATGCCTGAGTTTGGATTGTGTCCGATAGCCAGAAAAAACCCGTCAACTTTCAGCTTCACTATTTCTTCCTCAGGAGTTCCTTTTTTCCTGGCAAGAGTAACCCCCTCCACTCCTCTTTCACCAAAAAGGTCTATGGCCTCATGTTCCCACAGGATCTCAATATTAGGTGTATTGAGGACCCTGTTCTGCATTGCTTTAGAAGCCCTCAGTGCATTCCTTCTTACTATAAGGTAAACCTTCCGGCACAGTCCTGCCAGATAAGTAGCTTCTTCAGCTGCCGTATCTCCCCCTCCGACAACTGCAACATCCTTCCCCCGGTAAAAAAAACCATCACAGGTGGCGCAAGCCGAAACGCCCATTCCGGCATAGTGTTTTTCAGCCTTAAGACCAAGATATTTTGCGGTTGCACCTGTGGCAATAATTACAGCATCAGCTTCAACAACTTTGTTTTCCTCAAAAAATACCCTGTGCTTTTCGCCGGAAAAGTCAACATCCATGGCAGTACCGAAACGTACATCAGTGCCAAAGCGCTCAGCCTGTTTCTTAAAATCTTCCATCATAACAGGACCCGTAATGCCATCGGGATAACCCGGATAGTTTTCTACCTCCGTGGTGGTCGTCAGTTGTCCTCCCATCTCCAATCCGGTATAAAGCACCGGCTTAAGGTTAGCTCTGGCGGCATAAATGGCGGCTGTGTACCCGGCTGGTCCTGAACCTATTATCAGGCATCTGACTTGTTCAATATTCTCAGCGTCAGCATTCCTGCTCCCGTCTTGAATATCTATTTTTTTGAAAATATCCATGTTTATTATAGTAGTTTAATTAATTGTTATTACGGACAGGCAAAACTATCAAAAAAGTCATCTGACTCAACTTCGTTACGGTTTGCTAAGTTAAAATAACTGCTTATTCAGGTATTTCGATCAACAGGTGGTTTTCACCTGTTAGTTTGAGAGTTGTCCCATCTGAGGCAGTTCTTTTTTCGTTCTGTGAAATTTTCAGAGAATCCCATTTATGGGTATTTATAAACTTCTTAAACCCGTCGTATTCAGTGAACCTGGCTGAAATAATTATTTTACCTGGCTCCTTTACAACAACTGCTGTAAATCCTGTTGCCCCGTTAAAAAAATCCTCAAGGTCGGGTGAACCATTGACAATTCCCAGTCTTCCTTTTGCGAGGATGCCGGTTTGTCTAAAGTTCCCGGGAGAGGCCCCCGGAATAAAATCATCAGGGTCCATGTCAGGTTCAGTTATTTTACCTGCGATGATCTTACCCAATTTAAGCATATCCAGGCTATCGGATCCTGTTCCTGTACTGTTGATTATGCTTATGTAGTAGGGCCCTTTGGAGAACTGGAGCTGGTACTTTGTCTGGCAGGAATATACCGCCAAATCCGGCATGCTGAGACACCGGTATTTTGAAACAGAAAATATTCCGAAAGCTTCCTCCGGCCCGTTCATTTTAAATATCTCTGTCTTAAATTTAGCATCCCCGATGGAAATTTCGGTTACAACAGCTCCGGAAAATCCGTATTCAAGGTAAAGCTCGGCTCCACCGTCAATATAACCAAACAGTGAAGTACCTGAGAATGTTCTTGATGGAGAGAATTTTGCCCCGGTAAGGTCTGCCTTATCTATAACCGGAAAAGCGGTCTCCTGCGAATTACAAACTGTAAAGGCTATAGAAAATAATAATACAAGCCGGCATCTGTGCATATCATCCCAGATCAAACATTTTCATTTCAATTTTGTCTCTCTCCGAAACGCCCAATCCAAGGGCAGTTGCCATTGCCAGGAAGGTCAGCGATTCAGGCGCCGGAACCTTCTGCAAACCTTCAGCTATCCTTTTTGCAGCTATAATGTCATAGCCAATTCTGTCCATTGCTACAGGGTCGGAAGAAGCAAGCAGCGAGTTATAGTTGCAGATAAACTGAGGATTGGCAGCGGGACCACCATTAAAGCAGCCTCTGAGGGCGTCGCAGATGTTGAGCACAACTTTATCGCGGACAGGTGCAAAGGCACAAACCTCAGCGCAGGTTTCATTCCAGAGCTGTGTATGAAGGCGACCCGTATTCGAAACGGAGCCGAATGCGAGGTTCTTCATGGCATTGGTAACTGATCCACCTGCATTTTTAAGTATCGGAATGTTGATGATTTTATCAACTTCCTGGGTAACGATCTTAGTGTAGTATGAAAATTTACCTCCGTTTACCATATAGGGCATCGTTTCAGCATCATATTCCCCTTCAACATCAGCCCAGTAATACCAGGCCTTGTCTATGTTCCTCTCCCCGTATAATTTTCCACCTGTGTCAACGAATGATCCATTTTCATCCTGTTGCTCGGTTCCGGTGATCTTTATACCCGGATAATTCTCCAGGGTGAAGCCTGTATCTTTTAATTCCATCTCCCTCCTGTCCCAGATAATAATATCCTCCCTGTTTATTCCGCTTTCTGTTAATTGTTTAACAACTGATTTAACTACTGCATGGCTTGTTGTCAATAATTTGCCGGCGACCGGATTTACCTTGAGTCCTATTTTTTCGCCAGGATTAACGAAGATTCTCCATGCTTTTTTCAGGTCCTCCTGACCTGTCAGCCCGAGCATAGCTTTCTGTAGCATCTGGTATGCTACCAGTTCTACAGGTTGATCATTCACAACAGACTTGGTGTTTTTAACCCAGACTACTTTTCCGGGATACTTTCCGGGCATTGAGTTTTGATTCCTGGGCGTCCTGGCTGCTTCACTTATGTTGGTGGACGGTTTCGCTGTTTCCCGGAAACCATTTGAAGCAAGTCCTTTAAGCGAACCGGTGGCAAGCACAGCACTTCCGGCACCCAGGATAGTGAAGAATTTCCTGCGGTTCAGAGAGTTACCTTTCATATAGTGTAGAATTTAATTTCAGGGTAAATATAGATAAATTACCTGAGTTCCCATTAACCGGTTACAAGTAGCCGCACCAGGTTTCGGATTGCTTTCAGCGAGTGTCAGCCCCTGTGAAATTATCTCGTAGGGGTTTCTTTTTATATAGAATGAGAGGCAGAAAAATTAAATCAATTACTAATATTTAATCTTGCTTTTAAATTTTTGGTGACGTAACTTTATTATAAATATCTAATATCTCACTTAAACAAAAACATCTCTATGAATTACTTTACTAAAATTATGGTAATTCCTATTCTTTTGATAGGATTAACACTATGTTTTACTTCCTGTAAACCGAAACCAACTCTGGCTGTTGTGACAACCGTTAATGTAACCGGCATTACCCAGACATCGGCAACTGCAGGTGGAAATGTAACAGACGATGGAAATGCTGAGGTTTCTGCCCGTGGTGTCTGCTGGGGTACTTCACAGAATCCGACAACCGGTTCAAGCAAGACAAGTGATGGGACAGGAACAGGTAGTTTTACCAGTAGCATAACCGGATTAACACCAGGCACCACTTATTATGTCAGGGCATATGCAACGAATAGTGAAGGGACAAGTTATGGCAATGAAGTTACATTTCCATCAAATCCTGTTCTCCTTGCTAGTCTGACAACCACTATCGCTTCATCAATTACCCAGACAACTGCCGTATCAGGCGGTAATATTACTTTGGATGGTGGTGGAGCGATAACCGGAAGAGGGGTTTGCTGGAGCACTACTGCAAATCCAACCACAGCTCTTTCCACAAAGACTTCCGATGGTGCAGGAACCGGTACATTCACAAGTAATATTTCAGGATTGACAGCAAATACGATATATTATATTAGAGCCTATGCGATTAATAGTGCAGGAACCGCTTACGGAAATCAGCTGGATTTTCCAACTTCTGCCGGAACAGGTGGCATTCTTTTTAATCCAGGTCTGACTTATGGAACAGTTTCTGACATTGATGGGAACAGTTACAAGACAATTCAGATTGGAACTCAGAACTGGATGGCTGAGAATCTTAAAACAACGAAATTAAATGACAGTACCCCAATACCTAATGTCACCGATTTTAATGAATGGCGCTCCTCTGATTTACCTGTTTATTTCTGGTATGATAATAATTCAACAACATACAAAGCTGTTTATGGTGCATTATATAATTGGTATACAGTGAATACGGGTAAATTGTGCCCTTCTGGCTGGCATGTGCCGACATATGATGAATTTAACACCCTGGTGACTCATCTTGGCGGAGAAAGTATTGCAGGTGGAAAGCTAAAAGAAGCAGGCATTTCGCATTGGCAAGACCCAAACGGGGATGCAACCAATGAATCAGGATTTACAGGTCTTCCCGGAGGACAGCGGGACATTCAGGCTGACTTCGCAGGAATCGGTCGTCAATCTGACTGGTGGAGTACAACTAATACAGATCCTGTGCATGCATATACTTTGGAAGTGTTGTACGATGATGGCAGAGTTTTTCTTACAGGGGGTATGTACTTCAATGATGGGTTTTCCGTTCGCTGCATAGAGAACTGATTTTGCGCTGAAAAATTTACCTCTTCATCTTTACAGAAGAAACAAGCATCCCTGGCAGAGGTAAACCATATCAAGGCCGGATTGGCTAATAAAAAACAATGGGGATTTACTAATATCGTAAATCCCCATCCTGTCTATTGTCGGGGTGATCCGACTCGAACGGACGACCACTTGCACCCCATGCAAGTACGCTAGCCAACTGCGCCACACCCCGATTTGACCACCGTAACCAGATCATTGGTGGTATTTAACCTTCTGCAAAAGTAATCAAGAATTCCGAACAGAAAAATATTACTTCAATAATCGCCCGCTTTGCACTTATTTAAGAAATAACAATAGCCAGAGATATAAAATGATTTTACCAATAAAAAAAGCCCTCGGTACAGGGCTTTTTATTTGACAGATCAGGAAGAGGTTAGGTTATTATATTTGATTTGCAGAACTTTCATCGACTTACCGTGTATTTCTCATAATCATGTATCCCATTGTTTTCATAAAGTTTAATATAAACGTTGAGCCACCCGGGATATTGCACTAAGGGAGAGAATATTAGATATTCTGACCGTGAGAATATCCACCGGATTCATTGACAATCAGTTCTAATTACTGCCGTATATCAGGTTCAAAGAATACCCACTGAATGGCTGGATTTTCTTTTTTAAGTTCTGATTCACAGGTGTTTATATTGATGATCAGCTGCTCGACACTTTCAACTTCAGTCATTTTTGCCTTTACGGCAACCATTATCCTGGGACCTAATTGCAAAGTAATTAAATTCAGGACCGTTTTAATCTCCGGTCTGGCTTCGAGAAATGTTTTAATGCTGTTACAAGTCTCATCATCTGAACTTTGTCCGATCAGCAGGCTTTTAACCTTCACAGCGAGGAAGAAGGAAATAATAACAAGTAATACCCCTATCCCAATGCTTCCGATAGCATCAAAAACAGGGTTCCCGGTTATAATTGCAAGAAGAATTGAAATAAGTGCAAAAGAGAGTCCCATTAATGCGGCGGTATCCTCACCCAAAACTACCACCAGTTCACTCCTGCGGCTGTTTTTAAACCATGTCCGGAGTGATTCCTTATGTCTTATTTTGTTGATCTGTATAAGGCAGCCATAAAGTGAGGCGCCTTCCAGGACCATACTTACTGACAGGACAACAATCGCAACCGATGGATTTTTAAGCCCTTCATGCAAACTTAACTTGTGGATTCCCTCATATATCGAGAACAAGCCACCCATACTGAAAAGGATCAGTGCGACAATGAACGACCAGAAGTAGATTTCCTTTCCGTATCCAAGCGGGTGTTCCTGATCAGGTATCTTTTTGGATGCCCTTAAACCCAGGAACAGAAGTCCCTGATTACCGCAATCGGCAAATGAATGGATTGATTCAGCCATCATAGCACCGGAGCCTGTTATAACAGCGGCAGCCGTCTTGGTAATTGCGATTCCAAGATTTGCCAGTAAGGCAAAAAGTATCGATTTTATTGATGCATCCGGATGCGACATTTTACGAAACGTTATTTAACCGGCATGAACAGGCCGATTTGTTATATCAGGTGCTAAAGGTATAAATATTAACTAATTCCGTAAACGGAGATAACTGAATAAACAGCAGAAGGTGAAAAATAAAAAAGCCCCGGGCAAGGGCTTTTTTACAACAAATCTTAACAGATAAAAAAGGGTCAGCCTCCTGTAACAAAGTTGTCATTCCTGGCCTGACCCGAAAAGTCTACAGGTTTGGTAAGCTGCATTCTCTGAAGGAATTGCATCCTTGCCACCTCATCCGGGATCCACTCGTCTGCCTCAATCCAGGTGGTGTTATCCACCCTGACAAACTTGGTGCTCTTCGAATTGTTGTATCTCTTATTCTTCATGTCTGACAATGTTATTCTATAAACGATAAGGCAATGCCGGATATTGCAGAATCCGGACAATAAAAGCCATTTTTTGACGGCTGCCCTGATTTCTGACAATAAAGTCAATGACTGGATTACAACCTGCTTCCTAAAACCAGCTTTGTGCTAAAACTCTGTTCCCATATTGGAACTCGCTTATTTCATACCAGACCTTATCCTCCCTGTCATTTTCAATCTGATATATCCAGAAACCGAAAATTCCCGGTGAATGATAAGCCCGTTTTAAATATAGTCTGTCGCCCGGCTGGAATTCACATTTGCGTGAATAGGCTGAAATCTTTCCATAAGTGCTGTCCTGGGTTGTTTTAATCCAGATAATATGCGGATCACCTAGTTTCTCCGGGTTTGTGTGCCTGTAATCAACAAAATTCCCTACAAATTTCCTGGTAACAAAAACTTTGTCCTCAGATAACCCGGATTTTTCTGTAGTTGCGCAGGATATCCCTAAAACCACGAGTAAAATGAATCCGAATTTTTTCATATCGGTTACCGTCTTGACCTGGGTGATTTCTTCTGAAGATTATTGTATTTGGAAACCATTTTATTCTGGTTGTCCCTGTAACAGTCACAAGCCCCCTTCAGGCTTTTATATTCATGTTTGTACTCTTTCTTGACGTTATTCCTGTATTTATCCTTTGGGCTTGAGTAAGCGGACAGGAACAGGGCCAGAAAAATAAGTGTCAGAAATTTAACTTTGTTGTGTAGCAGTGTCTTCATACTCTTCAGTTTTAGTTTTAGTTTTAGTATTTATTTATAATTATTTGTTATCAATATTTATATTCGGAACACCTCAGTATATCAGGCTCTTAATTCAACTGGCTTTTGAGCGGGTTTTGCATAAAAATATGTTACACCTTCAATTTCAGTCATATCAATAATTTTGAAGCCATGCCCGGCAAGCAATTCGATAATGTTATCCCGGTCCATATTATGATCAGTACGGGAATCCAGAATATTAATGACTTTGTTCAGTAACCTGGATGGTTGAAAGAAAGGACTTCCGTACCCTTTCAGATTCTTCCTGTCTGTAAAACAACCGATAAAATTTGCATCCTGTGGCAAAATCCGGTATAGAGTATTTAGAAATGCATCCGGATGTTTAACAAGGTTTAGCTTTTTGATGTTAACCAGGGTTCGTACACTCCTCAGTTCACTTTCATCATAATAATAATGGTGTAATGAAGAAAGCACCATCAGATTGGGTTCCTTTGAAAGACCAAGACCATTGAGATAGCTGAAAAAGCTTATGCCTCCTTCTGCAATCATGTTTGTCAGAGCAGGACTCAGATTTGTCCTTCCGAATGATATCTCATTGTTTAACCGTATCTCATCCTTAAAACCACTCCTGAAATATGTGTTATTTAATGCTGATACATTTTCCATCATTTTATATTTAAGATTATGATGTAAAGCTAATGCAGCATTACGTACAAGACAAGTCGCAAAAGCCCATTAAATGGGGAATTACTGCGGTTTCACAACACGTTGGTCAATGTAATCGGGTTGAATATGAAAGGGAAAGTACTGTTTGTATCAGCAAGAGGGTTATTCGTCAAAAATGACTCAATATTTACTAAAAAGAAGGGTATTATGAGTACCTATATAGTTACTGATCAGGACTATATTATTGATTTCCAAGAATATAGTTTATAAGAAGAACCTTAATCAACTAAAAGTTAAGGAATAACCTGGTTTTGACCAATGACAAGTTTAAATTGACAAGATTTTAGAAATTGCAGCTTTCTGAGAGCACAGGCTTTGGTTTTGGATGAGCCGGGATGTCAGATCCGGGCTATTTATAGAATGTGTAACCCAATCTGAAACCGAACATTGCGTTTACCCTGATGCCTGAAGATTCACTCAGACTTAATCGCTTAAAATATTTGATAAGCTCAGTCCCGGCGAGCAAATAGCCTGAATCGCTTTTGTAATCAAGTTCTATATTTTCAACAGACCTGTTCATAACTAGCGACGCCTGTATGCAGGTCGAGGATCAGTCTTTCGGTGATATTCTTTTGGAATCCAAGGACAATGCCTAATCCGAAGGTTCTATCTTTAACTCCGAAGTCGTCATCATACCACCTGGATGGTCCAAGGTTTGTTTGATAAGAGACGCTGGCATTATATCGGGTTTGCCAGTAAAAAGGTCTGATCCCGGTATAGACCCTTCCTAACTTATTGGAAAGACGTGTTGTTATGAATTTGGAAAGATAATATCTGAACTCCAGGTTAGCCTTAAATCCTGTCGGATTTAAAAATGAAGTATCTGACCTGCTAAAAGAGTACAATTGGTAACCTCCCTCAGCACAGAGGCTGATATATTCTGAAAATTGCTTCTCAACAGAAAGCTGAACCGTTGGAAATGAGAATATATCAATCAATGAGCTGGCATTGCCCTTAATATACCATGAGCTGTTTCTATAGTTAATCTGTGCAGAAACCAGACTGGATACCATAAATAAGAGAATTATGAATTTACATCGCATATGCTTTTCTTTTTTTATATGGCAGTCAAACTGTTAGTTGATCAGGTCTCTTTATTCCAACCAACGTTAAATGTAGGAATAAATTATAAATCAACCCTGATTTACTAACCGTATATTCAAACATACCAACTGTTGACCGGCTATTCTTTTGTTCCTGACTATTGAATAATTTCGATAAGAATAATTACAGAACATTTTGGACACAATTGATATTCAGACAGTAAAAGTTCTTAATTCATTTATTAATTAATTTTTTTAGCCATGAAAAGATTTTTATTAGCCGCAGTTCTTGTTACTGCATTCTGTACCATCTCTTTCGGGAGAAAACTAGTTGCTGAAGGGAAAACCTACACAACGCTTGGAAACTATAAGATTGAATCAGCCGATAATCAGATCCCTTTAAAGGGTCAGGATTGCAAGGCTTATATAATCAGTTATGAAAACTCACCTATGGAGGTTACCGTTGCAGTTTGCAAGGAACGCAAGTGCAAAAAGTACGTAGTAATTTCAGACAAACTTTCTGTACAGTACGTGTGCAACAATTCCTATTTTGGTGTCGAAAAGCTTGACAAGTCGTTCGGGAAGGATGGTATCAGGACATCTGATACAGCAATGAACAGGAGCGAGTATTTTCATCAGAAGGTACTGACTCCGGGCAAGAGCGGAGAACTTGAGGCTACACAGCTTATTGCTGCCTATTTCCCAAGGCTGCTTAACGATGTTTCCGAGGCAGTTGCCTCCAGGTAAAATACTTCTGATTGGTTGACCGGCTACGGTCATGGTTTTGTATTAACGAAAAAAAGATATCCCCGGATATCTTTTTTTTAACCCTTGAATTTCGCCATATGCAGAAGGAATATCTCTTTTTTGTTTCTGGAAATCGGAACAACAGAACCATCAAGCATTTCAATATATCCGCCGTCTCTGCGTATAAACTTCTTTACAAATTTCAGATTTACAAGATGTGAATTATGTGACCGGAAAAAATTGCGGTCACCAAGCAACTCCTGAAACTCCTTCAGGTGTTTTGAAACCAGTATTTTACGGTTTCCATTCAGGAAAAACCAGGAATAGCTTCTGTCGGCTTCAATCCTTATGATTTCTTTGGGATTAAGATACTCCATACCGTCGGAGGTTGGAATCGCCAGCCTTGAAGGTAAAGGAGACCTGAGGTTTTCAAGGAGTATCTTCAGGTTTTCGTTGCCTGTAGACAGACTTGTCTGACCGTTTCCTGATTACCCTGTTAACCGCTTCAATAAACTCATTAATATTTATGGGTTTGAGAATATAATCAACTGCACTGAATTTGATGGCTTTAATGGCATAATGGTTAAACGCAGTAATAAAAACCACATCAAAATCCTTATCCGGGAAATTGGGCCAGGAGATCGAATCCTGTTCCATTGGGCATTTCAACATCCAGAAAAACCAGGTCCGGTTTTTTTTCTTTAATGATACTGGTGCCATCAGTAATATTATATGCTCTGCCGACCACTTCAAGCGATGTCACAATACTCCCCGATGATCGATGTGATGAAATCAACAGCATCCTGCTCATCATCAATAATTATGGTTCTTAACCTCCTTGTCATGTAATTATCGGAATATGAATTTCGACGCGGGTACCTTCAGCTTCTCCGTGTTCGTTTTTCAGGTCAGTATAAACTGGTTTTTAAGGCTGGTCCCGTAAAGTGAATTAACAAGGTCTAACCGTGATGCGGTTATCTGGGTTCCCAGAGAAGCTATGATAGTTTTCCCTGCGTGTTATTTCTCTCCCTGGATGCCTCACGGCCTATTCCATTATCCTCAATAGTACATAAAAGATGATCCTG
Organism: uncultured Bacteroidales bacterium; assembly: GCA_963806555.1. Classification (GTDB taxonomy): domain Bacteria; phylum Bacteroidota; class Bacteroidia; order Bacteroidales; family VadinHA17; genus LD21. The sequence goes on along the minus strand of CAWDYR010000029.1, from coordinate 305,894 downwards.
TTTCAGTTTTATATCGATCCTTACAAATCCCTTTCCCTCCTTGGGCATCAGTCCATGTGCAGATGGAATTCTCGACATATGGCTGGATAAGCATTGTCGGCACTTTATACATCAGAGGATCTATCTCTTCATCAACATTGATCTTAAATTCAAACTTATCCTTAAACCTGATGCATTCAAGTTCAAGATAGAGCTTCAGTGCACTGAGTTCGTCATTCAGAGGTACAGATGTATGCTGGGAATTATCAAGCACTTTACGCATAAGATTCGAAAACTTGGTGAGATAATTATTTGTGGCCAGCTTATCATGCTGGTACATATAATACTGTATGGAATTGAGAGTATTGAATATGAAATGCGGATTCATCTGCTGCCGCAGGTTAGCCTGTGTTATTTCGGATATTTTCCGGTTCATTTCGCTGATCCGTCGTTTATTTTTAAGCTTTGAACCTCTCAGAAGCAATAATCCGATAGCAATGATCAGAATTAATAATCCTGTAAATCCGTAATTCAATAACCGGTTATTCTTCAGTCTCAGTGACAATAATTCCACCTCCTTGTTGTGAGTATCTGCCTCATACCGTATCCTTGCATCAGCAGAGCCCTGCGTATTTGTTTTTAGTGTATATAAATCATTGTATTTTTTAAAAAGGACATAACTTTTAAAAGCATTTGAAGTATCCTTTAAACTGAGATACAGGTTACTCATATCCGATATAGATCCACCACAGGTTCGAAACATTATTTACTTCTTCTGCAAACCTGATTGCTTTGTCGTAATACATAATTGCCTTTGCGGGATATCCCAGATCGCGATAAATGGTTCCAAGATTGCCAAGTGAGTTGGCTGACATTGCATATATTTTTGCAGGGATGGAATAATTGAGTGATCTGTTGTAACAGGCAAGAGATGAATCGTACATTTCTTCAAGATAATAATTCCACCCGGTATTGGCTAAGGATCTTGAAATAAAAACAGTATCATTTATTGCCAGGCCAATCTCGATGGATTTTCTGAGTAAAGAATCAGCCATTCTGAAATTCCTTTTTTCCGCGTTGGCCGAATCTCCGCAATAGGAAGTGCCGAGAAAATGAAGTCCTTCAGTGACAAATACAGAATCTTTCTCCTTATAGGCTGCATCGACCATTAACTGAAGATTTTTCCGGTATCCTTTCAGGTCGCCGAGTACCTGATAAACATCTGCCTGGCCGTAAAAACTTAGCGGTATTACTTCTTTGAGACCGCTCTTCATTGCCAGATTAATACTGTTTTCATAATATTCAATGCTCTCTTTGTAAAGACCAGTCCGTAAATAATATTTACCAAGGAAAAAATTGGTTTTGGCAAGCACCTTCGATTCACCGGATGATGCTGATTGTTTGAAAGCTTTCGACGCTTCCTCTGATGCACTTCTGAAATCTCCCGCAGAATAATGGTATTCTGCCATCAGAAGATGAAGAAGGGACGGGATTTCAATATTCTCCTTCTCACATATCAGAAGGGCATCGTCAATATAATCTTTTACGGTTTCGAGTGAACCGGATTTCGAAAGAACCTTGAAACCGGTACGTGTCAGGTTGTTTATTTCTGCAGTATCAGTTTTTGTGAAAGACAACTTTCCGTTCTAGGTCAGATCTTCGGCTGAGATTACTGTAGCATAAGCTGCTGCCGTGATAATTTGAAACAGTAAAAAGAATAATAATGCCAGCCTAAAAGTTTTCATTTCCAAACCTGCAGTAAATAAGCGCAATACAAATATAAACAATCGAATGCTACTTAATAAATTAAATCTGATCAAATGTCCGTACGATCCGGTTTTGTATTAACGTATTAAGATAAGTTCAAATTAAATAGCTTCATCCCATTCCCGTTTAACGGATTGCAGTTCTGACTTTACAATTGGCAATTATTACGCTCAAAATCGCTTTGAGGGATTCAGTACGATCGGATAACTCATTTCTGATAAACCCTGACATAATCCACAAAAACAGTATCCGGGAATGAAGTTGTTTCATCCGGGATTTTTAGGCCAGTTGCCCCCGATTGCCAGGTTTAATATTATATAAAACGGTTTATGAAATTCGCCGGTACTGTTTATGCTGTCTTTAATACTAACGCTATGGTAACTGTGCATCGTCAAGAAACCACCTGATTGAATCTTTATCCCATTCTACAGTATAATTGTGAAACACTGCAACATCACATGGAATCTGCGTGCCGTCAGAGACATGTTTTTCATTGTGCCAGTGCAAGGTTCCATGCAAAATATCCTCGGTATTTATATGTTCCATGATATCGATCTCGCCGCACCGTGGCCATCCTGTTTCGTGGATATTCTGACCGAGCATCCAGAAGGCAGGCCAGAGACCCTGTCCCTTTGGCAGTTTCATACGTGCATCAATTTTTCCGTATGTCCAGCTGTGCTTTCCATCAGTTGTCAGGCTTGCCGATGTGTACTGAGCTGTATCATAAACCTCCTTTCTCCCGATTATCATAAGGTTCCCGTTTCCCACCACAGAATTTTCAATCCGCTGGCTGGTATAGTACTGAAGCTCATTGTTCCGTATGAACCCGGTTTCATTTCCCCATTTCGAAGGATCAGGTAAACCCGTATAGTCAAATTCATCGGACCATACCAGATTCCAGGACTGTTCTTTATTCTGGCTGCAGGCGGTCAGAATAAGAATAAGAAAGAACATTTTTTTCATATTGATAAAGGATTTGTGTTACTATCAGGAATATCCATAGTGATTAGAACAGGGATACTTTAAACTTCCCGTGTAATCTTTCATAGGGCTTATAACAAAGATATACTAAGAATAATTACATTTATAAGGATTTGTAGTTTTATCTCCTGACACTTATTTTAAAAAATGGATGCAAACATTACGATCATTGGGGCCGGTGTAGTCGGGCTTGCTATCGCCGAAAAATTATCAAAAGATTACAATGATGTTTTCCTGGTCGAAAAGCATCCTGTATTCGGACAGGAAACCAGCAGCCGGAACAGCGAGGTGATACATGCCGGAATTTATTATCCCAATGGAAGTCTTAAATCAAAGCTTTGTGTTGAAGGAAAAAGAATGCTGTACGATTACTGCAGGGAGTTCGACATCAGATTTAAAAACTGCGGAAAACTGATTGTCGCAACAACCAGGGATGAAATAACTGGTGATTGAGGGCATAAAACAAACTGCATTTAATAACGGGGTTGATGATCTCATTATCATTGATAAAGACCAGATTGCTGAACTTGAACCAGCGATCTTCGCTCTGAAGGCTATCTTTTCTCCCTCCACCGGAATTATTGATTCACATAACCTTATGAAAAGGTATGAGATCAATACATTAAATAATGGCGGTCAGATAGCTTACGGAAATGAAGTCACAGGAATCAGAAAAATCGAAAATGGTTATCAGGTCACTATTCTTGACCCGCTCAAAAACAGGTTTGATTTTACAACAAGGATTTTAATTAATTCGGCAGGACTGACATCTGATATAGTATCAGAAATGGCGGGTATAAGAGATGAAAACCTTAAAATAAAATTCTGCAAAGGGGAATACTTCAGGCTGAATCCGCCAAAGAACAGGTTGATCAGCAGGCTTGTATATCCGGTTCCCGAACATAATCTTGAAGGAATCGGCATTCATGTGACGATCGATATGGGTGGCGGCGTTAAATTGGGTCCGGATGTAACTTATCTGGAATCAAACATATATGATTATTCAGTAACCCTTTCAAAACAGGAGGCATTTTTCAGGTCGGCATTAAAATTCCTTCCATTCCTTGAATATGCTGATTTGTCGCCTGAGATGGCCGGCATCCGTCCAAAGATCCAGAAGCCGGGTGAGCCTGTAAAAGATTTTTATATAGAAGAAGAAACAAAAAGGGGATTCCCCGGTTTAATCAATCTTATTGGTATAGAATCGCCGGGATTAACTTCTTCACTTGCAATTGCAAAGTATGTGAGTAATTTGGTGAAGGTCTGATATTAATTTTATAAATTTATTGCGAACTTTATTTTGCCAAATAATAAAATTACACAATTATGAAATCAAAAATTTTATTAAGGAAAATTTCGGTTATACTGTCATTTTCAATGATAGTCATCAGCCTTATGGGCCAGGAACAGCAATCCGGATCGGGATATGTGCCCCAGGTGGGTCAGCGGGGCAAGGATGTAGTCTGGGTGCCGACACCTCAGGAACTTGTTGACAAGATGCTTGATATAGCACAGGTCACCCCATCTGATTTTGTGATTGACCTTGGCTCCGGTGACGGGCGTACTGTCATAACTGCCGCAAAGCTTGGAGCGAAAGCATTAGGTATTGAGTATAACCCTGACATGGTGGCGTTATCGAAGGAAAACGCAAAAAAGGCAGGTGTAACCGATAAGGCAGAATTTATGGAAGCTGATCTTTACACGGCGGATCTCTCGAAGGCTACCGTTATTACAATGTTCCTTCTGCCGGAGATTAACCTGAAGCTGCGTCCCACTCTGCTCGATCTTAAACCCGGTACAAGGATTGTATCCAACACGTTTACAATGGGAGAATGGGAAGAAGATTATAAGGTCACAACCGAAGAAAACTGGAACAGCTGGAATACAGCCTACATGTGGATAATACCCGCAAAAGTCGCTGGTTCATGGAAGCTTGGAAACGGTGAACTGGATATTACACAGGAGTACCAGATGGTAAGAGGCACCTTTAAATCAGGAGGTAAAACCATTACGATAAATGACGGAAGACTCAGGGGGGACGAGATCACATTTGCAGTAAATAAAGAAAAATATACCGGAAAGGTTAACGGCGATTCAATGCTGGGGACTATGGAGGATTCCTCAAAGGGGACGAAAAGTGACTGGTCGGCAACTAAACGAAACTAATTAAAACTGATGCGGGTTGCGAGTTGCGGGTTGCGAGTTGCGCGTTAAACTGATTTCCGGTAACCAGTAAATCTCATCCTGCAACCTGCAACCTGCAACCTGCAACCTGCAACCTGCAACCTGCAACTGATTTTCTTCAGTTCCTGGACCTCAGTAGCTTCTGAAGATCGGTCAGTTCATCCCTGAACCTTGCAGCCTGAATAAAATCAAGCTCTGAAGCTGCTTTTTCCATATTCTTTCTCGTCTTTTCAATCGCTTTTTCAAGGGCTTCAGCATTCATGTATTTAACGACCGGGTCAGCTGCAATATCAGGTCTGTCGGGTTCTATATATGCCCTCACATCAACTCCCTTTTTGCTGAATCCCTTCAATATTGTTCCGGTTTTCTTGATGATCTGTGTGGGTGTGATTCCCATTTTTTCATTATACTTCAGCTGCTTTTCCCTTCTTCTGTTCGTCTCGTTTATAGTCTCCTGCATACTCCGTGTTATAACATCGGCATACATTATGACCTTGCCGTTCAGGTTCCGGGCTGCCCTCCCTGCCGTCTGGGTCAGGGACCTTGCTGACCTCAGGAATCCTTCCTTGTCGGCATCCAGAATAGCAACCAGCGATACTTCAGGCAGGTCAAGGCCTTCCCTCAGCAGGTTCACGCCGACAAGCACATCAAAGTCGCCGGTTCTGAGTCCTTCCAGAATTTCTATACGTTCCAGCGTTTCAATATCGGAATGAATGTAGCGGCACTTAATTTCATATTTCAGCAGATATGCTGCCAGCTCCTCCGCCATTCTCTTTGTAATTGTTGTGACAAGTGTCCTCTCCCCGGCTTTTGTCCTTGACCTGATCTCAGCCATCAGATCATCAATCTGGTTGATGCTTGGCCTCACCTCGATCGGAGGATCAAGCAGACCGGTTGGCCTGATTACCTGATCAACGAACACTCCCTCGCTTTTTGCCATTTCATAATCTGCAGGGGTTGCACTGACATAGATAGTCTGTCCTGTGAGTGATTCAAACTCCTCCATTCTCATAGGCCTGTTGTCGAGAGCAGCCGGAAGCCTGAAACCATACTCAACAAGCGTCTGCTTGCGTGAATGGTCACCGCCGTACATCGCACTGATCTGAGGCACGCTCACATGACTCTCATCAATTATGGTAATGAAATCTTTCGGAAAGTAATCAAGAAGACAGAAAGGTCTTGTCCCGGGGTTTCTTCCGTCAAAATATCTGGAATAATTTTCAATACCGCTGCAGTAACCAAGCTCCTTTATCATCTCCAGATCATACAAAACTCTCTGCTCAAGCCTTTTAGCCTCTTCTTTTTTGCCCGTATCATTGAAATAGGTAACCTGTTTCACCAGATCATCCTGGATCTGGCTGATAGCCTGGTTAATCCTCTCGCGTGTCGTCACAAAAATATTGGCAGGATAAACAATATATTCATTCATGGTATCGATCCTGCGGCCATCGACGGGATCAAAAGAGCTGATCTCTTCCACCTGATCGCCAAAAAATACGATCCTTATTGCAATATCGGCATAAGCAGGAAAAATATCTATTGTATCTCCCCTGACCCTGAATGTGCCATGCCTGAACTCAAGTTCATTTCTTGAATAGAGGCTGTCAACAAACTTCCTGAGAAGAAGGTTCCGGCCGATTGTCTGCCCCTGCCTTATATGGACCGTATTTGAATGAAAATCATCCGGATTGCCGATACCGTAAATGCATGAAATTGATGAAACAACTATTACATCCGTTCTGCCGGAAAGAAGTGCAGATGTAGCGCTCAGGCGCAGTTTTTCTATCTCTTCATTTATTGAAAGGTCCTTTTCAATGTAGGTATCGGTAACAGGTAAATATGCCTCAGGCTGATAGTAATCGTAGTATGAAACAAAATATTCAACCCTGCTTTCAGGGAAAAACTGTCTGAACTCCCCGTAAAGCTGAGCGGCGAGCGTTTTATTATGACTCAGCACAATAACCGGTCGTTGAACCTTCTCGATGACATTTGCAATAGTAAAAGTCTTACCTGAACCTGTTACACCGAGCAAAGTCTGATAAGGCACTCCCTTTTCGAGCCCTTCCACAAGCTGCCTTATTGCTTCCGGCTGATCGCCTGTAGGCTGAAAATCGGATTTGAGTTTAAATTCCATTTCGCTGCAAAATTAGCTGAACTTTTTTAATTATTTCTTACTAATCCGGCTTGCTTTTCCCTGGTTGCCGGATTCTTGCCGGCGGGTTTAACAAGAGATCATTTAAAATAAAAGCCTTAAATCTAAATATTTGTGTTTTTTTTGCTATTTTGGTTTCCTGGTTCAAATTAAAACCCTGAATATTTTTTAGAACGATAACTGAATAATGAGGAGATATTCCTTAAGGATCTTTACAACCTGGTTATGCTGCCTGGCATTTCTGATATTTGACAGAGTATCAGCACAGAATTTTAATATTCAGACTTATACAACAAGAGACGGGTTGTCCCACAATGATGTCAGAGGTGTTGCCATTGACAGCTCCGGATTTATGTGGATAGCTACCTGGGACGGTTTAAGCAGGTACGATGGCCATACGTTTAAAAATTATTTCCATGACCCCAATGATTCATTGTCCCTGCCCTATTTTTCCGTTTATAACCTTTTTATTGACGGGGGTAATAATTTGTGGATAATCACAGATGTCCCGAGTGTCGCCAGATATGATCCTGAAAGTGACGCTTTTATACGTATTGACTACATTTTTGACAGCATCCCTGAGTTTTGCAAAGGCGCGGGTATCGATGAATCGGGGTTCTTCTGGCTTTTGTTGCAGTGATAAAGTCTTCAAATTTGATTTCCGTATTAACAAATTCATAAAATACGATTTATGTGATGAAACAGGCTTTCCAAAAAACTTTGAGCAGATCCCTGGTAACTCAACAATTTCAATTTCAGGGGATAAAATCTGGGTGACAGCTGAAAATGTTTTTGAATTTGAAAAGTCTGCCGGGGACAAGCTGATACTGAAAAATGAATACCGTATTGAAAGGAAGACTGGTCTTAAAAATTATGATTTCAACTATACCCCCTGGTTCAGGATCTATCATTCAGAATCCGGCAAAAAGTGGATCTTCTCCAATACCGGTCTTTTTTTACTTGACAGACAATCCGGAATTTTCAGGGAATTCAGGGAACCTTTCCCGGTTAACGAATTCAGTGGTAGTGGTTACCTCTGCTGGTCCTGGTATGAGGAAGGGATATACATATATGACCTGAATGAGGCTAAATTTTCACACATTCCCCACGAGAACAGCCAGCTGGTAAGGAGTATTTTCTGCCAGAACAAGAACCTTGTCTGGTTTTCAAACAATTCTATGACAGGCGGCCCCATGGGCCTGAGCCGTGTGGTCTTCACCCCGGATTATTTTAAAAACTACCTGCTTTCTGCAGGTAATAATGATTCCCCTGCCATATATGCAATAGCCCTGGATAAAGAACAAAGGATATGGGTCGGAATGAGGGGCAAAAATCAATTGATCAGGATAACACCCGATTTAAAAACAAGTGCAATAGATATCCCGGAACACCTCACATCAGCTGATCCGGGAGCAATCAGATCTCTTACACTGGCTCCCCATGGATTATGGATCGGATTTTTCAGAGACTTGCTTCTGTTTTATGATTTTACCTCAGGTGAGTTTACCAGGTACATTACCGGAGCAGTGGGGCACAGACCAATTGCTATTGATAAAGAGGGAGATATGTATCTGGCAGGAAGAAAAGATAACAACTCAGCCTTAATTCATTTCTCCCCTCAATTAAAGGGAATAAAGGAAACTATCGGCATTTCATACTTACCACCGATATATAAAATTCTGATTGATAAAAATGACATTGTCTGGTGTGGTTTAAACTTTAGCCGATATATCTAAGGTTTGATCCGGAAACTGAAAAGACTGATGTCTTCCTGTTATCAAAGGGTAACTACAACGTTGAAGACATCTGCGAGGGAGACAACGGGGATCTCTGGATGGCATTGCTCGGTGGTGGAGTTTGCAATTTTGATCCTGCAACAGGGCGTAAGAATTTTTACACAACATCCGATGGTCTGGCAAACAACATGACTTACAGCATTCTGAAAGATGATTCAGGTAATATCTGGGTATCAACAAATACAGGGATTTCCCGGATAAATCCCGTGACAGGAATAATAAGGACTTTTGGGCCGAGCGAGGGACTGAATATTAATGAGTTCAACTCCGGCGCTTCAACTATCGGTGAAAATGGTGAGTTCTATATGGGTGGGATGGGAGGATTGGTGAGTTTCTTCCCGGATAAAATAAATGTTGACGAACTGGAGGCCGGGGAGCAGAAAATAATTATAACCGAACTGGTAGTATCCGGTGAACCAAGACTTTTTAACGGGTCTGCCCACGGGACTGATACTATAACCTTAAAAAAAGGAGAAAATAATTTTAGACTCTTTTTTTCATCATCCGATTTTATAAATTCAGATAAGACAGTCTACAGGTACAAATTATCGAAGATCAATACGGATTGGGTTGAAACCGATTCCAGGAGCAGAAATGCCAGCTATGCAAACCTCAAACCCGGCTGGTATAATTTCGGGCTGCAGGCGACTGACAGGACCGGTTCCTGGAATGCATCAAAAGAAATCAGGATAAGAATAATGCCTTTGTATTACCAGACACTTTTTTTCAGGATTACTGTCCCGCTTGCAGTTCTTTTACTTGCCGGAAGTATGATCTATATTTATATCAGGCAGTTAAAGCAGCGGGAAGCACAGAAACAGGCAGCATTAAGGCTGCAATCCCTGAGAGGCCAGATGAATCCTCATTTTATTTTTAATTCGCTTAATTCTATTAATTACTTCATCTCCAAAAATGATAAGCTTTCGGCTAACAGGTACATAGCTGATTTTTCAAAACTCATCAGGTCAATTTTGCATAACCTCAGTCACGATTTTATTTCTCTGGAAAAGGAAATTGAATCGATTGAGGACTATCTTAAAATAGAATACCTGAGGTTTGGAGACAAGTTTGAATATGAGGTCATTGTTGATAAGGAAATCGATCACAGCAACCTGAAGGTTTCGCCGGGGATGATACAGCCGTTTGTTGAAAATGCGATATGGCATGGGGTCAGAGGCCTGGAAAGCAGGAAAGGCAGGATAGAAGTCTGGTTCGGAATGAAATACGGACGTCCGACGTGTGTTGTGAAAGATGACGGAATTGGCAGGAAACGGGCAGAAATGTTAAAGATGGGAAACGATCAGAAGAAATCGAAAGGTATCACAATCGTACTCGAGAGGTTGAAGATCCTTAACGGGTTACAGGGAACTCACTACCAGATTGTATTGACAGATACTTATCCGGGGAAAAACGATTCAGGTACAACGGTTGAAATTGATATTCCGGTAGTAAAGGAATGGTCATAAATTAAGTCATCACCATCAATTCCCGGCGACCTAGGTACTCACTGGTGATTAACCGGCGCTTATATAGATTATGCCTCTCCCACCGGTAACGGGGACAGAAGGAGAGCGGTGCATAGCCAAAGAATCAATTTTAAACTGAAGATTATTTAATTAGCTGAAACACAATTAAATAACTTTCCCCTCCTTTTGAAGGAGGGGTGGCCAGACAGTGAAATCATCTCACACGCAGAAACTAAATTCGTCTGGCCGGGGTGGTTGATTCAAGTCTTTCTTATTACCTTTATTCAAATGGATAGACTGAAACAGTAATTAACCACCCCGGCCGGGAAAACAGATTGTAAACTCCTCAAAATCTATAGTCCCGGCCACCCCTCCTTGAAAAGGAGGGGAAATGTAAAATATTGCAAATCTGTCACATACAGTTTGATTCATAAGCTAACCCATTCCTTAGGTTGACGGCTATGGGGAATAGGGGGTGAGTTTGTGCAAAGGGGATTAATCTATGTAAGCGCCGATTAACCACCTAAATAATTTCCAAAGATTTAGAGAGTCCGCTAAAAAATTGTCTGACATTATCTGAATTACGAAATTTTAAACTAATTTTAACACAGGGAGAAGAGAGAGGAGCAGAAAGGGAATTCATTATTAATATGCCTTGTTTATGTTGCGTACTATCGTTATCGATGACGAAAAACTCTCCAGAGAAGTACTATGCAATTATCTTAAAGACTACTGTGACGAGATAGACACTGTAGCTACTGCTTCATCGGTGAAAACAGCATATAAGGCAATACGAAAATACACTCCTGATCTTATATTTCTTGATATTGAAATGGGCGACGGAAAAGGATTCGACCTCCTTGCTATGTTCGAAAGAATCGATTTCAGGGTCATTTTTGTAACCGCCTATTCCGAATATGCAGTAAAAGCATTCAGATTCAGCGCGGTTGATTACCTTCTGAAGCCTGTAAAGATTGATGAACTCAGGGATTCTGTAGAAAAGGTTAAGATCCTGAACAACAATGTTCCCGGGCAAGACAATCTGACAGCTCTTATCAATAATTTAAAATCTGGCACAAACCTACTGCCTACACTTGTTATCCCCAACTTAAAGGGGTTTGAAGTTTTAAAGATACACGAGATAATTATGTGCCAGGCTGAAGGATATTGTACTGACTTTTATATTACCGGGAACAGGAAAGTTGTCAGTTCAAAGAATCTGAAGCATTTTGACTCTCTGCTTGAGGATCATAATTTTATCAGAGTCCACCACTCCTATCTTATAAATATAAATCATGTCACCGGATACACCCGGCAGGGCGAGATTATTCTTACCGGAGGGCTTAAAGCCAGTCTTGGCGATTCCTACAAAAATGATTTTCTGATGAGGATTGGGAGGAAGTAGGAAATAATTCATAATATTCCAATTATTATGAATAAATTTAAGTGGTTTTCCAGCCCATCGTCAGATATCCTCAAATGAAGAAATCTATAACCACAGCGATCTTTTTATTCCTTGCTCTTGTAACTCTGCACGGTCAGGCATGTTTTACACCGAACTGGGGAGGTTCAGGAATCGACCATATGAATTTTCAAGTTACTCTGGCGACAGTGAATGGCACAGATTTGATCGTTGGGGATGAGATAGGAATCTTTGACGGTACTGCATGCGTGGGGAGTGGAGTACTTACTCAGGTATTAAACGGAACGAATCCTCTTGTGATTGTTGCGTCCAGAGATGATCCGGATACCCCTGCAATAGATGGATATACAATTGGCGGTCCGGTTACCTTTAGGTTATGTACAAATGGAGGAAGTAATTTAATTACAGATATCCAGGCCACCTACACAGCCGGTTCCGGTGTTTTTAGCGTGGGTGGTACAGCAGTAGTTGAAATATCCGGAACATTGCCATTTCTCAACCTGTCAATGTCTGAAATTTCATTGGGAGCTCTTTCCGGATCAAACGGGACATTTGATATTACTTCAAACACATCATGGACGATAGCTGATGATGGAGACTGGCTTGAGGTTGCTCCTGCTGATGGTTCAGGGGATGAAGCTGTTACAGTAACCGCCAGCTCTGAAAATACAAGCCCCACACCACGTTCTGCAACTGTAACCGTTTCAGCTTCAGGTGTATCGGACCAAACTGTAACTGTAACCCAATCCGGCACAGTAACTCTGTCTGTGTCACCGGCCACAGTCTCACTGGCAGCAAGCTCGGGGTCAAACGGGACATTTGATATTACTTCAAATACCGCATGGACGATATTAGATGACGGAGATTGGCTGACTATCTCTCCTGTCTCCGGTTCAGACAACTCGGCTGTGACAGTTTCCGCCAGCTCTGAAAATACAAGCCCCACACCACGTTCGGCCATAGTAACCGTTTCGGCTACAGGAGCCTCAGACCAGACAGTTACTGTAACCCAAACCGGCACAGTAACTCTATCTGTGTCACCGGCTACAGTGTCACTGGCAGCAAGCTCGGGGTCAAACGGGACATTTGATATTACTTCAAATACCGCATGGACGATATTAGATGACGGAGATTGGCTGACAGTCTCTCCTGTCTCAGGTTCAGACAACTCGGCTGTGACTGTCACCGCAAGCTCTGCCAATACAAGCGCCACACCACGTTCGGCCATAGTAACCGTTTCGGCTACAGGAGCCTCAGACCAGACAGTTACTGTAACCCAAACCGGCACAGTAACTCTATCTGTGTCACCGGCTACAGTGTCGCTGGCAGCAGCCTCGGGGTCAAACGGGACATTTGATATTACTTCAAATACCTCATGGACGATATTAGATGACGGAGATTGGCTGACAGTCTCTCCTGTCTCAGGTTCAGACAACTCGGCTGTGACTGTCACCGCAAGCTCTGCAAATACAAGCGCCACACCACGTTCAGCCATAGTAACCGTTTCGGCTACAGGAGCCTCAGACCAGACAGTTACCGTAACCCAAACCGGTACAATAACACTCTCAGTGTCGCCCACAACCGTGTCACTGGCAGCAGCATCAGGATCAAGCGGAACATTCAATATAACCTCGAATACATCATGGTCCATTACTGATGACGGAGCCTGGCTCACAGTCTCGCCTGTTTCAGGGTCAAATAACTCAGCCGTGACTGTTACTGCAAGCTCAGCAAATACAAGCGCCACACCACGTTCAGCCATAGTAACTGTTTCGGCTACAGGAGTCTCAGACCAGACAGTTACCGTAACCCAAACCGGTACAATAACACTTTCAGTGTCGCCCACAACAGTGTCACTGGCAGCAGCTTCAGGGTCAAGCGGAACATTCAACATTACTTCGAATACCGCATGGACGATTTCTGATGACGGAGCCTGGCTTACAGTCTCACCTGTTTCAGGTTCAAATAACTCGGCTGTGACTGTCACTGCAAGCTCTGCCAATACAAGCGCCACACCACGTTCAGCCATAGTAACTGTTTCGGCTACAGGAGCCTCAGACCAGACAGTTACCGTAACCCAAACTGGTACAATAACACTCTCCGTGTCGCCCACAACTGTGTCACTGGCAGCGGCCTCAGGGGCAAGCGGAACATTCAACATTACTTCGAATACCGCATGGACGATTTCTGATGACGGAACCTGGCTTACAGTCTCACCTGTTTCAGGTTCAAATAACTCGGCTGTGACTGTCACTGCCGGTTCTGCCAATACCAGCGCCACAGCACGTTCTGCAACGGTAACCGTTTCGGCATCAGGAGCACCAAATCAGACTGTGACAGTCACTCAGACCGGAACTGTGCTTCTATCAGTATCACCCGCAACAGTGTCACTGGCAGCGGCCTCAGGGGCAAGCGGAACATTCAACATTACTTCGAATACCGCATGGACGATTTCTGATGACGGAGCCTGGCTTACAGTCTCACCTGTTTCAGGTTCAAATAACTCGGCTGTGACAGTCACCGCCGGTTCTGCCAATACCAGCGCTACTGCACGTTCTGCAACAGTAACTGTTTCGGCTTCAGGAGCTCCGAATCAGACTGTGACAGTCACTCAGACCGGAACTGTGCTTCTATCGGTATCACCCGCAACAGTGTCACTGGCAGCGGCCTCAGGGTCAAGCGGAACATTCAACATTACTTCGAATACCGCATGGACGATTTCTGATGACGGAGCCTGGCTTACCGTTTCACCTGTTTCAGGGTCAAATAACTCGGCTGTGACTGTCACCGCCAGTTCTGCAAATACCAGCGCCACAGCACGTTCTGCAACAGTAACCGTTTCGGCTTCAGGAGCTCCGAATCAGACTGTGACAGTCACTCAGACCGGAACTGTGCTTCTATCAGTATCACCCGCAACAGTGTCACTGGCAGCGGCCTCAGGGGCAAGCGGAACATTCAACATTACTTCGAATACCGCATGGACGATTTCTGATGACGGAGCCTGGCTTACCGTCTCACCTGTTTCAGGGTCAAATAACTCGGCTGTGACAGTCACTGCCGGTTCTGCCAATACCAGCGCCACAGCACGTTCTGCAACAGTAACCGTTTCGGCATCAGGAGCACCAAATCAGACTGTGACAGTCACTCAGACCGGAACTGTGCTTCTATCGGTATCACCCGCAACAGTGTCACTGGCAGCGGCCTCAGGGGCAAGCGGAACATTCAACATTACTTCGAATACCGCATGGACGATTTCTGATGACGGAGCCTGGCTTACCGTTTCACCTGTTTCAGGGTCAAATAACTCTGCAGTGACAGTCACTGCCGGTTCTGCCAATACCAGCGCCACAGCACGTTCTGCAACAGTAACCGTTTCGGCTTCAGGAGCTCCGAATCAGACTGTGACAGTCACTCAGACCGGAACTGTGCTTCTATCGGTATCACCCGCAACAGTGTCACTGGCAGCGGCCTCAGGGGCAAGCGGAACATTCAACATTACTTCGAATACCGCATGGACGATTTCTGATGACGGAGCCTGGCTTACAGTCTCACCTGTTTCAGGTTCAAATAACTCGGCTGTGACAGTCACCGCCGGTTCTGCCAATACCAGCGCCACTGCACGTTCTGCAACAGTAACCGTTTCGGCTTCAGGAGCTCCGAATCAGACTGTGACAGTCACTCAGACCGGAACTGTGCTTCTATCGGTATCACCCGCAACAGTGTCACTGGCAGCGGCCTCAGGGGCAAGCGGAACATTCAACATTACTTCGAATACCGCATGGACGATTTCTGATGACGGAGCCTGGCTTACCGTTTCACCTGTTTCAGGGTCAAATAACTCTGCAGTGACAGTCACTGCCGGTTCAGCCAATACAAGTGCCACAGCACGTTCTGCAACAGTAACCGTTTCGGCTTCCGGAGCATCAGAATCAGACTGTTACAGTTACCCAGACCGGAACCGTAATTCTATCGGTATCACCGGCGACAGTGTCACTGGCAGCAGCCTCAGGGTCAAGCGGAACATTCAACATTACTTCGAATACCTCATGGACGATTTCTGATGACGGAGCCTGGCTTACTGTCTCACCTGTTTCAGGTTCAAACAACTCTGCAGTGACTGTCACCGCCGGTTCTGCCAATACCAGCGCTACTGCACGTTCTGCAACAGTAACCGTTTCGGCTTCAGGAGCACCTGACCAGACTGTCACCGTAACACAGTCAGGCATCCTGATTCTTACAACATCTCCATCTACTGTGTTATTAGGGTCATCTTCAGGTTCAAACGGATTATTCAATATAACGTCAAATTTATCCTGGACAGTAACTGATGACGGCTCCTGGCTTACAGTCTCTCCGGCTTCGGGTTCCAACAATGCAGTCGTAACAATCACTGCCAGTTCAACCAATACAAACTATACTTCACGTACCGCGACAGTAACTGTTTCTGCATCCGGAGCACCCAACCAGACGGTCAGCGTTTCCCAGGCAGGAACGGCTGTAGTATTCAATATTTATGATCCTGCTGATAAAATCCTGAAAAATAACGATACAATTAAAATAAATTCCTCTGATGCAGGATCATTTTCGCTCAGAGTGGAATGCAGCGCTGACTGGAACGTAACAGAGAATTCATTATGGCTCAATACAATCAAAGAAAGTAACACATCAATAAAAGTAGACTTTACGGAGAATATCTCAATCCTGAAAAAGGTCGCATCAATAAAATTAAGTTATCCTCCAGCCAGTGAAATGGTTGTCAGGATTGAGCAAAAAGCAAGGATCCCGCACCTGGGCGAATCGAAATTCGAAAAAATAAACATCTATCCTAATCCGGCAAACGATCTCCTGAATCTGAATTTCCGGGAGGAAACATTTGAGAACATAATTATTTCAGTAATAGATATTTACGGTCATATACTGTTGGTTAAAGCATACCCTATAATTGAAAATCAGGTAGTCGGTATCGATATTAATTACCTGCCTGTTGGTCAGTATCTGATCCGGATTGGAGATACCTTTAACGTTAAGACATTCCGAATGATCAAATTTTAGAACAGGTATCTGATAAAAGAGAAGGGGGTTAGAACGGACCTGTAAGGTTTTGGTCTTATTTGTTATCAGCGTTAACTATTTCGGAAGATTGTATTTCAATATTTGATACAAAATCACCGGACAATCCAAGAATATCGGCCTTTATTGTATTGGTTCCATCGCTGCCTGCCGATAGTTTCCACACCGGCGAAACGGTTCTGTCAGCCTTTAAAGTATAATATCCATTGATCCTGATATTTTGAATTGATCTGCCAAACAGCAGTATATTAATGACAGATCCTGAAAAGATTTTCAGATCAGAACTTTCAGTTGACTGTGGTTTTATATAATCAAAGATATCGGTATGTATCAAAGGGTTAGCAGCCCACTGATTATTTTCATATCTGAGGACTGAATTTATTTCCCTGTATTGCCTCACTCCCGTTGTGATCAGGCTTGAAATGGTTCCGTCAAAACCGGCAAACATTGAAACAACCGGTATAAAAACGATGTTATTACTGTCGATGGGGGTATGAATAAATGCAGCTGCAACCAATTCCTCTTTTCCGGTGAATCCGCTGTTTGAACTGACAGTAACTTCGTCAATCTTAATTAAGCTTGTATTTGTTTCTATACTTTTAATCACATTTGATTCTATTTTAATGGTGATGTCAATTTCGGGACTGATCCCGATTGCACCATCAAGGCTGGCAACTTTCGCATCTGAATTATAAATCTTAAAATTATCCAGAGTCACCGCGATACCGTCGAACGATTTTGCAGGCCCATTGACCAGAACTCCTTCTGCTTTTGATTCCAGTTTGAAATCTTTTTCAAGCAATCTGGTATGGAGCCTTATAATTCCATCTTTTACAGCGTCTGTTAGCTTTGCCTCGGATGTAGATACCACTGATTCTACCCCGTTTAGCTGGATATTTTCTACTTTTCGCAATGAACCATAAGGCGTTTCGTCCGAAACTCCAAGTACCAATACGCTGCCCTTGATAATTCTTTTAATTTCGTCTGTCTGACCACTGAATACCAATCTGCTGTCAGTTATTTCGGTTAAAAACGGGAATTCTCTATCGCCAATAAAAACAACATTTCCTTCATAAACGATTCCTCCTATTTCCCTCCCCCATTTAAAGTCGTCCCGGCAATCAGTCAGCAGCACACCGACAAAAATCATTATGCTGCTTAATAAAACACTGCTCCGTTTCATAATTATATTATTTATTGCAGACATATTTGGGAAGTGAAATACAATTTCAGTTAAATGTTTTGCGCATTTTTTTTGTAATCTTCTTTCTCCAGATTGTGGTGTGGACAAAGCTGTATATCGAACCTACAGAGATACCGGCAGAAATATACGAGTATGTGTCAAATTGCAGAGTCTTATCATAATTAAATTTAGCTGTTTCTTCTGATTCTGATCTTTTGTACAAAGAGTAATAGTTGTTTGCCTCTTTTCTCAGGTATGCCGCTCCTGCAGTACTTAACACAAAAACCGGAATTGAGGCAACCTGGATTATTTTAACAGTTCTTCTCTTTTTTATCATTTCCTTCTGATAGGGAAGATTAAAATCTATTTCGGGATACCTTGTTGCTGGAGTTGATTTTACTGTAGTGAGGGGCTGAGTTTGATGGAGTAGCTGAAAATGAGCCATTTTTAACCAGAAGTTCTGCCATTTCGGAATTCTCCTGAATTCTGGCAATTTCCCTGGGAGTCAGTTTCTGATCGGTTTTAATTCCGCCATTTGCTCCCCCGGTCAGTAACATTTTTGCCACACTGAGATG
Organism: uncultured Bacteroidales bacterium; assembly: GCA_963806555.1. Classification (GTDB taxonomy): domain Bacteria; phylum Bacteroidota; class Bacteroidia; order Bacteroidales; family VadinHA17; genus LD21. Next base: position 287,318 of record CAWDYR010000029.1, on the reverse strand, counting down.
ATCCATTTCAGAGGCAATGTGGAGTGGCGTATAACCTGCATTTCCTTTGAGGTCAATTAAGGCACCTTTCTTCAGAAGTTTTTCAGTAATGTCTTTATTATTTAAAAATGCCGCCAGATGCAAAGCTGACAGATTCTGGCTGTTTTTAATATTAAGTTCCGCACCTTCATCAATTAATGCTCCTGCAAAAGCACTTTCCCCCGTTAAGAGAGCAAATTGCAGCGGAGTGTTCCCAAACTGGTCAACTGCATTTAATGAAACACCTTTCCCTTTTATAACCTTTATCAGTTTCCATCCGATTACCTCTTTCTCAGCCATCAAATGGAATATGTTCCCTCCATGTGTACCGCCAATATTTAAATCGGCTCCCCTGACCACTGATTCTCTGAAAATAGCCGTGTCGTGTTTATCCAAAGCTTCCGAAAGAAGTTTGTCATAATCTCTTACTGAATTGACTTCAGCCAGTTTGGTTTCTTCCGGAATCAGGATTTCCTTTTTCTCATCTTTTCCGGCTACTTTCTCTATCGATTCGTCTTTCGTTGCTGCAATTTGTCCCGATTTCTGCTCCACACCGGAAGCTTTTGCAGTGGTACCAGGTCTTACCGCAGGTTTTTGGTTTTCAGTAACTTTTACTTGTTGGTTAGCTGTTTTTGAAACATCAGTCACATTCTTTGCTCCGGCCTTAACATTTCCACCCGTATTTGACGACGGGCTGGTAGTTCTTAAAGCAGCATTACCGGTTATCCCCGGGTAGACATCAAATATCCGCTCATATTTTCTGATCTCGTTACTTGTATGAGTCTTATATTCAACCACCAGTTTATACCTGCCCACCTGGCCAAACCTCGGGATATGGATATTGGCAATGTCACTAATCATCCAGGAGGACCAGTTAATAAGTGACTTTTCAATTAATGCCTCTCCTCCTTTTGGGACTTCGAGTTTTACCCTGTATTGAAATACTATTGACTGATTCACATAAAAGCTGAGATCAAGCCTGTCAAGAAGCTTAATCTGTGGAGGAAGAGGATTTACAAAACTGAAAAGCATCTGTTCCATGCGAGAGTATTCCAGTCGCGGAACCTTCACAATCCTGCTATCAGAGCCTGCATAATTAATTCCTCCTTCGCAAATAATAAATGCTAAAATCAAGAGAAACCTCATGGCAGCAGTATTTTATTAATTTTTTGGAACACCCGATTTCAAATATTCCATGTTGATTTATCTCTCTTTTATCTCTCTCTGATGATATCTTTTTCCAGAATCATTAAAAACTTATACGCCAATAATATATTAAATCTTTTCCAATTATGGAATACTTTTCAAAAATATTGTGCCGGCCTTAATTGTACAAAAAAAAAGGATTTTTTTGTTTTTAATGTTTATAGAGAAAATAGGGGCGTCTGTTGGTCAGAAAGGGCAATCTGTTAGTTCTGCAAAATATTATACACAGTATAATTTATTTTTACAACACTAACCAGGGTTTCTTATTCTTTATAAAGATTACGATACAAATAATTTTCCCCTGCTCGCGCCTTCCATGCAAGCGAGCATTAACAAGATGAGCCTCTCCCCGGGGCTCATTTGTTTTTTCATCTTCTATAAATTGTTTCACACGGACAGGGGTTTGGTTTAAATCTCCTGTGCGTATATTGTGTGGCGCAACTTTCGAAGGTTACTATCAGCAAAACTATCAGGAAGGCCAGAGCAAACCACTTTAGTCGTAATTGTTTAATGAACTGGTTATGAGTTAAAGGTTTTCCTGCCTTACTTTCTACTTTCCTCATGCGTCAATAAGACTATTATTTTTTTCAGGTGATTTATCCACAATATAACGGCAGCCCTTCTTTTTTATTTGAAGGTAAAAATGTCGGACTGCAAATAAAACCTGATCTTTTTAAATCATTACAAAATGGTCAAAACTATTGGTTATCTAAAAGGACTCGTTAAATTTGTGCGCTTTCGGAATTTTCAGAATAATTTAAAACTCTCCTGAATGAAGAAATTAATTATACAATTAAGTGTTTTGTTTATTGCCATTGGAATTGAAGCTGACTTGTTTTCACAGGAAAAAGTGAAGTTGTATAATCCTGCCCTTGACGGGATGAAGCAGGTTAAAGAGGCGGTTGCAAAAGCAAGATCGCAGGGTAATCATGTCCTTATCCAGTTTGGGGGAAACTGGTGCTCCTGGTGTATTAAATTTGATTCCTTTTGTAAAGCAGATACTGCAATTATGAGATTAATAAATAGCAACTATGTCCCGGTTAAATTGAATTACAGTCCTGAAAACAAGAATGAAGCGGCAAATGCTTACCTGGGAAATCCAATGAGATTTGGATTTCCGGTTTTCATAATAATTGATGGGAATGGCAAAGTGCTTCATATCCAAGACAGTGCGTTGCTTGAGGAGGCGTCGGGTTACAATAACAAAAAAGTAACTGATTTTTTCAAAAACTGGACGGCAGCTGCAATTGTACCGCTTAAAGACACGCAACATTAGTAGTCAGGATAAATTCAATAGGTATATCACAACAAGATGAAATATATTTCCCTCTGTCCAGTATATTTTCATCATCAACTTCATAATACCACTGAACCACGAGTTTTTTCGATTGAAGAATGATCTGTGAAAGTTTTCTGAAAATGGAAATTAAAACAGATGTGCTTAAACTGTTTAAATACTCAAATGCGATAGTGACATAAGTTGTATTCGCAGGATTGTTAAGGTATCCCTCAATCCAGCTTATTACCTGATCTGATAATTCAGGTTTATCGCAATACAAGCCACGTCCCCTGATCTTAAAAATACCTTCATTGTTGAAAATAAACTCCGGAGTCTGGTTTGTGCGTAAAATATGAATCTCATCATCAATGACAGGTAAATTATTACGCCGTTCTGTTATTGCTGAAACTGAGTCGTTGAATGTTCCGGGAAGGTCAGAGGAAAAATATTTTGCAAAATATTTTTTGAAACCTCTGCTACTCTTTTTATTGTCAGCTAATATAGTTTTCATAACAGTAAATTGGGTTATCATCATTGACATGTCAAATTTGAATCACCGATTATGAAAATCTGATGAATTCCTGAAAAAAAATTAAAGGGAAAGGATGTTGGGGTTTTAAAAAAAATGGGGTGTTGCAATCAACACCCCTTTTTCTAAACTAAACCTGATATGCTAACCTAAATATCCTTTAAGCAGCCTGCTCCGGGAAGTGTGTCTTAACCTGCGGATGGCTTTTTCTTTTATCTGGCGTACTCTTTCCCTTGTAAGTCCGAACTTTTCTCCGATTTCTTCAAGGGTCATCTCCTGGCAACCAATGCCGAAGAAAAACCTGATTATATCCCGTTCCCGCTCGGTAAGGGTGGCAAGAGCCCTGTATATTTCCCTTGAAAGAGATTCATCCATTAACAGTTTATCGGCAACGGGTGAATCTGAATTTGTCAGGACATCGAGCAGACTATTGTCTTCTCCCTCGATAAAGGGGGCATCGACTGAAACATGACGGCCTGATACCTTCAGGGTATCAGTAACTTTCTCCTTTGGGAGTTCGAGAACATCCGCAAGTTCCTCAGGAGAGGGTGTACGCTCATTTTCCTGTTCAAACCTGGAGAAAGCCTTGTTTATCTTATTTAAGCGAACCGACCTGGTTAAGGGGTAGCCTTACAATTCTTGATTGTTCAGCAAGAGCCTGGAGGATAGATTGTCTGATCCACCAAACGGCATACGAAATGAACTTAAATCCTCTGGTCTCGTCGAATTTCTCAGCAGCTTTGATAAGACCGAGATTCCCTTCATTTATAAGGTCCGGAAGGCTAAGTCCCTGATTCTGATACTGTTTCGCCACCGAGACCACAAAACGAAGATTTGCCTTGGTGAGTTTCTCAAGAGCAGCCCTGTCACCCTTTTTAATCCTCTGTGCCAGTTCAACTTCTTCTTCTACCGATATCAACTCCTCTTTACCAATCTCCTGCAGATATTTGTCGAGTGATGCACTCTCCCTGTTTGTTATGGATTTGGTAATCTTTAGCTGTCTCATTGTGCCTCCGAAAAAATTTCCGCAAAGATATTGCTTTATAACTTAATAACAAAATATAATCGATAATGTTATAAACAAGGGATCTGATTTTTCAAATCCCCTGAATAACAAGTCACTTAAAATAACGGATTTTTTAGTTTCTGAATAAATAGCTGAAGAAGGACCCGTTAGCCTGAACTCCTTCAATCGATTCTGAGATCGCTTTCATCATCCGTGGCATCCTTAACTTCTGCAGCACTTTTTACCCTTTTGCCGTTCACATTCAGAATGATATCGCCTTTTCTGATTCCGAGGTCCCTGAACTTGCCGTCATTCAGTTCAGATAACCTTAACTCCGTAATCTATGTTGAATTTATCCTTATCGGATGATGACAATATCTCAAGACGGGCTCCGTAGACCTCACCGCCTCCTCCGCCCATGCCGCGCGTAACAACATTGGTGTTTCCGGCAACATTCTTCATTACAATCGGTGTGGTAACCTCTTTTCCATTCCTTATATAGGTAACGCTGGCCTTATCACCCGGACGATGCTTTCCAACCTGTTCCTGCAATTCTGACGGGGTACCTACTGAACACCGTCAAATTTTACAATTATATCATTTTCCCTGAGTCCGGCTGCTTCAGCTGACCCATCCTTGATTATGTTTGAAATACGGGCGCCCCTTACTTCATCTAAGCTTATATTTTTCAGCGTCATCCTGGGTAACCTCCATAATATTCACACCAATGATCGCCCTTTGAACTTCCCCAAACTTTTCGAGGTCATCAACCACCTTTTTAACAATATTGACCGGGATTGCAAATGAGTTACCTGCATATGCACCACTCGGCGACAAAATTGCAGATGTGATCCCTACCAGGAGACCTTTGGTGTCCACAAGCGCTCCACCGCTGTTTCCCATATTGAGAGCAGCGTCGGTCTGAATGAATGACTCAATCCTGTAATCGCTTTCGAGGATGTCAAGGCTTCTCCCTTTTGCACTGACAATACCTGCTGTAACGGTCGAAGTAAGATTGAATGGATTACCAACTGCAAGAACCCACTCGCCAAGTTTCAGATTATCCGAATCACCATACCGGATAAATGGCAGATTCCCGGCTTTGATTTTTAATAAAGCAATATCGGTGTTCGGATCCCGGCCAACAATTTGAGCTGTAAAAGTTCTGTTATCATTTAATTTTACTTCAATATTTTCAGCATCCTGAACAACGTGGTTATTTGTAACAATGTAACCATCGTTAGAAATTATTACACCTGAACCCCATCCGCTTACTTCTCTTGGCTTTGAATTTGAATTCCGGTCACCATAAAACCAGTCCATAATCGGGTTCCCGGATTGTCCGCTAACCATTGATTTGGTATGAACATGTACAACAGCGTGAACAGTCTGTTCAGCTGCATATGTAAAATCTATCTGTCCTTCCTGTGACGATAAGGATGTGAGCAATGCCTCTGCTTCTCTTATGTCAACTCTTGAACTATCCTTTACAAGAGTTCCTGATGGCTTGTCAATAATTTTGGTATAGGCCAGTAATGCAATCGCGGCTCCCAGTAGAGCCATCACCAATGCACCTAAATAATACTTTGCTTTCATCGCCGTTTAAATTAATTTTTAACTTACTTATTTTTCCTGCATTTTTCAAATATTATGCCTTTATAAAAGATTCATATCTTTATAACCTTTTTATACAGGCATTGTTTTGCAAAGTTCATGCATTTTTTACCGGGTTTTCGCTAATTTACAAATATTTAACAACACTTTAACACGGATAATAACAGGTTTTAACAAATATAAGGGTACAGGAAACGATTTCATTGTAATAGACAATCGTGATACCGTTTTTAATCCTGAAAGCAATGAATTCATCTACTAACCAGAGAGAACGCTTCTGCCATTGCTTCAGTACTGGCAGGACATTTTGACAGGAAGTCGATAGAGCGGAGGTGAAGAAGTGCGGGGTAACGGGGGTTGAGACAGCCGGTAAGTTTGGGGTTCACGCACAAAAAAAGAATAACGATTAAGAAAATTAAATACTATATTCCATGAAAAGGGCATTATTTATTCCGTTGTTTCTCTTTTGTCTGGCGAAATTATCCGGTCAGCCCGGAAATACTGAATTGATGAATGCAATCAATAAAGCGGGCTCCAATTTTGAGCAGCTTGATCACCGGCTCGATGTTATTGAAAAGAAGATCGACGATGTTCACTGGTATAACAAAGTAGGCGATATTGCATATATCGACAAAGTGTATATCACAGGGCCTCCGCTTGCAAAAGAAACGAATCCTACCGGACAGGGTGCCGGAAATCCTGTTAAAATTCTGGAACTTATATTTTTATTCCGAAAGATGCCGATCCTGTCAAAAAAATACCCTCTCCTGGTTTTTCCGCATGGCGGTGTACATGCCAATTTCGACACATATTATACCCACATAGTAAGGGAGATGGTATCACAGGGATACATCGTCACCGCAGCTGAATACCGCGGATCGACAGGCTATGGCTGCAGCCATGTACAACAAGATAGATTATGGAGGTCTTGAAGTTCAGGATGTTGATGCAAGCCGTCAGTATATGATTGATAATTACTCAATTGTTGACAAAGAACAGGGTTGGAATTGTCGGATGGAGCCATGGTGGCTATATTGCGCTCTTCAATATATTCGAATATCCTGAGAACTATAAAGTCGCATTCACAGGTGTTCCGGTCAGCGATCTGATTGCCCGGATGGGATACAAGGACCAGGATTACCGCGATCTGTTTTCCGGGCAGGCAGCTATTGGTAAACCTGCTGATGAGAATGTAGCTGAATACCGGAAAAGATCGCCTGCCTGGCAGGTGGAAAAGTACCAGAATACTCCTCTGCTGATCCATACAAATACAAATGATGAGGATGTTAATGTCCTTGAAGTCGAACATCTTATCAAGTCGTTAAAAGCTGAAGGGAAAAAGAATTTCTCATATGAGATATTTGAGAATATGCCGGGTGGACATTCGTTTGACAGGATGGATTACATGGACGCCAAAGAAATCCGTTTAAAGATCTATAACCACCTGAACAAGTATCTTACACCTCCAAAACCTTTTAAGTCGGTTAGGGAGCTTCAGAAGGCCGGGTATGGATTTAATTGAATTACAATGCAGAAAGAAAAACTATACGGAAAGACATTAAATGAGCTGATTGCGGTCGCAAAGCGCCTGGGTATGCCGGGATTTGCCGCCAGACAGATTGGAGACTGGCTTTATAAGAAGGAGATTAATTCTATCGATGAAATGACCAATCTCTCAAAGAGGATGAGAGAGCAGCTGTCGGAGGAATATGAGATCGGCCTCACAGAACCTGTAAAGGTCTCTGAAAGCCTGGACGGGACTAAAAAATACCTGTACAAAGTTCAGAATGACAAGTACATAGAAACTGCTTTCATCCCTGAGGATGAACGGGCAACCATTTGCGTCTCCTCTCAGATCGGCTGCAAGATGGGATGCATTTTCTGCATGACAGGTAAACAGGGATTCCAGGGGAACCTGTCATCCAATGAGATCCTTAATCAGTTCAGGAGTCTGCCGGAATTCAAAAAGCTGACAAACATGGTCTTTATGGGAATGGGAGAACCTCTTGACAATATCAATGAGCTCTTAAAAACCCTTGACATACTGACCGGAACCTGGGGATACGGCTGGAGCCCGACAAGAATTACAGTAAGTACAGTGGGACTTGTCAACAGCATCAGGGAATTTCTTGAAAAAAGCAGGTGTCATCTTGCGGTGAGCCTCCACTCACCTTTTGATGAAGAAAGAAGGAAACTTATGCCCATTCAGCGGACAAATACTGTAAAAGAGGTCCTCGACATTATCCGGAATTTTGACTTTAACAGTCAGAGAAGGGTATCGTTCGAATATATACTATTCAGCGGCCTGAATGATACTCAGGGGCATGTCAGGGAGCTTGCCAGGATCTTAAACGGAATCAGGTGCAGGATCAATATTATCCGCTTCCATCCAATACCCGATTCTCAATTCAGCAGCCCGGACCTGAAGTCAACCGTTGCTTTCAGGGATGCTCTTAATGCAAAGGGCATAATCGCAACTATAAGAGCTAGCAGGGGGGTTGACATACATGCGGCCTGCGGGTTATTATCAACGCTTGGACTAGACAGGGAGTGACTCCGATGTTCAAAAAAATCAGTTCCCTTGTGTTGGCATTACTATCCTTGGTTGCATCCGGTCAGGAAATGCAACTTGAGGCATTGCTATCCGATTCCGCAATGGCTCATGCCTCTGTTTCACTTTGCATTATAGATGCTTTGAACGGAGAAACAGTCCTGGAATATAATCCTGAAAAAAGTCTTATGCCTGCATCAACCCAGAAACTGGTAACTTCAGCTATAGCTCTCGAATTGCTTGGCCCTGACCATAAATTTAAAACTGAAATCGGATACACAGGGAACCCGGTTTTAAGCTCGGGAAAATTAAAGGGAGATATAATTATAAGGGGTGGTGGCGATCCGGCACTTGGATCAGATTATTTTAAAAATCATTACTACGACTTCCTGAAAAAGTGGGTAACCGCCATCAGGGATCTGGGAATAAAAGCTGTGGAGGGAGGTGTGATAGCCGACGATTCCTATTTTGATTACCAGCCGGTCCCGGCCAAATGGCTGTGGGAAGACTCAGGAAATTATTATGGCACAGGCGTTTACGGAGTATCAGTTTTTGACAATACCTACAAGATACACTTCCGGACCACTTCCGGATGCACATTGCCTGTAATAACGGGAATTGATCCGGCTGAATGCAGGTACGATCTGGCAAATCTCCTGGTTGCATCAGGAACTACCGACAAGGGGTATGTATTTGCGGCACCTTACAGCAGTTACGGCTGGATAGCGGGATCCATCCCTGTTAACAGGGAGGATTTCATTCTTAAAGCCGCCATTACCGATCCGCCCCTGCTGCTGGCCGAGATTTTTAATAGCATGCTCGATTCTGCAGGAATTGAAATTTCGGAGAAGCCGTCAACTGTCAGACTAAATAAAGAGAGTATTGTTAAAGAATTAACAATAGTTTCCGAAACAGTATCTCCCCCACTGAGTGAAATAATTGAAGCCCTGAACCACGAAAGTGTAAATCTCATTGCAGAAACTCTTGTAAAAGAGATCGGAAAAGTATTTAAAGGCATTGGGAGTGCAGCCGCCGGGATCGAAGTGATTTCTCAGTTTCTTGTTGATTCGTGTAAAATAAATAGCGGCATGTTCATAGAAGACGGAAGTGGTTTATCACCGCTTAATGCCATAAATTCCAGAGGGATGGTCGATCTGTTGTTCTTTATGAAAAACAAAGGAAAGCACTTCAGTGAGTTTTATATGTCACTCCCGGAAGCAGGTAGAGAAGGTACGCTCAGGAACAATTTCAGGGATCCGGTATTTGATTCAAATCTGAGGGCGAAGAGCGGATCCATGACAAGGGTGAGAAGCTACGCGGGATTTTTTAGAGCATTATCAGGCAAAGAGCTGATATTCTGTATTATAATCAACAACTACCAGGGGACATCTCAAAAAATAATAACAGGTATAGAGTCGATTCTTAAAGAATCGATTTTGAGTAAATGACTAAATTTGCGGCTTAAGGCTTGCGGCTTGCGGCTTGCGGGCTTTGCCAGCCGTAGCCGACCGGAGGGAGGAGGAGGCTGGTTGCGGCTTGCGGCTTGCGGCATGCGGCTTGCAGGTTAAATAACATATAAAAGGAGAATCATATAAATGAACAATATAGTAGCGGTAAGGAGATGTGCGGAATATGATCTTAATGAGGTATATAATTATATTTCAGATATATATAAAACATGCAAAGGTCCGGAACTCAGGGGGAGGAAAGTTCTCGTCAAGCCCAATCTTTTATCCGATAACCACCCCGATAAATGCATAACCACACATCCTGTCGTTTTTGAAGCGATGGTCAGATTTCTGCTGGATAACGGAGCCACAGTCGTTTCAGGAGACTCTCCGGCAGTGCACCTTAAAGGTTTCAGGCCGGAAAAATCGGGTATAAGCCGGGTTTGCGAGACTACAGGAACCGAATGGCTCGATTTTACACAAAGTACCTCATATCTAAACCTGAGGGAAGGGAGAATAAGGATTGCATCAGCAGCGAAAGAAGCCGACCTTATTGTCTCACTGCCAAAGATGAAGAACCATGAGCTTGTTTATTTCACGGGCGCAATCAAAAATACTCTCGGACTCGTACCCGGTTTTTCAAAAGCAAAACAACATGCCCTGCATCAAAACAGGGAAAGTTTCTGCCGGTTTCTTGTCGACCTTAGTGAGGCTATAACACCGCATTTCTTCCTGATGGATGGGATAACAGCTATGCAGGGACGCGGCCCAGGCCAGGGGACTCCCGTAAATACCGGGGTCCTTATCGGTTCAACTAATCCCCTTGCGCTCGACATAATTGCCAGCACTATTGCAGGTTATAATCCCAGAGTGATACCGGCAAACAGGATAGCGCTTTCACGTGGGAGGTGGCTTAAATCAGAATCTGAAATAGAGTATGATGGCCCGGAACTCAGGACAGTAATTAAAAAGGATTTCAAAAGGATCCCCGTCACATCAAATAAAAATATTTCTGTTGAGTTTGTGAAAAACCGGATCAGGTTCCTGAGGAAGCTTGACAAACGACCTGTATTCATACAAAGCAACTGCACTGGCTGCAGGGAATGTATAAAGATCTGCCCGAGGAACGCGATAACCATGGACCCCTTAAGGGACAATCACGTCATCCTTACCGATTCAAAATGCATCAGATGTTATTGCTGCAGCGAAGTCTGCAAGTCCAATGCCGTAATAATCAGAAGAAAGGTTTTCGGCATATAAAACCGGAGTATTTGCGTCCTCTGCGCCTGCATGCCGGCAGGCAGGGGAAGAACTTAAACAGATTATATGCGCCTATCAGACATCTATTTTGGCGTATTTTGCATGAGCTTCAATGAATTCTCTCCGTGGAGGAACCTCATCTCCCATCAGCATCGAGAAAATACGGTCAGCCTCGGCTGCACTTTCTATCGTTATCTGCTTAAGTGTCCTTGTCTCAGGGTTCATTGTTGTTTGCCAGAGTTGTTCAGCGTTCATTTCACCCAGACCTTTGTATCTTTGAATTCCAACCGAAGATTCTTTCCCCTGTCCAAATTCATTTACGGCAGCAGTACGTTCCTCTTCAGTCCAGCAGTACTGTTCATTCTTTCCTTTCTTTACTAGATACAACGGAGGCATGGCAATAAACAGGTATCCTCCTTTAATAAGGTCCTGCATATATCTGAAAAAGAAAGTCATAATAAGAGTATCGATATGAGATCCGTCAACATCGGCATCAGTCATACATATTATTTTATGGTATCTTAATCCGGTGGTGTTAAGCGCTTTGCTGTCTTCATCTGTCCCGATATTCACGCCGAGTGCAGTAAAGATGTTTTTAATCTCTTCACTTTCATATATCCTGTGCTCCATTGCTTTTTCAACATTGAGTATTTTACCTCTGAGAGGAAGAATAGCCTGGAACCGGCGGTCACGGCCCTGTTTTGCTGTTCCGCCTGCAGAATCACCTTCCACCAGAAACAACTCACATTTTTCAGGGTCGCGGTCAGCGCAATCGGCAAGTTTACCGGGAAGACCTGAACCTGAAAGCACAGTTTTACGCTGCACCAGCTCCCTGGCTTTACGGGCAGCATGGCGGGCAGTAGCGGCAAGTATGACTTTCTGCACAATTATCCTTGCATCTTTTGGATTCTCCTCAAGGTAATTTGTGATCATAGTACTTACAGCCTGGTCGACAGCGCCCATCACCTCGGAATTACCCAGCTTCGTTTTTGTTTGTCCTTCAAACTGAGGCTCCTGTACCTTTACGGAAATAATTGCAGTCAGACCTTCCCTGAAATCATCACCGTTAATATCAAATTTCAGCTTTGAAGCGGCGCCGGATTCTTCTGCATATTTCTTCAGTGTCCTTGTTAATCCGCGTCTGAAGCCCGCAAGATGAGTTCCTCCTTCAATGGTATTGATGTTGTTTACATAAGAATGAACATTCTCAGAGAATGAGTTATTATATTGCAAAGCGATCTCGACCGGAATATCCGTTTTATCAAAGGAAATGTGAATAGGAGCTCCTATTAATCTCTCTCTGTTCGCATCAAGATATTCCACGAATTCCTTTAGCCCAAGAGATGATTTGAACTCCTCATACCGGGCTTTTCCTCCATTGCCGTTTTCCACAAGCTCCCTCTCGTCCTTAATTGTAAGCAGTATTCCCTTGTTAAGAAATGAAAGTTCCCTCAGCCTTGCCGACAGGATCTCAAAGTTGAAGTCAGTTGTCTGGAAAATCGTCGCATCAGGCTTGAATTTTATTGTAGTACCTGATTTATCGGATTCACCTATTGTTAGCACCCCTGTGATGGGTTTACCCTTCTCATATTCCTGTTTGAAGATCCTGCCTTCCCTCATTACTATGGCATCAAGGTGGCTTGACAGGGCATTGACGCACGACACACCCACCCCATGCAGGCCGCCGGATACCTTATATGAATCCTTGTCAAATTTCCCTCCGGCATGCAAAACCGTCATCACTACCTCGAGGGCAGATTTCTGTTCCTTTTCATGCAGACCTGTAGGAATACCACGGCCATCATCAATCACAGTCACGGATCCATCTTCATGGATGATTACGTCTATTCTTGAGCAATAACCCGCAAGAGCCTCATCAATTGAATTATCAATAACCTCATATACAAGATGATGCAAGCCTCTTACTCCGATATCACCAATGTACATCGCAGGTCTTCTCCGCACTGCTTCAAGACCTTCAAGCACCTGGATGCTCTCGGCTGAATACTCAACACTTTCCTGCAATTTTTTTTCATTTTCACTCATTGTTCAAAATATTATTTTAAGACCTTTTTCTTTATGCAATTTCACCCTTGTGATTGCGCTAATTTTTGCTATTTAATTAATTGATATTATGAATTTTAATTAATTATACAAAGATATCATTTTTTAATGATTTTCTTAGTTAAATCATGTTAAAAGAAATGCACAATCTGACAAAGAAATTAACACTTTCAATCTGCCATTCCAGGACGAAAAAAAGTAGATGAAATCCAGGCAAATGTGCAAACCCACTTCTTAATACCACCGGGGGAGAGATGAGCGTTAAGGGTCAACTTTAAAGTGACTGCCTTTTCGCCGTTGTGCTGTTGCGGCTTTACGGTTTTACGGCTTTACGGCTTTACGGAAGATACACAGTTTATTAAAATCTCTCAAATTAAACTGATTTGGATTTCCCGTTACGCCTTAACGCCGTTGCGCCGTTGTACCGTTACGCCGTTATGCCGTTATGCCGTTATGCCGTAGCGCCGTCATGCCGTTAAAGGCTGTAGCTGAAACCAAACATGAAATTAAACATCTGAGACGGATAATAAGCCCACTCGTAATACCTGTTATATGAAATATTATTCACCTTGATCCAGAAGGAGAGAATTTTGGTATAGCGATATTCCAGGCTGATCCCAAGATTCAGATGGGCAGGTTTATCAATCACCAGCGGAGACAAGGTCATCCATCCTGTTGGGCTCTGGCTGCTCATTAGCCTCCTCTTTCCAAGAGCCGTAAACTCTGCGCCGGCAATTATCTTATTCCGCAGATTATAATTAAGTCCTGTCGTGAAGTCCCAGTCTGGCCTGTTCCAGGCGAATTCATTAGCCGACAGCGTATATTTGTAATAATTTGCAGCAGAGTGAAATGAAAGTTTGTTGGTGATAATCCCGCTTAATTCACCATGCATATTCAAAACCTCCGCATCATCGGGAACAACGATAAAATGATTTCCCCTTTCTATACGCGACAAGGTATCAGGAAAGACTATGTTGGAATACAAAAGAAGGTCATTAATAAGTGAGTAAGAGACTGAAACGGAATAATTGCCTCCTATTCCGTTATTTCCCTTCAGACCTGCGGAGAAAACAAGGGAATAATCAGTATTTGGTACCCTGAACAGACTGCCATCAGGAACCAGATAAGGATTTTCAGAAATAATGCCCAAAGGTTCGTTATTTTCCAGTTTTCCTCCAAGGGCTGCAAAGAATCTCATATATTCCGGAACAATAGTGAATCCGAAACTCACATCAGGGTAAAAATGAAGCCGGGTTGATGCAAGGTTCCTTTCAAATGCGAGCTTGACACCCAGATTAAAGTTCCACTGCTCTGTGCTTTTCCGTAGGAAAGGATTGACTGAAAAAATGTACTTTGGCTTCAGATAAAGTGAATCTGATAATTTATAATGATCGAACTTTAAATCAGAGCCCACGTAGAATCCCTCAAAAAGCTTCGCCATCTCTCCTGAGAACCCGGTATGGTTCATAGTTCTGTCTTTGGTGTTATGAAAGAAGTCATAAGAGATGTCAAAATCATATGAAAAATCAGCCGAATCAAGATTTAGGGATGAAAAGGAGGCAGCTGCGCCTATGTCATTATAACTCAACCTGACATCTTTCTTAAAAGGTTCAAAGAACATTATTTCCGTATTATAACCGTAGGCATATCTTATTTTCTGGGTGAAGTTTGCGGAAAGATCTAGAAGGTTTTTTCTGAAGAACCTCTTTCCGAAAATTGTTGCATCATTATCCATCAGACCTGCAGCCACCCTCTGTTTATTTTCAAGGGGAACGGTGCCGTTCGATGAATAATGCCTTGCATAGAACCCGATCGCACCTTTCTTTGAACGGTGGTTTGCAATACTCAGTTCCAGAAGCGGCGTGCTGTTACTGCCCAGTCCGGCTTTGACATAGCTTTTGTAAAGTTTCGGAAGGGGATCTGAAAGAAGTGATGCCGCTTTTATCGGACTAATTGAGTATACGGGCGAAAATGGTTTTGATGATACCTGATACCTGAAAGAAGGATTAACCGTTGCAGTATCGTTTATTTCAGGCAGATAACTCTTCTTTTTTACATCCGGAAGCGAAGGTTTGTACGGATTATACAGTGTAACCTCCCGCTTGAGATCGGCCCCCTCCTTCCTGGTCTGGGCAAATACCGGCGCCAGACTGATGAGTATCAATGTAAATATTAAAGTGATTTTGCGTGTCATCTTGATTACTGGTTTTTTTATCAACATATACATTCCTGGCTGCTGTTCCTCTCTGCCTGTTACTCTTTCGGTTCATCCAGTGAGGCAAGCTTTGTCTTTACCTCATCCAGAATTCCGTCATTCTTTATTGTATAGTATTCATTAAGACTCTGAAGTGTGGCTCTGGCCTGTAGTGAATCGCCCTTCTTAATGCTTATGTCGGCAAGCAGAAGGAATGTCTTCGCCATCCAGTACTGATGGGGAGAATTCTGATCTATGAACTGAGTAACAATCTTCTCGGATTCATCGGTGCTTCCCTTCATAAACAGAATCTCAGCAACCCTGAATTTCGATTCAGCGCCTTCAATACTTGTTATTTCAGTCCCGGTTTTTCTGAAATCAACAAGCGCCTCATCAAATTCATTAAGGCTGTATTTTGCTTTTGCCCTTATAAAAATAGCTTCGCGTACAAGCTCTTCCGGCATATTTGCTGATGAAGTTATTTTATTTGCCGCCACTATGCTTTTCTGGGCATCTCCTTCCTGGTAGGATGACCTGAGCATTCCCCTCAGGGCAACAAGCTTGCTTTCAGATGTCTCTGAAATACTTTCCAGTTTCTGGTAATAATCAAAAGCGTCCTGAAACTCTTCAGTATCAAAAAGAATGGACGAGGCTGCTATTAACGCCTGTTCCATAAACTGGTTGTTCGGAATCCTGATCACCTCCCTGAAAAGTACCAGGGCTTCTTCCTTGCTGCCCCTGGAGTTAAGGCATTCAGCCAGGTAGAACTGGGCATTTAGCCTGAAGCTTCCATACTGAAATTCTTTCAGGTAATTCCTGAATACATCTGAGGCTTTATCGCAATTACCCGATATATAAAGATTCTCACCCGAAGCGTAGAGCAATGAGTCTTTCTCAGCCACATTAACGTCGCCGTACCCGAGGTTTTTGACATATGCAAAATAACTTTCCACATCGTTCATATCCACGTATGTGTTCTTCAACCCGGTCATGGCATAACGTGCTTCAGGTGTCGATGGATAGTTTTCGATCACTTTTTTGAACTGTGCAACCGATTTTTCATTTTCACCCTGGTTATAATAAAGCAATCCGAGCTGGACAATTGCCCTCGGAACAAAAGGACTCGACTGATAATTGGCTATCACATTTATAAAATCAGCTTCTCCGTGTCTGTAATCCTCAAGTACCTGGTAGGCTCTTCCCCTTTCAAAAATTGCATTGGGTACATACGAAGAAGACGGAAACCGGGAGGTAAGTGTTGTGAGCACTTCTATTTTACCTTTTTCATCGTTTGTGAGTCCCAGACAAAATCCCTTCTGGAACATGGCATAATCTGCACCCGTCTTTCCATATTCAATTACCTTATTGTAATAACTTATTGCCTGTGGGTAGTTGGTAGTAATGAAATAACAGTCCGCTATCCTTATTTTGGTATCAATCTGGATCTCGGGGCCTGCACCTGCGCTTCCTGATTCAAATGTCCTGAAATGGCTGATCGCTCCATTGTAGTCCTTCAGATTGAAAAGTGTATAAGCCAGGTTATACCTGATCAGTTCTGATTCCTGCAAACGGGATGCTCCCGGTATCCCCATGAAAACCTCGTAGTCATCCCTTGCCTCAGCATACTGGCCCAGCCGGTAATTTGCTTCGCCCCTCCAATATATGGCTCTTGCACGGAATTCCCTGTTGTATTTTTCAAATCTGAGCGATTTATTGAAAAGGTCGATTGACTGAACAATCTCCATATTTTTGAACAGCTCCAGTCCCCTGAAAAATGCCACCCGCTGGTAAGCCTCTTCGAGCCTGCTGTCTTTATTCCTGATCTTGTCAAGGGCGGTCAGTGCGGCCTGATAATTCCTGATTTCTGTAAAGGAGGCAACCAGGTAATTATAAGCTTCTTCTATCTTATCTGATCCGGGATAGCTATCGATATATTCCTGAAATGCAGATATCGCTTCACCAAAAGGTGATGAAGAAGTTTCATAAGTCAGCTTGGCATAGTTGAATAACGATTCTTCCTTCAGCTTTTTGTCAAAATCCAGTTTTGTTGACTGCCCGAAAGCAAATTGTGCTCTTTTCTTATCTCCCTTCTGCAGGTAGCAATCACCCAGGACAAACCAGATATTCTGACTGAGCTCGTCTGATCTTGCGCCTGTCTCAAGCAATGTCTTTATTGCCTTATCAATATTTCCGGTCTTATAATAACAATAGCCAAGCTGATATTTGTCTTCCCTTTCACTGACTTTGGCGGTGGCGGCATATTTTTCAAGATATGATAATGCCTCCTCATAATTTCCCTGATTGTAGTAGGCGTCTCCTATGAATCTGTAAATTTCAGTTGACCTGTCCTTTGGGGCAGATTTAATAAGTTCTGGTGCAATTTCAAGTATCCCGGTATAATCCTTGTTCATGTACAGGATCTGTGCAATGTAAAACGGTACAATAGAACCAAAGGTCTCATCATCTTTTAACTTCATGAAACCATCAAGTGCGGCCTGATACATTTTTTGCTCATAAAGGATATGAGAGTAGTAGTATAATGCCGGCGCTGTGTATTCCGTGTCGATATCCTTTATCTCGGAGAACAGCGTCATTGCCTTTTCCTTATCACCTCTGACGTACATGGAATAGCCATACCTGAAGTAATATTCCGGAAGTTTTTCACTTTCGATATCCTGTCTCTTTACAATTTCGTAATACGAAGCGGCTTTCCTGTAACTCCTGTTCTGATAGAAATAATCACCGAGGGCAAGTCTTGCATCATTTATCCTCGGGCTTTCAGGATGTGTTGAAATATACATAATCATCCGGTATTCCGAATCAGGATTAAAAAGCTTCAAAGCCGACAAGGCAGCAAAATATTCAGCCTCATCTTTTTTTATAAAGTCTGTGGCGTCATCATTTTTAACATATGAATCAAAGAGCTTAATTGCAGGTGCATATTTTTCCTTATTAAACAGATCCATACCCCTGTTGAACTCCGAGCCAAGATCGTTTCCTGAAAAAGATACCTGTGAAATAACCTGAGATACAACCACAAAAAGGAAGTTTATTATCAGTACTGATTTTTTTATGTTCATATTTTATGTTTTTTGGCTTTTTGTTATTAAAGACCAATTTGTTCCGGGAACACTAATTTATCAATAACATCTTAATAATAAGCCATATATAGTAACAATTGAATTTCTCCGGTAATGGCAAAATTACAATTATTAAACGGGGGCTGCCGGCCTTTATTACTGATTTTATTAACATATAAACGTTAATTATCAATTCTTTCATTATATTTCACTTCAAATATTTAAATAATGGAGGATCCTCAATCCAACAACAAGATTATTGAACTGATTGACTGCAATATATGGCAACAGGATCATCTTGTGCTTACCGGCGTAAACATAAGTATCAACAAGGATGAATTTGTCTACCTTGTCGGAAAGGTTGGCAGCGGAAAAACAAGTCTTATAAAAACACTTAATGCCCAGTTACCGCTCAAGGAGGGCAAAGGATCAGTAGCCGGGTTCAATCTCTCCGAAATCAAATCAAGGGAGATACCTTATTTAAGAAGGAAGCTTGGCATTGTCTTTCAGGATTTTCAACTGCTGATCGACAGATCGGTAAAAGAAAATCTCGAATTTGTTCTCAAAGCTACAGGATGGAAAGACAAGGGTGAAATTGAAAAACGTATCAAGGAGGTCCTTGAAAAGGTCGGGCTTAGCCTGAAAGGATATAAAATGCCTCATCAGCTTTCAGGGGGAGAACAGCAGAGGGTTGTAATAGGACGTGCCCTGCTCAATGATCCTGAAGTTATTCTTGCAGATGAACCAACCGGAAACCTCGACCCGGAAACTTCTGAGGGCATAGTTAGGCTCCTGAAGGATATCAGCAATACGGGAAGGGCAGTTGTGATTGCAACCCATAATTATACTATCCTCAAGAAATTCAGCGGACGAACCATCAAATGTGAAAACGGGAAGGCTGTCGAAATTAATGAAGATGAAGAGATTGAACTTGAAAAGTTATGACCCTTCCCGGTATCAGGTCTAAAAACAACTGAGCTCAGGGCACCTGGTTTTTCAGTGTAAACTCGAACACTTCACGCCACTCCCTGCTTTCAGGATTATCCAGCAGGGTGGTGTTATGCCAGATACTTATAAATGTGCCTCTTGCCCTCCTTGTCTCAGCTATCAGCTTTTTTATGACTTCCCTTGCACCGGCGGGATCCAACTTTTTATAACTTGTAAGTGTAACATCCATGACCTGGAAAGGGAAGATCCTGAGATTTGTCAGCTTGTCACCGGCAACATCATAAAACATAAAGGGACCCGCAATCCCTGCCCTGAAGCCCGGCTCGTCGTGGAAACCCATCGAGTAATCTTCAACGATACCGGCAGATGAGATATTTTTATAAGACTGGGGCATGACAATTTTTAAGAAATGAAATCTGCTGACAGTAATCTCTCTTTTAAGTAAGGCTTTCAGCCTTCTTAATTCAGCTCCGACTGTTAAAATGTTTGTTGCAGCCTTGAATGACGGATGAAGCCCCACACTGAATTTACCAGCTATCGCTGATATGAGCTTCCTGTATTCTCCATTTCTCCAGGATGGGTTCCTGTCATATACAGAATGGTCTCCCACCGGGAAGAAAAACTTCGCATCGGTCCTGGTATCACTGATTTTATCAGTAAGATAATCAAAAACTTCATAAGGGTCCTTTTCCCTTCCGGCAAGGCATCCAAGCCGGTGAGCCGCTTTTTGTGGCTTTGAGGTAATGTCAATTATAAACTCCCCGATATTGCCGATGAGGTTCCTTCCCCTGAAGGCAAAAGGCTCATCCACGTCAATCGTCAGGAGGGCTTTAAAATCATTCCGTCTGAAAGAGATTGTCTGATATTTTCTTAAAAGGAGTCTGGCAAGTTCAACAGCCCATAAGTTAATTACGGGTATTCCTAAAAATCCATGCTTGTACGCAAGTGAACCGGAGGCTTTGAACCTGCCATGTTCATCAGGCTCAAAATCAAGGTATTCCTCGTACCTTGACACAAGAAAAAAAGTAGCTGCAAAAATATCAAAAGGCAGGTCGGAATCCTCAGCCGTCTGGAAAAAAACAGGCAGGCTCTTCCAGCTTGTTACGACGATCTCCTGCCCTCTTATACCTGATTCAAACAAGAGAGTGGCAGGACTTATTCTGAAGGAACCTGGAACTGCTTCGTCTGAATAGTTGATTATTATTCCTTTCCCCAGCTTCCTCCTGTCGGTGATTACTTTCCAGGAGAGACCGAGAATATTATTCAGGATAAGGTCCGCGACATAATTAAGTCTGGGTACAATACTGGTAGTAAATATTTTAACAGGTCCGGTTAGCATATATACAAATTTAAATAATTAAATGGTTATATTTGCGCCCTTATTAACAAAGTGATTTCCAAAAAGCGTAAATATTCTTTTCCCCGGTCTGCTTATGAGTTCATTAGTGCAGGGATTATCAATCCACCGCTCCCGGAACCACATCAAATTAAAATAAATGAGTCAATTTGAAGAAATGGGATTTACTCCCGGTATTCTCAAAGCAGTACAGGAGCTTGGATTTGAAAATCCTATGCCGGTACAGGAGAAAGTAATTCCCCTGATGCTTGGAGATACATGCGATATTATTGCCCTTGCCCAGACAGGCACAGGGAAAACAGCAGCCTTCGGGCTGCCTCTTGTACAGACAACCGATACCGATACTAATGCAACACAATGGCTTATACTTTGCCCCACGCGTGAATTATGCATGCAGATCACGGGCGATCTCAACGATTATGCACGTTATACCGGAAAACTAAGGATACTGCCCGTCTATGGGGGGGCAAGCTATGAAACTCAGATAAGAAGTCTGAAAAAAGGTGTTCATGTAATTGTTGCAACACCCGGACGGCTTATCGACCTGATAAACAGGGGCGTCGTCAATCTCTCATCGGTGTCGGCACTTATACTTGATGAAGCTGATGAAATGCTTAATATGGGTTTCCTCGACAGCATAAATGAGATCCTCGAACAGGTGCCTGAAGGAAGAAGAACACTTCTCTTTTCTGCGACCATGTCATCTGAAATAGGGACTATTGCCAGGAAATACATGAACAATCCTGTGGAAATAACCATTGGTACAAAAAATGCTTCAGCTGAAAATGTCAGTCATGGTTTCTACATTGTTCATGCCAGAGACAAGTATAAAGTACTGAAACGTATTGCGGATTCCGAACCTGAAATTTATGGCATAATTTTTTGCCGTACACGAAAAGAAACCCAGGAGGTAGCATCAAACCTTATAAGCGACGGTTATAATGCCGATGCTCTGCATGGTGAACTATCACAGGCACAAAGAGATACAGTTATGCAGAAATTCCGTGTAAGAGCCCTGCAGCTTCTTGTCGCTACCGATGTGGCGGCTCGCGGACTGGATGTCGATGATCTTACCCATGTGATAAACTATAGCCTGCCGGACGATCTGGAAGTTTATACCCACAGAAGCGGACGGACAGGAAGAGCCGGGTAAAACAGGGATTTCACTTTCACTGGTGCATCTGAGGGAGAGGCAGAGCCTTAATCAGATCCAGAAGATGGTCAAGAAATCATTTAAATCGCTTTCAATCCCAACCGGAACTGAAATTTGCGGAAAACAATTATTCCACTGGGTTAAAAAGCTTGAAAATGTTGAGACTGAACATCAGGAAATCGAGAAATTCCTTCCCGGGATCACAGAGAAACTATCTTCCCTCGACCGGGAAGAGCTGCTCAGAAGAGTCGTCTCCCTCGAATTCAACAGATTCCTCAATGATTACCGGTATGGGGAGGACATAATATCACCGGTTCCGGAAAAAGGATCGGACAGGAGTGACAGAAATGAATCCCTGCATAAAATTAATGGGAAATATACCCGCTTATTCATCAACCTTGGAAAAACGGACGGTTTTTACCCCGAACAGCTGATTGAGCTTATAAATAAGAATACAAAAGGGAAGAAAGATCCCGATAGGGAAAATTGACCTCATGAGAACTTTCTCCTTCTTTGAAGTTCATGAAAATGACTCCAATGACCTTATTGCCGCTCTCAACAATTCCAGATTCATGGATAGAAGGGTTGCTGTAGAAGTAGCCCAGCCAAAACCTGAAACTTCAGAAAATGAAAACAGGGAGGAAAAGCGCGACAGAAAAAAATCAGGTAAATGGATGGAGAGAAAAAATAAAGGAAATTCCGGAAGGAAAAAAGAGGGTGGCTTTAAAAATTACAGAAGCCGGAGGAAAGAACATAAAAGCCGGTAATGCCCCTAAATCCCCTGAAGGGGACTTACAGCTAACTTACTGGCTTATCCATAACTGCTCAGGTTTTTAAGAACTTACACAGAGGTCCACGGAGAAGTCACAGAGGTCCACAGAGTTAAATAACCCCCAACCCCCAAATGGCCAACTTCCCGGTGGACCTTTGTGTAGTTCTTAAATACTTTTTTATTTTCTTGAAGGTTCCTTCACCATTGTTGCCAGCATAATCATCGATATTAAAGCCAGTATTGCCCCGAATCCGAATGCAACAGTACCTCCGGATCCCGGGTATCTTGAGTCGAAAAAGCTGTACAGGAATCCAAAAATTACGCTTGCCGGCAGTGCCCCCAATCCTATTGCGAAGTTAAACAAACCGAAAGCAGTGCCCCTGTTCTCTTCAGGTACCATATCGGCAACAAAGGCCTTCTCAGCACCTTCGGTAAATGCATAAAACAGCCCATATACTGCAAAAAGGATGAATGTGGCTGTAACCTGAAACCCTGAAGGCAGGAAAACCAGAAGTGCAAATGAAGCGTAAACAAAAAAGTAAATACCCCAGCCGATATTGATTACGAGTTTTCTGCCGGTTCTGTCAGACAGAGCTCCAAGCGGCATCGAAAAGATGACTTTGATAATATGGAAAAATGCCCAGATCAGTGGCAGAAACAAAATATTAATGACATCAGCCTGAACTTCTTCGTTGCCGAAATTAGAGATCATCTCGTTGAGCGGGGCTATGCCTTTAACAATGTTTACAACAGACCCGCTGTTGTGGATCGATTCTTCCACCCTGAACAAAAGAAAAGCATCCGATGAATTGCCCAGGGTAAAAAGAACCATGATTATGAGATACCTCTTAAAATTCCTGTCAAAATTCTTAAGTGAAAACTTAAAAGCCTGGGAATTATCCCTAATAGCGGGCGACTCCTTTACAAAAAGGGTAACTGTCAGAATGGCCAATATTCCCGGGATCAACGAAAGCAGAAATGTCCACCGCAATGCCTGTTGAGCATCCCTGAGGCCAAAACCGACAAAGAGGGTCAGCAGCGTTATAATTGCCAGTACCGGTCCCAGCACTGCACCTGTATGATCCATGGCCCTGTGAAAACCATACGACCTGCCCCTTATTGTTTCATCTACCGAAGAGGCTATAAGGGCATCGCGCGGAGAGGTTCTTATACCTTTCCCCACCCTGTCGAGCGTTCTGATTATCACAATTTGCCAGGCGCCCGAAACAACCCCCGTCAATGGCCTTATCAACGATGAAAGGGTGTAACCTGCTACCACAAATATCTTTCTTTTACCGGTCTTGTCCGACACAATGCCCGTTAGCAGTTTCAGCATTGCTGCCGTAGTTTCAGCTATTCCTTCAATAAACCCAAGAACTATTGCCCCCGATCCGAGAGAAGCGACGAAAACCGGAACCAGAGGGTAAATCATTTCTGAGGCAGTATCGGTGAAAAGACTCACCACACCGAGCATAATGACTACCAGCGGGATTCTCTTTTTTGTCTTCTTCATACCTGTGTTCTTTAAGGCAGATAAAGTCAACCTGCAATCCGTCTTTATCTTCTCATATAATCATCATATAAGACCTGAAGAAATGCTTTGCCGGCTCTTTCAGCATATTCCGGGTCCTTCCCCTCTTTAATAACAGGTCGTCCAAGTTTATGGTCATAGATTACAGTCGAACTGTCTGTAATAAAAGCAAATCCTTCATTGAAAGTATAAAAGGCAAATGATCCGGTTTCTTCACCCAAAAGATCCCTTGAAAAAGGGAAACTCCCTGAAAGGCTGAGCTGATCAAGCAGAGTGACGGGAATATCGACCTGGGTGCCCAGTTTATCAATCCTCAGCCCGGTGGAGCTGACTGCTCCTCCGATCCAGAGCATTGGGATCCTGAAAATCTCCTGAGAGTAGACAAACTCATCCAGGGAATTCCTCCGGCAGTGATCTGCAACAAGTATAACGAGCGTGTTATTCCACCAGTTTGTATTTTTTGCCCATTTGATGAAGTCCCCAACCGTCCTGTCCGTATAATAAACAGAATTTTTAAATTTAGTGAGGTCGTCTTTACCTTTAAAAACAGGTTCCATCGGAACTTCAAACGGTTCATGACTCGAAAGCGTGAGGACAACTCTGAAAAAGGGCTCAGGCATTGTTTTCATCGAGTCTTTCAGCGCTTCAAACAAAACATGATCATGAACTCCCCATTTTGAATTATAATCTTCAGGATCGAAGTTTTCCATTGTAATTATCTGATGAAAGCCCGATGAGATCACATATGAATTAAAGTTGGCAAAATTGATATCCCCGCCGTACCAGAAGGAGCTCCGGTAGTTCAATCCATTCATTATCTTTACAATACCTGGGAGTGACTGTGTTTTCCTGGGTTCCTTTATGATTGATACCGCAGGCTGGGCGGGATAGCCGTTAAGTATGGCAGGCAGAGCCTTGTCGGTCCGGTTTCCTGATGCATAAAAATTCGAAAAAAGTATTCCTTCCTTAATCAGTTCGTTAAGGCACGGAGTTGTCAGCGAATCCCCTCCAAGCGGTCCGACAAGGGAGTTCCCGAAACTTTCAAGGATTATGAACAAGATGTTCGGGGAAGCAGAATTAAGTACTTTTACGGGGGTAACCTTCTTTATAATCAGGGAATCGACAGTGGCTTGTCGAGGAAGAGATGTCGAAGAAACTGTAGGGATTAACCGAAGGTTTCCGGTTAAAGACCGAGCTGCCGACATTCCAGACCACATTGATCGCTGTATGGTTAACAAACATGTTTTCACTGAAATAGACAGTGCCGGCGTTTATCGGGGCAACCCCCACTCCTCCCCTGACCGGGATTATCAGGGCTCCGGTAAGGATCACAAACAAAAGCGTTGATGTAATTTTCATGCTTTTAATCTCCTGATCCTTAAAAAGACTGTCAATCAACTTTTTATACAAGAAAACAAAAAGTAATGTTATCGCGGTAACGGTAAGGCAAACTTCTATTATTTTCAAGGTAGTCACCGACGCTGCTGCCTCCTGAGGATTCTTCAGATATGACAGCGCCGTATAATCCATTCTGAAACCCCAGTAGGTGTATAATACTGTGTCACCTACTATTAAAGCCGAAGAAACAAAAACGATCACCCATGAATACCATCTTAAGAAGCGCCTGAACCAGTCTCCTTTAATCCAGACCGAAACAATTGAGGCCATAAGCGGTATTGCCATAACGTATGCTGTTGCAGAAATATCAAGCCTTATTCCGTGTAAAAATGTTGATCCCAGGGTGCCCGGACTGAATTGAAATGCCTCTCTGTAATGTGTTAAGATGAAGAAAAGCCTGGCAAAAAAGAAAAACGCCAGCCAGAATAACGCAAAAGCAATAAGTGCTATAAGTCTTTTTTTCATCCGGCTTCTAAGTTATGGGTTCAGCAAACTTCCTTGAATTATTTATATAAAATAAGATCAATGAGCCCGTTATTATGATCATACCGGTAATTGTAAGCCAATCAGGATTTTCACCTGGCACGATAAGCCAGCTCAGAACCGCACCCACAACTGGGATAATGAACTTCCACAGATTAAGTTCGGACACCTTGACTCCCGGCCGCTGAAGCAGTTTAAACCATAGAGAGAAGGCAAATGCTGACATAAAACTCAGCCAAATAAGATCGAGCCAGTATTCAAGCGGCATTGATGGATGAACAGCTCCTTCAAGCGGGATCGAAAGGATGTAAATCAATATACCTCCCATCCCGAGTGAAGCGGAACTCAGGACCAGGGGGTTCATGCCTTTGCTCTTAAGTGAAACAACCACATTGCTGACAGCCGTGGCAGTGTTGGCTCCCAGGATAAGTATCACTCCCAGAAATTCGATAGCCGTACCCAGCTTAAACGCCTGTCTTCCCACACTGATAAGAATAACCCCGGAAATGCCGAATATAATTGTGATCACTTTTGCCCTTGTTAGTTTATCCTCCCTGTGCATCATTGCTGCCACAACTGCAGTTACCAGTGGCTGGGATCCTACGATAACGGCACCCAGTGCACCCGGAACGAGGTTCATGCCCAAATAGAAGAGGACATAGTTTACCAGGGTCTGAAGAATCATTACTGTGATTACCAGTTTCCGGTTTTCCCTGATCATCCTGAGATATTCGGAAGGCCTGACAGTAAAGGGGAGGATCATCAATCCTGAAATGATAAACCTTCTTCCGGCAAAGTGTAACGGGGTGTCATATTGTAGACCGAGTTTGATGCCGGCATAGGCTGTCGACCAAAGCAGACAGGCAATTATTGCCCAGAATATAGTATTCCTCCTGCTGTGCAATTAGTTATAATTTGGCGGCAAATATCAGAAAAAAATTATTTTTCAACAATATTCCAGTCGGGTGGATCCAATCCCAGCAGATTTTTAACAAAGAAATCCCGACGTTTCCTTTCCCCATAAACGCCACCGCTTGTATGGCGTGCACCCGGAAGAAGTACATATTCAAATTCCTTATTTGTCTTTATTAAAGCATTGACAACCTGGATAGTGGATGAAGGGTCAACATTGTTGTCCATTTCACCGTTAAGAAGAAGCAGCTTCCCTTTCAGACGCCATGCATTATCGACATTAGACGACTGTGCATATTCCTCACCCACCGGCCATCCCATCCATTGTTCATTCCACCACATCTTGTCCATCCGGTTATCATGGCATCCGCATGAGGCGACAGCTACTTTGTAAAATTCAGGATGGAACAGTACTGCCCCCGCAGCATTCTGGCCTCCTGCCGATGTTCCGTAAACGCCAACCCTTTCGACGTCCATATAAGGGTATTTTGCGGCAGCAGCCTTCATCCAGAGTATTCTGTCGGGGAATCCTGCATCTTTAATGTTCTTCCAGCACACGTCATGGAACGCTTTCGAACGGTTCGATGTGCCCATCCCGTCAATCTTTACAACAATAAACCCAAGTTCCGCAAGCTGGTGCATGGCGGTTGCGGCCGGCCGAAAGCTCTTCGGAACAAAACTGCTGTGCGGGCCGGCGTAGATATCCTCGATCACCGGGTATTTTTTAGACGGGTCAAAATCTGTAGGCCTTATTATTATTCCCCAGATATCAGTCGACCCGTCCCTTCCTTTTGCAACAAAAACTTCGGGAAGCCGGATGCCTGTTCCAAGAAATTTTGAAATATCAGCCTTCTCAATCTCCATAAGCTGCGATCCGTCATCAGTATTACGGAGTACCGAGACCGGAGGAAGGTCCACCTGCGACCATGTGTCAACAAAGAATCTCTTATCGGGAGAAAAATCTGCCTCATGATTCCCTTCTCCGTCGGTAAGCCGTATCAATCCTGTCCCGTCAAAGTTAATTCTGTAATAATAAATGAAATATGGATCGCCAGGTTCCAATCCGCTTCCCTGGAAAACAACCTGTTTCTTCTTCTCATCAACAAATGAAACATCTCTTACAATCCATTCTCCCCTGGTTATCTGATTCTTAACCTGCCCCGTGGCCATGTCATAAAGATAGAGGTGGTTCCATCCATCCCTTTCCGACGCCCATATAAGCTCATTCGATTCTTCAGCATCATATCTGTACCTCTTGCCGCTGTAGTCAATGAATGTCGGTGAAGTCTCATTCACAATAACCTTTGAGTTACCTGATTTTGCATCGACAAGTATCACCTGGTAGGTTTGATGGCCGCGTTTGTTGTATTCATAAGTGAAACAGGAGTTATCCTTCTTCCAGGTTATATTATTTATTGAATATTGATTTGGTATTTGTGTGTCATCAACATAAATATGCTTCTTTGTATCTATATCAAAAAGCTGCGGATATTTTTGAGGAACTGCATCTCCGGGCTTCTGGTATTCGTATGAGAAATGCCTTGGCTGCAACTGGTCCTCGGGGGAAGACTCAATATAATATATCATATGCTTTTCTGCCGGCTTGACTCTGCAGGAGACAAGCTTTCTTGAATCGGGTGACCATTTGATCGTTGCTGAATAGTATTCGCCAAGCGCTCCGTCAATACTTAGCTGGTACTCTTTATTATCCTCAGCTGATCTGATATAGACATTAAAGTTCTTAATATAAGCAGTCCATTTTTTGTCTGGTGATTCCACAGGAGGGCCTGTCAGCTCATCCCTGAATCCCCAGTCCCAGCTGTTCTGCCTTGTCCTTTCAGTTACCTTGTCCCGTTTAGTGATACTATAGTCCCTGAGATTGCAGATCCAGTTGTAATTTTCAAAACTGAAAGCAAAGCTTCCGAGCTTATCTGAAAAAAGTATGTTCCTTATTGGCAGCTTGCCGGGTTCTGCTTTTCTACCGGTAGCAGTCGCAAATGCAGCGGCAAACTTCTTCTGGTCGAAGGCTTTCTTTTTTGTGAGGTTTTCGGAATTAACTATCAGGTATTCTGTCCCTTCTGGTGTATAGTTCTCATAAATGAAGCTATTGGTTTTACCAATCCAGGTCGGATTGACATTTCCATAATATACTTTATCAGATGTGACTTTAACAAGGTCATCTGCCTTATTGTAAACATCAGGTGAAATTTGTGACACCGATATTAATGTTGTCAGAATAAAACCTGCTGTAATGCTGATTATAAGTTTTCCGCTTTTCATTTCCAGTTTATTTGCAATTTGACCGGCTAAAATTAATAGAATTTAAATTCAGATTTAAGGTTGAAAAATATATTCTTCGGGGTATAAAAACTTCTGTCTTTGGTCTTCGCACGTACTCACCCCCGTCCCCCTTCGGCTGCGCTCAGGGAAGGCTCTCTCTGCTTCGCAAAGAGGGGTGCCTTTTCTATTAGGCATTCCAGACTACTTTGAATTCTTTTTAACTTAATTTGTCTTCAGTCTTCCGTCTTCTGTCTATTTCCGGTCTTCGGTCTTCCTGGGAATTGGAATCAGATACAATATTATTTAATAGATTTGTTTTAAAATCCGGAATTTTAAAATGACAGTCGCAGAATATCTTGCCAGCCAGCTATCAGGTATCGGGGTCAGATACGTTTTCGGGATCCCCGGCGGGCCCTCCATTCCATATCTTGAAGCTTTCAGAGCTGCCGGAATTGAGTTTTTCCTGACCTCAAACGAAGCTGCTGCCGGAATAATGGCCGATGTAACGGCAAGACTAACCGGCGTTCCGGGTGTTTGTCATGCCACCTTTGGCCCTGGGGCAACCAATATTGCGACAGGTATCGGAGGAGCCCTGCTTGACAGGTCGCCGGTAATTGTACTGACAAGCGAGATTGATGACAAAATGATCGGACGGACAACACAGATGAACATCAGTCATCAGAAACTTTTTGAGCCGCTTACCAAAGCAACATTCAGACTTTCACCAGGGAATGCAGTTGATGTGATCCCAAAGGCTATAAGGCTTTGCCGGGAAGAGTACCCCGGACCTGTCCATATAGGCCTTCCATCTGATATCGCCAATTCTGAGACTGGCGCCGGACCGGCTGCAATTCCTTCATCGGAAAAAATATTCAAAAATGACCTCGGGAGAATAGCCTCGTTACTTGAAAATTCACGATAATCCATTAATAGCTGTTGGACTTACTTCTGCCAGAAAAGATATTGGCAATGAATTGCTTGCCTTCCTTGAAAAAAGAAAAATGCCCGTTGTTCTGACGCCTATGGCAAAAGGGCTGATATCCGAGGATCATCCCTGCTATGCAGGGGTGCTGTTTCACGTCTTAAGTGATTATCTTGAGGAGATCTTTGAAAGGACAGATCTGGTTATCGGACTTGGTTACGACCCGGTCGAATATAACTATGAATCATGGATGCCAGATGTACCACTTATCCATTTCGACACAAGCGATATGGATATGCCGGAATCAGGCCTCATTGTAAAATATACCGGGCCACCGGATGAATGGTTTGGCATCCTGACAAAATATTTTGAAGGTTCGCTTGTTCTCAATTCTTCCATTCTAAACTCCGTACGTGACGAAATGGACTCCGTGTTCAACGGTTTTACAGGTCATTTCGGGCCGGTTACTGCACTTAAGGTGTTGATGGAAGTGTTACCTGAAAATACCATACTTACTGCCGATGTCGGATCGCACCTGCATCTTGCTGGTCAGTTCTGGAAAACCAATGGAAGAAGGAATCTGATCATGAGCAACGGCTGGTCGGGGATGGGATTCGGAATTCCGGCTGCATTGGCTGCAAGACTGGCAGATCAGGCCGCAACAATCGTATGTGTTACAGGAGATGGCGGTTTTTTGATGATGGCGGGAGAGATCCTTACTGCAAGGAGGTACAATCTACGTGTTATTGTGGTTGTCCTGGCCGACGGCGAACTTAATCTGATCAGATTAAAACAATCGTGGCAGAACCTCTCACCCTATGGGACCGTTCTTTATTCGGGTGATCTGTTTGAATCAGACACTTTCATGGGAGTAAGTGTCATCACAGTCGAAAGTGAAGAGGAAATGAAAAACGCAATTACCGGGGCACTATCTATGAATGAGCCTGTCATTATCAATGCCAGGATCGATCCTGATGATTATAAATGGCTGGTTGTCAGAAAATAATCTGCTGTTAATTATCTGCCGGTTTTTCTTTTTTTGGTTTCGGTTCCTTTACTACCTTTTTTTCCTTAACCGGTTTGGCAGCCCTGGGTTCACTCTTCTGTTTTACAGCTTTCGTTTCGGTAACCTCAGCAGCTTCTTTTGAGGGTTTTGCCTCCCTTGCCTCTTTTACAGATGTTGCTTCTTTTACTTCTTTTACTTCTTTTACTTCTTTTGCTTCTTTTACTTCCTTTGCTTCTTTTACTTCCTTTGCTTCAACAGCTTCTTTGACTTCCGGGGCAGCTTTCTTCTCCCTGGGAGGCTTTTTATCTTTGATTTCCTTAACTACCTGTACCTGCTTGATCTCTGGCTTATCAGCTTTTTTCCTGCGGCGTCTTACACCATATGTACCAAGAATAATTTTTCCTCTCCTTGACTTTTTATCACCTTTTCCCATGACAATAGGTTTAATATTTTATGTTCTTTTTTTGAATCTGCCAAAGTTAATAATATTCTTTATTTATTTAATAATTTTAAGCAGCCGTTAAACAACAACTACTTTCGTGGTTTTTGAAACCCATCATGATTATTGTTAAGTTATTAACAATGATTTAATTAAATGTTATGAGAAGAAAAGAGAAGGAAATAACCGGAATAGCTGAAATGGAGGCAATTATCGCACGGGCTGATATTTGCCGCATAGCCCTGGCCGGCAAGGATATACCATATATTGTGCCAATGAACTTTGGCTATACCGGAGGCGCTGACAGGAAACTCTATTTCCACTGTGCCAATGAAGGCAGAAAGATCGACATGATCAGGATGAACAATAATGTGTGTTTCGAACTGGACACCGATCATGAGGTTATGGACGGTGAGGCGGCCTGTGACTTCGGTTCAAGATACGCCAGCGTTATCGGCTGGGGGAAAATTTTTATCATAACCGGTGATGAGGAAAAAAGAGAAGGACTGAATTCAATCATGCGACACTATTCTGAAAGAAGCGCGTTTTCTTTTAACCCCGATGTCCTTGAAAGAACAACAGTTTTAAGGCTGGATATAACAGAAATGACAGGAAAGAAGAGTTAACTGATTGAAACAGATCAGTCCTCTACTTTATAGTTTTTAAAAATCCTTCGCAGGACTAACATCATTATCCCTTCCGGGACAAATAATCCCAGCCTGAAAATCAGGTTCGTGAACCTGCCCGGCATTATTACCCTTCTTCTTTTAAACATCCCCTTAACAGCCTTATCAGCAACCTCTTCGGGACTGAGGGCCATTGTACGGGAAAACCATCCGTTCCTTTCAATCCTGTCGAGCA
Organism: uncultured Bacteroidales bacterium; assembly: GCA_963806555.1. Lineage (GTDB taxonomy): Bacteria > Bacteroidota > Bacteroidia > Bacteroidales > VadinHA17 > LD21. The sequence continues at coordinate 255,007 of CAWDYR010000029.1, read as the reverse complement.
CCATCCTGTTTGTCCTCACCGAGGCCGGCACGACGAGGCAAACAAAAGGAGAAGAGCCGTTAAGTTCCGATTCAAGAGCCCTTGTGAAAAAGTAGATGTATGATTTTGAGGCAAGGTAGACGCTTTTGTAAGCGGTCGGAATATAACTCCCGAAACTGCTGATGTTGAGTATATAGGATTTCCTGTGCGTTTTAAGCTCGGGAGTGAAGAAACATGTCAGCAGGGTCAATGCCCTGACGTTCAGTAAAATCATGTGATCGATCTGCTTTTTGGAATAGCTTTCTATAGGGCCTTCAAATCCAATTCCGGCATTATTCACAAGTATGTCCACCTTAAGACCGTTTTTCCGCACGAACTCAACAAGATTTTCGGGTCCGCATTCCATCGTCAGATCGCCCTCAAAACAGAACGCCTTTATTTTGTTGCCCGATTCCAGTTCAGTGCAATAATCAGGGAGCCCCTGACCGGGAAGAGAGGTGAGCACCAGGTTGTGATTCCTCTCGGCCAGTTCTCTTGCAATAGCTTTGCCGATACCGCTGCTGGCGCCGGTAACTACTGCAAAGGTCTTATTTTCAGGTTCCATCTTATTGAGATTTAATCCATTGGATCGTTTTGGAAACCCCGGTCCTGAATGGTGTAATTTTGTAACCGAGCTCCTTTTGTGCCTTTTCACTCGACATAATCCAGTTATTCATGTATTTATCCAGCCAGTCTGAGGTTAATACAGGAGGAATCCCCGAAATTTTCGAAAAGAGCATGGCCATCTTTATGAATCCCTTCATAAAATTAAAAGACAGACAGAACATGGCCCTTTTTTTACCCGCTGTTTCTCCGATCACTGTAAAAAGTTCCCTGAACGAAAGATTCGTTCCTCCCAGGATATATCTCTGCCCTGATCTTCCCGAATTTGCTGCAAGGATATGGCCTTCAACGACATCATCAATAAAAACATAATTGCCGATAATTCCGCCATCTCCGGGGATAATTCTCCAGAGGCCTGAATTGTAGAGTTTAATAATTTTGGTAAAAGAGTTACTCTTCGTAAGTTTACCCGGACCGTAAACCCTTGTCGGATTAACAATGACAATTTCCAGTCCCTTTTTACAAAAATCAATTGCCAGTTTTTCGGCTTCTGCTTTTGTTCTGTCATACATTGTTTTATAGACAGGTTCAGGATTTGCAGATTCATCGACAGGATTGCCATCACGCGAATATCCCATAGTCCCGCCGGTAGAGGTGATGACAACCTTCTTCACATTGCATTCCAGAGCAGCTTCAAGGACATTAACTGTGCCGGTAACATTAGTCTTTGCAATGAGCGAGGGGTCTTCAGCCCAGGGTTTTGTGAATGCTGCCATGTGAAAAACCCAGTCACAGTTTTTCATTCCTTCTTTGAGTACTTCCTTGTCAGACAGGTCACCTTTTATAAATGCAACCCTGTTCGTCAATGAAATATCAGGAAGTGAAGGGTTTCGGACAAGAAGTGTTATTATATGGTTTTCTGAAATTAATTTTTCAGTTAATCTTTCGCCTATAAATCCGGTCCCGCCCGTAATAAACACTTTCATAATACCGGCTTCTTAAAGTGAAGGTTAACTTCAGGATTATGATAAAGGGAAAATAATTGCGTCATTACTGCTATGGAGGAGTGTATCATGAAAGCCGGCAAAAAGGAACCGGTAAGATTGCTTAAAAGGCATAAAACAATTCCGGTTGGAACAGCTCCGAGAGCCATGGACTTTCCCTGTGGCAGGTGGACCAAAGAATAGAGCAAAAGGTTTATAAGCAATGCAGGCCAGAATCCGAAGGCTTCAATACAGAGGAACCAGACAATCCCCCTGAAAAACAGTTCGTACCCTGAAATATAGACGATCCATGCTACAATTGAGAGGATCAGGTGCCCGGGATACCAGTCCTTAATCTTCAGGTCTGGCGATATCTCCCTGACTTTCGGGTCTTTTGAAAAAAAGAAAGAAATAATACCTGTAATAAGCATCAGGATGAGTATCAGGTACCAGAAGCTTAACGAGTGACCTGGTACGAGTCCGATCCTTGCAGGTGAAATATTTATTATCAGCACAAAAATGATAAACGGTACTAGTCCTGTGAAGAAGATCCCGGTCAGTTTTGCAGACAAAAACTCAAGGCTTTCTTCTGATCCTGAGGGGATAAGAGGCCTTACAATCCATTTCAGAACCAGCTTTTGTTTCCAGGTATAATAGTAAATGTAAAAAAGTACAGGAACCAGGAAGACGGAAAACAGGGCTAAAATATCTGGTTTTAAAATAGTGTCTCCCATAAAGTTAATCCATGATTCAACAAAAAGACTAATCTCAATGTAATGGGTTTTCACAGGCAATGTACAGAAATACTTTTGATATTCAGTGAGTAAGCTTAAAAAAGAGTAAATTGCGAAAAGTTTAAAAAACAGGGACCATGCAGACGTTAAATGATCTGAGGCTGGCTGTATTGATAGACGCCGACAATATCCCCTACAGCAATGTAAAGGGAATGTTTGAAGAGATTGCAAAGTACGGTACTCCAACCTTTAAGAGGATCTATGGCGACTGGACCATTCCCACGGTGGCAGGATGGAAGTCGGTACTTCTCGAAAACGCAATAACCCCTGTCCAGCAATACAGCTACACCAGGGGTAAGAATTCAACCGACTCGGCAATGATCATTGATGCGATGGATATCCTCTATTCGGGGAAAGTAGATGGTTTCTGCATCGTTTCAAGCGACAGCGATTTTACAAGGCTTGCAACAAGACTGAGGGAGGCCGGAATGAAAGTGATCGGGATCGGAGAAAAAAAGACCCCGGCGCCTTTTATTGTCGCTTGCGATAAATTCATTTATCTTGAGATTATCAGCTCGTCCAACGTGGTTGTTGAACCGCCGGTAATCAAGCAGAAAAGGGGAAAGCCATCCAGGTCAAAACAAAAGAGCGAGGAAAATGATAATATGGCCCAGATAAAGAGGGCAAAACGGCTCATTGCGACTTCTATCAGCGATCTTGCCGATGAAAACGGATGGGCATATCTTGGCGATGTCGGCAATCTGATACTTAAGAAACAACCTGATTTTGATTCCAGGAATTTTGGATTCGCAAAGCTGACACCGTTGATAAGATCTCTTGATTTCGAGATTGATGAAAGAGAATCAGGACAGAGTGGCATCAGACATATTTACATCAGGAACAGGAAATGAAATCTGCAGTATCATAAATTATTTTTTTCGTGAGGCGAACAATTTTATAAAAATGATGTTAAATAGTTGAGTTACGTACTGAATATGTTTGATTTTAGCCCTGTCACAGACTGCCTGATGAAGCTTTTAATTCAAAAAGCTGTTAAAATCCAATATATTATGGCTTTTATTTTTAGATTTCAAAAATAAATATGACCTTTGAGATTGTATAAATACTTTAATTATTGAATTATGAACATTTATGTAGGAAGTCTTCATTTTAAAATGAGTGAAGCAGAATTAAAAGAAATCTTTGAAGAGTATGGCGAAGTAGGATCCGCAAAAATCATTATTGACAAATACTCTGGGAAAAGTAAAGGATTTGGTTTCGTGGAAATGCCTAACGAAGCCGAAGCTAAGAAGGCCATTGAAGAACTTAATGGTGCCGAAGTACAGGGCAGGAAGATCATAGTTAACGAATCTATTGAAAGAACCGACAGAAGAAGTAATTTCAGAGGTGGTGGCGATGGTGGCGACCGCAGAGGCGGAGGAGGAAACAGACGGGATAATTACAGGTAGGATCAAAATATCAAAAACTATGAAAGGCACTGTTAAATGGTATGATAGGGTAAAAGGCTATGGATTCCTTCAGACTGAAGATCAAAAGGATATTTTTATCCATCGCTCGGGCCTGGAAGTTCCCCATACCGAACTTGAGACTGGACAGGCTGTTGAGTTTGAGATTGAAATGAGAGAAAAAGGACCTGTTGCTATCAAGGTTAAAAGAGTAGATTAGTCTTACTCGGAATTATACCAAAAGAGGCTGTATTCTGACAGCCTCTTTTTTTGTTTCTGTTATACAAGCTTCCAGGGACTGCGGTATACATAATGCAGTTTAGCCGTGGCGGCTCCGTCGGTGTCATCAACAAAGGATTCGGTTTCAGGATTCCATTTGACAGTCCGTTTAAGATCGCATGCGATATTTCCGAGCGAGCATACTGTACAGCTGCTGTGGCCAATATCGACCGAAGCTACCGGATCCTGCCTTGATCTGACACAATCGATAAAATTGAACTGGTGAGGGATCCTGGTTTCATACGGACCTTCATCCGTTGAAGCGGCGGATGCCGGCGGATCGAATTTCGGATCTGAGCCCTTGAAATATCCGCGCGACACTTCAATCCATCCATTTTCACCCCAGAATTTTACTCCTTTTGTCAGCTGTTCATCGAATGGCTCTGATGTCATCACAACACCATCTGCGTATTTCCACGATATAAACTCAGTGCCATCTCCGATTGGAGATATTTCAACCGGTCCGTTCTTATCCATGCCGAGTCCCCACTGGGCGATATCGAACATGTGAGCACCCCAGTCGGTTGTAAATCCTCCGCCCATCTCCTTATACCAGCGCCATGCACCCCAGATCTCTTCATCTTTAACAGGATCAAGCGAAATAAGGGGATCGAGCTGGTTATTGTAATGAATATCAGCGCTCAGAGGGCCAAGCCACAAATCCCAGTTCAGATCGGCAGGCACAGGCTCTTCAGGCAGGTCATAAGGTGTCGGGGGGGCTCCCACATAGGCGTTTACTTTAGTTATCTTGCCCAACGCACCTGTCTGAACCAGATTTACCGCATGCTGGAAACCCGGATCAGAGCGCTGCTGGCTTCCGACTGCCAGGACCCTGTTGTTTTCCCTTACTGCTTTTTTAAGCTCCTGCCCCTCTTTAATCGTGAAAGTCATTGGTTTTTCAAGGTATACGTCCTTCCCTGCCTTACATGCGGCTATGGCTATCATGGCATGATTATGGTCAGGAACGGCAATTACAACTGCGTCAATGTCAGGTCGTGCAAGCACATCCTGATATTTTTCGTAAGTATCGACAGTGATTTCCTTACCGGCTTTGGCATAAAAGTCGTTTACCCGCATTTCAAAACGTTTCCGCTTGATGCCATAGACATCGCATCCTGCAACCACTTTTACACCCGGCACCTGCAGGAAACCGCTGAGCAGGAACATCGACTGACGCCCCATTCCAATAAATCCGAGGGTGATTTCATCTCCCCCCTCTTCTGCTTTAGCCTTTGTTTTACCTTTGCACGAAGAAGCAAGACTGGGGATCACAACCATTCCGGCCATTCCGACTGCCGCGGAACCAAGGAACCGGCGTCTCGACCATAAACTCTTCTGATCTTTCATAAATTCAATTTTTTTTTGTTGATGGTTAGTTAATTATCTGGTTTGTTTATTCTGAATTTTCAATAAACGGCAGAATAAAAGGATAAAATTAAAATTTTTTCAATTCAGAACAGGTAAGCTTCCGATTTTATCAGAATCTTCCGAAAATAGTAAACTTCTCAGTATTGCAATATATGGATGAATAGAGGAATAACCCGTTTATGTTGGTTTCCATTTTTCTTTCAAGATGCAGTACAGCCCTCCCCTTTTCGAGCTTCAGAAACCGGCTTATCCTTACCGTGGCGGGAATTGCCCTTATCCTCTGTTCTCCTCCCCTGATCTCAATGTGGTAATGTTCTCTCAGGATCTGAAAGAGCGATCTGTTCTCAAACTGCCGTGAAGTTATCCGCGGGAGGTTGATGTTCGGAAGAAAGCTGATGTCGTAAAAAACCGGTTCATTATCAAGCAGACGTAACCTCTCCATATAAACGTAACCCGACTCCTTTTCAAGATCAGACAGGGGGAACATGAAGTCGGTCCACTTCCTCAGCTCTGGTTTGACAATTATCCTGGTTTTCAGATTCCGGTTGCCTGCTGCAGATGTTGTTCCTGATACTGAAAGAATGCCTATCTCCCTTGGCACCTGGTGCACGATGCTCCCTTTCCCCTGGTGTTTTCTGATATAACCGTCATTGGCCAGGTTACTCAGCGACTGGCGGACTGTGGGACGGGTCATTCCATAAAGCTGGCAAAGTTCATTTTCAGAAGGCAGAAGATCCCCTTCCTTATAAACACCCTCCGTAATATGCCTGCGAAGGATCTCATAAAGCTTTCTGTGACGGGGTACTGCCCGTGATGAAACCATCTGAAACTATTTTTTTGTAAAAATAATAATTTCTACTTGTAAATACAAGTTATAATTATTATTTTTGTAACCATTGATTATTAATACTATCTGTATTCCAAACTAAATCTTTTAAAACACTTATAATAACAAGTTAACCATCTGAATATCTCGCAAATCACGAATTAAAAATAATCCAAACTTATGTCAATTCCGGTAACAATGCCAAGACAGGGTCAGTCGGTCGAAACATGCATCATTACAAAATGGTTCAGGCAGAAAGGTGACACTGTCAGGACAGGCGACATCCTGTTTTCCTATGAAACCGATAAGGCAGCTTTTGATATGGAGGCTCCCGCTGATGGAACCCTGCTTGATATTTTTTTCGCGGAAGGATCTGAAGTTCCTGTCCTTGTGAATGTTGCTGTGATTGGTTCGGAAGGAGAAGACTTTTCATCTTTAATTCCAGGCCGGACAGGAACAGCTGCGGTAAAGGAAGTTGATCAGGTCAGGACTGAAGATGAAAAATCCCATACCGGTTTAACCATAGCCGGAATAACCTCGCCAACCGGACTTTCTAAAACACGGATCTCCCCGAAAGCAAAACGTATCGCCAGGGAAGCCGGGGTTAACATTTCTTCTGTGGCAGGTACCGGGCCTTATGGCAGGATAATCAGCAGTGATGTTGAAAAGTTTATTTCAGGTGACTCTCGCAAACCGGTTGAAAGTATACCAGGTGATGAGTATATTGAAAAGCCTCTCACGAATGTGCGTAAAATTATCGCCAGAGCAATGCATTCCTCACTTCAAAACTCAGCTCAGCTCACCCATCACATGAGCGCTGATGTCCGTAATGTACTTGAAGCAAGGAGAAGAATAAAGGAAGGGCTTTCAAAAGGAACTGAAACGCAGGATATTACACTAAATGATATGATTTGCTGGTGCGTTATACGGGCTCTGCTTAAATTCCCGGAAGCCAACAGCCATTTTCTTGACGACCGGATCAGAACATTCAACAGAGTACATCTCGGAGTTGCTGTCGATACACCCCGCGGTTTAATGGTTCCCACAGTCAGGGATGCTGACGGGATGGACCTCGCCAAACTTTCACAGGCGCTGAGGTCAATTGCAGAAAACTCAAAAAAAGGGAATGTTAATCCCGAGCTTCTGCAAAGCAGCGCTGCATCATTTACTGTTTCAAATCTGGGAAACTACGGCGTGGAGATGTTCACCCCGGTGATTAACCTGCCACAGACTGCAATACTTGGAGTTTGCACTATAATTTACAGGCCCGCCGATCTCGGAAATATGACATTCGGATTCGTACCTTATATGGGACTGTCTCTCACATACGATCACCGGGCTATCGACGGCGGACCGGCTACTTTGTTCCTGAAGGAGATAAAGGAGCAGGTTGAGAGATTCGCGAGGTAAGAAAGAAGGGGAGAGAGGGAGAGAGGGAGAGAGGGAGACAAAAGACAGAAAGACCAGAAGACCAGTAGACCAGAAGACCAAAAGACCAGTAGACCAGTAGACCAGTAGACCATAAGACCAAAAAAGAAAATATGCCAAAGTGCCAGAACATTGATCCGAAAGTTGTACGTAAACCGCAATTCCTGGAATTCGGTAAGATCCCTGTAAACCAGTACAACAAAACAATAAGTGAAGAAAAAAACAACTTCACAACGGCTGATTTCATCAGAATATACCATGACATGGTCGTAATCAGGGAGTTTGAGACCATGCTCAACCTCATAAAGACCACAAATGAATACAGGGGAATCAAATATAACCACCCTGGTCCCGCGCACCTTTCAATCGGTCAGGAAGCCGCTGCAGTTGGGATGGCCTATATACTTGGTACTGACGATTATATTTTCGGATCGCACCGGAGTCATGGCGAGATACTTGCAAAAGGTCTGTCGGCTATTGACAAGCTTGATGAAGATACCCTGTATTCCATAATGAAGACCTACTTCGGAGGCGCTGCCCTCACGGTTGTTGAAAAAGACTTCACCGGTACAACAAAGGAACTTGCGTTACATTTCCTTCTCTATGGAGCGCTGGCGGAGATATTTGCGCGCGAAAACGGTTTCAATAAGGGTCTTGGAGGTTCAATGCACGCCTTCTTTACTCCATTTGGAATATACCCCAACAATGCCATTGTAGGCGGATCCGGTGACATATCGGTAGGCGCCGCCCTCTTTAAAAAGATAAACAGGAAGCCGGGCATTGTGGTCTGCAATATCGGCGATGCATCAATGGGTTGCGGGCCAGTTTGGGAAGGCATTTCATTTGCCACGATGGACCAGTACTGTTCATTATGGAAAGGGGATCAAAATGGCGGACTTCCCCTCATCATAAACGTCATGAATAATCTCTATGGGATGGGAGGCCAGACTGTCGGTGAAACCATGGGTTACGGGATCCTGGCAAGGATCGGCGCCGGAGTGAATCCCGATATGATGCATGCCGAGAGGGTTGATGGTTATAATCCTCTTGCCGTTATCGATGCTTTCAAACGCAAGAAGGAAATTATAAGGGAAAAAAGAGGACCGGTATTGCTCGATACCCTTACCTACAGAATAAGCGGACACTCGCCCTCGGATGCATCTTCATACAGGTCAAAGGAAGAAATTGAAGCCTGGCAGAAGGAGGATTCGATTATTGCTTACGGAAATTCCCTTGTCGATGAAGGCATAGTCGAAAGAGAAGTTCTTGATGAGATAAGAAACGAATCCACAGAAATCCTGACACACATCCTTCAGCTTGCAATCAATGACGAAGTGTCGCCTCATCTCGACCTTACAGGCGATCCAGACCGTATAGGTAAAATGATGTTTTCGAACGGATCGGCTGACCGGATGGAAGAGGGATCTCCTGAAGTGCTTATGCAGATGGAGGAGAATCCAAGGGTCAGGTCACTTAAGACCAAAGAGAGGTTTTACAAGGATAAAGAAGGCAACCCGGTTTCAAAAGCCAGGCTTTACCAGTTACGTGATGGAATCTTTGAAGCGGTTATTGACCGTTTTTACAAAGATCCCACGCTGGCCGGCTGGGGAGAAGAAAACCGCGACTGGGGAGGTGCATTTGCCGTTTACCGGGGCCTTACCGAAGCTCTCCCCTATCACAGGCTTTTCAACTCACCAATCTCCGAAGGCGCAATAGTCGGGACTGCAATCGGCTATGGTATGTGCGGCGGACGTGTCATTGCCGAAATTATGTACTGTGATTTTCTTGGACGATCAGGTGATGAGGTATTTAATCAGCTGCCCAAATGGCAGGCCATGAGTGGGAATATGATCAAAATGCCTGTTATTGTAAGGGTATCTGTGGGTTCAAAATATGGCGCCCAGCACTCGCAGGACTGGTCATCGCTTGTAGCGCATATACCGGGACTCAAAGTCGTATTCCCGGCTACACCGTATGATGCCAAGGGACTTGATGAACAGTGCCTTGCAGGGCACAGATCCTGTAATATTCTTTGAAAGCCAGAGGATATACGACATCGGTGAGATGTTTCATCCCGGTGGCGTCCCTGAAGGTTATTACGAAATTCCGGTAGGTGAACCTGATATAAAGCTGGAAGGTAATGATATTACAATTCTATCGATCGGTGCAACATTGTATCCTGTAATAAAGGTAGCGGAAAGCCTGAAGAAAAACTGGGGTTTGAATGCAGAGGTAATCGATGCAAGGACCCTGGTTCCATTTAATTATGAGCCTGTTATTCAGTCTGTTAAAAAGACAGGAAAAATCGTACTGACAAGCGATGCCTCTTCACGGGGATCATTTCTGAAGGAGATGGCACAAACCATAACCGAACTTGCCTTCGACGACCTTGACGCTCCGCCGGTGGTAGTAGGGTCAAGGAACTGGATCACACCGGCTTACGAAATGGAACAGTATTTTTTCCCACAGCCTGACTGGATAATTGATGCCATCCATGAAAAGATAATTCCCCTGAAAGGACATACCTGCAAAAGTGATTTCTCCGCCGGAAAGTCATTAAGATTAAACAGAGAGGGTGTATAATACCTTTTTAATATCTTTACACGACAATTTCGAAAAGATGGAAAACGTAGCTGAAAGCATTAAGTCCAAAGCCGGATTTATAATCGACATGGATGGAGTTATTTATCACGGTAACAGATTGCTCCCGGGTGTAAACGATTTTCTGAAATGGCTTGAAGAGTCAGGAAAAAAATACCTGTTCCTGACAAATGCGAGTCAGCGCACTCCCAAAGAGCTGCACGAAAAACTGGAAAGACTGGGGATAAACGTCGGGGAAGAGCACTTTTATACAAGCGCCCTGGCAACTGCGGCTTTTCTTTCCAGCCAGAAACCTGACGGAAGCGCATATATAATTGGGGATGCAGGACTCATTCATGCCCTGTACAGTGTGGGTTACACAACCAATAATGTAAATCCCGATTATGTTGTTGTCGGCGATACCAACAGCTATAATTTTGAAAAGATTGAGGTCGCTGTCAACCTCGTTATCAAAGGCGCCCGTTTGATAGGAACAAATCCTGATATCAGCGGTCCGGTCGAAAATGGCATAACACCTTCGGTAAAGGCACTGATAGCTCCGATTGAAATTGCATCCGGGAAAAAAGCCTACTTTGTCGGGAAGCCCAATCCACTTATGATGCGTATTGCCCTTAAGCGGCTTGGGATAAAGAGGGAAGACGCTATAGTAATCGGCGACCGGATGGATACAGATATAAGATGCGGCCTGGAATCGGAAATAGATACTCTGCTTGTATTGAGCGGGATAACTGACAAGACAGAAATTGACAATTTCCCATACCGGCCGCGATATGTTCTCAGTGGCGTCATTGACCTGGTTCAGTAACATACTCCGATGAAAGGCGATATCAACTATAAGAATGAGCGGAAGGAGGTTGCCAGGATAATGCGCCGTCTATACAGACAGGGGCTGACAACAACTTCAGGAGGCAATATAAGCCTCAGGACCGTGGACGACCTGATTATTATAACCCCCTCGGCAACTGATAAGGGCAGAATGAGATGGAGGGAAGTTGGCATCATGACACTTGAGGGTGAAAACCTGACTCCTGAGCTCAAACCTTCTATCGAACATAAAATGCATCTTTCAATCTATAACAGGAAGAAAGAAATCTCAGCCATAGTCCACGCTCATCCGGTATTTGCCTCAGCATACACAGCTATGAAGTGTACGATTGACACTAATCTTACTTCAGAAGCAAGAGCGATTTGTGGTGATCCGCAGTTTGTTCCGTACGCCCTTATGGGAACGGATGAGCTGGCAGAACTGGCTGCAGAGAACATAGTGAAATCTGAAATACTTCTTCTTGAAAATCACGGCATTCTCACAACCGGAAAAAACCTGCTTCAGGCATTTGACAAGCTGGAAGTACTTGAAAATGCAGCAAGGATGACACTGATTGCGGGGCTGACTGGCAAGAAAAAGCCTCTGAGCAAATCAAGGGTCCTTGAACTGGAAAAACTCTTCAGATGATCAGGGGAGTACTGTTCGATATGGATGGTGTACTTGTAGATTCAGAAATGTTTATCTGCGAATCAGCTATTGTGATGTTTGGAGAGATGGGATTAAAGGTTTCACCTGATGATTTCAAACCTTTTGTCGGCATGGGTGAAAACAGTTACATCGGTGGGGTTGCAGAGAAATATGGATTAAATGTCGATATTGAAAAGGTCAAAGCCAGGACATATCAGATATACAAAACGATTATCTCTGGTAAGCTGGCTCCTCTCCCGGGAGTACGGGAATTTGTTGATAAGTGCCGTGGAATGGGATTAAGGCTCGCAATAGCGACAAGCGCTGACCTCATAAAAATGGAAGCAAATCTGAATGAAACAGGATTACTTTCAAATCTCTTTGATGCAACTGTTAACGGACTTGAAGTGGAGAATAAAAAGCCTTATCCTGACATCTACCTGAAAGCTTCAGCAAAAATAGGGTTGAAGCCGGAAGAATGCCTGGTGGTGGAAGATGCTTTGAGCGGAGTTAAATCGGCAATTGCTGCAGGTTGCAGGTGCCTTGCCGTAAGTTCATCATTTGATAAGAGCAAGCTAAGAGATGCTGACTGGGTTTGCGACTCATTACTGCATGTACCGGAAGAGGCACTTAACTGGTAACAAATTTTTAAACACAGGTATTTAAATGGCTGAGAAATATTTTCTATCTGATTTCCCTGCACCGGAAGAATTAAGGAAAAGCCTGATCAGGAATAATTTTCCTGATTACAGGGAAGCAAACGGGCACATTCATACACCCTATTCTTTCAGCGCTTTTTCCGATATGAATACAATATTCTCAATGGCAAAAACTGAAAATATTGCAGCACTCGGGATCAATGATTTCTTTGTAACTGACGGATATAAAGCCTTCTGCCAGGGCTCTGTCAGAAACAAGGTTTTCCCCCTGTTCAATATCGAATTCATCGGACTGCTGAAAGAACAACAGAAAAACGGCATTAGAATAAACGACCCTGATAATCCGGGCAGAATCTACTTTAGCGGCAAAGGACTTGATTATCCCTTCAACCCGGGATGGCTGCAGAAACTGAAACTGAAGAATGTAATAAGGGAGAGTCAGAACCAGGTCAAAGAAATGATTTCGAAGCTTAACCGGATTATCGAACCGGTTAATCCCGGCCTGACATTATCCTACGAATCCATAAAGGAAAGATTTGCGCACGAACTGGTCCGCGAACGGCATCTGGCCAGGGCAGTGAGGTCATTTGCAGCTGAACATTATACAAACCCCGAAGACCAGATCCATTTTATTGAATTGCTTTATGGAGGGAAGAAATCTAATGCCAGCCAGGGAAATGATGCGATGCTTGAAAACGAAATACGTTCAAATCTTTTAAAGAATGGCGGAGCAGCCTATGTGAGGGAAAATGAGAACGCCTTCCTCGACCTTGGTAAGATTATGGGTATTATCATTAAAGCCGGAGGGATTCCCTGTTATCCCGTACTGCTTGATGATGCCGCAGGAAAATTTACTGAATTTGAATATACTCCGGAAAAACTCCATGAATCGCTTTCTGCTCTCAAAGTAGGATGTATAGAATTGATCCCCGGAAGGAACAGCCACCAGGTATTAAAGAATTTTGTAGAATTCTTTAATGACAAGGGCTATCTGATCACATTCGGAACAGAACACAACACACCTGAAATGATACCCCTTACAGTCTCGGCACGCGGACAGGAAGCTCTTGACGATGAGCTGAAACAGATTGCCTGGAACAGTGTTTGCGTAATTGCAGCGCACCAGTACCTGCGGGCACAAGGCCGGCAGGGCTATGTTTTGCCTGATGGAAAGGTCAGTGTTGCACAGAGAAGGGAACTGACGTTCCTGGGGAAGCTGGTTATTGAGTTCTTTTTACTAAAAATTTAAGATTATGAAGCCGGAAATCATCGACCTCATTGAGATATCAAGATTTTATGGCAGCAATAAGGATTATGTAATTGCCGGTGGAGGGAACACATCCTTCAAAGATGGTAATTCAATCTGGATAAAGGCCAGCGGCTATTCACTGGCAGAACTTGATGAGGAAGGGCTGGTGGTACTCGACAGGGCAAAACTCCATGAAATCCAGGGGAGAAATTATCCGGATGATCCGGTCCTGCGTGAAGAACAGGTAAAGAACGATCTCACTCTCAGCATCACCGGGCCCGGTCAGTCCGGAAGGCCATCAGTTGAGACATCACTTCACGAACTTATCCGTTATAAATTTGTAGTTCACCTCCATCCTACCCGCATCAACGGGATGCTATGCAGCAGAAATGCTAAAAACATGACTCTGAAGCTATTTGGAGAAAATGTGCTCTTCGTTCCGTACACCGATCCCGGATACACGCTCTTTAAAAAACTGGAATCAGAAATTAATTTATACAGGGGTAAATATTCGCAGGACCCCCAGATTATCTTTCTCGAGAACCACGGGGTATTCGTGGGAGCAGATTCAACCCGGGAGATAAAAAGTATATATGAGCAGATAAATTCAGTCATCCAGGATCAGCTGACTCCCCTTCCGGAGGTCTCCCCTCTTCCTTTTAGTAATGTTTTGCACAGAGTGTTGCCAGGAATTCGAATGATATTCTCCGGCGAAAAAACAAAAGTGATCAGATGCCGGCATAATACACTCATAGCCAGATACTACCAGAGTCAGGCGGAGTTTCATAAAATTTCGCTGCCTCTTACTCCTGACATAATTGTGTATTGCAAGTCAAGGTATCTGTTTATTGAACAGTCATCCACACCTGAGAAAGTACTGGATTCCATAAAGCAGCAATTGCCACGTTTCCAGAATGAATATGGCTACCTGCCAAAAGTAATAATCATAAAGAATCTTGGCGTTTTGTCAATTGAAGATTCAGTGACAGCAGCTGACGCAGTCCTTGACGTATTCGAAGACTTTATAAAGCTCAGCTATTATTCATCCCTGGCCGGCGGAACAAAATTTCTTACTCCCGAGCAGGTGGAATTCATTGATAAATGGGAGGTTGAAAATTACAGGAGACAAATTGGCAGGAGTGTGAAACCCCTGAACAAGTTGGGAAACAAGATCGCCATTGTAACAGGCGGAGCTCAGGGATTCGGGGCGGGAATAGCCGAGGCTCTCTTCAGATCGTCGGTGAATGTTGTTATTGCGGATCTGAATGAGGAGACAGGCAATAAATTCGTATCATGCATGATGTCAGGCAAAAACTCAAACAGAGTTATCTTTGTCAAAACAGACGTTTCAGATCATGAGTCGGTTAAACAACTGGTCGAAACCACAGTCAGTGAGTTCGGCGGGCTTGATATCTTTGTCAGCAACGCCGGAATCCTGAAAGCCGGAGGACTTGATGAAATGGACCCGGAAGCATTTGCCCGGACAACCGGAGTTAATTATAACGGGTATTTCAATTGTGTAAAATATGCTGCGGAAGTAATGAAACTTCAGAATGCCGAGAATCCTGAATATTTTACGGATATTATCCAGATTAATTCCAAGTCAGGACTCAGAGGCAGCAGCCGGAATTTTGCATATGCTGGTTCCAAGTTCGGTGGGATTGGCCTTACGCAATCATTTGCTCTTGAGCTTGCACCTTTCAGGATCAAGGTAAATGCAATTTGTCCCGGAAATTTTTATGAGGGACCGTTATGGTCTGATCCGCATAACGGGCTGTTTGTCCAGTATCTTCAAACCGGAAAAGTTCCGGGCGCCAGAACAATTGAGGATGTCAGGAAACACTACGAGGACCAGGTCCCTATGAAACGTGGATGCAGGCTGGAGGATGTTATGAAAGCCCTGCTGTATATCATTGATCAGGAGTATGAAACCGGGCAGGCAGTTCCTGTTACCGGCGGCCAGGTGATGCTCAGCTGAGGGCAGGGGCAGGGCAGCAGGGGCGGGGCAGGGAGCAGGGGAGCAGGGAGCGGCAGGGGAGCTAGGAAAAATTTTTAATAGAATTTATTTCGATTTATATGAAAACCAAGGCAGTAAGGATCTATGGCAAGAAGGACCTGCGTCTTGAGGAATTTGAACTTCCTGAATTACAAGACAATGAGATCCTTGCCCGTGTAATGTCCGACAGCATCTGCATGTCGTCGTATAAAGCTGCCATGCAGGGCGCCGATCACAAGCGTGTCCCTGATGATGTTCATATAAACCCCACAATAATCGGCCACGAATTTGCAGGCGTTATTATCGAAGTGGGCAGGAAATGGCAGCATAAATTCCATTCAGGACAGAAATTTTCTATTCAGCCCGCCATGAACCATATGGGAACGCTTAATGCTCCGGGTTATTCATACAGGTTTATCGGAGGAGATGCCACTTATGTCATCATTCCCGACATAGTTATGGAAGCCGGTTGTCTTCTTGAGTATGAGGGAGAATCGTTCTACCCGGCTTCGCTGTCAGAACCAATGTCGTGTATTGTTGGAGCTTTCCATGCGAGTTACCATGTGCCGCCAGGCACTTATAACCACAATATGGGAATCAGGGAGGGAGGAAACCTGGCAATCCTGGCAGGAGTAGGTCCTATGGGGCTGGGCGCCATCGACTATGCCCTTCATAACGGCAGGAAACCGGCCATGATTGTTGTTACTGACATTGATGACGGGAGACTTTCAAGGGCTGCCTGTTTATTCCCGCCTGAAGATGCAGCAAAGGAGGGTATCAGGCTGATTTATATCAACACCGGTAAAGTTGAAGAGCCCGTTAAATTCCTGCGCGATCTGACGGGAGGAAAAGGGTATGATGATGTTTTCATTTTTGCACCTGTAAAGCAGGTCGTTGAACAGGGCGATGCAATTCTGGGCTTTGACGGATGCCTCAACTTTTTTGCCGGACCTGCAAACCCTGAATTCAGGGCGGAATTCAACTTTTACAATGTTCATTATGCCTTTACACACATTGTGGGTACCTCAGGAGGGAATACCGACGATATGCGTGAATCGTTAAAATTGATGGAAGAGGGAAGGATCAATCCTGCCGTAATGATAACCCATGTGGGAGGACTTGATGCCGTTGTGGATACAACCCTGAACCTGCCACAGATCCCCGGAGGTAAAAAGCTTATCTATACGAATATATCAATGCCGCTCGTCTCTCTCTACGGTCTTGAGGAAAAGGGGAAAAACGATCCTTTTTATGCAGGGTTGCATGAGATTGTTGCAGGGCATGATTATATATGGTGCCCCGATGCGGAGAAATATGTCCTCGAAAATGCTAATCCTATATAAGAAAAAGGTCTGTGTAACTTAGTGTAACCACTCCCAAACCCCTGAACAGGTTATTCTTGAAGTCCCCTTTAGGGGATTTAGGGGTTTTCATGGCACGCCACAGAAATTTTTACACAGCCTTAATTTTACCTGCGAATCCTGGCGAAATATAATTGTCGTAGCTCATACAAACTTCGGACGCGAAATCGACCCCCATCGAGATAACCTTTGTCCATTCAGCCTCTCCCATTTTTTCAAGCTGATCCCTTTTTATCCCGTTCATATAAAGGGCTGCCATCATACCTGCATTGAAATTATCTCCCGCACCTATTGTACTCACAGGTTTAATAGTTCTTACAGGAGAATTTACCCGCAAAACCTGTTGTCCTGACATAAACACCCTCTGCATTGGCCGTATAGACAAGACAGCTGCAATATTTCCTGACAACTGCCCATGCGTCATCGGGGGTTCCGGAACCAAATATATTCCTGAAATCTTCATCTGATCCCCTGATGATTGCAGCAGACTGCATATTTTCAATAATTAACGGAATAAGCATATCGAGATCAGATGAATGCGTCGGTCTGAAATTAGGATCATAGATCAGAATTGCATCATTTTTTTTTGCAGAACCGGTAAAGGATTTAAACTTATCCCTTATTTCAGGGGTTATGGCATAGATTGAACCACAGAGTATTATATCATCCTTTTGAATACCGGGCAATTCAATATCAAGCCTCTTCTCAGGGTAATTTTTATAGAATGTGTAACTGGCATCATTCCTCTCGTTCAGAAAAGCCAGAGCCAGTCCGGTTTTGCCATCGGTAAAATGATCCACACAGGTTGTGCTGACACCGTTTTCATGAAGGAAATCATCTATCAGGCTTCCAACATTGTCTTTCCCGTATTCACTTATAAAAGAAACCGGTAACCCGATACGTCCCAGCGACACCGCGCTGTTCAGCATTGCCCCTCCCGGTTTGGCAGCCTGAGGCTGACCATTCTTGAATATTATATCAAATACCGTCTCGCCTATTGCGTAAATTTTTCTCATTTGTCTCAGGATTTCTATAATAAAAACAGATTTTGAATTTACAAAATTTACCAGTTAACTTAATATTTATCCGCGTTAATCTGCATGATCTGCGGGAAATTAATTAAATATTTATCTGCGCAAATCTGCGCGATCTGCGGGAAATTAATTATATACCATAATATTTATCTGCGCAAATCTACGCGATCTGCGGGAAAAAATTCACTTATCTTTGATCTGAAACTATTAATTTCCGTTTATGAAAGCAATGATGCTTACCGGGATCAGGCAGATGGAGATGTTCGATATACCTGAACCCGCCCTTTCCGGTCCGAAAGATGTCAGGATCAAAATGATCTCAGTGGGCGTTTGCGGATCCGATATACATTACTACACCACCGGAAGGATCGGCTCGCAAATTGTTGAGTATCCCTTTGCTGTAGGTCATGAAGGTGCCGGAGTAGTTGTAGAAACAGGGACAGGAGTAACACGGGTAAAAAAGGGCGATAAAATCGCAATTGACCCTGCAATGCCCTGTTGGCTGTGTGATCAATGCCTTTCGGGGAGGCATCATACCTGCAGAAGGCTCCGATTCCTTGGATGTCCCGGACAGGCAGAAGGATGCCTGACGGAATATCTGGTAATGCCTGAGGAATGCTGTTTCCCCCTGCATGAAAACCTGTACAACCGACCATGGCTCCATTTCGGAACCACTCTGCAATCGGGGTATATTCTGTAAGAAAATCAGTCGAAATCAAAGTATAAGACGGCAGCTATTCTTGGGTTCGGTCCGATAGGAATGAGTGTGATGCTTGCATTGAAGGCATGGAACCCCGGTTCACTATATGTTACAGATAAAATTGAGGAGCGGCTTTTAATTGCAGAAAACGAAGGAGCAGCCCTCTCTTTAAATCCTCTCAGGACTGACATAGTATCTGACATTCTCGGAAGAGAACCGCTTGGTCTCGATATTGTGTTTGAATGTTGCGGGCAGCAGGAAGCGCTCGATCAGGCAGTAAAATTGCTTAAACCCGGAGGAAAATTAATGGTGGTGGGTATTCCTGAATTTGAACGATGGTCGCTTAATGTGGAAAAAACAAGGCGTAAGGAAATAACACTCCAGTTTGTCCGTCGTCAGGTCGATTGTGTACAGCTATCACTTGATCTGATGAGTACGGGAAAGATCAGGATAGAAAACATGATTACCCACAGGTTCCCATTTTCCCGTGCCAAAGAGGCCTTTGACCTTGTAGCCTCGTATGGTGACGGAGTGATGAAAGCAATGATCGATTTCTGAAAGTTGGAAGCCCTCCCCCTATTCCTTCCTGATATGTAACACCCAGTCCTGATAGTCTTTCGTGCCCGGGTAAGACTCCGGACAATTGAACGTCAGCACCTCTGCCCCTTTAATTTTCCTTGTTTCATTTTTTATTCCATTCCCGGGATTGTACCAGTAAAAAATGTAGTTTGATGAGGCTGAAGAAGCGTCCATTTTCAGCTTTGCCGTACCACCATAACGCAGATATAAAACATACTCCCGGCCAGGGTCAGCCAGACAGAACGGTTGAGGGTATTCCATCACCAGGTCAGCATGTGGCGCCATCTTCCACCATTCAATGTTTTTGAAGAAGGAGGCCAGATATTTCATCGATAACGCACCTTCATAATCATATGTAGTCCGTTCAAATCCTTTTTCAAGGGGCCATGATCCCCCGCCTCCAGGCGATTCAGGGACATGTGCAAGCCAGACATGTCCTCCCCCGTAGGTGTGCCCGGCCGCTCCGGAAAGAATTGCCGACCAGGCGGCAAACCTTATATCAAGTCCCCGCGGATTTCCCTCTATAAATTCATACCATGGTTCAGTGACAACTATAGGCTTGGATGGTGTACGCTTATACTCACCGGATACTACCTGGGGAATCATCTCATTTGCAAATCTGCCATGACCTACCTGGCTTTGATTATAGTCAAGCCATGGTTCCTGATGCAAGACATATCCTGTAGACCACTGGGGAGCTTTAGCCCCGCCATCCCAAAATGGAGGTGTAGGATGCAGGCTGACTATCCTTTCATAAGGATCTTCAGATTTTATCATCTTACCAAGGTTTTTCCAGAAGTCAAGGCTGAAGCCGCCGTAATTATACATGTTATATTCACCCGCAACCACCCAGATCACATTATAGGCACCAAACCTGTGAATAAGATAGCGCCACCACCTCATTATCTTCTCCTCCCCTATTTTGGATTTCATGTCTTCACGGCTCCACCATCCATGTATCCAGACCGTTATACCTTTGGAATTGGCATATTTTATCATCTCTTCAACTTTGTTAAGATGCCCGGTATCAATAGAAGAATAGGTTTCATCAAGCATTGAACTCTCCCTGCTCCAGCCGTTGCCGGGCACAAAAAGCTGCCCGACGTTAAAGCCTTTTTCCGCCCGGTCGTCTGCAAGTTGTCTGAAAGTCCCGAAATTGATGCTGTTCTTGGTCCAGTTCCACCATGTATCACCAATCCACAGGAAGGGATGTCCATCGGAGTATTCAAAGTAATGGCCTGCATTTTCCCCTGTCTTTTTTACCCTGACAAATCCGTGCCTGGTATTGTTTGCCACCTTATCACTCTCAGACCAGCCTTCAACTTCAATGGTTCCTTTCTTTCCGTTGAGATTACGATCAGTGGAAGTACTTTTATAATTCCAGGTCCCGGAGTAAGGCGGGGTAAAATTCACTCTCCATTCATTTCCGCCATTCCAGAACCCCGTAATTGTAATTTTTTTCCCTGCTGCCTCTCCGGCAATACCCTCAAAAGTCACATAAACCAGATCTCCACCCTTTGAAACGGGAATATCTGCATATGGATTCAGGTACTTTTTACCAGATGTCATTGACAGGCTGAATACTTCCCATTGCCGTAATGTAACGGCATTTAAACCCTGAAAACTGAACAATAAGATTGTCAGAAGGATTGAAAATGAGGATTTTAATTTCATAATTAGAGTATTAAACAAACTTGAATCCAGAAATTTACATCTGCGGAGACCTGCCTACCCTACCTACCGGCCTGCAGACGGCAGGCAGGTCAGCGTGATCCGCGGGAAACAGAAATAATCTCCGCAGTACTGATAGCTATCAGGATCGCAGAATAATCCCGAAGTTACTTCCCTTCATAAAAATAAATTATATACGGATTAAAATGAGGCTTAACCTTAAAAAAAGTTAAAAAATCAACTGAAAAATGAAAATGATAAAAAAATAGAAATTAAAAATTAACTTTAATCTGATTATAGAATTAAGAATTCCATTAAAGAGTCAATGTCGGAAGTGTCTGTTTTGTACTGATAGGGAGCAATTAATGGAATTGACCAGATCAGCCTGAGAAAAATCATTAATGTTTTTTCCTGTATTATATTTATTTATATTGTCAAAAACCTGAGAAATTTAAAATCGCTTCTAACCTTAATCTTTTAATTAATTATGAGAAAAATCCTTGTCTCACTTGTATTTCTCCTGTTTGCGGGATTACAGGTTGCTTTTTCACAGAGGACTGTTACAGGTACTGTAACCAGTTCCGCAGATAATTCTATCCTCCCCGGGGTTTCCGTTCTGTTAAAAGGAACAACAATGGGGATAGTTGCTGATGCGAATGGAAAATACTCCATCGAGGTACCTGGTAACCAGGCAATCCTGCAGTTTTCATTTATAGGCTATGCCACGCAGGAAGTAGTTGTCGGGAGCCAGACTGTTATTGATGTTGCACTTGCCGAAACCATGTTGCAGATGGATGAAGTTGTAGTAACAGCACTCGGCATCAAAAGACAAACCAAGGCATTAAGTTACGCCGCAGCCGAAGTAAAAGGCAATGACATTCAGAAAGTTCCCGAACTAAACCTGATGAACTCGCTTCAGGGGAAGATTGCAGGGGTTGACATCAACATGTCAGGAACCGGGGCGGCAGGGTCATCAAGAGTGACCATTCGTGGTAATACCTCAATAAGCCGCGACAATAATCCGCTCTATGTTATTGACGGAGTTCCGATTACCAGGGCCTCCTCAAGTATTGGCGGACGTGATCTGGGAGACGCCCTGACAACTCTGAACCCCAATGATATTGAGACGATGAGTGTTCTTAAAGGCGCTGCGGCCACAGCCCTGTACGGTTCACGGGCATCAAACGGGGTTATACTTATCACAACCAAATCGGGGACAAGGCAACAGGGTGTCGGAATATCTTATAATGGCACCTTCGGGTTTGAAAATTATGTAAATCCCTTCAGGGGGCGCCAGAAATTATATGGTAATTCAGGTTCAAACGGTGACAACAGCGATGTTTACCAAACCACATGGAACCAGGAGGTTCACCGTAACTGGGGGCCACGTTATGACGGAAAAGACCTTGGCATATTCTTTAATGATAATCCGGATATTCCGCTCAAGTATTCATATATTGAAGATCATTGGGATAATTTTATGCGTACCGGATCAACTATTACAAACGATGTTTCATTTAATGGCGGAAGTGAAAATCAGAAATTCAGGGTTTCATTTTCCGACATGCGGTATTCATCGCCGGTACCGAATTCTGATATGAACCGGCAAACTGTTAACATTAACGCTAACAGTAAATTCGGGAAGAGAATTACCCTGGAAGCAAGAGCTAACTATTCAACATCGCAAAGTAAAAACAGGCCTAATCCTGCCCGGTATATACAGATGCTATCTATTATCCCGACATCCTGGGACATAAACTGGCTGAAGGGAGAAACTGAAAAATGGGGAGCAAAACCCGACGGATGGATGTTGCCTTTCAGTACCAACGATTATTATCAGAATCCCTACTGGTCAGCCTATCAGGATGCTCAAAATGACCAGAGGGAAAGAATTTCAGCATCTGCGAATGTCCGGTATGATTTCACAAGCTGGTTATTTGCAACCGGAAGAATTGGAACTGAAACCAGCACCGTGAAGGTCACAAATATTGATGCATACGGATTTTTAAGGGGCAACGTTGCCGGTACCGGTTCAGTTGAAGAATATACTGCAATCGACAATCAGATGAATGCTGATTACTCTCTTGTCTTTAATAAGTCATTCGGCCTTTTCAATGTAAATGCTATGTTCGGAGGCAGTGTTACACGCAGCAAGTATAACCGTGATGGAATAAGAGGCGATCAATTACTAATCCCTTTCTATCATGTAATTACAAATGCCGGTCAGTTGTACAACAGTGTCAGTTACAGCCAGTCGGGTATCAATTCACTTTACGGAAGCGCTGAAATCTCCTATAAGGACCTCATATATATTACGGCAACCGGAAGGAATGACTGGTTTTCAACGCTTGCCGCTGCCAATAACAGCATCTTCTATCCAAGCATAGGTTTGAGCTATCTGTTTTCAAACCAGTTCAAGCTGCCGGAATGGTGGACATTTGCCAAGCTCAGGGCATCATACGCCGAAGTTGGTGGAGGATCGAGTCCATATTCTACCAAGATCGGGTACAACTTTGATGCAACCGGCTATATGAATACTCCCTTATTAAGTCTGCCGGGAAGTATTGCGAATCCAAACCTGCAGCCTTATGAGACCCGCGAATACGAAGTTGGATTTGATTTCCGGTTTTTTAAAAACAGGATCGGATTGGACTATGCATATTATGACAAGAAGACAACAAATGACATTGTCGGGGTGACACTTCCTTCAAGTTCAGGCTATGGCAGTGCAACCGTAAACCTTGGAGCTATCTCGAATAAAGGTCATGAGATAATGTTAACCCTTGTTCCTGTCGCAGGAAAGGTAAACTGGGAAATAAGTATGGCGTATGCCCATAACGTGGGCGAAATACTCGATCTGGGCGGTGTGTCTGAAGTAAGCGCCGGATCAGTTGGTATAGGAGGTGGTATTGACGTTAAGCAAATCGTCGGATCGCGTCCATACGCAATATTCGGTTACACCCAGAAGCAGGTCAACGGAGAGCCTGTCTGGGACAGATGGACATTCAACTATAACGGACAGGCACACCAGTCGTGGCGCCCGGCCCGTGATGCCCAAAAAACACTTCTGGGCTATGGAACCCATCCCAATACAGGAAGCTTAACCTCTACTGTAACGTGGAAGGGCTTTTCACTGACAGCCCAGATAGATGGGAAATGGGGTGCCAAGGTGGCATTCGAAGCTGAGCAGGAAATGATAGAAAGAGGACAGAGCATACAGACTCTGCCGGGTCGCGAAGGCGGTTTATTCCTTGATGGAGTTTATAATTCAGCAGGTTCTGGCGATGCTCCGGTCTATGAAAGTCTTGCAAGCGCCGACGGTTACACCATCAATGCAAATCCTTCAGCAAATCTGCCATCCGATGTTCCGGTCGCAGGTAATGAAATTCCCTATCATGTAAAACATTTTGAAAACTATTACCGCGAAGGATTTACAAAGCGTGTATCCGAAATGGTAGTTTTTGATGCTTCATATGCGAAATTCCGCCAGTTGACATTTGGATACAATGTTCCGCGGTCGATGCTGAAGAATCTTCCGGTTCAAAACGTAAATGTCTCACTTGTAGGACGTAACCTTTTTGACATTTATAATAAACTTCCAAACGGAGATCCGAGCACAGGTGGTGCAATAGGTATTAACAACAGGGCTCTGCCTGCTTCCCGTTCCTTCACACTGAATCTTAACGTTAACTTCTAATAAGTGAGACCATGAAAAATAAGATATTCCTTAAAACCGTGTTTGCCGTAATGATCCTTCTGGGCGGCTATTCATGTGATACAGATGTTCTTACAGGACTGGATGATCCCAAATACCTGCTGACACCTGAAAACTCAGACATATCAATGATGTTCACCAACCTTCTTATCAGCCACGGAAGGGGTTCAACAGGTGGTAACCCGGTCAGGCTCGAAGGGGGGTATGTTAAATACTATGCCACCTATTCCAACCTGATGCTTATGGGAGGGCTTTATCAGTTCGACCAGGGCCTTAATGACAGTCCGTGGGGAGTCTATACGGGCGCTCTTAAAATGTCGGTAGCAATTGAAGATTATCTTGTCAGACAGGAGGATCCCAACCTGGTGAATAACCTGGCAATGACCCGGATAATGAAAGTTGCCGTTCTTCAGCGTCTGACCGATTTCTACGGAGATGTTCCGGTGACTGAAGCCTGCCAGGCATATATCAGCAGCAACATGAAGCCAAAATATGACAAGCAGCAGGATATTTACACATATATGCTTCAGACTCTTGACGCGGAAGCTCAGGCATTAAGTACAGACCCATTACTGGCTCCCTATAACTGGAAAGGCAATAATGATGCTAAAAAAGCAAGGGATATTGTCTATAACGGAGATCTTGCAAAATGGAAGAAATATGCATATTCCCTTATGCTTCGCATAGCAATGAGGGCTTCAGCAGCCGATGCAACAATGGCGAAAACATATGCGGAAAAAGCTATCGCAGGTGGCGTTATCACAGACAATGCGGATAACTGGACACTTCAGACAAAAGACGGGATGAATAGTGAGAAAAGTCCTTACAGCTCCTTCTTTGAAGGTTCTCCATCAGGCGATCCGGAGCGATATGTCAAGCTTGGCGAGTATTTTGTAAATTTCCTCAAAACTATGAATGACCCCAGGATGAAGGTATTTTTTGGTGGCCGTCTCGATCCTTCAATTACCGCAGTAACTGCATCAAATATGCAAACTTACTGGAGGGATGTCACAAAGTGGAACTGGGACCTTACACAGGCAACAGGAATGGTACACGGGACAAATGCCAATCCGGCTCCGTCACTTGCTGCATATCACCAGATTTATACAAGTCCGAATCCATTTCTTTTTACAATGGATCAACCTCTTGTCATCCTGACTGCAGCAGAAATGAATTATCTCATAGCTGAAGCCTCACTCAATAGCTGGGCTACAGGAACAACTGCAGATCTGGCATACGAAGCAGCAATTACCGCCAACATGACCCAGCTTAGCTCCTACTCAGGTCTCCTGGAAACACAGAAGATCATTCCGGACGATATTACGGCATATATAACTGCCCATCCACTTGGTACGGGAGAAGCCGCAAGACTCAGACTGGCTGAGGAGATGTGGGTTTCAATGTACATGAATCCCACCGAAGCCTGGTTTAATGTCCGTCGTATGGACCTCAACCTGCCTGATAATTCAGCAAGTGCACATATGCCTGTTCGTTATGCTTATGTTGAAAATGAACGTTCCAACAACCTCGATAATCTGAATACCGCCCTTTCCAGCCTCGGATGGCCAGCCAATATGTCGAGGGAAGAGGAAATAGCAGAACGGGTCTGGTGGGATGTAAATTAATCTTGATATGTCCAATTTAAAATAATTCTTTTATGAAGAAAAAAATAGTTTTTCTGGTTTTATTCATCCCGGTTTGCTTCATTCTTGGAGCGCAGAATGTAGGATCCTCTCCCGAATACATTAAAGCCCTTACTTCGGAATGGAAAGGGGAACGTTTTGCTGATGGAAGACCAAAGGTGCCGGATTCAATTCTCGAAAGGCTTAAGAATATATCAATTGAGGAAGCATGGGGTGTTCTGCGGAATAAGGGTTATATGAACCAGTTTGAAAGCGAATGGCAGGTCATTAATCCGGATGTCCCGATGACCGGCCGCGTTGTGACTGCCCAGTATATGCCACTGAGACCTGATCTCGAAAAGTATATTAAAGCACAGGGTAAGATTGAAGGCAGGGCCCAACAGGGGGGAACAAACTCCTGGCCAATAGATGTTCTTGTTGATGGTGATGTTTATGTTGCCGACAGCTATGGCAAAATAGTTGACGGTACCCTTATCGGGGATAACCTTGGTAATTCAATCTATGCAAAATCAAAAAGAGGTGTGATCTTCAATGGTTCTGTAAGGGACCAGGAAGGACTGAGCGAAATAAAGGGATTCAACGGCTGGATAAAAGGGCAGGATCCTTCATATATTATGCAGATGAGCCTTGTCTCGATAAATGCACCTGTACGTATCGGACGGGCGGTTGTCCTGCCGGGTGATGTTGTGCTTGCAAAGAAATATGGAGTTATCTTTATTCCGGCTCATCTTGTTGAAGATCTTGTAATTACTTCCGAAGTTACGGCATTGCGGGATGAATTCGGACACCTCAGACTCAGGGAAGGCAAGTATAAACCCGGACAGATCGACAGTCAATGGTCAGAAGAGATCAGGAAAGATTTTATGAACTGGCTGAATAACTATCCTGGCAAGCTTCCGATGTCAAAGACCGAGCTGGATAATTATTTTAAGGAAAGAAACTGGTGATATTATAAAGTTGCGGGTTACAGGTTGCAGGTTGCATGTTTTCACCCGCACCCTGCAGCAACATTTTAATGTGTTCAGAAATCAAATACTATAGATGATGAAAGAAATAATCAAAAATATTAAAGAACAGAATATACGGATGGAAAAAGCTGAAGCTGAAGCCATCCGGTCGGAAATCAATAATCCGGCTACAGACAACAGCAGGCGGAATTTTCTTAAGAAGACAGCCCTGGGAGGCATCGCCCTTGGCGGACTGATGCATCTTTCCATTGAAGATACAATTGCCCAGACCACATCCAAGGTAAGCCGTTCATCAAATCCGTCGGAACTTAAGATAACCGATATGCGGATGGCAATGATAGCAAATAAGTATATTATCAGGATCGACACCAACCAGGGTATTTACGGACTTGGAGAAGTGAGGGATGGTGCTGACGGACGTTATGCACTTTTCCTGAAGAGCAGGATACTCGGCCTGAATCCGTGCAATGTTGAAATGCTCTTTAAAATTATAAGACAGTATGGATATCATGGACGTCAGGGAGGAGGAGTATGTGCAGTTGAGATGGCATTATGGGATCTTACCGGGAAAGCATATAATGTTCCGGCATGGCAGCTCCTGGGTGGAAGATACCGTGAGAAGATAAGGTTATATGCTGATACTCCGGGCGCCAGGGATCCGCAGGCTTTTGCGGTAACAATGAAGAAAAGAGTTGAAGATCAGGGATTTACCTGGCTTAAAATGGATCTTGGGATTCATGTTGTTGCCAATATTCCGGATGCACTTGTAAATACAAAATTCTGGGATGGGGCAACCGGTCAGTATGATCTCAGGGATTATATGAATTATGGGAATGCGCTTCATCCATTTACACAGGTTCAGATCACTGACAAGGGACTGGCAGGTCTTGCAGAATATGTTGAGTCGGTAAGAAATGCAGTCGGTTATGAAATGCCCTTATGTGCAGACCATTTCGGGCATTTTGATATAAATAATTCAATCCGGTTTGCCAGGGCAATGGAAAAATACAGGCTTGCATGGGTTGAAGATATGGTTCCATGGTTCTATACCGACCAGTGGAAAATTGTGTCAGATGCTATTGAAACGCCGACATGCACCGGTGAAGATATCTATATGCTTAAGGGTGGATTCAAACCACTCCTTGATGCAAGAGCAGTTGATATCATTCAGCCTGACCTGGGAACCTCGGGCGGTCTGCTGGAAACAAAGAGGATTGGCGACTATGCCGAAGAGTGCGGAGTTGCTATGGCAATGCATATGGCAGGATCTCCAGTCTGTTTCATGGCAAACGTGCATTGTGCCGCTGCCACTCAGAACTTTCTTGCCCTGGAACATCATAGTGTTGATACACCATGGTGGGGAAACCTGGTAAAGATGACAGGAAGCAAACCAATGATTGAAAAAGGATTTGCCAATGTTCCCCTTGATTCACCGGGACTGGGTGTTGAACTGAATGAAGAAGAGTGCAAGAAACATCTCGGCAAGGATACAGGGTATTTTGAACCTACACCTGAATGGGACGAGAAACGTTCACATGACAGGCTCTGGAGTTAGAAATTTTAATTATGGGAAATGTGCTTTCAGGAAAACGCTGGCTTCGGTTAGTACCAATTGCCTTTATCACATATAGTCTTGCTTATCTGGATCGTGCGAATTTTGGATTCGCTGCCGCAGGGGGAATGGCTAAAGATCTGAATATTACGGCAGCCATGTCTTCCTTATTAGGATCGCTTTTCTTCCTGGGCTATTTCTTCTTTCAGATACCCGGTACGGCATATGCTGCCAAAAAAAGCGCCAGGAAATTAATATTCTGGTCATTGATTTTATGGGGAGCGCTGGCTATGGCAACCGGAATGGTCAGGAATGTTAATGCTCTGATTGTTATCAGATTTATGCTCGGCGTGGTTGAGAGCGCTGTTATGCCGTCGATGCTGGTTTTTTTGAGCAGGTGGTTTACAAAATCCGAGCGCTCACGTGCCAATACTTTTTTAATTCTTGGCAATCCGGTAACAATCCTGTGGATGTCTATTTTGTCCGGTTATCTGGTAGACTCCGTCGGGTGGCGCTGGATGTTTATCCTGGAAGGCTTTCCGGCTATTATCTGGGCATTTTTGTGGTGGCGACTTGTTGTTGACAGGCCCGGAGATGCCAAATGGTTAACAGATGATGAAAAGCATGATTTGCAGGCGCAACTGGATATCGAGCAACAATCGATTAAACCGGTTAAAAACTACGCTGCTGCATTTAGATCCAGGGTCGTTATTTTACTTTGTCTGCAATATGCTTTATGGTCCATCGGAGTGTACGGATTTGTTATGTGGCTGCCATCCATCATTAATGCCGCTCCGGATTCGGATATAGTAAAAACCGGATGGTTAGCATCAGTACCCTATCTTTTGGCTATTATCGGTATGTTAACTGCCTCTTATTTCTCTGATAAAACATTAAAGAGAAAATCGTTTATCTGGCCTTTCCTGTTAATCGGTTCTTTAGCCTTCTATGGCTCGTATTTGATTGGTACAACCAACTTCTGGATATCATATATATTGCTTGTTATTGCAGGCGGAGCAATGTACGCCCCATATGGACCATTCTTCGCAGTTATTACTGAAGTTTTACCACGGAACGTATCTGCCGGCGCTATTGCATTGATCAATAGTCTGGGTGCTTTGGGATCTTTCGTTGGTGCTTACTTTGTAGGTTATTTAAATGGCACTACAGGAGGATTTGGCGCCTCGTATATTTTCATGGCAGGGGCCCTCCTCATTTCGTCGTTATTAACCATCGTTGCCATTAAAGGCAGTGAACCAAAGCCTGAACTCTGATACCCTTGCTCCTCAACGTACTACCCTGCCTGATCCGTCACCTTTCATAAGCTGTTCAACTTCGGAAACTGAGACAAGGTTGTAATCGCCGTGAATTGTATGTTTCAGGCATGATGCAGCTACCGCAAAGTTCAGAGCTTTCTGATCATCACCAGGATAAGTGATCAAACCATAAATCAATCCGCCCATGAAGGAATCACCTCCGCCTACCCTGTCAACAATATGCGTTATCTGATATTCAGGTGCTTCAAATAGTTTCTTCCCGTCAAAGAGAACACCCGACCATGAGTTATGATCTGCATTTATTGAACCCCGGAGTGTTACTATCACCTTCTTTGCCCTTGGAAACTGGTTCATAAGTCTTACACAGACCGATTCATATTTTAAACCAATTACAGGACTGCCGGAGACGAAGTCCCCTTCCGGTTTAATTCCAAATACCTTTTCAGCATCTTCTTCGTTTCCAAGAATTATATCGCAACCACTTACCAGATCAGGCATAACCTCCCCTGCAGTCTTTCCCCATTTCCAGAGATTTTTCCTGAAATTAAGATCGCATGAAACCGTTATGCCTTTTTGATTTGCGGTCTTAATACCTTCAAGGCAAACCATTGCCGCTCCTTCTGAAATAGCAGGTGTAATTCCTGTCCAGTGAAACCATGAAGCGCCTTCGAATACTTCATCCCAGTTAATCATTCCGGGTTTAATCTCAGCAATTGATGAATTGGAACGGTCGTAAATAACCTTGCTGGGTCGTGATACTGCTCCTGTCTCAAGAAAATAAATTCCCAGCCTGTTGCCTCCGTAAATTATATGACGTGTGCCAACATTATGCTTTCTCAAATCCATAAGGACCGCCTGCCCCAGATCATTTTCAGGCAGACGCGTCACATACTCTGCATTTAGTCCATAATTTGCAAGTGAGACGGCAACATTGGCTTCCCCACCCCCGAATGTGGCATTTAAAGAAGTTGCCTGTGTAAATCGCTGATGTTCAGGTGTTGCCAAACGCAGCATAATCTCTCCGAATGTTATTATCTTTTTATCCATATATCTCTTTTACTTTTTACCTTTCTTTCAACTTTCAACCCCGGCAAAACCGATCTTTGAGGTGTGCAGGTAACGTTTTGAGCAGTTTATGTTTCAGAGCTTGAAAGATGCCTGGAAATTATTAAGGGTTAAATATACTTATTTGGGCTGACACCGGCTGACAGGTTATTTATTTTTACATGCCGGATTTTTAAACATATTTAAGAAGAAAATTATATCTTAGATTTTATATATAACTAGAAAGTTCAGTCTAAACATTAATTAATGGGCAAAATAATTGTCATCGGAAGTTCCAACACCGATATGGTAGTAAAATGCAAAAAGCTTCCCTCCCCGGGAGAAACCATAATCGGAGGTACATTCTTTATGAATCCGGGTGGTAAAGGTGCAAATCAGGCTGTTGCGGCTGCAAGACTTAACGGAAATGTAACATTTGTTACAAAAACAGGAAATGACCTGTTTGGAGATCAGGCAGTGCACTTATTTGATTTAGAAGGAATTGAAACAAAATATATAATAAAGGATCCAAAAAACCCATCCGGTATTGCATTGATCGCCGTAGATGAAAACGGAGAAAACTGCATTGTCGTTGCTCCCGGCTCAAATGCAGCCTTGTCTGCTTATGATATAAATGATGAAGTATTTAAAGCTGATATACCTGATGTATACCTGATGCAGCTCGAGATACCTGTAAGCACTGTGGAATTTGTGGCTCAGAGGATGGCCGAAAAAGGCAACAGGGTAATATTGAATCCTGCACCCGCCCGGCAGCTTTCCCCTGACCTTTTAAGTTCACTTTATGTTATAACCCCTAACGAAATTGAAGCTGAGCTTTTGACGGGGATTCGTGTAGTCGACACCCTGACCGCGGAAAAAGCTGCAGAAAAGCTCCGGGATAAGGGAGTCAGGAATGTTATCATTACCCTGGGTGCAGCGGGGGCTTTCCTTCTGACAGATAAAATTTCGAAGGTGATCCAGGTGGTACCTGTAAAAGCTGTGGATACGACTGCCGCAGGCGATGTGTTTAACGGGGCCCTTGCTGTTGCAATCTCGGAAGGGAAGGATCTGGAGGAAGCTGTGTCGTTCGCTAACAAGGCTGCCTCAATCTCGGTTACACGAATGGGAGCGCAGGCATCGGCTCCGCACAGGAATGAAGTCCACACATAGATATCAACCAAATAATCTCTATATGAAACAGTTTCTACTTTTATGCGCATTTCTCAATTTGGTTTTCCCGGGCTGTACTCCTAAAGTTGACGATAAAGAAAGAATTATTTTCGACACTGACCTCGGGCCTGATTATGACGACGTAGGTGCCCTTGCATTTCTACATGCCATGGCCGACAGCGGAAAAGTTGAAATACTTGCAACAGTCTCCTCAAACAAGCATGAACTTGTGATACCTTCTATAGAGGTAATAAATACCTGGTTCAACAGGAGTGATATCCCTGTCGGTGCCCCAAAAACGGCGGGACCAAACCTTGGTTCTTCGCAGCACTGGGCTGATTCCATAGTGGCAAAATACCCCCACCGGACAGGTTCCACCTCAGAGGCACCGGATGCCGTCGATGTATACAGGAAAATACTTAATGCCCAGCCTGACCGGAGCGTAACCATTGTAACTGTCGGCTTTCTTACCAACCTGGGAAACCTGCTTAATTCCCAGC
This sequence comes from uncultured Bacteroidales bacterium, assembly GCA_963806555.1. Lineage (GTDB taxonomy): Bacteria > Bacteroidota > Bacteroidia > Bacteroidales > VadinHA17 > LD21. The sequence continues at coordinate 222,169 of CAWDYR010000029.1, read as the reverse complement.
CTGACAATAATTCCCCGCTTGGCGGAAAAGAGCTTATAATGAAAAAGGTAAAAAGACTCGTTTCAATGGCGGGTCGGTTCCCCGGAGGCAGGGAATTTAATATTTACATGGATTCAACGGCTTCAAAATTCGTTTTTGAAAACTGGCCTGGAGAAGTAATTTTTACAGGATTCGAGATTGGCTGGGAAATACGTACAGGACTCAGGCTTATTCAATCATCCGTTCAAAACAGTCCTGTGAAAGATGTGTTCCGCATAAGTATTCCTCTGTCAGAAGAGGACAGGAACGGCAGGATGAGCTGGGATGAAACAGCTGCCCTTATTGGGGTTTACGGAACGGAAGGATTCTTCGATACCAGGAGGGGAACTATCCTGGTTAATGCTGACGGCAGCAACAGCTGGAAAGATGATCCGCAAGGGAAACCACACCTATGTAATTCAAAAAATGCCGGTTGCTGAAATGGCTCGTTTTATCGAAGATCGAATGATGCATATTCCAGTCAATCGCCCCCCTACCCCATAGCCATCAACCTAAGGAATAGGATAGCTTATGAATCAAACTGTATGTAACAGATTTGCAATATTATACATTTCCCCTCCTTTTCAAGGAGGGGTGGCCGGGACTATATATTTTGAGCAGTTTACAATCTATATTCCCGGCCGGGGTGGTTAATCTATGTTTCAAGTCTATCCATTTGAAGACAGATAATATGAAAGACTTGAATCAACCACCCCGGCCAGACGAATATAGCTTCTGTCTGTAAGATGATTTCACCGTCTGGCCACCCCTCCTTTAAAAGGAGGGGAAACTTATTTAATTGTGTTTCAGCTAATTAAATAATTCTCAGTTTAAAACTGGTCCTTAAGTTGGGGGCAAAACACAGGTGGAACAAAGAATAAATTATATCATAAATTGAATATCCAAATGAACAAAAAACCTCTTCTATCTATTTTTTTGTGTGCAATCCTGGTGTTGCCATCATGTATGAAAGACCAGAATGGATTCAGAACTATTAAGACAGAGACCCTGAAGGACAAAATCGCCGGAGGCTGGGCCGGTAAGATGGTCGGGGTAACCTATGGCGCACCAACTGAATTCCGTGCGCAGGGAGTGATCTACGATGATTCAATTAAATGGAAACCTTCCGACATTAAGGGCAGTATGTGGCAGGATGATATTTATGTTCAGCTCACCTTCCTCATGTCGATGGATAAGTATGGTATTGATGCTCCTTCAAAAAAATACCAGGAGATGTTCGCAAAAGCCGGTTACCCGTTGTGGCATGCAAATATGCAGGCAAGGAAAAACTATTATGATTCCATTTTTGCCCCCCTGTCGGGAAGTCCGGAGTATAATATTCATGCCGATGACATTGATTTCCAGATCGAAGCTGACTATATAGGATTTATGTGCCCCGGTATGCCCAAAACCGCATCAGATATCGCTGATAAGATCGGCCACATAATGAATTACGGGGACGGTGTATACGGAGGCATTTTTGTGGCAGCCCTTTACTCGGAGGCATTCTTTGAATCTGATATTCTTAAAATTATTGAAAAAGCGCTCAGGTCATTGCCTTCAGAAAGTGATTATTATAAAATAATCCGGGATGTCATAACACTTCACGGCAATTATCCTTCAGACTGGCGCTCCGCCTGGAAGGAGCTTGAGGTAAAATGGGGAGATGTTGATATCTGCGGTGCAGGTTCAAGCTTCAATATAGATGCAAAACTAAATGGCGCCTATATTGTTATGGGACTTCTTTATGGTGAAGGTGACCCTGAGAAAACGCTTGAAATTTCAACTCGCTGTGGTCAGGATTCAGACTGTAATCCTTCTAATGCCATGGCTGTACTGGGTGTAATTAAAGGCTTCAGTAAACTTCCAAAAGATATGCAGGATGGTGTGAACGCTGTTGGCGATTCAATTTTCATAAACACAACCTATTCATTTAATTCAGCCGTAAACAGTACTTTAAAATATGCAGTTTCCCTGGTAGAAAAGAATGGCGGTAATGTGAGTGAAAGAATGCTACGTATTAAAGACCAGCAACCGGTTGCGCCGGAATTAGAGGTCTCTTTCCCACATGTTGTCTTCGATAAAAAGATTTCTGTCTTTGATGAAAACGGATGGGAATTGAAAGGAAGCTGGAAACCTTATGAAGTTCGCACCGGAAGACAGGGGCAAATGCAAAAGCAATCGATGTTCTCTGAAAAGAAAGAAGATGAACTTATAATTAAATTTACGGGGACCGGAATTTCACTGATTGGTAACTGGGTTAGTGATGGCGGCATGGCCGATGTATATGTTGACGGCAATCTGCATCGTACAATCGATACGTATTATAATTTTGCAAACCAACAGCATACTGAAAGTATCTGGCACATTCTTAATCTTGAACCCGGTGACCACACAATCAGGCTCGTGGTAAAGGGAGAAAAACGTCCTGAATCATCAGGCACCAGAGTATATGTTGCGGCGGCAACGATATTTAGATAACAAGTGCCTGGAGTGCTTAGAGTATTTGAATAATCCTGAGTACTTCGAGTACTTAGAGTACTTATCTTTAAACTTTAAGTACTCCAAACTCCAGGCATTCCAAACTTCTTCTTAACTTTAAGTACTCCAAACTCTAGTCACTCCAAACTCAAAAAAGATGTTCATTCCACAAAGTTATTCCCTGGCAGTCATTCTGTGTATAGTTACAATGCTGTGCTGGGGCTCCTGGGGCAACACCCAGAAACTGGCAGGCAAAGCCTGGCGTTTCGAATTATTTTACTGGGATTATGTACTCGGTATCGTGTTCTTTGCATTGCTTCTCGGGTTTACACTGGGAAGTTCCGGTGAAAACGGAAGAGGATTCGTGACAGACATTTCACAGGCTGAGCCGGGAAATATATTCAAAGCAATGCTTGGCGGTGTGATTTTCAATGCATCAAATATCCTGCTGGTGGCGGCTATGGCTATTGCAGGAATGGCGGTTGCATTCCCGGTCGGTGTCGGAATAGCCCTTGCCCTCGGCGTAATTATCAATTACATATTTACACCTAAAGGCGATCCTGTTCTCTTATTTATCGGAGTTGCATTTATTGTTGCAGCAATCGTCATAGATGCTATTGCTTACAAAAAGCACAGTGCATCATTGCAGAAGGTATCGGGCAAGGGAATCCTTCTGTCGGTTTCGGCAGGAGTACTGATGGCACTCTTTTATAGATTCGTTGCCAGCTCGATGATCACCGATTTTGTAACACCCGAACCCGGCAAACTGACTCCGTATACAGCTGTCTTCTTTTTTGCAGTTGGTGTCCTGGTAAGTAATTTACTGTTTAACTACGTGATAATGAAGAAACCGTTCGAAGGGGCGCCACTGACATTAAAAGACTACACAGACGGGAGCCTGAGTGTACATCTCACCGGGATTCTTGGCGGGGTGATCTGGAACATAGGAATGGCGATGAGCATACTTGCTTCAGAGAAAGCAGGCTTTGCAATTTCTTACGGACTGGGACAGGGCGCTACCCTGATTGCAGCTTTGTGGGGTGTTTTTATATGGAAGGAATTCAAAGGCGCTTCAAAGCCGGTTAATACCCTGATCCTTCTGATGTTCCTCGCTTACCTCTCAGGACTGGCGCTTCTGGTTTACGCGGGGACCTGAGCTGACCTGCTTTTCCCGGCCATTTTCACGACAGGTCATCTCCTTACCTGACCTTCCCCTTCTATTATCCACTTATAGGTTGTAAGTTCTTCATGGGCCATTGGTCCCCTTGCATGAAGTTTCTGGGTTGATATGCCTATTTCTGCTCCAAGTCCGAATTCGGCACCGTCGGTGAAAGCAGTGGATGCATTGGAATATACCGAAGAGGCATCGACCATTTTAAGGAACAGATTTATATTCTCCTGATCTTCAGAAATAATTGCTTCACTATGTTTTGAACCAAATTTATCAATATGTGTAAGTGCTTCATCGAGTGATCCGACAGTTTTTACGGCCATTTTATACGAGAGAAATTCTGTTCCGAATGAATCCTTATCAGCCTTGTAAAGCAATTCTGAGGGATATTTACCCTTCAATGCTGCAAAGGCTTTTTCATCTGCCTCGATCTCCACATTCGACCTGGCGCATAATTCAGTTATATATTCCAGGTCGTCGAGCCGTTTTTTATGAATGATAAGGCAGTCGAGCGCATTGCATACACTAACCCTGCGGGTCTTTGCATTGTGTATTATTACCCTTCCTTTTTCCCTGTCGCCGGATTCATCAAAATAAGTGTGACAGATACCGGCTCCTGTCTCGATAACCGGAATCACTGAATTCTCCCTTACGAAGTCAATTAATCCGCGGCTCCCCCTTGGAATTATAAGATCGACATACTTTCTGGCATTTAATAGCTGGAATGTCTCAGAGCGGCCTGCAGGCAGGAGTACCACCACATCCGGGTTGATACCTGATTTTTCGAGCACACTCCTGATTATCCTTACAATAGCTGAATTTGAATTTATTGATTCGCTTCCACCTTTAAGGATGCAGGCATTGCCTGATTTCAGACATAATGAAAATACATCAAACGTCACATTTGGCCTCGATTCATAAATCACCCCGATTACACCAAATGGGACAGTGATCTTGGTTATCTTAAGTCCGTTAGGCCTTTCGTGTTCCGCGAGTATCCTGCCAAGCGGATTGGATAAACCTGCTACATTTCTTATATCAGATACAATCCCTTTAATTCTTTCATTATTAAGCAGTAACCGATCGAATTTTGGATCATTATTATCCATCAGCAACAGATCTTTCTCATTTTCTGCTATTATCGAAGCGCTGTTTTTCTCAGCCTCATCGGCCACCTTAAGCAAAGTATTGACGATGACAGCCGGATCCAGTACGCTTAATGTGCGGCTTGCCTTAGATACTTTTTTAAATGTCGATGTCAGATTCATCTGATTACTTCTTGATGCTAAAAAGATTAATCCCGGAATGATTTCTTAATATCTTAATTAATGATAAGATAATCATATTTAATGAAAGGCTTGCTTTGCTTTTCACCAATATTCTGTTCAGCTTTTTCAGAGTCATACTGCGATTTCCCCAACCCGATGCTGTTACCGTTTTCATCCAGGATTCTTACTATATCGCCTCTTTTGAAGAAGCCCTCAATTTTAGTTATTCCTATCATTAGCAGACTCGTAACCTTATCATTCAGGAGAGCTTCCTTTGCCCCTTTATTGATGTAAACTGCCCCCCTGGCGAAGGTATCGGAATGGTAGAGCCATTTCTTAACACTGTTCTTCTTATTGCTGTTACCAACAATATGGGTAAATGGCACATTTTTCCCCTTTAAAATATCGGTCACAATGCAATCACGCGTACCGTTTGCAATATAAACATCAATTCCAAGCGATGCTATCTTTCTTGCCGTAGTGTACTTCGTCTGCATTCCTCCCCTTCCCAATCCCGATCTTCCGGAAAATATAAATTTTCCCATATCACCCGAATCATGGGATATTTTACTTATCACTTCTGCACCCTCACTTCCGGGCAGACCGTTATAAATGCCATCGACATTTGAAAGAATGAAAAGCGCCTCGCAATCCAACATCGACGAGATCAGGCCTGAAAGTTCATCATTGTCAGTGAACATCAGTTCATTAATGGAAATGGCATCATTTTCATTTACGATAGGCAGCACCCGGTTCTCGATCATTGCCGTAATGCAGTTTTTCATATTAAGATAATGCCTCCTGTCGCCGAAACTCTCTTTTGTGGCAAGTAGCTGCCCGGTGTGAATGCCATATTTGCCAAACAAAAACTGGTAAGTTGACATCAAATTAACCTGTCCGATTGCCGCCCAGATCTGTCTGGCAGCAACTATATTTGTTTTCTTTGAAGGAGAAACGGCATTCCGCCCCGCTGCAACAGCTCCTGAGGAAATAAGGATCACATCTATCCCCTGTTTGAAAAGCACAGCAACATCCTCGACTATCCTTAACATTCTTCCCGTATTCAGGGTTCCGTCACTCTGAGTAATCACATTGCTGCCAACCTTTATCGCAATTTTTTTATATTTCCATTCTGATTTTTTCAATTTGACACAATTCATGGGTAAAAGAAGCCAATTTGTCACAAAAGTAATAGAATTAGTAATCACATTAAAGAAAGGACATGATTAAGTTGAATATCAGTAAAGAAAAACAAATCAGTGAAGTAATACCGGAAGGCTGTTTCACTGCAGGGAGGTGGTTCCAAACCAGCAAACCGTGCTATCTAACCAGAAGTTGTGCCTTCAACCTGACATCAGCAGAGGATGCCCCGATAAAAAGATCAACTATCCCGGATTCGAGTATAAAAGCACTTTTATCCGTACTCCAGTAGGTCAGATCTGAGGCTTTCAAAGGAAGGGTAACTTTAATTGTTTCACCCTTTGGAACGAAAACCCGCTTAAAGCCTTTCAATGCAATTGGCGGCCTTTTAACCTTTGATTCCGGGAAGCTCACATAAATCTGGGGAACTTCGTCACTGTCAAAGTTGCCGTTATTTTCAAGGTTAAAGGTAAGATTTACAGTTTGATCCTTTTCGATGGTTTTCCTGTCAGGCTTTAGTCCTGAATATTTGAAAGTTGTGTATGACAATCCGTAACCGAAGGGGAACAGCGGGTCATCTTTGGAATACATATAGGTTCTCCCGTTCCGGATATTGTAGTCGAGAATTGGTGGCAGCTGGTCGATGGAGGTTATCCAGGTCTGCACAAGCCTGCCGGCAGGACTCACTTTCCCGAAGATCACATCAGCCATAGCGGAGCCCGTCTCCTGGCTCGACTGGCTTATGTGAAGTATCGCCGGCACATGCTCTTTAGACCAGTTTATTGAATAGGGAAAACTTGAGACCATCACCAGCACTGTTTTAGGATTTGCAGCCATTACAAGCTTAACAAGATCTTCCTGCTCAATTGAAATAGCCTGACGATCAACATCTTCCCTCCCATCGCTTGCAACATGGTTCTGACCCCATCCAAGACCGTAACTCAACGGATTATTGCCGATGCATACAATTGCAACCTCACAGGCTTTTGCTGCCATAACAGCGGAATCAGCTTTGTTGCTTGCCGCATATCTGACTGTTACATTATTCCCGACAGCTTTTTTAATACCCTGGAGGATACTTATCCTGTATGGCGGGGTTCCCGCATACCAGTCGGAGATAACTGAATTTGCCGAGGGTCCTATAACTGCAACAGACTTAATTTTGTCACTTTGAAGAGGAAGAAACATCTTTTCATTTTTCAGAAGAACAATTGATCTTTTGGTTGCTTTCCTTGCAAGATCATGTGCTTCCTGCTTAGTCCAGGGGGGAACAGTGTCGGAGACCCCTATAGCGGAGTAGGGGTTTTGTGGTGAACTATCCAGGAGGCCCAGTTTTAATGCAACTCTCAGGTTGCCATAAATAGCATTCTCAATCTCTTTTTCGGTAATCAGACCCTTATCCATTGCTTCTTTTACCGAAGACCTGTAATCATCAAGGAACATTGTGATGCCGGCTTTTATACATTCTGCAGCAGCAATAGGTAAGGACGTATAATAGGCGTGTGTTGACAGCAATTGTTTGAAAGCGCCCCCATCGGTAGAAATAATCCCTCTCAGTCCCCAGTCGTTCATTGTTACATTGCGTAATACCGGATGCACAGTACACGGTATGCCGTTATACTTGTTATAAGCTGCCATAAAGGCCTGTGAACCGCCTTCAGTAACCCCTTTGTAAAATGCATAAGAATAGTATTCACGAAATAGCCTGTCGTCAAAATCAGAACTGTTGTAAGTTCTGTTATTTTCATTGCTGTTCGCAAGAAAGTGTTTCATAAGGGATGCTGTCTTCCAGTAAACGGGATCATTCCCCTGAAGACCTTTCACATAAGCAGTTACAAGCGATCCGTTCAGAAATGGATCTTCCCCGTAACACTCCTCGGTTCTTCCCCACCTTATATCCCGGCCCATATCGGCATTAGGAGCAAATACTACCAGTCCTGAAATTCCAAATCTGGCATTCTGAGCAAGAAAGCGGGCTTCGGTAGCTTCCCAGTCTGCCACCTGTTGCAGTAGCTCAGGATCCCAGGTCTGTGCAAGACCGATCGATTGCGGAAACGTTGTTGTAGGAGAGGCTTTTGCACCTTTCACAGCCCAGTTTGCCGGTCCGCTGTAGGCCAGTCCGTGAAGGCCTTCAACAGTACGGGTTCCTTTTACGCCTAAACGAGGGACTGCAATCCTGGTTGAAAGACAGCTCACCTTCTCATCAGTGTTCATTAAAGAAAGCAGGTTCTTTATACGTTCGTCTTCACTGAGACGAGTATCCTGGAAAGGATACTCCTGCGAGGAGGCAGTCAGCCATAATAAGAATAAAAACAGGATTAATGGCAATTTCTTCATTTTAAGTTGTTTAAATGATATGATACTCAATTACTACGATAAAACAAATAAAACTTTGTGCTTAACAGGTTTTTAAAGTGTAATTATTTTATCAGGATTTTTATTTGTTCTCAAGTACTCTAACATAATCGTCAAACATCGATAACTCAGGTTCAAACCGGGCAAGCTGTTTCCATTCATCTGAACCATAAACTCCAGCTTCTGAATAATCGAAAGGAGTGAACTTGATTTTCCTTGCCACCGACAGTTTCTTGAAATGGAAATCAAAAGCCAGGGGATTAACGAAAAGGGGATCCGCCACAACTGAATGAAGATCCTTCCCCTCCTCTTTCCATCCGGCGAATGATTTGTCATTGAACCTGACGTCTTTTGTCCGGGTATCCCAGTAACAGTTGTAGTCTGTGAAAAGATTAAATTTATTCCAGTTGCTGGTTAACAGAGTACCCCTGTCAAAATAGATTATATTATTTGTGAATGAAAGCGATCTGTGTTCCTCGATCCTTGTTGCCTGAAGCTGTCCTCTGATATTAAAAGCAAAAATGTTATTCCTGATGATGTTCTCTTTACCATAGTGCTGATGAAAGCCTGAGTTCCTGCATTCATACACAAGGTTGTTTTCCATTATGATACCATACGATCCCTCGTCAGTATAGAGGCCCCATCCTCCGTAATCGAAGGAATGGACATGATGTATATGGTTGTTTGCAACAACAGTGCCTTCCGATGCCCCAAGCGTGTAAACACCTCCCATGTCGCACAGTTCAGCCCAGCCCAGATGATGAATATGATTGTATTTTATCTCATTGCGCTTGGTCGGACTGAATGCATAACCCCAGACCCATCCAACTGAAATGCCGGAATATCTGAGATCAGCTATCTCATTATGGATAAGCTTGTTATCGCTGGCGTTGAAAATAATGATCCCGACAGCACACGGGAAAACATGTCCTCCATCCCTGATTATGTTATTGTCAACAATGATATTGTTCGTAATTTCTCCGGCGTTTTGCCTGATAACAGTCTCTCCTATTTTTATTCCTCCTGCCCCAAGGTCGTGAATATAACAATGATCCACAACGCAATTACTGCATGCCTGCCTGAACCAGAATGCATAGGTGCCAGTATGAGCTACTTCACAATTCCTGAACTCAATATTGTCTGCAAAATCCAGTGTAACAACTGCTTCAACAGGAGCCGCAGCCTGTGCCGGCTCATTGCCGCTGGCCGGTGTATGGTATGCAGCAACTTCAAAAACGAGGTTCTCAAAGCGGATGTTTTCAACCCGTTTTCCAGTTACAGGGTCCCCCTTTATAACTACAAAATCTTCAAGCACGGGAACTACGAATCTTGTATTTTCCGGCGTTTCTCCCTCCAGGGGTATATAATACAGGAACCCGGTACGATCGAGGAACCATTCACCGGGGGCATCGAGGGCAGCCCTGTAATTTTCAACAAGGTACCTCGATTTATTATTGATAGGGTTCCAGGGCTTCATTCCTTCACCGGTTGTGTAAACAGACGAACTTGCTTTGCTGAACCCGGTCACCCGTTTTCTTGTGTTATCCCAGTTATGATAAAAGATCATAAGGGCATCCTGAAAATCATCCTTTGAAAATTTAGCAAAACCAGATGTGTCTGAACTATCAAGCTCAATCTTCTGCACTGCCAGTTCCGGGGCTCTCCCCTCTCCTTTTTCCAGGATCGTCTCCACAACATTTTTTACCCTGAAAAATCCGTCGTTCGGACTTTTTGCGCGAACAGCCCTTCTTCCGTTCACATAAAGCTGTTCAAAGTAAGAGTCATAATATGCTACCTGTGGAATAAAGGCTCTCCACAACCTGTCATTGACCTTTTCAAAACCAGTAACCTCTGAGCCACCACTGAAAACAACCTTTTTACCCTCTTCGGCCTTTACAACCAGCGGATTGTCTTTTGTGCCACCATCTCCTGATGACAGGATTAAAGGCTGAAACATAAAATATTCACCTTCAAGGGCAATTACCTCAAGAGGCTGATCAGCAGAATTTGATTTCCTGAACTCCCTTAATTTATCACGGGCTCCGTTAAGTGTGGCCAGTGGTTTATCTCTGGTACCTGAATTTGAATCATTTCCAGCCGGTGAAACATATAATTTCTGGGCTGATGATATCCCTGAGCATGAAATGATAAATCCGATCAGGCAGATTATGCTTTTACTTTTCATGGGATTATTTTACAGATATTGATTTAAATACTTCCTGCTTAATATCAAAGCTTCCTTTCTCTTCTCCAGAGTATCCTCGAAGGCTTTATCTTCAACTTCCACACATACAGCGCCATTATAACGGATATCATTCAGGGATGAGATAAATTTTCCCCAGCTGATATCGCCCAGTCCAGGTAGTTTTGGGGTATGGAACTCGAGTGGTGCGGCCATGATACCAACTTCGTTCAGCCTGTCACGGTTAATTCTTGCATCCTTAAGATGAATATGGAAAAGCTTGTCTTTGAATTCATACAATGGTTTCAGGTAATCCATCTGCATCCACAGAAGATGGGAAGGATCATAATTGAGTCCAAAATAGTCGCTGGGTATCTCACTGAACATCCTTCGCCACATGACCGGTGTGGTAGCAAGGTTATTGCCTCCGGGCCATTCATCAGATGTGAAGATCATGGGGCAATTCTCGATTCCGACTTTTACTTTCTTTGATTCGGCGTACTGAATCAGTGGCTTCCAGACAGTCTTGAAGGTTTCGAAGTTCTCTTCCACTGGTTTGTTTTTATCGCGCCCGATGAATGTATTGATCCTGTTAATTCCAAGGAGTGCTGAGGCTTCAATAACCTTTCTGATATGCGAAATATAAAACCTGCTTTTCTCCTTATCAGGATCAAGGGGATTCGGATAATAACCGAGGGCTGAAATCTCAATCCCGCTTTTTGCCAGATATGTGTTAATAGCTTCTGACTGCACTTCATCCAGTGTATCAACATCTATGTGGGTTACTCCGGCATATCTTCTTTCCGCCTTTCCGAGAGGCCAGCAGCACACTTCGACACATTTATAGCCGCTCCAGCCAGCTAAATCAATTAATTGTTCAAAAGTGAGTTCAGGCACTATGGCGCTGACAAATCCTAATTTCATATTCTGGTTTTTAACTTTCTAAATTAATACATATATATATGATGAATCAGGGTACCCTGCCGATCCTAAGTCAATCGATTAATGCTGAAAGTGCAGCGCCGATCAGGCTCGACTGCTCAACTTCCGTAATTTCAAAATAACGCTTGCTATGCCCGCTCAGGTAATCATTGAAGTAGTTTTCAAACTGGTGATTAAGGTTATGAAGCTTATAATATGTTGTCCCCTCGATGGTTATTAAAATCGGCCTTTCCGGAGATTTACCCTTTCCGGTCCTCAGAACCACGGCGGCCAGGTTTGCTGCAACAAGTTTCGCCGCCCTGTCAATCAGGTTATTAATGATCTCTTTGCAGTTTCTTTCATCCTCTTCATTGCTGTAATCTCCCCCGAAGTAACTTTTGAACGACGTTTCATTGCTTACAAGGTTGCTTGCATCATTTGAGGAAAATATGCCCAACCCATCCAGCCGTTCAGCAAACTGCCCTGAAAAGATGTCTTCTTTAGCGGCGCTTTTCAGCACAGTAAGGCACAGACCTCCAAAATAGCCACCTGAGAACATCTTTTCAAAGGTATAATTGCCGGGATTCATCGTTGAATTGTCAAAAACCGAATCAAGATGGCTTCCGGGGGCTTTACTGAAATTGCCTGATTCGATATTAATGATCTGGTTTTTCTTCTGATCAAGACTCTTGTTTTTCAGGATTTTGGCATTGTTTTCTATATAACAGGTATTTGTACCTGTACCAAGAATATACCCGATAAATGAGTCATACGATCTATCCGGAGCAGCCGATTTACCTGCAAGAAGAGTAGCCACAGTATCATTCAGCAGGACAAGGTGTTTCGCGGGAGTTCCAAGTGTTTCCAGAAGGTTTTTCCCAATTAACTGCCCAATCACTTCAGGTGCCTGAACCTCCTTGCAAAACTGGATCAGCCTGCCATCCCTGTCGGGCAAAATTTCAGTAGGATAGGAAAAACAAAAACCGATTCTTTCAGTCTTCTCTGCTAAATCCCTTATGTAACCAGCTATCGTGGCAAAGAATTCCCTTGAGGAAATTTCTTTTTCCAGTCCGGGCATTTTCCGGTTAATGATTTTATCATATTCAATCCTTCCGGTTGACGCTGAACCTGATCAGTGCCGCCCTGAAATTTGTTCCCCCGGCATCGATAGCCAGAACGGGAACGTCTGTAAGAAAATCATTCTCAGCTTCAATGTAAGTCGGGATCATACGAAGGGAGCTCTCCCTCCCTTCCAGGCCTTTTATCATCTCATAAGTAAAAGTCCCTGACAAGTTTCTCCATGTCAACATCCGCTGCTCTCAGTCGCTGTTCCGTTAGAAATTTTTTTACCCTGCTCATCTTTATTTAAAGTGGTTAGTTTAATGCCGACATAAAACAATCTGAATTTAAGGTCAAAGACAGATCCGATTCAGATTACCAAAGTATAAAATAAAATTATCTTAACTTTATACTTGAACTGCAAGGTTTATTAAAATATCAAAAAATCACATATCCGTCTTAATCTTAAACATTTCTTAAAAGAAACCTGAATGAATAAAAAAGTAGATGAAATTGCAAAAATGATCGATCATTCCATTCTTCATCCGACTCTTACAGACAATGACCTTCGAAGAGAGTGTGAAGTTGCACTGAAGTATAATGTGGCCTCAGTTTGTGTAAAGCCGTACGCAGTCAAACAAGCCGTTGAAGCGCTCAGGGGAAGCGATGTACTGGTAGGTTGCGTAATAGGCTTTCCTGCAGGAAATTCATCGATCAAAGTCAAGGCTTTTGAAACAGAAGTTGCATGCAAGGACGGAGCTGTCGAAATTGACATGGTGATAAACATAGGCAAAGCGCTTCAGGAAGACTGGGCCTACATAGAGGAAGAGATTAAAGCTGTCGTGGATACGGCACACAGCAATGGAGCAATAACCAAAGTAATATTTGAAACTGACTTTGTCACCAGGGATGAGCATAAGATAAGGTTGTGCGAGATATGCTCAAAAGCCGGGGCGGATTATGTCAAGACTTCAACTGGTTTTGGATTTGTAAAGGGTGCTGATGGCAGGTATTCGTATACAGGCGCTACAGCCCATGATCTTACTCTTATGAGAAAACACTCTGCACCCGAAGTGAAAATTAAGGCTGCAGGGGGAGTCCGTACACTTACAGACCTGTTAAGATTTAAGGAAATAGGCATTTCAAGATGCGGTGCCACTGCAACGGCTGCCATGCTTGAGGAGGCCAGAAAACTCTACGGCGACCAATAATTCTACACTTTGAAAATGAATAAAAAACAACTTTATCAGTCACTTCTAAGTGGTGAAATCAGCAGGGAAAGAGTTTTCTTCCGGCCGATACTTATGCATTTTGCGGCAAGGTTCAACAATACCACCTACGGCAGGTTTGCATCTGACTACAAAACCCTTGTTGAAAGCAATATCCGTTCCATGGAGTTCTTCGATACCGATATGGTAAGCCTGATCTCAGATCCGTACCGTGAAACTTCAGCTTTCGGTGCACCAATTAAATATATTGATGAAGGGGTTCCTCGTTGTCTGGAGCTGATAATAAAGACAGTTGAGGACGTGAAGAACCTTCCCATCCCTGATGTTACAAAGTGTGAGCGAACCCTTGACAGGATAAAGGGAGCAGCATATTTTCAGAAATTGCTTAAAGGAACAGTTCCGGTAAGCGGCTGGATAGAGGGTCCGCTGGCAGAAGCGTGCGATCTGGCAGGTGTCAGCGAGATGCTTCTTAACCTTATGACAGACCCTGATTTCTCAAATCTCCTGATGGACAAATGCATGATAACTGCGAGGGACTTTGCAAAAGCGCAGATAGAGGCAGGCTGCGACCTTATAGGCATTGGTGATGCTATCTGTTCACAAATAGACAGGGACACCTACGACCTTTATGTAAAGACAGAGACATGCTGAACTCATCGCATTTATCCATGACTAGCGGTGCTGCCGTAAAGCTTCATATCTGTGGCGATACAACACATCTCCTGGAGTCACTGAGGGAACTTGAATCAGATATTATTGATCTCGACTGGCAGGTTGATCTCGATCTTGCGCGGAAAATTTTAGGTAATGACATAGTAATTGGTGGCAATATTAATCCGGTGCTGGTCCAGGATAAATCCGCAGGAAGAAGTCTATGCTCTCTCCAGGCACCTTGTGGACAACTATAAAGATCAGAAATATCTCCTTGCAGCCGGGTGCGAAATTACCGTTCTGACTCCTCATGAGAACCTTATGGCCATGCGCAGGGCCTCATTACTTTAATTCTGCTTTTAATTCTGAATCTGAAAAATCAGAATGACAAAGTCAATCCGGCTGCCGCATAATTGAACAGTGCAAAATTATAAACCTCATCATTATCGGCGCCTCCTTCCAGTATCCTGTATCCTGCCTTTAAACCGATATGGTCAGAAATTTTGTATTGTGCCGCGATGAGAACATCTTCGGCTCTACCCTGCGGAGCAGCAAGGGCATCACCATCTATGAGCAGAGATAAATTATCAATGACTTTCCACGCCAGCATGAAGTTTATGATAGGGACAAACCCAACATTTGTTTTTTCGCTGCTCTCATTGGGAGAAGTAAGAATGATACTTGCATCCCTGATCTTTGCGGTTAAGCCCAGACCAAATTCGAACCCTGGTTTTTCAATAATATCGTATCGATATGTCAGCCGGTAAGAATTGAATTTATAGAATCCTATAAGAGTTTGATTTGCCGGGAAAACGACTCCTTCAAAGGTTATTTCTCTGGGGATACTCCCATCAGACTTCAAATTTAGTGGAGCGTATAACAATGACAGATTATGGCGGGTACCAAAAGTATAACCGGCTCTTAACCGGTAAAACACTTTTGGTGAAGCATCGAGCTCCTTGCTTAAAGAAAACAGCGTTCCCTGATCACCAGGAATCCTCACATTATTATATCCTGAAAAGACAACTCCGGTCTCTACATCGATAATTGTCTGACCATTAAGATATGAAAGATCCGAAATCACAAGAACGAAAGTCAAGCATGCAAGTACTGGTAAAGTCTTCTTCATTTGTCTGGTTTTTTATTAGATGTTTAAACAACGAATATCTTTTACATTGTTTTTCCAGTCAGGAAACATATCCCTGTGTTGAAGAATGAACATTGCGAAGCTGACCGTGTTGGTCTGGGTATCGCTCCATTGTTAACCATTGAAACTGATTGTAATTGATAAAAAGTTGTTGTTAATTTATTAACATAATTTTATAAAAGCAATTTTGTTGTTAATTTATTAACATAATTTTATAAAAGCAATTTTTCATTTCACCTGACTGGTAGAAGTATCGTTCTATAATCCCTTTCAAGCTAACCGCGGATGTCACAGATTATGAATCTTTTTGCCTTCGCTTCATCCTTGTCCGATGAAATTAAGCAGACAGGGGGACATTCCATTAATAGCCAGCAGATCAGACTTAAAGCCGGTGCTATCAGTTTAAGGTTTGAAGATGGAGCTTTAAGATACATAAGTAACGGAAAGCATGAAATTGTGAGGATGATCTATTTTGCAGTGAGGGACAGTGAATGGCTGACTGTGAAGCAGAAGATCACTGGACCCGAGACTGAATTCGCGGAGAATTCATTCAGATTAAGTTATAATAGTCAGTTTGAATCGGAAGAAATAAACTTCTTTGCAAAGTTCTTCATTGAAGGAAGAGCTGATAATTCCATCAGCTTCAGGATGGAAGGTGAAGCACTAAATACTTTCAGAAAGAACAGGATAGGATTCTGTATCCTTCATCCAATTGAAGAATGCGCGGGTAATAACTGCAAAATAACACATACTGATGGTTCAGTTGAAACCATGCAATTTCCAAACTCCATAAGCCCGGACCAGCCTTTCCGCGATATTAGCAAGATGGAGTGGCAGGTTGAAAACAATATTTACCACATCCATTTCACAGGTGATGTATTTGAAACCGAAGACCAGAGAAACTGGACAGACGCTTCATATAAAACCTATTCTACTCCACTTTCACTACCTCGCCCGGTTACAATTCTTAAGGGTGAAAAGCTTAGCCAGAGTATAGAATTCAAAGCAGAAATTTCAGCTCCGCTAATCTTAAAACAATCGGATACCATTAATTTACAGATTAGTGATGAGGAAAAGGGTTTTCTGCCACAAATCGGTATATGTCATTCATCCAGATCAATTCCACTGACGCCGGATGAGGTTTCTGCCCTTAGACTAATTAATTTCGACCATTACCGGATTGATCTGCATCTCTACTCATCTCAATGGAGGGAGTTTGCAGATGTTGCATATAGTGGATGCATTTCAATTAGGACTGCCTGTTGAATTCGTCCTGTTTTTTGATGAAAATTCAATTACCAGGACAGAAGATTTCATTGAATGGGCAAACAAGTCTCAACCCGGGATAGCTCTGATCTCAATATTTGATGCCAATGCCGCAACAACACCGGCCTTTCCGGCTGATACTGTTATTCAGAGGATTCAAAATGCATTTCCCGGCGTCAGAACCTGTTGCGGTACAAATGCCAACTTTGCGCAGTTAAACAGAAACAGGCCGGCACCTGGCAGAAATGACTGCATTTGCTATTCCATTCATCCGCAGGAGCATGCTTCGGATAATACAACTCTTGTGGAAAACCTCAGAGGTCAGGCATACACTGTAGAAAGTGCCCATAAGTTCGCAAACGGGAAAGGTATCTGGATCTCACCGGTAACCATTCAAAGGAGGTTTAATGCCAATACAGGAAACTACGAGAAACCAGAACTAAGGGATGGTTTTCCGACACAGGCTGATAGCCGCCTTATGTCACTTTTTGGAGCCTGCTGGACAGCCGGGAGCCTGAAGTATCTGTGCGAATCAGGAATTAAAGGAGTTACTTATTTCGAGGCTGCGGGAGAAAGGGGCATAATCCAGGGCGACTATCCTTCCAGGTGGCCTGATAAGTTTAATTCAGCCCCCGGGATGATATTCCCGGTGTACCATATTTTCAAATATCTGCTTCATTACAAATCCTATAAAGTAATCAGATGCCTGTCTTCCAATCCCCTGAAAGTGGATATTTTGACATTGTGGGATGGCAATCACTTAAAAGTTATTGTTATTAATTTCACAATTGAACTGCAGGAAATAGTCCTTAGCGGTATTTCAGGAGAAGTAACGATTAAACAATTAAATACGGAGAGTTTTGCAGAGGCAGCGACTGATCCGGACTGGATATTAAACTCACACGGAATAAGGGTCAGCCTAAAAGAAAAAATCATTCTGGAACCATTTTCTTTAAGTTTTATTGAGGATTTGCCTTAACATTTATGATATTTGTATATAACCTCTGACAAATTATCCATTATTGTTATTTAAATCCTGATTATGATACTTGTTCAAAACTACGCACTGGCTGTCTTTTTATGTGCCGTTGCAATGATCTGCTGGGGTTCCTGGCAGAACACACAGAATCTTATTGGCAAAGGATGGAGATTTGAGCTCTTTTATTGGGACTATTCAATCGGGATACTGCTTTTCGCCCTCCTGATGGCATTTACTTTCGGAAGCTTCGGAAACCAGGGCAGAAGCTTTATTCCTGACCTTGCCCAGGCTGATGGCAAAAATCTGCTCTCTGCTGCAATTGGCGGCTTCATCTGGAACATTGGGACTCTTCTCCTTGTTGCATCGATTTCAATAGCAGGTATGTCGGTTGCATTTCCTATCGGGGGAGGGTTAGGCTGGGTTCTTGGAATTCTGATCAATTACCTTGGTAAACCTGAAGGAAATCCCTACCTCCTGTTCGGAGGAACAGCGGTTATCATCCTGGCTATACTTTTAAGCATGCAATCGTACAGGAAACTGGCGATTCATCAAAAAAAGCCCTCCTTTAAGGGTATTTTGCTGGCACTCCTGGCAGGACTATGCATCGCATTCTTTTACAGATTCGTGGCATCGTCACTTGCCACTGATTTCACACCCGCGGAGGCAGGAAAAATAAGCTCATACACTGCTGTTGTCTTTTTCTCATTGGGCGCTTTGGTCAGCACAATTCTGGTTAACCCGGTATTCATGGCACGCCCTGTTGAAGGAAGGCCGGTTAAAATTGACCGAATGGTCAGGGGGAACGCCAAAAGCACATCTTCTCGGCCTGCTTGGCGGAGCAATATGGTGCCTGGGCAACTCTGTAAGCTTTATGTCGGTCGGCGCAGCCAGCCCTGCAATCTCATACGGTTTAAGCAACGCAGCTCCCGTTGTGGCAGCTCTATGGGGCATTTTTGTGTGGAAGGAGTTCAGGGAGGCCCCGAAAGGAACTAATTTTCTGCTGACAATGATGTTCGTGTGTTACCTGATCGGATTGACGTTGATCGTATATTCAAGGTTTGCATAATAAACTTCTTCACTCAACTTTGCTCCTTTGTGTCCTTGCAGCAAAATACCACTAAGGCGCTTAGAGACAAAGTAAAACAAGTCAGAATAAAGAATTATTAAAATTGATCCCATGAAGAATCTGATTATTTATTTTATTCTTTTATCCCTCTTACCGGCTGCAGTTAAATCCCAGGAACTGACCTGGAATGGCCCCTCGGTTGACTTCTCCCACGGTAAACTTAAAATTTCGGACAACCACAGGTTTTTGATACATGAAGATGGTACCCCCTTCTTCTACCTCGGTGATACCGGCTGGGAGCTTTTTCACCGGCTGAACAAGGATGAAACAGAAAAATACCTTGAAAACCGAAGGGCAAAAGGTTTCACTGTAATTCAGGCGGTTGCCCTTGCCGAGCTGGATGGATTGAATACCCCGAATGCGGAAGGCAACAAGCCTCTTATAGATAATGATCCTCTGAAACCCAACGAGGCTTATTTTGAGCACGTCGACTGGGTTATTAAAAAAGCACAGGAAAAAGGGATCTTTATCGGACTGCTGCCTACATGGGGGGATAAAGTTGATAAAAGATGGGGTGCGGGGCCGGTTATTTTTAATAAGGATAACGCTTATAAATATGGCCAGTGGATAGGTAACAGATATAAAAACTATCCCAATATAATCTGGATCAATGGCGGCGACCGGGATGGCGGCGGCGATAATAAGCCAGTATGGGAAGCAATCGGAGAAGGGATAAAATCTGTCGACAAAAATCATCTTATGACCTTTCATCCCGGAGGTGAACGCAGTTCGTCGGAGTGGTTTCATGAAAGCAGCTGGCTTGATTTCAATATGTGCCAGACAGGTCACGGACAGCGAAGCTATGCCATATACAAAAGGATCATTGTGCGAGATTACAATCTGAAACCTGTCAGACCCTGCTTTGACGGAGAACCCAGGTATGAAGACCATCCTGTGGGATGGAATCCCGGAGTACTTGGATGGTTCAATGAGGATGACATAAGGCAGGCTCTTTACTGGAATCTCTTCAGCGGGGCATTCGGTCATACATACGGCTGCCATCCAATCTGGCAGATGAAAACTCCTGAAAGAGAAGCTGTGGGTCTTGCAAGAAATAACTGGTACGATGTACTTGATCTTCCCGGTGCAGGCGACCTCATACACGCAAGGCGGCTGACAGAGTCCCGTCCGTTTGTTTCGAGAGTACCCGACCAGTCATTAATTGTCCCATCATATTACCCTGAAACCGACTATGTTGTGGCCACCCGGGGCGATGGTTATGCATTTGTATATTTTCCGACCGGATGGAGCGCTGAAATTATCCTTGACAAAATAGGTGCAATGAATATCAGGGCATTCTGGTTCGATCCGCGCACAGGCACTTCTGAACTGATCGGTACCTTTCCCGGTAAAAGGAAACAAAAAATTTACCCCGCCTTCAAATGGACGCGGAAAGGACTGGATACTGGTACTTGACGATGCTTCAAAAAACTTTAAAGCTCCGGGTTTATGAGTTATGCAGCTCGGTATCAGTTCATATACCTATACCTGGGCAACAGGAGTGCCGGGATCGTTGCCGGCAAAACCCATGTCGGCCTTCGATCTTATTGATAAAGCAGTCTCAGAAGGCTTAAAACTGGTGCAGATCGCAGATAATATGCCACTTGAAAACTGGTCCGGGGAAGATCTTTGTGAACTTTATAACTATTGCAGTAAAAAGAATGTATCAATTGAAATGGGTAGCCGTGGACTCACACCGGGTCATGCTGCCAAATGCCTGGAGGTTGCAGAAATACTTCACTCCCCAATTCTCAGAATGGTGATTGATGGTCCTGGTTTTGAACCCGATTTAGAAACTGTTATCTCAACCATTGGCAAGCTGGTCCCCGAATTAAAATTACGGAAAATTCAACTTGCAATTGAGAATCACGACCGTTTTAAGGCAAGGGAGTTTGAGAAAATAATCAGGTCCACCGACAGTAAATGGGTTGGCATCTGCCTCGATTCTGTAAATTCTATGGGAGCGGGAGAAGGCTTTGAAACAGTTTCTGAAATACTGCTGCCTTACACCATAAACCTGCATCTGAAGGATTTTTCAATACGAAGGGTTTCGCATAAGATGGGACTTGTCATTGAAGGCAAACCAGCCGGTCAGGGAATGCTGAAAATCAAAGAGATAATTGGGAAGCTTTCGGTTCTTAACCGTTGCAGGAGCGCTATTCTTGAACTTTGGACTCCTCCTGAGCCTGATATTGAATCAACAATTAAAAAAGAAGATACCTGGGCTCACGAAAGCATAAAGTTTCTTAAGACTATAATAGAATAAAGGCTGTACGAATGGATAAACTAAAATTTGCCGTACTGGGATGCGGATTCTGGTCTAAGTTCCAGATTGGCGCATGGAGCGAAGTTGAAGGAGCTGAATTGGTAGCTGTTTATAACCGTACACTATCAAAAGCGGTGAAAATAGCCGACTATTTCAGGGTCCCCCGTGTCTATGATGATCCTGAAGAGCTTTTTGCCAATGAGAAGGTTGATTTTGTGGATATTATTACTGATGTCGACACTCATGCCCTTTTCGTCGGTCTGGCTGTAAAGCATGGGATTAAACACATTATTTGCCAGAAACCGATGGCCCCTGACTTTGAAACTGCTAAAAGCATGGTAAAGACGTGCATGGAAGCCCGTGCAAAACTTTATATTCATGAAAACTACAGGTGGCAGGCACCTGTGAGCAGGTTTAAGCAGATAATTGATTCAGGCGTTATCAGGCAAACCCTTTAAAGCCCGTGTTACATTTCTGTCAGGTTTTCCGGTGTTCGATAACCAGCCATTTCTGAAGGAACTCGATCATTTCATTCTTACAGACATGGGATCTCATATCCTCGATGTTTGCAGGTTCCTCTTTGGAGAATGTGAATCGTTATGGTGCCAGACGAGAGCTGTAAACCGTGGAATCAGGGGAGAAGACCTGGCAGTCATAATGATGGAGATGGTAAACGGAATGCCGGTCTATACTGAGATGTCGTATGCATCAGTTGTAGAGCATGATACATTTTCAACACTTCATATTCTGGTTGAAGGTGAAAAGGGATCAGTGTTTCTTGGTCCGGGATTTGAAATCCGCACCACAACCCGTCAGAATACACTATCAGAAATTGTAAGCTTTCCATCCTATTCATGGGCCGACCCTGATTATATCGTCAACCATGAAAGCGGAATTCACGTGAACCGGAATATTCTTCAGGCAATTCAGGGAAAAGAAGAAGCTGAAAACACAGGCGAGGATAACCTGGAAACGGTCAGATTGATATGGGCTTGCTATAAATCAGCAGAAACGGGCCAAAAAATTAAAATAACGGATTTCAAATAGGATCCGGAATGTTAACTATTTTTTCTCTCTCTTTTCAAAACCTGGCCAGTAATTAAGTTAACAATCATAATATCAGATAATATGCTTAAAGTCACGCTAATTGGAGCAGGTGGAAAGATGGGCCTCCGGCTCACACATAACCTGAAGAACTCAGCTTATGAAATGTCATACATTGAGATCAGCCCTGCAGGTATTGAAAAGCTTAAAGAAAAAGGTGTGACTGTAAGCCGGCAGCTTGATTCCGTCCCTGATGCCGATATTGTCATTCTTGCCGTTCCTGATGTAGCCCTGGAAAAGGCTTCGGAAGAGATCATACCTTTGATGAAGAGCGGCGCCCTGGTTGTTACTCTCGATCCCGCGGCTGCTTTGGCCGGAAAACTGTTCTTCAGAAGCGATGTAGGCTGTTTCATAACTCATCCGACACATCCCTCGATATTCAACTGGGAACCGGTTGAAGAAAACATGAAAGATCACTTCGGAGGTATTGCAGCTAAACAATCGATAGTATGTGCACTTATGAGGGGCAGTGCGGAGGATTATCTGAAAGGTGAAGAACTTGCTTGCACCTTTTATGCTCCCGTTTTCAGGTCACACAGGATCACCGTCGAACAGATGGGACTGCTGGAACCTGCCCTTGTTGAAACTCTTGCTTCAACCTGTATCTATGTAATACGGCAGGGGCTTGATGAAGTTATAAAACGAGGCGTTCCTGCTGAAGCTGCACGCGACTTTCTGCTTGGTCATCTGCGGATACAGATGGCAGTTTTGTTCAATGAGCTTCCCGGTGCAGTATTTTCCGACGCAGCAAATAAAGCATTACAACGGGGCCTCAAGGAGTTTATCAAAGAAGACTGGAAAAAAGTATTTGAACCCGAAAATGTGAAAGACCAGATAGCGTCTATAACATAACTTACCGGGGTGACTTCTGATAACAATAAGCTGTTTTAAATCAGGCATCTACTCCTCTCATTCCCATCTGGAATATCAGATAAGCTGATATTTGCCAAGATGAGAATTCAGGAAATCCATATCCTTTTTGAGCTTGCGTACAATTATTTCCTGCTGTTGTGTAAGAGAAAGCTTCTCCTCTCCGGCTTCAAGCAGCGGATATTCGATATGAAGTGTTATGGGACCAGAGATTTTAAGTTCCTTCAGAGTTGTAAAATAAAGATCCCAGTCAACCATACCCTCTCCCAGCGGGACCGTTACTTCCTGCGCTTTTCCGTTACTGCATTTCCATGTAAAGTCCTTGATGGCAAGAGTGTTAATATGGCCTGCAATCAGGCGCATTCCAAGTATCCAGGTATTTGCTCCTTCAACTGTGGCATGTCTTACATCATACTGAGCCCCCAGGTATTCAGGTGGAAGATCCCGTAAAAGCTCATGAAGATCCCAGACAGGTCCCCCAAGATAAAGTCCGGCATGATTCTGATAACTGCCATGTATGTTATACTTTCTGTTCATCTCAGAGACTTCCTTAAGATCCTTATTGTATTTCTGAGCTGTCGCCCATACATCGGACATTTTATCATAATTGAACCAACCCAGCCGGTAGTGCTTTACACCTGACGCTGATGCTGTCTTCAACACTCTCTCTGTTAACGGATCTGATACGGAAACAATACCGGTAACCATCATATCCAGGGCAAGATTGTACTTCTTTGCCCTGTTGATAAGCTCAGGCAGGGCTGACTCAACAACTTTTGGCTCAACTTTTCCCGAGGGACGAACCGTCAGATCAAAACCGCCGATACCAGATCTGACAAGGCATTCGCACATAAAATCAAAGTCATACGAATCAAGAGGTTTTGAAAAGAGCCTTACCGGAAATTTGTTTTCAGCGCGTGCAGGCAACTCATCACCAAAAGCTGATGTGAAAGGAATAGCAATACCGGCAGCAGCTAATGTAGATATAAAATTTCTTCTGTTCTGTTTCATAATCCGAATCTATGTGTTTATAATTGAAAGTGGTTTATTCAGGGCATTTACTATTGTACTCTTATGAGCTTCTTAAATGAAATTGGTATGCCATCATCCGTTATTCCCTGAATCTTAATTTCATAATCCGAAATATAGTCTGATGCCCAGAACTCAATCCTTGCTTTCCCCTTGTCATCTGTTTTAATATCAGGGTTCCAGTAGAGGGTATTACGATAGTCAGGGATCCTGGCTGCTTCCGTTTCAGGGGAGGAGTGCTCCGGCGAGAGAAATACCATTTCAGGTTCCTGATCCATGAAAGGTAACTTTATGGCATTTTGAGGCAGGGATAAATTGAAATTGCCTTCTTTCGTCACTACATTTACAATACCATAAAAATGGTATCCTCCAACCATATATTCGGTACTGACGACATCAACCCTTTCAACATTTTCCGGATTCATTTCAACTATGATTGAAGGGTCGTTGATAATAATCCCATCCACCATAAGCGTTGCATCAGTATCGTAAGGCTTGTTGTCGCGCGGATTGAAAACAGTTATGCCATAGCGTGTCCTGCCGGTTCTCATCATGACTCCGGGGACCAGTTCAAAGAAAACCTCCTGCATAGTCGGAAGTAAAACATAATCGGCCATTATCAGTTCAAAATCAGGTACTCCGTAAAACCTGTAAAAATCCTTCTGAACATTCTTCCTGATCACCGGATCTCCTGCCGCCTTGGTTTCATAAACCCTTCCCACCTGGTAATTAACGCACCAGTCTTCAATATAGGACGGAATTTCCGAATAGATTGAATCGCTGATTTTCTTAACCTCCGCGTAATTATCACGGAAAGGGGAACTGATCCTGATAAGATCATTTTCCGGGTTGCCTGCAACCTGGAAAATCAGGTCCTTCGGAAATTCATCATCATTAATTTTAAAACTGAAATTACCTTCTCTGTCTGTAATTGCATATTGGAAAAAAGCTCCCTTTCCGGGAACAGAAAGTATAACTGTCTTATTGTCAGAACTATCTTCCAGATTCCTGGAGATTACCCTTCCATAGATTAAACGGCCATTTTCTTCGGATTGATACCTGAGATCCGGGGTAACATTTCTTTCTGACATCCTTTGTGAAGTGTCAGATCCGATTTTTGTAAGATAATCGCAGATATCCGGCGAACCTTCTGATCCTGTCCAGGGAGAAACAGAAATACTTAAATTGGTTTTCTTCAAGGTGGAATTAAAAGCCGTATCAAACGTTATATCTATGACTGTCTTTTCCCTTTGTCCGACAATATCCTTAGTTTCAACCCTGATCTTATTTCCTGACAGGTTAATCGAAGGTGAATCAGATCCCTGAGCATCAGATATATTGCTGTTACCTTTCAGGTAAAAGAAACCCTGATGTAAGCAGCCCGGGAGGGAGTGCTTTGCCTTTTATGGAAACCGTGGTGAATTTTCTGGTTCCGAAGGTGTTGTAGATATTTATGGCTTTCATGAAACACTGCTCAGGCGGAAAGTTTTTCATCAGACTTGTATATGCCCTGATAATGTATGATCCGGTCCCAAGCGTATCAGGGATCATTAAAGCCCCATGCCCGGCGCCGTTAACAATATTAATATATTTTTGGACAATTGGAGTGTTATTGTTATTCAATAGTTCAATATATATTATATTACTTGTTGTATTTGAGCTCTTTTTTTGCATATCAATTAAATATGCTGCATACCAGAGGTACTCTCCTGCAACATATTCATCCCTGTCGGTATGAATAAAAATAAATTCGCCATTTGAGGAATAGACTCTGCCGGAACTCTGCAACGGCGGATCATCGAAAGGCAGGCTGTTATGCATGGAAAAGATATCCGGAGTGATCAGGTAGATCAGAAGGATCTGTAATATGGCTTTTGCAACTATCATTTTGAACCTGCCATGGTTTATTAATTTCTATCAGGGCCAGAAATCAGGTTTTTCAGTCGATCCCCGGGTTGTACAATCAACACACCGCAATTGATCAGTAATAACTTTGATCTGCAGATCATAATCCCATATTATTACCCAGTATGTTTCCCCGATACCGGGTACTGCACGATATATCGGTAAAGTTTCGTATGCGCATGACTTGTAAGGATCTTTAAATCCCTTAAAAATATCTTTTATAAAGATACGTTGAGAGGATATTGCCGAGACGCTGAAATACCCCAGAACCTTTTCTGATGGATCTTCAAGCCTCCTCATATTACCCTCTATCGTCATCGGGGTAACATCATACAGTCCTCCTGACTGCTGGGCTATCTTTTCTATTTTTTCCCAGTAACGGAACTCATCCTCGTTAAGTGAATACTGGTTTACAAGTACGCTGTATTTTTCCTGCAACCTGTCATCGGTTTCCGTGGGGATTTTGATAAGTGGAAACCGGCTTATCCTTGGCTCAGCCAGATACGTTGTATTTGCCAGGTATATTCTGTCCGACCCGGACGTTCTCCAACAGATATTATTGGGCACATCATACGGCAGCTTGAATATCCAGGTCTCGGTATAATCCCATCTGAAAAACTTTGAGCTGTCAGTCTCATCGTGTGTATCGACATAGATCTGACACCCTTCCACAGGCAAGCCCAGTTCATTCGTTTTAATGAGCACTTTCTCATAGTAAACACTATCAATCGGCGGAACAGGTACCATTTCGCAATACGGGGAGGCACAATCCCCCACGTAGCTGTCGATAAAAAGAGCATATTTTCTTCCGGGAATACCTTTAAAGACCGCAGGATTGGTATAATAACAGCCGGGTTCTTTTTCAGTAAGCCTGTGTGTGTTTCCCTGGTCATCCTGGATCCGGACCTGCGCCCCGGTGACCGGAACCGGCACCAATGCTTCACCCGGCATCATGGAAGATGATAACTTAACCTTGTTTGCCACCTGTTGATCAGTCAGTAATCCTTCAACAACAAGTATGGGCGTGACTTCTGCAATATCCGGCTCAAATTCATTTATGCAACTGTTTGCCAGTATGATAAGGATCAATATAAAAATAATTCCGCCTTTCATCATTTAAAAATCAATATTGTACGTAACTGAGGGAATAGCCCTCGCGAAAACCGATAGCTGATATCCTCTTAACCTGTTATTATCCTCTTTAAAATAAACCGAATACACATTCCGGCGACTTAAGGCATTGTAGACTGAAAATGTCCAGTATGACTGGCCTATTTTTTTCTGTTTCAGATTGCCGCTTACACTGAATGAGAGATCGAGTCGCGAATAATCAGGGATCCTGTATTTGTTGCGTTCCGAATAAAACGGCACTGTAACATTTCCCAGCCCGTAAACGCCGATTGGATAGGTGATTGGTCTTCCGGTATTATAAGTATAACCTGCAGAAAAGCTGTAGCGCCGGGAGATCAGGTAATTAAATGTGGCAACAAGATCATGTGGCTTATCGTAATTTGCCGGGAACCATTTGCCTGAATTTATCTGCTCTTCCTTAAAAGGAGTATCACTTTTAATGAAGGTCTTTGAATAAGTATAACCTGTGCTCCATCTAAGCCTGCCTTCCGTGCTCCTGATCATCAGTTCTACTCCGTAAGCTCTTCCCCTGACATTTATAACCTCAGCCTCCATGTTCTCATTCATTATCAGTTTTGCCCCTCCTTTAAAATCAATCATATTCTTAATTGTCTTAAAATAGGCTTCAACCGACGTTTCGATATTGTTTTTGTAGAGCATCCTGTAAAAACCCACTGCAATCTGGTCTCCGGTTTGTGGTCTCAGATGGTAATCGCTGATTTTCCAGGTATCAGTCGGGGAAATAGCAGTAGTATTTGTCAGAAGGTGAAGATACTGACGCGTTTTGTTGTAATTTACCTTGAGCGAACTATTGTCTGAAAACCTGAAATTAAACGACAGACGATATTCAGGTCCCGCGTAGGCTTTAATTATCCTGTTTGATGTAAACGACAGGGTGTCCTGTATGGTAGACCTGTTTCTTGGGATATCCGGGTCATACAACATCACTTCGGCTGGTCCCGGTACGAAGAAGGAAGAGAACCTTATGCCGGCGCTGACCGACAGGTTACTTGTCAGGGTATACCTTTCCTCAACATAGGCAGCAGTTTCAAATCCTTTCTCCTTCATAATCATCCGGGGTATGACCAGGGAAGAATCATTTGAGGGAAGATAGTTGCCCGGTTCCAATGAATATCTGGTTATTTCAGCTCCAAAATTGAATTCGCTTCTCCCCTCCGGGTACCAGTTGAAATCAGCTTTTAGTCCCGAGCTCTTAATAGAATGTTCCATTCTGAACCCGTCTTCCGCAACCCTTTCGCTTGTTATACTGTACTTGTACCTGCTGTCATTAAATAAAAGATCAGCAAAAAACCTGTTATTGAAGAAATGCCTCCATTTTACCGAAGATATCCTGTTCCGGTACTTATAAAGTGTGTCCGAATTTAACCTGAAAGCATCGTCGCTCAGATAAGATGCAAGCTCAATTTTGTTTTTTTTGCTGATGTCATAGGAGATCTTTCCATTAAGGTCGTAAAATGAAGCCATGCTGTTACGAAGTATCGGATTGTCGACCCTGTGGAATATCCAGTTCGAGTAGGTACTGCGTCCTGTAAGGATAAATGAACATTTGTCTTTAATTATTGGAGCTTCCAGCATCAGATGGGCAGTTACCGGACTTATTCCTGCATTTCCGTGAAATTCCTTCCTGTTACCCTCTTTGGCAACAATGTCCATTACCGATGAGATCCGGCCTCCGTAGCGTGCCGGAATCCCTCCCTTGAAAAGGGAAACGTCTTTTATTATATCAGAGTTTACGGCTGAAAAGAAACCGAAAAAATGGTTAGGATTATACAAAGGAGCCCCATAGAGCAGTATCAGGTTCTGATCTGTTGAACCTCCCCTTACATTGAAACCCGATGATCCCTCTCCAACCACTTTGACACCCGGAACAAACAGAACGCTCTTTATGATGTCTGACTCCCCAAAGGATGAGGGCAAGAGCCGCAGATTCAGTATACTGATGTTTTCAAGGCCAACCTCAAACCTTTGAAGCACCCTGTTTTTCTGGGCTGAAACGATGGCTTCTTTCAAAGGTATAAGTACACTTTGCATCCGGACATCAATTTCCCCGCTTCCATAAAGATTTATATAGTATCTTTTTTCTTTCATCCCGATGAACGAATATTGGATTGAATAACTTCCACGGGGTATGGGCAGGGAATAGAATCCGTTAGAATTTGTTATTGCTCCGACAGTAAGTTTCTGATTAAAAACAGTTACTCCCGCGATTGGCTCACCGGTATCTTCAGTCGTGACATAACCCGATATAAAAACATTTCCGGGTCTATCCTTCTCTGAGGGATTGCCTATATCCAGAAACAGATTCTCAGATGAAATCTCCCTGCCGGCAACTCCATCCGCTATCGATGGAATATATTTTCCGGTATCCTGAACTGCTGAATCAATCCTCTTTATTACGTATCCTTTAGAAAGTATTATGTCAGAACGTTTGTATATGAAATAGTGAAGATCCATGCTATGCAAAGATCCGTCAAGGACCTTTAAAAGTGAAGGGGATTCACCAAAGTCAGACAGGACGATATCATCTGTCCATTCATGCCTGAAATAAAACCGGAGGTTGTAATTACTTTCGACTTTTTCAACAAATTCACTGAAAGTCTGCCCCCTGTAATTCCAGGTAACCGGGTAATTATTCTCCTGGCCCGATAACCAATCTGAGGTTAATAAAATAAAAACTAAAATCAGAATCCTCAGTTTCATAACCGGATTTTTATTCAGACAGACTATCATAATACATAAGTACCGGAATTATAGTCCAGGGCTGTCTGGGGAGAACATCCACCCTGTTTGTCCTTATATAATCCCTGATCTCTTTCTCCCTGTCCTTAAGAAGATCAAGGAGTCCCTTGCGGCTCCTAATCCTGGTGATAGTCCTGTCCTTCATAACGTACAGATAATCAGTCTGTACAAATAAATCATACATTTTCTGATAGCCCAGTGGTAAAATTTCTTTCACCGGTTTAAGTAATAGCGCAGTTTTTCCGTCGTATAAGACATTTGCATAACCGTTAAATCCAAAACTATCTCTTTCCCTGAAATTTCTGAATTGATACTCCTTCTCTCCTATTGATATCGAAAACCCGGAGATCATTTCACTGTTCATGATGATAATTACGCCGTCGGATCTTCTGATGAGAAGGTCATCATTCAGAATGTCGTACCTCAGGTCATTGTTGTGGTAAATTCTGTCGTTGATAAAGATATCTCCCCTGTTCCAAAGCGCAGATGAAAAAAATTCGTTGCCATGGACATTGGTGTGTTTTTTATACCAGAGCTTTCCGTTATAAAGGATCTGGCTGTCCCGATAAACCAATAACTCCTGCGGCCGGGATCTTTCCGGATTCAGGCTCAAAGAATCTGTTCCGTGACCTGAAATACTGATAACGGGAAACAGGCATAAAAAGAATGCTGGAATTTTATTAGTATGGCGCAAAACGACAAAGGTTAGGTCCTGAGAAATATAGTATACCCGGATATCCACAAAAATCGTGCCTCTGAAGTGTTCTGTAAGCAACACCCTGACGGGCTATTATCTGATATCTTTAATATTAATGTATTTCTTTGCAACAAGTGGCTTACCATCGGGAGTCATACCCTGAATATTTATTACATAGTCTGTAACAAAATCCGACGCCCAGAACTCAACTCTGGCTATTCCTTCAGTGTCAACTTTAACAGCCGGATTCCAGTAAAGAGTATTTCTGAAATCGGGAAGGCGGCTTTGTTTCTTTAAAGGGCCAGAATAATCGGGTGCTGGAAATGTTTTTACAGGATCTGTTACCCTGTAAGGCAGCCGTACAGCATAGTCAGGCAGATCGATACCACTGAAATCACCTGCTCTTGTAATGACATTGATAAGTCCGTAGAAGAGATAATCCCCAACGAGGTATCTCTCTTTTATTGCGTCGATCTCTTCAACGGTTTCCGGATCGATGTTGGCAATAATACCTGGATCTTTAATAACAACACCATCAACAAACAATATCGGCGCCTTTTCAAAAATTCTTTTATCGACCGGATCTGCCACAGTAATTTCATAAACAGATTTCCTCTTTTTCATGAAAACTCCCGGCATAAGCTCAAAAAAAACTTCCTGCATCACAGGCAGTTTGATGTAGTCGTCCATCATAAGCTCAATGTCGGGCTTACCGTAAAATCTTCTGGTCCCGCCGGAAAAGACAGTTTTTTCTGTTTTCACCCCTTCCTGTCCAATCCCATAAATTTTCTCCACCTGGTAGTTTGCACCCAGGCGTGATATACGCTTCTGATATTCTGCCGGCAACGTATCAATAACCGATAAGAAATCAGGATAGATTTCAGAATAAGGTGATTCAATCCTGACACTAAAACCTTTTTCGGTAAATTCTGGCTGGATTATAAAGTTAGTATACTGTTCATTTACAGGTATTCTGAAGAGGAACTTTCCGTCTTTATCGGTCTTTGCATATTGAAAGGTCGCATGCTTCCCCGGTATTGAAAGAAAGAGAAAATTATCTTCCAGACTGCCCCCGGGATTTTTCGGGATAAGACGGCCGGTCAGATAATGATAAACCTTTTCCCTGTCATATTTTAAAACCGGATTATTTGAAAGAATGAAGTTGATGTCAATCCACTTGCTTTTCAGTGTTGCTAAGAATCTCTCCAGCTTTTCAGGCGGAATCTCACTAAGTCCGGAATTCCTGATTTCGTCAGGAAGAACCCCGAATTCCGATCCGAAAATCATATAATCACCTAAATCCTGAGGTGCTTTATCGCCCGGCTCAGCAACTGAAAGACTAAGAAGCTGTGAACCCCCCGACGATTTCAGTTCTTCATCCAGTTTGATTTCAAGCGAAATCTTTTCCCTCCTTTTAAAACTTTCAGCGCCGTTGACTGTGACATTGGCTGACTCTGCGGAGGGCGTATAGTTATACTTCTCAGCAATCAGTTTACCGGATTCGTTAAATATCAGGATCTGATTTATTCCCGGAATAAAAATATCACCAGGGAGGATTTTCCGTGTAACGTCGTCGGGAAGATTTAATTGCACCTTTAAAATTAATGAGGCCATGCGTCTGTATGAACAGGTAGCACATGCTTCCATTGAGCGATCTGAAACTCCTGTCGGTCTCAATTTCTATTTCAAAGATATCTTTTCCGGGCCTGTTGACCCTGAATTTGAATCCGGGTGTTACAGAAGAGTTTTCCTGCTCATCAGGGAGGATTGAAGGCTTGTTCGAAATACCTTTAAAACTTTTATGGGTCAGAGGATTGTAAAGAGTTATCTCCTTCATGAAACAATTTGAAGGAAGGAAATTCTTCATCATGTTTGTATATGCTCTGATGGTATAGTTTCCGGAGCTTAATGAGTCGGGTAATAAAACTTCCCCCGGTCCGCTGCCGTTTTCCAGTTTAATTCGTTTTTGAATTACAGGACGGTTCTCTGAGTTCAGTATTTCAAAATAGGAAATACTACTGGCGGAAGAGGGTTTATTGGTCTGCCTGTCAATAAGGTAGATGTTGAACCAAAGATCCTCCCCGGCAATATAATCTTCCCTGTCGGTCTGAACATAGATTTCTTCCCATGGAAAAGTTTTGCAGTAACTCTGGAACTTTTCGGTGAGTCTGTCCAAAAAACCGGATGTTCCCTGTGCGGAAATATTAAAGGATACAACAGAGAAAAAAAGGATGACAGCAACCTGTCTAAAATGCTTAGTCATAACTAATGTGTCCGGAGTTTTACTATTTAGCTTCATCCCAGAAGTCAGGCTTAATGAGTGAGCCTCTCGTAGTGCAGTCGGCGCAGCTCTTGTGAATTGTAATGACGGTTAATGGAGGTGCAGGCGGATACGTTTGTTCCAGGATCCATACACTGATATTAAGCGACGGAATCGTGGTAGGGTTGCCAGGAACATTTAAAGTATCTGTTATGCATTGTGAATAAGGATTTACCAATCCATAAAAATTATCATTAACAAATATTCTTTTTGAAGATGTGGCTGAGACACTGAAATATCCCAGAACCTTTTCACCGGGATCTTCCACACAAAAAATATTACCGGGTATTGATGCAGGCGTAATATCATAGAGACTCCCGATCTCTTCAGTAACGCTCTGAAGCTTCTCCCAGTAGATAAATTCATCTTCATTAAGCGAATACTGGCGAATCATCAAACTATATTTATCCCTCAGCCTGTCAGTCTCACCAGAAACAAATTTTATAGGATACCTGTCAATTCTGCTTTCAGCCAGACCTGACGTATTTTTAATATTTATCACACTTGAATTATTCGTGATCCAGCAGCGCTTATTGACAGGCACGGAAAAGGGCAGGCGGATTTCCCATGTTTCCGTATAGTCCCACCTGAAAAACTTACATCTACCCTGAGGGTCGTGAGTATTTAAATAGATCTGGCAGGCTTCCTTTTTTGGTACATGCGGTATTGGTTCTGACATTAATATCTTTTCATAGTAAACGCTGTCGATTGGTGGAACAGGCTTCATTTCTGTGGGAAGCGACCGGTATGAGAAATGTCTTTGAGTAGCGTTATTTGTATGGATGTCCAAAGTATACTTTCTACCCACCTCGCCTTTAAATTGACCCTCAATCGTTGTATATTTTCCAGGAGCTGTTTCATGAAGCTGATCATTATTTCCCTTATCGTCAGTGATCCACACGGTGCATCCTTTTAAAGGCTGGACATTTGCCCTCTTACCGAGAGGCATTGATTTTGAAAGCTTTATGGTACTCACTCCTGCCTCATCGGTTACTAATCCCTCAACAACGATCATCTCCTGGGTCTCGTCTGTTTCAGGTATGAACTGGGTTATGCATCCTGTAAAAGCCAAACCCAGGAACAAAATTATTTTGAATATTTTTAAGTTCATGTCTTTAAAAATCAAAGTTAAAGGTCAGTGAAGGAATGGCTTTACCAAATACGGACAATTTGTATCCTTTGATTGTATTATTCTCATTCTTGAAATAAATCGAGTAAACATTTTGTCTGCCCAGCAGGTTGTAGACCGAAAAAACCCAGTTAGGATTGGCAATTTTGTTCGATTTGAGATTTCCGCTCAGTTTAAATGAAACGTCAAGCCTCATGTAATCGGGGATCCTGTACTTGTTCCTGTCTGAATATTGCACCAGCAGCACATCCCCGAGGTAGTAGGATGACACGGGGTAGGTTACCGGCCTTCCTGTGCTCCAGATATAACTGGACGAGATACTGAACCGGCGCGAAAACAGGAAGTTGAAAGTGAAAGTAAGATCATTTGGCT
Source organism: uncultured Bacteroidales bacterium (assembly GCA_963806555.1). Taxonomy (GTDB): domain Bacteria; phylum Bacteroidota; class Bacteroidia; order Bacteroidales; family VadinHA17; genus LD21. Next base: position 187,593 of record CAWDYR010000029.1, on the reverse strand, counting down.
TGTCAAAATTGGCTGGGAACCATGTTCCACGGTTAATAATTTCGTCACTGAACTTCCCGGTGCTTTTAAGGAATGTTCTTGAGTATGTATAACCAGCACTCCATTGAATCCTGCCAGCTTCCCGCTTAATCAGAAGCTCCAGTCCATAAGCTTTTCCCAGAACAGAAACGAGGTCCTTTTCAACATGCTCATTCATTATGAGCCTGGTCCCTCCCTTGAAATCCGCCATATTTTTGATTTCCTTATAATATAGTTCTGCAGAAGCCTGAAAAGTACCCTTGAATAACATCTGGTAGAACCCCATTGCAAACTGGTCGCCGGTCTGAGGTTTAACGTAGTAATCACTTAGTTTCCAGGTATCAGAAGGCGAAATTGATGTGGTATTTGTCAGGAGATGGAGGTATTGCCTTGTCCTGTTGTAGTTCACCTTGAATGAACTGTTAAGGGAGGTCCTGAAATTGAGGGATACCCTGAATTCAGGACCGGCATAGCTCTTATATATACCGTGAGAATCGTGGTTGAGCGTGTCAATAACAGTCCCAAGACTCCTGGAAAATTCGGGGTTATATACCAGCTGGGACTTTGGTCCGAGAGCATGGAAGGATGAGAATCTGATCCCGGCATTAACAGACATGTAGTCAGTTACAACAAACTTGTCTTCAATGTAGGCTGCAGCTTCAAAAGCCCTCTCCCTGTCAATTATCTTTGGCAATACCAGCGATGAATCATTTGATGGAAGATAAGTACCCGGAGAAACCACATACCTTGTCAGATCCACTCCATAATTGAATTCATTCCTTCCCCGGTACCAGTTGAAGTCAGCTTTAAACCCGGTGCTGTTTATCTTATGTGACAGGATAAAACCTTCTGTTACAGTGCTTTCACTTGAAATATCATATTTATAGCCACTGTTATTCACCGACAATACTGAAAAAAATCTGCTGTTAAAGAAATGCCTCCAGTTGAGTGACACAATGTTATTGTCATAGCTGTATACAGTATCAGAATTGAACCGGAAAGCATCATGGCTGATGTAAGATGACAGATCGATCTTATTGTTCCTGTTAATATCCCAGGTAAGTCTTCCATTAACATCATAAAACGAAGCCCTGCTGTTTTTAAGGGCAGGATTGTCAATAAGTTTGAACACCCAGTTTGAGTATGTCGTTCTTCCGGTAAGGATATACATAAGGGTATCCTTCTTTATCGGACCTTCGATCATCAGATGGGTGGTTATGGGGCTTATTCCTGCATTGCCGGCAAATTCCTTCCTGTTTCCGTCTTTTGATGTTAAATCAAGAACAGATGAGATCCTGCCGCCAAATCGTCCGGGAATGCCTCCTTTATACAGTGTGGCATCCCTTATTATGTCGGGGTTTACGGCTGAAAAGAATCCAAAGAAATGAGATGAATTGTAAACAGGTGCACCATATAGAAGTATCAGATTCTGATCTGATGATCCTCCTCTGACATTAAATCCTGCCGAACCCTCTCCCACCGATTGGACTCCGGGTATCAGCAGAACACTCTTGATTATGTCCGATTCACCCATCGAAGTTGGCATCAGTTTGAATGATGCTATGTTTACCTTTTCGACTCCGACCTCAAACCGCTGGAAGATTACATTTTTCTGTGCCGAGATTGTGGTCTCTTTTATCGGAATAAGCATCGTGTTCATATCAACATTGAGCTCCCCTGTACCATAGAGATTAACGTTGATCATCTTTTCCCTCATACCCAGAAACGAAAACTGCAGAAGGTGAACACCCCTGGGAAGGTTAATGCTATAAAAACCATATCCGTTTGATATGGTGCCGGTTGAAAGCTTTTGAACAAAAATTGTTACTCCCGCAAGTGGTTCCTTAGTGTCCCTGTTGGTTAAATAACCCGATATCGTTACAATTCCCTGCTTGTATTTATCAGCCGGATTTCCTATATCAATGTATACATTTTCAGATAATGTCTGCTTGTCATTTGAATCATAGTAGTCTGTCGGAGCAATAAAATTCTGATCCGCTTTTACTGCCAGATCAGCTGCTTTTACTGCAAAATCTTTCGTGATCACCACATTTCCGGTTCCGTCGAGATAGTAATACAGAGACCTGTCTTTAAATAAGTTATCAAGCAGTTGTGTCAGTGATGATAGTCCGGGGAAGTTTCCCGGTTTGAGATCTTTTACCCATTCTTCCCTGTAAAAAAACCGCAGGCCGTTAATGCTTTCAGCTTTTAAAACAAACTCCCCGAATGTCTGATCTTTATAATCCCATGTGATCTTCAGGTTATCCTGTGCTGAAACTCCCGGAAAGGAAAATAAAATAAATCAGGACCAGGATTCTTAATTTCATCTTTTTCATTCTAGAGTGCAAGGGTGTTGCAATACTCGATTACCGGAATAAAGCTCCAGGGATCTTTTTTTCTGACAATCAACTTCTTTGACCTTATAAAACTCTTGATCTGTTGTTTGTTATCAATCAGAGTATTCATTAAATCCCGTTTACTGCTGATAAGGAATATTTTGCCATCCTTTTCAAGATAAACACGATGGACTTCCTGGAACATGTCAAATTTATGTTCAACCGCGAGCAGAAGCATCTCTTTCCGGTATTTTACATAGAGGGAGATCTTCCCGTCGCATAAAACATTTACATATCCTGAAAGTGAATTTATAGAATCAGCATTGAAGCGGCGGAAATTGTAACTGCCATTGTTGAAAGTGAAGCTGAACTTATCGATCATTTCCTTATTAAGCTGAATAATAATACCCCGGTTATTTATAGTAAGAATTTCATCGTTGAAAATGTCATATTTGATCGATATATCGAATAATTGTCCATCGATGGTTACTGTTCCCGGCATAAATTCTTTAGTGAAAAGGTATTGATCACCAATAACTTTGGGATATAGATTTCTCCAGGCTCTTCCGTTATAAAGCTTCTGTACGTCAATGGTGTCCTGATTGTCGGTACAAAAATAAGAGGATCCCGTACCAGATATTTCGGATGCAGATATATCCGAAATGTAAGATATAAGACTGATAATTAAAAGTAAAATGATTCGGGTCATGAAATAACTTTAAGAAATCCTCCTTCCCGGAATTCTCCACCTGCCAATGATTCCGGTCAGATGTACCAATTCCGGGAAAAAGAATTTACATATCTATCCTTAGGATCAGGTCTGTTAATTATTTGATAATGGGAGTCAGCACAATATTCCGGTAAGATACTTTCCCATGGTCGCCCTGGAGATAAATCGGTCCAGCCGAAAATACATCTGATTTGATGGCGCCACCTGTGGGACCATATATTGGCTGATTATCAATTATTTTCACACCATTTAATATCACAGTTGCATGCCTGTCGCAAAGAGTGATATCAAGCGACTGCCATTCACCAGCCGGTTTTTCGGCTGCAACGACAGGTTTGATACGGCTGTAAACCGCTCCCATATTATGAGGATCAAGTTCCTTTTTATAAGAATCGACTACCTGGATTTCGTACATTCCGCGAAGATAAACACCGCTGTTATTACCCGGAGGTACATTTACCTCAAGCTTAAGGTTAAAATCTTCAAATTCCTGTTCTGTTCTGAGGTTTCCGTAACTTATATGAGTCGCGCCTTCTGTCTGAACAGGATCATTGACGAGTGCGCCATCAACCACTTTAAATCCATTGGTTTGTTTTTCATTAATAAGCTTCCAGCCTGTAAGGTCTTTCCCGTTAAAAAGAGTAACCGGACTGCCGAATTGAAGCTTAGTCAGATCAGGAGCAGGCGGAACCGGTGGAAGCTTCGTACCTGTGAAGGTTGTTGTGTCAACAGACAAGCTGTTCCTTCTGGGTGATAAAAGGATACCGTCAATTTTATCACCTTCTTTTAAAATCTCCATCCATTCAGTAACTGTCTGGGTTTTAAGAGGGTTACCGCTTTCATCCCTGTTTCTGCACAACATTATTGGAACGCTGAACCATAAGTACCTGGTCTTTAGCAAGGAAAACAGCTGAAACCGGGAGTACACTGCCACCGCCCCAAAGAACATCAGCATCGAGATAATTGTTTTCCTGTCGTACTTCGAGCCATCCGACAGAGCCGCCTTCAATGTCGATGGTCCACTGACCAAGAAACTCAGAGATATCGGTTTTTTGTGCCGGTGTTGCTGAAGTATCTTTTGCAGGATTTGAGCAGGAGGTAACCATAAGGGTTCCCAGCAAAATTGAAAGAGATAAGAGTAAGGTTTTCATAATTGAGTATTTTAAGTGTAATATTGGTTTCAGGGTGGTGGTTTAATGGATTGCTAAGTTATATATTTATTGAATGGGGATTATGTTTTTAAAATAAAAGTTACTTCAACACATTGCTAAGCCTGAAAACATAAGCCGGCTGGTAATCGTCAGGGGTCAGCTTTGGAGGGACAATTACCACGCTTTCCCCGGACTGTTTCAAAATGACAGCTGCTGAAGATCCTATATAATTTGCCTTTGTGCCGGTTCCCGGATTTATTCCTTTAAGAACTATATTATTCCCGGGCCAGGTCAGGCATAGAATATACAGGTCCTTTCCCTTTCGTGTAAAAAAGATGGTTTTGTTGGTTTCGGGATTTATCTGCTCTTCCTTTTTATTCCGGATAAACGCCCGGGTGCCATATATTGCTTCGCCATTTACACCGAGCCACTTCCCTATCTCAAGCAGACGTTGTTGCATGATAACAGGGATAGTACCATCCGCGGCCGGGCCGATGTCAAGCAGGAGATTACCGCCGGCAGAAACCGTTGATATCAACAACTTTATCAGATCTTCACAGCTTGAATAACTGTCCAGGTTCTCAGTCCTGTTATAACCAAAGGAAGTCCCGATCCCGCGGCACTCCTCCCATGGCCGGGTATTTTCCTCTTCAATGCCCTCCTTCTCACCCACCAGGCCATATTCGGTTGTGTAGAAACCTCCATGTTTGCTCCTTGTTTCACTGCCCCATCTGTCGTTTACGACAACTGTTTGCTTTACAGGTGAATCGTTATAGAGCCATGCGAGGAATTCTTCGCTTTTCCAGTCCCTGCTCGGCTTGTCCCATTCCCCGTCAGTCCATAAAATGTCAGGAGTATAGCGCGTAACCAGATCTTTCATCTGCGGGATCATATGTCCATCCACATAGCTCTGAAGATCATTTTTATAGACCGGATTATACCACTCGTACAATGAGTAATAGAATCCCATGTGAAGTCCTTCCTTTTTGACAGAGGCTGTAAGATCGCCGCACAGATCACGGTGGGGGCCTGCATCGACGCTGTTCCAGTTCCAGCTCTGGGCGCTTGGCCACAACGTAAATCCTTCATGGTGTTTTGAGGTGAGGACGACATATTTTGCACCTGCCTTTTTGAACAGCCCGGCCCAGTCGTCGGGATTGAACAACTCAGCCTTAAACATCGGGGCAAAATCCTGGTATTTGAAATTCGGACCATAAGTTTTCAGATGAAACTGCTTAAAGTACTTGTTTACTTTGCTTTCGGTGTTCATAAGCTTGTTCCAGTACCATTCCGAGTATTTATCATAAACACCTATACTGTCGCCTGTAGGTCCCCAGGAAGGCACTGAGTAGACACCCCAGTGAATAAAGATCCCGAATTTGGAATCTTCAAACCATTGAGGCACAGGGCGTTTATCAAGCGATTCCCAGGATGGTTTATAAGTCTGACCATGCAATGCCACTGCTGATAGCAGCAAAATGCCAAGTGATAAGTGTTTTAACATGCTTTATAGGTTGAAATCAAGTTTTTTGCCTCATTGTGCTCTGTGCCCTGCTGCGCTGAGCCTGAGCTCAGCGCTGAGCTCTGAGCTCTGTGCCCCTAACGTTTAGCCGACCCCCCGCCCCCTGCCCTGCGCCCTGAGCCTGTGCCCTAGCCTGAGCCCTGCGCCCTGGCTCCCTCGCTTCGCCGCCGCCGCTCTCCGCGAGCTCCCGCTCCCCGCTCCTTCACTCCAGCCCCTCTTCCTGTATCTCGAGCAACTCGCTGTTATACATTCTGTTCTCAAGTATCCTTACATACCTCAGTGCAAGCCTTGTATTGTAATCCTCCCATGCTTTCTGGGCCCATCCCAAAGCTTCATCAAGATAGCCATTAATTTCATTTATGATGGCCATATTATAACAAGCCCTTCCTGCTATCTTCATGCTGGGATTTGAAGTCTCCTTATCCCACAAATCCCCGGCTTCATCCCATTTGCCGGTTTGAGCTTTGCGTCTTGCGATCTTGAAATTACTGGTCCCTCTGACAAAATAATCGCGTGTTACCCTCAGTCTGAACGGTAATATCCTCATCGCATATGAGTGACCGGCAATACGGCTTACCTCTTTAACAGCATCTTTTCTTCCGGTTAGGGCAGCAATAGCGGCAACAGGATTAATTCCCTTTCCGTGAAAGACCAGCGATTCGGCAAAGCTGACCTCATCCAGAATTACTTTATCAGAAGGATCATAGATCCTCCAGCCTGTTTTAATTATTGTTTCCATCGACGCATCATGTTCCGGGACCGGAATTTTTCCCAGAGGAGTGTCAAGCTTCGACGCTTTTGTCGAATAGTCCACACGGGTATCCGTATCAAACCTTTCGAGCGCAAAGAGAGCGTCGGAATTTGTTGCTTTACAGACACTATCCACGATCCGGTCGGACAGCGGGGGAGGGAGAATGCCAATCCGCGATGCCTTGAAATCGATTTCATTCAGCAGTTTAACTTCATCAAACCGCTCATTGTCCTTTAATTCCTCGGTAAGACCTGCAATGCTCTCCCAGGCCCCGTCTCTGTCGAGGTCGGCTCCTTCGAGCGAGAGGGCCTTGTCAAGGATATCAACCAGCTTCGTTTCGTCAGTAGGAATGCTTCTGTTAATGACACCTACCTTCTTTATGTATGAAGGCAGGGTGACGGGGGCAGGCTGCAAAACGTTGATATAAAGTTCGTTTGTCTTGCAGGAAGCTATTAGCGCCGCGATAAGAACCAATAAAAAGTAGTTTTTCATAGGATGTATTATTCGTTTAACCTTTACATTAACGTTAAAGCGTTGAATACATTGTCTTTTGGTCGTGCGGTCTTGCGGTCTTGCGGTCTTGCGGTCTTGCGGTCTTGCGGTCTTGCGGTCTTGCGGTCTTGCGGTCCTGCGGCTTGCGGTCTTGCGGTCTTGCGGTCTTGCGGTCTTGCGGTCTTGCGGTCTTGCAGTTACGCGTCACGCCGTTATGCCGTTATGCCGTTGTGCCGTTGTGCCGTTGCGCCGTTGCGCCGTTACGCCGTTATGCCGTTATGCACCTATTTTTCGATTTTCCTGAGCCTTATATCCCGGAGCGCTCCCGTAGTTCTCCACGACGCAAACCCAAAAGGCCTTGACAGTTCAACTTCAGGCCTGATATATATTTTCCTGCCGCTGGTTGACAGCTCAACTACCGGTGTATTGTTAATCCATGCTGTGATACTGTCGTTTGCTACTCTCAGGCGGATATGATACCAGACATCTTTAGTGAATAACTGGAGTGTCATAGTTTCATTTTCTGAAGCATCTAATCCGTCTATACTACTGAGCCCTACTACATTACCACCCCATCCGCCCACTATCAGACTGCATGGGAATTTCCCCACGGGGAAGGTCATGCCGCAAAAGAAATCATTTCCATCAACCCTTTTTGCCAGAAGGGTGATCTCATAATCGGCTTCCGGAAACTCGCCCTTCCAGGTTATGCCTGTGCCCCCATCACCCATTCCAAGTATTATCGAACCTCCTGAAACATAAACAGGTCCCTGTGTTCCGAAATTTGTTATCTCCCAGCCGTCAAGGGTCCTTCCGTTAAACAGGTAACTGCTGTCAGTGACCTGATCCGATTGTGTATCATCGGTAGAAGCTTTCTTATCCTTTTGTTTACCAAAGCAGCAGGTCAGAAAAGCTGCAAAAAATACCAGAAGGAATATTCTGACAATAATTCTTTGCGTCATGATTGAAGGTTTTAAAAAATTATTCCGTAAAGCTTTTTTTTTATAAAAATATAAAAAATGCCGGTTTTCAGATAAAGCGGAGGTTAAGAATCTGAAGAGGAAACGTCTTTTAATCTATTATTAGACATATTATAATAAAAAGAAATACGTATTAAAAGACATATTAAATTAAAAAGAAATACGTATTAAAAGACATATTAAATTAAAAAGAAATACGTCTTATAAGACATATTAAATTAATAAGAAATACGTCTTAAAAGGGCGTCTTATATAGATTATGCTTACGTTCTCATTTTATGATAAACATGCTGATCTCCTTCGTGCCCCTTTCGTGCAGGACCTTTGTGATACTTAGTGGTAAAAAAATAAACCCCTTGAACCACAAAGGATCACAAAGGCCAGCACTAAGGTTCACGAAAGGGCTATCTAAATTAGCTCTTCGATTGTATAACAAATCGGATTTTGAATTTTATGACGACTTTTTAATTTACTTAAGCGCAAACATATAAGAAAGACATATTAAATCCGGATTTAAATCTGCGTAGATCCGTGCATCTCGGGAAACCTTCAATCGATAAAGTTGAAAGCCGGAAGACAAGGTCCGCGCAATCTGCGGGAAAACAAGTTTAAATTGAAAATCAGAATAAAAAAATCTACTTTTGTCGTATCAATTCAAAACCATGGAATTTAACTGGTCTCTTGAATACAAGATCAAAATCAACCGTTCCGGACTCTGCTGATATCCTGAGGGAACGACCATGTGTCCTTCTCCTGTCAATCTGAAAAATCAGGTTGATCTCTTCTACTCTTTCATATTAAATTCAATTAAGATCAAAATGGAAAAACTTATTATAACCGGTTCTCATCTTACTGTACAGGATGTTGTTAATGTGGCACGACATGGCCAGAAGGTTGAACTTCATCCTGATGCAGCAAAGAGGATAAACACCTGCAGGGCAATGCTTGAAACTAAAATTATAGCCCACGAAATAATGTATGGCGTCAATACGGGTATTGGCGAGTTTTCAGAGATAGTTCTTGACGATAACCAGATAAAAGATTTTCAGAAATACCTTGTTTATAATCATGCCGCGGGGATCGGAGAACCTGCTTCCGAAGAAATTGTCAGAGGCGCAATGCTCGGAAGAATAAACGTCCATGCGCACGGGAACTCAGGCAACCGTCTGATAATCACCGAGACACTTGTTGAAATGCTGAATAAGGGAGTTACACCTTTTGTCTGCCAGAAAGGTTCCGTCGGCGCCTCGGGCGACCTTGCCCCGATGTCGCAGATCGCCCTGCTGCTTCTGGGTGAAGGTAAAGCATACTATAAAGGCGAACTGCTCGACGGTGCTGAAGCTTTGGAAAGGGCGGCAATACCCATCCCCGGCCTCCATGCCCGCGACGGACTAGCCACCATCAACGGATCCAATGTGCTAACGGCAATGAGTGCTATCTGGCTGGTTGATGCCAATAACTGGCTCAAACAGGCTGAGATAGCGGCTTCAATGTCGCTCGAAGCGCTTAAAGCCAACATGAAACCTTACACTCCGCTCCTTCATGAAGTGAGAGGATTTAAAGGCGCCGTGAGGAGTGCAAATGCCATCAACAAATGCGTCTCCGGAGGCGATCTGAAGGAATGCCGGGTAAAATCAAAAGTACAGGATGCTTATTCAATGAGATCAACACCACAGGTAATAGGATCTGCTCACGACATGCTGGCTTATGCAAAGTCACAGGTTGAAATTGAGCTTAACGGTGTTGGCGACAATCCGATTTTCTTTCCTGAAAAGAATATTCAGATCTCCGGAGCCAACTTCCAGGGATCGCCGGTATGCGTACCCATGGATATGGCCGGAGCCTGCATCACAATGGTAAGCGTTATGTCGGAAAGAAGGATGAACCGTCTTAACAACCAGGCCCTGAGCGTTGGATTACCCGATTTCCTTACAAAAGGCGCAGGGATGTTCTCGGGAATGATGCTCAGTCAGTATACAGCTGATACACTGATAGTTGAACAAAGAATCCTCTCTGCACCGGCATCGATACAATCCATCCCGGCCGCAGCCGACCAGGAGGACTTTGTCTCAATGGGGATGAATACGGCGATAAAAAACAATCAGATCCTCGACTGCGCTTACGGGATACTCGGGATCGAGTTCATGGCAGCTGCCCAGGCGCTTGACTTCAGAAAAGAAGAGTATAAATTCGGTAACGGAGTACAGATTGCAAAGGATGTTATCAGGAAATATGTTGAATTCCTTGATATTGACAGACCACTATATCCTGATCACACAAGGATGAAGGAGCTTGTAAAATCTTGTGAAATACTGCATGAGGTGGAAAAAGCGGTGGGTTCACTCGAATAAGTCAACAGCTTTCATTTTCACCTATCTATCCCGGATTAAACATCTTTTTTCTAACTTAGCATATAAATCAAATTGTAAAAAATGAAAAGACTTGCAACCCTGACATTAACTCTGGCAGCCATCTCATTGTTATGGTCATGTGTATCAAAACAGGACAAAATGGAGAACAGGATGAGGGAGTTCATCACCTCTTATGAATTAAAGTCCATACCTCTTTACCGTGAGGCAGCCCTTGCATCATGGAATGCAAATATAACAGGAACCAGATGAAGACTGGGCAAAAAGTGAAAAGGCATCCTTTGAACTGGCAAAGATCTATACCGACAGCCTGGCAATTCAGGAACTTAAGGAGCTGAAGGAATCCGGTATGGTTAAAGATTCTCTTCTTTCCCGTCAGCTTGAGCTGCTTTATAATTATTACCTGGGCGGTCAGGTCGATCCCTCTTTGATTGCCGAACAGATAAGGATGGAAACGGAAATAAGCAAGAAATATTCAAATTTCAGGGCAAATGTCAAAGGGAAGGAACTTTCCGACAATCAGGTTGAAGAGATTCTCAGGAACTCGACCGACAGCAGGGATCTTCAGGCTGCATGGGAAGGCCATAAATTAATAGGTCCCGTTGTTGCCGGGGATATCATAAAGCTTGTAAAGCACCGCAATATGATCGCGAAGAAAATCGGATTCAGCAATTACCACGAAATGAGCCTTAAACTATCAGGACAGGATCCTGTCGAGGTCACCTCAATCTTTGATGAACTTGACAACCTTACAAAGGAGAACTTTGCCCTTTTAAAAAACGAAATTGACACCTATTTTGCAAAACGGTATAAGATCAGCATTCCGGAATTGCGCCCATGGCATTACCAGAACCGTTACTTTCAGGAGGCACCCGAAATCTACCCGGTGGATTTCGACAAATACTATGAGAACCAGGATCCGGTTAAACTGGTTGCAACCTTTTATGACGGGATAGGACTGAATGTCGATGCTATTCTGGCAAAAAGCGACCTGTATGAAAAACCCGGTAAAAACCAGCATGCATTCTGCACAGATATTGACCGTGAAGGTGATGTCCGGACACTGGATAATGTTAAGCCCGACTCATACTGGATGAACACTCTGCTTCATGAACTTGGTCACGGCGTCTATTCTTATTACAACGACAGAAATCTGCCTTTTGTCCTCAGGGATGCCGCCCACACCTTTACCACCGAAGCCATTGCAAACATGTTCGGACGGCTTGCCACCGATCCTGTGTGGATGAAGAACATGGGACTTATCGACGAAGCAGAAAGTCAGAAGATCGCTGATGTAAGCAAGAAGTCTTTAAGGCTTCAGATGCTTGTATTCAGCCGTTGGGCTCAGGTCATGTACAGGTTTGAAAAATCAATGTATGAAAATCCTGACCAGGACCTTAACCAGCTCTGGTGGGACACTGTTGAAAAATACCAGATGCTGGCTAAACCGGAAGGCCGCAATATGCCTGACTGGGCAACAAAGATCCATATTGCACTATATCCCTGTTACTATCATAACTATCTGCTTGGAGAATTGCTGGCATCACAGTGGTACAGCTATCTGACTACAAATATCACTCAAAACCAATCATTTGTGGGTGAAAAGGCTGTTGGTGAATATCTGAAGGAGAAAGTATTCATGCCCGGTGCAAGATATTACTGGAATGATATGATCGAAAGATCAACCGGTGAAAAACTGACTGCAAAATACTATGCAAAACAGTTTGTGGAATAGATTTGGGCAGGAGGGTGAGGTTGAACATTGATGACAGTCGTGGATCTGTTGATCCCTGCTGCCGGCATACAGGCGGGGAGCTCCGTGCAAGTTGTTATTCTCTGGTTACCCTACCGAATGGATGGGGTAATGGGTGGGTTTATTATTCTTAAAATAAACATATATGAGAAAATTTGTATTTCTGACAGTAATGATTATGACTGCATGTTCATCACCTCAAACCAAAAAAACAACCGGCTCCCCGGCCGCATTTATTGATGAAGCAGTAATCGCAGCAGTAATTGACAGTGTAAGAATGGCATATCCCTCAGCAGATGCCGGATTACTTGAAAAAGGTATCAGGCATGCAGCCTCGCTCTGGAGGGAAGAAGACGGAGCTCCATCGGAATTCGCCTCATTTGTTAAGAATAATTATCATCGGATCCGGATAAACGTAAAGCTGTATTCAAAAAGATAAGCAGATATTTTGAATCCCTCAACGGGAATTTCAATGAGATAACCCTTGATCTTAAGAAAATACCTCGATGAAGCTGCCGGAGAAATAGATGAAATTGACCGTATGTTCGGTAATTATTCGGTCAGCTCTCATCTCTCCGATGATTTTTATTCAAATAAAATAGCTTTTGTTATTGCTCTTAACTTTCCCTTATTACACCCTTGAAGAAAAAGAGAAACTTGGACCCGGATGGAGCCGGGATGAATGGGCAATGGCACGTCTTGGTGATTATTTTGTTTCGAGAGTTCCTGCCGAACTTAACCAGGCTCTCAATACCGCAATCGGAAATGCAGAAATGTATATTGCCGAATATAATATCTGCATGGGGCATCTCCGCACTGATGACGGCAGACAGATTTTTCCCGATGATATGGTACTGCTTTCGCACTGGAACCTCCGCGATGAGCTGAAAGCTGACTATGCTGACAGAGAAAAAGGACAGGAAAAACAGGAAATGATCTATAAGGTAATGGAACACATTATAAATCAGGATATACCCGAAATTGTGATAAATAATCCTGAATTATGAATGGGCTCCTTTTTCAAATAAAGTCACAAAAGACGGAAATCCTGTTGAAGCTGCTGCTGAACCTGATACCCGTTACTGCACATATTGTAAATATCTTCAGGGCAATGAAAGATATCGATCCATATAATCCTGAAATGAATACTGCAATCCTTCGAAAGTTCTCAGGGGAAATGGAGATCTCACAGGATGAGGTTGAAGCACTTTTTGATTCCTTTATGAGTTCACCTCAGCTTGCAAAGCTTGGCGCCCTGATAAAGGAGAGGCTCGGACGTGATCTGCAGCCCTATGATATCTGGTATAATGGATTTAAATCGCGGAGCACTATCCCGGAAGATCAGCTGACTGCCAAAACCAGGTTGCTTTATCCAAATCCTGATGCTTTCAAGGCCGGAATGCCTGCCATGCTTGAAAAACTCGGATGGAGCCCGGAAAGGGCAAAATACCTGGCCGACAAAATTGTTGTTGATCCTGCCCGTGGTTCAGGTCATGCCTGGGGAGCAGCGATGAAAGGTTCTGTATCGCATCTTCGCACACGGATCTCTGAAAAAGGGATGGATTACAAAGGTTACAATATTGCTGTTCATGAATTCGGACATAATGTCGAGCAAACCATATCCATGTACGATGTTGATAATTACATGATGTCCGGTGTCCCAAACACAGCAATCACAGAAGCTCTGGCCTTTGTTTTTCAGAACCGGAACCTTATGTCTCCTGGGCATTAAGGAGAATAATCCGGAAGCAGGAAAGATGGAGACCTTCGATGCTGCATGGTCGCTGATGGAGATAATGGGTGTCGGCATGGTTGATATGAAAGCCTGGAAATGGCTCTATGAAAATCCACTGGCTACTCCGGTCACAACTGAAATCAGCAATAAAGACTATAGCAGTTGATACCTGGAACAAATATTTTGCACCTGTCACAGGTATTAAAGACTCCCCGATCCTTGCCATCTACTCACACATGGTTGATTCTCCTCTTTACCTTGCAAACTATTCCTACGGACATATTGTGCAGTTTCAGCTTGAAGAATTCCTGAAAGGCAAGAACCTCTCCGGCGAGATTGACCGTATCTACAGCCAGGGTCGTCTGACTCCGCAGCAATGGATGAAGGGAGCAGTTGGGGAAAAGATCTCCGCACAGCCAATTCTCAATGCCCTTGAGTCCGCTCTTAACTAATCTGCGAAAATCTGCGATATCTGCGGGAAAATAAAAAGGGAATTTCCTCCAGTACCAATAGCTATCTGACGTAAATAAGCACTTATGAAAAACCAAATTAAGAAAGAACAGATTACGAAAATCAGGATCAGCGATTATCCGACATTTAACAAAGAGTGGGACAGAGAAAAAACTGAAGAAAAAACAAAAAAGATCCTTAAGAAGATAGGGAAGCTGCAAAATAAAATGCTTGCCCAGAACAAGTTCAGCCTGCTTGTTATTCTTCAGGGAACCGATGCATCAGGTAAGGACGGGGTAACTAAAGGCCTCCTTAAATATTTCAATCCGATAGGAGTAAAGATCTGCAGCTTCAAAAAACCTACTGAAATTGAATATGCCCACGATTTCCTGTGGCGTATCCACCAGGTAGCGCCACGGAAGGGCGAATTTCAGATCTTCATCCGGTCACACTATGAAGATATCCTGGTTCCTTCGGTCGAGAAGTTTATTGCCTCCGATGTTATCGAAAAACGTTATAAGCTTATTAACGAATTCGAAAGTCTTCTTGAGCATAATGAAACAAAAGTCCTTAAATTCTTTATGAATGTCTCAAAAGAAGCTCAGAAAGAGAGACTCATGGAAAGGATCGAGCTTAAGGAAAAACACTGGAAGCATAAAGATGGTGACTGGGATACAAGAGAGAAGTATGATGAATATCTTGCGTGTCTACGAGAAGATCATAAATACCTGTAATGTAATTCCATGGCATATTATACCATCTGATAAAAACTGGCAAAAGCTCTATGCTGTAGCTGAAATGGTACTGAAAACCCTCGAAGAGCTCGATCTGAAATGGCCTGAACTTGTAACTGAAAAATTCAAGCCTGCGGAATAGCTTTAACTACATAGTCTTACTTCAGGAACACTTCCAGAACCGGTATCTCCACCGGCGGTTTCTGAACCGGGAGCTGAAGATTAAGGTTATTTGCTGCATCTTCCCTTCCGGCGCTGAAGCGTATCTCCGAAGCATCATGCAGAAACTGAATATATTTTACCTTATCCGCCATATTTGAAAGCGTCATGCTGCCCATCGGATATGCAAGAAGGTGAACATATAAACGTTTCGTTGCCGGATTATAGGTCAGCAGGGTATTATCCGGAGCAGTAAATCCTGCCGGAGCTTCAGTGCAGTTATAAATTGAGCGGTTGTTGAGCTTCATCCATTCACCCATTGCTTTCAACCTGTCCTGTGCCCTGTTGTCGAATGTACCCCTGGCAGTCGGACCCACATTCAGCAAGAGGTTACCTCCCTTGCTTACAGATTCAATAAGAAGCTCAAGCAGCTGTGCCGGGCTCTTCCATGTGTTTTCATCGCGGTAATAACCCCACGATCCCGAGAATGTCTGACAGGTTTCCCATGGAACTCTTTTACCATTCACTTCGGGCCATTTTGTAACTTTTACCTGTTCAGGTGTGGTAAAATCCCATCCGCCTTCAACATCCCTCAGATCGAGACGGTCATCCACAATTATTCCGGGCTGCAGCGACCTTGCCAGCTTCAGCAGATTTTCCGAATCCCAGTCTGCATGTCCTTTTCCGTTTTTCCCGGGAAAAGAGAAATCAAACCATATAATGCTTATCTCCCCGTAATTTGTAAGCAGCTCCCTTACCTGGTTTTTCATATATTCCCGGTACCTGTTCATATCCTTGCCCTTGTTAAGCGGCTCATAATCAGCATCATTTTCCTGACGCTGAGGATGGTTTCTGTCTATTGTGTAATCGGGATGATGCCAGTCGATAAGGGAATAGTAGAAGCCTACCTTTAACCCTTCAGCCCTGAAGGCTTCAACATATTCTTTGATAAGATCCTTCCCGTAAGGTGTATTTGTCGATTTGTAATCAGTGAATTTTGAATCCCACAAACAGAATCCTTCATGATGCTTTGCTGTAAGTACGACATATTTCATTCCTGCATCCTTTGCCCTTTTTGCCCATTCCTTCGGATCATAAAGGTCGGGATTGAAATGCTCAAAATATTTCTGATACTGATCATTTGTCAATCTTTCCCTGTTCTTTACCCATTCATGCCTTGCAGGTAATGCATATAATCCCCAGTGAATGAACATTCCGAACCTTGAATCGGTCCACCATTTCATACGGTGGGTTTTCTGGGCTTCAGTTTCTTTTGGCAGCTGTGCTCTGAGTCAGTTGTGAAACAATTAACAAACAAACGTCAGGATAATGATTGCGAAGGTTTTGGTTTTCATAGGAATTTTTATGGAATTAATCAATCAATAGTAAAGATAAGTTAAAATCATTTAAAAGCAAAGGGCTTCACCTCCATAGATCCGTAGCCAACCTTAAGAACCGGTGATAGCTTTGAATCAAATGTAATGCAGCTGAGACGCAATTAAATTAAGTTTCCCCTCCTTTTCAAGGAGGGGTGGCCGGGACGATGAAATCATCTCAGGCGTTTACAACTGAATTCGTCCGGCCGGGGTGGTTGATTCAAGTCTTTCAGTCTATCCACTTTGAATCAAATGGATAGACTTGAAACACTTGAATTAACCACCCCGGCCGGGAGATCAGAATGGAGTCTCTGCCTGCAAATCGTTTCACCGTCCCGGCCACCCCTCCTTGAAAAGGAGGGGAAATGTAAATTATTGCAACTCAGTTGCATACAGTTTGATTCAGCTATCCCATTCCTTAAGATCGGCAAAGGGCTTCACCCCCCAATTCCCCTTCGCCCAGGGACTTTATAGGCAGTTTTTTAGCCCCTCCCACACCGGGGGAGGGGTTGGGGAGAGGCCTTCTGTCTCTCCTGCGGAGATGTTGGGAAGAAGCCAACTAAGCTAAGAACATTTCATCCACGAACTTCTTCATCCTTTCATAATGAGAACCTTCCCAGTAGATCCTGTTGCACCCGTTACACAGTCTGAATTCTGCATAATATTTCTTAGTTTTTGGCTGCAATTTATCGACGATTTCCTTCATTGCAATATCCGCTAATTCTCCATTACATTCAAGACACCTGATAAAAGGCCGAACGCTTTTTTTTAAATCAAACCTCAGCAGTACCTCTTTAAGCTGCTCCTGCGGATTTTGTGAACGGATCCAGTAACCGTGGGTTACCTTCCTGTTTTTAAGGATCCCCCTGTCGCGGGTAAGAATGATCCTGTGGTCCGATAATGACATCCCGATTATTTCGTTGTCGGAAAAATGGTTTCTGTATAAAGTATCCAATCCGCATAGTCTCAGGTACTTTGCAAGCTTGCCAAGATGAACGTCAAGGATGAATTTAGTCTCCCGGAGGGGTTTTGCTCTTAAGGGTGATACCCCTGAGATGTCGAAACTTTCAAATACCGGATAAACAGAAATCTGATCTTTATCTTTTAGTTTGCAGGTGAAATCAACAGGCTCCCCATTCACTATAATCATATCCACATCCACATGGGGAACGCCCAGGGCTTCGATCGAATCTTTAACTGAGGGATTTCCGCGGACCAGGTATGAAAAAGGGATCCCCCTTTTTGCGATCGGGAGAAAATCGTTCAACTCCTCGTAAAACCTGAACCAAACCTGATTTATCTCCATTCCGGATTTATTTCATATAAATGATCTTTAAAATAACAACACTAAAGCCTGGTTGTTAAAATCTCGATCAACTCATCACGATCAAGTTTTGCCGGATTGTTTTTAATTTCAGTAATATCAGCGATCGCTCCAATATCTTTTTCTTCAACTCCGTAACTTTTCAATCCGGGAAGTCCCAGTTCATCAGCCACTCTCCACAGGTATTGAGTAAAGCCGTCGATGTAATAATCATCTGTTTTGTTAACCTCATCCAGAAACAACTGTCCAAGCTTCGAATACTTCATTAACGACCGGGGATTACTCTTGTCTTTTTTTAATTTTCTTACAGTGACTGCATTTGCAGGGGCCATCAAAGTACCGCACACAACGCCATGCGGTATGCTAAACCTTCCACCAATGGATGAGGCAAATCCATGAACCACGCCAAGACCGGCATTGGCCAGACAAATACCTGAAGTAAGCGCTGCAAATGACATCCCTGATCTTGCCTCAAGATCAGAACCATCGATATAGCTTCTTAAAAGCGACGATTTTATTGCCTTCATCCCCTCCCAGGCAAGTGCGTCGGTGTATTCATTCGATTTATCAGAAAGAAATGCTTCAGTGAGCTGGGTAAAACAGTCCATTCCGCTTGCTGCTGTAATAGCGGCAGGACAGTTAAGAGTGAGTTCCGGATCAACAACAGCCATATCAGGAACGAAGTTATCGTGCCGGAGCGATTTTTTAAATCCCTCCTCTCCAATATCGGAGATTACGGCGTTTTTTGTTGCTTCACTTCCAGTCCCTGAAGTCGTCGGTACGGCAATGAACGGGATTTTTGTACCCGGATGATCCCTTTCACCCACTCCTTCAAGGAAGGTTTTGACTGATTCATGCCTGTACAACATAGCTGAAATGGCTTTACCCGCATCAATCACACTTCCGCCTCCGATACCCAGAACCAGATCAGCTTTTGCCTCATTGAACCTCCCTGTTTCCGTATCGATCATAGCCGGTGAAGGCTCCCCGGAAATAACAACGTTCTGATACACTATTCCCTGTTCTGTGAAAGAATCAACCAGGTCTCTGTATTTCACCGAATTAAGAAAGGAACTTTCCCCTGTGACAAGAATAACAGAAGTACCATATCTTTTTATCAGTCCGGGTACTAATGATAACTTACCCGGCCCAAAAAATATAAGTGGCAGGCGGCTAAACTGAAAAGGTTTTACCATTCCGACTTCTCCTTCGGCTCAAGAATATTGTACTTTACTCCATACCTCGTCTCTGCCATCATTTCCTTCACAGTATCACGCCATTTGAGATAGTGATCCGTCGATTTATGAGCCAGGACTGCCTCTTCCGACTCAAATGCTTCATACAGCATAAAATGCGTCGGGTCGTCAGCCTGCTGCACAAAATCGAATCTGAGATTTCCGGGTTCCTTTACAGATCCCTTCCGGTTCAGAACAGAAGCTTCAATAAAATCATTTAAAGCCGAGGATTTTACATGAACATAAACACACGTCACGATCATAATATGTGGTTTTTTCAGTAAAGTTACACCTTATGTATTAAAGTCACAAATTGGTAGTTACCCTTAATACTTGGCGGAATTTCTTATCTTTCTGAAAGATATTATACTAATTAAACGGTTGCGAAATGAAATTTGCTTATCTGAAGTTATTCCGGTTTTTGTCCATCATGGCTTTCTTAATTTTACTAATCCCCGCACAGGCTCAATTCCAGCGTGATAATTTGTTTGATGCCGGTTGGCATTTTCATTTGGGAGGCGCACAGGGTGCCGAGAATCCTGCTTTTGATGACTCTGAATGGAGAAAAATTGACCTTCCTCACGACTGGAGCATAGAAGACCTGCCCGGTACAGGCTCTCCATTCAATATCAATGCGATCAGCCAGGTGAACGGTGGTTTTACAACGGGAGGAACAGGCTGGTACAGGAAGTCGTTTACAATGCCCGCAGAGCAGAAAAATAATCACTTCAGCATAATGTTTGAAGGCGTCTATATGAATTCACAGGTGTGGCTTAATGGACAGAGCCTCGGAAGTCATCCGTACGGGTACACAAGTTTCTGGTTCGATATTACTGACAAGCTTAAATTTGGCGAAACCAATGTACTGTGCGTCAAGGTTAAAAATGAAGGAGAGAACAGCCGCTGGTATTCAGGATCAGGAATTTACCGGCATGTATGGCTTCGGATGGTTCCACCTGTTCATTTTGAAACGTGGGGTACATTTATAACCACTCCGGAGATATCAGAAATCAGGGCTAAAATAAATGTTAAGAATACACTTGTTAACAATTCAGGCCAGGATAAAAAAGTAACAATTGTTACAAAAATCTCTTCAGCAGATAATAAATTAGTGGCAGCAGGGACTGAAAAAGCAGTGAATCTGCCGCCGGGCAGAAGCTCAGAGCTTGATCAGGAGGCAATCATAGAAAATCCGATGCTCTGGTCGGTTGATTCTCCGGTGCTGTACAGGGCAGTCAGCGAAGTATATGTGGATGGCTCGCTGGTTGACAGGTCCGAAACAAAATTCGGGATAAGATCTCTCTCTTTCAGCACCTCAGGTTTTCTTCTGAATGGAAAATCGCTTAAACTTAAAGGCGGTTGCGTTCATCATGATAATGGTCCGCTTGGCTCAAAAGCTTATGACAGGGCAGAAGAACGAAGAGTTGAACTGCTGAAAGCAAGCGGATTCAATGCAATAAGATGCTCACATAACCCTCCCTCTCCTGCATTTCTTGATGCATGCGACAGGCTTGGAATGCTTGTTATCGACGAAGCATTCGATATGTGGAATGAACAGAAAAATCCACACGATTACCATTTGTTTTTTGATGACTGGTGGAAGAAGGATGTTGAAGAGCATGCTCCTTCGCGACAGGAATCACCCCAGCGTGATCATGTGGAGCATCGGCAATGAGATACCAAACCGTCACAAGCCTGAAGTAGTGAAGGTAGCCAAAACTCTTGCAGATTTTATCAGGGCTATTGATCCCACCCGTCCTGTTACATCTGCGGTAAATGATCTGAAACCGGATAAAGATCCCTATTTTGCTGAACTGGATGTCGCCGGATACAATTATGCGTCGGGCGGTGATCACGGTCAGGAAAGCCTTTACAGAATAGATCACGTGCGTTTGCCGGACCGGATAATGTACGGTTCCGAATCCTACGCACTCGAAGCATTTGGAAGCTGGATGGACGTTGTTGACAATCCCTTTGTTATTGGTGATTTTGTATGGACTGCCTTTGATTACATCGGGGAGGCAAGCATCGGATGGAGAGGATACTGGCAGAAAATGGATTTTTTCCCGTGGAACCTTGCATACTGCGGTGATATTGATATTTGCGGATGGAAGCGGCCACAATCATTCTACCGCGATGCCCTCTGGAAAGAGAACCAGTTGTCACTCTGGATAACACCTCCCGTTCCCTCATTTGATCCGAATCCTGAACGGCAATCATGGTCAAAATGGCACTGGCTTGATGCTGTTGATGACTGGAACTGGAACGGTTATGAGGGGAAACCTCTTGACGTAAGCGTCTATTCTTCATGTGAGCAGGTCGAGCTGTTTCTTAACGGCAAATCGCTGGGCAGGAAAACAACCGATCGCTCCTCCCGGTTCATCGCCTCATGGCAGGTACCTTACCAGTCAGGCACTTTGAAAGCAGTCGGCTTCAGGGGCAAAAAGCAGGTTAATGTTGCACTCCTTCAATCAGCTGAACAGCCATCTCAGATCCGGCTTTCTGCTGACAGATCCACTATTCACGCCGGCGGGCAGGATCTGAGTTATATTACAGTGGAATTAACTGATCCGAAAGGTATACGGGATCCGAAAGCTGAAAACCTGGTTACATTTGAAATTGACGGCCCGGGTATAATCGCAGGAACTGGCAACGCAAACCCCGTAAGCCTCGAAAGCTATTCCCTTCCGCAACGCAAAGCATGGCGTGGAAGATGTCTCGTAATTGTTAAATCAATTACGGCAGGAGGTAAAATTACTGTCACGGCATCCTCTCAGGGATTGAAACCGGCATCAGTGGTAATAATCAGCAATTAAAACCTGGGAGATTGGGATGGGATTCTTCAAGTCCCCTTTAGGGGATTTAGGGGTGAATCCTTTTCAGGAGGCAGGGGGCGAAAAGTCTGCTATTTCTATTTTCTTCTTCTCCTTAAAGAAGAATATAAAGCATATCAGCACTGCAACTGCGATATAAGCAGGAATAAACCAGATGCTTCTCCATTGATATTCCTGATTTACAGAATAGTAGGTCGTAACAAAGCCCGAGAACCATGTTCCGATGAACATACCAAGGCCATAGGTCACAAAAGTAAATAATCCCTGCGCTGCATTCTTTATCCTTTCATTCGATTTCTTTTCGGTGTACATATAACCTGTAACGAAAAAGAAATCATAGCAGACCCCGTGAAGGATAATCCCTGCATAAAGCATCCAGATATTCGGACCCATATTGCCGTATGCAAAGCAGATATACCGCAGTATCCAGGCTGTCATCCCGATTAGAAGCATTTTCTTGACGCCGATCCTGTTGAACAGGAAAGGTATGGCGAGAATGAAAAGGCCTTCGGATATCTGGCCCATCACCATCTTTCCTGCGGCATTTCCCATACCTGACTGGTTCAGGTAGAGATTTGCAAATCCGAAGTAGAAAGAAAGCGGTATGCATACAAATATTGCAGCAATGAAAAAGATAAGGTATGGCTTGTCCCTGAAAAGCACAAAGGCGTCAATACCAAGGACTGATTTTGCTGAAGAGGATTTCTGAGCCTGGGGTGGTGTGTTGGGAAGCATAAAGCTGAATAAGCCCAGACCGACAGAGAAAATTGCAGCCATATAAAAAGTTGTCGGAGTCTGCTCAATGCCCAGAATAGCTATCATAAAACCTGCAACCACCCAGCCGACGGTTCCAAACACCCTGATAACGGGGAATTGCTTCCCCGGATCGGTCATCTGACGGAATGCTACACTGTTTGAAAGGGCTATCGTCGGCATATATGCAAGCGAGTATAACAGGATAATCCAGTAAAAAGGGGCATTTGCCGTAACCCGCGATGCGATGAAAAGCAGTATACCACCTATTATATGCAGAACTCCCATAACCCGTTGAGCCGCAAAATACCTGTCGGCTATCATCCCGATAAAAAATGGTGATATCATCGTTGCAATGGCAAGGGCGCTGTAGGCTGCACCAATCTGAATACCGGTTGAATTCAGGAATTTGGACATGAATGTTCCCATGGTAACATACCATGAACCCCAGATATAATACTGGAGGAACATCATGAACCCAAGGGTGATACCGATCTTTGGCTTCATAGGGAGTAAAGTGTTTTAAGGTAAAACAGAGGTCAAGAGTATCAGGTTAATTTGGCCATAATTAACTGAATTATTTTGAGATTACAAACTGTAAAATAAAAATTTATAAATATTTAACTACCAGTCTGTACAACGATGAAATCTAAGAACTTACACAGAGTTCCACTGAGCAGTCAGCCCCTAAATCTCCGAAGGGACTGAAAAATATGCCCCCGGTAGGCGGGTCTGCAAGTCGCGGTGAAATTTGTTATCTCGTGGATCTCTGTGTAAGTTTTATAATGTGGTTAATGGATTTGCATTTGTCGAATTTTCATACACAATGATGTCTAATATTTAGACAACTACCAAAAGCACAATTTCGTTAATTATCAGATAACATGATTTTTAACAATTTGGTACACTCTTTGGCATATAGAACCTGGAAAAATAAAATCATTGGAAGAAATGAAAAAGACAATCTGGACAGGTGCAATGTTTTTGATCATCCTGTGCCTGCAAACTTCAGCCCAGGAGAAAAAATGGACACTCGAAGACTGCATCACCTACGCCGTCTCAAATAACACACAACTTCAGAGACAAATGCTTCAGACAGAAACTTCTCAGACCAATCTGCTAAAATCAAAAATGGATCTGTTGCCTTCGCTTAATTTCGGATCAAATGCACAGATGGGATTCGGACGATCAATCGACCCCGTAACTAACCTGATAACATTCAAACAAAACATCAGCAATTCATATTCCTTAAACTCAAATCTGCAGCTTTTTAACGGACTTTCAGGGCTGAACACCATTGCAGCAAACAAGTTTATGTACAAAGCCGGCATCGAGGCTGAGAAAATTGCCAGGAATACTCTCATTGTTGAAATAATGGGTCAATATTACCAGGTATTGTATGCCAAAGGACTTGAAAATGCTTCCAAAATGAAACTTGAACTTTCAGAGAATCAGCTTTTCAGGATCACTAAAATGGTAGAGACAGGGAGGGAAGCATTATCGAAGCAATACGAAATGGAGAGCCAGGTTTCTGCCGATAAGCTTACCTACACTATTGCACAAAATACAGCAAGCCAGGCTGTGACAAATCTTAAACAGATGCTCCAGCTCGAACCCGGTTCGCAGTTTGACATCCTTATGCCGGATCTTGAAAACATCCTGATCACAGATGAAACCTTTAATGCTGACTCCGTATACCGGATAGCATCCGAAACCCTCCCAAGGCTGAAAGCTATCAATTACGAACTCAGGGCTTCCAGGAAACAGATCGCGGCTTCAAAAGGCGCCATAGCACCGGCCCTCTCTGTGGGTGGAGCAGTATTCACCGGTTTCTACAAGGTGCTGGGTGAAGATGCAGGCGAACAGGCCTCATTTTCAAGTCAGTTAAAAAACAATAACAGCCAGGCAATCTATCTTTCCCTCGATATACCAATCTTCAATAATTACACAATCGGACGCAACATCAGGCTTGCAAAGATCAGGAGGAATGATAATGAACTGAGGCTCGAACTTGAAAAGAATGCTCTTTATACTGAAATAGAAAATGCCTGCCTCAATTATAACAGGGGGAAAGATGAATTTGCTGCTGCCGAAACCAATCTTGAGTATAACAGGAAATCATTTTCCGCTGTTGAGAAGAAATTTGAATCAGGACTTGTCGATGTAACCATATATTCGGCGTCAAAAACTGCCCTGTTCACTGCTGAAACAGAGACTATCAGAACAAGGCTTCAGCTTATAATCCGGAAATTTACAGTACAATTTTATTCGACAGGCGAATACGACAAAATAATAATTAATTAATACTAAAATAAAAACTGAAATGGATACCCCTATTGAAAGCATGGATAAACCAATTGCACAGAAAAAAGGTCTTAAAAAGAAACACATCGGTTTTATCGTCCTGGGCATAGCGATGATAGTTCTGATTTATATGGCATTCTTTGCTGACCGCACCTCCACTTACAAGGTTGAAAAGGACAAGCTGATTATTGAAACCATAATTGAGGACCAGTTCAACGACTATATAACAGTGCCCGGCTCAGTTGAGCCCATCAGCACTATTTTCCTCGATGCTCAGGAAGGCGGAAGGGTTGAAGAGATCCTGATTGAAGAGGGCTCAATGGTCAAAAAAGGTGATATTATTTTGCGGCTGAGCAACCCCGACCTTTACCTGAATATTCTCGACAGCGAAGCACAGCTTGCCGAAAAGGAGAACTTCCTGAGGAATACGCAGGTCACAATGGAGCAGGAAAGGATCTCAATAAAGCGGGAACTTATAAATCTTAAATATGATATTGAAAGAAAGGAGCGCACTTATCAGCAAAATGTCACCCTTATTAAAGATAACCTTATTTCAAGGGAAGAATTTATAAGGTCAAAGGAGGATCTCGATATGGCTATCAGTTCCCAGGAACTTTTCACCGAAAGGCAGAAACAGGACTCTATATTCCGTACTGTCCAGGTGGAAACTATCAGAGCCAACCTCGACAATATGCTGAAAAACCTGGCCCTTGTCCGCCAACGGGTGGAAAACCTGAATGTAAGGGCAACAGTCGATGGCCAGCTGGGATTGCTCGTGCCTGAAATAGGGCAGTCAATTTCACGTGGCGCCAACATGGGACAGATAAATGTGCTGACCTCTTATAAAGTTACAGCTCAGATTGATGAACACTATATCGACAGGGTACGCACCCAGCTTACCGCAACCCTCGACAGGCAGGGCCATGAATTTGGCCTGACAGTAAGAAGGGTTTACCCTGAGGTAAGAAACGGCACCTTTGAGATCGATATGACATTCAGGGACAGCATGCCTGAAAATATCAGGACGGGCCAGACCTATTACACAAGCCTGCAGCTCGGACAACCAAAGGTATCAGTGCTGGTACCCATTGGCGGTTTCTTCCAGGAGACAGGAGGGCAGTGGATATTTGTACTTGATCCCTCAGAGTCGTTTGCAACCAAACGCGATCATCTCCATCGGACGTAAAAATCCAAAATACTATGAAGTGCTTGAAGGACTGCATCCCGGTGAAAAAGTAATAATCTCCGGTTATGAAACCTTCGGTAAAAATGAGAAACTGATACTTAAATAATAAAATAGTTGCAAGTTGCATGTTGCATGTTGCAAGTTACAAATTGATCAACCTGAACAACCTGCAACCTGCAACCTGCAACCTGCAACCAGCAACCAGTAACAAATAACAGACACCTTAAAATTTAATAACTTTTAAAATCCACAAAACAATGATTAAGACTAACGATCTGACAAAGATCTTCAGAACCGAGGAAGTTGAGACAACAGCTCTCAACAAAGTCACCCTTCACGTAAAAGAGGGCGAATATGTAGCAGTAATGGGGCCATCCGGATGCGGTAAATCGACCCTGCTCAACATTCTGGGATTGCTCGACAACCCTTCAGCCGGAAGTTATGTCTTCAACGGGACAGAAGTCGCAAACCTGAAGGAAAGAGACAGAACAATATTCAGGAAAGGCAACATAGGTTTTGTTTTTCAGAGCTTTAACCTCATTGATGAACTCAATGTCTATGAAAATGTCGAACTGCCTCTCATCTATCTGAAAATGAAGACCGGCGAAAGGAAAAAAAGTGTTCAGGATGTCCTCGAGAGGATGAAGATCGGCCATCGTGCAAAGCATTTCCCCCAGCAGCTTTCCGGAGGACAACAGCAAAGAGTTGCCATTGCCCGCGCCGTTGTTGCAAATCCGAAGCTGATCCTTGCCGATGAGCCTACAGGTAACCTTGATTCCAAGAACGGTATTGAGGTCATCAATCTGCTGTCTGAACTTAACAAGGAGGGAACAACGATTATTATGGTAACCCACTCCGACAGGGATGCAGGTTATGCTCACCGGATCGTTAACCTGTTTGACGGACAGATTGTAGTTTAGTTATATCTGGATATAAATCAAGAACTTACACTGAGATCCACTGACCTGCCTTCAGGCAGGCAGGGAAGATGATCTCAGTGTAAGTTCTTACAATTTATATTTTTTGATTTTATTGTATAGAGTCTGCCTTGTTATCCCAAGTCTGTCTGCCACAATACTCAGGTTATTCCTGTGTCGTTTAAGTGAATCGCTTATTGTCCTCTTCTCCATTTCTTCAAGGGAAACCTCCTCATCCTGAATTATTTTTCCCTGCCCGGCGCTGAAGTAAAAATCAGAGGGTTTGATCACCTGCGAATCACTTAATATAACAGCCTTCTCTATCGAATGCTGAAGCTCCCGTACATTTCCCGGCCAGTCGTGATTGGCGAGCTTTTCAAGTGCGTGAGTATTGAACTTAAGGGGATTCCTGCCATACCTTTCCCCGTGTATCCTCAGAAAGTAACTCGCAAGTACCGGAATATCATCAACCCTGTCGCGCAAAGGAGGAACCTCTATCATTATTGTGTTTATCCTGTAAAGCAGATCTTCCCTGAATTTCCCCTCCCTCACCTTCAGCGCAAGATCACAGTTTGTCGCGCATATCAGCCGTATGTCAACCGGGATCTGCCGGTTTGACCCGACCCTCACGATATGCCGGTTCTGCAGAACGCTCAGCAGCTTTGACTGTGACTGAAGCGAAAGGTTGCCTATTTCATCAAGAAACAAGGTTCCGTTGTCTGCAGCCTCAAATTTTCCTTTGCGGTCCTCCCTGGCATCGGTAAAAGCGCCCTTTACATGACCAAACAGTTCACTCTCAAGAAGTGATTCTGCAATGGAACCCATGTCAACAGCGACCATAAGCTCTGATGCTCTTAATGACAGATTATGTATTTCCCTCGCAACCAGTTCCTTCCCTGTCCCGTTTTCACCTGTTATAAGCACGTTGGCATCAGTACCGGCAACCTTTCTGACAATGTTCATAACATTTATCATTGTGGGGGATGCCCCGAGGATAATCTTCTCTCCTGCACTGTTTATCTCTCTCTTTAACTGTTTGTTATCATTCTTTAAAGAAGCTGCCTCAAGCCTCGATAACCGGAGTTTCCAGGCAACACCAAGGGTGGTCAGCAGACGTGATTCATCCCACGGTTTCAGGATAAAGTCGATTGCCCCCTCTCTTATGGCCGTCACTGCAAGATCAATATCCACTGAACCTGTAACTATTATGACACTTATATTGCCGTCATGTTTAAATATCTCCCTCATCCAGAAGAGACCTTCATTTCCGTTATGAAGGCCGGCTTTAAAGTTCATGTCAAGTATCACTGCATCAACTTCATTCTTTCTCAGCTCTTCAGGGATCCTGTTGGGATTTACAAGTGTCACAACTTTTTCAAATTCCTTTTCTGTAACCCATTCCAGAGCTTTCAGATCGTCCCTGTCTTCGTCAACAATAAGCAGAGTGCCTTTGATCATCTGATTCTTTTTTTTAAAGGACGGAATAAAAATTAAAATGTGTCCAATTATTAGACATAAATTTTAATATTTTTTTATCCGTTCCGGTGCAACATTGGCCCGGGTTGTCCGTCTTTATAGTGTAAAAAAGGTTTGGACGAAGGATAATTTTGAGTAGTAAGTTGTTTTAAAAATTCAGTATCATGACAGTCAAATTAAATGCAAACGAGGTAGTTCTGAAGGCAGGGGATACAAACCAGGTCGTCGAAAACAAGACCATTGAAGGAAAGTTTATCGTTACAAATCAGCGCATTTATTTCAAGTCTCTTAAGGAGGAGTTTGAAAATTTCAATCTTGAGATCCTTTTCGACAACATACTTGAAGTAATTTACTTCAGCAGGGGATTGTTCTCTGTCAAGGGATTAAATTTAATGACCCGCGATGGCAAGTGCCACAGCTTTCCGCTCAAAAAACGGGACGAATTCGGTCAGCTTATCAATAAAATGTATTAACATTCTTCTTAAATTAATAAGAAAAAGAACTTACCGATTCCTGAACACAACAGGCTGTCCTCGAAACCAGAGCTACGGTGATCCAAACTCTTCAAGATACCGTCCTGATAGGATCTTATGCAATCAGCTGTATCGCAACTGAATTCTAGACAATAAATTACATTACGCCATCTTTGCTCTGAATTTGTGCCCGAGCTTTTAACCATCCTCCGGCCAGATAATTCTAGTGTCTGCCTGTAAGATGATTTCACCGTCTGGACCACCCCTCCTTTAAAAGGAGGGGAAACTTATTTAATTGTGTTTCAGCTAATTAAATAATTCTCAGTCTAAACTGATTCTTAAGATCGGTTATGCCCTTTAGAGGGTAGGAGATGATATAACTCTGTGGAACTCTGTGAAAGTTCTTCCCTACTCGTACCGCAGTGAAACAACAGGATTCCGCATCGCTGCCCTGGCTATCTTAAAGACGATTGTAAGAACGTTGCCACTATCATTATAAGAGCGGCAACTATCAGCAGACCTGCCCTTATATCAACAAAATAATCCCAGATACTGTCGAGCAGCATTGTCGACATGTAATAGCCCCCCAGCACATCCGATAATTGAAGCAATAAACAGTATAATAAGGAATTTTCTGCTCATCAGAAACATTATCAGGTGAACAGGCGCTCCCTGAATCTTTCTTATTCCAACTTCCTTTGTCCTGCGTATGATATCGAGCGACACAAGATTATACATTCCTATCAGTGACAATAACGTGGCAGCTATGGCCAGGAAGAGATTTACCTTAAGAATGCTGCCGTTTATGTCCTTTTCTTCCTGCATAACCTCTTCCTGGGTCATTCCGCCGAATATGCTGTTTGGGACCATTGTCTTCCATTTAGTCCTCAGGAATTCAAGTACGTCTGCCAGGTCATCCGGGTTCGCCCTTACCGCAAGATTATAATAGGTTTCATCATTTGTAAGCCTGAGCATCGTTGGTTCAATTTCATTCCACAGGCCGTTCAGGTAAAAATCCTTTACTACTCCGATAACCGTAAGTTTTGTTGTGTCATAACAGGGTTACTGTTTTCCCGACACCCTCTTTCCAGCCAAAGTCATTCACGAGTTTCTGATTCACGATTATCGATCCATTTTCCCGGTCAGCCGCCACCCTCAGCTCGTCAAAAAGACGGCCTTCAACAAGTCTGAGCCCCATCGTCTGAGGCATAGTCCGGACCTATATCCATAACGTCCACCTCCAGCTGCTTCTCCTCATTCTTAATAGGATCTGCGATAACTGCCGAAACCAATATGATTCTGAGTTCCGCCAACTGAGATAACTTTCGGATTAGAAGTATTTCAGTTCTCAGTGAGGCATAGTTTTCCGGAGGTATCGGCAGAATGAGTAATTTGTCCCTGTCATACCCGAGATCCAGAGTTCTCTGATAATCAGCATTCTTCGCAAAAACAAGTCCCATAACAAGTGCAATTATGGATATGGAAAACTGGAGGGTTAAAAGAACTGCTGAAAGTTTTCCTGACCCGCTGAAGGTGGAAGTGCCTTTCAGCACAGCTGAAGGGCTGAATGAACTTACATACAATGCGGGATATACACCTGCCACAAATCCGGTCACAAGTAAGAGCAGAATAAGAAACACCCAGAAAAATCCATAACCCGTAAATGTCAGTTTTATTGACATATAAGCCCACAGGCTGCTGTAGGCAGGAACAAGAAATTCAGCCAGGAGAATGCCGGCAAAAAGGGCTAGCAGGCATACTATAAGGGTTTCAATCATGAACTGGGTTACCAGCTGCCGCCTCTGACCGCCAAAAGTTTTTCTTAATCCGATCTCCTTTAATCTTTTGCTGAATGTTGCAATTGAGGTATTTGCAAAATTGAAGCACGCTATCAATAAAATAAAGATTGCCATTATCGGTGGAGACAATAGGGCAGCCGGGTGAAGCGAAGGAAAGAGGCCTGACGACCAGATAGTCCTGGTGTTCTCTCCTACCTCGTCAAGCGGGACAAAATTAAACCGGTTTATCCTGAAATCTTCCCGTGCCTTGTTTTGAACAGTCAGATACTCTTTTGTTGCTGTGTTAATCGATGGAAGGAGTGATTTATCCGGTATCTGAACGAAGATGCAGGTGGTAAGGAACTTCCAGTCTGCGTCATTTACACTCCACATAAGTAAAAAATTATCAAAGTGAGAGAGAATATCGATACGGAAGCTTGAATTCTCCGGCAGGTCAGTAAAAACCCCTCCCACCGTAAAAGTAAACTCCTTGCCCTGATCGTTAAGGACCGAAATCAATTTGCCGACGGGGAACTCATCTCCAAATAGTGTTTTCGACATTGACTCACTGACAATGACATTACCCTGGCTCTTAAGGATATTCTTTTCGCCATAGATCAGGGGAAATGTGAAAATATCGAGAAATTCAGGATCCACATAAGATATCTGTGCCGGAAAGATATTATCTCCCACCTTGACCGGTGATCCGGTTCTCATCAGCCTGGCAGCCCTCTCTATCCCCGGAATATCCTTCTTTATCTCCAGTCCCAGTGTTGCGGGAACGATCCCCTGCTCCTGCTCCCTCCCCTGCATATCCCTGAAACTGGTTACCCTGTAGATCTCTTTGAAGTTTTCATGTGTACGGTCAAATTCATAGTT
The DNA here is from genome assembly GCA_963806555.1 of uncultured Bacteroidales bacterium. Taxonomy (GTDB): domain Bacteria; phylum Bacteroidota; class Bacteroidia; order Bacteroidales; family VadinHA17; genus LD21. The sequence goes on along the minus strand of CAWDYR010000029.1, from coordinate 155,878 downwards.
GAACATATGATTGAAAAATGCAACTATGCAAACCGACAAGGCCAATGCCCAGGCCAATTATATTTATCAGGGTGAATATCCTGTTTTTCAGGAGATTTCTGAATGCAACCAATAAGTAGTTTTTAAGCATCCTTTCTTATCATTTATTCATACTTGAGCGACTGGGCAGGATTTACCTTCTGCCAGCTTTCATTATTCTGTAGCTGATTGTCAGAACTGCTATACCAAGAGCAATCACTAAGTCCGCTGCAAAGGCTGAAAACTCCCGGATTTAATCCTGTAATAGAAGTTCTCCAGCCATTTCCGGCAATATAATAAATTAACGGCCAGGCTATCAGCGCTGAAATTGACACCAGGATAATGATCTCCCTTGAGATCACAATATAAATTCCGGGCACTGATGAACCCATTGCCTTCCTTACCCCTATCTCCTTTGTCCGCTGCTCAACAGTGAATGATGTCAGACCGAAAAGTCCCAGCGACGCGACAAATATGGCCAAGTATGGCAAAGATCACCGCCATCTGTGCATTTTGTTTTTCCTGGATGTACATCTGTTCAAAATCCTCATCGACAAAATAGTACTGAAGCGGATTGTTGGAAACAAACTCTTTCCAGGTATTTTCGATTGAAGTTATCGTCTTTGAATAGTTCTGTGCCGTGAGTCTTACTGTCAGATACCCCCAGAGCATCCCGTCATTTTGAAATTTCATTATATAAGGACCGATCGGATTGCGAAGCGACTGAAAATTAAAATTCTTTACAACACCAATTACAGGCAGATAATTCAATTTTCCCCGAATCTCCCGGTTCCATGAATCTTGCCTTTTCCAGGTCGGTAATATTAAAATCCTTCATAGCCGCTTCGTTAATAATGCAGGCCTTCTGATCGGAAGTAAACGATTCATTGAAACTTCTGCCTGAAACAAGGGTCATCTCATAGGTATCAACGTAGTTGTAATCGACCCAGCTGGTCATGGCAAGAAACGTTTCGTCCTTCCTCCCTTCAATCATATATCCGTTATTGTTGTTATTGCGTCCGGGGACTGCAGTTGAACTGGCGATATTTATCACCCCGGGGATATTCTTCACGGCCTCTTTGAATGATTTCATTTTTGTTACCAAGAGCTTGAGCCCGGTTTATGACAATAAGCTGCTCCTTATTGAAACCGACATCCTTGTTAAGCATGAAATTTATCTGCCTGTACATTATCATGGTGCCTATTATAAGCAGGATCGAAACAGCGAACTGAAAAACAACAAGGATCCTTCTGAGGCGTCCGTTGTTCTGGCTGTTCTTCACGTTCCCCTTAAGCACCTCATACGGATTGAATGAAGAGAGGAAAAAGGCCGGATAGCTTCCTGCAAGAATCCCTACAAACACAGCAAACAGTAACAGACCAGGAATTGTGTACCAGTTCCTGAAAAGACTGAGGGATAGGGTTGCTCCAAGAAGGTCATTGAAGTACGGGAGTGTGACTTTTACGATGACCAATGCCAGCAACAATGATAATACGGAAAGGATAAAAGCCTCGGACAGGAACTGGGTAATGAGCATTCCCCTTGTCGAACCGGCAATCTTCTTGATCCCCACCTCCTTAGCCCTGCGTGATGCCTGGGCTGTCGAAAGATTCATGAAATTGACAGCAGCTATCAGTACAATAAGTATGGCAACACTTCCGAATATGATGAGGAACTTCGGATCGCTGGCATCCTTGAATTCCTGCTGTATCGATGGATCAAGATGGATATCTGTCAAGATTCTGGAGAAAAAACCTGTATTTGTTTCCCTGCTTAAGCCAGTCTTCAATACTAATACCCATATATTGCTGGATTTCAGGGCCGACATATTTCTCAAGCAAAGCAGGAAACTTTGCCTCCACTGCCTCATAATTTGTATTTGGTTTCAACAGCAGGTATGTGCTGAAACTGTTGTTCATCCAGACCGGATTTTCGGATCTTGGATTAGTCATAAATGAGGAGATCATGTTTGCCTCAAAGTGAGAATTCCCCGGAACATCAGCCATCACTCCCGAAACAGTGTATCTTAACAGAATCAGATCCAATCTTAATAAGCTTGTCGATCGGATTTTCTTCGCCGAAGATCTTTTTTGCCGTTGACTCAGACAATACCACTTTTCGTGTTGCATTCAGAAGATTTGCCGCATCTCCTTTCAGAACGGGTATTGAGAAAAAGTTGAAGAACGATGAATCGGCTTCAATCAGATGATCTTCTGTGAATTGTTGATTATCATATTCGATTACTGTCGGTCCCTTCCCGGCCATTCTGAGAAAAGCCTCAACCTCGGGGAACTCCCTCAGTAAGGTGGGACCCATTATAGCCGGGGTAGCATAGATCGTAACCTCCTGGCCCCCTATCTTCCCGTTAAGTATTGGCCTGAAGATCCTGTCCTTTTTTATGATTGAACTTATCATAACCGGCTTCGTTCATAACAAAAAGAGCGATCAGCAGACTGCATGCTATTCCGATTGAAAGCCCGAGAATATTAATGATTATATACGCCCGTTGCCTTTTGAAAGATCTCAGACTATGAGTGATAAGGTTTTTTAACATATGATATAAAATTTGACTGAAGACTGGTGAAGTGTTACCAGGTAATAATAGGGTCCACCAGGTAAATTTCCTCTTATAGACGATAAAAAAAATAATATGCTGCAACCGGGTTTTAGCTTTCATTTAACAAATCGGCAGCCTGTTCCTGATATGAATGTTAATTTACTGTTAATGGTAGTTTTAGATTTTGTGCTAAAGAAGATTAAATCTACTTTTACCCTGCTATACTAACTTTTGAATTAAATCTCCCATGTTAAAAAACCTTATTAAAACTGCAATCCGCCATATCGTGAAACATTTTGGCTACAGTATCCTTAATATACTGGGACTTACTCTGGGGATCTCGAGCGCTTTGTTCCTTGTGATCTATGTAGCCGATGAAGTAAGCTATGACCGTTATCACGAAAAAGCTGACCGGATCTACCGTGTTTCATCGAAAATCACAGAACCTGATGACCAGTTTACATGGATTGTGGCGCAGATACCTTTCGGGCCACAGGTTGTTCAGGATTATCCTGAAGTTCAGTCATTTGTCAGGTTTATAAACATGCCGCGTTCCCTGTACAAATATGAAGACAAGGAATTCAACGAAGAAAATTTTTACTATGTCGATTCCACACTGTTTGACATTTTTACTTATGAAGTTGTTAAAGGGGATGTCAAAGGCAGCAATCCTTGAGCCAAATAAAATAGCGCTGACCGAAAGAATCGCCGAAAGATATTTCGGAAGCGCTGACCCTATTGGGAAGACCCTTACAACGGGCACAACCACTTTTGAAGTTACAGGTGTTATCAAAGATGTCCCTTTCAATTCACATTTCCGCTTTGATGCCATCGCTTCAAGGAATAACCTGCCAAAACAACTTGGTTCCTGGGGCAATTTCGGAGTATTTACCTATCTGCTCTTCCCTGATAATTTTGATATAAAGGCCTTTGAAACCAAGATGCAGGCGATGTACGATGCCCATATGAAGACGATTTTCGGACCGCTGAACATCAAGATTGAATACATCCTCGAACCCATAACCAGGATCCACCTGTATTCAACAAATGCAGGGGAACCAGAACCAACGGGAAGCATAACCTATGTCTATATCTTTGGCATCGTCGCACTGTTTCTTGTTCTGATCGCGGCCATGAACTATATGAACCTCGCCACTGCGCGTTCAGCCGGGAGGGCACGCGAAGTCGGCCTGCGCAAGGTTGTCGGGTCACGAAGGGGAACGCTTGATCCTTCAGTTCCTCTCCGAATCGACGGTATTCACTTTAGTATCACTTGATACTTAGCATTTTAATCCTGATGATCCTTCTTCCAAAATTTAACCTTCTGGCCGGAAAATCATTTAACCTGAGCGTAATTTATAGTCCGGTTGTCCTGCTTACCCTCCTTGGCGTTATTCTGATAGTCGGTATTTTTGGAGGAAGCTATCCGGCATTCTTTCTCTCACGTTTCAGCCCTGTTACAGTACTGAAGGGTGAGATAACACAGGGTTCGGCAGGAAGACTGTTTCCGTAAGATCCTGGTTGTGATCCAGTTTTCTGTTTCGGTAATAATGATAATATGCACTCTTGTCGTGTTCCGACAGTTGAATCATCTGAAAACAATGGACCAGGGATTTGATCAGAAAAATGTAATTGGCACTTCAGCTCAACCAGGGAATGATTCAGAAATACCCGGTTTTGAAACAAGCTCTCCTCGACAATCCTGAAATTAAATATGTCGGTTCAACAAACACCCCTGTGGGTGAAGGTTCCGGGAAAGTGATCTTCAATGTGGAAACAGACCAGGGAATGTCTCAAAGAGGTGTCAACTTTGCTGTGGTGGACCATGATTTTGTGGAAGCCCTGGGGATTAAAATGGTTAGCGGACGGGACTTTCAGCAGGACATGCCATCAGATACACTTACGGGAGTTATTGTCAATGAGACGTTTGCCAAACGGATGAACTGGGCTGATCCTATAGGCAAAAAGGTTGAACTCGGCGATGAGAATACAATCCGCGCCAGGGTTATAGGTGTTATGAAAGATTATCATCAGACAGGTATGTATAATGAAATTGAATCACTGATGCTTATTTATCGCTTTACAAATAACATAGTCTATATTAAACTCAATGATCAGAATATTCAGCAGACCATTGGTTTCATTGAAACAAAGTGGAAGGAGATTTTTCCTGACCAGCCTTTCACCTACACATTCCTCTCTGAACGGTTTAACAGGCAGTTTGAGGCTGACGAAAAGCGTGGTCTTGTATTTACACTGTTTACAATTCTGGCAATCCTGATAGCATGTCTCGGCCTGTTCGGACTGGCATCATACATGGTTGAACAGAGGACAAGGGAAATAGGAATCAGAAAGGTATTCGGAGCCAATGAAGGTACAATCCTTCAACTGATAGCCAAAGATTTTCTTTTGCTCGTTCTGATCGGAATTATTATTGCAGTTCCTGTCGCATATTACTTTATGAATAACTGGCTTGAAAATTATGTATACAAGACCAACATCAGCGCGTTCCTGTTAATTGACGCGGCTCTGCTGACACTTGTAATAACTTTTATTACAGTCAGTTACAAGGCGTACCAGGCTTCGGTATTGAATCCCGCCAGCTCCCTGAAGACAGAATGAGAAATCCATTAAGTCTGCTGGTCTGCTGGTCTGTTAGTCTGCTGGTCTGCTGGTCTGCTGGTCTGTTTTTAATGTGCTGATGGTTCACTTGTCTGTCAGGCTTAACTTCGAAATCTGCGTGATCTGCGGGAATTTTTTTTAAAACCACTTAAACCTGCATCATTTTCTGAAATTCAGAGTCTTTTTTAATATATTTCCCCCGTTTTTATTAAATATCCATCAGATGTTAAAGAACTTTTTCATTAACGGTCTTCGAAAGTTAAAGAAACAGCCCGGTTACATTTTATTGAATGTAGGAGGCCTTGCCGTCGGACTTGCCAGTTTTTTCTTTATTACACTGTATGTTATCAATGAACTGAGTTACGACAGGTTCCATAAGAACTATGAAAACATATACAGGGTCAAGGTAATTGGCAGATTGGCGGGAAGTGAGCTTGATCAGGCTATTACCGCTGCCCCTATGGCACAGGCGATGCTAAAAGACTATCCCGAGGTTTTACAGGTTGCAAGGATCAGAAACTATGGTGACTGGCTGATCAAATTCGGTGACAGGAAATTCAACGAGGATGGCGTCGTATTTGCCGATTCCACATTTTTTGAGGTTTTTGATTTCAGGCTTCTCAAGGGAGATCCACAGACAGCGCTTGTTCGTCCCAAATCAATGGTGCTTACTGAGGAATTTGCAAAAAAATACTTCGGTGATCAGGATCCCATGGGACAGAGAATGAGCATGGAAGCAGATACTATCCTCTACACCGTGACAGGAGTTGTTCAGAATGTCCCGGATAATTCCCATTTTAAATTTGATATACTGGCATCAATGAGCACTTACCCGGGCCAGGCCAACAACCCCTACTGGGTAAGTCATAATTTCTACACTTATATTGTTGTCGGGGATGGGACACAGAAGGATAAGCTCCAGGAGAAATTCCAGGAGATGGTCATAAAATATGTCGGTCCCCAGCTCAAAGAGATAATAGGTCAGACAATTGAAGATTTCCGTAAGGCGGGTAACGATTTCGGCTATGTTCTTGAACCCCTGAAAGAAATACATCTTAAAGGTGCGCCGCAATATAATTTTGAACCACCCGGCTCACTTGCTACAGTCTATATATTTGCTGTTGTTGCAATACTTATACTTGTTATCGCAATTATAAATTATGTCAACCTGGCCACTGCCAAATCTGCTTCCAGGGCAAAGGAAGTTGGCGTCAGGAAGGTCTCGGGTGCAAACAAATCAGGGCTCATGTTCCAATTCCTGGGAGAATCGCTACTGACAGTAACAATGGCAGCGCTGCTGGCCCTGCTGATCGTATTCGCCCTGACACCTTCCTTCAACAGTCTGATCGGGAAAGAGGTTCCCTGGGCCTTATCAATAATTCACCGGGCATAATTTCATTTATCGGACTTGTGCTGATAATAGGAATCACTTCCGGTATCTATCCCGCATTTGTGCTGTCATCATACAATCCTTCCGAAGTACTGAAAGGGACGCTGAGTCCGGGATCCATGTCAAAAAAACTCAGGGGTGTTCTTGTTGTTTTTCAGTTTACTGTTTCAATTGTGATAATCATCGGATCCATAATTGTCTATAATCAGCTGAACTTCATGACAAAAAAGGACCTGGGATTTGATAAGGAAAATCTGCTGGTAATACGAAGGGTCGATGCTTTCTGGCAACAGATGGGATCGTTCAGAAACCAGATTCTGGAGATTCCGGGTGTTGAAAAAGTGGGATTTAGCAGGTCAATTCCGGGTACTGATTTTAACAACAACGCATTTTTCAAAGATGATGACCCTGAAAAAAATTCCTATCTGATAAATCAGACATCATGTAAGCCTCGATTTCCCTGAAGCGCTGGGAGTAAGGGTCCTTAAGGGTCGTCTGTTCTCACGCGAATACAGTACTGATTCATCGGCCGTAGTCGTAAATGAAGCCACAGTCAAATCACTTGGACTGGAGGATCCGCTCAACAGTTATTTACTTCAGCCTTCAGGTCCGGGACAATGGCAGAAACTCAGGATCATCGGGGTTGTGGAGGATTTCAATATCGAATCGCTTCATCAAGCAATAACGCCTGTCTGCTTTACCGTAGGCTCAGGTGGCGGAGGCGATCAGTTCGCTGTCGTGAGAATATCCGGCAATGATGTTCAGGGTACTATCAGGGCAATTGAGGATGTCTGGCAGAAATTCACCCCGAATATGCCATTCCAGTATGACTTTTTCACCGACAGGTGGAATAATCTTTATTCCTCAGAACTGAAAACAGGCAGGATATTCCTGATATTCTCATTCCTTGCAATCTTCATAGCCTGTCTCGGCCTTATTGGACTTGTCACTTATGTAACCAACAAGAGGACAAAGGAGATAGGGATAAGAAAGAGTTACGGGGCTTCCGAGCGTGTCGTACTGGGTCTTCTCTCAAGGGAGGTCATATATCTTGATAGTCATATCTTCCCTGCTGGCTTATCCTGTCGCTTTCTTCGGGTCGGGATACTGGCTGGAAGGGTTCGCGAGCAGGGTGTCGGTCAATCCGCTTATCTATGTCTCTTGCAACTATAATTACACTTTCAATTGGCTGGCTGTCAATAAGCTATCAAACCATCAAAGCTGCCAGGTATAATCCTGCCGATGCTTTAAGAATTGAATAAGGCCGTGCCGCGCTCCGGTTCGGTCTTCTGTCTTCGGTCTTCCGTCTTCTGTCTTCCGTCTCCGGTCTTCGGTCTTCCGTCTCCGGTCTCCGGTCTTCGGAAGCGGAAATTTATTCGTTTCCCCCGTTTCTCCAATTGAACTATTTGCCACCATTTCGGTTTTACTACAGGTTAAACTTTATTTGAGATTCTATTTGGAAGACTAAAAGCCATGGACCTGTTAATATTACAGAAAGGTCCGGAGGGCGGGCACGGGAGATATTCTGGTTAAGATATCACCCAGGTTCCACTGGTTTTCAGCTCAGGAGTTTTACCTGTTGGTTTGAATCCTGAAATACTGATAAAGTGGAAATATGTATAGTTTAAAATAGGTGTAACAATTAAATTCAAGATTATGTCAAGAGGTAGTGTAGTATTAGGAGCATTGGCAGGCTTAGCCGCCGGTGCATTGTTTGGCATTCTTTTCGCACCTGACAAAGGTTCTTCAACCCGTAAGAAAATAGTTGATAAAGGCGAAGATTATGTTGACAATCTAAAAGAAAAAATCAATGGGATTCTGCATGACGGAATCAAACGGGGAGAAAAGGTAAAGGAAGCTGCGGCCTGAGCAGTGTAATTTAAATTGTCAGGCATTACTTTTTAATGAGGCAATTGCATTCATTTCAAAATGGCAGGTATTAATGAAATAGTTCATTAAAATGCCTGCCATTTAGTTATTATCCTGAGCTTAAATAACTCTAAAAATCCCAATTCCAGAATCATGAATGATGACCCCACGTTAGTAGACTCCCTGTTTAAAAGGGTTACCGAATTCAGCCTGACCTATGTTGAGCTGTTGAAGCTTAAAACTATAAGCAGGTTTACAACTGTTGTTTCAACCGTTTTTCCGGATATAATTGTAATTACCCTTATACTGATATTTCTGCTGTTCGTTAACCTGGGGTTAGCATTCTGGCTGGGTGATGTATTTGGCAGAATGTATCTTGGATTTTTAACGGTTGCTGCCTTTTATCTCTTTCTCGGACTCATTTCTCACATTTTTATGCGAGGATGGTTAAAGAAAGTTGCCACAAACTATTTTATAAAACGGATTTTCAGTTAGTAAGGGATGTACAGTATAAACAATACCGATGAGCTTAAAGAAGCTATCCTTCTTCTTGAAAATGAAGTGGATGAACAAAAACGCGGATTGAATGACCAGATCAATGGTTTATACGAAAGCGTCAGACCGGTCAATGTCGTAAAACAGGTGTTCAGTGAAGTGGTGACCTCAGATGAGTTAAGGGGGAACCTTCTTACTGCAGGAATTGGTATTTCAGCCGGGTATTTCATGAAAAAATTAATTTTCCGGAAAAAAGGCAACCCTATGGTATCACTTGCAGGAAACCTGATACAATATGGAATGGCGAATCTGATCATACATCCATCCAGAACACTAAAGACCATGTTCCTTCCATTGCTGGGGTTAGTTCTCCATAAAGACGGGAAAAAAGCAGAGGGACAAACTGAAATGGACCTGTTGTGAAAAGTATGAAAAATCTTAATTTTTCGTAACTTTGTCCCCGGGCCGGGGTCCTGTCTAAAGTGTTTTCATCTGCAAGGTTTTAACACTAAAGAAATATCAGGATGCCGGCTTTTTATTTAAAGGAGAGAATTATTATGACGACAAGTATCTTTATAGCCAATAGAACCGCCCCAATATAGTAAATCCTTCTTCTCTGAAATCCATCCTCCTCACGATTCTTCTTTTTTATCATAATTATATTTTTAAACACAAAATATTATCAGACCTGATTGTAAGATTAAAACTTGCTTAACTCACGATTATTGCAATTCATGCCCGGACATTGACATCATTTTTATCATAAATCATGCCATTCTTCTGATTAACAATTTCCAGCAATACAAATGACATGTGATAATTAACTGAAATTATATCCCTAAAACTGGTAATCCGGGCGGAACAAAGCTGCATAATAACACTAAAATGACAAAAATCCGTTTTTAAAACTAAATTCTTACCTTTTTAAATAATGTGTTTGTCAAAATCAATTCCATTCTGTTTAGTGATAAGGAATCAATCCTATTAACCTTATTTTTAATCCTTTAGCAAGCACAAAAGCGAACCGCTACAATTCCGGCGGAGAATTGTTATAAATTTCACCATATTTTTGACGAATGGACTGGATTTTTAGGGGAATGTTCAAATATCATAGATGAACAGACTGATTTTGCAGGCGGACATAACCTGAAACATACTACTAACTCAACAAATTGGAAATTAGGTGCTTGACAAGCCTGATAAAGTTTATTATTTTTACTTTATAAGGAAATCGACCAGTATGAAAGAAAATTTTAAAGAAATTTCCTTCAGACAGAAACCCATAGTCCAAACTAAAAATGCAGTAAGATGAAAAATATATTAATCCTGATATTTCTGGGTGTAATCATCTCGTGCAGCACATCAAAAAAGTCTCCCTATGTTTATAAATCCTCCTCTGTATATAAATCCCCCTCTGTTTTTAAAGAGGATGAAATGATCAACAGAAGAAAATATATCGGGAACTTTATTGATTTTTGTCATACTGCACCGGACGTAATTGGAGGCACACATCTTATCTGGATTAAAACCACCATTTACAGTTCATTTGGGAAACTGGCTGCATATGGAAAAAATTGTGAATTCACGCCCGGGGAAAGAATCTATCTGAAAAGGCTGTACTCCACACCTGGCTCAGGCGGGAACTGGCAGTATCAGATCGAAAACGATTCCATGGTCTTCTATATGGTCAGTGATTACCGCTATGAAAATAATGCCCTGGTGCAGGCATCGTTCTGACAGAAAATAAACAACCCCTTAAGGTCCGGATTATTGTTGAAATACAAAAGGAATCCCTCTGATGCCATCGTAACCCACGTAAGGCAGGTTATTCTATTTCCTTCGCAATCGACATTGCTGCTATGGTACCATCTGCAACTGCAGTTGTAATCTGGCGGCATTTTTTGCTTATAACATCTCCCACTGCGAACACTCCCTGAATATTAGTCCTCATGTCTTCATCAGTTTTGATATATCCCCATTTATCAAGCTCAAGCTTCTCTTTAAAAAGCCCGATATTGGGTTTCATCCCAATGAAAATAAACACACCGTCGGTTACCAGCTTTTGACGGACCTTTGTTTTTACATTTTCCACTTCGGTTATGATTTTATCACCTTCCCTGGTAAATCCCCTTGGTTCGTTTTCAAACTGAATATTGATCTTCGGATTTTTTAATACTTTCTCCTGTGCCTGCTTATTTGCAGTAAGCTTGTCAAATTGGTGGACAATAGTCAGTTTTTTTGCAAATCTTGTTATATATTCTGATTCCTCAACCGCTGAATTCCCCCCTCCTATCACAATCACTTCCTTATCGTTAAAATATTTCGCATCACAGGTTGAACAATAAGATATCCCTTTACCCTTAAGCTCTTTCTCCCCCGGGGCTCCGGTAAGATTAGGAGTTGTTCCCGTTGCAATTATTATTCTCTTTGCTTTAATTGTTTCATACCCGTCGATCACCACCTCCTTTTTCTCAAGATCGACACTGGTAACGTCAACCGCAACCTTGTAAACAGTCCCGGCGAGTTTTGTCTGCTCACTCATATAATGAGAAAGCATGTAACCGGACTGAGGTTCGATAAAGCCAGGGTAGTTTGAAACCTCATGGGTTGTGGATACATTTCCTCCTGGAAGAGCCTGGTCGATAAGTACCGTGCTTATTTTAGCCTGGCTGAGATATAAACCTGCTGTCAGGCCACCGGGCCCTGCACCAATAATGATTACATCAAATTCTGAAACTGTTGGTTTTATCAGCGATTTTATGTTTTTCACTTTTTGGTCAGGCAACATACTGTCAAGATTCCGGATTATTTCTTTCCTCTTAATTCCTCCTGTTAATCTGTCAGCTACCTCCTTTCCATTATTATAGAACAGCAATGTAGGTGAAGATTTGACCCCGAGCCTTTCAGCAAGATCACGGTTTCCCTGACGGTAGATCTTCAGGAATTTAACATCCTTTCCATAAAGATCGGACAGCTCTTTAAATTTAGTTGCCAGAGCTTCACATGGAGGACACTCGGTCGAATAAAAATCGAGTATCACCTTATCAGTTGACAGTACTTCCTTCTCAAATTCCGGGGAATTAATTTCTCTCATTGATAATGATATCAGTTATTAATTATTTTCAAAATAAGCGTTGAATCCAAGTTCCAGTAACTTCGTTACCGGACGGCAATCAGGTGAGCAAACAACGCCGGTCCTGTTCCTGGCAACTGATCCGCATCCTCCGCCACATGCCAGCTGAACTGCACAATCACTGCATTCCGGTATCGAAGTTACATCGCGGGATTCCCATTGTTCAATAATCTTATCTTTCAGGGTAATTTCCGGGTAAAAAGTTCCCAGAGATTCTTCTCTCTTTCCAACTGTAGCTGTACAGGAATAAATATTTCCGGTATAGTCAAATGCCCATTCAGTTTTGCATGCAGGGCATGAATCAAAAAGCGGTTCGGGAAGTTCCCCATTTTCTGCGAGAAACTTTGAAACGGAATATGCCGGTTTGTAAAATTCCAGTATCTGGGGATGAATCCTGATTGCCTCAAATATACTTTCGTAAAGCGAGATCCTGTCAAAAAGCTTTTCCTGGGATGACTGGCAGTGATGCAATTCATAATTCCGCCCGATCTGTGTTTTAAAATACCCGCTTTTTGTCCAGCCTTTATCAATTGCAAACCGGGCAAGACCGGATAAACTGGTAATGTTTTCTTTATCAACGACCATCCTGAGATTAACATTAATGCTCTCTTCAAGGCAGGCATCTATCCCATTTACAATTCTTTGAAATGTTCCTCCCCCACCCTTCAGGAATCTGCGTTTATCATGCACTGATTCTGTACCGTCGAGGGTAACCTGGATTTCCCTTATTCTTGCTTTTTTTAATAATGGGATATACTCTTCAAGAAAGTAACCATTTGTTACAATACAAAGTGAAAGATCAGCGTCCACAGATTTACTGATAAAATAATCAAGTACCTCTTTTTGTTTCGGAGTGTTAAGGAGAGGTTCTCCGCCAAAAAGGGTAATGTATTTTCTGCGCGATGAAAATTCTTTCTTTATATATTCAAAAAAGGCATCAATTACATCCCTGTTAAGCTCATTCCGGGGATTCTGATACTGGTCCTGATAACAATATGAACAAGTGAAATTGCAACTGTAATTAGTTACAAAAAAGATTTGAACTTCTTCATTCTCCCTCAAATCGAGGAAATCAAGGTATTTCTTTCTAAACTCACTTTTCTCCCTGGATTCATCAGTTAAGTAACCTTTTTCCACAAGCTTATCAAGAAATGCCCTGTCCGTAAAATCTTCTCCTTTTCTTATTGCCTCCAATTTTTCAGCATCAGAGTGGTCGAGAATGTCAGCATTACCTGAAAGCAGATTTATTATGAAATGACTTTCTGAATCTCTGATTCTGGAGAAAATATTAAACTTTGAATATCCCATTGTCCGATTAATCATGACAACCAACGACCGTCCGTGATATTTTTGCACAGCACTGGGCTACTTTAGCCCTGACCTTACTTACTTTGTTTTTTACCAGACTCTTCATATTCCTTAATAATTAATTGATTAATAATATTTCATTTACAGTTTCTACCTGGTTAACTTGCTTTATGCCGGTAATTGTCCAGCTTGATACAAGCACCCTTCCTTTTTCATACGGGGCTGATTCTTCTATGATATTCACTGAAGAAAAACCTGCTTTATGCAACTGCCTCAGGTACTCCTCACGTGTTACCGATCCTGCCCAGCATTCTGACACAGCGACAGGGTCGTTAGCGTATTCCTCGGGGACCGGATTAACAGTATAAATATCACTTACGACAAACCTGCCACCTTTTCTCAGAATCCGGAATACTTCATTCCAGACAGCCTGTTTATCGGATGAGTGATTAATAGTACAGTTTGATATTATAAGGTCAGCAATACCATCAGCCAGACCGATTTTTTCAACAGGGCTACAGATAAATGCAACATTTTTAATGCCAAGGTGGTCAGCGGTATTCCTTGCCTTCTGAAGCATTCCTTCTGAGATGTCAATTCCATATACGAATCCATTGTTGCCAACAGTTTCTGCCAGTCTGAGAACATCGGTGCCACGTCCGCTGCCGAGGTCTACACAAAATTCTCCTTCGGAAGCTTCAGAATAGTTAATAGCTCCTCCGCAGGATAGACAGCAACCTGAATCAGCCAGGTCGCTGTATCTTTTATCTATTTCCGTAAAATTCATTTTAAGCTGTTTTTGATTATGTTGTTTTAAATATTCTCCTGCCAGGCTACCTGCAACGAAGACAGGGTGAGCTTGTCAGAAAAAAACCAAGAAAGCCACCCATAATTATACTCCCGTAAGGGCTGCTGGTGATAGCGCAGGTTCCTGAGGTGCAGCCTATAAAATAGTAATACAGGAAGCCCCCAAGGCCTCCAGTGACAACTCCCAGAAAAGGTTTCCAGAAATACCATGATTTAAAAAACTCTTTTACTGACTTTGGTTTTGGAGGATAGGTGCAATTTGAATCCATAGTTAAATTTAATTTCGGCACAAAAATAAATAAATAACTATTAAATCGCAATAATATCACCTAAATCTTTTTAATATCACTATTATTTTTTGAAACAACCTGAATGCATGGAAATTGGGAGCGTGAATATTTTTATCCTGACTTCCGGTTTTCTGCGATAATCATAGGGATAAAAAACTTCACCAGCGCTTGTGTCTGAAAAGAGATAAGTCCTATCAATGAACTAATTATAATTCCCCGGGGTTATATGGACAATGAAACTAACAAAACTTTACAAAGAGTTTTTCAACAGCGAGAAGGCAGGGGGACTAATCCTGGTTTCTGTAACAATACTATCATTGTTACTGGCTAATTCACCCTGGCAGATTGCCTACACCGATTTCTGGAGATCATGGAACTTGGTGGACACAGCATGGTTCATTGGATAAATGACGGACTTATGACCATTTTCTTTCTTACTGATTGGACTGGAACTGGAACGGGAAATTTATAGGGGTGAACTTTCAAATTTTAAAAATGCCGCATTCCCAATATTTGGTGCAATTGGTGGGATGGTTATTCCAGCAGGAATATATCTGATATTTAATTTCGGCACTGATGCTCAATCCGGAACAGGTATTCCTACTGCAACCGACATTGCTTTTGCAATTGGAATTCTATCTCTTCTGGGTAACCGTGTCCCTTCATCATTGAAAATATTTTTAACAGCTTTGGCAGTAATTGACGATTTGGGTGCAATCTATAATAATTGCTGTTTTCTATACAACCACCGTTATCATTCATAAATGTAATAATCACTCTGGTAATCTTTTGCCTATCTGCTGTTAATCAACAGATTAAAAGTATCATAACCTAATCTCCTATTTAATCGGAGGTGTTGTTATGTGGTATTTAATGTCCGGTTCAGGAGTTCATCCGACTATTACCGGAGTTTTACTGGCTTTCGCAATACCATTTGGAGACGGAAGTGAAAAATCACCATCTTATATCCTTCAACATTTCTTACATAAGCCTGTTGCTTTCCTTATTCTGCCCCTGTTCGCATTAGCCAATACCGGGATCACAATAGATAAAAACCTGATTAATGGTCTGGGACAAAATTATAGTCTGGGTATTATGTCCGGACTGATAATCGGGAAACCCCTTGGAATTTGTCTCTTTTCATTAACTGGAGTAAGTATAGGATTTTGCACAATACCCTCAGATTTGAGATGGAGTTACATAATCGGAGCAGGTTTTCTTGGAGGGATCGGATTTACCATGTCAATTTTTATCGGACTTCTTGCCTTTGACATTCCGGAAATGATCAATACATCAAAGATTGCAATTTTTATAGGTTCATTAATTGCCGGGACAATTGGCTTTCTGGTATTAAGAATGACACTTAAACCGCAAACAGATGCAGGAGATATTGAAACCGACAAAGAGCCCTGACAGAGACTTAAATATTTATTCTTAAATTAACTTTTAAAATTCAGGTACTCAGTAAATCCTTCCTGGTATTTTTTACATGGGATATGCATGGCTGGGTGAAAAAATATATCAAATTCGCTTGCTCCTGTGAATCATTTCGGTTATTAAGCTAAATTTGCATATAACTGAGATTAAATGAATTATATGAGTCAGAATAAAAAAATATTTTCAACTATTTTGACTTCAAAAATAAGCCAGTATTTAATTGTGCTTGTTGTAATTGCATTAACTGCTTTGTTATGCAGACCTCTTTCAAATCAGCAGGGTTATCATATAGTATCATTTATTCTGCTTTTCGTAGTTTCGATTATGGCTGTTTTCCTGGGTATAGGGCCAATTCTACTTGCTTCAACAATCGGCTCTCTCGTATGGAACTATTTTTTCATCCCTCCCCACCTGGCTTTTCATATTGAAAGAGTAGAAGATAAATTCATGTTTGGATCTTTCTTTTTTATAGCACTTCTTAACGGCGTATTGACAAATCGTATCCGCAGACAGAAGATGCTTGCCCTGGAAAGAGAGGAAAGGACAAATGCAATTTTTGAACTTACGAGAGACATTTCAAATGCGGGCGGAACAAATGAAGTTTTAGATGTTGCCTTTAATAAAGTTAATAAATACTTTGGTGTTAAATCTATTTATGTATTCAGGGAAGAGAATATGCCTGAATCACCGGTCGTAAAAGGTATTGGAAGAGAAATTTCACCATTGGATTTAAAAGTAGCGGGCTGGGTTCTTAAAAATTCCCGGAAAGCAGGAAGATTTACTGATTCCCATAATGAGACGGACTTAACGTTTTACCCTTTAACAGGCAAGCGATTTAATCCGGGAGTGATTGCTGTCGATCTTGAGAAACCTCTTTCGAGGGAAAAAGAAACCTTCTGGAATGGTTATTTGGCTCAGATTTCAACTGCACTGGAGGGCGAACATCTCAGCGAGTTAGCAATTAAAGCCCGGTTGCTTGATGAATCGGATAAGTTATATAAGACATTATTTACCCTGATATCCCATGAATTCAGGATCCCTATTGCGACAATAATGGGTGCTTCTGATACACTGTTAACTTCAGCAAACTACCGATATTAACAAGACAGAACTTTTTAATGAAATTTTCAAGGCATCGGCGAGATTAAACCATCTTATTGAAAATCTGTTAAATATGTCCCGTCTTGAGAGTGGTAAAATTTCCGTGCATCTTGACTGGTGTGATATTAATGACCTGTTTAACAAGGTTACCAGGGTTCTTGAGAAGGAGTTGGAAAGATATCAACTTCAAAGTTATATCCCTCCTGAGATGCCTTTGGTTAGGCTGGACTTTGGTTTGATGGAGCAGGTAATTTATAATCTGATCTTTAACTCCTGTCAGCATACACCTGTTGGATCAATTATCAGGTTCAAAGCTAATTACAATGAGGGTTCTTTAAGTATTGTTATTGAAGACAATGGTCCGGGGTTCCCACCGGATCAGCTGAACAAGGTGTTTAATAAATTCTTCAAGGTCGATAATTCGAAAGCCGGTGGGTTGGGTTTAGGATTGTCAATTGTAAAAGGTTTGGTTGAGGCACATAAAGGAAGAGTTAAAATTGAAAATCTGCAGGATGAAGGTGCCAGATTTACTATAATAATACCTTCCGAGGTACCTGATATGAAAAACATAAAATTCGAAGAATGATTGAAAACGACACTATACTCATAATTGACGATGAAGTACAAATCCGTCGTCTTCTTGAAATCTCACTTGCATCGAATGGATATAAGACAATTTTTGCTGCCAATGGTAAAGAAGGCCTTACCGCAGCTGCTACTCTGCATCCGTCTGTAATAATCCTGGATCTTGGTTTACCTGACATTGACGGGCTGGAACTGTTAGTAAAACTGAGGGAATGGTTTACCAGGCCAATAATAATATTAACCGTCAGAAATTCTGAAGATGATATTATTTATGCTTTAGACCGGGGAGCAAATGATTATCTGACAAAACCATTCAGGAGTGGCGAGTTGCTTGCAAGAGTTCGCACTGCAATAAGAATAAATACAGAGAAGACCAACAGTCCGTTATTGGAATTCGGATCGCTGAGCATAGATTTAGTTAACCATGTAGTGAGAAAAAACAGCGAAATAATCAAACTCACTTCAATTGAGTTTTCCTTGCTGTCACTCCTCGCTAAGAATCATGGACGGGTTCTTACCCACCAGTTATTGTTAAAGGAGGTATGGGGATACAGCTATCTTGAGCAAACGCAGTATCTCAGAGTCTTTATAGCTCAACTGAGAAAGAAGATAGAAGACAATCCGTCAAAACCTGAACTTTTAATTACAGAATCAGGTATTGGTTATAGATTTGGGAATTAGTCTGGTGAAATGCCTGAGTTTATTGAGAATTTCTGAAAATATGATAAACGAATTTGATATAAAAGCATCCGAATGGGATAAGAATCCTATGCATTGGGATCGTACTGTGGCTATTACAAATCTGATGAAGGAACTCATCCCTTTAAAAAAAAATATGATCGCCTTGGAATACGGTGCCGGAACAGGGATAGCCAGTTTCCTGCTTAAAGATTACCTGAAAGAAATCACTTTGATGGATAGTTCAGCTGAAATGGTAAGGGTAATAAACGAAAAAATACAAACCACAAAAGTTGAAAACCTGAAAGCTCTGAACTTCGACCTTGAGCTTACTGAGTATTCAGAAATGAAATTTGATCTTATATTTACCCAGATGGTACTTCATCATGTTACAAATACTGAAAATATCACAGGAAAATTTTACGATTTGCTAAAACCTGGCGGTTATATAGCAATTGCCGATCTTTATCCTGAAGATGGGTCATTTCATGGTGAAGGCTTTAAAGGGCATAAAGGATTCGATCCTGAAATTTTATCAAAACAGCTCAGAAGGCAGGGTTTTTCAAATACCAGCCACAGAAAATGCTTTGCTGTAAACAAAAAAATATCTGAAAGTCAGACTATGCAATATGAGGTTTTTTTGTTAATTGCAACTCGTGATTGAATCCCGGTATGCTATAAGGCTTCAATCAGGTTTTTCAGCTTACCGGTCACCTGAAGTGCAAGATCTCCCAATACCGGATTTGAGATAGCCTCCATAGAAGCAATTGGATTTACGGCAGCTACTTCAATTTTATTCTGTCCCTGTTCGATCACAAGCACATTACATGGTAACATAGTCCCGATTTTGTCTTCTGTTTGTAAGGCTTTGTAAGCATAGGAGGGATTACATGCACCTAATATCTTGTATTTTTTAAAATCAACACCCAGCTTTTCTTTAAGTTTTTCATGCATATTGATTTCAGTAATCACTCCAAAACCTTCACCTTTAAGTGCTTCAGTGATTAATTTGACGGCTTCGTCATATGAGACGCTGATTACTTTGCTGAAATAGTATTCCATAATTCCCTGATATTTAAAGTATTGACAAAATAAAATTCATCCCTTAATTTTGAAACTTTCTTTGATAGAAAGAAAATATTTCATCTTCTGTATCTTGTTTCATGCGGGCATGGGATTGATTTGATCTTTCGGTGTTTATAATGTGTTACACAACTTTCTAAAGTTCCAAAAGTAACAGGAATATTACAATGGTAATTAATCTCTTTAATTTAATTTGATTAAAGAATTGTTTATGTGTCATTTACATAATTAGATTAACCCTTTTTACTTAATTCAGTCAATAAATCGCGGTTTACAAGTTTTATATCCTTTTCATGCAATTCGATCAATCTATCATTTTCAAAGGTTTTTAACAGTTTTACAGCACTTTCAGTTGAGATTCCCGCGAAATCGGCAAGATCTTTCCGTGAAAGAAGCTGAAAAATACTCGTCAGTTTCCGTTTTCAGGCTGTCTATATATAATAACGTATCTGCCAGCCTTCCGTTCATCTGTTTGTACATAAGATTTCGCACAGTATCCAGCAGGTTGGCATTTTGTTCACAATACCTTTTAATTATGGCAAACCCGAATAAGCCATTTTGCTTAATTACCTTAGCTATTGCTTCTTTTTCAATAAGATATACCTGGCAATCTGTAAGCGCTATGGTGGAATAATTAAAAATATTTTCATAAAACACTGTTGAAAGTCCCACAAATTCACCTGGTTTTATTATCCGCAGGTTATAATTCCTTGTTCCGTCGCCTTCAAGATATTGCTTCACCAGACCATTAATAATGAATAAAATGTAAGAGGCAAAAGCCCCCTGTTTGGTAAGATTATCATCCTTCCTGAAAAGCACCTGCGTTTTGCTTGCCCTGACCAGATCAGCCTCCGCTGCCGAAAGATTCTGAAAGCACGGAGCCTTAATATCACAAATAAAATCTTTGTCTGTTTCAAGTATGGTTCTCATACATAATTGTTTTATAAAAGAACACAAAGTTAACCTAAATCAATAAAAAACTTTGCCCTCATGCCTCCTCCTCACTAAACGTATGAAGAAAACCAGACAGGCAACCATTTCGGCCATTTTATCAGGCAAAAATCAGGGTAAGAATCAGGTATTTAAGAATAAGACCGATAAGGGTAAAGACAATCGCGTCCTTTTTGTGATGTTTGAGCATGCCGGCTGAAAGCGATATAACAGGAGATGAAAGTGGTGTCAGATTGAAGAAAAAAATAGTGAAATTCCCGTACTTCCTAATTTTGCTTTCAGCTTTTTCGTATCGACTCCGTCCGATCAGATTGTCAATAATTTTTGTGCTGAAAATATACCCGATAAGATAATCTATAGTCTGCGAAACCATTGCTGTGCTCAGTGTAACAGCAAGGAGCGCCCAAAAATTAATATCACTTGAGAGATAATAGATAAAGGCAATTTCCACAGGCATAAACAGGAAAAACAGGTATCCTGACAGATTTACTATGGCAAACGAGAGTAAACCTTCATCACGTGACCCGTAATAAATATCCCGGCCTATTGTAAGTGAGGCAATAGTGATCGCTATTATCACGAACAAAGCGGATAGAACAAGTCGTAAAATATCTGCTTTCTTCAATCTCATGTAAAGTTCCCCGGAAGGATTTAATAAATGTACTAATTTATGCAAATTTAAACAGGTTATTCAATTTTATGATTTGAAAACTAACAATCAGGGGGACTATGCAATATCTGACAGGACCGATGTTTGAAAGATTGCGCCTGTGAAGATAGAGGGGAATCATAATCCCCTGCGGATTCTATCACCAACAGGTTGATTAATAGTGATAGGTACCTGTTCCTCTACTAGTATTTGTTGAATCGAGGTGAAAGGCAGTTACATCGGAAATACATAATAATCTGGATATCCTGTGAAGTGTGAGGGTTATATTATTCAGGTTTGAAAGTTTAAAGTCACGGGTCATAACCCTGTCAATTAAAATATATTTAAAATCTGGTGGGACAGACCGCTTCCTGAGAGAATCATACCCGCTTTCAAGTTTAATTTCCCCTGAACTTGTCAGATCCTCCAGAACATCTTTAAAATAGAGATTTATCCTTGCCTCCACTTTAAAACCCAGGTAAAAATCAATCCTGATTAAAATACCCGGAATGATGTGTGTCACTTTATACTCAAAAGTATCCGGTTCATCTGTCCTGTCAATATGCAATAACCAGTAAGTATTGGCTCTTTTAGGTTGTCTCTGAAAAATCGAATAAATCACCTTGGATTCAACCTGGTCAGGCCTGTTTGCTTTTATTATATAAACAAGATTTGTTGCTGTTCTTGGTACAGAATCATCCGCTGGAAAGATTCTTAAACAACTCAAGATATTTGTCAAGATTTATAAAGGTTACATATTTGTTTTTCAACTTTCTGCCGAAATACCAGCCATACATAATCAGGAAAGAACAGTGAAGCCAGGATGATCGTAAACCATCCACCATGGCTGAATTTGTGAAGATTTGCAACAAGAAAACTTCCTTCAATTGTAAGATAGAATAGTACCAAAAGGAAATTTATCAAATTACGGGGTACCCGTTTCTGATAAAGATAACGGGACAGAAGCAATGTCGTCATGATCATTGTCAGGGTGATAGACAAACCATATGCAGCTTCCATATTTGATGATTCCTTAAATAAAATGACAACAAAACTGCATGCAATCCAGAGAAACCAGTTAACAAATGGTACAAATACCTGACCCTTCAAAAATGTGGGTTGGGAAACCCTGACTTTTGGCCAGAAGTTAAGTGACATTGCTTCACTTATAAGGGTAAAGGATCCGGTTATAAGGGCCTGACTGGCAATAATAGCTGCTGCAGTTGCAATAAAAATTCCCGGGATAAGGAACCAGTCCGGCATTATCTCATAAAACGGATTGAGACCATACTGAAGCCCACCATTCTTATCAGCCATGCACACTGACCAAAATAGTTAAGTAAGAGAGCTGACTTTTACAAAGATCCATGAAATCCTTATATTTTTCACACCGCAATGTCCAAGATCGGAATAAAGGGCTTCAGCGCCTGTCGTTGCAAGAAAAACGGCTCCCAGAAGAACAAAGCCCCCCGGGTATTTTGCAAGAAAAAGTACAGCATAATAAGGATTTAATGCCTTCAATACACCCGGATGCCCGATAATCTGACGTAAAACCTAAAATTGCAAGCATCAGAAAACCAGATGACCATCATAGGTCCGAAAAGTCCTCCAACAACATTGGTACCGTAGTGCTGCACAAAAAACAACACCAGAAAGATAATAAGGACAATAGCTATTACAGGAATCTCGGGATTAAACAATCGCAGACCCTCAACAGATGATGTAACTGTTATGGCAGGGGTTATAACACCATCCGCCAGAAGGGCGCTCGAGCCAACCATAGTAAGTATCGCTGCCCATGAAGATTTTCTTTTTAGCAGAGCAAAGAGAGCATAAATTCCACCCTCCCCTTTGTTGTCTGCCCTAAGTGTTATTATAACATATTTTATTGTCGTCTGTAGAGTCAGTGTCCAGAAAATACAGGACATTGAGCCATAAATCAGAAGTTCGTTAAATTCGCTTCCTCCATTTACGATAGCCTTCATTACATAAAGAGGGCTGGTTCCCAGGTCGCCAAATACAATTCCGAGGGTAACAATAAACTCCTGCAAAAGAGATTTTATTTATATCAAGATGCTTCCCTGGCTTCATGCTTCTCTTTCAAAATTCTACATTAATCAGAAATGCCCCAAATTTACTGGTATTCTTTTATCAAGATTCAATTCGGTCCGGTTATCATCCCAGGTGGGATAGTTTATATCAGAAGGTCACATGGCAATTCTGAAAAAAGTTTATTCAAATGATTTGGACAGTTTCTTTAATGAAATTTTATAACCAATAGGAACAATTAAATCAGAGTTTTTACCAGGTTTTGTGATTATATTCATCTCAGAGGTATATGTTGTCTTTATATCGTTCGAAGTTAAAGTAAATGTATTTGTCTGAAAACTGTCATCCTGAATCAAGCTTCTTAACATGAATCTTAATAAGTCACTCCTTTGTGCAACCTCAGAAGCATTTTTGTTTATGATATTATTAGAACCCAGATTAAGAAGTTTTTCTGCCAGAAAACTAACCAGAATAATGTTCTGATTAACATCCAGAATGAGCACAGGTTCATCCATTCTTATTATAATAGATTCAGCAAGCTCTTTCCTTTCAATCAGGATTTCAGTTTCCAATCTGTTATACTCTTCCAGACTAGCTGCTATATCATTAAATGCATCTTGAAATCTGACCGAATTCATCATTTGTATTGAACGCCATTCTTACCTTGAAATTTTTATTTGCAATTTCATTAACATTTTTGGCAAGAATTTCAATTGGCTCTGCAATATATTTCGGGAAGCTGAAAATAAAAGCAAAGAATACAAGGAAAAAAATTGTAGCAATAATCGAAAGAACAATGTATGAATGCCCGGCAGTGTTATTAGCAGTAATATTTTTTCTGACGATAGCATTCATATTTATATCAGAAATGGCAAATAATGCAAATTTGATTTCGTTTACAGCGGGCAAAAGAATTGAATAATAATATCCCGGGTCATCCTTTACGGAACTCCTGACAGAATCAGCCATTAATGATTTGAATTTTTCAAAATTTTCACGAACGGATTGTGCTAATTCCATTTCTCCGGTTTCTGTAATATTGTTTTCTTCATCTACAAGATACTTTTCAAAACTGGTCAGGAAAAGAGACAATTCCTTTCTATCCGGTACAAAATGGGGATTAAATATTGAAGATGAATTGAAATCATTAATCTTGTCTATCGATTGAAGCATCTTTTCACAATAGCCTATAGAAAGATTATTATCCTTAGTTATCAGATCGTTTTGTTGGGAGATCTTATAAGTAAAATAGAGACTGAATAAGCTGACAACCAAAAACTCAACCAACAAAAACGCGAATGCCAGAGTAAGCTTTGTTCTGATTTTCATAATATTCCGGGTTTAACTGTTTAAAGAATGATACAATCCGAGCTTAAGACATTTAGTGATCCTGTTTGTTCAATTTGTCCATTTCAGAACTCTTAACGGGGATTTTAATGGTGAATATAGCGCCGCCGTTCTTCCTGTTTTCTGCGATTACAGTTCCTCCAAGGGCTTCTACGTAACCTTTTACTATTGATAATCCTAATCCGGTACCTCCTGCTTTTGCATCTTTTCCCCGATAAAACTTTTCAAAAACCGAAAGTAATTCAGATTGTGGAAATCCTTTACCCCTGTCCATGACCTGGATAGTAAGCGTGCCCTGATCGAAAAAAAACTTAAGTCTGATATTAGTTCCTGCTGTAGCGTTTTGTGTTGCATTCAGGACAAGATTATTCAGAACCTGCTCGAGAAATCCGAAATCAATAAACACCAATGGCATGTCGGATGGTATGACTGTTGATAATTTAAAAGGCAGTAAATCCTGTTTCAGGTTATCAGCTACTTTATTCGCGAGGTCATTAATATCGCACCAGTCCAAACGTGGAGTTATTCGTCCTGAATCAATACGGGACATGTTCAATAAATTTTCTATGAGACGATTCAATCTTATTGAGGCTGTATTTATTTCTTCATAAAGCTTTCTCCGGATTTCTTCGGGGTAATTGTGCATTAGCAAGGTATCTGTTGCTCCCATTATTGTTGCAACAGGAATGCGTAATTCATGAGAAATGGAATTGAAAAGTGTTTTATAGAGTTTATCCGATTCATTCAATATATATACTTTCTTAGCAGCATCCCGTAAAAACTCGCGCTCATATTTGCCGGATATCTGAGAAAGAAATGCCTCCCAGAATTGTTCTTCGCCCTGCGTAAACGGATTGGAATGTTTAACGGCAATAACCCCTGTGCTATCGTTATTTCCGGTCAGGGGATAAAACGTAAAATCGGTTGAAGGTAATGTATCGGTGTGCTTTCCCGCTTTAGCTGAATGTTTATAAACCCAGTCTGCAATGCTTAATTCGTTTTCTGAAAGTTTTATTTTAGTATCTGGCTGAGCCTGATTGTTAAGTTGATTAAAATCGTTTTTAAGAATAATGGCACAATCCAGATTGAAATATTTTTGAATATACCTGACTGCAATTTTCGATACTTCATCAATTCCTGATGCCATTGTCAATTCCCTTGTAAGCTGATAAAGGGCATGGGTACGTTCTTCCCGGATCCTGGTTTTTTTCTCCTGGCGGCGGATCCTTGAAGTTAAAATACCATTTAGCAGGGCAATGATAAAAAACATTATAAGCATCAGAAAATCGACTGGTTTCTCGATGTGCAATGTAAATGGCGGAGGAATGAAAAAGAAATCCCAGATCAGTGCACTTAACGTTGCTGCCAGTAAAATAGGACCGGTACCATAAAAAAGAGCAAGAATTGAAACCAGGAACAGCAACGCAAAGGAGACCACCTGGTAACCAACAAAATCTTTCACAAGATAGAAGATAACTGACGAGATAATAACAAGTAATGAGGTTATCAGGTATTGCTGGATGTTTGATGTAAATGGCGGGAGTAGAAACGCTTTCACGAAAGTGGTCTTTTCCCTTACTGTCACCCCCGAGTATATAAACGTCAATATTACCACTATACCGCACAAGCTTGTTTACAAATTTGCCAAGACGGAGTAAAGAAAACAGATTGCGTATCCTTGGTTTCCCAACAATTATATGGGTAATATTCTCTTTTTGGGCAAAATCAACAATTGCTTTTACGACATCATAATTGGTAATAATCCGGAACTTAATCCCCAGTTGCTTTGCTAGATTAATATTTTTGTCAAGTTGTTCCCCTGCTTTTTGCGAGAGTTTACGCGGGGTTTCAATGTAAACAGCCTGAATGGTTGCTCCCATAGAATAAGAAAGAGTCTTGGCCCAACGCAGTAATTTGCCCGAATATGGGCTGTGGCCCAACTGCAACCAGAAGATGTAACCCTGATTTCCAGGGGCCACGGATACGTTTATGTTGCAGGTAATCGTGCAGTTGCTTGTCCACCCTGTCGGCAACAATACGTAATGCCATTTCACGCAAGGCAGTTATATTTCCCTTTCGGAAAAAATTTCTAATGGCTTCTTTTGACCGTTCGGATGTATAAACTTTACCTTCTGAAAGCCGTTGAAGCAATTCCTCAGGAGTCAGATCAACCAGTTCAACTTCATCAGCATTTTCAAAGATCTCATCGGGCACAGTTTCCCGAACAATGATACCGGTGATTTGTGCAACGGTTTCGGAACGGCTTTCGAGGTGCTGTACATTTAATGTGGTATATACATTGATTCCGCTTTCGAGAATTTCCTGAACATCCTGATATCTTTTTGTATGGCGGCTTCCCGGAGCATTGGTATGAGCAAGTTCATCAACCAGAACAATCTGTGGTTTTCGGGCAATGATTGCATCCAGATCCATTTCCTCAACAGATGTAGATTTGTATTTGTAGATTTTGCGGGGAATCAGTTCAAAACCTTCTGCCAGTTCGGCAGTTTCCTCTCTGTTATGGGTTTCAACATAACCGATGACAATATCATTTCCTTTCAATTTCTCAGCCTGGGCAGTCTGAAGCATGGTATAAGTTTTACCTACACCGGCACACATACCAAAGAATATTTTCAGTTTGCCTCGTTTGCTTTTTTCCTCTTCTAACTTTAAAGAAGCTAAAAGTTCATCCGGATCCGGCCTGTCATCATTATAAGTTCATTTACTTTATTCTGTCTAATTCTAAGTTTAATTTGAAATACATTTATTCTCGGTTCTCCAAACAGAAAAAACTGAAGTCCTTCTGTTTTGTTTTTAATGAGTTGCTACTACCTGTTGAATTTGTGTATCGCTAAGATTCCTTGCCATTGCAACTCTTTTTAACTGGAGGAGAGCAGCTTCGGGTGAAATATGCGGGTCAAGGCCGCTTGCTGATGCAAAAAGCATTTCTTTTGGTATAGCTGATGTATCGGCTATTGAATTACCTGCAGCGAATACCCTGCGCCTTTCCCTGACCTGTTCTTTTAACTTTTTACTCGTAGGTCCGAGGTTGGAAGCTCCTGATGGTATAGGATTATAATCAATAGCTGAGGGTCTTGACCAGAAATATATACTGCTGTCAAATTTCTGGCCAATTAACTCTGATCCTATAATTTTACCATCCCTTGTTACCAGACTCCCATTTGCTTTTGCCGGAAATGCCACCTGTGCCACTCCGGTCATTAAAAACGGATAAATAACTCCGGTCAGTACTGTCATAACCAGTAAAATTCGTATCGCAATGATTGCCTGTGTTTTCATAGTAATCTCTTTTTAACCAACTGATTATCAGATCATGTGCATTAATATGAGTAGCATATCTATAAGCTTTATCCCTATAAAGGGAATTATCAATCCTCCTATACCGTAAATAGCAATGTTCAATGCGAGCACCCGGTTTGCTGAAACAGGACGGTATTTAACTCCTCTCAGGGCAAGAGGTATCAGTGCGATAATAATCAGTGCATTGAATATTACTGCACTTAAAATTGCACTTTCAGGAGTTGCCAGTTTCATAATATTGAGTGCACTTAATGGGGCAATTCCCGAAGAAGTAACATATAATGATGTAGCTATTGCAGGAATAATGGCGAAATATTTTGCCACATCATTGGCAATGCTGAAGGTTGTCAGTGCTCCCCGGGTCATAAGCAATTGTTTTCCAGTTTCAACCACTTCAATAAGTTTTGTCGGATTGCTGTCGAGATCAACCATATTACCGGCCTCACGGGCAGCCTGCGTGCCGGTATTCATTGCAAGTCCCACATCAGCCTGAGCAAGTGCAGGTGCATCATTTGTCCCATCGCCAATCATACCTACCAGATGACCGTTAGCCTGTTCTTCGCGGATGCGGTAAAGTTTTTCTTCGGGTTTTGCCTCAGCCATAAAATCATCTACACCGGCCTCAGCAGCAATAGCAGCTGCTGTCTGTGGATTGTCTCCGGTGATCATAACAGTTTTTATTCCCATTTTCCGTAATTCAGCAAAACGCTGTTTGATGCCGCCTTTAACAATATCTTTAAGGTGAATAACTCCCAAAACTTTGTTCATCCTCGGCCACAACCAGAGGTGTTGCTCCCTGTCTTGAGACTTCCAGAACAATGTCCTGGATTTCCTGAGGATAAAAACCATTATTATTTTGTATAAAAGTCCGAATGGCTTCTGATGAACCTTTTCGTATTTTTTGAATCGTACCTCCATCAGCTTTTGAAATCAACACCACTCATCCTTGATTGCGCCGTAAAAGGAATAAAAGTTGCATTGAGCTGTTTGACTTCCCGACCGCGAATATTGAATTTCTCTTTGGCCAGAACAACAATTGAACGTCCTTCGGGAGTTTCATCCGCAAGGGAGGCCAATTGCGCGGCATCTGCAAGTTGTTCTATCGAAATGCCTTCAGCCGGGATAAACTCAGTTGCCATCCGGTTACCCAGTGTGATGGTTCCTGTTTTATCGAGCAACAAAACATCGGTATCGCCTGCCGCTTCAATGGCTTTTCCGCTGGTTGCAATTACATTCTTACGCAATAATCTGTCCATTCCGCTTATGCCGATTGCACTTAACAAATCCACCGATAGTTGTTGGAATAAGACATACAAGCAAAGATATCAGAACAGGTAAGCTGAGATTATGATTTGCTGATACACCTGAAGCTTTTAGACTATAACCAAAATAAGCCGGCATGGAAACAACCACCAGCAGAAATATTATGGTAAGACCTGATAAAAGTATAGTCAATGCAATTTCATTAGGTGTTTTCTGACGTTTTGCACCTTCAACCAGGGCAATCATACGATCAAGAAATGTATTGCCCGGTTCCGATGTTACTTTAATGATGATCCGGTCACTGATTACTTTGGTACCTCCGGTAACAGCACAACGGTCACCACCGCTTTCCCGGATTACCGGTGCTGATTCACCTGTAATAGCCGATTCATCCACACTGGCAATCCCTTCAATTACATCCCCGTCAGCAGGAATATATATCTCCTGCTTCACAAACACAATATCTCCCTTTTTCAGATCTGTTGCCCAGACAATTTCTTCTTTATTCTGAACCAGCCTGCGGGCTTTTGTTTGTGGTGCGGCTTTTGCGTAAACTATCGGCCTGCGCTTTTCCCCTGCCTTCAGCAACTGCTTCTGCAAAATTGGCAAACAATACAGTAAACCAGAGCCAAAGCATAATCTGAAAATTAAAGCCGGAAAAATGACTGTTGAAAATATCAGTGAATACAACTATAGTTGTCATTAGTGCACCAATACCAACGATGAAAATAACCGGATTCTTCACCAGAACAACCGGATTCAATTTAATAAAAGAATCTTTCATTGCCTGTACCACTATTTCCCTGTGTAAACAAGCGACTTATTTTTCGTTTTTCCATATTATACTTCACTGGTATTAAAACGTAACACCCAAATTCATTAAGAAATGTTCAACTATAGGACCCAATGCCAGTGGGGGGAAAAAGGTCAACCCGCCAACTATAAGAATTGTTACAATCAACAGCATTACAAACAACCAGTTGTCGGTTCTGAAAGTACCTGATGAAACAGGGGTGATCTTTTTCTTTGCCATACTTCCTGCAATTGCCATTACCGGAACAATAATACCAAAACGACCTATCATCATACCGAAACCAGTCATCAGGTTATAAAAAACAGTATTTGCATTGAGTCCCGCAAAAGCGCTTCCATTATTTCCTGCCGCAGAGCTGAAAGCGTACAGAATTTCAGAAAGACCATGTGGTCCGGCATTATTGAGACTTGATAATCCTGCAGGCACTGAGCAGGCAATTGCTGAAAATATTTAATAACAATACTGGGAGCTAAAACGGCAAGAATTGCCATTTTCATCTCAAATGCTTCAACTTTCTTACCCAGGTATTCAGGTGTACGGCCAACCATAAGTCCTGCAATAAAAACTGTAAGAATAATAAAAATGATCATTCCATATAATCCGGAACCTACTCCTCCAAAAATTATTTCTCCCAACATCATGTTGAACATTGCAACCATCCCGGATAATGGAGATAAGCTGTCATGCATTGCATTCACAGATCCATTTGAGGTAACAGTTGTGGTAACAGACCAAAGTACGCTGTTCATTACTCCAAAGCGGGTTTCCTTTCCTTCCATGACACCTGAAACATTCAATATATTGTTATGACTATACTCAGACCAGAGAGATAAGGTAAGGCCAGCCGCAAACAGGATAAACATGGTAATGAAATATCGCCCGTGCCTGGCTTTTGGAGTTCACATAATGACCATAAGTAAATACCAATCCTCGCTGAAATAATAATGATGGAAAACATTTCCAGAAAATTGGAAAAGGTGTTGGATTTTCAAATGGATGGGCACTGTTGGCATTAAAAAAGCCACCTCCGTTAGTGCCAAGTTGCTTGATGGCAATTTGCGAAGCAGCCGGTCCGAGTGGAATAACCTGCTCTGTTCCCTGTAAGGTGGTTGCTTTGACATAGTGTGAAAATGTCTGTACTACTCCCTGTCCTACCAAAGAATAGTGAGAATAATAGACAGAGGCAGTAATACATACAGTACACTTCGGGTCATATCAACCCAGAAATTACCAAGAGCATCAGTTGTTTTTCTTGTCAATCCCCGAATCAATGCCAGTACAACTGCAATACCCGTTGCCGCACTAACAAAATTCTGAACAGTCAGCCCCAGCATCTGGACCAGATAACTCAGGGTATTTTCACCGCCGTATGACTGCCAGTTGGTATTGGTGATGAAACTCACTGCTGTATTAAATGCGAGATGCCATGAAACATTGGGCAATTTTTCCGTGTTAAATGGCAAATATGCCTGAAGCATCTGTAAAAGAAACAAAAACACAAATCCAAACAGGTTGAAAAGAAGGACTCCTTGCAAATAGATCTTCCAGTTCATTTCTTCTCCGCTTTTAATGCCGGATATCCTGTAAACCAGCTTTTCAAGCCAGCCTAAAACAGGTTTCAGAAAGTGTTTTTCACCCATGAAGACATTTGCCATATACCTGCCCAACAAGGGTGACAGGGTAACCAGTAATACCAGGAAAAGAATCAATTGAATCGCCTCATTCATGTCTTTCAGCATTAAACCGTTGTTTCAATAATTTCATTTAAGTCTGTATCTCTTTTCTGTGAATTAACCAGGGTCTGCCCCATAAAGAATTTTAAGCCAGCTCCTGGTGGGCAGGTATAACTGCAAGTGACATTTGCGAGGTCCAGCTTTTACTTTCATCTCAATTTGATTTTAATATCAAAATATTCGTTCTAAAACGAAGCAAAAGTGCACCAGAATTAATAAAGATTTAATAAGGAATCTTTGTATATGTATAAAAATTTCATAAAGCCGGAATGAACTAATTCTGAATCAGTTTTCATAACCTAGGGTAAGAGGGATCAACAGGTTACGATGAAGTACAGATCAGTAAGCTTTCCCATCCTTTATGAATTGTGCTGCATATCGGAAGGTCCCGGACCTTAAAAAATATCAGCAATAGTTTAATTAAACTTTAACAATGTTAGTTTGTTTAAGAAATAACAAGCACCGGACTAAACTTATGGAGAAATAATATTGCAATGGCTAATAACTAAAAAATGACATTCTTAATTGTAGTAATTTCCCTTGTTTTAATTTTTGATTTTATCAATGGTTTTCATGACTCTGCAAATTCAATAGCGACTGTAGTTTCAACCAAAGTTTTATCCCCTATAGCTGCTGTCGGGCTGGCAGCGACTTTTAATTTTCTTGCGTTTCTGATTTTCCCGCTTAAGGTGGCCACTACCATTGGGAAGGGGGTTGTAAGTCCCGAAATAATTTCCCTGGATTTAATCGCTGCAGCTATAATCGCTGCCGTCATCTGGAATCTTATAACATGGTGGATGGGTTTACCCTCCAGCTCTTCCCATACCCTGGTAGGAGGTCTTGTTGGTGCAGGCATCGCCGGTTACGGATTCGGATCAGTAATTTATTCTGGTGTAATGAAGATTGGTATTTTTATAGTTATTGCACCGGTAATGGGAACAATAATTTCATTTACAATTTCGACAATAATGCTTCATCTGATAAAAAGGAAAACACCATTTGGGGTTGACAAATGGTTTCGCAGGCTGCAATTAGTGTCGGCCTCTGCATTCAGTCTTGGGCATGGCGGTAATGATGCACAGAAGTCTATGGGAATAATCTGGGTTGCCCTGATTGCCACAAATCAGGTTGCCAAAGATGCTCCCATAGATTTATGGATAGTATTGTCATGTCATGCAGCAATGGCTTTAGGGACCTTATTCGGAGGATGGAGAATTGTAAAGACAATGGGTCAGAGAATTACAAAACTCAGACCATTTGAAGGATTTTGTGCCGAGACAGCTGGTGCCCTGACTCTATTTGGTGCGACTCATTTCGGAATCCCTGTCAGCACAACACATACTATAACCGGTTCGATCATTGGAGTTGGTGCAACAAAAGGGGCCTCTTCAGTTAAATGGGGCGTTACCACAAAAATATTCTGGGCATGGATTCTAACAATACCTGTTTCAGCATTAATTGGTGCTGTAATGTATTATCTGATTGTGGGTCTTTTTTAATAAGTGATTCCACTTAGCATTGATGCCCATCCTTATGATGTACTTCATGTTGATGACAACTATTGCCACTCTTTTCAACAGCTTCACCAACTCTTTATGAAAAAGGGGCATTCACATTATGCCCCTTTTGCTTTTCTTAAATCTTATCTGCACCCATGATTCTTGATATACCTGTTTATCCGATACTGGTTTCCGGTCTCAGGATGCAGGCTATTTGTCAGCCGGTGTTTCACGAAAGTCACAAATCCCGTTTTTATCAGCATCAACGAAGTTTCTCTGATTATTACGTCCCTGTTTCATGCCCTGCTGTCCCATACCCTGTCTTTGACCCTGACGGGCAGCGCCTATTGGGTTAGCTGATCTGTTTCCCCGGAAGTCAGATGATTTGCAGGTTTCAATATTATCGCAAATACCATCTTTATTGGCGTCCACGAAAGTTGTGCTTTTGTCTTTACCGTTCATCTGTCTTTGTCCTGCTCCCTGATTCTGGGCACTCACCAGTGTTGTCATAGCCATAAAGGCCAATCCTGTAATTAAAAGTTTTGTTTTCATTTCCATAAAAATTTAAAGTTTAAAAATCCATCAATTATTAAATTGTCTGCCACGACGTCTGCCTTGCTGGCCACCTTTTCCATATTGTCCCATCCGGCCGTCGCTTGCAAACATTCCGCCGAACAACTGTTCGAGCTTTTCCTGTTGCTGCTGATCGCAGATATCTTTTAATATCTAAATAATATTTGTAAGTTACTTTTTTAAGATTTGCATGCAGAATATCCTATTGAATCAGACAAGGTGTTTAAGTCTGATTGTATCACAGTTTTCTGACGCCATCTCAGAAAGCATTTTCTGCCTGAGAAGATTCAAATCCATATTAATTTTCCTCACATTTCTCCTGAAAACCGGATTGAATTCCACAAACCTGGCCATTTGATCACTACTGAAGTTCAACTGATCGCGAAACCAGCGTCCGCTATATCTGATTGAGGTAATTTCTGATCTGAGGCTGGTCTGTTTTCAACAACTAACTTTCTCATTTCCGGTCCGGTTTCTGTTATAAATTACAGTTATAATTGTTGCGATATTCATAACAGCAAGAATAACTATTGCCCAAATCATCCACCTGTATTTGTTTTCAGTTTTCATCGGATATTTGTTATTCGTTTGAAAGAATATTAACTGATTCAATAGCGGCATCATCAATAAGAGCAAGTTCAACAGGTATTTTCTCCCTGTCTGTGACTGGACGTGAAAGATTACCAAGCATTATCCCGAAGAAAATTGCTGCAGCCATTGATACAGTTATCAGTACAGGTTTTAATATCCTTATAAATGCAGTTCCCGGTTTGTCGGAATCTTCAAGATTCTCAATACTGGCCATGACCCTGGTTGCGAGGAAAGGATCAGACTGCAAATCCTTTTCCTGATCCATGACTTTGTCTGCAAGGATCTGCAGTCTGTAAATCCCGGAACATGTTGCACATGTTTTCAGGTGAGACTCAACCTGAGTCTTCATATCGCGGGGCAATTTCCCCTCGCGATAGGCATCCAATTCTTTCTGACATAATTGACAATTCATTTTAATGATTTTTATGGTTAGAAACAAAACTTATTTTTTTCCTACGGTCGATTTTATTTTATTTTTTATGAGCAGATAATTTTTCACGAAGGTTCTTCTTGGCACGTTGCATAAGTGCCTCAACTGCACCTTCTGTTGTATTCATTATTTCTGCAATTTCTTTTTGAGACAGATCATCATACTTGCTGAGCACAATTGCAGTACGCTGGTTTTCCGGAAGAGTGTCAAGTGCCCGCCGGACCCATTCAATATGTTCCTGACGGATTAAAATGTTTTCGGGATCTTCCTCAGTGGAAACAGACAGGTATTTTTCTGTCTCATTTTTAAAACCTGTACTATTGTCAAATCGTTGAAGTATGAGCTTCAGGGGTGATTTTCTTATCTTATTAAGTGAGGCATTGACCGCGATCCGGTAGAGCCAGGTAGAAAAAGCTGAATCACCTTTAAAACGGTGTAAAGACTGATACGCCTGAATAAAAACATCCTGAGTCAGGTCATCAGCATCGTCTTTATTGTGTAAAAAACCCATACAGGTTCTGAATACCATTTGCTGATATTGTTCCACCAGCTTCCGGAACTTCTCCTTGTCACCCTGCAGGATAAGCTTTATTACTTCGTTGTCAGTCATTTCAACCTGTTCCTTGAAGAGTGCCGGTGGATTAACCCCTTTTGCTTACCTTTTTCAAGCAGGGTTCTCATAGATAATAATATTATGGAAGAATACAAAGTTAACCTAAATCAATAATAAAGCAGACCTGATTCAAAGCGTAAGTTGTTGCGCTAAGTCTGTTTTCGATTATTTATAACACATTTCAAAATAAAAGAGAATTCTTCTGTATGAACAAGGATCCGGGGTTTGCCTGTTCTGGTTGATCTGGCACCCCATGATAATATTTCGGGAACCTTTCATTGGAATGTTGGAAATCCTTATTTCTTGTGGCTTAATTATCAGAATTTTAATAAAAAAAGTTACACCTTATTTAATAATAGTAAATTTGTATAATAAAGAATCTTAGCCATTTGAAAAAAATTTTAATTATTGATGACGAAGAGAAACTCCGAACCCTGTTGTCCAAAATAATTGGATATGAAGGTTTCGAAGTTTCTCAGGCAGGCGACTGTAAAGCAGCATTGAAAAAAATGGCTGAAAATGATATCGATGTTGTTTTATGTGATGTCAGGTTGCCTGATGGAGATGGTGTTGAATTTATTGGTGAACTAAAGAGCAGGTACCCTTTAACCGAAATTATTTTACTCACTGCTTATGGAAATATCCCTGATAGCGTAAAAGCGATTAAAGCCGGAGCATTTGACTATATTACAAAGGGTGACGACAATAGCAGAATTGTGCCATTGATTCATCGTGCCGTTGAAAAAGCAGAACTGTCAAAACGTGTTCAACACTTAGAAAAACAACTGGAGAACAAATACTCATTTGAAAACATAATTGGGGAATCAGACCTTATTCAAGAAGCGATTGAGCTTGCGAAGAAAGTAGCTACTGTCGACACATCTGTTTTATTGACAGGGGAGACCGGAACAGGCAAAGAGGTTTTCGCCCAGGCCATTCATCATGCAAGTAGTCGGAAAAGCCGGAATTTCATAGCGATAAACTGCTCTGCAATTAGTCATGACCTGTTAGAAAGTGAGTTCTTCGGACATAAAGCTGGTGCATTTACCGGTGCTGTAAAAGACCGGAAGGGACTTCTGTCTGAAGCAAATAATGGAACAATCTTCCTTGATGAAATTGGTGAGTTAGCAATAGATTTACAGGTTAAACTTTTAAGGGTAATTGAAACGGGGGAGTTTATTAAAGTAGGTGATAGCAAACCTGTAAGAGTCGATGTTCGAATTATTGCTGCCACAAACAGGGACTTGCAACAAGAAATTGAAAAGGGAAATTTCAGAGAGGATTTGTTTTACCGGATTTCGGTTTTTCAGATAAAACTACCTTCTCTTAGAGAGAGGATAATCGATATTGAACCATTAGCATATCATTTCTTACAACTTTTTGCAACTAAATCGAGAAAAAAGATTGACAATATTTCGCATGACTGTATCAACAAATTAAAGCAGCATAAATGGAAAGGGAATACACGTGAGCTTAGGAATGTAATTGAAAGATGTGTAATTTTAGCTGATGGGAATGAAATTACAGCCGAATTATTACCAATCGAAATTCAAGACATTACAGAATCCCTTTTAGTTGACCGACCTTTTTATAGTATTGATTTAAATTCCATTGAAAAACAACATATAAAGAAAGTACTTGATTACACAAATGGTAATAAGACCAAAGCGGCAGAGTTGCTAGGTATTGCGTTGACTACCTTATATCGAAAGCTTTCCGAATACAATATCATTTAATGTAACTCTTTCATTTTAGAAAAGACACCCTTTCAAAATGAAAGGGTTTTTTGTTTTATAAACAGGTCAGAAAGTGTAAATCTACATACAATCAGGAAGTTAACTTAACTGACTAAATTTTGGATTCATAATTGCGTTAGTTCTTAACGTTGTATTATTTAATAATAAAAAGATGGAAACAAGAATTCAGAAAACTCTACGCCATTGGTTTCCGGAAGCTTTTAAAGGAACAGAAAACTCAATGATAAGTACGGATTATGGAATACTTCGTCAATTTGCAGATTATACTCAAAAACTAATAAACAACAAAACCGATGACCAAAAAGAACCTTTCAAAATAATACACATATTGTATTCAAAAGGTTCTTTATATGAGAAGAATGCTATTGAAAATGAGTTCCTTAGTACATTGGCATCAGATGAGAATTCGCTGACTTTAAAACAGCATCTTGAATTAATGCCTGAAGGACTTCGGGCAATTTATGTAAAAACGATTATAGAAAACTAACCAGGAAACAGTTAACGCAGGAATGAAAATAATTATCGCTGGAGATGGAGAAGTTGGTTTCTACCTGGCCAAATTGTTAGTCCTTGAATTTCAGGATATCACTTTAATTGATACCCAACAGGAGAAGCTTGCCTTTGCCGAAAAGAACCTGGGAATTGCAACCGTATTAGGTGATTCGACAAGTTACAGAACTTTAAAACAGGCAGGGATTGAAACTGCGAATATGTTGATTGCTGTTACTTCAGTTGAATCCTCAAATATCACTACTTGCTTAATCGGGAAGAGACTTGGTGCAAAATTTACCATAGCCAGAATAAACAACATAGAATATCTGGTTGACAGAAAAAGTCTTGATTTACGTGATTTGGGTATTGATGTTTTAATTTCGCCTGAATCCCTTGCAACACGTGAAGTCAGGTACATACTCAAATCTCCGGCATTAATAGAGACTTTCAATTTTCATGAAAAGGCACTTTATCTGATGGGACTATTACTCGAAGAGGATATACCTATTATAAATAAGACTGTTGCTGATACAGCCAATCTGATACCTTATAACTCATTTATGATTGTAGCTGTCCATCGGGATGGGACAACACTTATACCTACGGGTAAATTGCAGCTTAAGAAAGATGACCTCGTATATTTTGTATCAACTGAGGAAGGTAAAGATGTTGTCATTGAATATGCAGGGAAGAAATCTGTACAGATAAAGAACCTTTTAGTAATCGGAGGTAGCAGGACGGGCAAATATATCGCTTTAAACCTGAGTAAGTATTACAATATTAAACTGATTGATAAAGACATTGAAAGGTGCAATTTTCTGGCAAAAAATATTCCAAACGTTCAGATAGTGTGCGGAGATGGTACAAATATCAAAATTCTTGAAGAAGAAGGATTGGACAATTATGACGCTATTGTATCCGTTACCGGAAATTCCGAGACCAACATATTTACCTGCCTTATTGCTAAAGAATCTGGAGTCAAAAAAGCTATTGCAATGGTAGAAAACATCGGATTATTCGATTATTCACAAAAAATGGGAATTGATACATTGATAAATAAAAAGATGGCAGCCGCAAATTATATTTTTCGTTACATCATTAAAGGCAGAGTACTGACTCATTTATATGGTGTTGATGCCAGAATTCAGGAATTTGTTGTGAAGAAGAACTCTAAGGTTACTCATAGACCAATCAAGGAACTCAACTTCCCGGAGAATGCCATTATAAGCGGAGTGGTCAGGAATGGTAACGGATTTATCACACTTGGTGACTTTCAACTTAAGGCAGAAGATAAGGTGTTTGTATTTTCCTTGCCTCAAAGCAGCTCTAATATTCATTCATTCTTCAATTGATTTAATCAGGTACTATGGTTATTATGCATCATAAAAGGCATGATACATTTAAAATGCTATTCAGACAAATCGGTAGCCTTCAAATTCTTTTGGGTTTGACCCTGGCAGTCCCTTTGATAGTCTCATTGCTTTACGGTGAGTTTTTTTCTGCCCTGGGTTTTGTTATCTCCTCGCTGATTTGCATTGGTATCGGTTTATCGCTTTATAAAGGATTTCAAACTTCTTTTGAACCACTACAAAGGCATGCGTTGATAATTGCTGCTTTGGGATGGCTTTCAATTGGAATAATGGGTGGGTTACCATTTTTATTAACTGCATATATTACACCCGCTGAAGTAGTTGAACATTATTGCCCCCCCGGAATAGAATATATTTCCAGTCTTTACTACTTCAGGAATCCTTTACATGCAGTATTTGAGAGTATGAGTGGTTTCACTACTACAGGTTTAAGTATGGCAGTGCATGAGCCTTCTATTGGGAAAGGATTGCTTTTTTACCGTTCCTTCTTACAACTATTGGGAGGAGCCGGATTTATCATCCTGTCTTTAGCTATATTAGGTCAGTCGAATGGGAAAGCTGCATTTCTTCTTTATGGAATAGAATCAACCGGAGAAAGATTAAAACCATCAATCATTGAAACCGCTCGTTCTGTTTGGAAGTTATACGTTGGAATTACCCTTTTCAGTTTCATATACCTCGCAATAGGTACACATTTTATATTACCTGACTATTTACTTTCAGAAAACATTTTTGATTCAATCAATCATGCTATGGCTGGTCAGTCAACAGGTGGGTTTAGCACCTTAGACGATAGCATAGCAGGTTATCATTCGGTTAAGATGGATATATTATACCTCCTGCCAATGATATTAGGTTCACTTTCGCTACCATTTTATTTTAAACTAATATACGATAAACAGATCAACCAGTTTTGGAAAAATCTGCAAACGAGGTCAATATTAATTCTATGCTTAGCCGGAAGTATTATACTTTCTCTGATGCTGATGAAATCTGGTAAAATCTCCGAACCATTCAGGATTGGTATATTCCAGTTTGTCAGTGCTTTAACGACAACCGGGTGGCAGACATCCGATGTACATTCGTGGGACAGTCCATCTATCGTATTTATTGTTATGGCGGCTATGATTGTCGGTGGTGCTGCCGGTGCAACCGTAGGTGGTATAAAAATAATCAGAGTATTAATGATATTTAAAGGTTTGTTCTGGCATGTTACAAACTTCTTTTCATCTGATAACTCAATAAAGGTTGTCAGGTTCAATGAGAAGCGACTTTTACCTGAAGAGATGAATAAGGAGCTAGCCTCTGCTGCAACATTTTCATTTATCTATCTGCTATTTGTTTTAATCTCGACATTTATTACATATTACCTGATGGGGAATGGTTATACGATTAAAGATGCACTTTTTGAATCTGCATCAGCGCAGGGGACAGTAGGATTATCATGCGGAATCACAAATCCAGATATGTCACCAATTCTTGAGATTGTCTATATTATCCAAATGTGGACAGGCAGGTTGGAAATAATACCTGTTCTTGTCCTGCTCCGGACTATAATTTTAGGGACGAAACCCAAAGTGGTCTGACTCAAATAACAGCTCGGTCCCTACCACATGCCAGCCCTGCAGGCTGGCCCTTTCGCGGGGCGCAGATAATTTAAATAAGCTCCAACTGATAAAAAAAGTAACTTTGTCATTTTAACGAGAAGATGATAAGACTATGAAAATCAAGACAAGACTTTATCTTGGCGTTGGATTATTATTTACTCTGATAGTTCTTTTATCAATCTTTGCCATAAAGCAGATTAATACATTAGCTACAGCTTCTGAGAATATAATCAAGGACAATAAGGAGACAATCAGCTATACACAAAACATGTTGAGGGTCCTGGCAGAAATTAATCAGAACAAAGATGCCTTAAGCTTATTTGATACTTATCTTTCAAAACAAAAAAAGAATATTACCGAAGTCGGGGAGAAAGAACTGACTGAGAAACTATCAGAGAAATTTCAGCAGTTAAAAAGTAATCCGGAAGACAAAACTGTTTTGGAGGATGTACAGTCATATCTCTTTGAAATCTGGGAGATTAATTTAAATGCAATTGATAGAAAAAGTACTTTCGCAGCACAAACTGCGGATAAATCCATTTTATTAATCAGCTTTTTAAGTATTTTTTGCTTTATTATTTCACTGGCACTTTTCATTTTCCTTCCGGGTAACATTTCAAATCTTATACAGGAACTGACAAGAAGTATTAAGCATATTGCTGACAAAGATTACTCGCAAAGAGTAAGTTTTGAAAGTCACAGTGAATTTGGAGAACTGGCTATTTCATTCAACACCATGGCTCAAAAACTTGATGAATACAATAAAAGTAATATCTCAAAACTGTTAGCAGAGAGGAAAATTACTGAAACTCTCTTAAATAAGATTCAATATCCAATTATTGGATTTGATAAAAATTTGAAAATCACACTGGTTAATGAAGAGTTTTTAAAAATAGCCAAACTTGAGGGTAAGAATCTGGTCGGAGAAAATATACTTGAAGTGGCACACGAAAATGAATTAATTAGTAAACTCATAATCATTGAATCTGAAAAGAAGGACAAATTTTCATTCGGTGATGCTAATTCAAGAATTCAATTCCAAATTCAAGGTAAAGATATATATTATGAGAAGGAAATTCAGAATATAACATACACCACTCAAAATGAAAAAGATGAACACATTCTGGGGTATGTGATTATTTTGAAAAATATCACAAAGTTCATGGAGCTTGATTTGGCAAAAACCAATTTCATCGCAACTGTATCACATGAATTGAAAACTCCAATTTCTGCAATTAAATTCAGTCTTCAATTACTTGAGAATGAAAAAACAGGCATACTTAATAATGAACAACGAGAGTTAATCAGAAGCTGTGAAGAAGATACAAATAACCTTTTAAAATTAGTTTCAGAAATACTCAATTTTACACAAGTTGAAACCGGCAATATCCAGTTAAATATGATGCCTGCCAATTTGAAGGAAATCATACAATATGCCATAAACACAAACAAAACGATGGCAGACCAAAGAAGCATTTCAATTATTGAGGATTACCCATCGGAATTAGCTGAGGTAATTATTGATAAAGAAAAGACAGCCTGGGTGCTTACAAACCTTCTTTCAAATGCTATTCGGTATTCTAATGACAATTCACAAGTCAAAATAACAACACTTCAAACCGGAAATAGAGTAAAGGTATCTGTAACTGATACTGGTCATGGTATAGACGCCCAGTACAAAAACAAAATATTTGACAGGTATTTCAGAGTTCCCGGTACAGGAAAAGAAGGTACAGGACTTGGATTATCTATCAGCAAAGAGTTTATAGAAACTCAGGGGGGGCAAATAACTGTTGATAGTAAACTTGGCGTTGGAAGCACTTTCTCTGTCATTTTGAATTGCAAATCCTAATTTATTCCGGAGATATAACTTTAAAACACTTCGGCACAAATTGCTAAAATGTAGATTATAATAAATTTCAACCAGCATTTCCCATACTCGAAAATCCTGCTCCAGTGTCCTGCTCCAAATAAAAACCACTTACAGAATATTTTGTAAGTGGCTGATTTTCAAGTAGCGAGACGGGGGAATGATCCCCGGACCTCATGATTATGAATCATGCGCTCTAACCAACTGAGCTATCTCGCCGGAACTTTTCAGTTTTTGCGCGTGCAAATATAAATAGATAATGCCTGAAATCCAATATGATTTTTTCTTTTAATATTTTTTTCTATATTGCAGAGAAGTATACTCTGACCAAATTAATCCACATGAGAATGCAGTATGAACTGGAATACACTCTGAACTGTTCACCAAAAGTGCTCTTCTCCCGGCTTAGTACACCTGAGGGACT
This sequence comes from uncultured Bacteroidales bacterium, assembly GCA_963806555.1. Taxonomy (GTDB): domain Bacteria; phylum Bacteroidota; class Bacteroidia; order Bacteroidales; family VadinHA17; genus LD21. The sequence continues at coordinate 113,151 of CAWDYR010000029.1, read as the reverse complement.
AAGCGAATGGTTTGCGGATGACGTCACTGTTGATGGTGATATCTTTACTTTTAACTGGAACAAAATCCAATACCGTGCACGCCTTATTGCAATGAAGGAAAACAAGGTTGTCCGCTTTGAGTGGACAGATGCTGAGGATAAGAGTTCCAACTTCTTTGAATTCAGGATTAATGTCCATGACCTAACAGGCGACCTTGCACTTCTTATAACCGACTTCTCGGAACCCGACGAAAAGGAGGATGCTATCTATCTGTGGGATTCCCAGATCTCTGATCTGAGGAGAATTCTCGGGATATAAGGCGCAACGGCGTAATGCTGTGAACGCCGTTATAAACTGTTGCGCCGTAACACCGTTGTGCCGTAAAGCCGTTGCGCATTTCACAAAAATCAAGTACTTTTGCAGTTTGAAAAACCAGACAGGAGTGAAGAAACTCGATAAATTCATATTGAAATCATTTATAGGCCCCCTGGTACTCACATTCTTCATCGTGCTTATAATCCTTATCCTGCAGTTCCTGTGGATGTATGTCGATGAGCTGGCAGGTAAAGGGCTTGAGATCAAAGTAGTTGCAGAATTACTATTCCATTTCTCCCTCTCCTTTGTTCCAATGGCCTTACCCCTGGCAATTCTTCTGGCTGCCCTTATGACATTCGGGAATCTGGGTGAATACAGTGAGCTGGCAGCACTGAAATCATCCGGGATACCACTCCAGCGCATTATAAAACCTCTGGTTATCCTGATATTATTCATTTCAGTTATCTCCTTCTTTTTTTCAAATAACGTCCTCCCTTATGCCAACCGGCAGGCAAGAACCCTTCTCTACGATATCCGCCGGAAACGACCCGACATTAATTTACAGGCAGGTACATTCAACAACGATATCGACGGTTTCAGCATTAAGGTAACTTCCAAAGATCCCGTCACAAACCGCCTCGACAAGCTCTTTATCTACGACCATCGCGAAAACAGGGGAAACATTTCGGTTATTTACGCCGACTCGGGTTATATGAAGGTTACTCCCGATGAATCGGCAATGTCGATGGTATTGTACAACGGTTATTCGTATAATGATATGCCTGAGAGAAATGATGGTTCTCCCGATAAGAAATATCCCTTCAGGAAAGATATCTTTAAGGAGCAAACCATTGTAGTATCATTATCAGGATTTGACCTCGAACGGACTGAGATTGACCTGTTCAAGTCAAACTCTGCGATGAAAAAGATCGGACAGCTTACACATGATATTGATTCGCTTAATAAAAGATACAACACCAGGGTAAATAGTTATTTCAAGGAGTTCAACACGGCATACCTTTACACCGTAAATAATCTTCAGGATAGATCCTATCAGGAAGGCGATTCAGCAAACAAAGCCGTGAAAAAATCATTTGACCCCGTCATCCTTTTTGATTCCCTTGCGATTTATGAGAAAAAAACAGTGGTGGCAAGAGCCATTGGAACTATCAAAGAGGGTGCCAGCTACATGACAACGCAGAACGAATCGCTGCATAACGACGTCAAGTTCATTAAGGGTTATGAGATAAACTGGAATAAGAAATTCACCCTTTCAATCGCCTGTCTGGTCTTCTTTATGATAGGCGCTCCTCTTGGGGCAATTATCAGAAAAGGCGGCCTGGGAACTCCCGCGGTTATTTCAGTGCTTTTTTTTGTAATCTGGTACGTCATTTCACTTTCGGGTGAAAAGCTGGTGGAAGAGGATCTTGTAAGCACATTTTCGGGGATGTGGGCCTCCACTTACATTCTCCTGGCTATAGGTTTGTTTCTGACATACAAGGCGGCTACCGACTCGGTTATAATGAACATTGACACATACCTGGCGTTTTTCAGGAAGATTAAGGATTACCTTTACAGGATCATTATTGTCGGACGACAGCATAATCCTGCTTTTGAAGATCAATAAATCAATTTTAAAATGGACGAAATAAAATTAAACACAATTGAAGAGGGAATTGAAGATATAAAGAACGGGAAACTTCTTATAGTGGTCGATGATGAAGACAGAGAAAATGAAGGCGATTTCATATGTGCAGCTGAACTGATAACACCTGAAATAGTAAACTTTATGGCCAGGCATGGCCGTGGATTAATTTGTGCAGCCTTGCCTGAGGAGAGATGCGATGAACTTGAACTTGAGCTGATGGTCGGCAAGAATACATCAATACATGAAACTCAATTCACTGTCTCTGTCGACCTGCTGAGCTCCGAGACCTCCACAGGTGTCTCGGCAAAAGACAGAGCCCTGACTATTAAAGCTCTTGTCGACCCTTCTACAAAACCATCAGACCTGGGTCGGCCCGGGCATATTTTTCCACTTAAGGCAAAAACTAAGGGGGTCCTTAGAAGAGCCGGCCATACAGAAGCTGTGGTTGACCTGACTTCCCTTGCAGGGCTACACGCTGGCGGAGCACTCGTTGAGATCATGAACGATGACGGATCAATGGCGCGGCTACCCGACCTCGAACTGCTGAGGGACAGGTTTGACATTAAGATAATTGCTATAAGGGACCTTATTACATATACCCTTGAACGGGACTCCATTATTGAGAAAGGTGAAAGAGTCAGACTGCCAACCGAATTTGGGGAATTTGAATTCATAGCTTTCAGGCAGACCAGCAACGGGATTGAACATGCAGCCCTTGTTAAAGGCAAGTGGACAAAAGATGAACCAGTGCTTGTCAGGTTGCACTCCTCATGCTTTACAGGCGATATTTTCGGTTCAATGAGATGTGATTGCGGACCCCAGCTCCATAAAGCAATGGAGATGGTCGAGGCTGCAGGAAAAGGAGTAGTGATCTATCTTAGCCAGGAAGGAAGAGGAATTGGTCTTCTTAATAAAATAAAAGCTTATAAACTGCAGGATGAGGGTATGGACACTGTTCAGGCAAATATCAAGCTGGGTTTCGGAGAAGATGAACGTGATTATGGCGTGGGAGCAAGTATAATGAGAGAACTAGGGCTCGGAAAAGTAAGGCTCATCTCAAATAATCCTGTAAAAAGGGCAGGTCTTGAAGGATATGGAATAAGGATTGTCGAGACCATTCCGCTCGAGATCCCTTCCAACCCGCACAACGACTTCTACCTGAAAACCAAGGCAAATAAAATGGGTCATAACCTTACCTGCTATAAGCACATTGTGAAGGATTGATATATTTAGTAGATTTGACAGGTTAAAGGATCTGACAATATCGAATGAAAAATCTCAGGGTTGTATTTATGGGAACTCCGGAGTTTGCCGTGGCCACCCTTGGTTCCCTGCTCATGAACGGCTACAACGTTGTGGCGGTTGTCACAGCGCCTGATAAACCCACCGGACGAGGAAGAAAAATAACAAAATCGGATGTAAAGATATTATGCTGAATCCAGCTACCTTCCTGTCATTCAACCTGATAACCTTAAAGACAAAGGATTCATTGAGCAATTGATAAGGCTTAAACCTGACGTTTTCATTGTTGTTGCCTTCAGGATGCTGCCTGAAGCAGTCTGGAGAATACCTCCCGGAGGAACAATAAACCTCCACGCTTCCCTTTTACCCCAGTACCGGGGAGCAGCGCCTATCAACCATGTAATAATCAATGGGGAAACAATTACCGGGGTAACAACCTTCTTAATTGACGATAAGATCGACACAGGCAATATCCTTCTCAGGGAGGAGGTCTCCATATTTCCATTTGAAAATGCAGGAGACCTGCATGATAAACTGATGAAGCACGGGGCCAGACTTGTTATACGGACTCTTGAGGCAATTGCAGAAAAACAGCTTAAACCTCAGCCACAAACAAATTTCATAATCCCTGGTGAAATCCTTAAACCTGCCCCAAGGATATTTCCTGAAGATTGCACCATAAACTGGGACAATGAGCCCGGAAAAATCCATAATTTCATCAGGGGACTTGCACCCTACCCCGGTTCAAGATCTGTTTTCAGAAATGGTACTATAAATTTGTCGGTTAAAATATTCGAAAGCCAGCCTGAAACCGGCAGCCATTCCTATAAACCGGGACAAATTATTTCCGATGGTAAAAATTTCATTAAGGTAGCCTGTGCAGGTGGATTTGTAAAGATCCTGAATCTACAGCTGGAGGGAAAATCCAGAATGAATTGTGAGGAATTTCTGAGAGGCTTCCGGATAGCTGATTATTCGATTATTGTAAGTTAACAGGTTTAATATCCTGCAGCAATATTTTTTGACCCGGAACAGGTGCAACACTATCTGTCATCCTGTTCAATTCGAGCAGGCTCTTTAACTTAATGGCGTACTTCTGCGAAATCAGATGCATGGTCTCTCCTGCTGCAGCAACATGAAATTCCTTACCCGCTTCGGCTTTTTCCCTTTTTGGTCCCAGGTAAAGCACCTGGCCGGCAACAGGAGTGAAAGCCTCATTCAAATCATTATAATTTGCGAGATCACGTTTTAAAAGCTGGAACTCATTCTCAATTTTCTGCTTCGTTTCCCCGTCTTTTACGATAATGTACTGTACCCTGTTGTTCTCCAGTATCCTTGGAGCACGAGCCATTACATCGCCGAAAGTAATAGTTTCCGCTTTTACGGGAGGCTGATTAACAGGCTCTGAGTCTGACTTTACAGGAGGTGCCTGCTTTTCCGCGGTATATTCTCTTTGTTTTTCAACCTGTTTTGATGCGGTGATATAACCGCGGTCAAGCAACTGAAGATTATTCTCCTCGATCTTCCTGATTATCATGTTTGCATAATCGGGGTTAGTTGCATAACCGGCCCTCCTGAGTCCATGAGCCCATGACTTATAATCTTCCGGGTCAAGCCTGAAAAGGGAGCTGTAACGTGATCCTGATCTGAGAAAATCGGAATGATCGTAAAATGAGTCTTCAGGTCGTTGATATTTCCTGAAGCACTCATTCCTCCTGTCATCGTGCTGCCGTACTGTTTGCCCGTTCCAGTCGGTGTGGCATTTGATCCCGAAATGATTGTTCGCCACCCTGGCAAGAGAGCTTCGTCCATAATCAGATTCCAGCATCCCCTGCGCAAGGGTAATGCTTGCGGGAACCCCGGTCCTTCTCATTTCGCTGATGGCCAGATCCTTGTAATTTTCAATATAGGATGAGGCGGAGCCGCTAATAACCGCGGGCTTAGACGGAACCCTACCGGCCCTGCATGAAACAAGGCTGATCAAAAGAAAAAACGAAAAAATTTTAAGGGCGGGTTTTACCACTTTCTTTTATTTGAGACAAAAATAAAAAAATTGTACACCCCTTCAACTCTATTTTATTAACAGTGACATTTAACAATGCCATATCTGGTGGTATTTTATAATTGTTAAATTTGTAACATATACCATAAAGAGCAGTATGATATCCGCAAAAAATATTTCTTTTACTTACCTGGAATGTGAAAGACCCGAGGAGCTTAACTCTGAAGATCAAGAACTTATATTGGCTGCAAAGACAGCGGCAATTAATGCGTATGCTCCCTATTCGGGGTTCAGGGTAGGCGCTGCACTAAGGCTCGTAACGGGAAGAATTGTGAAAGGATCGAATGTTGAAAATGCTGCTTTCCCTTCCGGAATTTGTGCAGAAAGGACAGCGATCTCCTACTCAGTATCCAATTTCCCTGATGATTATATTGAAGCAATTGCAATTGCTGCCGTGAATGAGGAAGGGATTACCACCGATATTATTTCACCATGCGGAAATTGCCGCCAGGTACTGGCTGAAGAAGAAAACAGGACAAAAAAACAGATCAGGATTATACTTACAGGGTCAGACAGGATAAGGGTTATCGACAGCTGCAGTAATCTTCTTCCGTTACAGTTCAGCAAGAAAAATCTTACTGCAGGTCGGTCCTGATAATAAGCTGAAATCCGGCTCCATGAATGTTTTTAATGTTTAATCTGGGATCCTCGGAAAGGAATTTTCTTAGCTTGGTGATATAGACATCCATACTTCTTGCAGTAAAATAATCATCGGCTCCCCAGATCTTTTTCAAAGCCATCTCCCTGCTTATAAGTTCATTCGGATTTACAGCAAGTAATTCAAGTAACTGTGCCTCCTTCGGGGAGAGCTTTTTCTCTTCCTCACCCGAAGTGAGAGTCCTTAACCTGGCATTGAAGACGAATTTACCTATCTCAAAAATATCCCTTGTACCCGATTGAAAATCGCGTCTGGCAAGTATTGCGCGTATTTTGGCAAGCAGGATTTCCGTATCAAATGGTTTCGTAACATAATCATCACCACCTGAGCCATACCCTTTCAGGACATCCTCTTTAAGTTTTTTAGCCGTGAGGAAAACTATGGGAACAACATTATTGATCTTCCTTATTTCACTTGCTATGGTAAATCCATCAACATGCGGAAGCATGACGTCAAGGATACATATATCAAATGCACCTTTCCTGAAATGATCAACTGCATACTTGCCATCATCGACCCAGTCAACCGAATAGTCATTTAGTTCAAGGTAAGACTTAAGTACGGAGCCAAAACTCAGGTCATCCTCAACAAGAAAAATTTTTACGGATTTCATATTTCTCGTTAGTTTTCCCAGTTAAAAGGTAGAAAAATATCGAACCGGCTTCCTTTTCCCGGCTCGCTGTAAACAGTAACAGAACCCCTGTGGGCATCAATGATCGCCCTCACATAATTAAGCCCGAGTCCGAATCCTTTGACATCATGTATATTACCTGAACTCTGCCGGTAAAATCTTTCAAATATCTTGCTCTGAACACTTTTTGTCATACCGATCCCTTTATCCTCTACAGATAACAAAATCCCCTTTTCATTGTTTCTTGTCTCAACTGTTATATCAGGTGAATCAGGCGAGTATTTTATTGCATTGTCGAGAAGGTTATTCACAAGATTGGTAAGATGTTCATTGTCACCATAGATTACCGGTTCCTCAGCTTTGAGGTTTAAGGTTATTTTCCCGTTCTTCTGATGAACCTGGATTTCAATTGTGTCGACTGCGTGCTCAATTACAGAATGAAGTGAAAGATTCTCAAACTTAAACTCAATTTCCTTTTTGTCGAGTGAAGCTATCTGCAGAATAGTTTCAACTTTCTTATTCATCCGGCTGTTCTCCTTCTTGATCATGCCGATGAAATGCCTGATGCTCGTCTCATCGTTGATTACCTTCGGATTAGTAATTGTATCGGCTGCAAGTGATATGGTTGCAATGGGAGTCTTGAACTCATGAGTCATGTTGTTCAGGAAATCTGACTTCATTTCAGAGATCTTCTTCTGCCGGATTATAAAGAAAAGGCTTAAAGCAAAAGTAGCCAGAATGATTAATGAAAAGAGCAGTGATCCGCCCAAAAGCCAGGCCATGGATCCAAGTACATAGTTTGTGCGGTCAGGGAAGATGACCGACAGGACAAGATCCTGCCTGATAATGTTGTCCGGGAATAACCGCACCATATAGTTGCTTTTAAGAAAATCGTTCTTGTCTGATTTCTTAAAAGTCCCATCCTCTACTACCCCGTTTTTAATAACTGCAAACTCAAAGGGTGTTTCAATCCTTGAAAACAGGAATGAATTCCGGAGGGCAAAAGCAATTTCATTTTTATCCACCTGCATTGTCTTTTCCCACTGGTAGACTTCAGAGATCATCTGGTCACTCATATTACGGAATTCGTAGGCTCTTCTCTTTACCCAGTCAAGGAACTCCTGCCTGTTGATATTTACCGAGGTCGGAACAGTATTTACTCCCTCATTTTTCCTCACTACATTAAGTTCACCCGGTTTTTCGGGTGAAGTAATTATGTATGTACCCGAATCGGCAAAAAAAGTAGTATCGTTGTGTGAAACGACGGGTGGATTGAACTTCACATTTCCGGAGGAATCTATGGAGCCTGTAACTGACTGGCTGGTAACACTGTAACTATAGTTTTTCCCATCAGTTGAAGAATAGCTTCCGACACTCAGATAACTTGTTATATCACCTGGTGATGATTCGGGTACTGATGGGTCATCAAACATGAAATCATTGAAGAAACTCATCCTCCTGTTCGACTCAATAGAATTTGCCGCATCGTTCAGACTGGCAATGACTGCCCTGTTGAAATTCTCATTAAGGATGCTCACCGCATTGCTTATCCATACAATCTGCACCCATATAATCCCGGTAAGGGACAAAAGCATCATGAAGATCAGACCTATGAACTTGTTTTTGCTCATGACGCAAAATTAACTGATTTAACTACTTACATGTTCAGGTTTTAACTTTTCCTTAACTCTAATTAACCTGAATTTAACTGTAATCTTTTATAGATTGTTATTATTGTAAAACATTCAGGTAGCAGGATTTCTTTGTGTAATGCTTTCATGACACCCGAAATGAGACCGGGAATTCCTGGCTCTTTTAATTTATACCTCTGCATCTTTGAACAGGTGCCAGACATCACCTTCAGGGAAATGGGCAGTAATAGTGATCTTTTCCTTCTTTACCGGATGAATAAATTCGAGTCTGCGCGCAAACAGGCTTATACTCCCGTCCTCATTTGACCTTGGGAATCCATATTTCAGGTCTCCCTTTATCGGGCATCCTATTCTAGCCAGCTGTGCCCGGATCTGATGATGCCGGCCTGAATGAAGCTCAATCTCAAGCAGGAAAAAACGCTCCGACCTTCCTGCCAGCCTGTATGTCAGGGAGGCTGCCTTCGAGCCTTTTACCTCAGTATCATAGACATAGGTTTTATTCTGCGTTTCATTTTTTTTAAGGAAATGTGTCAGGACCGCTTCATCTGCAGGAGGTCTTTCCCTGACAATTGCCAGGTAGGTCTTTTTAACTTCCCTGGTCCTGAACATTTCATTAAGGCGGGCAAGCGATTTTGAGGTCCGGGCAAAAAGGGTTACCCCGCTAACCGGACGGTCAAGCCTGTGGACAACACCCAGGTAAACATCTCCCGGTTTATTGTATTTCCTGGCCAGGTAGCTTTTTATTTCCGAATCAAGGGCCAGATCGCCTGTTTTATCACTCTGGGCCAGGTCGGAAGATTTCTTATAGACTGCAATCAGATGGTTATCCTCGTAAAGTATTTCAACCATTCTCTGCAGGGTTAATATTGTTCTTTTTCATTTGGGAACGACTGGCTCCTGACATCACTGATATATGTCTGAACGGCCCCTTTGATCTCTGCATAAAGATTATGGTACCGTCTGAGAAAACGAGGGGAAAATTCCTGCGTAATTCCGAGCATATCATGGAGTACCAGCACCTGTCCATCAGTCTTTCCTCCGGCGCCTATACCTATTACCGGTATCTTCAACGTTACCTGATACCTCTTCCGCCAGTCTTGCGGGGATCTTTTCAAGCACAAGTGCAAAACAACCGGTTTTCTCAAGCAGACGGGCATCTTCCATCAGACGCCTTGCCTCTTCTTCTTCCCTTGCCCTAACCACATAAGTTCCAAATTTATGGATCGACTGTGGCGTCAGTCCGAGATGTCCCATAACCGGAATTCCGGCCGACAGGATTCTCTCAACAGATTCAATTATCTGCTGACCTCCTTCAAGTTTCACAGCAGAAGCGCCTGTCTCCTTCATTATCCTTATCGACGAAACCAGTGCTTCCTTTGAATTTCCCTGGTAAGTGCCAAAGGGAAGATCAACAATGACCAGGGCCCTTTTTACTGCCCTTACCACCGAAGCAGCATGATAGATCATGTTATCGAGGGTGATTGGCAATGTTGTATCAAAACCTGCCATCACATTTGAAGCAGAATCACCAACAAGGATGACGTCAATTTCAGCTTCATCAAGAATACGTGCAATTGAATAGTCGTATGCTGTTAGCATCGCGATCTTCTCCCCTTTCAGTTTCATCTCATTTAAAACATGAGTTGTAACTTTTTTGACAATATCATGTACCGGCATAACAGAATTTGTTTAAAGTGTTCACAAAGTTACTTATTTGCACTGGATGAAACACTTTGTATAAAATTTCTTTTTGATTTCCAGGGTAGGGTTCTGACATGGGCAATAGGAGAACTGTCGTTTTGTCATACAGCTGCGATGCCATTATTACCTTAAAACCAGCTATTTTTCTAATGGCATAATCATTGCTTATTAGTCTCTCAGAAAAATGAAATTCAGTAAAAAAGGATAAAATGGGAAAAATAATCGGAATAGACCTGGGAACAACAAACTCCTGCGTGGCAGTCATGGAAGGGAACGAGCCTGTAGTTATCCCTAACAGCGAAGGCAAAAGAACCACTCCTTCCATCGTGGCATTTGTGGAAAACGGCGAACGTAAAGTTGGTGATCCGGCCAAACGTCAGGCTATCACCAATGCCAAAAAAACTGTTTATTCCATCAAAAGGTTTATGGGTGAAACGTATGATAAGGTAAATGCCGAAATAAAAAGGGTATCATTTACTGTTGTCAAGGGCGACAATAATACTCCAAGGGTAAAGATCGAAAACAGGATGTACTCTCCTCAGGAGATCTCAGCAATGATCCTTCAGAAGATGAAGAAAACAGCCGAAGATTACCTTGGACAGGAGGTTACAGATGCAGTGATCACCGTTCCGGCCTATTTCAGTGACTCACAGCGCCAGGCAACCAAAGAAGCGGGTGAAATTGCCGGTCTTAATGTAAAAAGAATAATAAATGAGCCCACCGCAGCTTCGCTGGCTTACGGGCTTGACAAGAAATCACAGGATCTGAAGATTGCAGTGTTCGACCTTGGTGGAGGCACCTTTGATATTTCAATCCTGGAACTCGGCGACGGCGTATTTGAAGTTAAATCGACGAACGGAGATACACACCTTGGCGGCGATGATTTTGACCATAAGATTATTGACTGGCTGGCAGAAGAATTCCTGAAGGAAGAAGGAGTCGACCTGAGAAAAGATCCTATGGCACTGCAGAGACTGAAGGAAGCTGCCGAAAAAGCAAAGATCGAACTCTCCAGTTCTACAACAACCGAAATAAATCTGCCATATATAATGCCGGTTGACGGTATTCCGAAACATCTTGTTAAAACTCTTACACGTTCACAATTTGAAAAGCTGTGTGATAACCTTATCCAGGCATGTATAGAACCTTGCAGGAAAGCGCTTGCCGATTCGGGATTCAAGTCATCTGAGATTGACGAAGTTCTCCTTGTAGGAGGATCAACACGAATACCTGCAATTCAGCAGCTTGTTGAGAAGTTCTTTGGAAAGGTACCCTCAAAGGGTGTTAACCCTGATGAGGTTGTTGCCGTAGGAGCTGCCATTCAGGGCGGTGTTCTTACCGGTGAAGTAAAGGATGTCCTTCTCCTGGATGTTACTCCCCTTTCGCTGGGTATCGAAACCATGGGCGGTGTTATGACCAAACTTATTGAATCAAATACAACAATCCCAACCAAAAAGACGGAAGTATTTACTACTGCAGCCGACAGTCAGCCTTCAGTAGAAATTCATGTCCTCCAGGGTGAAAGACCTATGGCCACCGGAAACAAAACCATCGGACGATTCCATCTCGACGGTATCCCACCTGCCCCCAGAGGGGTACCGCAGATCGAAGTAACTTTCGATATTGATGCTAACGGAATCCTGCATGTAACGGCTAAAGACAGAGGTACAGGAAAAGAACAGAGAATCAGGATTGAAGCCTCTTCAGGACTCAGTGATGATGAAATAAGAAGAATGCGGGACGAAGCAAAGATAAATGAAGAATCCGACAAAAAGGCAAAAGAAAAAGTCGAGAAAATTAAACACCGCTGACAGCATGATCTTCACCACCGAAAAACAACTAAGGGAATTCGGAGATAAGGTGCCTGCAGATAAAAAAGCAGCAATAGAAGATGCTCTTTCAAAACTTAAGGAAGCCCATAAAGCACAGGACCTTCCTGCAATAGACAAAGCACTCGCCGATCTTAATGCAGTCTGGCAGGTAGCATCGGAAGAGATGTACAAAACAGCACAGAATTCCGGTCAGGCATCCTCACAGCCAGGACCTGATCAGCCGGGAGACGGCAAAACACAGCCGGGTTCGGGTAGCGATGAAGTAACAGACGTTGATTTTGAGGAAGTAAAATAAATGAGCTAAGGATAGAGTAAAGGAGGTTGATCATGTATCATCCTCTTTTTTTATTCGTACATGCCTGCTGGTCTGCTGGTCTGCTGGTCTCCTGGTCTGCTGGTCTGCTGGTCTGCTGGTCTGCTGGTCTGCTGGTCTCCTGGTCTACTAGTCACTGATCCACTGGTCTGATCTGCGTAAATCTGCGAAATCTGCGGGAAATAAAATAAGCTCCCTCATTTCCCGCTGATCGTCAGATTGAGCAGATTGTGGTTAACGGTAATATAAAACTATTCAAACGGGAAAATTACAGGTCATAAGTCATAATTTTGTACTTTTGTCAGAAATTTGCAGGTCTTCATAATGAATCTCAGGATCATCGTCATACTTTGCTTTTCCCTTTTCCACGACCCGGTCATATCCACAGGGGGAAATGCTCTTAACCAGACAGATAAGTCAGGAATGAAGCAGGGTCACTGGATTAAGAAGTATCCTGATGGCAATGTCATGTACGATGGTTTTTTCCGCAATGACAAACCTGTGGGTGAATTCAAAAGGTATTACGAGGACCAGACAATCAAATCACTTCTGGTTTTCAATGAGAGCGGCGCCGAAGCTCTTGCCACCCTTTATTATCAGAACGGAAATGTAGCCTCAAGGGGAAAATACATAAATCAGTTAAAAGAAGGTACCTGGCATTTCTTTTCGGTTTTAACCAGTGGTGTCCTTATCGGAGATGAAGAGTATCTGAACGATAAAAGAAACGGACTTTCGCGAAAGTTTTTTCCTGACAGCATTATTGCAGAAGTAATTAACTTCAAAAATGATATTAAGGACGGGGAGTGGATAAAATATCATCCCGACGGATCCGTAAACTTCAGAACAACCTACATTAATGGGAAACTGAACGGGAAATTTGAAGCTTTCTTCGCCGGCGGTAAACCTGAAGTTCTCGGCCGGTACAAGAATGACTTAAGGGATGGAGTGTGGCTGATATACAATAAAAATGGCAGTCAGAGGTTCAGGATCGAATACTCTGAAGGCAAAGCAAAAAATCCGGATATCGATATTTATCACTCAGACTATATTGATTCACTTGAAAAAGAAGGAGTAAAGATCGCTGATCCTGAAAAAACCGGAAAAAAATGGTGATCGTAAGATTATATCCCGGCATATCAGGAAAGATATTCCGGGCATCAGCAGTTTTTCTTCTCCTGTCATTTTATTCTGCTTCAGGTCAGGAAGCAACATACAATTATTTCTACAGGGTCTTCTTAAGAGACAAGGGACCGTTGAATACCAATGAATTCACTTTGTCAGACCTGTTCTCTGAGAGAGCCGTCGAACGAAGACAAAAATCGGGGTCACCTCTCCCCGACTTCAGGGATATACCAGTTAATAAAGAATACCTTGACCAGATTTCGTTGCAGGGTTTCAGATTACACTGCACATCAAGGTGGATGAATACTGCACTTTTTAAAACTGTGAATTCCTCAGATATTGACGGTTTGCTGAATCTGCCATTTGTAAGGGATGTTAAAATTGTAAAGAATCCCGGAGTAAAAAGCAAGGTTGCAGACAAACTGTTTTTTTCAACTTATGCCGATGAGCTGCCGGCTTATGAAAGACCTCTGTCAATGCTTAACGGGAATGTTGTTCATGATTCAGGCTTCACAGGGAAAGGCGTGCTCATTGCTGTTCTTGACGGGGGATTCCTTAATGCTGATAAAATTTCTTCACTCGGGGAACTTCGTGAGCGGAACGGGATAAATGGCACTTATGATTTTGTTACAAACAGAAGTTTTGTTTATGATTACCATAATCACGGAACGGCGGTGCTTTCCGTTCTGTCAGGCGTATTGCCGGGGTTAATTGCAGGTATGTCGCCGGGTGCTGATTACCTGCTTTTCAGAACTGAGGATGTTCAATCAGAATTTCCGGCAGAAGAAGATTACTGGATTGCTGGCGCTGAGCTGGCTGATAGTCTTGGAGCCGACATCATTTCATCATCCCTCGGCTATTTTACTTTCGATGATCCGAAGCTAAATTACAAGTATCCGGATATGGACGGGAACACTACCTTTATAACCAGGGCTGCTGATATTGCCGTTTCGAAGGGAATACTTGTCGTCTGCAGTGCAGGCAATGAAAGAAACAGTGACTGGATGCACATTATCGCCCCTTCGGACGGTGACAGCGTCCTGGCTGTCGGAGCCGTCAACAGCATTAACTATATTTCCGACTTCTCATCTGCCGGCCCGTCATACGACCGGAGAATAAAGCCTGATGTAGTTGCACAGGGTGTCAGCGTACCTGTTCAGACGGAGTCATTGGCCGGCAGGTCAAACGGGACTTCCTTCTCGTGCCCGATAATAAGCGGTATGTGCGCGTGTGTAATGCAGGCTGTCCCGCAAGCCACAAGCTATGATATCCTGTCTGCGATCCCGTCAGTCAGTGACAGATACCTTACCCCTGATTCTTTGTACGGTTATGGCATTCCGGATTTTGTAAAACTTATATCCGGATTGCAGGAAAAACTTGTAAAAAAACCTATAAATGAATCAATTGTAAGTCCAAATCCATTCTCAGACAACCTTACCGTAACTTTCAGGCAACCGCCGGGAAGTCTCACAATTGAGATCTTCAGTTCATCGGGAAGACTGATAACTAAAAGAGAATACAGGTACAATATAAGCCGTTCACTTCAAATTGACGGCCTCGGAAATATGGACCGCGGTATTTATTTTATCCGGCTCTCAACACCGGTTGGAAAGTACGTTCATAAAGTCATAAAGATCTGAAGCTGAATATGAACGAGAAATTATCACTGACTGAATTACAGCTTATCATTAAAGACTCCCTTTACATGGCTTTACCCGGCATGTATTGGGTAATAGCTGAAATCTCGGATATCAGGGAAAACTACTCGGGCCACTGTTATCTTGAACTTGTTGAAAAGCTCCAGGACGAGAAGAGTATCAGGGCGCGTGTAAAAGCCGTGATATGGAGCAGCCGGTACCGGTTCCTGAAATCATATCTTCGAAAATGCCACTGGCGAATCTCTCAGGGAGGTCATAAAAATTCTTGTCAGGGTAAAAATTGAATATCACGAGATATACGGACTAAGCCTTGTTGATCTCGGACATCGACCCTACCTTCACTCTCGGGGAGATGGCCTTAAAGCGACAGCAGATATTGAAAAGGCTTGAGGAGGATGGTATCCTGACCATGAACAAGGAACTTGATTTCCCTGTCTGTTCCCCAGCGGATCGCCGTTATCTCCTCAAAAAATGCTGCCGGATATACTGACTTTCTGAACCATCTTAAAGGCAACAGTTTCGGATATATCTTTTACACTGCCCTTATCGAAACACCCATGCAGGGAAGCGAGACAGAGCAAGGCGTAATAAACGCACTCGAAAGGATTGCTTCAAAGATAGAATTATTTGATACGGTGGTGATTATCAGAGGAGGAGGATCACAGACCGACCTGAGCTGGTTTGATAATTACAATATTGCCTATTATGTTACCCAGTTCCCTATACCGGTTTTGACTGGCATAGGACATGAAAAGGATCTTTCCGTTACTGATATTGTTGCCCACAGGTCGTTGAAAACCCCGACTGCTGTCGCTGATTTCCTTATCGAATGCATGAGTAACGCCGAGAGTCATCTGAATGAAATGAGCGCTGAAATAATCGAAAGTCTCAAAGGAGGTATTTGATGATAACAGACAACGGATCGAAACTTCAGGATCAGGCTGATTCCTGTCGCCAGGCTCATGATCTCGGAAATAAGAGAACAGCTATCCGGAATGATTATCGAAATGATAAATATCGGCAAAGAATACATTGTAAGGGCAGGACTCTTTCCGCATAATCAGAAATCAAGACTCGAAACCGGCTCAAGATCGTTTCTGATGCATAATAATTCCGCACTGAACTGTGAGAAATCAGAAAGTCATAACCTCTTCAGCCAACCTGCTTAAAGGAACAAAGTCCAAAATTGATGGACTGGAGAATTCGCTCAAGATGCTTGACCCTGAGAATGTTCTGAGAAGAGGTTACACGATTACATCCCTTCATGGCAAAATAATCAAGTCGGGTAGCCAGGTAAAGAAGGATGATCTGATAAGTACATTGTTCAGCGACGGAAAAGTCACCAGCAGGGTGGTTGAAGAATAAGGAAGAAAAGGAGCGGGAGGTGAGGGAGCGAGTGCCTGCTGTGATTAAAAAGAGATTTATAAATATACACTTACAATGACTAAAAAGGAATTTTCATTTAATCAGGCTGTCAATGAGATCGAGAAGATCCTCAGGGAGATTGAGAGCGGTGAGCTCGATGTCGACCGGCTCTCCGTGGAAGTAAAGCGGGCTTCGGAACTTATAAGGCAGTGTCAGAAAAAGCTGAGGTCGACTGAGGAAGAGATAAACAGTATATTTAAGGACCTGGTATAAAAAATATCCCGCAGAACTCTCATCCTGCGGGACACTACTTTACTACCCTAAACCTAAATCCATGAAAAAAACTCACGTAACCGAACGGTTACAACCTTTGCTATATTAAACGGAACATATTATCAAATGTTACATTATTTTCAACTTTTTTTTCAACAATTTGAATTTTTTAACATTCTATTTTGCTACTCCGAGAACCTCGCTGAAAGCCTGGAGAAAAACCTCCTTAGGTATGGCACCTACTGCCATCTGGGGCTTGCCTTCCACAGGTATAAACAGGATTGAAGGGATATTTCTGATTCCAAAAACAGCTGCAAGTTCAAGCTCCTCTTCTGTGTTTACTTTATAAATATCAAGTTTACCGTCAAAATCCCTGGCAAGTTCTTCCAGGATGGGCGCAATTATTTTGCATGGACCGCACCAGTCGGTATAAAAGTCAATCACACAGGGCCTTTTCCCTTCAAATATCCATTCTTTATTGACTTCATAATTGAAAACTTTATTTAGAAAAGTTTCCTTTGTCAAGTGCTCCAGCATATAAAATTTTTTTAGATCTAACACCCGAAAGTGCTCATTGTTCAATGTCTTGTGGTAATCCCGCCGCATGAATCCATCCATACGTCTGGTTACTTAAAATTACTTATTAATTGTAACTTTGTCCTGAAAAAGAACGAAGGCTATACCTGTATATGCGTAAATGTCTAAATGACAGTATTTTCGAAAGACTTTCCGAGGTTGTCACTTCAGAAAATGTAAAGGCATGGGTAATCGGCGGTTTTATCCGGGATTGCCTGCTTAAAAGAGACCATCCCGAAAAGGATATTGATATAGTAGTAATCGGAAGCGGTATTGATATTGCACGAAAAGCTGCCAGGAAGCTTGGCCGTGGGATCAAAGTAAGTGTCTTTAAGAATTTCGGAACAGCAATGTTCAGATTTAATGATTATGAGATTGAATTTGTTGGCGCACGAAAAGAGTCTTATAACAGGAGCTCAAGAAAACCGGTTGTTGAAGAGGGAACCCTGGAAGATGACCAGAGAAGAAGGGATTTTACAATTAATGCTCTGGCAGTCAGCATTAAGCAGGAGACTTTTGGTGAGTTTTTAGATCCTTTCGGGGGAGTGGAAGATCTCAGGAAAAAGATAATAAGGACACCTTCTCGACCCCGACATAACATTTTCGGACGATCCCCTGAGGATGATGAGGGCGATAAGATTTGCCGCACAGCTTAACTTCACCATAGAGGAAAAAACATTCAGCTCACTTTCCGCTAATGCCGCAAGGATAGCTATTGTCTCGTCCGGAACGGATAGCAACCGAGCTTAACAAAATAATAATGTGTGAACATCCGTCACGTGGTTTTATTCTTCTTGAAAAATCAGGACTGCTGAAATTTATTCTCCCGGAGCTTGACAGTTTGAAAGGTGTTGACAAAAAGGATGGCAAGGCACATAAGGACAATTTCATTCATTCGGTCAAAGTGCTTGATAATATCAGCAAAATGACAGATAATATCTGGCTGAGATGGGCAGCGCTACTGCACGATATTGCCAAACCCGTCACCAAGAAATATGTGCCTGAAGCCGGCTGGACTTTTCATGGGCATGAATATGTCGGAGGGAAAATGATCCCTGATATATTCAGAAGGCTTAAACTGCCGTTAAACGACAAGATGAAATATGTCAGGAAGATCGTTGAACTTCATCTCAGACCCATCGCTTTATCACAGGAAATTGTGACAGACTCGGCAGTAAGACGGCTGCTATTTGAAGCCGGTGATGACATTGATGATCTTATGCTGCTATGTGAGGCTGACATCACCTCGAAGAATGAAGCTACAAAGACCAGGCACCTTGAAAACTTCAGGCTCGTAAGACTGAAGCTGAAGGAGATTGAGGAAAAAGATGCAGTCAGAAATTTTCAGCCCCCGGTCGACGGAAATGAAATAATTGAAATGTTCGGAATTGCCACCGGGTAAGAGAGGTTGGCATCATAAAGAATGCCATAAGGGAAGCCATCCTTGACGGTATAATTCCAAACGAACATGAAGCCGCACGAAAACTTATGATTAAAAAAGGAAAGGAGCTTGGACTTAAACCCCTCAGACAATTATCTGACAAATAGGTCAAGCAAGACAGGCAGATGATCGCTGAATCCACCCTGATACGTGTATCCTCTGTATGTCTGGAAAGTAGTAAGTCCCGGATAATTTCCGTCATTTTTAAGGAGAAAATCAGGTTTATATATCCTGAATTTGTGTGGATCAGTGTATAACCCCGATGGAGAGTCTAACAATGATTTCGATACAATGATCTGGTCCAGCAGCTCCCAGGTACCCATATAACGGTAGGTTCCCGGTATAGCTGAATTGTCGGGGACTGCAAGGTTGACCAGTGACCCGGCGGATTGGGTCAGCCTTCTGATCACCGGATCATCCGGAGTGCAGTTAAAATCACCCATGATGATGATCTTTGACCTTCCTGATGACCTGATGATCAACGAATCGGCGGCAGCCCTGACCATGTCAGCTATGTCATTTCTGACCGATTCACCTGCAAGAACCCCTCCCCTTCTTGATGGCCAGTGATTAATAATCAGGTGGAGAGTATCGTGAAAGATTTCACATTTGACATAGAGAACACTCCGTGACTTAAAATCAGCTTTATTGATTGAAGCCGGTGTCCATGATTCATACCCGAGTATGTGCACAATATCCTGTCTGAAAATAAGGGCTACATCTATTCCCCGCTCATCGGGTGACTCTTCATGGATGATCCCGTACCTGTAATTTGAAAGATATGTTCCAAAAACAAGATCTTCAAGCACTTTTTTGTTCTCTATTTCACAAAGACCTATCAAAGCGGGAGGGCTCCACTCCCCTGCCGCTGTTATTGTCTTATAAACAGAATTAAGTTTCTTTTTATATCTCGTCTGATTCCATCGCCTCACTCCTGCCGGCAGGAATTCATCATCATCTTTTACCGGATCGTTATATGTATCGAAAAGATTCTCAACATTGTAAAACATAAGCCTTACAGAAGTTGAATTACTGTCAATCTGTGAATAAAGAAACGTTCCGGATAAAAACAGCAGCACGAGAGTGCTGAATCTTTTCATAGATACCTGTTAAAAAGCATTTAACCACCTGTATCTCCGGGCGCCGGTACCAAATTTTACAGCGAGAGTCAGCTCATGCGACCCGAAGCTTTGTTTCCTGATATCAGTTAATGTGAAATCGTAAGCGTAAGCAAAGTAAAACCTGTTGTAATTAATTCCAAGCAGAAGTATAAGGGCATCGTTTGTCCTCCATGACAGACCAGCCCAATAATCATTTTTATAGTAGATCCTGGAAGTAAGATCGAGCTGAATAGCTTTGAAAAGCATGTCGGATGACTTTATAAAAGCCGATGGTTCAATTACCCAGTTTGCCGAGAGGGGAAATTTAATGCCGCCTGTCAGAAAATAATGACCAAGCTCAGAATGCCTGTTTCCACCTGAATTGCCAAAAACAACTGAACCTCTCAGCATATTGGTCATTGAGAAACCAACATAATATCTGGATGTTGCATAGCTTGCACCAAAATTAAAATCCGGAATAAATACAGACCTGTCATAGCTGTTCAGATAAGGATCGTCATGATCATAAATCAGTCCGTCAGTATTGATTGCATACTGGTAGGCAGTAAGTGCCAGTCCGAATGCCAGGTCCCTTGGTTCATCGCCTTCCTCATTACCCAGAGGAATATGGTAGGCGTAGGCTGCCTGGATCCCCGTACGTCGCATGATCCCGTTATTATCACTGAAGACATATCCCCCGGCACCAACCCGGCCCCCCTTCGTAGGTTTAACAAGTCTTTTCTTAACCGCAGTTGATTTTGAGATATAACTGTTATTCAGTACCCGTGTCTGAAAACTCAGTGCATACGTGCTTGGTGCCTGAGCCAATCCCGACCATTGCTCCCTTACCGTCAGGTTTACTGTAGTGTAACCGTCACGGCCGGCAAAAGAAGGGTTCACCAAAAACCCGTTCATAATATACTGGCTGTACATAGGAACCTGCTGCGCTTCAGTTATCCCGAAAGATAAAATTAGCAGGGAGACTGAAACAACATTTCTGAAATAGCCCATATCTTTAAGCTTTATCAATTTCATCTGTAAATAATTAACTTCTGTCTTCGGTCTTCGGTCTTCCGTCTTCGGTCTTCCGTCTTCTCATGTACTCACCCCCGTCCCCTCTCTGCTTCGCAAAGAGGGGTGACTTTTCTACCATGTTTTTAAGACCATTTTTAATTCTTTTTAATTTAATTTGCCTTCTTTCTTCTGTCTTCGGTCTCGGGTCTTCCTTCTTCTTATCTAATTACACTTATTACCCCCGATATCGGAGCAGAACCGTTGTTCAGATAAAGAATAAAATGATACGAATCGGTCGGGACCAGCTTACCATTAAACGTTCCATCCCAGGGATCAGCTGAAAGGTTTCGTGTTTTGAATACAAGTTTCCCCCACCGGTTGAAGACCCGGACTTCGGCGTCAGGAAAGATATCGATGTTCTTTATTCTCCATTCATCATTATATCCGTCGTTATTGGGAGTGATTACCTGAGGTATTACGAGGCAGTTGAAGCTCCCTTCAAAACCTACCTGAATCACCAGTGATTTTGCGCAGGTATTCTGATCCGTCACAACCACACTGTAGGTTCCAGGTTTGATATTTGTCCTGTTTTGTGTTAATATGCCATCAGACCAGATTACATTATACGGACCGATCCCACCTGTAACAGTCAGATCTATCGACCCGTCTTCAGAATCCGGGCATGTCGCAATTGTCCAGGTATGTGACAGTATAAGTTCCTGAGGTTCCGTAATTGCAACCGGGCCAGTTTCAATGCAACCATTGTTATCGGTCAATGTTATTGTGTAATTCCCGGGTCCGAGGTTTGACACTGATGATGTTGTCTGTACTGGTGTTGTACTCCACGACCAGGAATATGGAGCCACACCCCCTGTAGCTGTAGCAATTGCAGATCCGGTGGCAGCGCCATGACAAAGGATATTTTCAGACGACACTGCAAGATCAAGAACTTCAGGTTCAGTAATCGTCACAGATATAATGGAAACATCCAACGTGGCATCCCTTACCGTTATTTGATAATCCCCTGCGGCTAAGGAGCTGAAAGTTCCGGAGGATTGCCAGTCTCCGGCATTAATATTGTACATATACGGCATAAAGCCACCCAATCCTTCCACTGTTACACTTCCTGTAGTTCCGCCATTACATGCCACATCAGTCTGCGATATTTTATTCAGTACAAGTGGAGTTATCGGTTGGGTTATTGTAACCGTTATGTCGAATGTACACAAATTTGCATCCCTGACAGTAACGATATATGATCCGGCAGTCAGTGTGCCAAAAGTACCCGACAACTGGTAAATTCCGGCATCAAGCGAGTATTCCCAGGGCATTACTCCACCTGACCCGGCAACGGTTACACTTCCGTCATTACCTCCAAAAACTGTAACATCCGATTGAGATACAATTGTTCCCGCAAGTGCTGAAGCAGGTTGGGAGACCGATCCATTTACAACAACAATACAACCGTTACCATCAGTCACCGTAACTGAGTAATTTCCGGCTACAACCCCGTTGATATCTTCAGTAATTGCGCTATTGCTCCACAAATAAGTGTAAGGAGGAGTCCCTCCGTTGACTGTCAGATCGCACGATCCGGAGCTTCCTCCGAAACAGGCAACATTTGCAGACGTAATGGTTCCGCCAAGCAGAGCAGGCTGAGCTACAGTTCTGTCTGTACTGGCAGTACATCCATTGCCATCGGTGACTATCACAGAATATGTTCCGGCAGGAATTCCTGTCAGATCCTGAGAAATAGCTCCGTTGCTCCACTGGTATGATAAAGGTAAGGTCCCGTTTGTAACAGTAAGGTCGATTGCGCCGGTAGAATTCCCGAAGCAGTCAACATTGGTGACGGCTGCCGCCAGAGTCAGGATACCTGCCGGTTGAGAAATTGTTACATTACCGGTAGTAGTGCATCCATTATTGTCAGTAACCGTTATTATATAATTTCCTGCCGTCAGGTTTGAAGCTGACGGTGTGGTCTGAACAGGAACCGTATTCCATGACCAGGAATAGGGTGCAGTTCCGCCAGCAGCTGATCCTGTTGCACTTCCTGAATTTCCCCCGAAGCAGAGAACATCCGTCTGTGAAGTTGTAACGCTGAGAGGGGTGGCTGGCTGGGTTATAGTCACCGGCACAACTACCTGACACAGGTTAATATCCCTGACAGTTATATTATGGACGCCCGCACCAAGGCTGCCGAAAGTATTTGAAGCCTGGAACGGACCTGCATCAATCGAGTATGAATAGGGTGACGTTCCACCCGACCCGGCTGCCGTGACGCTGCCTGTTGTTGCACCGAAGCAATTCACATTGGTCTGGGACACAATGACCCCACTGATGGGTGAAGCAGGCTGCGAAATGGTGACAGGCACACTGACTGTACAAATATTGTTATCTCTTACAGTAACATTATGAAAACCTGCTGCCAGATTGGTAATTGTTGCCCCTGCCTGGTATGTGCCACCATCAATATTGAACTGATAGGGAGAAGTCCCGCCCGTTGCAGTTATTGTGACGCTTCCGGTCGAACCGCCAAAACATAGCACATCAGTCAGGGAAGCAATGGCCGCATCCAGGATGGCAGCGGGTTCTGTTATGGTAACCGGAAGAGAGAAAGTGCAAAGGTTTGCATCCCTGATAGTTATCGTATAAGCACCAGCTGGGATGGAGGTGAACGTTCCGGAAGGCTGGAAAGAACCGGCGTCAAGTCGGTATTCATACGGTGCGGTGCCTCCTGCACCTGTAACTGTAACGCTTCCATCGCTGCCCCCTTTACAAAGGACATTGTTCTGTGAGCTTATCGTTCCGCTTAAAGCGGAAGAAGGGCCGGCCACTGAACCTGATGAATTTGCCGTGCAACCATTCCCGTCCGTAATGGTAACAGTATAGTTTCCTGCAGCCAGGTTTGCAATGTCTTCAGTAGTTGCGCCGTTGATCCAGAGGAAAGTGAAGGGAGCGGTCCCTCCTGTAACGGTGAGATTAACAGCCCCTGTAGCATCACCAAAACAAAGAATATTTACAACTACGGTGCTTCCTGTCAGGGCTGCTGCCGGCTGTGTAACAACTGCAGGTACCGTTGCCGTGCATCCCTTGCTGTCAGTGATTACCACTGTATAATTACCGGCGGCGACATTCTGAAGGTCTTCAGTGGTTTCACCGCTGCTCCATACAAATGTGTAAGGTATGGTCCCACCTGTGACAGTAAGGTCAATCTGTCCTGTCAGGTCCGCCGTAACAGCTGACATTGGTTACCGTTACAGTACCATTAAGAATAGCTGCAGGCTGCGTGATTAATAACGGGGATATTACCGGTACAATTGTGGCTGTCGCTGACAGTGATGGTGTAGGCACCTGCCATAAGCCCGTTAAAAATATTCTGATCCTGATAAGGCCCGGCATTCAGACTGTAACGATAGGGCGGAGTTCCTCCGGCAGCTGAAATTGTAACAGATCCGTCAGATCCTCCAAAACAACTTACTTCAGTCTTTGCCTGGATTGATGCCGAAACAGATTCTGGCTGGCTGATCACAAATGGCAGATTAAAAGTACAGAGCAAAGCGTCCCTGATGGTCACCACATGATTTCCCAGCGACAAACCCGTGAAGGTACCTGAGGGCTGGTAAGCTCCGCCGTCAAGAGAGTAGGAATAGGGAGCAATGCCTGTTCCGGCAGCAGCTAAAGCCGTTACCGAACCGTCTGAACCCCCGTTGCACGAAATATCGGTCTGTGAGGTAATTGCCCCTGAAAGTTTGAATATTGAAATATCGACAACAATTGAACCTGTGCATGTGGGGCTGCTTCCGGCGGATACCGAAATGGTCCCTGAAGGTCCTGCTCCCCATCTTACAGTAACAAAGTTGTCGCTGACATCACCTCCTGCTGTAATTGTACCTCCGGTTATAATCCAGAACTGGTATGCAAAGGTACTTGTAAGAGTATATGTATTCTCTGACTCTGAACAGACATTAACAACCGGGTTGTTTAATGCAGGCACAGGCGAAGGGGTCAGAGTGACACTATCAACAACTGAAGATTCACATTGCCCGGCCGGAAAGAAAAAATTAGGTTCATGGAGAGTAGCCGTAACAACGCCGGATGTAATTCCGAGGTTCCATCTGACATCGATCCTGCTAGTATCCTGGTCAGCTGAGAGAATCGTTCCATTGACAACTGTCCATGAGTAAGTTGCGTCAGGTTCATTATTTACCGAATAGGATCTTATCTCACCCTCGCACGCTTCTGTATATTTCTGTGTGACATTATTAAAAACAAGACCGGTCTTACTTATTCTTATGTCCGAAGTATCGGTGCATCCGTTCCCATCAGTAACAACAAGCCTGATATTGTAACGGCCATCGGACATAGTATTATTGAAAAATGGCTTTTCCAGGATGCTTGTATTGAAAAACTGGAGCGATGGCGGGAATGGGATAATAACCATAAAAGGCACAGAGGTCTACTTCCATGCCTTTCCACAGATAGGTATAAGTTCCGTCCCCTCCCTCGATATTTGCCTTGAACAAGGCTAACGACGGAGAAAGATCACAGCTGGAGAGGGACATTCCTGTAATCTCAAGAGTCGTTGAGACCGTCACCATAGTGGTCCGCGAAGCCGAATTGCCATAAGAGTCGACGGCTGTCAGGGTCACAGTGTTTTGCCCAAGGTCGCTGCATGTAAAGTCACTCTTTGATATCGTCAATATTACTGGTCCGCAGTTGTCGGATGATCCATTGTCAATATTTGCGGGAAGAAGAGTACCTGTTCCCAAAGAACCAATGACAAGCTCAAAGGGTTTGACATTTACAACCGGAGGTATCTTATCCTCGACTGTAACGACTGCATTGCATTCCGAACTCAATCCCTCATTGTCGGTAACTGTAAGGGTGACTGTGTTCGCACCAATATTGGAACAGTTAAATGAATTCGGTGTAACCATAAGATTGACAACCGAACCGTCGGGGTCGTAAGAACCATCATTTACATCTGATCCTGCAATGGTTACGGAACCATTATCTCCAAGTTGCACCGTTATGTTTTTACAGAGGGCTACCGGCGGAAGAATGTTTTTTGCATTCCCTGCATCTGCATTTATGTTAACCGCAGAAGACAGGATCAGAAGAGCAGTAAGAAGCAGAAGTTTAATAAATCTCCGTAAAAGGATACTTTGTACGGAAAGACATTCAAAACGTATCAATTGTTTCATGCAGATCAGATTCAAGGTTATTCAAAAAATGCAATACACAATGCATCAGACGAATAAGAAAATAATGTTTAATTTTCTCCATCTTCTTTCATAGATTTCCCGACTCACTAATACAAATTATAGCGAATGTATGAAAATAAGAAACATAAGTATTCTATCAATTTTGACAGGTTTTCAACATATTAAGGGGTTTTCAACATATAGAAAACGGGGACATCCGAACAAAAACCGAACACTATGGTGAACAGCTTTTTAATTGTGGGCGATGAGTGATCAGTTTCACTGATGCCGTCGGGGAAGATTTTCGGACTTTTTGATATTGTAATACGATAATTAATATCCCTACTACGGTAATTATTTTACCTGTTACAATATGATTTTTTTCGACTCAATCCAATCAAAGCGGTTGCGGGCACCGAAAAAGGATAACTAAATATTGACTAAACGAGTAAAACCATTGACATAAAGTTATATGATCATTCAATTAATTCATTCGTAAGGGATTAAATTTACCGGGTAATTCTCTGACATTTGAGACCACATAGTTAATATGCCAAAGTATCTTAAAATCGTGTTCCTGCAGATAATGATCCTTAGCCAGGCATCTCTTGGACAGACTATTGTTCGTTCTTCATTAAGTTGTCTGGGATCAACGGTTTCAGATGAAGGGTTTATTCTTCGGCAAACAATCGGTCAGTCCTCAAATACTTATATGTTTAATAAAGAAGGATTAGTCCTCAGGCAGGGATTCCAACAGCCGATAACCTCTTACAACTATTTAAAGGCAATACTGCCGGTTGAGTTCACTCTCTCTCCAAATCCGGCAAATGACAGGGTGCTGCTTAAATTTCAGGAAGAGATCTCCAAATGCACCATTTACATGAAAGATATAAATGGAATTTTGATATCTGAATTCAAAGCTGAGTCCTTGCAAACCAGATGGCTGGATTTAAAGAATTTAATACCAGGTATATATATCATAACGGTTAATTCTGATAACAGTACAGGTTCAAAAAAACTGATCGTAACACATTAGAGTCAATTTCAAATCACCCTTATATGAAAAAAAATTTAGTAATAGTTTTTTTTATATTTAGTTATATTACCCTTGCTGCCCAGGATTATAAAGTTGGGATTTCATTTTACCAGAATTATTCCACATTCAGATACATCGACTCTGAAGGGAAAAAGGAGGATCTGAATCATACTATAAAATTTGGTTATAGCCTTTCATTCCAAAAAGCATTCGGGAATCATTTATTCCTTGAAGGACTGGTATTGTACAATAATAATGGGGCAACTTCAACTCTTGACCTGGATCAATTGGATTGGTCTTTTCATTATGTCAATGCTGATGTGAATATTGGTTACAAATTCATTATGGGCAAACTTTATCCCCAATTAGGTGCCGGCTTATATTATGGAAGGCTTTTAAAAGCGGATCAATATATTGGTTCAGCTCATTATGATCTGATGTTTTTAAATGAAATTAAAAGGAATGACTTTGGAGTTAATATGTTTGGTGGTTTAGAGTACGAATATTCAGATCATAGCTCTGTATTCCTGAAAATAAATAAATCTATAGGGCTGTTGCAGCTTGAGAAAAGAGAATCAAGCCAAAAGATGTTTAACCGGACTTTTTCAATTCAACTTGGACTTTTATTTCCTATCAATAAAAACTTGCCATGAAAAACATTGTAATCCTATTATTTACATTCTTAATTCTGTCCGTCGCAAAAGTAAATGGCCAATTCGCTGATGGCATTACCTACCAGGCAGTGGCTCTGGATGAGCATGGTAAAGAGATTGCCGGACACGACATTAATGGGAATATCATTTACAGCAAACAGATTGATGTTAGATTTTCAATCCTGGGCGGTATACAGAATGGGGAAATTTTATATAAGGAAGTTCATTCCACCTACACTGATCAGTTTGGACTGTTTTCTCTGGTTTTAGGTCATGGTGATGTCTCTGCAGACGGAAAATATCAGAAACTGATAGATATTAACTGGGGAGAAGAACTGTTATACCTTAAAGTTGAGATTGACATAAAGCGTTCCGGTAATTTTAAAGTTATGGGAATCCAGCAGATGATGGCAGTGCCATTTGCATTTCATTCACTAACATCCACAAAATCAACCGTAAATTATTCTGACATATTGAACAAACCCTTATTTTCTGATGTGGCAACAAGTGGAGATTATTCTGACATATTGAACAAACCTTTATTTTCTGATGTGGCAACAAGTGGAGTTTATTCAGACATATTGAACAAACCCGTTTTGTCTGATGTAGCCAAAAGTGGTGATTATTCTGACATATTGAACAAACCCATATTTTCTGAATTAGCAATAAGTGGCGATTATTCTGACATAATGAACAAACCGCTGTTTTCTGATGTGGCAACAAGTGGAGATTATGATGATTTGATCAACAAACCGGTTCTTTTTGATGGCAATTATAATTCTCTCGTCAATAAACCTTTGATCACCAGGGAAACAACAGATGAATTTCTTGCCGTAACGGGTCAGACAATTTTTACTTTAAGACATAGTCCTTCTGAGACAAGTAACCTGAAAATGTATGTTAATGGGGTCAGAATAAGTAAATCAGCTTACAGTAATTCAGGGATTATATTAACGTATGTTTCTGCAAATAATGGTTCATACGCATTAATGGCAGGCGATAGAATTCAATTTGATTATTCTTATTAATCAGACCTATAAAATAAATGCGATTACTATTCTTCGTACTTTTTTATTTATTTGTTTCTTGCACTCTTTCAGCTCAAGGTTTAACAAAAAATGGGCAGAATACTGCTACAGGAATAAATTTTGTAAATAAAAACGGTAAAATCGTAATTTATCCGGCTTTAACTAAAAACGGTCAGGAGCTTTTTACTATCTCCATTTCTACTACGGCAGTTTTTTCAATAACAAATTCTACTGCAATAAGCGGAGGGAATATTACACCTGATGGTGGAGGAGTAATCATCTCAAGAGGCGTTTGTTGGGCAAAGACGGCAAATCCGACAACTGCAAACAGCAAAACTACTGATGGCTCAGGTAGTGGCAGTTTTACAAGCAGTATAACCGGTTTAGCTGCAGGAACCACTTATTATGTCAGAGCTTATCTTGCCAGCAGCCTCGGCACATCTTACGGAAATCAGGTGACATTTACCACCTTAAAACAACGGTATGAAACTTTATCGTCAGCTGTTTATTTTGAATCACCTGAAGAAATAAGAGATATAACTCTTGGGAATGTTCATTTTACAAAAATTACTGATGGTCCGGTAAATTGTGGAAGTTCATCTTCGTTTCTGGCAAAAACCATAGAAGATGCCTATTCAATCGCAAATTCTGATCCGATTATTTACGAAAATCTTGCTAACCCCGAACTGCATAGATTTGTGGAAGATGGCATAAACTGCGAAGTTTTTGACATATCGGATGAATACATTTACTATGGTCATTCAAGTGCATTCTATCGGATTGATAAAAATACATTTGGTAATAAAGTAAAATTTTTAATTTCCGGAATCTGGGAAGGAGCTTCCGGTTTAAATGTATCTTCCTGTACCATTATGGGAGTAAATGAAATGCCTGATTCAGGTTTATTAATACAAGTTGACAATAACGCACCACATTGTAGTTTTTATAAAGTACCATTTGTTGCCCAGGTAACTGGTACTCATACCTATAGGCAATCAGACGCGGTTCTGGTAATGAATATTCCCTACGAGAATTCAATTCTGAATAAAGCATGGGGTCTGAGTACTAAGGACAATATTGTATTTGCCGTTATCTATAATGCAATTGGGCAGGCCTATCTAAGTACAGATAGCGGGAATTCATTCAGATGTGTATTTTCAATGGCTGATACGTCCATAAATAGTACAACTCCAGCTGATCAAATGGTCTTTGTTGCCACAAAGCCTGATGGGAAAGGAGGATTTGGTGCAATAGGTGGGCACCCAATGAAAAACACCCTTACAAATCCTCAGGATTATGATTTATGGGGAGAAACAGGAAATGGCAGTTTACATTCACATGGAGGTTGTATTGATAAATATTCAGATAGATTATTTATTGTCACAGGAGATGGGTACCCTGCTGTAGGCATCTATTATTCTGATGATTGGGGATATAACTGGACGTTAATTAAAACCGGTGTTCTGCTACCATCAGCAGACTGTCGGTCTCAATTTGTTACTGTAATTCCAATGGAAGATTGTGTATTATTCGGAAATGATGGCTCAGGAGATGGGTACTGGAGACTGTTCAGAGATGGCAGAAACCTGCTTTCAACAATAGAATGCTGCTATCAGTTCACGGGAACAAATACGCAACTTGTTACAATTAACGGTGGGCATTGCTTTACTCAGAATGGAACAATGCTAAGCTTAATTAATCCACATGAATCACAAAACCATTCAACTACAAAGGGAGGTATAGTAGCAACAAAAAATGGTCATAATTTCAAAAAATTATATGAAGATTCTTTTTCGAATTATACTTTTGAATCGGCTGAATTTGGACGGAGAGGAATAATATCTGTAAATGATAATAATAAAGTACTCGTTAAAGCGAAAAACGGAGGATTGATAATATTAGATCTGATATCGGCTTCCCAAAAGTAGGTCACGGCTGTCCCGCATGACGCGGGGACGTAAAAAATTTTGATTAAAGACCTGTGAAATCATAAACCATGACAAATTCAAATGGGATGTCAGAAATCTCTGAAATATAATTACCCAGTTCAAACATATCCTCATCACTTTCTTCATAATACCATCTTACGGCAAGTTTCTTCGGTTTCAGAATAGCCTTTGAAAGTTTATTGAGAATTGATACTATCATTGTTGTACTAAAGCTGTTTAAATATTCCAATGCAAAAATGACAAGTGTTGTTTCAGGAGGATTACCAGTGTAAGCCTCAAACTCATCCATTATTTGTCCGGGAATTTCAGTACTATCTACAATCAATGACCGTCCTTTTATCTTAATTATACCCTCAGGGTTAAAGATAACCTCAGGAGTGTTATGAGTCTGTAAAATATGAATTTCGTCTTTCTCCATATCATAATGCATGAAAATCAAATTTCTAAAATATTTTTCAGGCGTGCAAAATTATTTTTAGCTGGATAGACAAATGTTTTTAAAAGCCGTTGCTCGACCTTCGGTCTCGCTTTTCGGTTTTGTTCTTTCGACCTTTTGAAAGCAAGCTTTCAATGGTCTCAATAACAAAACCGGTCCCGATTGTCGCGGGACCGGCTTTTAAGTTGTGGGCGATGAGGGATTAGTTTCACTGATCCCGTTGGGGGGGCTCTTACAACTTAAAAGCCGTCGCTCGACCTTCGGTCTCGCTTTTCGGTTTTGTTCTTTCGACCTTTTGAAAGCAAGCTTTCAACGGTCTCAATAACAAAACCGGTCCCGCTTGTCACGGGACCGGCTTTTAAGTTGTGGGCGATGAGGGATTCGAACCCCCGACCCTCTGCTTGTAAGGCAGATGCTCTGAACCAGCTGAGCTAATCGCCCGGAAACGCGTGCAAATATAATTCAGATTTTCTTCTCTGCAAATTAATTGCCTCTATTTAATAAATCAACCAAGTCCCACTCCAGAGTTGTGAACGAAAAAACCGCTGGGGAACCAGGGAAGCTTCCGGAAACCGAGGCCCGGTACTAAGTCATTAAAGGTGAGTTTCCTTCGGGTCTTTAGTTTTGGCGCGTTACTACAATCCGTGCTTTATAGTAAATTTTTCTGCCGGAACGCTCAAGGGAGGGATACGGACTTACGCCGACAAGAGCAATTTTATTGTTGCTGATAATTGTGTCATTTGTGAATCCCCTGTGCGTATTGAGGTTAAATAAAACGGGTTCCTCATTCAGTTTTTCGAACTTAAACCTGACTTCTGCATTGCCCTCCCAGAAGCAATAAGCTCCGACAGGACAACGGGAGTCACCTAAGACCGAATCCATGCAAATGTAGAATTGTTCAATGGGATCATAAAGGCACTCTCCTGTAAACAAGTCAACCGTATCATTAAGAATCAGATTGTTAAAAGAGCTAAATTCTATTATAGATACAGTAATATAATTTTCCGAAGGAAACATTGTCAGGCATGCTTTCAGTTCATTTGTTTCCGGTTTCCTGATCTTAACCTTAATTTTTTGTCCGATTTGAAAATTGTCCCTGCTCAGGTTAATTGCATTGTAGAGCTCCCCCGGACTTATGCCGAACTCTTTCTGTATCTTTATTTTATCGTCGGGGAAAGAAAGCAGGCAGGTAGCACAATTCTGGTCATAGCCTGCAATGTTGGCAGTAAGTTCAACGCCTGAGTTATCTGTCCTTTCCTCACAGGCTAACACAAGGGCAGTTAGTGTTGCCAGGAAAAATATCTTTCCTAAACGGTAGCTTTTCATAAGATTTAAGTCTTTAGACCATGTCATTAGACCGCAAAAACTGTTCCAAAAACAGATTATTCCCCGGATAAGACAAACCCCCCCGGCAAAAAAAATGCCTGAGGGGTTCTTTCTAACTAACCATTTACAGTTTTGACTATTTAACTCAAGTTGCTGGTTTCTGGTTGCTTGTTGCTAGTTAGTTGCTGATTAATAATGTAATATGTAATGTTATCTTGAACTAACAGATAAAAGTCAATGTTATCAGAAAGCTCATTATCAATCAACTAGTAACCAGGAACTAGTAACTAGCAACTTAGATTATTCAGGTCGCGCAAATCTATTGAAGCTTTTACTATCAAAAAAGTTAATTATTCCTAAAACGTCTAAGCTTTTTGAGTCCCGGCATAAAAAAAGGGCTATCCGTGAAAGGATAGCCCGATAATCTCATTTACAAGGACATTAGTCTTTTATTTCAGACATCTTACATATTTTCCTGCATGTTTATCTGCATTTGTCCTCTCGATATCGGCATGTGTGGCATCAAGTTGTCTTGCATATGCACGATCAACGCTGATCTCGAAGGAACTCCACCAGTAACTATTGGTACCTGCACCAGTGAATCCTCCATCGAGATAGAATCTATACCCTCCGGGCAGAGCTGAAAAACCACTTGTGTTGGTTCCGTTTCCTGTA
The DNA here is from genome assembly GCA_963806555.1 of uncultured Bacteroidales bacterium. Taxonomy (GTDB): domain Bacteria; phylum Bacteroidota; class Bacteroidia; order Bacteroidales; family VadinHA17; genus LD21. The sequence continues at coordinate 80,258 of CAWDYR010000029.1, read as the reverse complement.
GTCCAGCCTGTTGTATTTTTCATCTGTGTACCCTGATCAGTTCCGCGCCATCCGGAAACATCAGCCTGAGCCTGGGTCATTCCAAGAAACATTTCAAGGGTTTTGAACTCGACATCGGTAGGAACATGCCAGCCTGTCGGACAAAGAGTACCGGTATTTACTGTGGCCCAATTGTACATAGCGCCATAAAGGGGTTTATTGGTTGCTTCATCATTATCGAACCAGGCGTATCCAGGTGCTGTAAGGGCTATCCACGTTGCTGCAAGAGTGACATTCGGTATATCGGTATTGTCGTTGAATTTAATTGTCTTGAGGTTTTCTGCCATCCAAACCTGGGTACCGATAGCAACTGTCTTATAAAGATTCCCTTCAATATCCGATCCCATTGTAAGAACCTGTACCTGGCTGCCATAGGCTGTGCCGGCAGAATTGGTCGCATAGGCGCGGACATAGTAGAGAGTTCCTTCGGCAAGACCGGTCATATTGCTCGTGAAAGCGCCGGTTGTTGCTCCGTCGGCTGTGTGCAGGCCGGTAGCTAAAGGATCAACAGTTGTGGCCCAGCATACTCCGCTTGCAGTAATGGTTCCGCCACCGTTTGCAGTTATGTTTCCACCGGAAACAGCTGAAATATTGGTGAAAGTGGTTATCGCAGTTGTAGTAACTGTTGCCAGCGTCACCTGGGTAGTTGAGAAAGTCAGGTCTTCACCGTAAGAAGTGCCTTTGCTGTTTGTTGCATATGCCCGTACATGGTAAAGAGTACCTGAAGTAAGACCTGTAATGCTGCTTACAAAGGTTCCGGTACCTGTTCCATCAGTTGTATGTGCCCCTGCAACAGTAGGATTAAGTGCAGTACCCCAGCAAACACCTCTTGCTGTAACACTGGCGCCACCATCAGCAGTGACATTACCACCTGATACCGCCGTTGTCTGCGTAGGTCCCGAAGGAACAGCGGTGGTTACAGTTGGAGCAACAGCTTCTGTTGTGAAAGGCAGATCGTTGCCGTAAGTTGTGCCCGAACTGTTTGTTGCATAGGCTCTTACATGATAAGCCGTACCCGGGGTTAATGGCGTAAGTGTACTCGTAAATACCCCCAACCCGGCTCCGACAGTTTCAGATGTCTTACTGCCTGCAATTGTAGGGTTGGCGGTAGTTGCCCAGCATACGCCTTTGGCAGTAATAGCAGCCCCGCCATCAGCTGTAATATTTCCTCCTGATATAGCTGATGTTGCGGTAAGTCCGGAAACTGCAGCTGTTGTCAGGGTAGCTCCCACGATGGGATTAGTTGTAAATGATACCTCATTTCCGTAAGAAGTGCCTTCACTATTTGTAGCATACGCCCTTACATAGTATAAGGTATTGGCAGTCAGCCCGGTTAAATTACTGGCAAAACTGCCTGTCCCTTTGCCATCACTTGTTTTTGAACCTGTAATAACAGGTTTGGTTGCAATCCCCCAGCAAACACCCCTGGCGGTAACTTCCGCTCCTCCATCAGAGGTTACATTTCCGCCCGTTGTAGCTGTAGTGACTGTAATCGCACTTACTGCCGTAGTTGTAAGAGTCGGAGGATCCGGTTTCTTTTTGCAGCCATCCAGCATTGCAATGCCGGAAACAAGTAAAATGAGAACAATTAAATTCGAAACTTTCTTCATGATTAAGTGTTTTAGTGATTAGAATGTTTAATATTAAATGGTTTTAAATTGGAGTCTAAAATTATTACTTATCAGAATTTGCTCTGGCTTAAAAAATTAACAAATTATTGGAATCTTTAACATTACTAGTTCTTCAGGCATCTTACAAATTTCCCGCCGGATTTCCTTACCCCCTCCCTGTAAACACCAGTCTGATCACCATTTAAACGTCGATATACGCCCTTTGTTGCGTCAAACCAATGTAAACTTGAGCTCCACCAGTAAGCTAAAACCCCTATATCGTTGAAAGAACCATCAGCACCATATCTGTAACCGCCTGCGAGTGCGGTAAAACCACTGGAATTTGTTCCATTACCCGATGGAGGAACCCACAAGGATGTACTTTTAAGTTGTGTACCCTGATCGGTTCCTCTCCATCCGGATCCATTAACCTCATCCTGAGTCATTCCCAGATAGAGCTCCAGAGTTTTATAATTTTCATCAGTTGGTACAGACCATCCTGATGGGCATAAGATACCAGTTTCCACAGTGTACCAGTTATAAATTATTCCGTAGGTATTTCCATAAGATTCCTGGTTATTATACCAGCAATATGCCGGCGAGATGGCGTTTGCCCATTCTGTATTATCTGTTACGTTGGGGATATTGGAATTATCAGTATACTTTGTAGTCTTCAGATCCGATTGCATCCACAACTGGTTTCCTATAATAACTGTCCGGTAGATATTGCCATCTATATCCGAAAGTGATGAAGAAAATCTGACCTGACTGCCATAAGCGGTACCGGCGCTATTTGTAGCATAAGCCCTGACATAATAGGCAGTCCCGGTTGCCAGACCTGTGAGATTACTTGAGAAAACGCCTGTTCCTGTCGCATCAGAAGTTTTTGGATTTGCAGTTGTGGGATTGCCTGTTGTATTCCAGCAGACACCACGTTCGGTAACCTGCCCTCCATTGTCGGCGGTTATATTTCCGCCTGAGATCGCAGTGGTCAGTTCAACTGAAGTTACAGCGTTCGTAGAAATTGTCGGTATTAAAATCGGGCTTGTTTTAAATGTTCGCTCGTTTCCATAAGCAGTGCCGGCGCTGTTAGTTGCATAAGCCCTGACATAATAGTCTGTATTGGGTGTCAGGCCAGTTATATTGCTAACAAAGGTTCCATTCCCTGTTCCATCTGAAGTGTGGGGTCCCGCAACCGATGGATTTGCTGAAGTACTCCAGCAAACACCACGGGAAGTCACTGCTCCTCCGCCATCGGAAGTTATATTGCCTCCGGAAACCGCTGTAGTCCTCGTGAACAATGAAACTATTGTTGTTGTCAGGGTTGGCGTTACGGCCGCAGTTGTAAAAGGCCGGTCATTTCCATAGGAAGTGCCTGCACTATTTGTGGCGTAAGCTCTTACATGGTAAGACGTACCTGGAGTGAGACCTGTAATACTTGCAGCAAAAATACCGGTTCCCGTACCATTTGTTGTTTTATTATTGTCAGTTGTCGGATTGACAGAAGCAGCCCAGCATATTCCTCTTGCAGTAATTTCAGCCCCGCCGTCAGCTGTTATATTTCCGCCTGATATTGCAGAGCTTGATGTGATTCCTGTCACTTCAACAGTTGTCATGACCGGAACAACAATCGGTATTGTTTTAAATGTTACTTCGCTGCCATACGCCGTACCTACTTCATTGGTGGCGTAAGCCCTCAGAAAATATGAGGTATTGGGAGTCAACCCTGTAAGATTGCTGGTGAAACTGCCAATTCCTTTACTGTCGGAGGTATGGGAACCTGTTATTAAAGGCTGGGTGGAAGTGCTCCAGCAAACTCCTCTTGCATTTATTTCAGCACCCCCGTCAGATGTTATATTGCCTCCTGTCGTTGCCGTGCTGATTGTAATTCCGGATGCAGCCACAGTGGTAAGAGTTGGTAGAACAGGGTCTTCCTTACACCCGATAAGAAACATCATTTCCCATGTCAATAAGATTATCAGTAAAGCAGTTGTGTTTCCAGGTTTGATTTTCATTATTAAAAAATATTATATGTTATTAAACTTAATTCTTTTGTTTTAATTGTATAATCCGATTATCAATTTTTCTGCGGTTCAAATGTTCCGGAAAGCGCAGGAGGCAGGCAAATAAAGAGCAGTTTTTCTGCCCTGCCAAAAAAATTTGATTTTTTAGCGATAAATGATGATGAGTATCAGGTATTTGCCTGTCTGATATAAGAAGATCTGTCAACGGTGATGCCGGGAACTAATCCTTTAAGCACCGGACCGACATCCCGGCCTTATCATTCCAAAATCCCCTGAATTCCGTTTCCGATATATTCTGTATATTTCTGTACCACGCATTGCCAGGGAAGGTCGGGGGTTCAGTGGATGTCCACCAATATCCTTGAAAACCAAGGTATTCAAATGCTCCGGTAGTTTCAAGTCGCCTTCCTCCCGGAAGCGCAGTAAAATCAAACTCGTTCGTTGCTCCGGTGTTTGGAGCGGCCCAATGTGATGTTCCCGTTTCCTTCAGTTTACCGCCTGCGACGTCCTTTCCACTCAGAAAGGTTTCAAGCTGCAAATTCTCGTCATCAGTTGAAACATGCCAGCCGGTTGGACAGAGCTTGTCCGTACCGACTGCGTACCAGTTGTAAAGAGCCCCGTAGTTATCCTTATTCGCAATATTATTGTTATACCAGCAATAACCGGGGGTGGTCAGAATAATCCACGCTGCAGCTCCGGAAACAAGAGCAATGGGAGTCCCGTCGTTCAGGTGAGTGGTTTTCAGGTTTTCCTTAAGCCACAGCTGAGTTCCGATCCTGATTACATCATAAACGTTATTGTCATAATCCTGGATTGAAACGGGATCTGTAAAGAATGTGAGGTCGCTGCCGTATGATGTCCCCACACTGTTGGTTGCATAGGCACGGACATGGTATCTGGTATTTGGTATCAGCCCTGTCATATTGCTCGCGAAGGAACCTGAGCCCGTACCATCTGTCGTCCTGCTGTTCAAGGTGGTCGGGTTGATAGCTGTACTCCAGCAGATTCCCCGGACAGTTACAGCCGAACCACCATCACTTGTGATATTTCCTCCACCTGTTGCTGTAGTTGTTCCGGTTGGGGAAGGAACCGATGTTGTAATCACAGCAGGCAGGGGTCCTGAAGTAAATGAGACTTCCTGACCGTAGCCTGTGCCTATGGAATTGGTTGCGTAAGCTCTCACATAATACTTTGTATTGCCGGTTAACCCTGTGATATTGCTGGAAAAGATTCCTGACCCGGGACCGTTTGTGGTTTTTGAATCAGTAATTGCAGGGTTTGTGTGAGTGCTCCAGCATACACCTTTTTCGGTAACTTCCACACCACCGTCAAAAGTGATATTCCCCCCTGAAACTGCCGCAGTCTGTGTTATACCTGTCGGGGTAACTGTTGTCAATTCCGGAATGGCAAGAATTGCGGTCGTAAAGGTAAATTCCTCTCCGTAACCTGTTTCTTCCTTGTTGCTGGCGTATGCCCTTACATAATATAAGGTATTGGGCAGAAGTCCGGTTATATTACTGACAAAAGGACCATCGCCGTAACCATCAGTGGTCCTATGATCGCTGTCTGTAGGTGATTTTCTGGTACTCCAGCAAACCCCCCTTGCTTTAACTTCAGCATTACCATCGAATGTCACGTTCCCTCCTGTTACAGCGCTGTTCGGCAGAATGTCAGTGACCGGAGCAGTGGTAACCTTGGGTGCTTTGATAATTTTACATCCTGTAAAAAAGAGTGAAAATAGACAGATGGACAGAAACAGATAGAAATTAAATCCTTTTTTCACTTTATTTGCCTTGTATTTAATACTCCCTATAGAATAAGTCTTTTGAACCATTCCGGCCGTTTCATTCCAACCATAAAATTACACTTTTTTCGTATCATATATCTAAACCGGCTTTGAAATATTCCAAAAGGCGGGATAATAGTTATTACACAGTTTTATAACTAAAGTCAGATTAAATTATTGCAGTAGAAGATGCCAAAAGGAAGAGGTCAGTTGAACGCTGACCTCTTGTTTCCTTATAATTCTGTTCTAAAGGCGGTCTAACCCGCGAAACCGATTATGTTTCCTAGGGATTTAGTTTTTTAGCCGTCATAAACCAGGAGACCTTGTAAATATCACTCATACCTGCATCGGTTTTATCACCTTCTGTTTTTGAAGGATACGGGACAAATACATCGTTACCTGCCTGCCAGTCTGCTGGTGTCAGAACATTGTTCTTTCTGGCTGTCTGAAGTGCTGTGATTGTTCTCATAATCTCCTCTGTGCTCCGGCCAACATTAGTCGGATAAAAGTAGATTGCTTCAACAATGTTATCGGGATCAATAATGAATACTCCCCTTACGTCTCTTGTAGTATTTGACGGAGCATGAATCATGCCGTATAGTTTGGAAACGGCCAGTCTCTCATCATCAACGATGGGAAATTTAATTTTCTCGGTAGTTCTTCCCTTATATTCAAGACTTTCAAGGGCTTTTTTCCAGTCACGATGTGTTTCAACCGGGTCAGTCGACATCACAACCAGTTTGGTATCAAGTTTGTCAAATTCACTCTGCAGAAATGCAAGTTCCAGAATTTCTGAAGAGCAAACAGGCGTAAAGTCCTGTGGATGGCTGAACAGTACCTTCCAGTGCCGGCCATAATCAAGAGGGAAGTTAATAGTTCCGTTTGTTGATTCAGCGGTAAACGAAGGTGCGACTTCTCCTATCAGAGGTATCCTGAAATTTCTGTCTTCCTTTTTCTCCTGCGACAACAAAACTGTTGCCGAAAATAATAACACCCCAAATAAAATGTTCTTTTTCATAACTATTTAATTTTAAATTAGACTAATTAAACATTAAATAGTAAAGTATTGTTCAAAAGAGGTTTTACTTTTATTGAAACATAGTTGAACCGTTCATATCGGGAACACCAGTATCTCTTTGTTTCCGGCAAACGGAAATAAACAGAAAATTTATTTTATTACCGCCCTCAGGGTCCTTTTATAGGGTATGGTGAAATGAAAAACAGTTCCTTCTCCGGGTCTTGACTTTAACCAGATCCTGCCACCCAGCAATTCAACATATGCTTTGCAGATTGAAAGTCCAAGTCCTGTACCGCCAAATTTTCTTGAAAGCGGATTATCAACCTGAAAAAAGCGTTCAAATATTTTTTCATGATGCTCAGGCGGTATACCTATTCCGGTGTCTTTAACAAAGAATTCCAGGAAGCCGTCGTTAAGATTATAACCGAAATCAATGCATCCTTCGCTCGTGAATTTGGTAGCGTTGCTAATAAGATTTGAAAGGATCTGAATAAGCTTGGTACTGTCAGTCAGGACATTGGACTCCTCATCAGGTAATCCTGTTTCAAGGTTTATTGAGATAACATCCGGCTGTTTTTTATAGCTGAACTGCTCATCAAGGCTCCTCAGGCACGAGTTTAGATTCAACTCCTTAATATTCAGTTTTGTCTGGCCGCTTTCCACATTTGCAATGTCAACTATGTCGTTAATGATAGAAAGCAGCTGGCTTCCGCTTTGAAAAATAATGTCTATAAACTGGTGGCGTTCAGCTTCAGTGGTGTCGGGTTCATTTAACAACGCGGAAAATCCTATAATGGCATTCATTGGAGTCCTGATCTCATGCGAGACATTATGAAGAAAAGCAGTTTTGAGCCTGTCGCTTTCTTCAGCTTTTTCTTTTGCTGCAATCAGCTCGGCTTCAGCCTGTTTGCGCTCGGTAATATCACGAAAGCTCCAGACCCTGCCGACACTTTTACCCGATATTTTCTGGGGTTGGGAATAACGTTCAAAAACCCTTCCGTCTTTAAAGTCAAGCAGGTCAGAAGTAGTGCTCTCAGGCTCTGTATAAAGCTGCCTGACCTGTGTTACAAAGTCTTTGGGATGCATCAGCTGGTCCATAACAAAATTTATGGCCTCCATATCATTTTTCGATTCCATTACTTCAGCAGGTATCCTCCACATTTCCATGAACTTCTGATTGTGCTGGACTATCCTTCCCGCACCATCTACAACAAGTATCCCGTCGGCGGTTGACTCCAGTGTAGCTTTCAGGAGTGAAAATGAGTTTTCAAGCTCAGCCTCTGCTTTTTTCCGTAAAGTAATATCCTCAACCATTGCAAGGAAATACTGGACCTCATCGTTATTATTCCGGATAATGCTTATTGTGGTTGAACCCCATATTACAGAACCGTCTTTTCGGATGTACTGTTTCTCGGTATGGTAAACTGGTATCTCCTCAGCAACCAGTCTGAGGAGCGCCACGTCGTCTCCAATGACATAATCGGGATGAGTAAAATCCTTGAATGTAAATGACTTAAGCTCCTCTTCCCTATAGCCCAGCATTTTGCAAAAGGCTGAATTTGCCCTTATTATTCCAAGATCTTTTCCGGTCATAGACATGCTGAAGGGGCTGTCTTCAAAGATCTTTCTGAACCGTTCTTCACTCTCCCTGAGGGTCTCTTCGGCATACTTGCGTTCCGTAATGTCGCGGCAGATCGACTGGAAATAACTAACCCCTTCTATCTCTACCTTACGGGCGCTGATTTCGACGGGTATAATGGTACCGTCTTTCTTTAAATAGGCAGTTTCAAATGTCGCATAGCCCTTCTCATCAAGAATCTTCTTCTCCTTTGTCAGATCCTTAATTGTACCCGGTGCCCTTATTTTTGACATATTCATGCCGATAAGTTCATTACTTTCACGCTGAAATGTTTCAACTGCCCTGTCGTTGGCTTCAAGGATAACCAGATTCCGGTCAGTAAGAAATATTATATCGTTTGCATATTTCAAAATATAATCAAAGTGCTTTCTTAAGGCTAAGATGGTCAAGCTCAGCCTCATACTTTTCACGGTAAAACCTGACATTTTCATTCCACTCAAGTATCCCCAGAAGTAACCCTATCGTAAGAATAAAGAGTATTATAATGATGATTATCAGTGTTATCTGCTTGTCCAGTGTTGTAAAAACCTCATTGTGGTTAATTTTAGCAACCATATGCCACTGTGATCCGGGTACCTTTTTCATAGCAGCCACAACTTCAGCACCCCTGTAATCGACACCATCAATAGTAGCTTCAATTCCCCTCAGTGCCATTGCTGCAGGGAGCTTTTCCTCGGAAACCGATTTACTCAGGACAAGCTCAGAGTTCTTTTTGAATCTCAATTCATTAAGGTAAACAACTTTGTCCCCCTCCCGCTCGACCAGCAGAGACTCTGCTGTCTTACTTGGCACCGGCCATGTCTGGATAAGCGGATGAAGAATTTCATGAGGGTCTATTCTGAGGGCAAGCAAGCCAAAGGCAGTAGAATCCTTTTTTTGCCTGTCAATAAGTGGAATAATAAGCTCAAGATGTATAATGTCGACCCCGTCGGTTTTATGAAGATCAGTAAGCATTCCTGAGCGGAGATTAATCAGTTCGGGGAAAAGATCCTTAAGGTAGTCACCCATCACGGTATCCTGATTTGGATAGGAGGCCCTTATCCTGCCGGTCGAATCAATTAGCAACGCACTTTTATATTCCAGGCTCTTTGTAAGCGATTTCAGATTTGACGAAATTTCAGCGGATAAGGTATTGTTATCTAAAGAATGCAGATAATCTGACAGCTGCTTTATAAAAGGAGCATTTTCACCCATCAGGACAGCATCTCCGATCCGTTCATTGCGCCATTGGGCAATCTGCTTTACTTTCAGGTCAGCTATTGCGGACAGCTCGAGTTTTTTGTCGTTTAAAAGCCTGGTTTTCTGGCTTTTATAGTACAATAAACCAAGCAGAATGCTGCTTGCTGAAATAATTATAAAGAGAACTATCAACAACCACGGAGTAGCCGGTTTTTGCCTGTGCGAAATCATTTTTATCCGCCAATAGATTTACTTTGAATACTTTGTCCCTTCACAGAGTAAAAGTAATCTTTTGCTTTTAAATGGAGGTTAAAGTTAATATTTATTGAACGGTTAATATTTGGAATGAATGAGATTCTACCCTTCACTTCGTTCTCCTCAGAATGACAGTAAATTGCGTTTTTGAGGAGGGGGGTGGTTCTATCAATTACTTCTTTCTGATAAGTACCGAAGCCAAAATTGAAATAACAAGGATTGAAATAATAATACCCAGCGACACCAGAATCGGGAACTCGATATTCAGATAGGACGCCAGCATCTTGAAGCCCACAAATGTAAGAATAAATGCAAGTCCTACTTTAAGAAAGCGGAAATAGGCCATAATTCCCGACACAGCAAAATAGAGCGAGCGCAATCCAAGAATCGCAAAGATGTTTGAAGTATAGACAATGAAGGTATCCTTGCTTATTGCAAGAACAGCCGGAATACTGTCAACTGCAAAAATCAGATCAGATGATTCAATTACAATTAATACCAGAAATAAAGGAGTGGCATATAATTTCCTGTCCGTCCTGATAAACAGCTTCGACCCATGAAGTGTTTCAGATACCGGAAAGAACTTCCTGAATACTTTGACAAGTGCATTTTTCTCCGGATCAACAGAAGTCTCCTTCTGGAACAACATCTTTATCCCCGTAATGACCAGAAATCCTCCGAAGATAATAATTATCCAGTGAAATCTGTTTATCAGCGTAACTCCGGCAAAAATAAATATCCCTCTCATAATCAAGGCTCCAAGGATACCCCAGAATAAAATTTTGTGCTGATATTGGGCTTTTACAGAAAAGTATGAGAATATGAGGATGAAGATAAAAATATTGTCAACACTCAGCGAATACTCAATTACATAAGCTGTTAAGAACTCGAGAGCTTTTGTCTTTCCAAATTCAAAGAACACAAATACATTAAATAACATAGCAAGTGTTATCCATAATGAACTCCAGCCCAGTGCTTCCTTTACAGCAATTTTATGTGCCCTCTTATTAAAGACACCCAGGTCGAGTGCAAGCATAAACAAAATAAAGATGTGGAATCCGATCCAGAAAACCAGGCTGACTTGCATAACTTAAAATTAATTTGCAAAGCTAAATAAATAAATTTAACAACTTTTAAATTGACACAGAATAACCTTTGCCCCGGGTTGAAAAATTATACTGAATGAAAACTTTATTACTTTTATGACCTTATCAATTATTTAATTAAATGATAATAATTAAAATTTGCAGATCTCTGGCAATTCTCATATTGTTCATAATTCCTGCCGGTCTTTTTTCCCAAAAGCATATTACCGGCGCCGCAACTATTGTTTCGGGCGACCTTGAAAGCCATGTTTCTTTCATTGCATCTCCTTATCTTAAAGGCAGATCAAACGGCGAGGCGGGGCTGGATATTACTACTGGTTACCTGGCCGGTCAGGCAAAACTCATAGGTCTGAAGCCTGCTAACGGTACGGGTTATCTGCAGCCCTATGTCATTATGAAAAAATCGATAGATACTGAAAAAACCAGTGTTAAGATCAGTACCGGTGATCAGGAGACCATGACGGTCAACGAACCAATAATACAGCTACTGCCGACCGGTTCTTCTGATTTTGAATTTGAAGGAGAAGTTGTGTTTGCCGGTTATGGAATAAAAGCCGACAAATACAACTATAACGATTTCGCAAATCTTAACACTGAAGGAAAGATTGTTCTGATCATGAACCGCTCTCCCTTAACAGAAGACGGGAAAAGCTTCCGGTTTGAAGAACCTGTCTGGTCAACTTTCATGAGCATACAGGTGAAACTGACAAGTCTGATGTTCTCGAAGGCAAGGATAATCCTGCTGGTTCCTGACCCAAAATCGGGTTATTTATCTGTAGACCAACAGTATCCTGGGATCGCAAATGAACTTAAAGCAAGTAAGTATCTGAAAGGATCCAAACCTCTTGTGATCGATATGCCGGGAATGCCTAAAGTAATATTTGTACACAGGGCAGTAGCCGATGAACTGCTCAGGGGGACCGGTCATACCCTTGATGAATTGCAGAAGAGTATTGATTCAGACCTTAAACCGCACTCCTTTCCCCTGGAAGGGAAAAAACTAAAAATAACAGAGGTATCGAAAACCGAAGAAGTAACCCTTAACAATGTCGCCGGTTGGATCGAGGGAAGTGATCCGGTTCTTAAAAAAGAGTTTGTTGTATTCTCAGGTCACGCTGATCACATAGGAGGTTCAGGTGAAAATATCAATACGGGAGCGGATGATAATGCCTCAGGATGCGCTGCCATCCTGGAGATCGCAGAAGCATTTCGGAGCCTTGAAAAGAAACCGCTCAGATCCCTTTTATTTCTCTGGGTCACAGGGGAAGAGATCGGACTCTTCGGGTCCCAGTGGTATGTAAAAAATCCACTCTTCCCCCTCGAAAATACAATTGCCGACCTTAACCTGGATATGATAGGAAGGGTAAAGGGGATTGCAGATACAACTGATGAAACACCCATGTCGGGTCCTCGCAGGTGTTTTTGTAATTACAGGCAATCAGAGCAGAGAACTTGTTAGAAATCGCTGAAGAAGCTGATAAAAATCCCCGGTTGATTTTGATTACAGCCTCAGTGGCCGGGATAATCCCTTGCAATTATTCGCCAGGAGCGATCATTATAATTTTGTTAAAAAGATATCCCGGTGCTCTTCTTTACCACCGGGTTCCATCCGACTATCATACTCCCCGTGATGTGGTTGAAAAAATTGACTTTGGAAAATGGAACTCATTGCCAAAGCAGTATATGAGATTGGTTATAATGTCGCAAACAGGAAAAAACAGATTGATCGTAGATAATCCATACAGTAAATGGTGAAAAAAATCATAAGCCGGAAGAAATTCCTGTCGACAACAATGGCAGGTCTTGCGGGGATTAAACTGATGTCCCGCAATGTTGGAACTGATTCGTCACTGCCTGCCGGAAGCCGGAGCGTGGGTAAGACCGGGATCATTGTCAGTCCTATCTGTTTTGGAGCTCCAAGGACAAATGAAGAGTCATTGATTAAATATGCTGTTGACAAGGGATTGAATTTCATTGATACCGGCCAGTCCTACGGTAACGGGAATAATGAACGACTTGTAGGCAAAGCTGTTGCCCAGATCAGGAAAAATGTTGTCATCCAGTCAAAAATAAGACTCGACCCCAATGAGTTACCCTCCGGAGGAAAAGGAAACAAAGGTACCGTTGAGATAAAAGACGCGCTTAACTCAAAGATTGAAGCAAGCCTTAAAGCCTTAAATTCGGATTATATCGATATCCTGTTATATCATGATGCCACAGTGGAAAATTTACTATTCCATCCTGAAGTTATGAAGATCTTTGCAGGGCTGAAGAGTTCCGGAGTTATAAGGGCATGTGGCTTTTCGACACATAATGATTATATGAACCTGCACGAGAGAAATAACAAAGAGCATTTCTACGATGTCATTATGGTCCCTTTTAACCATAAAGGTTCGTTTGTACACTCGGTAAACGGGAGGTATTCGGAATGGGATCAGAAAAGGCTTATTTCTGTTCTGACAGATGCAGGAAATAACGGGATAGGCGTAATTGCTATGAAAACATGCTCCGGGGGCAAATATTCACCTTCTCCGGACACTGAACCATCATACAGGGAGGCAGTAAGGTGGGTACTGGGGCATCCGTTCATCAGCTCTGCAGCAGTTGCCATGGCTAATTTTGAGCAGGTGGACGAACATGTCTCATGGCTGGAATCGTAAAGAGCTCCCTTATAATGCATCGGCAACCACGAAAGTGCTGCCTCCGACAAAAATGAGGTCTGTGTCTGCTGCTTTCATCCTCGCAGCCTGAAGCGCAGATCTGACATCACTATAACAACTCCCCTTAAGTCCAAAAACGGAAGCCTCAACCATTAGAGCATTTTCATCCAGAGCCCTTGGGACAGATGCCTTTGTGAAATAGTAATTTGCATCTGCCGGGAATAGCGGCAGGACAAGACTCAGGTCCTTGTCATTCACAAAACCAAGAACCAGGTGAAGCGCTGTTTTAGGCATCCTGTTGATCTGATTAATAACATATTCCAACCCTTCCCTGTTATGTCCGGTGTCGCAAATTGTCAAAGGATTCCTGCCAATAATCTGCCATCGTCCCGTAAGATGAGTGTTCGTTATAACTTTGCGGATACCGTCAATGATATTCCCGGTTCCAACCGCGAAGACACCATTCAGCACCTTAAATACCTGAAAAACTGCCTGGATATTTTTTGACTGGTAATCGCCTCCCAGTCCTGCCCTGCCTTTGAATAAAATGTCTGTTGCTGTTTCTGACAGGCTGTATTTCCTCCAACGCCAGGGGACATCACCGTCCGACAGTTCACAGAAAAAGTTCTGATCGGCAAAATAAATGGGGGAGTGTAATTCACCGGCTTTGCTGATAAATAAATCTTTCGTTTCAGGGTGAGTTTCACTTATGACAACAGGAACATTTTCTTTAATTATTCCGGCCTTTTCTTTTGCTATCTCTCCCAATGTATTGCCGAGCAGGTCCATATGATCATGGCCGATATTTGTAATCAGCGAAAGCAGAGGCGTGATAATATTTGTTGAGTCGAGACGGCCTCCAAGACCAACCTCAATAACCGCAACATCGACTTTGCACTCGGCGAAATAATCGAATGCAAGGGCAACAGTCATCTCAAAAAAAGAAGGTTCAAGAGATTTTATAAACTGTGAATGCTTTTTAATAAATGAGGTTACATCACTTTTCCCTATCATTTTCCCATTCACTTTTATCCTTTCGCGGAAATCCTTCAGATGCGGGGATGTGTAGAGGCCTGTCTTGTATCCTGCCTCCATAAGAACTGAAGCTATCATGTGCGACACTGAGCCTTTGCCATTGGTTCCTCCCACATGTATTGTACTGTAATTTTTATGCGGATGCCCCAGATAATCATCAAATTCCAGTGTATTGTGAAGATCGCTTTTGTAAGCGGCTTTACCTACTCTGTGAAAAGCAGGAAGCTGTGAATATAAAAATTGAAGTGTTTGCCCGTAAGTCATCTGTTTTTGAATTTAAAATGGTCGTGGATAGGCAGAATTCAATGTTGCTGTTCTTACACGCTTTTGACTTACAAATTAACATACTTTCAACATATATGAATCTCTCCTTTATTTTAATTAATTTTGCAGATCTGTCACCGATCCCGTTCTATGAATTCATTATATTGATAGTAAACAACTTAAGAATGAGAAAGAAACATAACAAAAAACTTTTTATTATTGATACCAATGTTCTGCTTCACGATTATAAATGCATCTACAATTTTGAGGAAAATGATGTTATAATACCGATTGTTGTCCTGGAAGAGCTCGATAAATTCAAAAGAGGTAATGACATAATCAACTTTCACGCCAGGGAATTTACACGGGAACTCGACAAGCTTTCGGGCGATATGCTTCTCACGGCAAATATTCCGCTTGGAGAGAATCTGGGGAATCTACATATTGAGACCGGACGGGATTTTTCAGAAAAGGTAAATCAATCATTCCCCGAAAGAACTGCTGACCACCGGATCCTTGCAATCGCTGAGTATGTGTGCAACTCAAACAAGGATAAAACTGTTGTTCTCATAACCAAGGATATTAACCTCAGGATGAAGGCAAAATCACTTGGAATTATGGCTCAGGATTACCAGAACGACAAGGTAGCAAACATTGATGATCTTTACAAGGGTATCCAGGTGCTTGATGGAGTGGATCATGAACTTATAAGCAAGCTATACGAGCTTCCTGAAGGTGTTAATGGCAGTGATTTTAAGATCGATACAAATCTGAAGGGGCATCAGTTCTTCATAATGAAAAACAGCGGCGCCAGCGCCCTCGCCCATTATAATCCCTCAAGCAGACTGCTTAACAGGGTTATTAAGCAAACAACCTATGGTATAGATCCGCGAAATGCCGAGCAGACATTCGCACTTGACGCCCTGGCAAATCCCGACATTCAGCTGGTATCCCTTACGGGTAAGGCCGGAACGGGAAAAACGCTCCTGGCGCTGGCTGCAGCTCTTGCCCAGCACAAAAGATACAAGCAGATATTTCTTGCCAGACCTATCGTACCTCTGGCCAACAGGGATATTGGATTTCTTCCGGGTGACGTCAAGGAGAAAATGGATCCTTACATGCAGCCATTATATGACAACCTGACTGTGATCAAACACAAATTCAGTCATCAGAGTCCTGAATTTCTAAGGATCAACGATATGGTAAAGGAAGAAAAACTTGTCATCACACCCCTTGCCTATATAAGAGGAAGAAGCCTTTCAAGCATTTTCTTTATAGTGGATGAGGCACAGAATCTCACACCACATGAAATCAAGACTATTATTACCCGTGCAGGTGAAGGAACGAAAATGGTCTTTACAGGAGATATTGAACAAATCGATTCTCCATACCTTGATACCGCCTCAAACGGCCTCAGCTACCTTTCCGATAAAATGAAGGATCAGGATATATTTGCCCATGTGAACCTGGTCAAGGGTGAAAGAAGCTTCCTGGCAGAACTGGCGAGCAAACTTCTTTAGTAATGTCCCCTTCCCGATATTCCATTTATAAACCTAAATACACCAATTATGACAACAAGAACTATCCGCTTTTCAACGATGATCGTATTGATCATGATCGGAACCATTACACTGGTCTCCTCACAATCAGTGGAGAAAAACGTAAAGAGTCAGAAAAGCCGCAGAAATCAGAAAGTTGAGAATGTCCGGCTATTCAACGGTAAAGATCTTTCCAACTGGGTATTTCAACTTAAAGATCCTGCCGTTAACCCGTCTGAGGTCTTCTCCATTCGTAACGGGGTAATTCACATTACCGGAAATCCATTTGGATATATGAGGTCAAAAGACTCTTTTTCCGATTACAAACTGCACGTTGAGTGGCGCTGGCCGGCCGGTGAAGCTACAAATAGCGGAGTTTTCGTGAATGCCCAGCCCCCCGATGCAATCTGGATAAAATGCATTGAATGCCAGCTGGCTGCAGGTAAGGCGGGTGATTTCGTCTGCATGAACGGCGCTGATATGAATGAACGCAAAGACAAATCAAAGAACAGCGTTACAAAGATGGGTGCTTCATCAGAAAAGCCAGTCGGAGAATGGAATACTATGGAAGTTGTCTGCAAGGCAAATACAATCGAAGTCTATGTGAACGGCGTCCTTCAGAATAAAGGGACCGGCGTAACAGTGACCAGCGGACATATCTGTCTCCAGAGCGAAGGGAAAGACATTGAGTTCAATAATGTATTCCTTACAAAACTTGAAAAATCAGGACGGAGATAGAAACCAGTTATATTTTTCAACCCTCTGTCTCGGTGAATCACGACCTGTAACCAATGAGTAATTCGAAAAAGAAGATAGCATTTCACACCCTTGGCTGTAAATTGAATTTTGCCGAGACTTCTACGATCTCCAGATCATTTCCTGAAGACCGGTTTGAGAAGGTTCCGTCAGGCTCCAAAGCTGATATTTATGTTATCAACACCTGTTCGGTTACTGATGCAGCCGACAGAAAATGCAGGCAGGCCATCAGAAAATTCATCAACAGGTCACCCGATGCCTATATTGCCGTTGTAGGCTGCTACGCGCAGCTGAATCCGCAGGAAATATCTGCTATCCCGGGAGTAGATCTTGTGCTTGGAACCAATGAGAAATTTAATATTGCCAATTACCTGGGAAGATCCGGGAAAAGAAAGGATGCTGAGATCCATTCCTGTGAAATTTCCGGCGATTTCTATCCCTCATTTTCAATGGGTGACCGGACCCGTTCTTTTCTCAAGGTGCAGGACGGATGTGATTATGGTTGTTCATATTGTACAATTCCGACAGCCAGGGGAAGCAGCAGGAATCAAGCTGTCAGCGACCTTGTGGAAGAAGCAGGGAAAATAGCGCAGAAAGGGGTCAGGGAAATAGTGCTTACAGGTGTCAACATCGGTGATTTCGGGAAATCAACGGGTGAGTCCTTTACTTCACTTCTCAGGGAACTGATTAAGGTTGAAGGTATTGAAAGATACAGGATTTCCTCGATCGAACCAAACCTTCTTACAGATGAGCTTATTGAATTTGCATGTTCAAATAGTAAAATACTGCCGCACTTTCATATCCCTCTCCAAAGCGGAAATGACAAAATCCTCGGATTGATGCGAAGAAGGTATAAGCGGGAATTATTTGCCGGAAAGATCAGGCTCATAAGGGAATTGATGCCACTTGCCGGTATAGGTGCGGATGTAATTGTCGGATTTCCCGGAGAATCGGATAAAGACTTTGAGGTGACACATTCATTTCTTGAGGAGATGCCACTGTCATATCTCCATGTTTTTAACTTTTCAGAAAGGCCCGGTACACATGCTGCCGGTCTTCCCGACAAAATTCCATTCACCTCAAGGGAAAACAGAAGCAAAAAGCTTATTTCACTTTCTGAAAGGAAGCACACTGAATTTTGTAAAACGAATAGCGGTCAGTTATCCAATGTTCTGTTCGAGCACACAAGGGATAATGGAATGATAACGGGTTTCACGGAGAACTATATTAAGGTGGAAAGCAAGTGGGAGGCCAGGCTTGCCGGGAAAATAATCAGGGTAAGGGTCAGGGATATTGCCCCTTCAGGACAGGATGAGAGTCGAAATAACAGAATAAAAAATGACCGATCTGAAAGCATTATGCATTGAAATTGAGAATGCTGCCCGCGAAGCTGGCGGTTTCATTCTGAGAGAATCAGAAGTGTTCGATATAAATAGCGCTGAGTCGAAAGGTCTTAATAATTTCGTCTCCTATGTTGATAAGCAATCTGAGAAGATGCTCATCGAACGACTGGCGCCCCTGATCCCCGACGCAGGTTTCATTGCCGAGGAGGGTACATCGGTAAAGAAAGGCCTGAAATACAACTGGGTGATCGATCCTTTAGATGGAACAACCAATTTCCTTCACAGGGTGCATCCTTATGCAGTAAGCATAGGTTTAAGGGAGGATGATGAGGTTATTGCCGGAGTTGTTCATGAAGTGTCTGGTAATGAGACCTTTACTGCCTGGAAGGGAGGAGGAGCCTGGCTCAACGGTAAAAGAATCCACGTTTCCAACACCCCTAAATTGTCAGAATCGCTGGTAGCTACAGGATTTCCCTACAATCTGTTCGACAGGCTCAATCCCTACATGGATCTGCTTAAATACCTGTTAGTTAACAGTCACGGTATCCGCCGGCTTGGCTCTGCTTCCATCGACCTTGCCTATGTGGCGTGCGGAAGATTTGAATGTTTTTTTGAGTACGATCTTAAACCATGGGACATAGCGGCAGGTACCTGCTTGTCAGCGAAGCCGGAGGTAAATTCAGTGATTTTTCCGGCAACACCAGGGGCCTTACCGGGGATGAAACCATTGCATCCAATGAACTTATTTATTCTGAAATACTTGACATTGTAGGCAGCTTCATGAATAAAAAAGCAAGGTAAATAAATGGGAACCATCGGATTCTATATCTTCTATGGCATTAACTGGATTATCACACTTTTACCTCTCAAAGCACTGTATGTTTTTTCGGATCTGCTTTTCATTTTACTCTATTATTTCCCTTCTTACCGCAGAAAAATAGTTGCAGACAACCTGAAGAATTCCTTTCCTGAAAAATCAGACGAGGAACGATTTCTTATAGAAAAAAAATTTTACAGGCATCTTGCCGATCTGTTCGTTGAAACGCTCAAGCTTACTCATCTAAGTAACAAAGAGTTAACAGAGAGAATTACAATTAGCAATCCCTCCTTACTTGAAGATCTCTATAATTCCGGCCGTGACCTTGCGGTTGTGCACAGCCATTACAATAACTGGGAATGGCTTGAATGCCTGCCTCTTTATACAAAGTACAAAATAGTAAGCATTTACAAACCTCTGCAAAGCAAACTGTTCAATAATTTCCTGAATGGTCTGAGATCAGGAAATGGCATGGAACTTTCACCCATGAATCTAATTGTCAGGGAGATAGTTGAGAACAGGAGAAAAAACGTCCGGACACTCTATGGTTTTATTGCCGATCAGACACCCGCAAAACCGGATATCAGGTACAGGACTACTTTCCTGAATCAGGACACCCCGGTATTCCTTGGGATAGAAAAGATAGCTGTAAAATATGATATGGCTGTTGTTTTTTTCAATGTACAGAAGATAAAAAGAGGTTACTATAACCTTTCGGTCGAGTTACTGTTTGAACAAACCAGGGGCGTGCCTGAACATCTTATCACCGATACGCATGTAAAGAGGCTTGAAGCATTGATACGCGAGAAACCGGAATACTGGATATGGACGCACCGCAGGTGGAAATACTAATAATCACACTATGTTTAAAAATGCAGTGGTAATACTGAACTGGAACGGGCTTGCCTGGCTCCGCCAGTTTCTTGGCGCTGTTGTAAAACATTCAGCTAACAGTGAAACTGTTGTTTATATTGCTGACAATGGCTCAACAGATGGTTCAGTTGAGTGGGTCGCCGGTAACTTTAAAGAGGTCAGAATTATAAGGCTCGGTAAGAACTATGGTTTCGCGGGAGGGTATAATCTGGCGCTTAAACAGGTTGATGCCCGGTTCTATATTCTGCTGAATTCAGACGTTGAGGTCACCGATGGCTGGCTGAAGCCCTATGATCCGCCACCTTGAAAACAATCCTGATGTAGCCTCCTGCCAGCCAAAAATACTGTCATTCCATAAACGGGATCATTTTGAGTATGCAGGTGCAGCAGGAGGTTTTATTGACAAATTAGGATATACATTTTGCAGGGGAAGGATCTTTGATAATGTTGAACCGGATGAGTCACAATATGATGATCAGACAGACATATTCTGGTCGACCGGCGCGTGCATGGCTGTAAGGAAGGATGCCTGGGAAAAATGCAAAGGATTTGATGACGACTTTTTTGCCCATATGGAGGAGGTTGATCTCTGCTGGAGATTCCATAAAGCAGGTTACCGGGTTTCATATATTCCTGAATCAGTTGTATATCACGTTGGCGGCGGAGCGCTTCCCTATGAATCTGAATTCAAGACCTATCTTAACTTTCGAAACAGCCTTTTTCTCCTGTATAAAAATCTTCCGGACTTTGAACTCCGCAGTACCATGTTCACCAGAAGGCTCCTAGACGGCCTGGCTGCATTGATATTCCTGCTGAAGGGAAGATCCGGCAGTTTTAAAGCTGTCTGGAAAGCTCACAGGGATTATAACAGGAGCCGTAAAAGCCTGAAAGAAAAAAGAATTGTCAATAAAGACCTGACTGTAACATATCCCGGCAAATTGATTTTGAACAAGAGTATCGTTTTTGAGTTCTATGTTAAAAGAAGAAAAACGTTTAATTCGGTATATGCTCAACAGTAATAATTTATGAAAACCTCCCAGTTTGTAATTTTCCTCGCTATTGTCCTCACAATTTACTCCTCGGCAAATATTTACATATATCTTAAAGGATACCATTCAATTGCTGCTTTCCGCAATTTCAGATTTCTTTATTTCATTGTGTTCATTGTACTGGCTTCTGCATTTATTGCCGGCAAGTTCCTTGAAGCAACTCATTCCTCAGTTTTATCTGATATTTTGAATATTACCGGAGGATTCTGGATGGCTTTCATGCTCTACGGCTTTCTGTTTCTGTTCCTTTCTGATCTGATATCATTGATCCTTCGGGCAGGGGGGATAATAAACTCCGGAAATATTCTGCAGTACAGGAAATGGGCATACATACTGACGTTATTTCTCTCTTTTATTCTCATTGCTGGTGGATTTATAAACACCCTGATACCAAAAGTAAAAGAATATGATATTGCTATCGGTAAACCTGCCGGTGAAGTCAGGGAGCTAAAGATTGCCGCTGTATCAGATATACATCTTGGCAGCGTAATACGAAAACGGAGTATGATAAAGCTTTCACGCGTACTTGAAGGCCTGAAACCCGATCTGGTTCTGCTTCTGGGCGATATAGTGGACGGGGAGATAGGTCCCGTTTTGAGGGGAGACCTTCTGGAGTATTTCACATGTCCAAAGTGCAGGGACGGACTCCTGGCAATAACGGGAAATCACGAATTCATCGGAGGTGCAAAAAAAACGATGCCCTATATTGAAAGTAAAGGGATAAGGCTCCTGAAAGATGAAATTGTTGAAATTGAGGGTGGAATACAACTTATCGGCAGGCTTGACCGTGATTCGCAGAGATTCTTTGGGCAGACGCGTATGCCTTTAAGCGAGCTCGTAAAAAAGACCGATCCTTCAAAGCCTGTAATACTTCTTGATCATCAACCATTTGAGCTTAATGAGTCTGCAAAATACGGGATTGACCTTCAGCTTTCCGGTCATACCCATAATGGACAGATGTGGCCTCTTAATTATATTACACGAATGATATATGAATTAAGCTATGGTTACATAAAGAAAGGAAACACACACTTTATAGTTTCTTCAGGTTTTGGTTTATGGGGACCCAGGGTGAGATCAGGCAGCAGGTCGGAGATCCTGCTTCTGAACATTACCTTTGCACAGGGCTCTGAAATCCAGGTAAATCAATAGCTCTAAAGCAGATCATATATCTTTTCAAGGGTCATACCTCTCGATCCCTTTATCAATATAAGACTGCCTTTAACAGGTTCTTTTTTAAGATGTTCACTTAATTCAACCACGTCGCGGAAAGTTTGAAATCCGGAGCCGGTGGAGACTTTCCGGAACTCCTGTCCTACCAGGAAGACTTTCTGGGGATTCACCAACCGGATGGTATCCAGCAATTTAAGATGTTCTTCTTCGCTCTTTTCACCAAGTTCGAGCATATCTCCAAGTATCAATATTTTTTTATCAGCTTTTAATTCCGAGAAAGATTTAACCGACACCTGCATGCTTATAGGATTTGCGTTATAGGCATCGCAGATCAGGGTGTTGCTCCCTGTTTTTTTAACTTCCGATCTGTTATTTTCAGGCCGGTAACTCCTTAATGAATCAGCAATATCATCCATTGGAACTCCAAGGAACAGTCCTGCGGCTATTGCTGCTTTCACATTTTCGAGGTTGTAGCTGCCAAAAAGGCTGGTCTGGATTGTATGTATCTTATGCTGGTACTTTACCCTGACAGCAAGATTCATTTCAGATGGTAATGCCTCAACCGACAGCGCAACACCTGTCGGATCAGAATAGGGAACCGCCCTGTTTATAAATTTGAAGATCATTTCTGTCAGCAGGGGATTCCGGTCATTAAAGATGGCAACCCCGTTTACTTTCCTCAGATATTCATAGAGTTCCATTTTGGCTTTCACGACCCCTTCGAGTGATCCGAAACCTTCTATATGCGCTGTGCCGATATTTGTTATTATGCCGAAATCCGGTCTTGCAATTGAGCATAATGTCCGTATCTCCCTGATATGGTTTGCCCCCATTTCAAGCACCATCATTTCAGTATCCGGCGGGGCCGACAATATCGTAAGCGGAAGTCCGATTTCATTATTAAGGTTACCTCTTGTGAAGTGGACCTTATATTTTTTGGACATTATGGCTGCAATCAGCTCTTTGGTTGTAGTTTTCCCATTAGTGCCAGTAATTGCCAGGACTGAAGCTTTGAGGTCCTTGCGGTGACGGGCGGCCAGAGCCTGAAGTTCAAAGAGGCAGTCGTCGACAAGGATTGTTTTGTCGGATTCATAGGAGGGGTCATCAATTACAGCAAAATAAGCGCCCTTTTCAAGAGCCTCTGCGGCATATTGATTGCCGTTGAAGTTCGCTCCCCAGAGTGCAAAAAAGATCTGATCTTTCTTTATTGCGCGGGTGTCAGTTGAGACGCCTTTTGACTCTTTGAACAGATTGTAAAGCTGGTCAGTTTTCATAATCTTAAAAAAATGCCTCATTATGATTACATAATGAGGCTATAATTAATTGCCTTTCAATAATCAAAAACCGGCAGGGCTTCCTACGCGTATCATGGCACATCTGAATCCCAGATCATCACGTGCACTCTCCTGATCGAGAAATCTTCTTGTTGAAGGATTAAGCCAGTAAGCCCTGTCTTTCCATGATCCTCCCTTATAAACCCTGGCCTGATCATTAATAAGAGTAAAATAATCACCTGTTCCCTGGGCATACATTCTTAATGATCCTTGTTTATTGTCTTCTGTAGTCCAGTCACCGCCACCTGAGATAGCTGACTGAAGGTCGCCATCCCTGTAATTTCTGTAATCGCCTTTCTGATAATTATATCTGTCGGCCACATCCTGGTCTTTAACTGTGTCGATATAGAGTCGTCCCAGCTTATCCTTTCCAACAACCTGTCCGTTTGCATCCCTTCTCAGGTCGGTGAACACGTTACCCCTGAACGGATTGAAGCCATCAACATCCTCTGAAGTCAGCGGACGGTAAACATCCTGAACCCACTCATTTACATTACCAGCCATGGAATAGAGTCCGTAATCATTAGGCCAGTATGATTTTACATCTGTTGTAATACTTCCATTATCGTTCAGGCTTCCTGCAACGCCCATCATATCACCTCTTCCGCGAACGAAGTTAGCCATCATTTCACCACGGTTCCTCTTCTCTGAATTTCTTACATTATGTCCGTCCCACGGGTATATCCTTCTTTCGTAGATTCTCTCCTCAAAGGTGTTACCGCGGAGGGCATAGGCTGCAAATTCCCATTCTGCTTCGGTTGGAAGCCTGTAGGCGGGAAGAAGTATTCCATCTTCAAAGTTGGTGCGTCTTTCTGTCTGATTCGGATTAAGACTCTCACGAAGCTGATTCACAACACCCTCATATTGACCGGCCAGATAAGCCTCAGTATTGAAGTTCTTTTCATTCAGTTGATTCGGATCCGGATTAAGTTCACCTTCATCAATAAGCAGCTGCTCATTTACCCTGTCTGTTCTCCAGAGGCAGTAATCATTTGCCTTCACCCAGCTTACACCTACGACAGGATAATTATTATATGAGGGATGCCTGAAATAGTATTGAACATAGGGATCGTTGAACCCCATCGGGCTTCTCCAGACAAGGGTATCGGGCAAGGCTCTCCTGAACACCTCAGGATAATCCTTGTAAACCCTCTTTATCCAGAACAGGTATTCGCGGTAATCAACATTTCTGACCTCGGTTTCATCCATATAAAATGATGATACCGTAACAGTTCGCGGCTGATTATTCCAGTCAAACAAAACATCCTGCTGTACGCGACCCATTGTGAAACGTCCGCCTTCGATCAGTACAAGTCCGGGACCTGTTTTCTGTTCCGCTCCAAAGGCAACCTCAAATCCGCCATTGTCAGGGTCATTATAGTTCCACCCCGTGGTGGAAGAAACATTGTCACCTCCTTTTTTCCCTTTACATGAGAAAAGTATAAGTGCTGCAATTAGTACAACCGGCAAGGTTCTGAATTTATACATAACTCCTTAATTTTTATGGCTTTTATGAACTTTCAAATACACTAAAATCCTAAAAATAATTTTTGGACATCAAATATAACTACAATAGAGGGATATTTATTGTCCTCCCGCTAATTCTTTTTTCAACATTGTTTAAACTGAATGCCAGACCCGTATGATGAATCAATGAGAACGGCATTAATGAATTTCCTGCCTTTAAATTGAATTTATAATTATAGAATAATGAGATCCTCCCGCTTTTCAGGGAAAATCCTGCCTGCAGGTCAATATTCCTGTTAGTGTTGTAAAAGATCAATGTATTTACTGACAGGTAATTACTCTCAATAATTGTTCCCATGCAGCCTGACAAATAGTTTTTCTGAAGTTCAAATGCCATCAAAGGCTTGATTTTCAAATTGTTCCTTTTATCAACGTAATATTCGGCAATAGCATTGACAAAATATTTCCTCATTAACCTGTCAGCTGATGCACCATCTCCCCCAAGATCAGGTTCTGCAAGATGTGAAATCCCGAATCCGCCGAAAAAATTCCTGTAAATAAAAAGGAATCCCGTGCCGATGTCAAAAACTGTCCTGCTTTTATTATTAAGAATTTCAGAAGGTGGTATCGATATGCCCCCTGACTGGTCGATCTGTTCAGGTAAAACGGCATTATTAAAATTAAAACCGCGATGAAAGGCAGAGGCTGTTAACCCGGCATTGATATAGAACTCCTTCCCTGCCTGTAAAAAATAAGAATAGGATATCCCCCCCCTTACGTCATTCACAATCCCTCCCAGGTAGTCATCTGAGACAAACAGACCGGCGCCTCCATGAATAGCCGGATAATAAGAGTCGTAGGAAAAATACACCGAATGAAGATTATAGCTGTTGCCAGGGTAGAAATTCAGATACGACAACCTCATGATCCCTTCCCCGGTACCTGTATATGAAGGATTATTTACCATTATAGTCTGAAATCCCTGCCCGTAACTTGTCTCCTGACCTGAAACCGGACAAGAAAATGCAAAAACGAGAACCAAAATCAGACCAGATACTTTTACCATATTCCTGATAACTGCATTATGAACGTAAGTAACAACCCTAAATTTTATCGATCTCTGATTTCCAGCTACAAAATAAATTAAAAACCAAAAGTACATGTTTATCTTTACCTGCAATAATGAAGGGATATTTTCACATATTACCCTTGTTGCTTGTTTTAACCCTGAACCTGACTGCTCAGGAGATGAAAGAGGAATATGCTCCGTCATCTGTGCTCTCTTCAGGGAAATGGTTTAAAATAGGAGTTACAGAGGATGGTGTATACCGGATTGATTTTGCACGATTAAGACAGCTTGGTCTTGAAAATCCTTCAAACCCGGTGATCTTTGGAAACAATACCGGTCAGCTGTCATTTTACAACGACGCGACCGGTCCCGATGACCTGAAGGAAGTAGCGCTGTTTGCTGCGACGGGGGGTGATGGGGTGTTTAACGAGGGCGATTACATTTTGTTTTATGCCCGTGGTACCCATAGATGGGTTTTTAATGAAGCAGGTGAATATGATTTTAGAAAACATTATTATTCCGATACAGCTTTTTATTTTATTTCCTCCCGGTCGGGAGGCGGGAAAAAAGTCATGCCTGCAACAGCGCCTCTTTCGGATGCTAACTTCCATTCTTCGGTGTCCGATGCCCTCTACAACCATGAAATTGATGCGGAAAATCTGATCAAATCAGGCAGGGAATGGTACCAGCCGGTAGCCGCCGCAAGGGACATTGAAATCGACCCGGGGTTCAAAAATGTTGTAACATCCGAACCTGTGAAATATAGCATACGTGTCCTTGCCAGGTCGCCTGTTCCATCGTCATTCCGGTTTTCATGTTCCGGTTCACTGCTTGAAGATATCGCGGTTTCTGCGATTAATCCGGGATCAACCACCGGGACCTTTGCACAGAGTGAAATAAGAAGCGGGGAAACGCTACCCTTAACTTCTGAACCTCTTTTTACAGTCAGGTTCCTCAATAACGGCGAAATCTCTGCAAGAAGCTGGATAGATTATGTAAGGCTCCAGGCAAGGACTCTGAATACATTTGATGGTCAGACAACACATTATTCTGATTCAAAGTCAGTTGCACCAGGAATTGTTACGGAATTCACAATTAAAAGCATGGTTAGCCGGTTTAGTGATCTGGGATGTAACGGATCCTTTCAATCCCAGGTCAATTCAGGTATCCGGATCAGGAGAAAACACAAAATTCAAATACGGGACCGATACTCTCAGGACCTTTGTAGCTTTTGTTCCGGCAAATACCGCCCAACCGGCATTAATTTACCCCCGGGCCCTTCCAAATCAGGATCTGCATGCATCACTCCCGGCCGGCATGGTAATTGTGACCCACCCCCTGTTTATGAAACATGCATTAAAACTGGCGTCTTTTCATAATAAAAACAGCGGCCTGGTATCTCTTGTCGTCACTCCTGCAGAGATTTATAATGAGTTCTCGGGAGGGATCCCCGACATAAATGCAATAAGAAACTTCCTGAGGATGAAGTATCTGAAGCAGAAGGGCACTGATAATCCGCTAAAATACCTTTTGTTGTTTGGTGACGGGTCGTATGAAAATAAAACCCCGCCACCTGGTAATCCTGATTTCATACCTACCTGGCAATCGCAAAATTCAAATGTCATTATCTCATCTTTTTCGTCGGATGATTTTTATGGCTTACTCGATGACGGAGAAGGAGAAGATGCCGGAACGGAGGATATCGGTGTTGGCAGACTGCCTGTATCAGACACAGCTCAGGCAGGTATAATCATTTCAAAAATAGCAGGTTATCTTGATCCGGCAAATCAGGGGAACTGGAAGAACAATATCTGCATCGTGGCTGATGATGAGGATGGCAACACCCATCTGTCAGACGCCGAAGGGCTTGCTGATCTTGTTGCTGACAGTATCCCATGGGTTAATGTTGATAAGATCTACTTTGATGCCTATAAACAGATTACGTCGGCGACAGGACAATTTTATCCTGATGTCTCAAATGCCATTAACGACCGCATCAATTCAGGAACACTCATATTCAA
Source organism: uncultured Bacteroidales bacterium (assembly GCA_963806555.1). GTDB lineage: Bacteria > Bacteroidota > Bacteroidia > Bacteroidales > VadinHA17 > LD21. The sequence continues at coordinate 52,203 of CAWDYR010000029.1, read as the reverse complement.
TTACATAGGGCATGGGAACGAGAACAGCCTCGGTCATGAGCGGGTACTCACTACAGGTAACATTGACCTCTGGAACAACAAGGCGCGGCTTCCCCTGTTCATTACCGCAACATGTGAGTTCAGCAGGTTCGATGATATTGACATAAATACGGTTACCGGTGAGATAACTGGCAGAAGCTCGGCGGGTGAAAAAATATTGTTTAAAAAAGAGGGTGGTTCTGTTGCACTCATGTCGACAACAAGGCTTGTCTATTCAGCACCAAACTACCTGTTGAACAGGAATATTATGGACGTCGCATTTGACCGTGACCCGGATGGGAAAGCTCTGAGGCTCGGCGACATAATCAGAATTGCAAAAAACAGGTCCGGCAGTGGTACCAACAAACGTAATTTTGTGCTTCTGGGCGACCCGGCAGTAAGACTTTCTTATCCCTGGCACGGGAATGTAGTAACTGATTCAATAAACAATGTACCTGCAGATCAGCAAATTGATACTCTGAAAGCCCTTTCCGCAATAAAAATCACTGGCCACATTGAGGATCTGAATGGAGAAGCCCTCACCGGATTTAACGGACTAGTCACCCCGGTTGTTTATGATAAGCCTTCAGAGATAGAGACTCTTGCCAACGATGGCGGTCAGAAAGTGAATTTCAGCCTTCAGGATAATACTATATTCAGCGGTACGACAACTGTAAAGGATGGAAAATTTACTTTCACTTTCTTAGTCCCGCGTGATATCAATTACACATACGGCAGTGGAAAGATAAGCTATTATGCGTCTGACCGGAACATCGACATGAACGGTGTCTTTGACCGGATTATCGCGGGCGGATTCAGCAATAATACTGTTACTGACACGACAGGCCCTGAAATAAGCCTCTTCCTTAACGATACACTTTTCAGGGAAGGTGGAATAACCGACCGGAATCCGGGGCTGTATGCTATCATTGAGGACCCGGGAGGGATCAACACGTCAGGAACGGGACTTGGCCACGACCTTGCCTGCTGGCTCGATCAGGACAGGAACAATAACATAGTTCTGAATAACTATTTTGAATACGATCCCGGAAGTCCCTTCAAAGGAAAGGTAATCTACTATTTTTCAGGGCTGACAGTGGGCCAGCATACCCTGTCGTTAAAGGCCTGGGATAATTTCAACAATTCATCGGAGATTTCCTTATTGTTTCTTGTCGACACAGGGAAAAAGTTTATTTTGAATAATCTGATCAATTATCCTAATCCTGCGGGCGCTGCCACAAAAATAAGTGCAGGGCATAACAGGCCTGATGAAAATTTGGATGTTACTATCACTATTTACAGCCTTAATGGCCAGGTTATAAGAATAATAAACACCTCAGTCATATCGGCAGGCTACAATCTTTTTCCGGTTGAATGGGACGGAAATGATTCAGGCGGAAAACGCGCAGGAAAAGGTGTATATCCCTACAGAGTTACAGTGAGGACTTCGGGCGGTGAAACTGCCTCTATATCAGGAAGAATGATCATTTTATAGCTTATGCACAATAACTGGCCAAAAAATTTGTTTTATATTTGCAAAATCTTAACTAGATAAAAATCAACATGAAGAAAAAAACTTTATCTATTGTTCTTTTCTCATTGGTATTTGCCGGTGCAGCAAAAGTTCATGGGCAGGAATTAAATGCTATTCAGACAGTTGTACCTTTCCTGACAATTGCACCTGACTCAAGGGCAGGAGCTATGGGCGATGCAGGCGTGGCTACTACCCCTGATGTCTACAGCCAGCACTGGAATCCTGCGAAATATGCCTTTATTGACGGAAAAGGTGGAGTAGGGATATCATACTCTCCATGGCTCAGGAACCTGGTCCCTGATATCAATATCGCCTATCTTACGGGGTACTACAGGATAGATAACAAGCAGGTTGCCAGCGCAAGCCTTCTCTATTCGTCACTGGGTGACGTACCATTCACCAATGACTACGGGGACCTTGAACGTACCTTCAAACCCAATGAGCTGGCTTTCGATCTGGGTTATTCCAGAATCTTTGCCGAGCATTTTTCAGGCGGTATCGCATTCAGATTTATTTATTCAAACCTGACTGGAGGCTCCTATTCAGGCGGCGATGCAACAAAACCAGGCATTTCCTTCGCAGCCGATATCTCGGGATATTACAATAATAAAGATATTACCCTTTTCAGCAAGGAATCAGAAATCGGGTTCGGATTTAACTTTTCCAACCTGGGAGCAAAAATGAGTTACTCCGACGGGCAGACATCCGATTTCATTCCCATGGATATGCGTCTTGGCTCAGCCGCAACAATCAATCTGGATAACTTCAACAAACTCTCCCTTACCCTTGACCTTAATAAGCTTCTGGTGCCCACGCCTCCTATCTATAACAACGATATGGAGATAATCGACGGGAAAGATCCCAATGTTTCGGTACCGGTGGCAATATTCCAGTCATTTTATGATGCACCAGGCGGATTCAAGGAGGAGCTTCATGAGATAACCTATTCCACAGGTATCGAATACTGGTATAACAACCAGTTCGCAATCAGAGGCGGATATTTTCATGAAAATGCTTCCAAAGGCAACAGAAAATACTTTACCACCGGCGCAGGATTCAAACTTAAGGGATTCACAATTGATTTCTCATACCTGATGCCCCTTGCACAGAATCATCCTCTCGCAAGGACGCTCCGTTTTTCAATGTCGTTCGATATAAACGCGATGCGGAACGGAACTACTGCAAACTGATGAATAATTTAAGGATCGGACAGGGGATCGACTTTCACCAGCTTGAACCCGGTCCTGAACTGTGGCTGGGAGGCATCCCGGTGCCCTCGGAACACAGCTCTGTTGCTCATTCCGACGGAGATGTTCTCCTGCATGCAATCTGTGATGCTCTCCTTGGCGCTGCGGGACTGGGAGATATCGGTCATCATTTTCCTGATTCGGATCCCGAATTTAGAAAAATAGACAGCAAGATCCTTTTAAAGAAAACCTTCTTCCTTTTAAGCAAAAAAGGATATTCGGTCGTTAATCTTGATTGTACTGTCTGCCTGCAAAAGCCTAAGATAGCTGGTTATATTCCTGAGATGAAAAATGTTATATCAGCGATTCTTGAAACCCACCCGGAGAATATCTCTATAAAAGCGACCACTACCGAGAAGCTTGGCTTTATCGGCCGTGAGGAGGGTATTGCTGCAATGGCTGTTGTTCTTCTGGAACGGCGGTAGAGTATCTTTTTTGGAATCACTCCAAAAATAATTCTTCAATCATCTTATCATCTGCAATATAGGGAACTGTAACTTTCAACCCGGGAGTTCTCTTCATTTCCCTCTCAATAGTGAACAAAGCGCCTTCGTTCCGTGCCCAGCTTCTTCGTGCAATCCCATTGTTCACATCCCATTGAATCATCATCATGAGCTTGTTTTCCGTTTCCTTCGTCCCGTCAAGCACCATTCCGAATCCGCCATTGATCACCTCCCCCCATCCTACTCCGCCGCCATTATGAAGCGATACCCAGGTTGCACCCCTGAATGCATCGCCAATTACATTTTGGACCGCCATATCCGCAGTGAATTTTGAGCCGTCATAAATGTTGGAAGTCTCCCTGTACGGAGAGTCAGTTCCCGAAACATCATGATGATCCCTTCCTATTACCACAGGAGCTGAGATTATTCCTTGCTCAATTGCATCATTAAATGCCCTGGCAATGGCGATTCTGCCTTCAGCGTCAGCATACAGGATCCTCGCCTGCGATCCGACAACCAGCCTGTTCCTTCCAGCCTCCCTTATCCAGTGTATATTATCAGCCATCTGCTGCCTTATCTCCTCCGGCGAAGTTGTCATTATCTTCTCCAGAGTTTCGGTAGCAATTCTGTCGGTTATCTCCAGATCGGCACTGTTGTTGGAGCAGCAGACCCATCTGAACGGTCCGAATCCGTAATCAAAGCACATCGGTCCCATAATGTCCTGAACATAAGACGGATATCTGAACCCGCCAGATGTATCCAGAATATCTGCTCCGGCTCTTGAAGCTTCGAGCAGAAATGCATTTCCATAGTCAAAGAAATATGTTCCTCCTGCGCAATGATTATTAATTGCTCTTACCTGTCTCCGCAATGATTCCTTAACATGCTCTTTGAATTTTTCCGGATCAGCCACGATCATTCTGTTGGATTCTTCAAATGAAAGCCCAGCCGGATAGTACCCTCCTGCCCACGGGTTATGAAGCGAAGTCTGGTCCGATCCGATATCAACTTTAATCCCTCCGGCTGCAAAGTGCTCCCACACTTCAACTATATTACCGACGTAACCTATCGAAACAGCCCGGTTCTCCCTTTTTGCCTGCAACAACCCTTTTCAACAGTGAATCCATATTATCAATTACCTCGTCAACCCAGCCCTGGGAAAATCGCTTGTTAACAGCCATAGGATTCACCTCTGCAATTACTGAAATGAGTCCGGCAATAACGGCAGCCTTTGGTTGAGCGCCGGACATTCCTCCAAGACCCGACGATACAAATAGCTTCAACTTTCCTGCCTCGCTCCTTCCTTCAATCTTCCTGGATGCATTGAGAAGGGTAATGGTCGTACCGTGAACTATTCCCTGGGGCCCGATATACATGTATGACCCGGCCGTCATCTGTCCGTACTGTGACACTCCGAGTGCGTTGAACTTCTCCCAGTGGTATTGAGAGGAGTAGTTTGGGATCACCATGCCGTTTGTAACAACAAGGCGCGGTGCATCCCGGTGGGAAGGAAAAAGGCCAAGCGGATGACCGGAATATATTACGAGAGTCTGGTCATCAGTCATTTCCGAAAGGTACTTCATTGTAAGGCGGTACTGGGCCCAATTCTGAAACACAGCGCCGTTACCTCCATAGGTGATCAGTTCATCTGGATGCTGAGCCACATCGGGATCAAGGTTGTTTGAGATCATAAGCATTATGGCGGCAGCATGTTTTGACCTGTGGGGGAACTCTTCAGATGGACGGGCTTTTACACTATAGTCAGGCCGGAACCTGTACATATAAATCCTTCCATATTCAGCAAGTTCTTGTGCAAATTCCCTGGCAAGTACTTTGTGAAATTCCAGGGGAAAATATCGCAGAGCATTCTTCACAGCGAGTTTTTTCTCTTCCGGTGAAAGTATATCTTTTCTCTTCGGAGCATGATTCAGATTTCTGTCATAAGGTTTCCGTTCAGGCAATACCCGGGGTATCCCTTCGGATATCATCCTCCTGAATTCAGCAGTGGTCATTTTGAGCTGGATTTTGTTTAAATGTAAAGGAAGTTGTCTCAAAAGTATCCAAAATTACTCATTTTTAAAAGAATAGTTCAACGCAGTTCAGACAGATCCCTCACTGCGTTCGGGATGACAATGTTGCTTTTTTAGATCGGGGAGGGAAGCAGGGGCGTTTCGAACGAGTATTCAGAGATAAGAAAAATTCAAAGGAAACGCCCCTGCTTCCCTCCCCCAAATAATTAAAATGCCCTGTCATCCCGAGCGCCAGCGAGGGATCTCACTTACCCCAAACAGGGCCAATTTTGCCAGCTTTAAAGGATAGTCTCTCCACAAACTACTCCTCTTATAAACCTTAGGAGAAGGTTAATCAAGCCTCATTTTAAGCTCCTTCAGAGCTTACCAAACAAGAGGAGACTGCGTAGGCAAACAAAAAGGCTGCCCATATTAGACAGCCTGTTTATATTATAAATAAAAAGAATTTACAAATGACTTTCGCTTATTATCTCATCGTCAACCAGGATCCTTCCGCAATATTCGCAGACTATTATCTTTTTCCTCGACCTGATATCAAGCTGTCTCTGGGGCGGGATCTGATTAAAGCAGCCTCCGCATGCATCCCGCTGTACAGGTACGACAGCCAGCCCGTTTCTTGCATTTGTCCTTATCCTCTTATATGCTGTCAGCAGCCTTTCTTCGATAAGTGATTGTATTTTTTCAGATTTCTTATATAAGCCTTCCTCTTCTTTCTGGGTATCGGAAATAATTTCGTCCAGTTCGGCTTTTTTGTTGTCAAGATCCGATTTACGGTCGGCCAGGGTAGCCTCGGATTCCGCAATCACAACCTTCTTTTCTTCAATCTGAACGTTGAATTCCCTGATCTTCTTGTTGAAAAGTTCAATTTCAAGATTCTGATATTCAATTTCTTTCGAGAGTGAATCAAACTCCCTGTTATTTCTTACATTCTTCTGTTGTTCCTCGTACTTTTTAATAAGAGCTTCTGCATCGGTTATCTCATTATTCTTTTTTAAAACCGCCTTATCCAGATTAACGACCTCTTCGCGCAGGTTCCCAAGTCTTGTCTCAAGACCTGCAATTTCATCCTCCAGGTCCTGGACCTCAAGTGGCAGCTCGCCTCTGAGGGTTTTAATCTTGTCTATTTCTGAATCAACCAACTGCAGGCCATATAATGCTCTGAGCCTCTCCTCTACAGAAATTTCAGCTTCATGTGTTTTTACTTTTTCCATTTATCTATAATTTATCGGATTGGTATTTGTTTTTGAAAACCGGACTGCAAATTTAGGGAATTTTTTGATAATTAGGTCGTGTAAAATTTCAACCGAGTATTTTTCTGTCTCATAATGACCGCAATCCACCAGAAGGATCCTGTCATCAACCTCAAGGAAAGTGTGGTATTTAATATCGCCAGTGACGAATGCATCGGCATTCGCTGCGATGGCATCATTAAGGAGGAATGCTCCCGCCCCTCCGCACATGGCAACTTTTTTAATCATTTTTCCTCTTGTTTTTGAATACCGGATCCCTGCGGCACCAAAAACGACAGACAACATGTCAAGGAATTCCGTCTCGCTAAGAGGCACCTTCAATTCACCTGTGCATCCTGATCCCGCATTTACATTATCGTTCTCAACAGCATAGAGATCATAGGCGACCTCCTCGTAGGGATGGGCTTCCAGCAGAGCTTTTATCACTGCTTGTTTCAGATGGGAGAAAAGGATTGTTTCGAACCTGACCTCTTTTTCCGAATGGGTCTTTCCTCTTTCACCAACGTAGGGAATTGTCCCCTCCCCTGCCCTGAAACTTCCGGTCCCGGAAACCGAAAAGCCGCACCTGTCATAGTTACCGATCACCCCGGCGCCGGCGTTGAATATCGCTTCACTTACACGGGCAAGATGATCATCGGGAATAAATGTTACCAGTTTAAGCAATTTGTTTTTCAGCGGCGAAAGTACTTTAACATTCTGCAAACCAACTTTTTGTGCCATTTTAAAGCTAACTCCGTCAAATACTGCATCCAGGTTTGTGTGGGACGAATAGATTGAAATGTTATTTTTGATTGCCTTAAGAAGTATTCTCTCCGTAACTGTTCTTCCTGTAATCATCTTTATTCCGCCGAAAATGACCGGATGATGGGAGATTATAACATTGCATCCTTCATTTATGGCTTCGTCAATGACTTCTTCGGTTACATCGAGAGTTAAGAGTGCAGAGCTTATTGTTTCATCCGGCTGGCCAACCTGAAGCCCGGAATTGTCGTATCCTTCCTGAAAAGAGAGCGGAACGGCAGAATCGAGATAAGAACAAAGATCCTGTAATTTCATTCGTAAAATAACTCAGTTGCTACTCTGTGCAGTCCCGGAATCCCTCCCGCTTTTTTACCCCCTGCCCCCTAAAGAAGTGAAAAACGAACGGGGCACCTTTGATACAGACTCTGTTGGTTTAAATACTATCGCGTAATTCAAGGAGTATGCTTTTTATTTTTTGAAGCGACCCGTTGATCTCAAACATCCTGTCCGCTTCATCCCAGTGTCCGTTGAGTTTCCGTTTAACACCCGACAGAGTCATTCCCTCCTCCTTTACAAGGCGGTGAATAATAAGCAGGTTTTTAATATCAGTGGAGGTAAACATCCTGTTGCCCTTTTTATTTTTCATTGGCTTCAGTATGTCAAATTCATTCTCCCAGAATCTGACTGTCGAAACAGGAACATCAAGCATCCTCGACACTTCACCTATGGAATAATAGAGCTTTTCAATGGTTTTTTCCTTATAGGGCATTTTAACTTGGGTAATGGGTTTTTATTTGTCAGCGTATCTGTGTGCAGGTTCTAATCGAATGACTGGCCTGTCTTTGAAGCTATATCGATCATACTTTCATATTCTGCGGCTGTCAGATCATTGAAAAAGTAATTTACGGGATCCACATTCGTGTTGTTAAGTTTTACCTCATAGTGAAGATGCGGTGCGACCGACATTCCTGTATTGCCAACAAAGCCAATAACATCGCCCCTGTGCACTTTCTGGCCATTTCTCACGGCAAAACTGTCGAGATGGGCATACGTGGATGAATAGCCAAAACCATGGTTGATCACAATAAAGTTGCCCATTCCCCTTCTGTTTGAGGAGACCTCCGATATTGTCCCGTCGCCTGACGCATAGATTTCAGTGCCCAGGGGTGCTGTGAAATCCATCCCCTGGTGAAATTTTGAAATCTTATAAACAGGATGTATCCTGAGTCCGAACCCCGACGCAATCCTTGTCAGATCTTTTGTTGAGATTGGCAGTATCGCAGGAATTGACCTCAGCATGGTCTCTTTCTCCTTTGCCAGCATTATCAGGTCATCGAATGATTTCGACTGGACATATATCTTTTTTCTGATCGCATCAAGCCTTTTGGTGGTTTCGATAACGATCCTTGAATTATTAAATCCCTCCAGCTCGTTGTACCTGTTGACACCTCCGACTCCTCCCTGGCGCAGTGTTGACGGGATTGGCTCAGCGCCGAATATTGTCCTGTAAAGGTTATCATCCGTTTCCTGAAGATGTCCGATAACTTTTTCAAGGTTTCCCATTTCCCTGTTCATCAGTTCATACTGAATCGAAAGCTGCGCTATTTCACGCTTCAGCGCTTTTTCCCTCGGAGAGTCAATAAATAAAGCGAAGATAAAACTGTACATAACAGCAATTATCACCGAACCTATAAGATAGGCAATCATCCGGAGCAGCAGCGCCCTGACTCCGAGACGTATTCTGTCAAAGCTCAGCGATTCGGGATTGAACTTGTATTTTGTTTTTGCCATTATGCAGCAAATATAAATAATTCAACGCATAAATGAAAAACGTTGAACAAAGAGGAGATTAAATATTGGTGAGAACCCGGTATGGAAATCCTATCTGAATTTAGTCTGGGAGGTGAGTGTCTGAATCATTTCAAAATATTCATCCTCAGTGAGGTCATTGTTGAAGTAATAGAGAGGATTCTTATGTTGTCCGAACAGATCGATCTGATAATGCAGATGTGGTCCGGAAGATGTCCCTGTACTTCCTGTCAGGCCTATCTTGTCACCGCGTTTTATATTCAGACCGACAGAAACCCTGATACTGCTGAGATGACCATATGTTGACCTGTATCCATAGCCATGGTCAATAACGATGCAGTTTCCGAAGCCTCCCTTCCAACCGGCTTCAATAACTTTACCCGATCCGGTTGCATAGACCTCCGTGCCGTAGGGTGTGCTGATATCCTGTCCGTGATGCCATTGTGGTGTACCCAGCACAGGATGCTTGTCCCTGAACTTCATGCCATCACCAAGCCGGTAAATAACATTGACAGGGCTTATCATCGGGAGGTATTCCATCTCCCGTTTCCATTCATCTTTGGTTTCTTCAATAGACTTGAATGACTCATACTGAATTGTTGTCCTGTTTCTAAGATCTGCCAGTTTCTTGCGGAAAGAGATCATTATCTCCGAATTATCATAACCTTCAAGCTCTTCAAACCTCTCCACACCACCTGATCCCATATTCCTGAATGATTCAGGAATAGTGTCCATATCAAGGACAGGTCTGTACCGGTTTTCATCTGACATCTCAAGATTATCCATCACTTTTAAGGACTGGTCGATCTCCCTGCCAATCAATGAGTACCTGAGCTTAAGGTTTTCAATCTCCTGATTCAGGAACTGTTCCTTAGGTGAACCAAATGCGTTGTCAAAAATAACTCCGTAAAGCAGGGTAACAGCAACCGAAGCAACAAGCCATAACGAAATGCGTATAAGCTTACTTTTCCAGGGCAGTCTTACCTGTTTGAACTGTAAATCGGATAAATCAAGAAAATATTTACGGCCAGGCATTAAGGGTTTCAGTTTTGGATTTTTTCAGAGTTGTCAACAAATCTAAATCAAATAAATTACTTTTACAAACTCATATTTCTGTCAATTATTGTTTTTTGATATGTCTTTAATAATGAAAGGATTTGAGCTGAGACAATTGTTTTTTGATTTTTTCAGTTCAAAAGAACATGAAATTGTACCTTCTGCACCGATGGTTGATAAAGAATGATCCTACCCTGATGTTTACCAATGCAGGGATGAATCAGTTCAAGGATATTTTTCTCGGTAACCAGCAGCCGGTTTACAAGAGGGTCGCAAATTCACAGAAATGCCTGAGGGTATCCGGGAAGCATAATGATCTTGAAGAAGTTGGTCATGAGACACTATCACCATACAATGTTTGAAATGCTTGGTAACTGGTCATTCGGTGATTATTTTAAAAAGAAGCTATCGAATGGGCATGGGAATTTCTTGTGAAAAAACTTGGAATTCCTGAAGACAGGCTTTATACCACGATTTTTGAAGGAAGCCGGGAAGATAATGTGCCGCGTGACGATGAAGCATATAATTGCTGGAAAAACTGTTTTAAGGATCCGGAAGGAAGAATTCTTGACGGCTCCAAAAAAGATAATTTCTGGGAGATGGGCGAAACCGGGCCATGTGGACCGTGTTCCGAAATCCATGTCGACATAAGGGAAGACAGTGAACGGGAAAAGATACCGGGACAAGAGCTTGTCAATAAAGGACATCCTCAGGTAATTGAGATCTGGAACCTTGTGTTTATCCAGTATAACAGGCGGGCCGACGGACGGCTCGAACCGCTACCGTCAAAGCATGTTGATACCGGGATGGGATTTGAACGGCTTTGTATGGTTGTGCAGGGTAAGAAATCAAACTATGACACCGATATTTTTCAATCGGTAATCGGAGGAATATCAGCGATAACCGGAAAAAAATACGGCTTTGACGAAAATACGGATATCGCCTTACGGGTTGTGGCGGATCATCTGAGAGCGGTGGCATTTTCAATTGCTGACGGTCAGCTTCCGTCGAACAACAAAGCAGGTTACGTTATCAGAAGAATCCTTCGCCGCGCTGTGAGATATGGCTATAACTACCTGGGTACAGATGAGCCTTTTATCTATAAACTGGTCCCGGTGCTTGTTGAAACAATGGGATCCACCTACCCTGAGCTGAAAGCAGGTCAGGAACAAATTTCAAGAATAATACAGGAGGAAGAAGCCGCTTTTCTTAAGACCCTTGGAAAAGGATTGAAAATGATTGACAGGATTATTGAAGACCTGGTTAAGGAAAAGAAGAATATCCTCCCTGGTCAGGCGGCCTTCGAGCTTTACGATACCTTTGGATTCCCTGTCGACCTTACACAACTGATACTTAAGGAACATGATATCGTTGTTGACATCTCCGGATTCGAAAAGGAGATGAAAAGCCAGAAAGAGAGGTCGAGGGAAGATGCATCGATGGAGGCGGGCGACTGGACGGTGGTAAGAGACATAGAAGGAACTGAATTTACCGGTTATGACAGAACGGAGGATGATGTGCTGATTACCAGGTATCGTAAAATAAAATTCAAGGGAAAAGAAAAGCTCCAGCTGGTATTCAACCGGACACCGTTCTACGCTGAATCAGGTGGCCAGGTTGGCGATACAGGTTCTCTGACCGCCGGGAAGGAAAGAATTACCATCGAAGACACCATTAAAGAAAACAACCTTATAATCCATATAAGCCAGGGTAAAATTTCCGATCCAATGGCTGTCTTTCATGCTGCAGTTGATGGTGAAAAACGGAGGATGACAGCAAATAATCATACTGCAACACATCTCATCCATTATGCATTAAGATCGGTTCTCGGAAAACACGTCGAACAAAAGGGATCGCTGGTAACACCTGACAGGCTCAGGTTCGATTTCAGCCATTTCAGCAAATTGACAAGGGAAGAACTACGCAGGGTGGAGCAGATTGCAAACAGGATGGTCAGAGAAAGCAATAACATAAAGATCACTGAGGGAGTTACATTGAAAGATGCACAGGAAATGGGTGCTATGGCTCTTTTTGGTGAAAAATATGGCGAAACTGTAAGGGTTGTTCAGTTTGGGATGTCAGTTGAGCTGTGCGGAGGAACACATGTACCCAATACTGGTACCATAGGTATTGTTAAAATAATATCAGAAGGCGCCATTGCAGCCGGAGTAAGAAGGCTGGAAGCAGTCACTGCCGAAAAAGCCGAGGAGTATATCAATGAGAAAATCGATTCGCTTGAAGAGGTTGCTTCGGTCCTCAAAAGCACAGGCAGTGTCAGGGATAGTGTTGATAAACTGGTGTCAGAGAACTTGGCCCTCAAAAAGAGCCTTGAGAAACATGAGAATCAGTCGGCAATGGCTATTGCCAGGGATCTGGTTTCCAAATCAGTCCTGATAAACGGTATTCAATTCCTTTCGGGAAACATTGAAGCAGGTTCAGCCGATGTCATGAAGACTATAGCCTTTCAGATCCGTAATACATCTGATAATTCCGTGCTGGTTATTGGCTCTGTTATAAATGAAAAGGCAAATATTCTGGTGATGGTAAGCGACAGGCTTGTGAAGGAGAAAAAAATAAACGCTGCCGCCATAATAAAAGAGATAGCCGGAGAGATAAGCGGTGGCGGTGGCGGTCAACCTTTTCTTGCAACTGCAGGCGGCAAAAAAACTGAGGGAATTCCGGCGGCAATCAAAAAAGCTGAAGAGTATCTGAAGACCCTGGTCTTTTAGCGGGGATTTTTAACTGCTCACGTACTCACCCCCGTCCCCTCTCTGCTTTGCAAAGAGGGGTGCCTCTTCTATAAGGTTTTTAAGACTCTTTTTAATTCTTTTTATTTTAATTTGTCTTCGGTCTTCCGACTTCGGTCTTCGGTCTTCGGTCTTCCGACTTCGGTCTTCGGTCTAAGGATCTGCGAAATCAACGGGAAATTTTTTGTTTTCCCGCAGATCGCGCGGATCTCGCGAACGACCTTTTTCCTTTGCCAGCTGCCAACTGCATATTTTCCTTTTATGCCCTTTGTTTAAATCAAATCTCCTACAGTCATTTTAAATTTTGTATTTTTGAGACTTTCAATTCAAAATGAAGAAACTAATTTCTGCAGTGCTTTCATTAATAATCACCGGAGCTTCGGTTCTTATCTTTTCCTGCACACCTCAGGCTTGTTTTGAAGAAACAAATTCATTTGTAAAAGCATCGCTTTACGATAACACTACAAAAAAACAAAAGGCAGCAGACAGCCTGACTGTTTATGGTCTGAACAGGGATTCTGTTAAAATTTATAATAAAGCCCGGGGGATACAGCCAGTCCTTTTTCCGCTGGACATTTCAACCGGCAGCTGTACCTTCATTGTGAGAATCAATGGTATTGATGATACGATAACTTTCACATACTCAAGCTACCCCCATTTTATATCGAAGGAGTGTGGTTATACCTTCTTCCACAATATTGATACTCCGGTTTATACCACAAATAACATTGACTACATTTACGTGGGACTGAAAAACATAACAACTGATAATGTGGAGAACTTGCGGATATTCTATTAGCCTCCTGATATTCTTCCTGGCAGGTGATATTTTTGCTCAGGATACAATCGAATTTCCCCTTAAGATAAGGGTTGGTTTTGATATTTCCGGACCAGGCATTTATTTCAGTGATAAGAACAATCTGAGCCTTGAAGGCTTTATCTCTTACGACAGGAATGAAAAAATGGCACTGGTCCTGGGAGCAGGCTACCTTGACTACAGATTCTCCCAGTACAACTATGATTACAGGTGCACCGGTATTTTTATCAGGACAGGCGTTGATTTCAACCTGCTTAAGCCAATGGTCTCTGCAGGAAGATACCAGGCAGGCCTTGGGCTCAGCTACGGACTCAGTTTTTTCAATCCTGAAACTTCATCATTTCAGCACGAGAACTATTGGGGCAAAGTGACCTCATCGATTCCAAAGAAAACAAGCCTTGGTCATTTTCTGGAGGTAGCTCCCGGGGTTAAGGCAGAACTTTTCAAAAACGTCAGCATCGGATGGACGATCAGGTTAAGAGTACTCATCTCAGGCGGCGGGGGGAAAGATTTGCGTCCCATATACTTCCCGGGTTTCGGGAATGGAGGCAAAACAGTAAATGCCGGATTCAATTATTTCATTACGTGGAATTTCCGGTACAAAAAGATCAGGGTAATTACCTTGCCTGAACCTGTTGAGGAACCTGAAGAAACCGAAGAAGAATTGAATATTCAGCAACAGCCATAGATTTCGGACTTTGGTGGCTGTTGAAAAAGTCCTTTTTGACTTCTTCAACAGCCCCGGGATGGTTTGCTGAAGGCCAGCAACCCCATGAAAGTCAGAAACCCATTTACAAGCAGCATCTCAAACCCGAACTTATATCCATTGAACCAAACCTGGGAATTTATTCCGATTATATAGCATATCACCGGTGAGATAATTGCAATTGCCGGAGTTACCTTATCCTTAACCTTCCGGTTTGTAAAGAGTCCGAAAGAATATAGTCCCAGCAACGGCCCATATGTATATCCTGCAATCGTAAAAAGCTTATCAATTACAGCCCTGTCGTTCATTGCCTTGAAGATCAGAATACAAATAAAGAATATTAAGGCTATTGTTATATGAACACCATAACGGATTTTTCTCCTGCCTGTCTCTGTAAGTTCTTTTCTTTTATCAAGGCCCAGGAAATCAAGTGAAACTGATGTCGTCAGAGATGTCAGAGCTCCATCAGCGCTTGGAAACGCTGCCGAGATAAGTCCTATCAGGAAAACCACCCCTGCAACAGGACCGAGATAATTCAAAGCAACTGTAGGAAACAGGTCGTCGGTGAAAGCTACATTGATCCCTTTGCTCCCGGAAAAGATTAACAGAAATGCGCCAAGGAACAGGAACAAAAGGACAACAAAGAAGTTGATTCCGCTGAAGGTGAACATGTTTTTCTGGGCATCTCTTATATTCCGGCAGCTCAGATTCTTCTGCATCATCTCCTGATCGAGCCCTGTCATCACAATAGTTATAAACATCCCGCTGAAGAACTGCTTTAAAAAGAATCTCGCATGAGTGCCAGTCGGTAATGAACATCCTCGACACTGCACTGTCGGTAACCTGTCCTGCAAGTTTAAACAGGGGCACACCCAGTTCCCTGCTGATAAAGATCACTGAAAGTACAAGAGCCAGAAGCATGAAGGTGGTCTGAAGAGTGTCGGTCCAGATAATTGTTTTTATTCCGCCCTTTAGTGTATAAAGAATGATCAGAATTATAAAGATCATCACATTAACCCAAAATGGAACATTCCAGGCGTCAAAGACAAATACCTGCAAAACGTTTATGACAAGGAACATGCGCAGAGATGCTCCCAGTACCCTTGAAATTATGAAGAATCCGGCGCCGGTTTTATACGACCAGAAGCCAAACCGCTGGTCAAGATAAGTGTAAATCGAAGTGAGCCTCAGTCTGTAATATAACGGGAGCAGTACAAG
Organism: uncultured Bacteroidales bacterium; assembly: GCA_963806555.1. Taxonomy (GTDB): domain Bacteria; phylum Bacteroidota; class Bacteroidia; order Bacteroidales; family VadinHA17; genus LD21. The sequence goes on along the minus strand of CAWDYR010000029.1, from coordinate 36,587 downwards.
AGCAATAACAAGATATCCTACAAGATAACCCATTGCAACCACCATATAGCTGAACTGTGTATCCTTTACCCAGCCGGGAACCGACATAAATGTCACACCTGAGAGAGAAGCTCCGATCATCCCGTAAGCCACAACAAACCATGGTGAGACCCTGTTACCTATGTAAAACGACTGGTTGTCGGCTTTGCGGGATGTTATCCAGGTAACTGTAAACAGGACGGCTGTATATATCAGGAAAATTCCCAGGATCAGTAAGGGTGTCATAATTTGAAAATAATCTGCAAGGATAAGAAAAAGTTGGCAGGCTAAAAAATCGGCAGGAGGTTTAGTTTTAACTGCAATATTGAATTAATTTTGCCTGAAAGCATTAGAAATGAGTTTTTCAGAATATCCGTCAAGACTGCTTGAAAATGCAGTGAATGAATTTGCTTCACTTCCGGGAATTGGCAGAAAGACTGCCTTCAGGCTTGTAATGAGCCTTCTGAAACGCAAGAGTGACGATGTTCAGAGGTTTGGTGAAAGCATCATAAGGCTGCACCGGGATATCCATTACTGCAAAATCTGCCATAATATTTCGGATGAAGAGATATGCATCAATATGCAGTGATGAAAAGAGGGACAGATCGCTGGTCTGTGTGGTGGAAAATATCCAGGATGTTATGGCAATTGAAAATACCAGGCAGTACAAAGGAGTATACCATGTTCTTGGAGGCATTATTTCGCCGGTGGACGGGATTGGTCCCGGAGACCTGAAGATAGACAGCCTTGAGGAAAAAGTTAAGGCGGGTGGCATCAGTGAAATAATTTTTGCCCTGAGCACAACAATGGAAGGCGATACAACAAATTTCTATCTCTACAAGAGGCTGAGCAAATACAATGTAATGCTAACGACGCTTGCCAGGGGAGTAGCTATAGGGGATGAACTCGAATACACTGATGAAATAACCCTTGGACGTGCAATTAATAACCGGAATCCCTACCACCAATAAAAAGCCCTGGCCACTTTAATGGCAAATGCTGAATTAATCTGTTTTACAATCAGCTCTGAAATTCAAACAATATTTATTTACGGTTGTTATAAAGGTATAAACTTTAAATTTAATGAGAGGTTTATCTCTGACACCTGTTTTCCCTGAAGGATAACGACCACACCAGAACCATTTCCAGCCGGGGAAAGGGTAAGGAGAATTAAACGTAATAATCACAAAAACAGAGAAATGGCATTAGTAAACATTGTACTTCCCGCGATGGGGGAAGGCGTAATCGAAGCAACTATTAATAAATGGCTTGTAAAGCCGGGTACGGCTGTAAAGGAAGAAGATCCTCTCGTTGAAATTGCAACAGACAAAGTCGATACCGAGGTTCCCTCTCCGGCAGCAGGTGTTATTTCTGAAATAGTTGCCCAGGAAGGATCAGTTGTGAAGGTAGGTGCTCCCATTGCGGTTATTGAAGTAAATGTTGAGGCCACTCCGGAAGATGTAAAGAAGGTTGAGAAGGAGGTAGAAAGGATACAGGAGACTGTTGAAGAAGTAAAACAGGAGAAAAAGGAAGAGAATAAGGCGTCGCAGGAACTGAAAAGCCGTACACCCTCAGGAAAATTTTTATCGCCTCTTATCCGAAGCATGGCTGTGAAGGAAGGTATCAGTTATTCCGAGCTCGACAAGATAAAAGGTACCGGAATGGATGGAAGGATAACCAGGGATGACGTTTTGAAATTCATTGATGAAAAGAAGAAGGAAACTGGAGCTCCTGTAGAGGAATTACCGGAGGAAACCAAAGCTCCTGACGAGGAATTACCGGAGGAAACCGATAAGCCTGCAGAACAACCTGAAATTACTGCCGAGGTAAGCGGGGAGACTGAAGAATTAAAGCCTGAACCTAAAAAAAGTATCACACCCGGAGATGAGGTAATTGAAATGGACAGGGTCCGCAAGCTGATCGCCGAGCATATGGTGATGTCTAAAAGGACTTCAGCGCATGTTACCTCTTTCATTGACGCCGATGTTACAAGGATGGTCCACTGGAGAAATGGGATCAAGGATAAGTTCCTTGAGGCCGAGGGACAAAAGCTGACCCTGACTCCTATCTTTATCGATGCAATTGCCAGAACACTCTATGAGTACCCGATGCTGAACATTTCTGTTGACGGGAACAAGATAATAAAAAAGAAAAATATTAATATCGGAATGGCTACCGCCCTGCCTGACGGTAACCTGATTGTCCCGGTAATAAAAAATGCAAATGAAAAAAGCCTCACAGGCCTGGCACGAGCTGTGAATGACCTTGCTGAAAGAGCCAGGAAAAACAAGCTTAAACCCGACGAAATATCAGGAGGTACTTTTACAATCACAAATTTCGGCAGCTACAATAATCTTTCTGGAACCCCGATAATAAATCAGCCTCAGGTAGCGATCCTTGGAACCGGGGCGGTAAGGAAAGTGCCTGCTGTGATAGAGACACCCGATGGAGATGTCATTGCCATTCGCCATGTCATGATATTGTCAATAAGTTACGATCACAGGGTGATCGATGGCGCCCTTGCGGGGAAATTCCTTAACAGGCTTAAAAATATTCTTGAAAACTATGCTCCCGACACCATCTGATCCGGTTTGGTCTGGCTGCCTTAACCGGATGGAAACTATTCCCGGAATACTTGTCAGACTTTACAATATGATCCATTTTAGAAATAAGTTCAGAGCATTAAATAAAATGACAATTTTTTTAATAAATTTGATTACTTAAACTTTCTTAAATGGGAAATAGGCACCCTGGAGCAAAGATACCTGGCCACCTTCTTCTGCTGATTATTCTGGTTACACTACCTTTTGCTGTTGTTGCGCAACCCGATCCGGGGATGAAAAAGAAATTTGCAGAAGCTGAATCGAGGAATCTTTTCGGAGAGTATGAACTTGCTATTCCCCTTTACCTTAGTCTTGATAATCCCGAAAATTACAACATCCAGTATAAGATAGGAGCCTGCTATCTGAATATACCGGGAGAGAAAGACAAGGCAATACCCTATCTTGAGAACGCTGCAAAGCATTCATCCTACGATGCAAGGGTCAATTCCTTCAGGGAAACAAGGGCGCCGCTCGACTCTTACTTCTTTCTCGCCAAATCATACATGATCAACTATCAGCTTGATAAAGCATTAAATACATTCCAGACTTTCAAAAAACTTGCCGCTGAAACAGAAGACAAGGGAGGAATGAAGAACCTTCCCTTCATCGATCAACAGATCAGGGCGTGTGAAAACGCGATGACTATCCGTGAAACACCGTTTGCCTTCAGCAAAAAGCTTGTCGAAGAAAAATTCAGCCAGGGATCCCTGAATGAGAATCCTGCCGTTAGTTTTGATGGTAATACAATGGTTTATACTGAACGCAGAGGCATAAATAATGCCATTTTATTTTCAAGAAAGATAAACGGCAGATGGCAGCCTCCGGTAGAAATTAATTCACAGCTCAAATCAGGTCAGGATTGCTCGTCATGTTCACTTAACAGTGACGGAACATTCCTGCTGCTTTATAAAACAGATAATTTTGACGGAAATATTTATTCCTCCGAATTTATTAACGACTCCTGGACTCCTATCAGGAAACTTAACAGAAATATCAATACAAAGTATTACGAATCGCATGCAGCCATCTCCCCCGATAGTAAAAAACTCTATTTTACAAGCAACAGGGAAGGTGGTCTGGGAAGCCTTGACATTTATGTTTCGGAAAGGGACACGTCGGGCGACTGGGGTCCTGCGAATAACCTCGGGGATAAGATAAACACCGCTTTCAACGAAGATACTCCTTTTATCACCATTAATGATTCAATACTCTATTTCTCCTCCGAAGGACATAACGGTATGGGCGGATATGATATTTTCAGAAGCCGGAGATCGGACACTTCATGGGGAGATCCTGAGAATCTTGGTTTCCCTGTAAATTCAACTGATGAAGACAGGTTTTTCCAGCCGTTCAATAATGACGAAAATGGATTTTATTCGATGGTTACCGGTGACAAAAAGAAAGAGATATTTTACATTACCCTGTCTAATCCCAGGTTGAACCGTATTTTCGAAATAAAAGGAAATTACAGCCTCAAGGATACAGTTGTTGTATTCGATGACAGTAATTCCATTTACATAACCGATAAAACCTCAGGAGACACTCTTGATATCGGGTATCCCGACCGGAAAAGCGGTGATTACAATTTTATAGTAGGACCCGGGGGATATCATCTTATTTATACCGGACCCGGTTATTATTCACAAACCATCGATACTACGGTTTTGAGGGATAATCCTTCAAAAGTAATTGAGCTGAAAGACATAATACTCGACACACATGCTCCGGCAAAGCCAATCGTGTATGAGAAGATAGATCTTTCCAAAATCCCCGAAGTCTCATCAATCGACCCGTCTATACTTATACGTAACGTGCAGGTGCTTGACGTTACTGAAAACGATTTTGCAGATACCACACTTCTGTACTATACTGTCCAGGTAATGGCCCTTTACAATCCTGTGGATGTCATGTATTTTAAGTATGTCTCCGACATAAAAGTCCTTTATAATGAAAATGATCTCTTCTACAGGTATACAACCGGCAGGTTTGATAATAAGGATGAAGCTTATGTTCACAAGGATAGCCTGATATTTAAGGGTTACCCCGACGATCTTTTCATCAAAAAGGTCACCAGGATGAGCGGTGACAGGCCGGTGCCTGACCAGAAATACTACACTATTGAGCTTAAGGTTTCACGGACTCCAATCGATATTAATATTGCATTTGAAGGATTGAAAGGTGTAAAAGAGACTAAAGAAATGGATGGGCTTTACCACTACCTTTATGGAAGATACACATCGACCGGAGAGGCCGGTTCGGCGCTTGAGAGGACCAGACTTGCGGGATTCAGTGATGCACAGGTCAGGGAAATAAGTGTTTTAATAAAGAAATAATCAGCACTTTTTACTACTAAATTTTAAACATAAATAAGTGACTGATTCACTGAAAATTCTGTATTTTTGTTAATATAAATACTATCATAATGAATCACATTTACTCAGTTGGAAGGTTTTTCGTCTTTTCAATTTTAGTATCAGGTTTTATTCCGCTTTCAGCCCAGGAAACAGCCAGGAAGGATTACCTGAAAGCAATTCAGAATGCCGACATGTACTATTATTACGACGAAAATTATGTAAAAGCAGCATCACTGTATGAACCGCTCGTGAAGGAACATCCTGAGAATTTCAACCTTGCCGCCAAATTGGGAATATGCTATCTTAATCTTGACGGACGGAACAATGATGCTTTACAACTGTTAAAGAAAGCCTCGATGGGAGTCGTGTCAAGCGATAAGGAATACCAGCAGACAGGAGACAAGGCGCCACTCGACACATACTTATACCTTGGAATCGCATTTCATCGCAGCGACAGTCTCCCGCAGGCGCTGACATTCTTTAATGATTCAAAGAAAAGGCTTGCCGACTCTGAAGTATACCAGGAAGATTTTATCGATCTGCAGATAAGAAACTGCAGATATGCAATGGAAATGAAAAAGAGACCGCTCAGGATCATTTCAGATTATTTTGCACCCTGGCTTAAAGACTATCCGGGAGCATGCAATCCGGTCCTTGCAAAAAATGATTCTGTTTTTATTTTCACCGTTAAGAGTGAAGGAAAAACACAGGTTTTCTGCTCTTATAAGAACACTACCTGGGGACAGCCTTCCAACATTACAGACCAACTTGGTGGTTATGACAGGTTTTACACAAACTCGATTACCGGCGATGGTAAGATGCTGATCCTTTACATGGATGACGGCGGGGACGGGAATCTGTATTACAGTACCAGGAATGGTACAAGCTGGACTAAAATTAAAAGCGTTGGCAAATATGTGAATTCTGTTTACTGGGAAGATTTTGGATTTATTACCCCGGACGGAAAAACAATGTATTTCTCAACCAACAGGAGGGGCGGAATTGGTGAACTCGATATATGGACATCCCAGAGAGCTGCCGATGGCTCATGGGAAAAGCCTGTAAACTGCGGTGATGTTATAAACACACCCTATGATGAAAACACTCCTTACTTTGATCCTGAGAATAATGCATTATTGTTCAGCTCAGTAGGACATATGAGCCTCGGGGGATACGATATATTCAGATCAATCGACAGGGGCGGTACCTGGACCCAGCCCGTCGGAATGCCCTATGCTTTCAACACTGTAATTGAAAACACGGATTTTATCCTCAATAATAATGCACCGGGATTTGTAGCAAGCCGTTTTGATCCCAAAACAAATGTCAGAAATATTTATGCAATAGTCGCAGTCGACCCCGCCGATGAACTGACAAGGGCATCAGGTAGTATAAAACTCGAGGACGGAATGGAGGTCGATCCTAAAGTGACTCTTATTACAGTAAAAAACCTTAAGACCGGCGAAGTTATCCAGAACATTCCCATTTCATCCGACGGAACCTTTAATTTCGAGATAAAACCAGGTGAGTACCAGGTTCTTGTAAGTCACGACGGCTATAATACCGATACGATCAACCTAAGTCTGCCCCTTTATTTCAGCGGGCAATACCTGCCTGTTAACTCATCCCTGAAACCTGACAAGGTTTCGGCCGGCGATTTCCTCTCAATAAAGAATGTTCTGTTTGAGTTCGACAGTTCTGTTCTTGGTGATGACGCCAAACCAAGTCTTGAATTACTTAAGAACATAATGATCAATTACCCGGAGCTGACCATTGAAGTTGCCGGATATACCGACGCAAAGGGCAGTCTAACCTATAACAAAAAGCTTGCGGACAAACGGGCACAGGCTGTTATAGATTACTTCTCCAATTCCGGGATTGACCCTTCAAAATTTATTAAGAAGGCTTTTGGAGAGACAAATTTTGCAGCAGTTAACACAAATGCCGATGGCAGCGATAATCCTGAGGGAAGAAAATACAACAGGAGGGTTACATTCGGCATTGTAAATCCAAAGACAGGAGTTGTTCTGAGGCAGGAAGCCTACACTCCACAGCATCTGCGCCAACCCTCATCTATGAAATACAGCATTGTGCTCATGCAGACCAAAGAAAAACTCTATCCCGGTTATTTCAGTAATTTGATAAAGGACGAGATGCTGTTCGTAAGAACCATACAGACCGACAGCCTGAACCTTTATGCCCTCGGTGTATTCTATAACAGACCTGATGCTGTAACATACCTTGGATACCTCAGGGAGAATGGTCTGAAAGATTCTTACATAATCAACCAGTACGATCTTGAGAACGATTCGGAAATTGCACTTACCGAAACAACTGTCGGAGGAACAACATTGACAAGAAAAGCCTTTACCATTCAGCTGAAAGCAACAAGGACTCCTTTAAATATAGAGAAAATATTCCCGGGGTATAAGGGTGTCAGGGAAGTAGTTGCCGAAGATGGATTCTATAAGTACACCTGGGGTGAGTATCCGTCGATCGCAAAGGCAAAAGAAGCCCTTGTAACAGTCAGGAACGACTACGAGGATGCATTTATAAGGGAGATCAATATAGCTATAGACAAGTAGACGGGCGTAAACATGCACCTATGAAATATAAGGATATCAGACTTCGTGCTCTTGAACCGGAGGACCTTGAGCTTCTTTATGACTGGGAGAATAATGAGTCATACTGGACCATCAGCAATACTGTGACACCATTTTCGAGGTTTACCCTCAAACGCTACCTCGAAAACTCTCACAGGAATATTTATGAGACCGGCCAGCTAAGGCTTATGATCGACCACCTTCCGGATAAAACAACTGTCGGGACAATTGACATCTTTGATTTTGATCCGTTCCATAAAAGGGCTGGGCTGGGCATTCTTATTGCTTATGAGGAATACCGGAGAAAAGGATTGGCATCAATGTCACTCAAATGCCTTATTGACTATTGTTTCAGCACATTGCAACTGCACCAGCTTTTCTGCAACATACTCGCCAATAATTGTGAAAGTATGGATCTCTTTAAAAAACAGGGGTTTGTACAATCCGGGATCAAGAAAGACTGGGTTAAATCGTCCGATGGTTATCTTGACGAATATTTGTTCCAACTGATAAATAAAAAATAAAACAGTATATGGTTTATTGGGTGACGGTAGAGACGGGTCTTACATGATCCTTCGTCTCATACCCCCGCCAATAAACCGCATGCTGCAGATACATCAAGTCCCCTTGATTTTCTGATTGATGCAGATATACCTGACATAACCAGCTCATGCCTGAAATACTGCATCTTTTCAGGTGTTGAGGTGATATTACCGTCTCCGGGAACAGAATGATATGGAAGCAGGTTAACCCTTATACCCGATCCCGTCAGGATATTTTTAAGCTCCCTCAGATGACTATCGGTATCATTTACCTTGTTTATCATAACATAGGCAATGCTCATCCTTCTCCTTTTACCCATCTTAAAATTCTTCATTATTTCCAGTATCCCCTGAACCGGGTACCTTTTTTCTACAGGTATAATTTCCTGTCTCTCCCCGGGAAACGGGGAATAGAGGCTGAGTGTCAGGTTACAGTCAGACTGCTCAAGAAATTTTATTACACCAGGTGTGATCCCCACAGTCGATACGGTTACATTTCCCGGACTGACCGCGAGACCCCATTCGGAGGTAATAATCTTACACGCTTTAAGAACATTCTCAAGATTATCCATCGGTTCACCCATTCCCATAAACACAACATGTGTGATCTTCGCGGTACCTGGAAGGCTGATAACCTGATTCACAATATCATTCACAGACAAATTGCCATGAAATCCGAATTTTCCGGTGACGCAAAAAGGGCAGCCCATCCTGCAACCCGACTGGGTTGATACACACACGGTACTTCTTTTAGCGGCTGGCATATATACTGTTTCGTACTCCAATCCTTCATGGTTCCTGAATAGATACTTAATTGTACCATCAGATGACTTCTCAGAAACAACAGGTTCAAATAGTCCGGAACTGGAAACCCTGGCAAGTTCCTCCTTAAGCTTTTTTGGTATGCCCGGGAACACCGTGATCTCACTGATCCTCCTTTTATATAGGGAATTGGCAATAGAAATTGCATGCGGCATTGTAAATCCGGCAGGCCCGATAAGGCTGAAAATCTCTTCAGCAGTCAATCCACAAAGGCGCACTCCCATTATGAAAAAGATATTTACAAAAATAATCCGATTATCAATATCTTAGCGGTTATAATTGTTGATCGGATCCATTTCTCCCAAAAAGGCAAAAATAAGGCAAATGAAAAAACTTTTAACAGCAGCTATTTGCATTCTTTTCATCACATCATGCAATAATTCAGGTAATGTAAGAAGCAAAAACAATCAAAATAATGCAATGACAGCAGACAGTACAAAACAATACGGGTATAACCTCGATTTTCTCAGGAAACATGTGAAGGTTATAGAGTTGAAAAAAGGGAATTCTTCAGTTGCCATCGTTCCGGCATGGCAGGGAAGAGTGATGACCAGCACATCGGAAGGAGACAGGGGATTCAGCTTCGGCTGGATAAATCACGATCTCATCTCTTCTGGAAAAACAGTGCTGCACATAAATCCTTTCGGAGGCGAAGAGAGGATATGGCTGGGACCGGAAGGAGGTCAGTTTTCAATCTTCTTTAGAAAAGGGACTGAATTTATTTATGATAACTGGCAAACTCCCGGTTTCCTGGATACACTGTCATATGAAGTCACCGAGCTTTCCGGGATTGTCAGTGAAATTTTCACATGAAGCTGAAATAGTGAATTATAGTGGCACGGAACTCAAGCTGGGGATCGAAAGGGAGGTAACAGTTCTTTCAGCCGGGGAGGTCCTGAAAGAGACTGGAATTAATATCGGCAGTGCGAATTGTGTTGCCTACCGGTCAAAAAATGTCCTTATAAATAAGGGAACTAATGAATGGAAAAAAGAGAGCGGCCTGCTTTCAATCTGGATGCTGGGAATGTTCATTCCCTCTCCGGCTGTGACTGTTATAATTCCGTTCCGTCAGGGAAGCGAAGAGGAACTTGGCGTACCTGTCAATGATAATTATTTCGGTAAGATCTCAGGCGACAGGCTTAAAATTGCAGGTAATAATATTTACTTCAAAGCCGATGGCAAGAGCAGGGGTAAAATAGGCCTCTCGCCCAAAAGGGCAACCGGGATCATGGGCAGTTTTGATTTTGAGAACAACATACTTACCGTACTTATATGTAAATTACCGGAAGGTACACCTGAATATGTAAATTCAGCCTGGCAGATACAGGAAAATCCTTATTCGGGCGATGCCCTTAACTCTTATAACGATGGTCCCCTTGAGGACGGGTCACAGATGGGACCCTTTTATGAACTTGAGACATCTTCACCGGCAGCTGCTTTAAAACCGGGAGAAAGTCTGGCTCATATTCAATATACCATGCATTTAACGGGCGACATCAAAAAGCTTGACTCCGTCTCCCGTCAAATCTTTGGTGTAAGTCTTGAGGAGATCAGGGCGATTTTTTAGTTTTTAGCCGCAGGGATTAAGCCGCGGTTCCTGAGCAGCGGTTCAATCTGAGGCTCACGGCCACGGAAGTTAATATACATCTGCATTGCGTCCATAATACCGTTTTTCTCAAGTATGTTCCTGCGGTACGACTGAGCTACCGACTGGTCAAAAATTCCTTTCTCCTTAAAGGCCTCGAAAGCGTCGTTGTCAAGAACAGCTGCCCATGTATAACTGTAATAGCCTGCATCATAGCCATCAATAATATGAAGGAAGTATGTGCTTCTGTAGCGTGAAACTATTTCAGGTATCAACCCGATCTTTTTGAAATAATCTTTTTCAAAAGTCTGAATATCAATATTCACCGGCGCTTCAAGGGTATAATAAGCCATATCAAGCAATGAGGCAGCCAGAAGTTCGGTATTAATAAATCCCTGGTTGAAATAACTGCTGTTTTTCAATTTCTTTACGAGTGCCTGAGGTATTGTTTCTCCTGTCTCATAATGCTTTGCATACATATTTAAAACCTCTGGTTCTTCTACCCAGTGTTCCATCAGCTGTGAAGGAAGCTCAACAAAATCCCAGGCTACATAGGTCTGGTTATAAGTGTTCCTGTTAAACAGAGCATCAAGTGCATGTCCGAATTCATGGAACAGAGTTGAAACCTCATCCATCTCAAGAAGCGCGGGCAGGTCTCCTGAAGGGCGCGTAAAGTTTCCTACTACCGTTACGACCGGAGTAATGGCCTTTCCATCAACAATATGACGGTTACGGTAAGTTTGGCACCATGCGCCCTGGCGTTTGCTGTCCCTTGGATGAAAGTCCATATACAATACTCCAAGGTGGGTGCCGTCAGCCTCTTTTACTTCAAAAACGTTGGCTTCAGGATGTGGCAAGGGACAATTTGAAACAGGTGTGAATGTAATTCCAAAAAGCTTGTTGGCACAGGCAAAGACACCTTCGCGGACATTATCAAGTTTAAAATAAGGCCGCAATTCAGCGTCATTAAGGTCATATTTCTGTTTCCTTAGTTTTTCGGCATAGAACCACCAGTCGGAAGGTTCAAGCTTAAACTTGCCGCCCTCCCTGTCAATAATCTTCTGCATTTCGCTAACTTCATTTTGTGCTACTGGTACAGCTTTTTCCCAGAGGCTGTTGAGCAGGCTGAATACATTTTCCGGCTTTTTGGCCATACGGGGTTCGAGCACGTAATCGGCATGGGTTTTGTATCCCAGCAACTTGGCCCGCTGTGCACGAAGTCTTACAATGTCAGCAAGTATCTTGTTGTTATCGAATTCGTTGCCATTATTGCCACGGTTTGTATAGGCATTGAATAATTCCCTTCGCAGATCCCTGTTTTCAGAGTACTGCAGGAATGGAAAAATGCTTGGGCGCTGTGTTGTAAAAGCCCATTTACCTTCCTGACCTGCGGCCTTTGCAACCTCAGCTGCCGAATTAATAAGTGATTCGGGTAATCCGGCCAGATCCTCCTTCTCTACAAATAATTTGTAATTGTTAGTCTCTTCCAGGACATTCTGGCTGAACTTAACTCCCAGTACGGAGAGCTCCTGGTTTATTTTCTTAAGAGTATCCTGATCCTGTTTGTTAAGGTTAGCCCCGGCTCTTACGAATTCTTTGTAAAGGTTTTCCAGAAGAAATTTCTGTTCAGAGTCAAGATTAAATTTGGCCTGGTTCTCATAAACTGATTTTACCCTGTTAAAGAGCTTCGGGTTTAAATTAATCTCATCGTTATAAGCTGCAAGCTTAGGCGAGATTTCAACCTCGATGTTCTGAAGCGAATCATTGGTATTTGCAGATGTCTGGGCAAAGAATACAAGTCCCACTCTTGTCAGCAGTTCTCCAGCGTTATCAAGAGCTACAATGGTATTTTCGAAAGTCGGTTCCTCGCTGTTAGTTACAAGAGCTTCAATCTCTTTCTTTCCGTCGGTCATTCCTTTTTCAAAAGCAGGCATATAGTGTCTGGCCATTATCTTTTCAAAAGGAGGAACGTTGAAAGGAGTATTGAATTCCGAGAAAAATGGATTACTCATATCTGTTTCGGGCTGATTTTTACAACCTTGCATTAGCATTCCGGATAATCCGAAAATAAGGATCATTTTAGTAAGATTTTTCACGTTAATAATTTTTACAAATGGACTTATTGGTGATTACAGCACAAAATAAGTTGTTATTAATGGCAATCGGAAAGAAACGGGAGTTATTTTATTGTTTTAAATTCACGGTACTTCGGTCTTCGGAAATCACGTACTCACCCCCGTCCCCTCTCTACTTCGTAAAGAGGGGTGCCTTTTCTATCAGGTTTTAAGACTATATTTTGATTCTTTTTAATTTAATTTGTCTTCGGTCTTCTGACTTCGGTCTTCGGTCTCCGGTCTTCGGTCTTCTGTCTTCGTAAGAATGTTTGCTGTCATAATGAACTACATCAGAAGCTAAACTCCAAATATTTATTACTTTTGCCACCGTTCCGAAACTCCGGACCTCGGACTTCGGTCTTCGGTCTTCAGACTTCGGTCTTCCAGGGAGAGATGGCAGAGTGGTCGAATGCGGCGGTCTCGAAAACCGTTGTCCCGCTATCGCAGGACCGGGGGTTCGAACCCCCCTCTCTCCGCCAAAGCTTAAATGAATCCCACCGTCAGGTGGGATTATTTATTTTACCGAGATCCTGCCGAAAGCTCGCTTTCGAAAAGGATTGAGGGAAAATAAATAAACCCGCAGGGTTCATTTAAGCTTTGAAGCTCCCCCTTTGGGGCTCGCCGAAGGCAACCCCCCTCTCTCCGCCAAAGCTTAAATATTCCCTCAACGAAGTTGGGGGATTTTTATTTTCAGATGGTCGAGCCATGCTTGCCCCCATCCACTCGCCGCAGGCAACGACCTTAAAGCAATATCCCCGCCAGGGAGGCTGAGATATATGACGCCATTGTGCCACAGATCATCGCTTTGAATCCCAGCCTGGCAAGATCAGCTTTCCTTCCCGGGACCATCGCTCCTATTCCGCCAAGCTGAATCGCAATTGAACTGAAGTTTGCAAAACCACAAAGGGCAAAGCTTGCAATGACAATTGATTTGGCGCTCAATGCTCCCTGCTGTATCATGGGAGAAAGATCGCTATATGCAACAAATTCATTTATAACCATTTTAGTGCCCATGAGCGAGCCAACTTCAAAGGATTCCGATGGGGTAACACCCATTACTATGGCAAAGAGGGAGAAGAATGCTCCGAAGACGTCCTTAAGTCGCAGGTTATCAACATTCATCCCTATAAAATCCAGGGATACTCCAATCCAGGAAAGTAAATGACCGAAATATCCGAGAAGTGCATCAACCAGTGCGACCAGCGCTATCACCCCGATAAGCATTGCAATAACATTTATCGAAATTTTCATGCCATCAGATGCCCCGTGGGAAATGGCATCCATAATATTTACATGTTCTTTTTTTACTTCAAGCTTCACTTTCCCCTTGGTTTCAGACTCCACGGTTTCAGGGAAAACTATTTTTGAAATTACAAGCGCCCCCGGAGCTGCCATAAGGCTTGCAGCAAGCAGATAGGATGCCGGGACCCCCATTGATATATAGACAGCCATGACACCACCTGCAATGCAAGCCATACTACCTGTCATCGAAGCAAGAAGTTCCGACATTGTCATCCCGGAAAGGTACGGCCGTATCATTATCTGTGCTTCAACCTGCCCGACAAAAGCGCTGGCCACATTCGAGAGCGCTTCACTTCCGCTAACCCTCATTGCCCAGTGGACAAAACGTGCAAGAACCCCCACTACTCTTTGCATTAATCCGACATGGTATGCCATGGCCACCAGGACACATACAAAAATTATTGTGGGAAGCAGTATAAAGAGGAAGACACCGGCGCTGACGATGCTTGCCGGAAGAATTTCAGACACTCTGGTAAGATCGCCAAACACAAATAATCCCCCTTCTTTCGAGAAATCAAGCAGTTTATTAATAGCTTTCCCGAGCCAGTAAAATATGTCCTGACCGATTGGCACCTTAAGTATAAATATTGCAAGTACAAGCTGAAGGCCGAGACCTGTCAGTACAAGTCTCAAATTGATTGCTTTCCTGTTGTTCGACCACAAATAAGCAAGACCGAGAATCACTATAATCCCGATTACACCTGTAAATCGTCCCATGAAAGTGTGTGTTAGTTTTGAGTCAGATCCAAACCTACACTATTTTTTGTTCTAAAAATATGATAATAAAAAGATTCTACAGGTAAATCGCAACCTGCCCTTTTCTCGGAATTGCCCTGTAGATTATTTTTGCGTCAGCTTTCGGCAGCCTGATCTTAATATACGGACGATACTCGGGAACTTTAAAAACAGCTACAGACTTAACCGAACTCCAGGTGTTTCTAAACCTCTCCTTCAGGTCAAACATCCTCAGATGTCTCCTGTCCGATGCGGTATCTTCTTCAGCCTGGTAAACAAATATCCTTAAGCCTCTTTCCATTTCAAGAACATAGGCAACAGCTTCGTAGTCGGATGTATCAGGAATAATGTCAGGTTTAAATTCCGAAGTGTCTTTTGGAGCCATTTTTATCATCAGGGGTTCTTTTTTTATTGTCGCAAAATCCCTGATTATAGTGCCTGGTGTGGCAAGCATCGAGGTAATTAAACTCACATCTCCGGAGCGAAGTATCCTGCTGGTCCGGATCTCTTTCATTTTTGAGGTGTGGACCATCACACCGCTTATTTCAAGAATTGCCGTGCTGTCCGAAAGATTAAGGGAAAGGCTTACGGAATCAGTCTCGGCCATCGCTATCTTCGACTGTAAAAAAGCTTTTTGTTTCAGCATCCTGACATAAGCCGAATCAGAAAAAAGCCTTTCATCAACCGGATTCTTTTCTGACTTCTGAACGCCGTATTTTAACTCTAATCCTGTCATTGTTTTTCCCGGACCCAACATCGACATTATACAATAGTAAACCAGGAAGGCGATAACTAAAGAAATCACAACCATCAGGAAGGTCTTGTACTCCCGAATTAACATTTTTCACTTCATTATCCATCTATGCTGTAATTTCTCATGTCAAAAAATATAAACTTTTGATCCGATGCTTAAGGTATTGTAAATTGCTTCAAGATCCTCATCGTTAAGCCTTACGCAACCATGTGTCACCGGCATTCCAAGGAATCGTTTGTAAAGCGTGCCGTGAATCAGATAGCCATCCCCGATACTCATGGCATAATCGCCAAGGACTCCATACTCCCATCTCGAGGGGTCTTCCCCGGAAGGAATAGGCAGACCTTCCTCAACAAAGGACCAGTCAGGTCTTCTCCAGACGGGGGATGTGATCTTTCCCTGTATCCAGTATTTACCCTTAGGGGTCTTAAAGATCCACTTCTTTTCAGTCTGCGTTGTGAGCATAGTGTAACTACCTGAACTGCAAAAGCCTTCCCTTATCAGTTTTTTATTCCTGTAGAGGAAAAACCTGTTATCTGTTGTATTAATAACGATATATGAAAGGCCGGAAGTGAAGGCACTGAATTTTCTGGAGAGACGCTGTATATCTTTTTGCAGGAGTCCTGCCTGTTTCTTATAGTTCTGGTCTTTTATCAGTACCCCGTCCGTAGTGAGTTTTGGCGCTTTCCCCGACGACTTTTCCTGCAGCCCGGGAACTAAATAAAGTAAAAAAACAAGGATAAATAAAGCTGACAGGATGGTTCCTGCCGACGCCAGAAATATCCGTAAAACCTTTCCACTTTTCCTGTCAGCCAGAATTTTCTGAAAGAACGATTTAAATTCATCCTGCAGATTGTCAGGGGTGTGATGGTCAGAATTATTCACGTCCTTGATTTCCTCATCTTTTAAGCTAACGCTATTATCTCCTTCTATTCCCATTTTAATTTTTTATTCAGTCGAGTACCTGTTTCAGGTTGACCATGGAGCCGACGATCGTAACAGGCGTTCCTTCTTTTACTGCTTTAAAAACAACATCCATTTCCTGATCGGCAAGAGCAACACAGCCTTCAGTCCAGTCTACTCCCTTGCCTCCGTTTCCGTGTATTTCTATCAGACTTCCCATTTTTGCATTTCGCGGTAAGGCTCCCTTCGAAATCGCTTTTTTAAACTCCGCCCTGTCGTTTTCATTCGGATAATCAATTAACAAAGCTTTATAGTATTTTGTCTTGTTGCTGCCAAATTTTTTTGTTATCCGGTACATTCCTTCGGGGGTCGCTTTGTCGCCTTTTACTATTTTATCCCCGACCCAGTTGGTGCTGAGTTCAACCTGATATTCATACTTTTTGACTCCATTGAGATAAACAAGACATTTCCTTGAGTATTTGTCAATTATTATGGAACAACTCTGGTTCTGACGTGATTCTTTAATAGTTTTATTGACCCATGTCTGCCACACCGGGTAATTACTAAAATACTCCTCCAGGTCAAGCGAAGCTTTCTCATATGAAGATGTCAGCAGAGATTCAGAATCAGTGATTTTCTTGTTTGCCTGAAGGTATTGTTCTTTCGCAAACGCTATTTCTGATTCTTTAAGTAACATCTTACCTTTTGAAATACGGTTCCATATTTCCGGGGGCAATGGATAAGCTTTGAATACCCTGTTAATCCGAACAGAAAGATTATTCAGGGAATCGATCTTTTGTTTGATTTTTATTTTGAGTGTCGAAGCGTTGTTCTTTGAGCTTTGAAGCGCCTGCTCAGCTTTTTCAGTTGAAAGTCCGGCAAAACGTGCTACCTTATCATAATCCCGGAAAAAAATAAATCGTTTGTTCTCATCATTCCAATTTGACATTGCCGAATCATATAATGCCCTTGCTTCATTGTAGAGCCGGCCGGAGTAAGCAGCAGCGTCACCGGTAGCTGCCTGCGAAAGTGACAGTCTGGCAAATTCAACTTCAGCTTCCGGAGGTTCGGGTGTCAGGGCTGTCAACAGTAATATACAAAGGGGTATCAATATCAGGAATAGAACTACTCCGATGACATATTTACCAGCTCTTTTAATCCTCATTCGTCTTAACCTTAAAAAAAACCCCGGGAAAACCCGGGGGATTTTTTAAATTATAACAGCATTCAAAATTAAAACTTAATTTTTGCTTTTGTTAAAACTTCTTTAACTTCTGCATTAAGACTTTCAGCTTTTTCTTTTGCTGCTTTAATTTTGTTCATTGCATCCATGTAAGAGCCTTTGTCAAACAGACCCTGAGCTTCAACTACAGAAGCATCAACGGTTGCAACGTCAGCTTTGATCTGTTCAATAACAGCAGCGCCCTCTTTACCTCTCGGAAGTTTTGGGATCAGTTTACCGTTTTCTTCGATAGTTGTTTTGATACCTGTCAGCATGTTGGCAACTTCTGCTTTTACTTCTTCTTTCTTTGTTGCAGCATTGGTGGCTAACCTGGTTTGCAAGAGTTACTACAGAGGCCAGTTTTTCTTTAGCAGGGCCAAATTTCTTGATTAATTTTGAATCCTGGGCTGTAATATCAGCCATAACAGCATTTAATGTATCCTGTACTGCTGCAAATTCAGCCGGCAGATATACATCAGCTTCAGCAGTTTTAGCAGCCTCGATGGCAGCTGTGGCGGCATCGATTTCAGCCTGTGGGGTTTTTCCGCAACTTGAAAGGACTGCAACCATCGCAATAGCTGCTAATCCCATTAAAACTTTGTTCTTCATTTTTTTACTTTTTTAATACTTTGTTTGACTAACTTCCGATTATATAATTTAACCGTTTCCTTTTGAAAAAATCGGTGCGAAGATAATCTATTTTCAGGAAATAAGTACAAAATTTCTAAAATATTTTTAATTAATTTTAACATTTTCAAAAACCTGCAACTTTCACCATTTCTTTCCTAAGAACCTGAAAATTCGAAGGATGCCACCCTGTAACAGGTTACAATTTCATTAGAGTGAAAGTCGTCTTTTTTGTCTCTTCTGAATTAGTTCCTATAAAAAGTTCAAACTCTCCCGGGTCAGATGAAAAACTCATATCCTGATGGTAATAGGAAAGTTCTCCGGGTAAAATTGTAAAGGTCACAGTAACTTTCTGCCCGCTGGGGATGGAAACTTTTTTGAAACCTTTGAGTTCCAGGACCGGACGTGTTACATCACCAACCAGATCACGGATATAAAGCTGAACGATCTCTTCGCCGTCCCGTTCTCCGGTATTCGTGACATCCACTGAAGCAATTATTTTGCCATCAGCTTCGATTTTCCGGTTATTCAGAGTGATGTCCGAATATCCGAATGTCGTATAACTTAACCCGTATCCAAACGGGTAAAGAGGAGTATTTGGGGCGTCAAGATAATTTGATTTGTACTTTTCGTATGGATTTTCAGGATTTATTGGCCGTCCTGTATTTTTGGAGTTATAGAATATTGGTATCTGGCCGGCATTCAGCGGAAAAGTCATTGTAAGTTTTCCGGATGGATTGACATCACCGAAAAGAACATCGGCAATACCGTTTCCGGCTTCAGTGCCCCCGAACCAGGCTTCAAGGATGGCAGGAGCTGTTTTGTCGAGCTCAGGTATAGCAAGAGGCCGTCCGTTGAAGAGAACAACTGCAACCGGCTTACCGGTTTTGATTACCGCCTCAGCGAGTTTCATCTGCACACCAGGCAACGAGATGTCAGTCCGGCTTGCTGCCTCGCCGCTCATCGTGCTACTCTCCCCCAGGGCAAGAATGACATAATCGGAACGACGTGCGGCAGAAACAGCTTTTTCGATTTCGCCTGTATTTTCATCATTTACATTACAACCCCGTTCCGTCAAAATATTAACAGTAACTCCTGCCTTGTTTTTCACACCTTCAAGAAGTGTTATGCATTTCTCCGGTTGACCTGCCGCGGACCATGATCCCAGCATGTCTGTCTTTGAATCAGACAACGGTCCGATAACGGCAATTGTCCTGACTCCCTTTGAAATGGGAAGAGTCTTGTTCTCGTTTTTAAGAAGCACACACGATTTAGCGACAACTTCACGTGCAAAAGAAAGAAACTCCGGGCGCATTATATCTTCGGATTCGCGTTTCTTATCACAATATCTGTACGGATCCTCAAACAGGCCGAGCTTATACTTTGCTTCAAGTATTCTGCGTGCCGCAATGTTAATTGTTTCTTCACTTACCCTTTTTGATTCAACAAGGGCGGGCAGGCAGTTCAAAAAAGCGCTGCCCTGCATATCCATATCGACCCCTGCATTTATTGAAAGCTCAGCGGCATCTTCCTGATTTGTAGCAATTCCGTGCGGAATAAGCTCATTTATTGAACCGTAATCAGTAACTACAAATCCGTCAAAATGCCATTCCTTACGCAACAGGTCGGTTAGCAGCCATTTGTTGGAGGTTGAAGGAACACCTGCAATTTCATTGAATGAAGTCATAACAGAAGCGGCGCCGGCATCTGCGGCAGCCTTATAAACCGGCAGGTACCACTCATACAGCGACCGCTCCGACATATCAACCGTATGGTAATCACGACCGCCCTGGGGCGCCCCGTAGGCTGCAAAGTGCTTTACACAGGCAAGAAGAGAGTTATTATCTGAAAGGGACTCACCCTGGAATCCTTTCACCCGTGCAGCCGAGATAAGACTACCCAGCCAGGTGTCTTCCCCACTTCCTTCCATAACCCTCCCCCACCTGGGATCACGGGAAAGGTCAACCATGGGTGCAAATGTCCAGTTGAGCCCCTCTGCGGTGGCTTCTATCGCAGCGATCCGCTCAACCTTTTCGATAAGGGCAGTATCCCATGACGAAGCCTGCCCAAGGGGAACCGGGAATATGGTACGGTGACCGTGTATCACATCATAACCAAAAATCAGCGGAATATGCAGCCTGGTCTCTTCAACCGCGGTCTTCTGAAGAGTTCTTACAAAATCAACTGTATATGCATTGAAGACCGCACCTGTTTTACCCTGCCGGATAAGATCCACATAATCGCTCCGGATTGAAGGTCCGGTTGATGACCAGTCACTCGTGAACAGCGAAAGCTGCCCTATCTTTTCTTCCATCGTCATTTTATTCATCAGGTCCGCGACAAAAGCATCCATTTCCCCTGTTGAAGCCGATTCCTGTTTCACATTACAGGAAGAGAGAAGGGTAATTGAAAGAAGGCACAGAAGGGCGAATCTTAAGGTTTTCATATTGTTTCTGTTAGTGTTTATCTCATTTATTCCCTGTTTATTTTTCCGGGAAAATATAGCCCAGTTTATTGAGGCCATTCCTGATATCAGGCAACTTCATAAAAAGTTCCCATAATAGACCGCTGCGATAGTTTTCAATCATAACCACGGCAGGCCCCTGGTCAATGGCAAGGTAACGTTCAGGGTACCAGTTGAACTGCTCGCTGAAGGCATCATAAAAGCCGTATTTTCCCCATATCTTGTCCCCAAGGTTAAAGTAGAAATACCGGATAGCATCCATCGACTGCTCAGGAGTATAAGGAATAGATGAAATTGCCGCTGTAGGCGAAATTACACCCAGATCATTTTTCTTCCCCGGAGCATGGGCAGCGTATCCGTTGACCGAATAGCTGGCAGTCAGACCCCAGCACTTCTCCGAGTAACCTTTGTATTTCTCAGGATTTTCTGAGCACCATTTCCAGTTAATAAGTGTCTGGTTTCTGTTTTCAAGCCAGTAGTCGGCATATTTATCTTTCAGATTCCTGGGATCCAGGCCAAGGTATGAATAGTGAGCCCAGAAGAGAGATCCGCCATATTCCTCCGCTCCGTTATGCTTCAGGTGAAGGTCGTATCCATATTTACCACCCCTTGTCACTATTCCGCCCGATCGTGCCCATCCCTCATGATATGCTTCCGGAGGAACAGGGAATGTTGGCGATGATGCCGCCAGAACATAGAGAATGAGACATTCATTATAACCTTCCACCGGAAAGTCCATCTCCCAGCCATAATCAGGAGACCAGTGCCAGTAAATTACTTTTTCTCCGCCTTTTGTGAACCAGTTCCATTCCACTTCCTGCCAGAGAGTTACAATATCATCAGCAAGCTTTTTTTCCTGATCATTGCCATTTTCAAAGTATGCTTTAACAGTCAGTAATCCCTGAATCAGATAAGCTGTTTCTACAATGTCGGCGCCATCATCCTTTGGAGAAAAGGGTTTTACTTTTCCTGTTTCACCGTAAATCCAGTGTGGCCAGGCACCGTGGAACCTATCGGCTCTCTTAAGGAAATCAACAATTTTCTGCAGCCTTACCAACCCTTCTTCTCTAGTGATAAATCCCCTTTCTATACCCACCAGGATTGCCATAACTCCAAAACCTGAGCCTCCCGATGTGACAACATTCATATCATTCTCGGGGTAGACTCCGTCAACATGATAACGCTCCCGTGCCATGCCCGACACAGGTTCAGCCCCGTCCCAGAAGTACAGGAAAGTCCTGTACTGAACAAGTGTCAGCAAGGAATCATCGCTTATGCTTTCTGTAAGCACTGTCCCTGCTTTTTTCTCTCTTTTGTAACCCGTTCTCGTTGAACAGGATACTAAAGCAATAAAAGCCAGAATAGTGAACAATCTCAATGTGATTTTCATAAGTTTCAATAGGTAAATCCGAGTTTATCAAGCCCTCTCCTCACATCCTGGTTAGAAATTAAAAGATCCCACAGGAATCCGGTCCTGTAATTTTCTATCATACAAATGATGGGCCCCTGATCGATGGCAATATATGAATCAGCAAACCAGAGAGACGAAAGGTTAAAAGAATCGTGGAAACCATATTCTCCCCAGATCTTATCACCGAGAGTGTAGTAAAAAAACTTAAGGGCTTTCATGCTTTCCACAGGTGTATATGGGAAAGAAGAAAGAGCTGCTGTGGGTGCAATAACCCCCAGATCGTTGGTTGGTGAACTGGCACTGTAGCCATTCTGTATATCGCTGGCAGTCAGTCCCCAGCATTCATCACTGTAACCTGTCCTTTTTCTTGGGTTTGTCTTGCAGTACTCATAGTTTATCCTGGCGTGTGCTGTATTCTGGGTCCAATAGTTTGTATACTGATCCGCAAGGTTTCGCGGATCAAGCCCTAAAAAGGAATAGTGGGTAAAAAACAGTGGGCCACCGTAATCTTCCCCAAGAGGAAGCTGTATCCCGTAGAAAAATTTGCCATTCTTCATGGGGAAAGCTCCGTTCCTGGCCCATCCCTCGTCATAAACAATTTTTTGAATTGAGCTGGTCGGAGAAGCCGAGGCCAGGATGTAAACAATAAGGGCTTCGTTCCAGCCTGAAACCGGAATATTCATTTCCCATCCATTATCCGGTGACCAGTGCCAGTAAAGCTTATTCTGATTGTTCTGCCTGTACCAGTTCCACTCAACCCTTTCCCAAATGCTTTGAATTGTATCGCACAGCCTTAGCTCTTCCTGCGATCCATGGCTGAAATACTCCTTTACTGTGAGCATCCCCTGTATCATGAAAGCTGTTTCAACAAGGTCTCCACCGTTATCTTTTGTACCGAACGGTATCACTTTCCCCGTGTTCCCGTTAAGCCAGTGAGGGAACACTCCATGAAATTTATCTGTACGATTGTCGTTAAGGAAATTTACAATTTTATTCAACCGTTCAAACCCCTCCTGGCGCGTTATAAATCCACGTTTAATACCAATTAGTATTGCCATCAGTCCGAATCCGCTTCCTCCGGTGGTTACAATATCACCCGAGCCATAACGTTCACGTGCAAGCCCGGATACAGGGTGGGCATAATCCCAGAAATATCCGAATGTATTTTTCTGTACAAGAGTCAAAAGCGAATCGTCGGGAATAACCGGAAACTTTGGCAAGCTATCAATACAGGTTGTGAAAGTAAATGAGAATCCCTCAGGCAATACTCCTCCCAGGTTTGACCCAATATCAAGAAGCATTCTGTATGTTGCAAGCGGTTTAAGCTGCTGCAACGGCATTACAACTAAAGATGTTGAACTCTTGTCAAATTTGTGGGAATATAAAGTGTCTAAATCACCTGTAAAAAAGAGTTTGCTTTTCGTAAAAAGCAAAGTATCGACCTTTGAGTTGAACTTTATCCTGATTGCCAGATTTCCAAAATCCACATTCTCAATCCTTCCCCCATCCGGAACAAAAATCTTGTTGACTGTTACAGAGTCAACCAGAATTTCCAGGTCATGAGTGTTGCCGTTCTTTTCTTTTTTACAGGAGAAAAGCAATACGATAAGGATAAATAGCACTGTGGATACTCTCATATCCAAAGATATAAAAGGTGAACGGGAAAAAGATAAGATTTTCCTTTTCACCTTTTAATTATTTGATTATGGATTGATCTGGGTTGTTTCAGCTGCATACAGATCTGCGATCTCAGCATTTGAGAGTGCCTTGTTATATATCCTTAATTCGTCAACCATCCCTTTAAAATATGTCATCCATGATTCCGGAGTTCCTGCAATCTGTTGTGGCCACACGCCAAAATATATCTTGGTCATATCTGCTCCAAGTTTAATCGGACCAAGCAGTGGCTGGGGACCTGTCGTCGGGACTGGACCTGCATACCTGATCTGGGAGAAAACCCGCTTGCCGTTTGCATAGAATTCCTCTTCGGAACTTCCTTTACGATATACGCCAACAACATGGAACCATTTGTCATTCAGAAACTTATCACTCTGTTTTCTTATATCCTGCCCTTTCCACTCAGGAGATTCGCTATCGAACAGGTACATTTTCATGTCGACTGAATCACCTGATGGCTGACTTTCCTGGATCAGGGTAAGGTTACCCATAAAACCATCTCCACCATTAAGAGCGAAGATCTTGGCTGCGCCGCTTGTTGTGCTTGGTGTCTTTATCCAGCACGCCATACTGAATTCATCCATTGTTTTTAATGCGGTCGCTCCGGTAACGTTGTATTCCAGGTAAGCCTCTGTAGCAGCTCCCTTATAACCGTTGCCACGCCGGCCGACGGCAAAGCTTGCTGCTCCGACTTTTTTTACATAGGTGATTGTACTGCCCGAATTCTCAACCGCTGCACCTGCTGCCGGTTCAGATTCAAAGGGGAAATATGCAATCAGGTTGGCAGTTGCGATCGTACCGGGATCAATCTTCCCATCGTCAGGGACATTTTCATCTTTTTTGCAGGATGAAAAAACCATCCCGGTTACGAGCATTGTAACAAATAATGCTCCACTGATTTTTAAATACTTTTTCATTATTAATTGATTTAGTTAAACATAAATTATAATTATTATCATTAGTTGTATCCATTATTCTGAGTCAGGTTGGAATTCAGTTGCATCTGGGCTGAAGGAATCGGAAATACTTCATGTTTACCAACGGTAAATCCTTTCCCTTCAAGAGCTGTAGCTGCCTGATTGGTACGGACCAGATCAAAGAATCTGTCCTCTTCCAATGCAAGCTCGGCTCTGCGCTCATCCCATATTTGCTGAACCGTAACTCCGAATCAGACCGGGTAATCCGGCTCTTGTCCTGACAAGGTTTACTGCATCATCAGCAGTAATTCCGGCATACAGTTGGAACAGATGCCCCATTTACCTTTGCTTCCGCATACATCAGCAAGACATCTGCATAGCGCAATATCCTTACATTATAATCAAATCCATAACCATTGTAATTCCAGTTGTTATAAGCTAGAGGAATATAAACCTTACCATTATAAACCGGATTGCTGCAAATTGTTATTATGCTGTCGCCTTCAGGAGTTTTTGTTCCGCGATATAGCAGGGTTGTTGCAGGACGAATTATTTCTCCCCGTTCAGTATAAAAATTTATCAGATCCTGACTGGGAGTACAAAAACCCCATCCCTGCATTCCGCTGGGGTAATTGCCCCGCGGACCCTGCACATAAGCATATTCCATAAAAGTCTGATCCCCTGTTGTCTTGCCTAGTGTGGAGCTTTGGATCTCGAATAATGATTCCCTGCTGTTTTCCCCATCAATACTAAAAACTTCCCTGAAAACCGGCAGAAGGCTAAAACTGCCCGAAGCTATTATTTTATCGGTAAGGCTGGCAACCGAATCCCACTCCTGCTGATACAAATGAACTTTGGCTTTAAGTCCCATCGCAGTATATTTTGTAATTCTTCCTGCCCAATCTTTTGTATAATTATCCGGAAGCACTGCTATTGCTTCAGAAAGATCCTTCTCAATGAAACTATAAAGCTGTGATGTTGTGGACTGTGAAACTGAAGCCAGCTGTTCTGAAGTAAGAGTTGTATCAACGATAGGAACTCTGCCAAAAAGACGGGTCAGATTAAAGTAGGCATACGCCCGGATGGTCTTAGCTTCTCCCTGGCATTCAAGGGCATACTGTTTATCAGTATTATTTTGCATTGCAGCTACGAACAAAGGCATTTGATGAATAGCATAATTTGCTCCGCTTACAATATCGAAATATGCAATCCACAGATCATTTACCAGTCCGTTATTAGACTGATATGTAAGGTTATCCATCTCTTTCATTGGCGGATTATCTTCCGGCGTGCTCCCCTTGTCAGCATTATCAGATGTTATTTCAAATGCGCCGATATATGGAAAGACATGAGCTCCATAGTTTCTTAGCTTTGCATATGAAGCGCTGACTGAAAGGAATATGTTTTCTGACTTGGAATAATCTACTCCTGTTGATGGGATAGTACCCTCTGGCCGCATGTTGAGAAAATCTTCACAGTTGGTAAGGAGAACCATTATTATTAAAGTTGCAACTAATCGGAAAAGTCTCATGGTTTTTAAAGAGTTAGAAGTTCATTTTCAGTCCTAACGTGTAAATAGCCTGCATCGGATATACCGAGTTGTCAATTCCGCTGCTGATAGGTGTCCCGCCGATTTCCGGAGTAAATCCTTTATAGATAAAAAAGGTATACGGCCGTTGCGAAGAGATATAAATTCTCAGTTTCGGAATGAACTTAATTTTCTCTGTTGTATATCCTATCTGTACGTTCTGAATCCGTACATAAGAACCGCTTTCCACAAAGAAATCATTTGCCTGCTGAGTAAAAGAATAGTTATAAGCTTCTGCAGAAGGGTATTTTGTTGAAATGTTATCAGATGTCCACCGGTTTTTGTAGAAATCCAGATCATAATTACCGTCAACAAAAACATCCCTGTTCATCCTTTTTGCGTTGAGGATCTTATTACCAACCTGGCCCTGGAATGCAAGACTAAAATCAAATTGGCTGTAATTAAGTCCAAAATCAATCCCGGCGATAAGCCATGGGATAGAGCTGCCCAGAAAAACCTTGTCAGATTCATTAATGATATTATCACCGTTCTGATCCTTGTACTTAAAGAAACCTTTGTCTTTAATTGTCTGGCTAACCGGATCCTGTAAAGCTTCACTTTCAGATTTATAGACGCCTGCTATTTCATATCCATAAAAAGACCCGATTGGATGTCCGACCTGGGTCCGTGTTGAATATCCGCCTCTGACAAATCCTGCAGGAATATAATCACGACCCTGCAGTTTTAATACCTTATTATGGATTGTAGTTACATTAAGACCTATGTTATAGCTTGTCCTGTCGGAAACCTTATCTTTCCAGTTCAGATTCAGTTCCAAACCGTCATTCAGAACACTTCCATTATTACCAAGAAGCTCTGCTGTCCCTCCCCCGGTGGCTATAGGTGCAAAAAAGACCACATTATTTGTAACACGGTGGTAATAATCGGTTTCTCCGGATAACCTGCCACCCGAAAAAGTAAAATCAACTCCAATGTCAAATTCATTTACAACTTCCCATTTGAGATAATTCTGCACCACAGTCTGGGCTCCGACACCATCTACTATTTTATCACCGAAAATACCAGAACTTCCTGCACCTGTCTGCCCTAAAGTAACTGCTGAATTGGCGGGGACATTATCATTACCCAGCAAACCCCAGCTGGCTCTGATTTTAAGATAATCGAAAGTTTTTTGCTTTGCCATGAAATTCTCCTCGGATAGTACCCATCCAAAACCGACTGAGGGGAAAAAACCCCATTTCTGCTGGTACTTTGAACTTGCATCAGCTCTGAATGTAAATGTTGCGAGATATTTATCACTGTAATTATACGTCCCTCGTGTGAAAAAAGAGATACCGTTATAAGCATGATGCCCCATCCCAGGCATATCTGTCTCTGAAAGAACCGGTGGCCAGGTATTTCGACTGTTCATCTATACCGGAAACATCCTGAGCCGAACCTGAAAGGGTTGCAACATTTTTCCATACGGGTTGATTGGCCCAGTAACATCGTGAAACTATGGTTATCAACTTTATTCCTGTAAGTCAACAGGTTATCAATTATCTGCTTAGATGAATTACCGGATGTTTTTGACAAGACTTGATTTCCTGACTCCCTGCGAACCTCCAACATTAAATTCAGGGGTGAAATTGCGTGCATCCCAGAAATTCAGATCTGTATTATAAGCTATCTTATATGTAAATATATTCTTTACTATATCGAATTCTGCAAAAGTACTGAAGACCAGCTTAGTGCCCTTTTCAATATTGTCAACGTAATAGGCAGCAGCAACAGGATTACCGTACTGATTGCCAAACCCGTATTTCTGAGGTGATCCGAATTTTACAGGATATGCTAATGTATTGCTTTCATCATAAACCGGATAAACAGGAGGATTAACGTAAGCACCAAAGAATGCTCCGTCATTGGGAATATTCCTGTCAGATTTTGATAAAACACTGTTGATTCCTATTTTAAACCGGTCTGTGACCTGCTGATCCAGCCTTCCACGAAAATTAAAACGTTGATAATCATTTTTTATATCCATAATACCCTGCTGAAAGAAATAGCTGCCTCCAACCGAATAAGAAGTATTATCATTTGTACCGGAAATGTCAACATTATGGCTGGTTGTATTGGCAATCCTTACAAGTTGCCGATACCAATCTGTTGATACCGGATAATTTGCCGGATCCTTCGGGATATAGCCAGTGGAATTTACGTTTGCATCATTCAACAGGGTAATATACTGATCTTTGTTAGCCAGAGGAAGAATGTTAACCGGGATCTGCAATCCGAAATAGCCCTCATAGCTTATTACAGGCTTTTGAGTTTTACCTTTCCTGGTAGTCACCAGGATAACTCCATTTGCAGCTCTGACCCCATAAATAGCAGCAGCAGAAGCATCTTTCAGCACTGTAAGATCTTCAATGTCGCCGGCTCCGAGAAAGTCAATATTGTCGACGAAAACGCCATCAACTACATACAATGGATTTGCATAATCACCGATTGACCCTACCCCTCTTATCTTTACCGAGGAACCGCCACCCGGAATTCCACTATTTATAATCTGAACCCCTGCTACTTTACCCTGTAAAGCCTGCATTGCATTCGAGGTTATCTGTTTTGTCAGATCTTCACCTTTAAGCGAAACAATAGGAGCTGTGAGATCCTTTACTCTTTGCGTCCCGTAACCAACAATCACAACCTCCTGAAGCCCTATTTCTGACGTTAAAAGCTTAATGTCAATTGTGGTGCCGGTACCGACTACAATTTTCTGACTTATCATCCCAACCATTGAGAATACAAGTGTATCATTGGGAGAAGCAGAAATACTATAGCTGCCATTTATGTCTGAAAAAGTACCGCGAAAGGTATTCTTTACCTGGATTGAGACACCAGGAAGAGGTTCGCTTTTCTCATCAGTAACCTTACCGCTAATTTGTTGCTGGGCATTTACTTGTATCAGCGAAAGTAATGAAACAAAGGCCAGAACTAAAACCCGTTTTTTCATTAACATATACTATTTGTAAAAGAACCGTACAGATTATACGGCAGCCAATAGTCTCATGCGCACCACCGCTTCATTTCAAAATGACAGATGATTCTTCCTGTAGACAGTACAACACAGGAATTACAGTTTTGTTTGCAGCAATAGTAACAAATGGAAGGACCGGGGATACCCACCTCCGACCCCTTACCCTGAATTCCGGGCTAAACACTGGAATTACAGGATTTTTTGTTATAGCTTTGGATAATTATAAGTCTGGCTGGACCCTACTGACTCCTGATGTGGACTATATGATTGCTCAGCCCTGTCGGGCCGAAAATCTTTTTTTTTGAAGATATAAAAACCTTAAAGAAATTACGTCTTATGGAAACCTCAGGGAACCCAAAAACAGATGCCAGAAAAGTTAAGAAGTATAAAGACTATTTTTTTGATTTTTTTATGCTCTTTCTTGCTGTTACTTTAGGCTTCTTTGTTAATAATCTGAGCGAAGATCATTCAGACAGGCAAAGGGAAGAACAATATATGAAAAGTTTGATAAATGATTTAATAAATGATACAGTTCAGGTACAGGAAGTTTATTCAGATATTAAAATCCGGATAGCTGGAATTGATTCCTTACTGCACGTATTGGAAAATCCACATCAGGAAAATTTCATAAGTAATTTTTACTATTTCGCAGTTAAATATTTAAATTCAGCCACGTTTTATTCCGGTTCTGACAGAACAATCAGTCAGTTAAAATCTACAGGAGGATTAAGGCTGGTTCAGAAAATTGCTATATCTGACAGTATAGTGAATTATTACAGTTCATCAGATAATGTTAAATATAACACCGGGTTTTGCCTGGATGAATTCAATAAGATATTGGATAGTGAAATAGAAATATTGTATTTTAAATATCTTAGAGGTTATAATATCGATTCAATTGCACATCTAAAAGATTTAGAATTGCTGATCAATGAACCTGTTAAAATAAACCAATTCTATAATCAGGTGATCTTTTATCTCAGCTCATTAATAAACTATAATATTCTTATTACAGATTTAAAAAATGAAGCAGAATCTTTAATGAACTTAGTTAATAAATGCTATA
The DNA here is from genome assembly GCA_963806555.1 of uncultured Bacteroidales bacterium. Lineage (GTDB taxonomy): Bacteria > Bacteroidota > Bacteroidia > Bacteroidales > VadinHA17 > LD21. The sequence goes on along the minus strand of CAWDYR010000029.1, from coordinate 6,303 downwards.
ATCTTAACGATGCATCCTAAAGAGCCATGTCAGAGGGATATTATTTTACTTAAACAAGGAAAAATACTAAACAACAATACCCGGTCCACATTATTGATTATAATGCAACCTTATTCATAGTTATAAAAAGGTTGACTGCGCAATAATCACTAACCTGAAATATTAATGAGAACAAAAAGAAGAACTTTCTTACAGACGGCAGCTGCATCGGCAGCTGCAGTTATGCTCCCTGGCTATAAAGTCATCTCTGAACAACAGAAGGAGGCTTTTACCCTGAACAGGAATCCTCTGAAACTGGGTCTTATGACCTACCTCGTAGGCCAGAAATGGGATATAGAAACAATTATCAGGAATTGCAGGGAAACTCAATTCGGGCACGTACAATTGCGTACTACCCATGCCCACGGTGTTGAGGTCACTCTGACTCCTTCTCAGCGCACAGATGTAAAAAAGAGGTTTAAGGATGCGGGTATTGCTATCAGCCTTGCAAGTGCTTTCCAGTACCATTCTACAGATACGGCTGAATTAAGAAAGAATATTGAAGGAACTAAACAATACCTTCAGTTAGCAGCGGATGTGGGGGCGCTTGGAATTCGTGTATTTCCCAACGCTGTGCCGAAAGAAGGTGATCAGACCAGGGAAAAGATCCTGGAGCAGATTGGAAAATCGGTTTCAGAATGTGCCGCAACAGGGTATAACCTTGGAGTGCAGGTCAGGGTTGAGGAACACGGACAGGGTACAGCCAACATTCCTGTTATCAAAAAAATACTCGACTATGCAGATAATCCCCACGTCTATATGATCTGGAATAATTCAGACAGCGACTATACCGGAGAGGGCCTCCCAAAAGGATATGGAGGTATGAGCCTTGAAGCCCAGTTCAACCTGGTTAAAGACAGTATCGGGAATGTTCATCTGCGTGAATTATTCACGGTATATCCATGGCGTCAGCTTTTCAGCCTTCTCAGTCAATCGGAATATAAAGGTTACTGCGATATAGAATTATCTGACGAAAGTTGTGAACCTGTGCGTATGATGAAGAATTATCGTGTTGCGTTCCTTGCTTTACAAAATGCTATATAATTATGAATAGTTTCTTTATATAGCATGTTAGTGTATTTATTGAGTTGAAATTCAAATAGTAACAATAATTATTGTTAATTAACTATTGAAACGGGAGGATTAAATATGATTACATTTCTTAAAAACAACAAGGGCTTAACTCCCTGCGAAAAATGGGAACCAAACTGCTGGGTAAATGTCGAAGACCCCACCGGTGATGAGAAACGCTATCTGATTCAAGACCTTCAAATACCTGAAGCATATTTAAATGACATCGAAGATGTTAATGAACGTCCGCGTATAGAACTGGACGAAGGATGGTTCCTTATTTTGATGCAGATCCCTTTTAAGAGTACTGATAAAAAAGTTCCATTCTCAACTGTACCTCTCGGAATTATCTTTAAAAATGAAATCTACGTTTCCATCTGTTTCTTTAAGACCGAGATGATTTCAGATTTTATTGGTTATGCTGCCAGAAAAGGGATCAATAAACAGAACAATTTTGATTTAACCCTGAGGTTCTTTTTATCATCAAGTGTCTGGTATCTTAAATACCTGAAACAAATAAACCAAAACATCAAATTAGCAGAGGATAAACTGGAAAGATCCATTAGAAACGAGGATTTACAGACACTGTTACAAATTGAAAAAGGCCTGGTATTCTTCACAACCTCACTAAAAGGAAATGACATTCTGGTAAACAGGATCAAGAACATTAAAGAACATAAAGAATCTTACGACCCGGAATTAACTGAGGATGTTGATATTGAATTAAAGCAGGCTCTTGAAACCACAAATATCTATAGTGACATACTTAGCAGTATGATGGACGCATATGCTTCAGTAATATCCAACAACCTGAATATGATAATGAAGCAATTAACTGTCATTTCAATAATATTAATGATCCCTACACTCATCGCAAGTTTTTATGGAATGAATGTACCGAATGCTTTTGAAAATAATCGTCTTGGGTTCTGGATAATAATGATAATCTCATTCTCCATCTCTACTCTGACTGTGATCTCCTTCATTAAACGGAGATGGTTCTGAAGAGCCGTCGTGGCGCCAGCCAGCTCCAACAGGTTAAAGAACCGGGCTCTTATACTTAGTTGTGTAACTTTACCCTGAGCTCTGAGCACTGAGCTCTGTGCCATAAGGTACCCCCAGCTTCTGATACTTGCTCTTCGCCAGTGGATTATAATTCAGGTATTCAATCCGGATCCCGCCTTTTAAACCATGAACAAAATCTGCAATACTGCTTAGATTGGCGACAGTATCAGTGATCCCCTCAATAAGCGGAATCCTTACAATGATTTCTTTGCCTGTCCCGGACAGGTATTCCAGATTATCCTTAATTATTTTGTTTGGCCTGCCGGTGTACTTCATATGCTGAACCTGATCAAATATCTTCATATCAACAATAAACAGATCAACGTAATTCAAAAGAGATTCAATCACTTTCCTTTCGCAATAAAGGCAGGTTTCAATTGCTGTACTTATATTTTCAGCCTTACAGGCTTTTAATATTCCAAGGCAGAATTCGGGTTGAAAAACCGGTTCTCCGCCTGTGATCGTGACACCCCCACCGGATTTCTCATAAAAAAGGAAATCTTTCCTTATTTCATGCATAACTTCATCTATACTGGTAACGATACCAGTAAATTCTATTGCCCCTGTCGGACAAGTCTTTACACAATCGCCTGCAAGTTTACAAAGGCTCCGGTCAATTATAATATAATTATTCCCTGATGGATGGACGCTAAGGGCACTGTCAGGACAGATCTCAGCACATAGCCCGCAAGAAATGCAGATATTCCGGTTATACCAGATTGTAATATCAGAATCTATTCCTTCGGGGTTATGGCACCAGACACATTTCAGCGGGCAACCTTTAAGAAAGACGCTAGTCCTGATTCCCGGACCATCATGGACCGAGAATCTTTTTATGTTAAAAATAACCCCTTTATCGGTCTTCTCCATGAGTTGTCCGCTGGATAATTTCGTTTTGAAGGTCTTCGGCCAGTTCAGTGAAATAAGCAGTATAGCCTGCAACCCTGACAGTCAGTCCACGATATGAGTCAGGATCCGATTTTGCTTTTAAAAGTTCCTCGCGTGTTACAACATTAAACTGTACATGGTGAATTTTAAGCTCCACGAAAGCCTGGAGCATTGATGAAAATTTACTTCTGACACTCTCGGTATTGAAAAAGGACGGGAGAAATTTCATATTCAGAAGGGTTCCATTGGAAGCCAGGTTGAACGGCAGACGTGACACTGATTTAAGGACAGCTGTAGGTCCGGTTTTATCCCTGCCATACATAGGAGAGATGCCACCATCGGCAAGCGGTGACTGCGAGAGCCGTCCATCAGGGGTCGCTCCCACATTCCTTCCCATTGGCACATGGGCTGAAACAGTGTAGAGCCCCATGTGGTAATCTCCTTTCCTGTAATTTTTGTATTTCTTCAGTTCTCCGGCGAAATATGTTAACCATTTAGCTCCTTCATTATCAACGGACTCAACATCATTGCCATATTTCGGTACTTTATTGATGCATATTTGTCTTAAAGTCTCATTCCCATCAAAGTTGCCCTGCAAAGCTTCGAGCAACTTCTCCCTGCTTACCATTTTTCGTTCAAATACCAACTGTTTAAGCACCGACAGGCTGTCAGCAATATTTGCTATCTGGATTGCCTGAATTCCTGAAAAATTATATTTTGCACCTCCTGCAGTTACATCGAGACCTTTATCAAGACAATCGTCAACAACAGAAGAGAGGAATGGGGAAGGAAGATGCGACTGATGAATTCTTTCAACCGATTCACAGGCAACAGTCATTTTCTTTAAAAAGAAATCGATCTGCTTTGCGAAGGCAATTTCAAGGTCAGTGTAGTTTTCATAATCAGTCAGATAACCGGTCTTTAATCCAACCTGTACTCCGGTGAGCATGCAAACACCATTATTCAGCGTTAGTTCCAGAACCTTGACAAGGTTGAACATTGCCGCATCACTCCATCCAAGAAAGTTGCCCTGTGTGCTTAGCTCCACACAGCCAACGACTGCGTAATCCATTGCATCCTTATGGGTTACCCCTGAAAGTTCAAGCGCCGGAACTATGCTCTCATCATTGACAATTTGTGGCATTCCGGTGCCAAGACCAATGATCCTGGTACACTCGTCTATAAATTCCCCGGAGGTGGATCTATGAAAACGAGCAGTCAGGTTGGGTTGTGGAAGCCGGATATGATCCCGGGCTTTAAGGAAAAGGTATGAAAGCTCGTTTACCGAATCTTCACCATCTTCGGTCTGGCCGCCGATAGTAATATTGAATCCGATCGGAAATCCTGCAAAATATTTGGCGCTGTGAGCGTTACGTAGAAAAACAATTTGATTAAACTTAATGAAGATTGCATCAATAAGCTCCAGTGCAAATGTTGTGGTTATTTTGCCTGAATCAATATCTTTAAAATAGTACTGATATAGGTATTGATCTATCCTCCCTGGTGAAAAGGAAGAAGCGTTAGATTCCATGTGCAGTATCACAAAAAGGAACCAGACCGATTGCAATGCTTCCCTGAAACCTGCCGGAGGATTCTTTGAAATATTTGCACAAATCACTGATATTTCTTTCAGGTTCTGTGCCAGCTGCCTGTCAGGCTCATTTTCAGAAAGCTCTGCAGCATGTGTTGAGTATCTCCTTATGAAATCGCATGATGCTTCCAGGGAGATGATTACACTCTTATAAAAACCTGCCTTGTGCGGATCACAACTTTCAAGTTTCTCTTTAGCCACCACGAGCAATCCGGCCGGACCAAAATCAAGCCATTTCTTTACGTTTGGACAGATGTGCCCCTGGGCATGATCTTTCTGGTTTATCTTAACAACTTTTCCAATTGCACCTATCTCGTCTCCAAACTCTGAATAAATATGATCCTCAAGGGTTTTTCCCTTCCAGAATGGTTCTATGACCTCCCTGAAATATGAAATATCTTCGCTATTCACAAAGAATTGATCCTGGGGTCTTGTATCAAGTGTTTCAATCTCCGTTCCCAGCCATGAGATCCCTGCTTCGGGAAAGACAACACCTGATCTTATACCAGGAGTCCGGTTTCCAGTAATCAGCTCTTCAGGGTCAATGGCGAGGGGCATCTCCCTCAGGGATGCAGCCAGAGCTGCAGCGCGTTTCAGGCAAACCGGGAGGTTTTCGTTTTCCTTATAGACACGTGTAATTATTTTCGCCTGCTCCAGTGAAAGAAACCTTTTTGCGGATAAGGTTCTTTGTCTAAGCATCCTTATCCGTCCTGTTATCCTCTGGTTTATGATCTCTTCTCGAATTGTCACTTTTTCAATGCCGCCTTGGTAAAAATATATTCAGGAATATCCTGATCAAATTTAACATTTGTTATCCTGAATTCTGTTCCTTCCCCTTCTTTGAGTACATCTTTATAATTAACCGTCATGGGGAACCATCGTCCCTGCACCTGTTTCACGTCCGAAAGGGTTGTCCGTTTGAGCAGCTGGCCTCCCTTAGCAAACATCTCCTGTTTGAGCGGAACAAACCGCTCTGCATCAACCCAGATCTTTTGAGAATGATAGGCTGCATCGTTTACTTTTGCAGTCAATTCCAGGACATAAGTGCTTCTGCCGTCAATAGTCTCATTACCTGCAACTTTAGCTGAATAGATGTCAGTAAGTTTTCTGTCATCCATCATATCCTCGTACGACAGGTCCGAACCCATGACGGACTGGCGCAGCATATGACCTGAGATCTGAATTATCCGGTCGGTGGATGGGGAGTATATCCATAACTGATTTTCGAGCTTCAGCATCTTGGTCCCATGTTCACGGGCGGGTGACAAATATTCAGTAAAAGACTGCTTTGTACCTGTCGAATATGATTTTGAGGTAATTGTACGGCTGGCACGTCGTCCGTGAATTATCATTTCAGATTCAAAGACCCTGCTTTTCGACGACATATTCCTGTCCACCCTGTTCAGTATCTCGTTTGCATCCGGGCCGATGAAACTCATAAATAATATACATAATGCAATCAGGAGCGATATTTTTTTCATTTTATTTCAATAAAATTAAGGAACATCAAAAATAATAACTTTATGAATTAAATATAATTATAAATGCATATAAATTAAGAACTTACACAGAGTTCCGAAGTCGGCCCCTAAATCCCCTGAAGGGGACTTAAAGTATAGCCCCTTTTGAGAGTTGAGGCTGATTTACCG
>CAWDYR010000028.1:0-163351 GCA_963806555.1 uncultured Bacteroidales bacterium | reverse complement strand
TTTTATAAAATCCTTTTACAAGGCTACGACGGACTATAGAAATCAACCATAAATCAATCACTCCGGCCAGACGAATTTTGCTTGTAAGATGATTTCACCGTCGCGCCAGGGGTTGTTGAAAAATTCAAAATCACTTAACCGCAAAGGGCGCAAAGAAAAAACGCAAAGTTCGCAAAGAGCTGAAATTATGTGCTTTAGCTTTGCGTTCTTTGCGACATCTTAGCGTTCTTTGCGCTACCTGCCGGTAGGCGGGTTAAAAAGGACTTTTTCAAAAACCGCAAAATTCTTTTAACTATTATTTTTTAAAATCAGCTTCTGAAAAAACGCTAATTTTGTGGGATATTTTTAAAATCTGTAAAATCAGCTTAAAATGAGTATTGTAAACAAGGTGCTGGGTTTGTTTCTGGGGAATAAGTACGAAAGGGATATTAAGGAGATCTCCCCTTTTGTTGAACAGATCCGTGGTGAATATGAAAAACTGGCAACTTTATCAAATGATCAGCTCCGGGAGAAGACTTTAGAATTAAAGAAAGAGATCCTTGCTGAAATTGAACCGGAAGAAAATGAGATAAAAGCCCTCAAGATAAAGGCAGAAACAGAAGAGGATGTATACCAGAAAGAGGAGTATTACAACGAAGTAGATAAAATAGAGAAGGCTATTCTGGAAAAGCTCGAATCCAAGCTCGATCTGCTGATTCCGAGAGCATTTGCCATAGTCAGGGATACTGCCCGCAGGTTTAAGGAAAACAGTGTTCTTGAAGTAACAGCCCGTCAATACGACAGGGATCTGGCCGCAACAAGGGAAAGCATCACAATAAAGGATGATAAAGCTTACTGGAGCAACCGATGGATTGCAGGAGGAAATGAGATCGTATGGGACATGGTTCATTATGATGTCCAGCTTATCGGCGGTGTGGCCCTCCACAAAGGCAAAATTGCTGAAATGGCTACCGGTGAAGGTAAAACTGTCGTTGCAACATTGCCGGTATTTCTTAATGCCCTGGCCGGAAGAGGCGTCCATATAGTTACGGTCAATGATTATCTCTCCAAACGTGACTCCGAATGGATGGGACCGATCTATGAGTTCCATGGCCTTTCAGTTGACTGCATCGACAAGCACCAGCCAAATTCGGCCGACAGGAGGAAAGCCTATAATGCAGATATTACTTTCGGAACCAATAATGAATTTGGCTTCGACTATCTGAGGGATAACATGGCTATCAACCCTGAAGATCTCGTTCAGAGGAAACATCATTATGCAATAGTTGATGAGGTTGACTCGGTACTTATTGACGATGCCCGTACTCCTCTTATAATATCGGGTCCTACAGCTAAAAGTGATACTCAGCAGTTCGACGAATTAAAACCGAAGGTGGTCAGGCTTGTTGATGCCCAGAAAAAGCTTGTTACGCAGATACTTGCTGACTCCAAAAAACTGATTCGGGAAGAAAAAAACGAAGAGGGTGGCCTGTTGCTGCTCAGGGCTTATAAAGGGCTTCCCAAAAACAACGCACTGATCAAGTTTCTAAGCGAGGAAGGAAACAAATCGCTTTTGCTTAAGACTGAGAATTTCTACATGCAGAACAATAACAAGGAGATGCCGAAAGTAACCGAGGAGCTCTTTTTTGTTATTGATGAAAAGGCAAACTCTATTGAGCTTACTGAAAAAGGCCTTGACCTGATTTCAACTTCAGTTGAAGATGCCAGCTTTTTTGTTCTTCCCGATGTCGGTTCCAAAATTGCTGACCTCGAAAAGAGTCATCGTCTGAGTGACAGGGAAAAGCTTACGAAGAAAGATGAACTTCTTCAGGATTATGCAGTTAAATCGGAACGTGTCCACACCATGACCCAGCTTCTTAAAGCCTGGACTCTTTTTGATAACGATGTGGAATATGTTGTTATCGACAATAAGGTAAAGATCGTTGATGAGCAGACCGGACGTATACTGGAAGGCCGACGCTATTCCGACGGACTTCACCAGGCTATTGAGGCAAAGGAAAATGTAAAGGTTGAGGAAGCAACCCAGACATATGCAACAATAACCCTTCAGAATTATTTCAGGATGTACCATAAGCTGGCAGGTATGACTGGTACTGCCGAAACCGAAGCGGGTGAATTCTGGAATATATATAAACTGGATGTGGTTGTTATTCCCACCAACAAACCTGTGGTCAGGAGCGACAGGGAAGACCTTGTCTATAAGACCAAGAGGGAAAAATATAATGCGGTAATCGACGAAATTGTGCAGACTGAATAAACAGGGCCGTCCGGTTCTGGTTGGGACAACGTCTGTTGAAATTTCCGAATTGCTGAGCAGAATGCTCAAAATGAAAGGGTTGAAGCATAATGTTCTGAATGCCAAGCTGCATCAGCGCGAAGCTGATATCGTTGCCGAAGCCGGAAAAACCGGTACCGTTACCATTGCCACCAATATGGCAGGTCGTGGTACAGACATCAAACTTACACGCGAAGTTGTTAATGCCGGTGGTCTTGCCATTATCGGGACAGAAAGGCATGAATCAAGGCGTGTTGACCGCCAGCTGCGCGGCCGGTCAGGACGCCAGGGTGACCCGGGCTCATCCCAGTTTTTTGTTTCGCTCGAAGATGAACTTATGAGGTTATTCGGCTCCGAACGGATTGCCGGTATCATGGATAAACTTGGGCTGAAGGACGGTGAGATGATCCAGCACCCGATGATCACTAAATCGATTGAACGGGCGCAGAAAAAGGTCGAGGAGAACAACTTCGGCATAAGAAAGCGGCTTCTGGAATATGACGATGTCATGAATTCACAACGGGAGGTCATCTATAAAAAGAGACGTCATGCACTTCTTGGAGAACGGTTGTCGCTCGACGTTGCCAATATGATGTACGATGTCACTGAGAGCCTGGTTGAAACCTACCATAAGGATGGGGCTTTTGACAATTTTGAATTTGACCTGATCCGCTCTTTTTCAATGGATTCACCTGTTCCCGGTGAAGATTTTCTGAAAATCAACTCAGAGCAGGTCACAGAAAAAGTGTACGTAAAAGTTCTTGATGCTTATAAACGGAAGGTAGACTCTATCTCACAACAGGCATATCCCGTTCTAAAGGATGTTTATGAACGCATGGCCCATGTGTATGAAAACGTTGTTGTTCCGATATCTGACGGAGTGCGGGTGTTCCAGGTGGTCACCAATCTGAAGGCGACTGCAGAATCGGAGGGAAAGGAACTGGCAAAATCATACGAGAAAACTGTTGTTCTTGCAACAATTGATGAAGCCTGGAAAGAACACCTCCGGGAAATGGATGAACTCAAGCAATCGGTCCAGAACGCTACCTATGAACAGAAGGATCCTTTGCTCATCTATAAGTTTGAATCATTTGAGCTGTTCAAGACAATGCTTGCCAAGGTAAACAAAGATGTTGTCGGCACCCTGATGAAGGGTCATATCCCTACCCAGGATCCTGAACAGGTGAAGGAAGCCCAGCGCAGGAGGCAGGTCGATATGAGTAAATACCGCACTTCCAAAAGTGACTTTTCACAATACAGCAGTACCGGAGGCGGGGGTGGACCGGAAAAAAATCAGAAAGTTGAACCTGTAAGGGTTGAAAAGAAAGTCGGAAGAAATGATCCGTGTCCCTGCGGGAGCGGAAAGAAGTATAAAAATTGTCACGGACAGCAGCAAAGCGTCGCCCCTGAACCCAGGGCAGGGAGGTGATCAGACTTTATTAACCTCCTCGATAGCCTTCTGAATTCTTGTATATGTGGTTCTGGATACCGGAACAAGCGGCAGCCTGAGTATATTCTGGCAGAGATTCATGGCGCCAAGCATCGCCTTTATCCCTGATGGATTGCCCTCAGTAAATAACAATTCTGTTAGCTCAAGCATGCGGAATTGAATTTCCCTTGCCTGCTTGAAATTATTTTTTAAGGCATTATTGACAAGCTCCGAACATTGTGCCGGAAAAGCATTCGCCAGAACTGAAATCACTCCCATACCGCCGGCTGCTATAATTGGGAGAGTAAGGAGATCATCTCCCGAGATAACGCTGAAATTTTCAGGTTTGCCTTTGATGATCCTCATTATCTGGTGCATATCCCCCGAGGCCTCTTTGACCCCTGTAATATTTTCAAATTCAAAAGCTAGCTCAAGGCATGTTTCAGCCGAAATATTACTGCATGTCCGTCCTGGTACATTATATAATATTACAGGAATGGGGCTGCATGCTGCAATAGCCTTAAAATGCTGAAAAAGCCCCCGCTGGGTTGGTTTGTTATAATAGGGAGCGACTGATAAGATCGCATCAATTCCTGTAAGATCGAAATGCCTTATGTTATTTATAACTTCCTGGGTGTTATTACCTCCGATGCCGGCTATCAGAGGTACCCTCTTATTTACAATCTCCTGACCGTAGGAAATGACTGCCCTCTTTTCATCCTTAGTAAGGGTAACGGATTCCCCCGTTGTCCCCAGGATTACAATATAGTTAATCCCGCCATTGATGATATGATTTATAACACGGCCCAGTGCTGCAAAATCGATGCTGGAGTCATTTTTAAAAGGTGTTACAATGGCTACACCTGTACCTTTAAGTCCTTTCATTTTCAATTAGTTATACTGCTTTTTTTTCAGAATCAGAATTAATCATGTCAAGATAATACAGCACATGGTCAAGGTAGCTGTCTATTGTCAGAGGCGTTTTCAGGGATATCATAAGGTCGAAAGGGGAGAGTTCCGGCGCTGAACCGGCAAGTCCGACCTTAAAACCGGCCATTGAGAGCGAAGTAATATAAAATAACGGAAAAAGCTGCTTGAAATTTATGTCGATCAAAACATCAAAACGGCGTTGTATGAAGGTTGAAGACTCTGAAGAACCGGGCCGGAACAGGAAGTCCAGCTCCTGCTTTTTAAGACAGGTCAGGTATCTTATTGCAGTATACTGATCTGGAAGCTCATTGCCCGGAAAAAACCCGAAGATCTTAACTTCAATGTTCCTTTCCGACATCTTTTGATGAAATCCTGTGAGATATATGAAATCTTCAGTCTTTGAAGCGTCCCAGACAAGACCAATACTTTTAATGTTATTGAAATTTGTGTAAAATGGCTTTCTTTTAATTTTGGCGACCTTACCGGCGAGCACTGACTTCCCCACCTTCACCCTTAAATTTCTGAATAATTCCATGTTGCAAACCTAAGTGTTTTTTATTAATGTAAGCAACATAAAACTATTATTCTATTCAATAATTTTAAGGAAATCGGCTTCATTCATCAGCTGTATACCAAGCTCCTCAGCCTTTTCCTTTTTTGAAGGACCCATATTTTCCCCGGCCAGAATGAATGAAGTATTCGCGGAGATTGAAGATGAGTTTTTCCCGCCATTTTTTTCAATGATCTCCTTATACTCGTCGCGGGAATGAATCTTAAAAACTCCGGAGATCACAATGGTTTTCCCGCTTAAAAGAGTGCCTGAAGTCTCAACGCCCTTTTCGCCCGACAACCTTAACCCTGCTGACTTAAGACGCCTTATGATCTCAAGGTTTTCGGAATCATTCAGATATGATTTTATGCTCGATGCAATTTTCGGCCCTATTTCCCTGATTCCTGTAAGCTCCTCAATACCAGCAGCCATCAATTCATCTATTGATCGGAACTTAAGGGCGATTGTTCTGGCGACAGTTTCCCCGACATGTCTGATGCCAAGAGCGTAGAGAACCCTGTTATAAGGCACTTTAAGCGAATCCTTTATGCTCCTGAGAATGTTCGCTACCGACTTTGCACCCAGACGTTCAAGCGGTATCAGCTGATCTGCCTTCAGATCGTAAAGGTCCGCAATGTTCCTTATAAGTCCCTTTCCGAAAAGCAGATCAACAGTCTCTTCACCCAGCCCTTCGATATTCATTGCTCTTCTGCTGATGAAATGTTCAATTCTGCCCTTTATTTGAGGAGGACAATGTAAATAATTGGGACAGAAATGGTTAGCTTCCCCTTCATTTCTTACCAGCGGAGTACCGCATTCAGGACAAGTGTCAATAAATTTTATAGCCTCGCTTTTTTCATCTCTTGATGCCTGATCGGCACCGACAATCTTAGGTATGATCTCTCCGCCTTTCTCAACATAGACCTTATCTCCTGTATGGAGGTCAAGAAGGAAAATCTGATCTGCATTGTGGAGTGAAGCCCGTTTGACTGTTGTTCCTGCCAGAAGGACCGGTTCGAGGTTGGCAACCGGGGTAACGGTGCCGGTTCTTCCCACCTGGTAAGAAATTGATAATAATTTTGTTAATGCCTGTTCTGCCTTGTATTTATAGGCAATCGCCCAGCGGGGTGACTTGGCGGTGAATCCAAGTTCTTTCTGATGTTTGAGGGAATTTACTTTAATTACAACCCCGTCGGTATCATAGGGGAGATCCTCGCGCCTGTTTTCCCAGGAATCTATAAATCCTATAACCTCTTCGATATCCTTACATATCCTCAGGCTGTCAGCTACATTGAATCCCCATGATGCAGCCGCCATCAGGTTTTCATAGTGGGTTTGAAAGGGAAGAGCATCTCCAAACAGGAAATAAAAGAAACACTCCAGTTTACGTGTGGCCACAATTGTCCTGTCAAGGGTTTTCAGTGTTCCTGCGGCTGCATTTCTCGGATTGGCAAATAAGTTCAGTCCCTTCGTGGCACGATCTTCATTCAGTTTATTGAACGCAGCCCTTGGAAAAAGAATTTCGCCCCTCACAATAAATTCAACAGGTACCCGCCTGCTACTGACATCTACCGGAATTTGCCTGATGGTCTTCACATTCTCAGTGATATCATCGCCCCTTGTACCGTCACCCCTGGTTACAGCGCTTTCCATTAAGCCGTTTGAATAAGTAATGCTTATTGAAGCCCCGTCAAACTTAAGCTCGCAGACATACTCCACCGGCCCGCTTATAAGTTTCCTTACCCGGTTGTCAAAATCCCGGAGCTCCTCATAGTTATAAGTATTGCCAAGTGACAGCATCGGGTATTTGTGGTCAACCTGCCGGAACTCCCTGGTAATATCACTTCCGACTGTACGGGTTGGAGATTCCTCTGCACTGAACTCAGGGAAATTCTTTTCAAGGGTTTCAAGTTCGTTGATCAGGAGATCATACTCGAAGTCTGATATAATGGGTTGATTAAGAACATAATATCTCTTGTTATGTTCCTCAATTTCAGTTCGTAGCCTGTCTATTCTTTCCTTTGCCTCCGCCTGGTTCATCTAATCTGATATTTTGAGGTAATACCGGAATATCCTGAATTTCAACTCCACACACCATCAATACCGGTGCCGCAACTGCCGCATTTTCCGTTATTCAGATTGTTGGCAGAGATCCGGAAACCCTGGCGGCCAACTAAAATGCTTTTGCACTTAGGGCATTTTGTATCCGAAATTTCACTCCCCGGCGCGTTGCCTGTATATACATACTCGAGTCCTTCATCCGCGGCAATCTGTGCGGCTTTATTGAGAATATCAACAGGAGTTGGGGGCAATTGTTCAAGCTTGTAAGTGGGATAAAACCTGCTGAAATGAACAGGAGCTTTTTTAAATCCGTTCTCGCTCAGCCACCTGCACATTTTTCTGATTTCCACAAGATCATCTGTCCATGTCGGAACTACCAGATTTGTGATCTCAAGCCAGACTCCCATATCCCTGTAAGTTTTAAGCGAATCCAGCACGGGCTGTAGTTTACCACCGGATAATTTCAGGTAAGTGCTTTCGCTGAATGCCTTGAGGTCTATATTTGCTGCATCAATTACGGAACAAAGCTTTTTAAGCGGTTCAGGATATATGTATCCGTTCGATTTTATGACATTCTTAATTCCTGCCTGCCTTGCAAGCGTTGCCGTTTCGAATACATATTCATAGAATGTGACAGGTTCGGAATAGGTATAGGCAATCGAATCACATCCCTTGCTCTTACATTCGGTTATTACCTTATCAGGCATGAGGTCAGAATTTCTGCTTTTATCGGGACTAATCTGGGAGATAGTCCAGTTCTGGCAGTTAAGGCACACCAGGTTGCAGCCTGCCGTGGCGATTGAAAAAGCCCTTGTCCCGGGCAGAAAATGATAGAGCGGCTTTTTTTCAATGGGGTCGACATTCACAGAACAGGGATTTCCGAATGCGAGTGTGTAAAGCTTTGATTTTATGACTTTCCTGTTATTGCATTTGCTCAGCTCACCTTCTTTCAGCACACATTCATTTGGACATATCCTGCACATAATTCCTCTTGCAGTCTCCTCCTGGAACATAGCTTCCCTCCTGAAATCTTTCTGCTCTTCACCCGGCAGAGACGGAATAAACCCGGCTCCTGGCAGGCAAACCATTCCTGCTGACAGATAAGCGCATTTCTTCAGGAATTGGCGTTTGCTCAATTTACAGTTTTGATCATGCATTTATTTAGCGGTTGAGATGCTCAAAATTAAAAAATTCTACTGTTTATCCCTTACAAGTGCGAACAGAAAACCTGTAATAATTAGAAGAGGCAGGATGAAAAGTGAAGTTTGTATGCCGAGAACAGGAATGATAAGTCCGGAGAATAGAATAAATCCAATTGCTGAACCGGTCAGATCAGCGTTATAAACATTGGAGGGAGATGAGAACCCGGATGCGGGAAGGGTAAGGTCCCTGAAAATCGTCCCTGTAACCACTGCCGGGAAAAAACCTGCAAGCACAAGCAATATAACAATCCCTGAACTCCCGTCAATTTTCAGGATCCCTTCTATTGAAATGCCCATCAGAAAATAGAATGCTGCTAAAAAGATGGTTTTCAGCAGCGCTGAACATTTAAAAGCTGCGGGATGCATGCCTGTGCCAACAGCCAGACCTGCCATTATACCTGCCAGGATGAGGCCCGTAAACCGGTACATAGACCCTGCAGTCAGCTGAAGCACAAGCAGGAGAATTATTTCAAAAGCGGCGAGCGCCGATGCGCTGAAGTACATAACCAGGTTACTTCTTTTTATTGTAAAAACCGGCAGTACAAAAAGAATAACCAGCAAAACAACCGCCGGTATCATCTCCTTAATATTTTTGCTCAGGCTGAAAGCCTGGTAATAAAAACAGGCTACCGGGACAGAAGCCATGTTGATCTTTATATTTTTGTCCATCAGCATTGTCACTTCTTCTGATTTTGACCTGGTAAGATCATCCGAAAGGTAATCGGGCCCCACATATATGTTAGCAATGTTCTTTTCCAGAGTAAGCCGGCAAAAAGAGGTTGAAAGATCTTTATCTGAAGCAATAAAATAGAGTTTAATTCCGCTGACTGGAATTACATTTTTAAAGACTGCTTTCAGGGTATTATAAATTGAAGAATAGAAATCAACCGCTTCTTTATTGAAATAATTGGGATTGATTCCCGGAGAGCATGCAAATACTCCGTCGGGGTTCATCGATTTTTTTAATGAACTGAAAAACTCATAACTGTAGTACCTGTTCAGAAGAAGCGAAGAAGGAGGAGGGAGCAGAACGATTGCAGCATCAAATTTTTCAGTGGTTCTCCTTATAAAAGTGTAAGCATCTTCATTTTCAAATACAAGTTCAGGAGTGTTGGGAGATTCCGTTCCTTCAATTTCTGTAAGAGCAGGATCACGCTCGACATAAACGACCTTTCCGACAGGATATTTAACAATCTCGCTTAAATGTGAATTGACAGAACCTGATACGAGAAGAACAGTTTCAGGCTTTTCGATTTGAAGCATTGCGTAATGGATATCTTCCTCTCTTTCAGCTGCATCACCACTGTATGTCAGGAGCCTTTGATCGTAATAGGTGCTTGTCTCACCCCCGTATTCTGCTATGGTTATGTTTCCGAATTTTGTGTCCTTCGAACTGGTTACATTTATTCCCCTGAGAAGCAATTGCCTGAAGAACAGATCGGGAGAAGAGAGTATAATAAAAGTTGCAAGACCAAGTACTGAAAACTTAAAAAAGAGCTTTTGCCTCATCTTTTTTAAGTAAAATGTCAGCACCGCGTACGAGATTCCAAGTACAATTATCAGCAGCAATGTCCTGTACGTATTAAGTGCTCCCGAACCAGGAAGCGATATTAAAACCCCGGCTGCAATACCTCCTGTTGTTTCTATCGAGAACGATTTGCCGGGGACGAAAATGTTTGATTTACGTGCGATGGAGATTAGTCTGATAAAAGTAAATCCCGATACAAAGCAAAAGGGAATCAGCGTAAGGAATGTAAATATTATCCCGGAAAATAGCGAGGGAGTTTCCCCTGTTTTAAGGTAGAGCCTTGCAAGCAGCAACATCATTACCACTGATATCACGGGACTTAACGAAAAGAAGAGGTTGATCCTGCTGCGACCTGATAATATTGCCCCTGATGCCGCCCAGGAACCAGCAGCGGACCCGATTAGCCACGAACCGAGAAAAGTGCCGGCTATCAGTTCGTATCCGCCTGAGATATTCATGATTTCTTTTAACATCAAAAGCTGGACGGATGAGCTTATAAAGCCAACTATAAAAAGGTCGGTTGCGATATTTGTCGCTCCTTCAGGTTCAATGGTTTTGTCATTGCTTAAGGCGCCGTTCTGCTTAAAGATACCGGTGTAATAGGAAAAGTGCCACAGGAGATGGAAGAACCCGGTGACAGCCAATCCTATCCCAAATTCAACGTGCCATTTAAGGATAGTTTTAATTACCGGGATGTTCCATTTATAGTTGATCTGCAGCGCAAGGAACAGGCCTGCAAGCGCTGTGAGGATGAACGCGGATGCCAGAATTATGTTCCAGAGTTTTCTGTGGATTTTTTGGGAATAGAAATTGTTCCGGTAAAAAAAGTAACTGAGCAGATAGAGCAGGATGGCAGTTATTCCTGTGCCAATTACATGATACATAGTTACTTTCTCATTTCTTCAAGAACAATCCCTTCGTAAATATAAATTTCTGCATTTTTCCAGCCAGTCCAGCCGATTCCCGCCTTGTCACGTGAAGTATATCCGAGGAATTCTTCAACGCTCCAGCCATTTTCGGTTGCTACCTGGGGCAGCATTGTGCCGGAACGGTAATCTTTCTTTATAAATATCCCATGTCTTCCGAGTTCAATTTCACTGATATCGTTTATCCTGACCAATGGTCCCAGGACAGTTATTTCAATATCAGTTTTTGCAAGCTCCTCCTTTGTAAGGGGCGAGAAGCGGGGATCTTCAAAGGCAGAGGATTGCGAGGATTCAAGTACCACTTCATAAAGCGGTTCGGATGAGATAAATTTGCCAATACAACCCCTTAATGAACCTTCTATTTTAAGTGTCACAAAAGCCCCCATGGGCTTTTTGAAAATTTCCGGCATGTCCTTATTGTCGACAGAAATCTTTTTTTTATTAAGCAATAAAGAAGTAATGTTATCCCTTGCAAGCAAGAATAGTTTGTCTTTTTCTGCCTGTGTAAATGAGATTTCGTCGGTCATTTTCCCCGGTTGTTCCTTCCCGGGTTTCTTTTCAGTCAGTATGATTCCGTTATAGCCCACCACTTCTTCCTTACCGCCGTAACGGGAATCTCCTGAATTGCAGTAATCTGTCTTCCTGAATTCAAGATTGCCATTCCCCTCTGCAAGATAAAGCAACATAAGTCCGGAAGTCCAGCCGCACATACTGGTTGACAATCCGGGGTAATTCATCCGGGAATTTTTCTTCAGGACACTGAGAAAAGTCTCGGGATCACCGGTAATTATACTGTTAGCGGTGGCCTTATCAACTTCATAAGCTGTCTCGTAAGAAGGATAATGCGAGAAGTCGCTGCTTATCACAAACAGGTTCTCGCTGGTAAACCAGGGTTTTAAAATCTCAGCGATTGCTTTAATTTTCTCTTTGTTGTTTGTTCCGATTATTATAGGAACTATTTGTGGTGATTCTGTGAAATAATATTGAATCAGCGGCAGCTGAACCTCAATGCTATGCTCCTGAAGATGAGCATTAATGGGAAATTGGAACAGTTTATTCCCATCATGCAGCTTACCGGCGATTTCCTTGTTTACCGTTACTTTCCCCAGAGGGGTTATAAAATCTCCTGTAGTATAGACTGAAGCTCCCTCGAATGCCATTATATGGCTGGAGCCAATAATAAAAATGTTCTTAAATTTTGTATTCCTGTCAATTGATGAGATTGCTGAGGCTGCAATTTTCCCTGAATAGACATATCCGGCGTGGGGAGATATGATAGCTCTTACCTTATTTATGGAGGACGGTTTTATGCAGCTTGCAAAGAGCTGTTCTATTTCATTGGTCAGGGTTTCCTTATTTGCGGAATAAAACCGGCCAGCAGCAACCGGCTCTCTGTCAGATGACCTGGTTTGGGAAAATAGATCCATAACGATAAAAATTGATAGCAAAACAAAACCCACCTTGTGCATAGGGAGATGCAATTATTTTACAAAATAAAGGTAGGTTAAAAAAAATAATAAAGAAGTGATCCGGGAGAGTATTATCCGGGGCAGCTTAAATAAATATCATGGATTCCTTTAAGACCTTTCCGCTGTCATCAGTGCCATATATCTTGAGTCCGACACTTATTGTAGCGCTGCTGATTACATCTATTACCGGGCTGAGATCATCCTTGATGTCGTCAATATCATCAAAGTCTTCAACCGGGAAATAGATATGCAGGATCAGGACAGACTCAGGTTTGTCGATTCCTGTCAGGGCTTTTACGATTTTTGCAAGCCAGATGGAAGAGGCCGTATTGAAATATTCGAGGTTTAATCTTAAATTGGTAGTCTGCCTTGGATCCTTTTTATAATCGTTGACCCAGTCAAGAATAGGTTCAAAAATCCGCGGAGCATTAATTGGTATTGACTTACCTGAAAGTATAAGCTCACCACTCATGTAATTCAGATCAACCAGTGGTGTCTTATCTGTTTGTTCAATGAACATATTTTTTAGCTCCTTCATAGCAGGCTCAATTATATTGTTGTTCCTATATTCGTTTATTGTCATATTCAAAAGTATAATTTCTTTTTATTCAGTACTA
Source organism: uncultured Bacteroidales bacterium (assembly GCA_963806555.1). Lineage (GTDB taxonomy): Bacteria > Bacteroidota > Bacteroidia > Bacteroidales > VadinHA17 > LD21. The sequence continues at coordinate 150,364 of CAWDYR010000028.1, read as the reverse complement.
AAATTTTCATCAAAAAGAAATGCTCGATTGTCAAATAAATATTGTTGTTGGCATAAAAAGAAAGGGCCATGTGCTGAAAATCTTTTTCATGCAGCCTCCTGATATTGGCTGTTTGTCCTTCAATATTATTAAAATGCTATATTTGCAGGCGGAAATTTCAGACAAACATGGAGATTGTTTTAAAGGATAAGATAAAAGAAGCTGTTAAGATCCTTTATAAATGTGAGGTAGCCGATAATCTGATCCAGTTACAGGAGACGAGAAAGGATTTCAGGGGAGATTTTACGCTTGTAGTATTTCCTCTTCTGCGTTTCTCAAAGAATACCCCCGAGCAAACAGGCGAAAGTGTTGGTAATTACCTGATAACCAATTTTCCGGCTATTTCGGGTTTTAATGTCATCAAAGGGTTTCTGAACCTTGAGATCTCAGACAGATGGTGGATTGAATATTTTGGCGGGCTCTCTTCAGGAAAAAACCTCTTCGGGAATAGCAGGGTGTCACATCCTGAAGTTATTCTGGTTGAGTACTCTTCGCCAAATACCAACAAACCTCTGCATCTCGGACATATCCGCAACAATCTCCTTGGTTATTCGCTTTACAGGATACTTTCGGCATGCGGACATACCGTAATTAAAACCAATATTGTTAATGACAGGGGAATACACATCTGTAAATCGATGCTCGCCTGGAAGAAATATGGAAATGGAGAGACACCGGATTCAACAGGTATTAAAGGTGATCATCTTGTTGGAAAATATTATGTGAAATTTGAGCAGGAATATAAGCTGCAGATTGAACGACTTGTAATGAATGGTATGGCTGAAGCCGAAGCCAGGAATTCTGCTCCTCTTATTAAAGAAGCGAGAGAGATGCTCCTGAAATGGGAATCGGGCGACAATGAAGTCGTAAGCCTCTGGAAGATGATGAATTCATGGGTCTATGAAGGTTTTGATGAAACCTACAAGGCTCTTGGCGTTGATTTTGACAAGATCTATTACGAGTCGGAAACATACCTGACGGGCAGGGAAATCGTACTGGCTGCCCTGAAGGAGAATATCCTTTATAAAAATGAGGATAGCTCAATATGGGCTGACCTTACTTCGCAGGGACTTGATCATAAACTCCTGCTCAGGTCGGATGGCACTGCAGTTTATATGACCCAGGATCTTGGCACTGCTGTTGCCAGGTTTAACGACTTTAGCTTCAATAAAACATTATATGTGGTCGGCAACGAGCAGAATTACCATTTCCAGGTTCTCAGGGCGCTGATGAAAATATTAGGTTATAACTGGGCAGATGGGCTTATTCATTTTTCTTATGGTATGGTTGAGCTTCCTGAAGGAAGGATGAAGTCGCGGGAGGGCACAATTGTCGACGCTGATGACCTGATCAGGGAGATGAAGGAGACTGCAAGATCGGTCTCCCTTGAGCTCGGAAAACTTACTGATTATTCGGAGGAAGAAAAGGAGGACATTTTCAGGAAGATCGGACTCGGAGCGCTGAAATACTATATCCTGAAAGTCGATCCTCATAAAAACATGACCTTTAATCCGGCTGAATCAATTGATTTCAATGGAAATACCGGACCTTTTATCCAGTATACGTATGCAAGGATCAAATCTGTTTTCAGAAAAGCGGAACAGATGGGCATTAAACCGGATCAGAATGCAATAGTTGCGGCTAAACCCGGACCCAAAGAGATTGATCTGGTAAAACTCCTGAGGAAGTTTTCCGATACTGTTTCGGAAGCTGCTGCAGGTTTCAGCCCGGCTCTCATTGCGAATTATTGCTATGATCTTTCAAAGGAATATAACCAGTTTTACCACGATTTTTCAATTCTTGGCGAAGAAGATTATTCCCTGAGAAATTTCAGGCTCTTTCTCTCGAAGGTCACAAGTGAGGTGCTCTTTTCGGGAATGTGGCTTCTGGGCATTGAGATGCCTGAAAGAATGTAATTATTACTAACAGTATACCCCTGAAAATATATGTTTGAAAATCTGAGTGAACGGCTTGAGAAATCCTTTAAAATTCTTAAAGGACAGGGCAGGATATCCGAAATAAATATTGCCGAAACGCTGAAGGAGGTAAGAAGAGCTCTTCTTGATGCAGACGTTAACTTTAAGATTGCCAAGCAATTTACGGATACCGTAAAGACCAGGGCATTAGGCCAGGAAGTGCTGAAATCGGTCAACCCTTCCCAGATGATGGTGAAAATAGTTCATGATGAACTAGTGGAGCTGATGGGAGGGGATAAATACGATATAAACATTAAATTCAATCCTTCTGTCATACTGATAGCTGGTCTGCAGGGTTCCGGAAAAACAACCTTCAGCGGCAAGCTTGCAAAATGGGTGAAGACCAAAAAGGGAAAGAGTCCCCTCCTTGTCGCCGGCGATATCTACCGGCCGGCGGCTATAGAACAGCTTAAGGTTATTGCCTCACAGATAGAGGTCCCTGTTTACACCGAAGAAGATAACAAAAACGCGGTTCAGATCGTCAAAAACTCAGTAAGGGAAGCTAAGCTTAAAGGTTATGACGTTGTGATCATCGATACTGCCGGACGCCTCTCCATCGATGAAGAAATGATGAATGAGATTGCATCTGTAAAGGATGCCGTCCATCCTCATGAGATCCTTTTTGTTGTTGATTCAATGACCGGACAGGATGCAGTCAATACCGCGAAAGAATTCAATGACAGGCTCGATTTTGACGGAGTGGTGCTTACCAAACTCGACGGCGATACCAGGGGTGGCGCGGCTTTGTCAATAAAATCGGTTGTAAATAAGCCCATAAAATTTGTCAGCTCAGGGGAGAAGATGGATGCCATTGATATTTTTTACCCTGCACGTATGGCCGACAGGATACTTGGTATGGGGGATATTGTTTCCCTTGTCGAAAAAGCTCAGGAACAATTTGATACCGAGGAGGCAAGGAAACTGCAGAAGAAAATCGCCAGGGACCAGTTCGATTTTAATGATTTTATCACCCAGATACAGCAGATCAAGAAAATGGGGAACGTCAAGGACCTTATGTCAATGATCCCGGGAGTGGGTAAAGCTGTGAAAGATCTTGATATCGACGATAATGCATTCAAAGGAATTGAAGCTATTATCAGAAGCATGACCCCTGAAGAAAGAGTCAATCCTGTTGTACTTAACGGAAGCCGACGTAAAAGGATCGCAATGGGCAGCGGTACTTCAGTTCAGGAAGTGAATAAGCTTCTGAAGCAATTTGATGAGACCCGGCGTATGATGAAAATGATGACCAAAGGTAAAAACGTTGCCAAAATGATGGGCAAGAGATAACATTTATCAATGTATAACCTGATTGACGGAAAGAAAATAGCTTCTGAAATCAAAAAAGAGATTGCTGAAGAAGTTGCAGGACTAACCCTGGCAGGGAAAAAACCACCACATCTGGCTGCAATCCTTGTTGGAGATAACGGATCCAGCGAGACTTATGTTAAAAATAAGGTAAAAGACTGCATGGAAGTCGGATTTAAATCAACGTTGATCCGTCTTGATAAGACTACTTCTGAAGCTGAATTGCTGAAAAACATAGCATTACTTAATGAAAATGAAGACGTTGACGGATTTATTGTTCAGCTGCCACTCCCTTCGCATATTTCGGAGGCTAAAGTCATCGAAGCAATAGATCCTGCAAAGGATGCGGATGGATTTCATCCGGTAAATATTGGAAGGATGGCCCTCGGCATTCCGGGGTATCTGCCGGCAACCCCGTTCGGTATAGTTGAAATTCTCAGGAGGTACCATATTGAAACCTCCGGAAAGAGTTGTGTAATAATTGGCAGGAGCAATATAGTAGGCAGGCCGCTGAGCATACTTTTGTCGCAGAAAGGGATGGATGCTACAGTAACGGTAGTGCACAGCAAAACCAGGAATATCGGTAAATATCTAAAAGAAGCTGACATTATTGTGGCAGCGATGGGTTCTCCTTCATTTGTAAAAGCTGAAATGGTAAAAACCGGCGCCGTAGTTATCGACGTTGGCACTACTTATGTAGAATCGCCTGGATCAAAATCAGGAAGGAAACTAACTGGTGATGTCGATTTTCAAAACGTCGCTCCGAAATGTTCATTTATTAGTCCGGTTCCTGGAGGAGTAGGACCAATGACAAGAGTAGCCCTGTTAAAGAATACTCTTCTTGCCGCTAAACTGAAATATAAGCCTGCCTGACGCGGTCATCTGTCATTCAGGGATACTCACCCCCGTAAAATAGAGATCAAATCCGCCCTCTCCACCCGGCCTGTCGGATGAGAACAGAAGGTAACGGTTTGTGAATTCGGTATGGCCACCGAGCACCGGTCTGTACTCATCTGATGCAGTATTAATTGGTGCTCCCAGGTTTACCGGCGAACCCCATGTTCCATTTCTGAGTATTGAGTAGTAAAGGTCAAAACCTCCAAATCCACCAGGACGGTTCGAGGTAAATACCATTACATCTCCCAGAATGTAAGGACATTTGTCATCGTCTGTACTGTTGAGGTCATCAACCGGGGTTGAAGCGTCGAAGCCGAGATTAAACCAGTCCTCAAGCCTGGTGCCATCAGGCCTTGTATGCAGGTAGATATCAAAATTCCCGGTGGCATCGGATGTAAAATATGCAGAGTCAAGGCCGGTGTTCATTGTTATATAAGCTTCGTTTGAGGATAAAGTATTAAGCAACGTGAGAGGAAAAGGCCCCTGCACTTCAGGGACCACTGTACCAAAGGCAGGCAGATTTTTGGTGTAGTAGAAATCAAGATTGCTACCCGAGGTATCCGACGACAGGATCATGTACTCATAACCATCGTCGGCGTTGTAGAGGCGGTAAGGGCCAAAATCATTGCCTTCGGTAGTGGCTGTTGAAATAAGCTCCCTGAGGAAAGCATCGTTGATAACTTCCGCTCCAAACCAGAAATTACCGTTCTCCTGATCAAAAGCATACGACATAATGCCCTGAACAAGATCAAACTGGCCTCCCTGGCTTGCGCGGTTACTCGAAAACACAAGCGGCAGATTGGCGTATAAACTGTAAATGCCCACGTTGTAATCGTCGTATTCTGAATTGAGATCTTTCAGATTTACTATCGTATCAGGGAAAGTACCTTTTTCATAGACAATCGGATTTTCCGTTTTCAGGCAGTTTGTAAGAAGAAAAAGCGAAACTGCTATTGATATAACTATGGTAGTGTTAATTTTAATCTTTTTCATGATCTTGACTTTTTGAAATCCCGGCTGCAAATATATTAATATAAAATGAAAAACCGGGTTTATGCCCGGTCCTTCAAAGGTAGAATTTAGGTTAATTCTAGGGTAAATCAGGTATATAAGGTTTTAAGTTTTGGTTCTACTGCAATAGATGGAAAAAAAGCCCTTCAGGTTGCGTCGTGATAGAAAAATAATAAAAATAATTTCTTTAAAATTTGTATTGCTCTAAGGTACAGTTGTTTAAAAAAATTGTTAAATGTTTATAATTAAATAATCGCTAAAAACAGGTTGTTGAAAATGTTGTTAATTTTGTACACAATATTCTCTAAGATATGGATGACGACAAATTCGGATTTTTCTACGAGGAGGAGTTAAAGAATGCTGTTCAAAAATTCGAACGGATGAAGAAAAATAATGAGAATTATTTTTTTGATGTCATTGAATTTGAGTCAATTATAGATTATTATATTGAAAGTAACAATTCGAACCGGGCATACGAGGCTGCCATACTGGCCTCCGAACAACATCCAAATTCCGTATCCATCCAGCTCAGAAAGGCAAGGGTACTTCTCGACAAGGGACGGGCTGTTGAAGCCTTGAGAATTCTTAAGAGACTTGAAAACATCGAACCCGGCAACCACGAAATTTACGTTGCCAAGGGAACGGCTCTGGGTATCCTGGGCGACATTCAGGGAGCAAAAAAAATGTTTGATTTTGCCCTTACCCTTGATTCGGATGATCCGGGAAACATTCTGTTCTCAATAACATCAGTTCTTCAGAACCTTAATTATTATGAATACCTGATCCCGTACCTGAAAAAACTGATTGACCTTGAACCCGATTTTTATGCTCATCTGTATGATCTGGCTTATGCTTATGAGAAAACTGAGGATTTTGAGCATGCTATCATTTTTTATCTTAAATATCTCGAGGAAGAACCTTTCTCCGACAGTGCATGGTATAACCTCGGAATAATTTACAATAAGCAGGAGAATTATGATAAGGCAATAGAAGCTTATGACTATGCTCTTGCAATAAATTCCCAGAATACATTCGCCATCTTTAATAAAGGTAACATTTACTGTAATCTCGACAGATATCCCGAAGCAATACCGGTGTATCATGAATATCTTGAAAATGAGCCGGACAGCTTTGAGGCCATGACATACCTGGCCGAATGTTATGAAAAAACAGGCGATCTGACCCTTGCCAGGAAGTATTATCAGGAGGCGATAGAGCTTGCACCCGATTATGCCGATCCATGGTTTGGACTTGGTATCATAGCTCTTGAATCCGGAAGCCCCGACGACAGCCTTATCTTTCTCCGGAAGGCCATCAGGCTTGATGACGAAAACCCCGAGATATGGCATGTCCTGGGTAAGGCTCACTATGTAAAAGGTGAGAAAAAAGCAGCTCTGAGATGTTTCAGGGAGGCACTTAAGATTGACGCATATTTTAATGAAGTGTGGGTCGACCTGGGAAGGCTGATCCTTAAGGACGGATTTTTACATAAAGCCTTGCCTTATCTTGAAAAAGCCTATAAGATAATAGGAGATGTGCCGGGCTTAAATTACCTTCTTGCTTCAAATTACCTGCATTACGGAGCAGTTGAAAAAGCGTCCCGCCATCTGGCTCTTGCCCTTGATGTCGATAAAGATCTCTTTCGTGATTTTAATGAGATTTTTCCCCCTTCGATCATTACCCGGAAGATCAGGAAACTGCTTGATAATTATAATGCTATTTAATTTTTGCTGTTTTTCCTTCCCATTTGACATATAAGGTAAAAGACCTTTTGAATAATCTTAAAGACTGACTATGAAACATATACTTCCCTATTTGCCTGATCGTCCCCTAAAACCAAGGTCGTCAGGTCTTACGATGGTTATGGATAAAGGACTCAGTGTGCGTGAAGCTGAGGATTTTATGTCGGTCGGCAGCGAGTATACCGACTATGTAAAATTAGGTTTCGGGACATCCCTTCTGACCCCCGGCTTTGAAAAGAAACTGACGGTCTATAAAAATGCCGGTTGCAGACCATACTTCGGGGGAACACTCTTTGAGGCATTTGTTATAAGAAAGATGTTCAGGGAATATCTTGAATTCCTTGACAAACATGAAATTGATCTTGTCGAAGTCTCAGACGGCTCCTACGATATAGACCATAAGAAAAAGCTTGAATATATTGCCAGGCTGGCAGAAAGAGGAACTGTCATCTCTGAAGTAGGCTCCAAGAAGAAAGATGTTGTTTATTCTCCCGCCGAATGGGTAGAAATGATGAAATCGGAATTGAACGCCGGCTCGGTAAAAGTCATTGCTGAAGCCCGTGAATCGGGAACCATCGGTATCTACAACGACGATGGGAGCGTCAATACTCCTGTAATAAACGCAATCTCAGACAATGTGAAGCTTGAAAATGTACTATGGGAAGCACCACTTAAATCGCAGCAGGCCTGGTTCATTAAAAATTTCGGTGCTAATGTCAATCTGGGGAACATTGAACCCAGGGAAATTATCCCTCTTGAATCTCTGCGTTGCGGACTCAGGGGTGATACTTTCTTCCAGTTTCTGCCCAAAGAGCTAAAATAATTGTGTACTCCGTTTTCAACGGGAAAACATCATAGATGAGAAAATTCGGTCTTATAGGTTACCCCCTCGGCCATTCTTTCTCAAAGAAATTCTTTACTGAAAAATTTTCAGGGGAGGAGATCACCGACTGCTCTTATGAAAACTATCCGATTGTCACCATTGAGGAATTACCCGGTCTGATCGCGGCTGACCCTCTTCTCTGCGGACTTAATGTCACAATCCCCTATAAGACAGCAGTAATGCAGTTTCTCGATGAAATTGATAACGAAGCCTCACTTGCCGGTGCTGTAAATGTGGTGAAAATAAAAAGGGATGGTGACAAAATAAATCTTCATGGGTTATAATAGCGACATAACAGGTATTGAAGATTCCCTGTCGGGTCTTTTAAGGCCTGATATAAAAAAGGCTCTGGTGCTTGGTACGGGAGGCAGCTCAAAAGCTGTCTGCTATGTCCTTAGGAAATTAAGTGTGGATTACACACTTATTTCAAGAAGGCCGAAAACAGGTTGCCTGACCTATTCGGATGTAACCGGCAGCATGCTAAACGACCATCTGTTAATAATTAACACAACCCCGCTGGGGATGTTTCCCGACGTACAAGGCAAACCTGATCTTGATTATGATCAACTTGGGGAAAACCATGTTCTGTTTGATCTTGTCTATAATCCTGAATTGACATCATTCCTCATGATGGGGAAGGAGAGGGGTGCAGCGGTACTGAATGGATTGAAGATGCTTAAGCGGCAGGCTGAACGATCGTGGGAGATCTGGAATGATAATAGCCTGTAAAAAAACCGGTAACAAGATTATCGGGGCTTCCAAGAATGCCCTACTGCCGATTTTAAGGAATGGGATGGCTTATGATTCAAGCTGTATGTAACAGAGTTGCAATAATTTACATTTCCCCTCCTTCTCAAGGAGGGGTGGCCGGGACTACTGACTTTAAAAGGTTTAAAATTTACTTTCCCGGCCGGGGTGGTTAAGACCTGAATCAACCACCCTGGCCAGACGAATTTAATTTCTACCTGTAAGATGATTCTTAACGGTCGGCCCTGTTTTTTTCCTTATCCAGTATTTCGGATCACACTCAGTGCATTCCTGTTTCCAGTAAGCCGGAGTTACAGGAGTTCCTTCCCTCGTTTTCAGGCGGCGTTCATAGATTGCGAAGACAGGGTTGAAAATTATGTCTGTTACCCCAATCGTATACCTGGGCTCATCACCTTCATTTTCAGCAGGGAGGGCCATCTCCTTAACTTCAAAGTTATTGAACCCAAGCAGATCGGTAAGGAAAGCCGCCCGGTCAATTGTAACCCCCGATTCCACAATTGTACACCTGACACCGTCAATCTCGCCAATTATATGTTTAACATTATTTATTCCCATAATGTGAGTTTTTGATTAAACTCCAAAACTTAAGTTCCTGATTGTCTCAAAAATAATACTGGCAAAACCGGTTATAATGATGCCGGCAACACATATAGCCAGTGCAAGACGTGTTGACAGTTCGCTTCGGAAGGTTTCGACAGGTGCATCATTCTTGTTTATAAACATTGCCTTCACAACAAGGAGGTAATAATAGAGCGAAATTATAGTGTTCAATACCGCGATCAGCACCAGGAGATAATACCCCTTCTCGGCGGCTGCAGTGAAGAGGAAAAACTTGCCAAAAAATCCTGCCACCGGAGGGATCCCTGCAAGCGAAAACATTGCCAGAGTCATTACCAGGCTTAATCCCGGATTGGTCCGGTATAGTCCGTTATAATCAATAATATTTTCTTTTCCGGTGGAATTTTGTATCGCTGCAACTACTCCGAAGGCAGCAAGGTTGGAAAAGATGTAAACAAGAATATAGTATACAATTGATGCCATGCCGGTACTGGTTCCACCGATCAGACCAAGAATTATATAACCTGCCTGTGAAATAGAGGAAAAGGCAAGGAACCTTTTAAAGTTCTGCTGGCGTATGGCAAAAAGGTTGCCGATGGTCATTGTAAGTATCGATGTTACAAATATTGTTTTTTGCCAGGTTATTGTTAAAACAGGGAAAACAACAAAAAGTACAATCACAAAAATGAAGATCGCGGCTCCTTTTGACACAACCGACAGGTAGGAAGTAATATTCACAGGTGATCCTTCATACACATCGGCAGTCCATAGATGAAAGGGTACAATCGATATCTTAAATGCCATTCCTGCGAAGAAAAATATGAAAGCAAGGATCTGTAAACTGCTGGTTCCGAAAGTTCTGGTGATCTCATTGAAATACAGAGTTCCGGATGTTCCGTAGATCATTGATAATCCGTACAAAAGAATTCCTGATGATAAGGCAGAAATGAGGATGAATTTGATACCTGCTTCAGCTGACTTGTTATTATAGCGGTCATAAGCAGCCAGTGCAGCTACCGGAATGGTTGCAAGCTCCAGTCCAATGTAAAACATCAGGAAATGTCCGGCCGAGATCATAAAATTCATTCCTATAAGGGAGGAGATAAGCAAAATAAGATACTCACTTATTTTTTCCGAATTTTCAGGTCTGTTGAGCCAGGAAACCGATTGAATCAGCACAATCAGAGTTCCGGTGTTAAGGATGTTTTTCATTATCAGCCTGATCCCTGTGGCTTCGTACATGCCGCCAAAGAGCGTACCATGGGGAGAGGGGAGAAATCCGGCAATTGTGATAATCGCAAAGAGGATCACCGAAAAGGTGCTTATTGATTTTTTCTTTTCAGGTTTCCAGAATATTTCTGCAATCAGTATCAAAAGGGCTGCGGCAGTAAGGAGCAGTTCGTGCCGCATAAAGGCAAAATTTTCAAGCGTCATATAAATTGTATATCCTCGATGTTGTTACTAGAATGGATTTAAGGCAAGTATTTTGTTAACAATAGGTTGCAGGCTTATCCCGATCATTGATGAGAGCCAGAACGGGGCAAGTCCGATTATCGCCACCAGGCTTATAAGAGTTACTGCCGAGATTTTCTCGAACCACCTGGCATCGGTTAAATGATCATAATGCTCATTGGTTGTCGGACCCAGGAGCAAGATGGCTATTACCCTTAGTATATAGACTGCTGTTATTACAATAGAAGTAACGGCAACAACTGTCACTATCCTGTGAAAAAGGTCAGGATGCTGAAAAGCTCCCACAAAAATTGTCATTTCTGCCACAAACCCGCTAAGTCCGGGAAGTCCCAGTGATGCAAGTCCTGCAATTACATAGCAAACTGAAAGAAAAGGTATTATCTTCATCAGGCCTCCCATTTCATTTATCATCCTTGTATGAGTTCTGCCGTAAAGCATCCCGATAAGGGCGAAGAAGAGGGCAGTCATCAGTCCGTGTGATATCATCTGGATGACCGCTCCGGTCATCGCCGTCTGGTTCATCATCAGAATTGCAAACAGGACAAGTCCGCAGTGGCTGACCGAAGAGTATGCGTTAATATACTTCAGATCTTTCTGTACAATTGCGCCAAAAGCCCCGTAGACAACACTTATTGATGTCAGGATAATAAAGATCCAGGATAGTTCCTTTGCAGCCTCAGGCATCAGGAATATTGCTACCCTGAATGCACCATAGCCTCCGAGCTTCATCAGCACACCTGCATGCAGCATCGATACAGCCGTAGGAGCAGACGAATGACCGTCAGGCGACCAGGTATGGAAATGGGAAAAGAGCTCCAAGTACCCCGAAACCCACAAACGTCAGTGGAAAAAAGAGATACTGCGCTTTCATCGGTATAGTAACTTTTGATATTTCAAGTATATTGAATGTATGCTGCCCGCCGCCAGGAGCTGAATTGAAATAAATGCCAAGGATCCCTACCAGAAGCAGGGCAGAGGCGCCCATAAGCATCAGTGTCAGCTTCATTGCCGAATATTCCTTTGGCCCGCTTCCCCAGATCCCGATAAGAAGATACATCGGGATAACGGCAAGCTCATAGAAGAGGAACATCGTAAACAGGTCAATAGAAATAAAAAAACCGAAATACTCCTGTTGCAAGAAGTATCAGCGAAATGAAGAATTCTTTCGTAAGGTACTCTACTTCCCATGAGGCAAAAATACCGGCAAAAACAACTACTGAAGTAAGTCCGATCATCGCAACTGAAATGCCATCAACCCCGACTGCATAATGAATATTGAAAGCTTTTGAACCACACTAATATCCTTTACAAACAGCATCTCAGATGTATTCCCGGCTTTTCGGGCTGAAACATAAAGAATTATGAGCATAGCTGCCAGGAGAAGCTGAATGCTCATGCCGGCAGCGGAAATGAGCCTGACCTTGCTGAATGTCTTTTATCAGGACTATTCCTGTTATTGTCAGAACAGGTATTAAAACAAACAGAGTCAGAATATCCATACTTTAATTACTTTTCTTTTAGTTTTAACGCCACAGGTAAATGAATAATACAGCCAGCAGGATTGCTCCGGATATAAAAACAAAAGCATATTTCTGGAGCTGACCCGACTGGAAATCCCTGATCCTGAAAGAGATTCCCTGTGTGACATGAGGCAATGGCATTCATCGTTCCGTCAACAATATGTCTGTCGAACCAGGCTACCGGTGCTGCAATATATCTGAATATGATCTTCCTTGGTACGAACAGATAGATTTCATCAATATAGAATTTATTATATGCATATTTATAGGCATATTTGAATATTGCAGCAAGCCTGTCCGGAATAGTTGTCTTTTTCGCATAGAGAACCCACGCAATCGAAATGCCCAGCAAGGCCGATAAGTACAGAAGGTACTGCAACCATCCATTCGATCTCAGTTTCAAAAGGCTTTCCCATCGGATGTGACGAGCTCATTGAAGGGAATAAATCCGGAAAATGCTGCACCGGTTGCAAGAACTATCAGCGGTATTGTCATCGTCAACGGAGCTTCGTGAGGCGTATGGTGGTATCTGGTCTCTTCTCCCCAGAAAATATTGAAATAGAGCCTGAACATATAAAATGCTGTTATCCCGGCAACAGCGTATTCAACGCCAAACAGGAATTTGTTGTGATGAAATGCAGCTGCAAGAATTTCATCCTTACTGAAGAAACCCGAAAGAGGAGGGATCCCTGCAATTGTGAGACATGCAATAAGGAATGTTATATGGGTGATTGGCAGATATTTGCGCAGTCCGCCCATATCTGTCATATAATTGCTGTGTACTGCATGAATTATTGCACCGGCTCCAAGGAACAATAGCGCTTTGAACATGGCATGCGTGAACAGGTGGAACATTGAAGCCATAAAACCGAGACCCTCATGTCCGCCATATCCCGAAACTCCAAGGGCAAACATCATATAACCTATCTGCGACATCGTTGAATAGGCCAGAACTCTCTTGATATCAGTCTGGGTGCAGGCGATCACCGCTGCAAACAAGCGAGGAAAATGCCCCAACCCAGGCGACGACCTCAAGGGCAACCGGAGCTGCGAAAACATAAATCGGGAACATCCTGGCAACAAGGTAAACTCCGGCAACAACCATTGTGGCTGCATGTATCAGCGCTGAAACAGGTGTCGGGCCTTCCATTGCATCAGGAAGCCAGATATGGAACGGAAACATTGCCGACTTTCCCGACTCCTCCCATGTATACAAAGATCATTGACCAGGTCATTACCGAAAGTCCCATGAAAGCAGCTCCGCTGCCCTGGGTTATAGCAGCTCCTTGGGATCGGTAAGCGCAATAAAGTCAAATGTTTTTGTATGAAATGAAAGTATCAGTATCCCTATAAGAAAACCGAGATCAGCAAACCTTGTAACAATAAATGCCTTTTTAGAAGCCCTTACAGCTGAAGGCTTCTGATAGTAAAAGCCAATGAGGAGATATGATGAAACCCCGACAAGCTCCCAGAAAATATACATCTGGAAAATGTTTGTGGCTACAACCAGACCAAGCATCGAGAAGGTAAACAACGAGAGGAAAGCGAAAAACCTTTCGAAACCCTTTTCGCCTTTCATATACCCAAGACTGTAAATATGAACCATGAATGACACAGTCGTGATCACAATAAGCATCATAACCGATATGGGATCGAGCAGCACCCCGAGGTCTATATGCAGTTTATCTGTAAGCTGAAGCCAGGTAAAATTGGATGCTGTGATCTTTTGAAATGTATCGCCGGTGTTTTCTCCTGAAAAGAAATAGAGCCAGGCTGTAATATACGACAACGCTGTGATAACTGCCAGCCCTGAAGTTCCAAGCAGTCCGGAAATTTTTGGTTTAAGCTTATGTCCTGCCAGACCCAGCAGGATAAACATCAGGAAAGGAATCAAAAGTATCCAGACGGTATAAGTATAATTTATCATAAATTGTGTTTTCCCCGGGGTTATTTTATTTAGAACTTCATTACGTTGACGTCTTCAACGTTAATAGTTGTAAATCTCCTGTAAATATTAATTATAATGGCAATTGCCACAGCAGCTTCAGCAGCTGCAACTGCAATTACGAAAAGACTGAAGAAGAGGCCTTCGAGCTTATGAGGATAGAGATATCTGTTGAAAGCCAGAAAATTGATATTTACCGAGTTGAGTATCAACTCGACAGACATCAGGATTGTTATCAGGTTTCTTCGGGTCAGAAAGCCGTAAACGCCTGTGAAAAACATAATTGCAGCCAGAATTAGAAAATACTCCAAAGGAATTCCTGTATTCATACCCTTAATTGTTTTTATTAATTGATTGTGGTTCCTGACTTTTTGGTCCCCCTTTTTTTGCGATTATTATTGCGCCTATCATGGCTGCAATAAGCAGTATGGATATAACCTCGAATGGCAATATATAACCGTCGTACCCGACTGACAGCAGACTCTTTCCGATAAGATGCATATCAACCTCCTTTGCTGCCGCAGTTGTAGCTGAAAAATTATAATCAAGAATTGTAGTGATAACCAGAATGGCACCGGCAGATGCAGCCAGGGCAGAAAATGCTGATTTCATCCAGCCTACAGGCTCAGATTTCTGATCGATATGGCTTGTAAGCAGAATTGAAAAGATTATAAGCACCACAATACCCCCGGCATAAAGAGTGAGCTGGACAGCGGCGAGAAACTGGTAATTCAGCATAAAATACAAACCTGCTGTAGAAACAAGCACGAACAGGAGGTAGACTGCTGCCCTCAGAATTTTACGGCTTGTCACCGTCAGGATTGAAAAGACGACAATCATTACAGCAAAAAGGGCAAACATCAGTTGGTTGGCGCTCATCAGTCAACTCCTTTCATTAATTGTGAACCGGGTTTGTTTGATATTTTTACGAGGACAGCCCTGTTGAATACGGAATGTTCGAATTCCTGTGAAAATGCAAGGGCGTGACGACGGGCATGTCTTGACGCACAAAGCACAGAATGTGCACATTCCCAGCCTGTAAATATGCTTATCAATTATTCTCTTCTTTTTCCCGTCTTCAGTTACGATAATCTTTGAAATTACTTCTATGGTCCCGTTGGGACAGTTAATTTCGCAGATCCCGCAACCGGTGCATCTATGCTCATTTTTTTCATTATGAGGCATTACTACCTCTCCTTTGAACCTTTCGAACATTACAAGGTCCTTTCTGTTGTCAGGATATTTCTGGGTCACAATTGCCGAAGGTCTGAAAAAGTACGAACCTGTCACCTTCATCCCTTTCAGAAGCGACAATATGGCCTCAATATATGTCCTTAAGATATTTTATTATGCTTCTCATTCAGAGATATTCCTTTAGTCATTAAGTTAAAAATGCCAGCCCATAAGTACTATGAACGACATGGCAAGTACATTCACCAGGTTGATCGGCAAAAGATATTTCCATTCCAGCGTCAGCAGCTGGTCAATCCTGAGCCTTGGAAAGGTCCATTTAAACCACATCATCATAAAGATCACAAATGCTGTCTTTCCGAAAAACCAGACAAACGGCGGAATAAAGTCCATTACATGATTAAATCCTTCCCAGCTTCCCACATGGAACGGCATCCATCCCCCCAGGAAATACAGTGGCAGCAATTGCTGCAACAATGAACATGTTCATATATTCGGCAAGAAAGAAGAAAGCAAACTTTATCCCCGAGTATTCTGTATGATATCCGGCTGTAAGCTCTGATTCGGCTTCTGCAAGGTCGAATGGTCCGCGGTTTGTCTCGGCAGTGCTCGAGACAAGGAAGACAATAAAAGCGATGAAGGCTGGTATGTGCCCTTTGAAAATGAACCACCCTGTTCTCTGAGCTTCCACGATCTCGGATAACTGCATCGATCCTGCCAGTATTACAATTGTTATAAGGGCAAGCCCGACAGAGAGCTCATAGCTTACTATCTGTGCTCCGCTCCGCATCGCACCAATCAGTGAATACTTGTTATTGCTCGACCAGCCTGCCAGCAGCACTCCGATAACCCCCATAGATGATACGGCAATAACATACAGGAGGCCTATATTAAGGTCAACCGCATGCAATCCTTTGGCAAACGGAATTGCGGCAATAGCCATAAATGATGCTATTATTACTATAAAAGGAGCGAGGTTGAAAAGCAACTTGTCTGCATTCTTTATGGGTATCAGTTCAACAAGCAGCAGTTTGGTGAGGTCGGCAATGGTCTGAAAGATACCGAAGGGACCTACCCTGTTGGGGCCAAGACGGTTCTGCATAAAGGCACAGACCTTGCGCTCGGCATATACCAGAAATAATCCGATAATTGCATAGACGATAAGGATCAGCACACCGATTATCAGCATCTCTGTGACAGTTGTCCAAAACGGCGACATCACATTCTGCAGACTCGTATCGATCCATTGTGTCAGCGAAGAAAAATCATATATATCAAAAGGCATAGCTTGTTTTTTTATCTGTCAATATCAGGAATAACCAGATCCAGGGATCCGCCGATAGCAACAAGGTCGGCAATTTTAAAGCCTTTTGCCATCAGGTTCAGGGCGGAGAGATTTACAAAATTCGGAGAGCGGAACTTAACCCTGTAAGGATTCTTGTTGCCGTCACTGATTATGAATACTCCCAGTTCACCGCGTGCTGTCTCAACTCTTTGATAATATTCGCCTTCAGGCAGCTTTATTATTGGTTTCATTTTTACGGCATAGGGCCCTTCCGGAATATTGTCAATAAGCTGGTCAATGATGTTCATCGATTCCCTCATTTCCTCAATTCGTGCAAGGTACCTGTGATAAGTATCGCCTTCTGTAAAAAGTATTTCCTTAAAACTGACCCGGTCATAAGCGCTGTAGGGTTCATGTTTTCTTATATCACACGAAAAACCGGAAGCTCTTCCCGAGGGACCTGTAACTCCGTATGAGATAGCTTCTTCAAGTGACAATTTTCCTATTCCTGCCGAACGTTCCCTGAAGATCACATTCCCTGTAAGAAGGTCATCATACTCAGGTAAGGTTTTACGGAAATATTTAATGAATTCCTTTACGCGTTTCTGAAAATTCGGGTGGATATCGTACATCAGCCCACCAGGACAATTATAGCTCACTATCATCCTGCCGCCGCATGTTTCTTCAAAAATGTCGAGTACTTTTTCCCGGTCGCGAAGGCCGTAGAAGAAGCAGGTAAGTCCGCCGAGGTCCATACCGAACGAAGCCCACCACAGCTGATGCGACTGAATACGTGTAAGTTCCGACATAATCGTACGTATAACCTTAATCCTGTCGGGGATATCCATTTCAAGAGCTTTTTCAACATTCAGGCAAACAGCTTCATTGTTGATATGTGCCGAGAGGTAATCCATCCTGTCGGTGAGATGTATTATCTGAGGATATGTAATACTCTCGCACATCTTTTCTATGCCTCTGTGCACATATCCAAGATGAGGTTCCACATTCTTAACCGTCTCCCCCTTGAGTGAAACTACAAGTCTCAGCACTCCATGAGTTGAAGGATGCTGTGGTCCCATATTGATAACATAGTCCTGCGTGTCGTCAGCGATAATATTTTTTACGGCTTCTTCCATAAATTACCTGACTATGTTAATTTCATCCACAAAATCTTTCCGTAAAGGATAACCAAAGGAGCTGTCCAGAAAGAGCCTTCTTAAATCGGGATGGCCGGTAAATCTTATGCCCAGCAGGTCATACACTTCGCGTTCATGGAAATCTGCTGTTCTCCAGATATCTGCAACAGAATGGAATTCGGGTTTTTCCCTGTCAGATGTCCTTACCTTCAGTACTACAGCGTGTCTGTGTTTTGTTGATTGAAGATGATAGATCACTCCCAGATCATTTCCATAATCTACTCCGGTAAGGCAGAATAAGAAGTCAAAATCAGTCTCTTCATTTTCTCTGAGTTGTCTGGCCAGTGTATATAATTTTGAAGCAGGGACTGTTGCCTCGGCATATTGTTTCCCTTGTTTTATATCAAGTTCATTATCAAGTGATTTGATAAATTCTCCTAGTTTTATGTTGTCCATTAAATTCAGATTAATGCTAAACAATAAATTCTATTCTGAGTCATGAGATGCGTTCCGTTTTTTCCTGGAACGTATACTTTCAGTCTCGATCTTTCTCTGAAGCTGCATCATGCCATATAAAAGAGCCTCCGGCCTCGGAGGGCATCCGGGGACATAGACATCAACAGGGATCACATGATCCACACCTTTAATTGTGTAGTATGAATTAAGGAAAAAAGGACCTCCGGAGATTGCACAGGCGCCCATTGCAACGACATATTTTGGTTCGGACATCTGGTCATAAAGACGTTTCAGGACAGGCGCCATCTTATTGACAATTGTCCCGGCAACAACAATAACGTCAGCCTGCCTGGGGCTCGCCCTGTAGACTTCCATTCCGAATCTGGCAAAATCGTGTCTGGGAGCTCCGGCTGCCATCATTTCAATACCGCAACAACTGGTAGCAAATGTCAATGGCCATAAGGAATTTTTCCTCCCCCAGTTTATGACATCATCGATTGTTGTCAGTAATATGTTTGAACCTGTTTCCTTGAGAAGGTCGAGGCTCTCATTGTCCTTAAACTCCTCATCCCTGATCCCTTTTATTCCCATACCAGAGCATGTTTTTTCCAGGCATATAAAAGTCCGAGACCCAGAATGAAAAAGAAAATCACAATTTCTACAAATGCAATCATACCTACCTCTTTCATAACAGTTGCCCAGGGAAAGACCAGTACGGTTTCGACATCAAATACAAGAAACAGGATTGCAAACAGGTAGTATCCCACATTGAACTGAAGCCAGGTAACGCCCTGGGTGGGGATGCCGCATTCATAAGGGTCAAATTTCTGCGGATTTATCGATCGCGGGGCAATTATTCCGGAAAGTACAAGAACCAGTCCGACAAATATAGCCCCCACGAGAAAGAATAAGATCAGCCATTCGTTATTCATAAAGTACAATTATCAGGTTTATTAAAACACTATACATTGTAAATTAAAACGCCGCAAAAGTAGCTCGCATTTTTTTAATTGTGAAATAATTAACGTTCGAAAAAAATGATATGTAGCACATCACACCGGAACCTCCATGAAAACTTCGTCCGGGTACTCAATGTCAGTGAGAAACAATCCTTTAGCAGGGGCTGAAGTGCCGGCAGCCGAACGGTTCTTTGACAGGATTATGTCTTCAAACTCCTGAAGGGTTGTCTTATACATCCCTACGCTGATAATTGTCCCCACAATAGCCCTTACCATATTGCGGAGGAATCTGTCGGCTTTGATGGTAAATGCCAGCCTGTCACCTTCCGGTTCCCAAATGGCGCTGTAGATTTTGCAGATGTTTGTCTTATTATTGGAATGAAGCCTGCTGAAGCTTGTGAAGTCGGAGTATCTTAAGAGGATGCCTGAAGCTTTATTCATCATTTCAATATCAAGATCTCCATGAATGTACCAGCATGAATCTTTACCGAAGGGGTCCTTTACCCGTGAAACAAGGTACCTGTAGGTTCTTGAAATTGCACTGTATCTTGCATTTGCGTCAGCTACAACTCTTTTAATCCCGGTTACGGATATATCTTCCGGAAGGTACCGGTTCAGTCTGAATATAAGATTCTTTTTGCCGGCAAGATCCTCCGCCTGGCTGTCAAAATGGGCACAGAAGAATGTGGCATGAACTCCGGCATCAGTTCTTCCTGCCCCGGTTGAAGTAATTTTTTCACCAAGGATGATGCTAAGGGATTCATCAATTATTTTCTGTACCGTCACTGAATTTGGCTGAAGCTGCCAACCATGATAATATGTACCTTTAAATGAAATAAATATGAAATAGCGGGCCAAATGGAATTTTTCCTGCAAAGATAGATATTCAACAGTAAAATGAGGATTTACGGGGATTAATAAAAAATAATTGATGCGTATTTAGGAAAATCGATCTTTAAATGTATTTTTACTACCTCCGAAAAACACTCGGATAACTTGTTTAACCTAAAACCTATACTATGACAGAACAGAACAAAACGCAGACAGCCGGTATGGCATTTATGGGAATGATCTTCTTCCTTTTCGGATTTGTTACCACTTTTAATATTACGCTGGCAGATAAATTTAAAGCAGTCTTTGAACTGTCAAACTTTGAAGCACAGCTTGTTAATGGTGCCTTTTTCTTCACCTACTTTGTGCTGTCCTTTGCGTGCGGCGGTATCATAAAAAAGATAGGGTATAAATCAGGCGTGATTCTTGGATTGATACTGGTTGCAGCCGGGAGCTTCCTATTCTATCCTGCCGCAAAAGCAATATCATTTCCCTTCTTTCTGGTAGCTATTTTTATAATGGCCTCAGGAGTTGTTTTCCTTCAGGTTGCAGCAAATCCGTATGTCACGGCACTGGGTCCTTCGGCAACTGCTTCGGGAAGGCTTAACCTTACTCAGGCACTTAACTCAATTGCCACTTATCTTGCCCCGCTTATTGCAAGTGCATTTGTCTTCGGTGCAGCACGTGCAGCTCTTTCTGCGCAGGAAGCAGCTCAGTCAGTGCCGGCGCCATTCCTTATAATCGGCATAATTGTTCTTGTGATTGCTGTCGCTGTCTATCTTCTGAAGCTTCCTGTTATTCCGACACAGGGGGAAGAAAAGA
Organism: uncultured Bacteroidales bacterium; assembly: GCA_963806555.1. GTDB lineage: Bacteria > Bacteroidota > Bacteroidia > Bacteroidales > VadinHA17 > LD21. The sequence goes on along the minus strand of CAWDYR010000028.1, from coordinate 129,564 downwards.
AGAGTATCTGGAAATATCCGCATGTTATTCTTGGAGCAATCGGTATTTTCTGCTATGTAGGTGCTGAAGTCGGCTCCGCAGCAATGCTCCAGAGATATTTTCAGGAAGCTCTTTCAATGGCCCAGTCTGACGCTGCCATGATGATAGCACTCTATTGGGGAGGCGCAATGGTAGGCCGGTTTTACGGATCATTCATGCTTTCAAATGTTGAAAAGTCGAAGAAATACCTGTACACAGTCCTTGTTGTTGCCCTGGCATTATTTGTAGGATGGTTTGTAAGAAAAGAAATAACAGATGGTTTGATCTTTGCAGGTATTGCAGTCGTAAACTATCTGGCAATGCAGCTCGGAAGAGGCAATGCAAGCCGGTCACTTGCAGTATTTGGACTGATAGCAGCCTTTATGCTGATTGTCGTAATGGCAGTCAGCGGTCCGGTAATTTTATGGGTAGGATTGTCCATAGGTTTCTTCAACTCGATTATGTTCCCGAATATTTTTGCACTGGGAGTCGACGGCCTTGACAAAGGTGAACTCAGCATGGCCTCCGGACTTATCAATACATTGATTGTCGGTGGCGCGGTAATACCAGTCCTAATGGGCCTTTTGGCAGATGGAGTAGGTGTAAGATTTTCATTTGTTCTTCCTATCGCATGTTATCTTTATATAGTCTACTTTGCTCTTGTGGGAAGCAAGCACAGATAAATTATTTTTTATCATATTATCCACTAAGGGGCCGTCTCAATTATTGTTTTGAGACGGCCTCAGTTATTATTTGCCGACAATTATTATATTTACAATCAATCCTAATTTTAAAAATCAAATATCCAGATATATATGACAACAACTGAAAATCTGATCCTTAAGATCAACAATGGCGATAATAAAGCATTCCGTAACCTGTATGGCAATGATCCTGCCGAACTGGAACGCAATGCAAAAAGATATACCAGTCTGCTTACTCAGTTCAATTCATCGTTCGGAGAAAAGGAACCCGGTTTCTTCACCTCTCCGGGCCGGACTGAAATAGGAGGCAATCATACTGACCACAACTACGGACGTGTGCTTGCCGGAGCAGTTAATCTTGACAATGTCTGCGTCGCAGCAAGAAACAATTCCAACATCATTCGTATCCTGTCAGAAGGCTATCCGCAATTTGAGGTGGATCTTTCTTCGCTTGAGCCTGATAAAAATGAGCAATTTACTTCTGCTGCCCTGGTAAGAGGCATTTGCGCACGTATGAAGGAACTTGGCTTTACGATTGGTGGCTTTGATGCCTGCATCGATGGAGGCGTTCCCAAAGGCTCAGGACTGAGTTCTTCGGCTTCTTTTGAAGTGCTTATCGGTGCGATCGTGAATGAACTTTTCAATGATGGCAGGATGGATCCCATTCAGAACGCAATCATCGGGCAATATTCCGAAAACAATTATTTTGGAAAACCATGCGGACTGATGGACCAGACAGCCTGTGCGATGGGCGGGTTGATTACCATCGATTTCAAGGATCCTTCAAAACCCATTGTCAAAAAAGTGAATTTTGATTTTGTTGCCACAGGATTTGCACTGGTAATTACCGATACCGGAGGAAACCATGCCGATCTGAACGATGAATATGCTTCGCTTCCTACCGACATGAAAGCTGTTGCTGCTGAACTTGGCGCCAAAGTATTGCGCGAGGTGACCCTGGAACAGATCCTTGACATTGCTCCGAAAATACGTGAAAAAGTCGGTGACAGGGCCATCCTGCGGGCTATCCATTTCCAGGGCGACAACCAGCGCGTTGTGGATCAGGTGGCTGCGCTGGAAAGAAACGATTTCAAAGCATTTCTGGGAATGGTAGTTGATTCAGGATTCAGCTCATACATGTATAACCAGAATATATATCCGGTAAACAATGTAAGAGAACAGGGCGTTTCCCTTGCACTGGCTCTTAGTGAACTTGTGCTGAAAGGCGAGGGGGCATGGCGTGTTCATGGCGGCGGATTTGCCGGTACCATTCAGGCATTTGTTCCGCAAAACCTGCTTGAAAAATACGTGACCACCCTGGAACATGTTTATGGAAAAGGATCATGCCATAAGTTCTTCATAAGGCCTCAGGGAGCAGGGAAGGTGGAATTGTAAATTTTTGTCAGTTAATATCTTATTCAGAAATATATCATGAACATAATCAGGAAGAATCTTTCAAAGGCACACATAAAGGAAAACCGACCGGTCTCTATACTTTGAAAAACAAAAACGGGCTGATAGCCCAGATCACCAATTACGGAGCTATCATTGTCAGCATATATGTTCCTGACCGGAAAGGCAATCTGTCGGATATTGTTCAGGGCTATGATACCATTGATGAATATATCAACGGAAATGGTCCTTATATGGGGGCAGTGTGCGGACGTTGCGCAAACCGGATTGCAAATGGAAAATTCACCCTTAAAGGAAAAGAGTATACTCTGGCAGTCAATAACGGACCGAACCATCTGCATGGCGGGATTACCGGATTCAATAAGGTTGTGTGGGATGTTGTGCATCATTCATCAGACACTTTGAAGCTGGAATATCTTTCGGTGGACGGTGAAGAAGGATATCCGGGCAACCTGAAGGTCCGTAACCTATACCCTTACCGAGGAGAATGAGCTCCGGCTTGATTATCTGGCAACAACCGACAAAACTACTATTGTAAACCTGGCCAGCCACTCCTATTTTAACCTGGCCGGAGAAGGATCAGGGAGCGTCTATGACCAGGAATTAATGATCAATGGCGCCTTTTTTACCCCGACTGATGAAACCAATGTTCCGACAGGTGAAATCTGCTGCGTGAAAGGAACACCCATGGATTTCACCGAACCCAGGAAAATAGGGGCCGTCATTGACGAAGATGACGAGCAGCTAAGGTTCGGTGCCGGATATGACCATAACTTTGTTCTGAATCACCGCACAGGAACTCTGAGCCTTGCTGCAATTGTTCATGATCCGGCATCAGGACGGGTAATGGAGGTATTTACCACACAACCCGGAGTACAGTTATATACTGCCAACTGGATCGATGGTGAACAGGGCAAAGGAGGTAAGAAATATGGCCGGCGCTGGGCATTCTGTCTTGAAACCCAGCATTTTGCCGATGGCATTAACAAACCCCATTTCCCCTCTACCATCCTGAATCCCGGAGAAAAATACAAACACATCTGTATCTATAAATTTTCCAGTAAATAAAAAATCCAAAAACTAAACTAACTGACATGCAAAACAAAAACTCCTACCTGTTTCCACTGATCGTGATGGCCTCCCTGTTTCTTTCTGCTTGGCTTCATCACAACCATGAACAACTCGCTGATCGATTACCTGAAAGACGCTTTCAATCTCAATGAAGTTGAAAAACAATTGCCCAACACATTTTTTTACGGGGCTTATATTCTGTCAATTCCGGTGGGCTATCTGCTGAACCGCATTGGTTATAAAAACGGTGTGCTGGCCGGACTGGCACTGATAAGCCTCGGTTTCTTCCTTTGTATTCCCGGTGTTGCAGCCGGATATTATGGTTTTCTGAGCGCCGTATCGGTATTTGCCATTGGTGTTGTATTGCTTCAGGTTGCTGCCAACCCTTATGTTAATGCACTTGGCAGTCCCGAAACTGCTGCAAGCCGTCTTACCCTTACCAATGCTCTTAATTCGGTGGCAACGGTTATTGCACCGATTTTTGTTTCAATGCTTATTGTTTCAGCCAATACAGGCGGGGCAACTGATCCAAAAACAGTCCAGGGTCCTTTTGCCGGCATAGGCATTGTTACACTGGTAATTGTTGTCATAATGTTCTTTCTCAATCTTCCTGAAATTAAGGAACATGAGGCAGTAGAAGGAATTGCAAAGAAATTTAAATCAAGTGCTTACAAATACCCCCATATGTGGCTGGGTTCGCTGGCCATCTTCTTCTATATGGGTGTTGAAATAGGCATCCCCAGTTTCTTTGCCGATTATTCATCAAAACTTGGATTTGGTTTTGACGGTGAAATGAGGACTAAATTGCTGGCATATTACTGGGCCGGTCTTATGGTAGGCCGTATTGCCGGAATCTTTATCCTGCGGAAATATTCTGCAAGCAGAATTCTGAGCTTCAATGCAATAGCCGGTGCAGTTATGGTTTTGTTATCCCTTGTGCTGGGAGGTATGGGAATGAACTGGATTGCCCTTGTACTATTCCTGGGAACCGGACTGTTGCATTCAATAATGTGGCCATGTATTTATAACCTGGCACTCGAAGATCTCGGTCCTCATTCCAAGGTTGGCTCCGGTGTAATTGCCACATCAGTTATCGGTGCTGCAATATTGCCGATAATAATGGGAGGCATTCAGAGAGGAGTCGGCCTGATTGTGGCCATATGCTGCCTGTTTATTTACTACGCATATATCACTTTCTTTGCCGTCAGAGGATCAAAGATAAGGTAAACAAAAACTACTTTTTTCTTTATAACGGGTTTGAAGATTAGATTATTTTAAGAACTAACACAGAGTTCCACAGAGAAGTCACAGAGATCCACAGAGTTAAGTTCTGATCTACTCATTGTCCCTCTGTGGGACTCTGTGATACCTCTGTGGAACTCTGTGTAAGTTCTTAATTTCTTTGCATATATAACTTTAAGGTATTGATAATAGTTTTAACTAATTAAAGAAAACTATGGACCGCAGAAAATTCATCGAAACATCCGGTGCAGCTGCCGGAGCCGCAATGCTTGGAGGTGTCACACCTGCTGCAAATAGCACTTCCCCGGAAACAGTACAGAAAGCCGGCAAAACCGCCAGCATAAAGCTGGGATTGTATTCAATTTCGTATGGAGGGATCTGGTACAAGGGTGAAGCGCTCTCCTTTGACGAACTATGCAGACGTGCAAAAGAATTTGGCTTTGACGGAATTGAGCTGGATAACAAGCGTCCCATGGGCAATCCCATGGATCTCGACCAGCGCAAAAGGGAGGGGATGCGGAATTCAGCTGCAAAGTATGGTCTTGAAATCCCATGTGTAGCCGCTAACAATGACTTTTCGAGCCCTATTCCCGAGCACCGGGACTGCCAGCTGCTCATGGTGCGCGAGACTGCCAGACTTGCTAAAGATCTCGGCGCCAGGGTTGTAAGATTGTTTGCTGCCTGGGCAGGTGTGCCGGTTCATGAAGGTGTGGGTACCTATGATTTTGTTCATGACCATTATGGTGAATATAATTTTATGCGGCAATATCCTTATGTCACACAACTCGACAGATGGAACTTTGTTAAGGAATGTCTGGCGGAAACTGCCAAAATGGGTGAAGAAAACGGAGTTGTCATGGCTCTTCAAAACCATGCTCCTCTCATCCGTCACTGGAAGGATACCTATGACCTTGTAAAAGAGGTCAATTCCCCATGGCTCAAAGTGTGCCTTGACCTTCCGATCTTTGAAAAACAGGATAAGGAATATATTGCTAATGCAGTGCGTACTGTAGGCAGCCTTCAGGTTCACTCGCACTACGGCGGCGAGTACTACAGGGATCAGAACAGAACTGTAAAACAAAAGGTTATTGAATCCCGTTTTGGTGAAACGCTGCCTGACTACCCGCATTATATCGGATTGATGAATGAGATCGGATATAATGGATATTTTACATTTGAGCTGTGTCACCCTGTCCTGAATGATGATCACAGCAATGCCGGTATTGAATATGTTCATGAACAGGCTCAGCTCGCCAGGGAGTATATGACAAACATTATAAAAACCTGACTCCAAACTTCAAAATCCGGATTCTGAATTCTGAATTCCGAATTCCGAATTCTATATTCTTAATTCTAAGTGACATATCCCCCTGATAAAAGCCGGGGGGATATTTCTTAAATACAGTCTATGAAAAACAATACAATAAAACGGGGATTTGCCAGTGATAATAACGCCGGGGTTCATCCGGAAGTAATGAAGCAGCTGGCAGAAGCCAATACCGGTCATACTTTGGGATATGGCTCTGACTCATACACGGAACAGGCAAGGGAGCTCTTCAGGGAACATCTGGGAAAAGAGGCGGAGGTGTTCTTTGTTTTCACCGGGACAGCCGCCAACGTACTGGGATTGAGCGGAATTGTCCGGTCGTGGAATTCAATCATAACTGCATTTACTGCCCACATAGAACAGGACGAGTGCGGAGCGCCAGAGAAATTCACAGGTTGCAAGGTGCTAACTGTAGATACTCCTGACGGAAAGATATACACCGGGCTGCTGAAAAAGCATATGCATGGTTTTGATTTTGAGCATCATGCCCAGCCAAAAGTTATATCAATAACCCAGGCTACCGAGATGGGAACAGTATATACTCCGGCAGAAATACGCAAACTGGCTGACTACGCTCATGAAAATGGTATGTTTCTTCATATGGACGGGGCAAGGATCTCCAATGCTGCCATTCATCTGGGTATGCCATTTAAGACCTTCACAACTGACGCCGGAGTTGATGTTCTTTCTTTCGGAGGTACAAAAAACTGTATGATGTACGGTGAGGCAGTCTGCTTTCTTAAGCCAGGCATCTCAGGTGATTTTAAATATATAAGAAAGCAGGGAATGCAGCTGGCTTCAAAAATGAGGTTTATATCGGCGCAATATGTGGCTTTTTTCAGTAATGACCTCTGGAGAAGATGCGCAAATCATTCAAACTCAATGGCTCAGCAGCTTGCGGAGAAGATAAGGGATATTGAAGGAGTCCGGATCACCCAGCCTGTAGAATCGAATGGTGTTTTTGTGGTCATACCTCCCCGTGTTGCTGAGAAGGTTTCCAAATCGTTCTTCTTTTATCCATGGGATGAAGCTACCTCAGAGTACCGATTAATGACGAGCTGGGATACGACAGAGAAGGATATCGGGGATTTTGTAATGTTGCTGAGAGAGGAAATGAGGGGGGAAAGAGAATAACGGGATCGATGGAGCGATGGAGCGAGGGAGCGAAAGGGAGAGGGGGAGAGGGGGAGAAGGGGAGAGGGGGGAGCTTGTAAATCAAACTGTATGCAACTGAGTTACAATAATTTACATTTCCCCTCCTTTTCAAGGAGGGGTGGCCGGGACTATAGATTTTGAGGGGTTTATAATCTGCTTTCCCGGCCGGGGTGGTTACTGCAAATTAAAAAGAAATACGTCTTAAAAGACATATTAAATTAAAAAGAAATACGTCTTAAAAGACATATTAAGACGGAAGACGGAAGACGGAAGACAGACGGAAGACGGAAGACGGAAGAAGTAATTCTGGTTTTTAATCTGCGGAGATCAGCGCGATCTGCGGGAAAACAAAAAATTTCCCGCTGATTTCGCAAATTTCGTAGATTCCGTCCCCTCCAGGGGATTTAGGGGCGGCCTCTTCTCTGTGGACCTCTGTGTCTCCTCTGTGGACCTCTGTGTAAGTTTTTATTTTATTTATAAGCATAAAAAAAGCCGGATCGATCTGATCCGGCTTTTAAAATGATAGAAAAGACTATTATCTATTTAAGAGTAAAGTTGATTGGTACCATGTACCATACAGGAACAGGCTTTCCACCCTGTTTACCTGGTTTGAATGCAGGAAGCGTTTGAACAACTCTGATAGCCTCTTTGTCGAGTTCAGGATCAACACCTTTAAGGATGCTGACCTTGTCGACTCCACCTTTCGAGGTTACGCAGAATCTTACAATAACCTTTCCCTGGATGTTGTTTTCTTTTGCAACTTCCGGGTACTGGGTATGTTCCATGATGTATTTCAAAAGTTCGACTTCACCACCCGGGAACATGGGCATTTCTTCTACAACCACAAAGGGCTCAGCTTCAGCATCTTCTTCCTGAACTTCTTCCTTTACCTCCTCAACAATTTCAACCACCGTCTTCGTCCTTTACTTCAACCTGTGCCTGGTCAGCGGTCATAAGCTGAACGACTTCTTCAGGTTTCACAGAGTCGACAACCACAGGAGGAACGTATCTTGCCTGTTGTGCAACATCCTGTGGAGGAGGCGGAGGCGGGGGAGGAGGAGCGATCTGTTCGGCAGGCTGGTCAAGATTCTCCATTTTAATTTCAACCTGTCTTTCAGCCCGTTTGGCTTTGCTCTCCAAGGCTTTAGCATTCAGATACGGCGTAATTACTGCCGTACTCAGAATGATAATACCTATAAGCATTGCGATAAGTACATTGCGGTTGTATTTCTTACGCAGTTTATAAGCTCCGTATTCCTTATTCCTGTCTTCAAAGACAATATCGTCAAAGGCAGGGATTCTTTCTTTATTATTTGCCATTATTATAAAGGTTTACGGTTAATTGGTTGAAGTGGCAGATGCTGCCGGCGTTATTCCAGCGGCTTTTTCCACCATTATTTCTTCATACCAGGTTATATCAGTAAACGGACAACGGGCGATTCCGCAGATATTCATCTCATCGAGAATATCGACAAAATTTCCGTAATTGGCTTTTTTGTAAGCTTTTATAAGCACAATTGGGCCGGTATCGTCATCAGTTTTCATCTTGCTTACAAAGTTTCTTGCTGAATCCTGTGAAATTGGGATTTTGCCGGAAATTACCTGTTCCTGGAACTCCGCGATTCTTCTTGCCAGAGTCCTGTTCCGGTCGAGCAGTAACTGTCGGATACCTGTAGCGCTGAAATCTGTTACCTGCAGTAATTCAGCAGGTGGCTGATTATTATATTCCTCCGGTTTAATATTTCCGGGGTACCAGTAGATTATATTATCCGGCCCCAGAATAATGTTCAGAGTACGGCTCGCTGAAATCCTCGGAGCCTCCTGTTTAGACGGATCATCGATCTTTTCGGGGAGAACAATTTCCATGATCTTGGCTTTATTGAAAGCTGTCGTCAGCATAAAGAATGTGATCAGCAGACACATAAGGTCAACCATCGGGGTCATATCAATATGCGGTAATATTTTTTTCGCTTTCTTCTTACCGCCGCCTTTTTCTTCTTGGATTATTTCTGCCATATCACTGTTTTATTTCTTCAAGGTTTATTTTGGTTGCATCAAGACTTGTAATCAGATTAAACCTGTTCACCTTTCTTTCCTGAAGTATGTCGAGAGTTTTCTTTACAATCGGAAAACCGGTTTTGGAGTCTCCCTTGATGCAGGCCTGAACGTTCGGATTCACTGTACGTATGGCAACTATCCAGTTGGCAAGCTGATTGTCAGTAGAATCACTGGGGATACCTACCTGCATATCCTTCCTTACATTGCTGTCATCTGAGTCCAGAAAAGTTTTCATCTGCGCCATCGGAACGCCGATTGATGAAGGGAATTTCTCAAACGCCCTTAATTCCGCCTCGGTAAACTCAATATTATACCGTCTGCCCATCTCCTGAAGAACCTTCGGTCTGAACTTAAGAAGAGTGTCGGGGCCGTTATCAAAGTTGAGAAAAATTTTATCATCGGGCGACAACAGGAAAGTCATCATATTAAAATCAGGTGTTGGTTTCTCTGATATTGAAAAAGGAGTATCAACATTGGCGGGTTCAGGCTGCCTCATCTGAGTGGTTAGCATAAGAAATGTAAGGACCACAGCAAATGTATCAACCATCGGCGTCATGTCGATTCGGGGTGACTTTGTCGGTAATTTAATCTTTGGCATTGTAGTTTTTTATTTTAATTTTCCACCAAAAGATAAAATGTACTTAATTCTTCAATGAAGCGGCAAAATTCTGTGTCAGACTGAAACCTGCTTCATCGATTCTGAAAGTATATGCGTCAATTGTTGATGAAAAATAGTTAAATGCAATAATTGCTAATGTTGATCCTGTAATACCGAATGCCGTATTTACAAGAGCTTCAGAGATACCCTGTGAAAGAGCAAGGGCATCAGGAGCGCCTGACTGGGCAAGAGCGGCAAATGCACGGATCATCCCGAGAACTGTGCCGATAAGACCTATAAGCACTGATATGGATGCAAGAGTTGAGAAAATTACCATATTCTTAGAGAGCATCGGAAGTTCAAGAGCTGTTGCCTCCTCGAATGACTTCTGTATTGAAAGGATCTTCTGGTCTTTTTCAAGCTCCGTGTCTTTCTGAAGATCACGGTAACGAAGGAGGCCTGCCTTCATAACATTTGCAAGTGATCCTTTCTGTTTGTCGCATACTTCCATTGCTTCTTCAATCTTATCTTCAGCAAGAAGAGTCTGGAGTTGGTGAACAAAGGCATTTACCCTTCCTTTTCCTTTTGCTCTTGAAAGAGTGATAAGCCTTTCAAAAATAAAGACAATAAGGACAAGCACACAGGTCATAAGTATCGGAACAATGGGTCCTCCTTTGTAGATAATCCCCAGGTAGTTTCCTTCGAGGGCCCTTCCTTCAGGATTGCCACCTTCGAAATTAACAGGGTTTCCCATTATTGTGGTGAACAATATATAAGAAACCACATAAGCTATTAAAATAGCGCTTACTGCGAACACATTCTGCAGTACTTCTTTAAACGAACTTCCTTGTTTACTCATTTTTATCGATTTTGTTTAGGTTAAGATTTTACGATTTGCAAATATATATCTTCAATTGTTTTTTTCCAATAGCCTAAAAAAATATTGTTTTACTTTTAATGTAGTTTATAATTGTTCTAATAATTATGACATTTAACCATACTCTTTACCCTATGTCAAGAGGATAGTTTTTTTAACTTTTTTTAACACATTCAGGATCCTCTTATATTTTCGCCTCCTGAGGCTTGTCATCCGTCCTTTTTCCTGAATCTTTTATCTTTTTACTTTTGTCTTTTATCTTTTGTCTTTTATCTTTTCCTTTAAGGTTTACTGAACAAGTTTTATATTATAAACTCTCGATTTGGTAATTGCAACCTCCTGCGACTGGTAACCTTTTGCGCTGAAGAGAAGGATTTCCGAACCCTGGGGTATTTCGAACTTATATTCACCTTTTGCATTTGTGAAACTTTCTGCAGCAGTATCCTTTACGCGTACCGATGCGAAGACAATTGGCTGACCGGAGGCATTTGTGACAGACCCTTTAATCTCGTTCGGATTGATACCTTTCTTAACAGATGCCTGATAATCCTGAACCCATTTGAGGTTACTCTTTGCAATGGCATTTGCAGGATCAAGGCTCAGGATGCTCTGATAAGCATCAGCTGCTTTTGCAAGGAAGCCAAGCTTTCCTTCAAGGGTCTTTTCAGTACCTGCGGCATTAGATTCAAGTCCTGCAATTCCGTTATATCCCCTGATTTTGTTTTCTTTGCTTGCCGGGATCAAGATTGATCATCCTGTTATAATAATGCCTTGGCAATGGTATAATTGCCTCTCTCCATATTCAGGAACCCCAGATATGTAAGGGCCTCCATCATTTCAGCTTCATTCTTAACTGAATCTTTCTGAGCCACACTCAAGGACTTTTTCAATTTTGGTTTTGCAAGTCCCAGTTTAGTAATCAGGATCCATTTTTGAGTAAGTGCGTGACAATACACACGTATGCAGGAAGATAATCGGGAGTTTTCTTAAGCACTATATTGAAGATCGAGTCAGCTGATTTGTATTTCTCCCCGTTATAGTATGCCCTGCCGACCTGCATGTAATCGGCAGTATTATTTTCTTTTGCAGGATCAATGAGTTTTGCCCAGGTCTTTGCTGCGCCGTCATATCTCCTGAAGTTATAGTAGGCAGTTGCCATTTCACTCATTAAAGCCCTGTCCTGTGATGTTAATTCTGTACTGCCTCCATTTTTACGATCAAAATTTAACGCTTTATTGTATTCTGCAAATGCCCTGTCAATTTCCTTATCTGCCTTTGCCACATTACCTTCAAGTGTTGCTATTTTGGCGGTAAGATCATCAACAGTTACTTTAAATTTAGGCTTGTCAGCTGCAGGTGCTGTTGCAAGTCTCGATTTTTCCCTGCCAAGTTGTGTCTTAAGTGTATTTAGTTCATCAACCATCTTCGGGTAATTCTGATTCTTCTTTACAAGGATCCTGGCCAGGTAGTGGTAGTCTTTTTTCAGTATACGTGCGGGATCAACAGTCGCAAACAGTTTTTCCATGTACGATAAGTGCCTTATCATAATCAGGATTTTCCTTTTCATAAGCAGAATATCCCGCAATACGGTTCATGTACGACCTTGACTGGTCTACTGCAAGTATCTCCTCTACTTCTTTAATAACTTCCTCGTAATCGCCGGCATAAAAGAGTGATGTGACATACCTGATCTTAGCCGGAATATTCCCAACTGAAAGATCAAGGTACTTTTTAAAGTTTGCTTTTGACTGTTCAAGTCTTCCTGCCTTACAGTAAAGTCCGCCAAGTTCCCTGTAAGCCGGGGCATAATTGGGATTGAGCTTTATAGCTTCTTCGAAAGGTCCGATAGCCTGCTGCAAGTGCGCGGCCCTGAACATATACATACCCTATTTTCATATTGGCTGTAGATGATGTAGGATCGGCAAACTGTGCCAGATTATAGTTTCTGATCGCGTTTGAGCCATCATTGACCATCATATAGAGATCACCCGCAATTAAGTAAATATCTGCATTTTTAGAGTCGATTCTTATGGCTTCCCTTATAAGAGGAAGTGCCACTGAGGTATCAACCATTCCATCCTTGGCATATGATTCTGCGATCTTGGCCAGTGTAAAGGCATATTCCTTTGCAGGAGGCACAATCTTTTTTATCTTTTTATAGGGGAGGAGGAAACTTTTGGCTTTTGCCCGCATTTCATTTGCCTTTGCTTCGTCGCCAAGATAATTGGCAACCTTGGCTAGACCAATATAATTAAGAGGGTCGTTTGGATTTGCCTTAACTCCCTGGTTATACATTTCCTGGGCTGCTTTGGTTGCAACCACAAGCGAGTTGGATATCGTATCTGCAAAATAATCAAGTAAATAATTTTCACCCAGGTAAAAATAGTTTTTGCTGTTTGACGGTTCTTTCTGGATCAATGCCTTAAGCATCTCGTCAGCCTTATCATATTGCTCACTTCTTGTCAGTCTGATGGCGGAATTCAGATCCTGAGCCTGAATATCTACCAGCATAACAGAAAATACACCTGCCAGCAAAACTACCGGACTTAACTTCGAACGTTTCATAGCTTTATTTTTTGATATCAGTTTATGTTATTAATTTCTAATCTCTTATTTCTAATTTCTGATCTATATCCTGATTTATTTCTTGTTTACTATTGCTTAATCTGAACCAGCCTTATAGGCATTGTTGCCGGAACAAGCCCCGACTTAAGAACGATCCTCTGTCCCTGTTCTCCGGTTGCCCATTGAAGAAATCCGGAACCGAGGCCTGCGAATGTCTCCCTTGTAATAAAGTAAATTTCCCTTACAAAAGGGTATGATCTGTCATAAATAAATCCCGGCTGGGGACGGTAATAAGAACCGTCATTTATAAACTGCTGTGAAACTGCCAGAGTATTTATCTTATTTATAAAGCTCATACTCAGAGAATCATCCTTGTCACTTATCCAGTTTACACTGATAATTCCAAGTGCATCAGGATTTTTTGAAACATAATCAATTACTTCTGCATTATTGTTTACAGCAAAGAAATTTTCACCAAGATTATCCTGTAATTTCAAACAGCTCCCTGAAATATCTTATGTTGCCGGATTTATTGTTGTCAAAGATAACATTTATCCTGCCCAGCTTTGATTTTTGATTGACTTCTTTCCAGTTTTGGATTCTCCCCGAAAAAATATCTTTAACTGAATTGTATTTAATAAGAGTATCGGGGTTTTCCTTATTGGTGATAAGGGCGAGGGCATCATAAGCAAAAGTAATTGTCCGGGCAACAATCAGCGTGTCGCGAAGATACTGGATCTGGCTGTCTGAGAGCTTCCTGCTTGTAACCATTAATTTGACGGAATCATTCATAAAGTCATTAACGACATCATATTCCGGTTTGTATAATGGTTTTACCTTTGCATTTCTGTAAAGGGAAGTAAAAGTATACACTTCGGTGTCGATAAGCGGCTGAAACGATTCGTCGACAGCGATCTTTATATTACCGCGTGTCGGGGTTTCATCGATTGCCTGCCTGTTTCCATTGCGGCATGAGGACAAAAGCCCGATTAAAATAACATAAAGGAATATTCTTCCGGTTCTTGAACTGTTTCGGGCGAAATTTCTCACAAACGTGCAGGTCTTAGAGTAGGTAATATGAGACGCAATAATAATAAAATTTTGATTAATTTCTACATTGCTCATATTCTTTAAATTTTACCGGTTAAAAAATTATATCACTGAATATATGCAAAGTGCATGCCAAGCTTTATGTCTTAATAATCAGATGTATCATTATTCTTCATTTTTTCCGCGGAAAAAGACCTCTTTGATTTTTGAAACTATTCTGAAAGCCCTGTACACACCAAGAAAAATAAAAGTAACACCCATTATAATACGGTATGGTTTATCAATATTTTCAAAAAAGAATATTAGGAAAATCCCGACGCCCAGATAAAATAATACCATAAATGCACCGAAAATCACGTTAACCTGGTCCATAATCCTGTTTTCCTGCATACCGAATGTTTTAGTTAACAAATAAACGAATAATCCATGTACTATCAAAGAAAAATGATCGGTTCCCTTAAAGCTGGAAAAGATCTTCAAATATACGCAATTATCTTAATAACAGAGAGCTGTCGCCATAACTTAAAAATCTGAAATTATTGTCAAGCGCATACCTGTAGATTTCTTTCCATCTTTCACCTGCCCAGGCTGAGACGAGAAGCAGCAGAGTACTCTTTGGCTGGTGGAAATTTGTTATCATCCCCTCAGTCATTCTGAATTGATAACCCGGGATAATAATCAACCTTGTTGAAGCCCCCATTGTATGCCAATTATTCCTGGTCATGAGATCATACACTGCTTTCAGGGAATCCCTGGCAGAAATCCCCGGATCCGGATCATTTCTATATGGTTCCCACTGTCCGACCGAAAGATCGCTATCTGCATCAAATGATCGTCTTAATGCCTTTATTCCAATCCAGTACAGACTTTCAAGGCTCCTGACAGAAGTGGTGCCGACGGCAATTATCCTGCCATGATACTTTATCAACTTCTGAATAGTATCTTTTGTTACAAAAAAGTGTTCACTATGCATTTCATGGTCTGAAATGTTATCAGTTCTTACCGGCTGAAAAGTTCCTGCACCCGACATGCAAGTGTAAGCTCAGTCAGGTTAATACCACTTTCAGAAAGTCTGTCCAGTATATCCTGTGTAAAATGAAGCCCGGCCGTAGGTGCAGCCACCGATCCTTTCATGCTTGAATAAATTGTCTGATACCTCAAGCTGTCCTCCGGCTCATCTTCCCTGTTTATGTAAGGTGGCAGCGGAATATGTCCTGTAGCTTCAATCACTTCACTGAAACTCATTTCCAGGCTATCCCATGAAAAGCGGATTCTCCATGCATCTCCTTCAGGACTAATTCTTTCTGCGAAAAGCCGGCTCTGTTTATTACCCTTCCCGAAATCCAGGCAGATTGAGCCTGTTTTCCATTTTTTAAGATTGCCGATTATGCATTTCCACTCAACAGGATCCGGTTGAACCAAATGATGCTTCATAGTCAGCGGGAGCAAGGGGTTCAAGGCATAAGACTTCAATGGTTGCACCCGAATTCTTTCGGAACAACAACCTTGCCCTTATAACCCTGGTGTTGTTGAATACAAGCAAAGAATCCGGACTGATATATTTGTCCTATATCCCTGAAAACTCCTGAAGAAATGTTCTTTCCGTCATAAAGCAGCAACTTTGAATTATCCCTTTCCGCCAACAGGATACTGTGCTATCCTCTCATCAGGAAGTTCGTAATCATATTCATTCAGATCAATATCAATCACCTTTTTCCTGTTTTTCATTTATATTCATCAATACCCTGTCATTCACCGTGCCTGTGTACCTACTATGTTAAGTCTTTAATCCCATACTTTGCTGACAAAAGTAGTCAATTTTCTGCTTTCTCACAGTTTTTCATTACCTTTGCATCGCAGCAGGCTGTTCCATCGTTCCGCCGATAGCTGTCGGGAGGAAGGAAAGTCCGGACAACAAAGAGCACCATGCTTCCTAACGGGAAGATATCCGCGAGGGTATAGTAGTGTAACAGAAAATAACCACCCCTTCGAGCTTCGCTCAGGGGGAAAGGGTGAAAAGGTGAGGTAAGAGCTCACCGGTCCCGGTGGCAACACCGGGAGCCGTACACCTGATGGGTTGAAAGACCATGTATACCGGCGTTAAGGGCTGCTCGTCCGATGCCGGGGGGTAGGTCGTATGATCCTGCAAGCAATGGCGGGACAAGATAAATGATGGAAACCGGTTTTAATTTCTTTCGCAGATGACTGAACCGTAACAGAATCCGGCTTACAGGCCAGCTGCATTAAAAAGAAGGGACGCTGAACACAGCATCCCTTCTTTCTATCCCGGAACATCCCTGATTTTCGGGTTCTATTTTAATTTGAAAACGCTGTCCTCAATCGGAACATTCACCTCGATCTTGTCGAAAATTATAACTGCAGCTTCCATTCCGTTTGCTGATGCTGTTGTTTTCTTTGGCATGACGACTCCATTATTTTCAACATAATCTGTCATGAAAGAATCAACATTCATTGTAGTTCCCATCTGTTCGACAGTCATTGATGTTTTGACAAGGAGGTAGCTGTCCTTGTCAATGAACATGTACACCGGATTTGCTCCCTCGAGAGTAGCTTTCACCTTGAATGCCGGTTTCCCGTTAACACTCTCTTCTCCTTCAAGTGTCAGCTTCCCGTTTTTAAAATACCTGAGCATCTCATTTCTGAAAACATTATTGTTCTGCACCTGTTTCAGCTGGTCAGCCTGTCAGTTCAACAGGATCGGTTGAACCTGTCATCGGATTGATCATATATCCTTTTTCACCGTCAAAAGCCTGATACCATCTCCTGTCCGTTGAAACTGTATACAACTTTTATTTTGTTTGGATTCTTCATAAACATTGTCATCGGCATTTCCATTCCCATTGCCGACATTTTGCCCGATATTTTGATTGTTGAAATACCGGCAAGCTGATCAGCCTTTATTGCAGAAGAGTATTTTTTAACAATATCCTCAAGCGACTGGGCATTGATAGTTGTCAACAGCAAAAATTGCAGTAATGATCAGAATAAGTTTTTTCATATAATTTGAATTAGATTTGAATTATTATTTAAAAGAATTGATTGTTTTTCTCAATGCAAGGAGTTTAATCAAAGAGATTCGAATTCAGAAAGCTTAAGCATATTGGCTCCGTCTGATTTTGCTGTTGCCGGATCAGGATGGGTCTCGATGAAAATGCCATCTGCCCCAACGCTTATTGCGGCTTTGCCGATTGTTTCAATCATCCCCGGATTGCCTCCCGAAACTCCTGTTTCCTGATTCGGCTGCTGAAGGGAATGGGTAATATCCATTATGACCGGAACACCAATCTCCTGCATTACCGGTATGTTCCTGAAATCCACCACAAGGTCCTGGTATCCGAACATATTGCCGCGATCGGTTACCATTACATTCTTATTGCCGGAATCCCTCACTTTATCGACAGCAAATTTCATTGATGCTCCCGACAAAAACTGTCCTTTTTTAATATTTATCCATTTACCTGTTTTTGCTGCGGCAACAAGCAGATCGGTCTGACGGCACAAAAATGCAGGTATCTGAAGTACATCGACATATTCAGCAGCCATGTCAGCCTCGTCAGGATTATGAATATCGGTTATCACGGGGATTGAAAACTTCTTTCTGACTTCCGAAAGTATCTTGAGCGCTTTCAGATCTCCTATACCTGAAAAGGAATCAGCCTTTGACCTGTTGGCTTTCCTGTATGAGGCTTTAAAAATGTACGGAACTTTGTATTTATCCGATAATCCGGTCAGATATTCAGCGATCCTGAAGACAATATCTTCGCCTTCAACCACACATGGACCTGCAATAAGAAGAAAATTACCGGTGTCATTATGACTTATCCCCGGGATATTTATTCCGTTTTTTATCATTTAGTTGTAAAGATAATAAATTATTATCCGAATCATCTAAGATATGGTTACTCCTGATTATTTGTATTGAAGAACTTACACGGTAGTTCCACAGAGCCCACCTTCGCCTGGGGTTACGGCGGGTGAAAAAGTCACAGAGTTCCACAGAGGAATTACTTTTTATTATAATCGTAGATATCCTTCCACAAGCTGGCAAGTCTCTTTCTTATTTCCTCTTCTTTGGGATTATTACCCGGGTCATAGAAAACAGAGCCCTTTATCTCGTCAGGAAGAAAATTATCAGTCACAAAATTTCCCTCAAAGCTGTGAGCATATTTATAATCCTTGTGGTAACCGAGATCTTTCATGAGTTTTGTCGGGGCATTCCTGATGTGCAGCGGAACCGGCAGGTCGCCATGTTCTCTGACTGCTTCAAGCGCCTCTTCAATTGCCATATACGATGCATTGCTCTTTGGCGATGTTGCCAGGTAAACAGCAGCTTCCGACAGGATGATCCTTGATTCAGGCCATCCTATAACATTGATAGCCTCAAAGCACGACTGTGCCAGGAGAAGTGCATTGGGATTCGCCAGTCCGATATCCTCGGCTGCCAGGATAAGCATCCGTCTTGCAATGAACTTGGGATCTTCGCCTCCTTCAACCATCCTTGCAAGCCAGTAAACCGCAGCATTGGGATCACTTCCCCTCATCGATTTAATAAATGCTGAAATAATATCATAATGCTGTTCGCCATTCTTGTCGTACAGTGCAAGGTTCTTCTGAACATGCCTTAGAACCTTCTCATTATCAATTGTGATTTTCTCTGACCCGGTCTCATCTGCTTCAGAAGAATACAACAAGCTCAAGAGCATTGTAAAGTTTCCTGGCATCGCCTCCTGATACCCGCAGAAGAGCTTCATTTTCAATTATTTCAATATCATACCTGGCAAGATAGATATCTTTTTTCAAAGCCCTGTTCAGCAATCCGGTAAGTTCCTCCTCGTAAGCGGGTTCATAATGTAGACCTGGCACCTGGAAAGGAGGGGAGAGATAACCTCAAATGAAGGATTTTCAGTGGTTGCCCCGATCAGGGTTATGATTCCCTGTTCGACAGCACTGAGAAGCGAATCCTGCTGTGATTTGTTAAAACGGTGTATTTCATCGATGAAAAGAATAGGATTTGGCTGATCGAAAAACTGCTGTTTTTTTGCCTTTTCAATCGTTTCCCTTACATCCTTGACTCCGGAATGAACAGCGCTCAGATGAAAGAATGGTCTTTTCAGTGTATTTGCAATGATCCTGGCCAGGGTAGTTTTTCCTACTCCCGGAGGTCCCCACAGGATAAATGAGGGAATATTCCCGGATTCTATCGCTTTTCTCAGGACACCGTTTTTTCCCACAAGATGCTCCTGTCCGGAGAACTCATCAAGATCTCTGGGACGTAACCTTTCTGCCAGTGGTTGATTGGCGCCCATACTCAATTATTTGTACAAAAATAATAAAAAAGCACAGTGTGTCTAAAAGTAAATTTTAAGAGATGCAATTATACAACCGTATTATTGTTATAATTGTATCATGTCATTTCATGTTAAGTAATTATGATCAGAGAATTATTTTTTCAGGATTGTTAATAATAATTTTCCGGGCTGCGCCGGAAACAGAAGTGTTGAAAAGGAAGCAATTATTGAAGGCCGCAATATCGTGACTGACAGCGGTATGGTGGTTTCTGCACAGTCGTGAGAGCTCACGGATCGGGGTTGAAATATTGCGGAAGGGAGGTAATGCCGTTGATGCGGCTGTAGCAACCGGATTTGCCCTTGCTGTCTGTTATCCTGAAGCCGGAAATATAGGCGGAGGCGGATTCATGATCATAAGAAATGCCGATGGCAGCACCGATATGATCGATTACCGTGAAAAAGCACCAATGCAGGCTACACGGGATATGTACCTCGATCCCGGCGGGAATGTTATTGATGGTCTGAGTACTGATACACATCTCGCTTCAGGTGTGCCGGGAACAGTCGACGGAATGCTGAATATTCATTCAAAATACGGCATTCTGCCGTTTAAAGATGTTATACAACCGGCGATAGACCTTGCCAGAAACGGATTTCCGGTAACTGAAGGGCAGGCTGAAGATCTGAATGCCAACAGGGAGAAATTCCTGAACAGGAATGTATTCACGAGTATCATTTGTAAAAGATTCTCTGTGGAAAGAAGGGGATATCCTCAAACAACCTGATCTTGCAATGACTCTTGAACTTATAAGAGATCATGGCAGGGATGGATTTTACTCCGGAGTCACGGCACGATTGTTAATAAAGGAGATGAAAAGGGGAAACGGAATCATCACAGTGGAGGACCTTGACGGATTACTGCCCGGCTTTCCGTGACCCGGTATCGGGAGATTACAGGGGTTACAGGATTACTTCAGCGTCGCCTCCTTCAGGTGGCGGGATTATCCTTCTTCAGATACTGGGAATGATCGAACCTTTTAACCTCGGGCAGATGGGATTTCACTCGCCACTGTCAGTACACCTCATTGCGGAGGCTGAAAGAAGGGCATTTGCCGACAGATCCCAATACCTTGGTGATCCCGGTTTTACTGAAATCCCCGCATCACGCCTGTTAAGCAGAGATTATCTGGACCAGCGAATGCTCAGTTTCAGTGAAACCTCAGCATCTCCTTCATCACAGGTTCTTCCGGGACCGCTCTCTTTTGAAAGTGAAGAGACAACCCATTATTCGGTAGTCGACGCCATGGGAAATGCAGTTGCTGCAACAACAACACTGAACGGCACTTTTGGAAACAGCATAGTTGTCGACAGCGCCGGTTTCCTGATGAATAATCAGATGGATGATTTTTCCCTGAAGCCCGGAGTGCCAAATATGTACGGACTGATAGGCGGTGAGGCTAATTCGGTAAAACCTGGCAAGAGAATGCTGAGCTCAATGACTCCTGTTATAATTGAAAAAGACGGAAAGTTGTTTATGGTTGCCGGTTCACCGGGGGGCTCGACTATCCCGACCACAGTGCTGCAGATCATTGTAAATGTCATTGACTTCGGGATGAATATAGAACAGGCTGTTGATACCGGAAGATTTCATCACCAATGGCTGCCCGATTACATAAGCTTTGAGAAAGATGCCCTTGACACTCTTACTATTAACAAACTGAGGGATATTGGTCATGAGTTAAAGGAACGCCAGTCAATCGGACGGGTGAATGCGATAATGATATTGCCTGACGGGACCAGGGCAGCAGGAGCGGATTTAAGGGGTAATAATTCGGCAAGTGGCTACTGACAGGGGCGTATTTCAATAAATTTTACTAAATTGCCTTAAATTTATTTCCTTTAAGAAAATAAATTGATACTTTTAACAGTTATATTAAACTGTCTAAAGGAGTTATTTTTAATACAGTATTTGAAGTATTTCAGATATTTATTCAATTATGAAAAAGCCTCTTCTTATTACAATCATTGTCCTGGTACTTATTTTAATCCTGCCCGTAATCAGTTTTATCCGTTGGTCTTTTCAACCAAAGAAACCTATTGATATTGTGATTCTTGACAAAACTGTGCCCACCCTTGAACGTTTGAAACACAAATCGTTTAACTGGGTTCTCACAAATGAGAGGTTTGTAAAAAAGGAGAAAAAGACCAGCTATTCATATAAAAAGGATTATTACGGATTCTCTCCCACAAGGCCGCTCAAGGAAAAAGGAAGCACCACAAAAGAATATCATCTCTCTGAAATGATGGATCTTCCCGAAAAAATTGATGCAGTTTATTTTACCGATACTTACGGTGTATTTTTTAATGACTGGTATTCAGGAGTTAACAAAAGCCGCAAATCAAGGAAAATATATGGAGGGCTGAACAATGTCGATTATCTGCTTATCAATGAGATGAGAAAAAAGAATAAGCTTATAATTCTTGAATATAATTCCTTCGATTTCCCAACACCGGCGTTTGAATCGTACAGAACGCAGGAAAAACTTGGTATAACCTTCACCGGCTGGTCGGGCAAATACTTTGAAGAGCTGGATTCAACTTCCAAAGATTTTCCTATATGGATGACATCAATGTACAGGAAAGAGTATGGCAAGCCATGGACCTTTACAAAGCCCGGAATAGTGCTGCTTACCGAGAAGAAGATTATTGTCCTTGAAGAGGGCACTCATCTGAAGAATCCCCTCCCGCATATAATCACCGATGAAACCAATTGTACAAAATACGGTGTGCCGGCTTCTGTTGCTTATGACAACTGGTTTGATATAATTGAGCCTCTTGAAAGCAATATAATATCCAGATTTCGTCTTGAAACTACTGCTATGGGCGACACCAGCCTTGCAGGCAACATGCTCTCCAGCGAGTTCCCCGCAGTAATACAGGAACCGGTTGATAAAAGAACCTATTACTTTTCAGGTGATTTTGCAACCAGTAAGATTAGCTATTGTACATCAAGAATCAAAGGCTTCGATAAGCTGAAAGGGATCCTGTATTCCGATAAACCGGACGACACCAGGAGGTTCTTCTGGCTTTACTATAAGCCTCTTGATAAACACAATCCTCACCGATTACTATAAATCCCTGAATCCCTGATAATACAAATGGTTCTGATTGGTTTATATCGGACAGACCGCAAGGCCTGTCTTTTTTTTCCGTTTTGAACTAATTTTACGGTAATTTTACCATAATGAAATTAACAATAGTACAAACCGACATAATCTGGGAAGAGAAGCTCAGTAACCTCGAACGGCTTGGGGGAATAATATCATCCGTACCTTCAGGTACTGACATTGTTATCCTTCCTGAAATGTTTAACACGGGTTTCTCAATGAATACTGCCGGATTATCGGAGACTCCCGGTTCCGTCACCTTTGAATGGATGAAGAGTATTTCCAAAAAAGGAAATTTTGGTCTTTGCGGCAGCTATATCGTCAGAGAGGGATCCGACTTCTTTAATCGCTGGATCTTTGTCTCCGGCGATGATGATGTGTACACTTACGACAAAAGACACCTTTTCAGCCCTGGGAACGAGGATAAATCATTTACCCCCGGAAAAAAGCGTATTGTATTCAATTACAGAGGATTCAGAATATCACCAAACATTTGTTACGACCTCCGTTTTCCTGTCTGGAGCCGGAACAGGAACGATTATGACCTGCTGATTAATTCGGCAAACTGGCCTGAGAGCAGGAGAAATGTCTGGACCACATTGCTTAAAGCAAGAGCCATTGAGAATCAGTGCTATGTTGCAGGGGCCAACAGGATAGGATCAGACGGGGAAGGTTTAAAATATTTTGGTGATTCGCTTATCCTAAATCCAAAGGGAGAAATTATTGCATCGGGCGGTTCATACTCAGAAAGTCTGGTGACGGGAGAGATTTCCATGGACCAACTCGAAAGCTTCAGAGACAGGTTTTCAGTCTGGAAAGATGCCGATGATTTTTCAATCAGATACTGACACAACTCTTTCTCACTGTATGCAACTGATTTGTAATATTTTACATTTCCCCTCCTTTTCAAGGAGGGGTGGCCGGGACTATAGATTTTGAGGGGTTTACAATCTGTTTTCCCGGCCGGGGTGGTTAATCTATGTTTCAAGTCTATCCATTTGAAGAAAGATAATATGAAATACTTGAATCAACCACCCCGGCCAGACGAATATAGCTTCTGTCTGTAAGATGATTTCACCGTCTGGCCACCCCTCCTTTAAAAGGAGGGGAAACTTATTTAATTGTATTTCAGCTAATTAAAAAATTCAACGCCTCAAACTGGTTCTTAGGATCGGCTATGGGGTGAGGTAGTCCAGTCCGGATCCTTATACATCGTTTATTTCTTCAGAGCTTCATATAGTATTTCTGCCGGATGTTTTGCAATTCTCCCTGTGCCATCTTTTATATGATGCCTGCAGCTTGTTCCCGGAGCCGCAATAACAGTTGCCATGCCTGAATTTCTGATCTCCGGAAAAAGAACCAGCTCTCCGACCTTATTGGACAGATCATAGTGCTCTTTTTCATATCCGAATGAACCTGCCATTCCGCAGCATCCCGAAGGTATTTCAGTTACCGAATACTTCTTTGGTATTGAAAGCATTTCTATGCTGCACGCAGATGAAGCAATCGCCTTCTGCTGGCAATGAGCGTGCAACAGGATATCCAGATTATCTTCGGTAAATGATTCCTGTTTTATTCTGCCCGATTTAAATTCATTGGCAATGAATTCATCAAGCATGTAACTGTTTCCTGCCAGCTTTCCTGCCCTTTCCTTCAAATCATTTTCAGCCAGTTCAGGATATTCGTCACGGAATCCCAGGATAGCGGATGGTTCAATTCCTATAAGCGGAAGATTTTCATTTATCCTTCCTGAAAGAACACGTATGTTGTTGTTAACAATTTTTTTTGCTTTTCTGACAAGTCCTTTTGAGAGAAAAGTCCTGGCGCTGATATCATGATCTGCAACCTCCACCCTGTATTTCAATCCTGTCAGCAGCCTGACCGCTGCTATTCCTGCCAGGGTATCGTTATAGTTTGTGAATTCATCAATAAACAGGCAGACTGACCCGACCGGATCCGATGGATTAAGCTGTGCAAGGTTTTTCTTTATCCATTTTTTGAGGCTTGTTTTATGTACCAGCGGGATCGATCTCTTTGTGGCAAAGCCAATAGTCCTCTTCAGAAGGTTAGAGAATAATTTATTTTTAAGGAAAAAGTTATATATTCCCGGGATGAGCGAACCCAGTTTATTGAACGTTGAAATATAAGCTATGAGGAAAGTTCTGAGAGGTACTCCATGGACGTCGTACCAGTGTTGCAGAAATTCGGATTTCATTTTAGCGACATCAACTCCGGACGGGCACTCTGATTTGCATCCCTTGCAGCCAAGGCAGAGATCAAGGATTTCATAGATTTCTTCATGATCCCAGGGATTTCCGTTCTTCATGCTAAGAAACTCACGAAGAATATTTGCCCTTCCCCTGGTGGTCTTATCCTCATCCAGTGTGGCCATAAAACTGGGACACATTGTTCCTCCGATTTTCAACGATTTGCGGCAGTCGCCGGTACCGTTGCACTTTTCTGCCGCCCTTATTATCCCGTCGGTCATTGAGAAATCATAGACTGTTTCAAGCTCGGGAGTCACCATCCCGGGCTGATACCTTAAAAAGGTGTTCATCCTTGGGGTATCGGTGATTTTTCCCGGATTCAGAATTTTATCGGGATCCCAGGTTCGTTTAACTCTTTTCAGAAGCTCATAATTATGCTCTCCCAGCATAAACGGGATGAATTCACCTCTCAGCCTCCCGTCACCGTGCTCACCGCTGAGCGAACCCCGGTATTTTTTTACAAGCTTTGCCGTTTCAATACCTATGGTACGGAAGAGCTCCACATCCGCGCTGTCCTTGAGGTTAAGGACAGGCCTTATATGCAGTTCTCCAGTGCCGATGTGCGCATGATACACTGAGTCCTTACCGTACCCGGCCAGTAACCTGGCAAAATCTTCCATATAAGCCGGCAGATCTTCCACCCTGACGGCGGTATCTTCAACAAGAGACACACTCCTTCTGTCTCCCTTCATCTTACCCAGTACGCCCAACCCGGCTTTTCTCAGTTCCCAGGCTTTTGCCATGTCCTTACCCCTTACAACAGGGAAGGAATAACCGTAACCGGCTGCTTTCATGGCATTTATCATTTCGTTTGTCACAGCCTCAACTTCTTCCTCACTGTTTCTGGCAAACTCAACCATCATGATTGCTCCCGGATCTCCGTCAAGAAAGAACCGGTTATTTTTCTGACTTAAATTATCCTTTGTTAGCTCAAGTATCCTGTCATCAGTGAGCTCGACAGCTGTGGGCTTGAATTTCAGGGCTACCAGGTTGGCTTTGAACGCCTCATCTCTTTCCTTATGATGAATGCAGACAAGAGTTTTATAAGGTGGTGGAAGTGGAACAAGGTTCAATTTGATCTCAGTTGTGACAGCCAGTGTTCCTTCCGATCCGGCAAGCAGCTTGCAGAAGTTGAACTTTTTTTCTGATTTGTCATCAAATATTTCTGAATTAAGCAGAAGGTCAAGTGCATAGCCGGTGTTTCGTCTCGGAATCCTGGGGTCAGGATAGCCTTCGCGGATACTCTTCCCGTTCTCTGGATCTTCAAGGATCTCTTTAATATTCCTGTAAATTTTACCTTCAAGATTATCCTGGCCGCATTTTTTCTGAAATGTCAGCCTGTCAATCTGACCAAAAACCGCGTCGGTGCCATCGCTCAATATAGTCTTAAGTTCAAGTGTATGGTCTCTTGTTGAACCATAAACGAGTGAATGTGAGCCGCATGAGTTGTTTCCAACCATTCCTCCCATGTTGCATCTGCTTGAGGTTGAAGTCTCCGGACCGAAAAAGAGGCCATAAGACCTTAGGAACATGTTTAATTCATCAAGCACAACGCCAGGCTCAAGCCTTACCCAGCGTTCTTCCCGGTTTACTTCAAGAATGTTGTTCATGTATCTTGAAATGTCAACAATGATCCCGGAACCCACTACCTGCCCCGCAAGTGAAGTTCCTGCCCCTCTTACTGTAACTCCGGTTTTTTCAACTGATGCAAATGAAAGTATCTTCTTTATGTCGGCGGCTCCCCGGGGCCAGGCAACTGCAGTGGGCTGCTCTTTGTAGTCCGATGCGTCAGTTGCATAGATTGTCCTGGTTATTGTGTCGTATCTCAGGTCGCCTTCAAGGCTTTCTTTCAGGATATTTAACCGTGTAATGATCGAATCCATTTTTATTCCTTTTAATTAGTCTGGTTAACCGCCACCAGCCCATGCTGTCTAAAAAGTATTATTAAAAATAAAATGCCGGATTGTTTTGATTTGCAAAAATAGGAAATGATTTGATTATCTTTTTTAAGATTACTGAATGGAAAACTAAAATTTCATTAAATGACCTAAGTTGCTAGTTACTTGTTGCTGGTTGCTAGTTGCTTGCTCCCCTGCAGGCTGGCTCCTTCGCTGCCATCGCTGCAATCTGGCTCCTCGCTAAAAACACCCACCGGGTGTTTTATTAACGCTCGGCCCTCCACCGGGCAATTTCTTAACGCTCGGCCCGGGTGCTAGTTATTTGATAATGAGCATCATGATTATGCAAAAATATCAAATAAATTTAAACAAAATCGCCTATTGTTCTGTTAATCAACAACTAACCAGTAACGAGGAACCAGCAACTAGCAACTTGAGTTAAAAAATCAATTTTCAGGTAATAATCATTAATAACTTAATTGCTAAATCGGACTTTTTTTTCGTACATTTAGGCAAAAATTTCGAACTATTTAAATTACTGATACACAATGGAATTATTAGAGCGCATTAAACTCAATGCCAAAAAACATAACATGCGAATTGTCCTTCCTGAAGGTTATGAGGAGAGAACTGTTAAGGCTGCTGATGAAGCAATTTCGGAGGGTCTTGCCCGGATCATTTTAATCGGCGATCCGGAAGAAATTAATTCTCACGCAGCAAAACTGGGTCTGAAGAACATCTCAAAAGCAAAAATAGTAAACCCGAAAGCTCATGATAAGAAAGCACATTACATCGACATGATGGTGGAACTTAGGAAGAGCAAGGGCATGACAAAGGAGGAGGCTTCAATCCTTATTGAAGATCCGTTATACCTTGGTGTCCTGATGATTAAGAATGGCGATGCTGACGGTGAGGTTTCAGGCGCCGATCACGCTACCGGGGATGTCCTTCGTCCCGCATTTCATTACGTAAAAACTGCTCCGGGCATATCAGTGGTTTCAGGTGCATTCCTGATGATCCTTCCCGAAAAAAAATTCGGAGAAGATGGTGTTATCATTTTCGCCGACGGGGCTGTTCACCCCGATCCTACGGACAGGGAGCTTGCAGAGATCGCCATCGCCACAGCCAACACTGCGAGGTCCATAGGAGGTTTTGAGCCAAAGATCGCATTGCTAAGCTTTTCAACAAAAGGAAGCGCAAAACATGCGCTTGTTGATAAAGTTGTAAGTGCAACAAAAATTGCAAAAGAGATGGCTCCCGATCTTCTGATCGACGGGGAGCTTCAGGGCGATGCAGCTCTTGTTGAAGCTATCAGTCTGAAAAAAGCTCCGGGAAGTAAAATTGCAGGTAAAGCCAACGTTCTTATCTTTCCTAATCTCGATTGCGGAAATATTGCATACAAACTGGTTCAGAGGCTGGCCAATGCAGAAGCTATTGGCCCGATATTGCAGGGTATGGCGGCGCCCATAAACGACCTGTCACGTGGTTGTTCCGTAAGCGATATCGTCAGCATGATTGCTATCACTGCAAACCAGGCTGCATCAAAGAATTAATACCACAGATAACTAAATAAATCCATATACTTTTATGATTGTTCTTGTCTTAAATTGCGGAAGCTCTTCAATTAAGTATCAGTTATTCAATATGAACGGTGGGTGTGAGATGCTCGCGAAAGGGCTTGTTGAGCGTATTGGTCTGAATGACAGTATTTTGACTCATAAACCCACTGGAAAAGAACAATACAAGGTCATTCATGATATACCGGATCATACAATCGGAATTAATCTGGTGATGGCTGCTCTGACCGATCCGAAGCATGGCGTGATTAAGAATGTTAATGAGATCAAGGCGGTCGGTCACAGGGTGGTTAACGGAGGAGAAAGCTATAAAGAGAGCGTGCTGATCGATAACGAGGTAAAGAGACAAGTTGAAATTTGCAGTGAGCTTGCACCACTTCATAACCCGGCAAACCTTAAGGGGATTTTATCAGTCGAGAAGCTGGTACCCGGTGTACCTCAGGTTGCCGTTTTTGATACTTCATTCCACCAGACAATGCCTGATTATGCCTATATGTATGCTCTACCATACGAATATTATGAGAAATACAAGATAAGAAAATACGGGTATCACGGAACCAGCCATAAGTTTGTGGCATCCAAAGCGGTAAAGCTTCTTGGCCTCGACGGCAAAAAGCTTAAAATCATAACCTGTCATCTGGGTAATGGCGCATCAATAACAGCAATTCAAAATGGCAATTCTATCGATACTTCAATGGGTTTCACTCCGGTAGACGGACTGATAATGGGCACCAGGACTGGCGAGATTGATCCGGGGGTTCTGATATATATTGCAGATAAAGAGCACCTTAATGTAACCGGTGTCAATAATCTGATAAATAAAAAGAGCGGTGTTGCAGGTATTTCCCAGATTTCTTCCGATATGCGCGACCTTGAGCTTGCCGCATCGGAGGGAAATGAGAAAGCCCTTCTTGCCCTCAATATGTACGCATACAAAGTCAAGAAATTTATTGGCTCATATATTGCCGCCCTGAACGGTCTTGACCTTCTTCTTTTTACAGGTGGAGTGGGAGAGAATGATTACAAGATGAGGGCAATGATCTGTTCGGACATGGAACAGCTGGGCATTATTTTTGACTTTAAGGCAAATGAAGGAATCAGAGGCAAAGATCAAAGTGATCTCAACTTCCGATTCAAAGGTCAAAGTAATGTGCATAACCACTGACGAAGAGTTTGTTATTGCATCCGAGACACGATATATCGTTGAACATCAAACTGTTTAAATATAAACTTAAATAAAGAGCTCCATGGTTTTAAAAAGCATGTCAGACCTTAAAGGCATTGTGGCAGGCAAACCCAGAAAAAAACTTGTACTTGCAGCCGCCCAGGACCAACATTCCCTGGGAGCTGTCCTGAGAGCATGGAAGGATGAAATAATCGAGCCGATCCTGATTGGCGACAAAGAGGGGATCCAGAATATTTGCACCGAAAATGGCTACGATATAACTGGTCTGAGGATTATACATGAACCGGATACCGATATGTCGGTCGAAATGGCTGTTAAAATGCTCAGCACCAAGCAGGCAGATATTCTTATGAAGGGTAAGGTCGGAACTTCAACACTGCTGAAATGTGCTCTGAACAAGGAGTGGGGGCTCAGAACAGGTAACCTGCTTTCTCATATTGCACTGTTTGAGGTGGAAACCTATCATAAGCTTATTTTTGTAACAGATGTGGCGATGAACATTGCGCCATCGCTTAAGGATAAAATTGCAATTGTCAATAACTCTGTGTCCTTTCTCAGAAAGCTCGGCTATGTGATGCCTAAGGTAGCTGTTCTCGGTGCGGTTGAGATGGTAAACGAAAATATGGAAGCGACTCTCGATGCCGCACTGCTCTCAAAAATGAACCAGCGTGACCAGATAAAGCATTGTATCATTGACGGACCACTGGCATTTGACAATGCCATAAGCATTGAAAGCGCAAGGCACAAGGGAATAAAAAGCGAAGTGGCCGGAGATACAGATCTTTTGTTAATGCCTGATATTGAGGTCGGTAATGTTCTTTATAAATCTCTTGTTTTCTTTGCAAAAGCCAAAGTTGCATCAATTATACTGGGGGCGCTTGTTCCTATAGTTCTGACATCCAGATCCGATTCTGAACAGGCAAAATACGACAGCATTCTTCTTTCAGCTGCCGCCAGTTAAGATACTCACAATGATCCGATCACTTGACCAGATGGTGGAAAAGGTGCTTTCTCTCAACAGGAAGCGCCGTATTGCAGTTGCATCCGGTCAGGATACTAACACATTAGGCGCAGTCCATAGAGCGGTTACTGATGGTTTTGCTGAAGCGATACTTTTAGGCCGTCCGGATGAAATTATAAAAACATGCAGAACTTCAGGATTTGACAGCAGTTTATTCACTATTGTTGAATCAGAAGACGAAGTTGCAGCCGCCACTCTGGCTGTAAAGCTTACCCGCTCGGGAGAAGCAGATATATTGATGAAGGGATTGGTCGGCACTGACTGCTTCCTGAAGGCCGTCATGGACAAAACCAGTGGTCTTATGATACCTGGCTCGGTAATGAGCTATGTCGGTGCACTAGAAATTCCTGCCTATCATAAACTCCTGTTTCTTACCGATTGTGCTGTAATTCCATTCCCTGATCTTGAACAGAAAATTGCCATGGCACGTTATGCAATCGAAATGGCCTCAAGGTTTGGCGTGGAGAAGCCCAGAGTTGCACTGATCGGAGCCTCCGAGAAAAAGAGCCGTCATTTTAAGAGCACCGCTGATTATGCCGCGATGTGCAAAATGGCCGGTAGTGGTCATTTCGGCAACTGCATCATGGATGGACCTCTCGATATTTTTCTGGCATGCGATAAAAAAAGCGTTGAAATAAAAGGAGTTGATACCTCTGTTGATGGCGATGCCGATATTCTTGTTTTTCCATCGCTCGAATCGTGTAATCCGTTTTATAAAGGTCTGATGCTGTTTGCTCATTCCGAACTTGCCGGATTGATAAGGGGTACAATCAAACCCGTCGTGGTTATGTCAAGAAGTGAAAGTGAAAAATCAAAGTATTATTGTATTGCCCTCGCATGTCTGATGTCCTGAAATAAATACCCTTATGACCAAACGTCTAATCCTGGCAATTAACCCCGGATCCACATCCACAAAATTTGGATTGTTTGAGGAAGATAAGCTCATCTTTGAGAAAAACCTCCGGCATTCGCCAGAAGAAATATCAGGATTCGACAAGATTACAGATCAATTCCATTTCCGGAAAGATCTGATAATGAAAGAACTGGAAGAGCGCGGAACCGACCTCAACGAAATCGCCGCAGTTGTAGGCAGGGGAGGGCTGGTAAAACCTATTGAGTCGGGAATTTACAGGGTAAACAAAAAAATGAAGGATGACCTTCAAACAGGAATACTTGGGCAGCATGCAAGTAACCTTGGCGGATTGATCGCTGAGGATATAGCCTCTTCACTTCCGGGGGCAACAGCTTATATTGTTGACCCTGTGGTTGTCGACGAACTTCAGCCTGTTGCAAGGATTTCCGGCCACCCTGAAATAATACGTGTCTCAATCTTTCACGCACTGAACCAGAAAGCTGTCGCCCGCGCCTACGCACAATCGGTGAACAAAAAGTACGAAGAAATGAACCTCATAATTGCCCACATGGGTGGAGGAATAAGCGTAGGAGCCCACAAAAAAGGGAAGGTGATAGATGTAAATAATGCTCTCAATGGCGATGGCCCCTTTACGCCGGAGCGTTCCGGCGGACTTCCTTCCGGCCAGCTTATCGACCTCTGTTTCAGCGGAAAATATTCATGTCCTGAGCTTAAATCAATGATTACGGGTAAGGGTGGCATGGTGGCCTACCTCGGAACAAACAACTTTATAGAGGTATGCGCCAGGGCTGACAGTGGTGATCAGAAGGCAGTACTTATACGCGAAGCGCTGGCCTACCAGATCGGGAAGGAGATAGGCGCTGCTGCATCCGTCCTCCGGGGCCAGGTAGATGCCATAATCCTTACAGGGGGGCTCGCATTTCAGGAAGGGCATGTTGAAAGGATCAGGTCGATGGTCGGATATATTGCCGCAGTAGTTGTCTATCCGGGTGAAGATGAAATTAAAGCATTGGCGTTTAACGGATTACTGGCTCTAGACGGCAAGATTGAGATCAGGAATTATGAATAATGCAAACTGTGTTTCATTTTACCATCAGGGATCTCTCAGAGCCACTGGTAGTATTTTCCCGTTAAAGTATTTATTTCCGTTCAATGCAAAATATGCTATGAACTCTGCTATTTCTCCGGGGCTTACCGGCGCTTTAAACCCCTGAAAAGCACTCTCGAACATCTCGGTCTGAACCGATCCGAGCGCAAGACAGTTCACACTGATCCCTGCTTCGTTGAATTCAGTGGCCAGACACTCTGTCAGACATGCGAGCGCTGCCTTTGAGGCGCTGTAATAGGCCAGACCCTTGTATTTTAAACTGCCCTGGTAACCTCCCATGCTTGAGATATTTACTACATGGGACCCGGCAGCCATCAGAGGCGCCAGCAATCTTATGAATGTAGCAGGACCGAAGAAATTTGTTTCCATCATCGTCCTTGCTTCCTGGTTTGAAATTCTCAGGAAATCCTTTACAACCAGAAATCCGGCGATGTTTATAAGGATATCCACTTTACTAAACCGGTTGTAAATCTGATCCTTAATAGCTTCGATCTCATTGTCGATAGCTGAAAGATCAAAACTCATGAAAGTGACATTATCATTGCCGCAGATCAATACCAGCTCTTTAAGGTTCTCTCTTGTTCTTCCAGTTACCAGAATCTGATTATTTTTATCTTCCGACATAAGGAGAACAAGCTCCCTTCCTATGCCTTTTGAACCTCCATTAACAATTATGTTCATTTAATTGAATATAATGAGTGATTTTTTTTTCGTTTATTTGTTGTCCTCTTTGTAAAATTACAAAAATGTTGGTATGAAATGCTTATTTGGATCAAGATATGATTTTCTTAAAATACTCAGATGCGGCTGTCTCCTGTTGATTCTAACGACTATAAGTTTTGCGGAGACTAACGGGCAGCAGATGCGCAAAGAAGTGCCGCCCTTAAAGGACAGGCTCTTTTACGGAGGGAGCCTTGGCCTGCAATTCGGCACCTTCACCGATATTGAGTTCTCACCTGTAATCGGATTATGGGTGCTGCCAAGGATTGGAGTTGCAGTGGGACCAAATTTCCGCTACTACAAGGATCCCTTTGACCGGACAACTATTTACGGAGGCAGGGCTTATATCCAGTACCTTTTTCTCCAGGATATTAACAACATAATACCCCTGGGCTTGCATCTCGGTCTTTTTCTTCATGGTGAAGATGAAGCGCTAAGCCTTGAATCCTCTTTTTTCAGAGACCCGAATTCTGCAGGCAGATTCGTTTTAAATACTTTTCTGGCAGGAGGAGGCGTCAGGCAGCCATTGGGACAGAGATCTTCCCTTAACTTCATATTCCTGTGGGCTTTAAACAATTCTGAATATTCAATTTACGGTAATCCGGAGATCAGAATATCTGTTATCTTCTGATTTTCATTGCCTGGAATCTTCGTGAAGTTGTGATCTTTGTATCACTAAGGCGCCAGGTCACGAAGAAATTACGACCACTGTTGAGTTTTCTTCAGCAGAATTATTTTCAGTATCTTTGCCCGGTTTTTAAATTAGAACGACTTTAATGAAAATTGAAAAGAATAAAATGGTTTCCCTTATATATGAGTTGAGGGAAGAAAGTCCTGAAGGGAAAGTAATTGAAACTCTGGATGATAAAAGACCATTAACCTTTATATTCGGAACCGGAAAGCTACTTCCTGATTTCGAATCCAATATAGTGCTTCTAAAAAAAGACGACAGCTTCGGGTTTGCTCTGAGTTCTGAAAATGCTTACGGGGAGAGACGCGAGGACATGGTAATTGAACTTCCGATATCAGTTTTTGAAAAGGACGGGAAGGTTGACGAAGAGATTTGCAGGGTTGGAAATGAAGTCCCTATGGTTGATACTGAAGGTCACCCTCTTAACGGTATCATTTGTGAAGTTGCAGAGAGCTCTGTCAGAATGGATTTCAATCACCCGATGGCCGGAGTCAACCTCTTCTTTACAGGCAGAATTCTCGATGTTCGCAATGCTACGGAAGAAGAACTGGCCGGATTAAGCAGTTCCTGTGCAACCTGTGGCAGTCACTCTGAATCGGGCTGTTCTTCAGGATCTTGCAGCATCTGAAATGATAAGTACAGGAAAGTTGCTCATAACAGGTTAGCTGAAGAGAAAGATCATATTTTAAGTTTTTCACCTTCCGATTTCGCAATTATAACTGCGGCACAAGTGTCGCCGTAAACATTTATTGTTGTCCGGAACATATCCAGGATACGGTCAACAGCAAGTATTAAGCCTATACCTTCGAGCGGGAGGCCGACAGCCTTAAGTACAACAGCCATCATTACAAGCCCTGCCATTGGAATTCCGGCGGCGCCAATAGCTGCCAGCAGGGCAGTAAAAATTACTACCATCTGCTGTCCAAAGGTGAGATCGATTCCATAAGCCTGTGAAATGAAAATAACTGCCACGCATTCATAAAGCGCTGTTCCGTTCATATTTATCGTTGCCCCGAGAGGTAATGTAAAACTGGCAATCTTGTTCGAAACGCCATCCTCAATCTCAACCGCTTCCATTGTCAGGGGCAGTGTTGCATTTGATGAAGATGTTGAAAAAGCTGTCAGCAGCGGAGTGGCCATATTCCTGAAATGTTTTAGAGGATTTGCTCTTCCAAGTAGTCTTACCGAAAGAGGAAGGGTTACCAGCCCATGAAATAATAGTCCTGAAAGGACAGTAATAAAATAGAGCCCCAACCGGCTGATAACCTCGCTGATATCGTTTCCAAGCTGAACCTGCTGGGCAATTACTTTGGCCGTAATGCTGAAGATGCCCAGCGGAGTAAATTTAATAATGAAAAGGGTAATCTTCATTATTACATCCAGCGCCGCATTGAAGAAATCCATAAGAAGGTCGCGTGGCTTCTCTTTAATCTTCGTAATAAAAAATCCAAAAAGGATTGCGAAGAATATGATTGCGAGCATTTCACCCTGTGCAAGGGCGTTAATAATATTGGTCGGAACTATGTTTATAAGGGTTTGTCCGAAGCTGTCCGAAGCAGCAGCAATATTCTCCACCGGGACCTTAAAACCGAGATCAGCACCTACTCCGGGTTTAATTGTAGTCACAAGAAAAAATCCGGTAACAACTGCAGCCAGGGTAGAAAAGACATAATACCCCATAGTCTTAAGTCCGAGTCTGCCCAGATTTCCGCTGCTGCCCACACTTGCTACACCTGTCGTAATTGAAAAGAGTATAAGGGGCACTATGATCATATTGAGCGCCCTGAGGAATACATCTCCAACCCAGTTG
Organism: uncultured Bacteroidales bacterium; assembly: GCA_963806555.1. GTDB lineage: Bacteria > Bacteroidota > Bacteroidia > Bacteroidales > VadinHA17 > LD21. The sequence continues at coordinate 93,858 of CAWDYR010000028.1, read as the reverse complement.
GTATATTCTGTTGCAGGGGCAAAATAGAAACCAAAAAAGCCGCCGGCAATTAGCATTATTAAAATCTGGAAATGAAGTGGGATTCTGAATTTAGATCTGGCCATAAAATCAGGTTTTGGTGATAAAGGAAAAAAAAGTTTGCGATAATTCCTTTCAAAACACAGATTATTTTACGGATTCTTAAGCCTCCTACATTTCAATATTTATATATGCAAAGCCAGGGGCCGATAAATACGCCCGGGATTCTGGTTTTTTAAAGTCAAATAATAAATACGGATTGGAAGCGGACAGGGCAGGTATCCACAATGTGGTCAGGAACGACAAATCATTGGCAAAAAATTATCAATTCACATTTGTAAATTACACTGATATACCATATATTTACATAAGTAAATTAAAGTTTAACATAATAAACTTACAGAGTTAAATATTTATTGACATATTAAAATTGTTTTTATAAAAAACTGTAAATCAGAGATAAATATCAGCTAACCTTCCATTGTTGTTGAGCATTACATGACTTTTTACCGAACTTTGGTTTAGAAATCAACCATAATGTAATATAGAATATACAATACCAGTTAGTTACCTATCTAAACTCAATAGATACTGAAGGTAATCTGTAAAATTAAGTATCTGAAAGTCAATAGTTTAGGATTATGACAATAATAATGAAATGCCAAAAAAATCAAAGAGTTACATTTGTGAATTATATTAAGTTACGAATGTAAATTATATATTAATTACATTTGTAATATTACTATTTGCAATCATGAGAGAGAGAATCCTTGAGTTCCTTAAAAAAGAAAACAAATCCTCAGTTCATTTTGCTGAAGAGATCGGAGTTCAGCCATCAGGTGTTTCTCATATTCTTTCGGGAAGAAATAAACCAAGCCTGGATTTCGTCCTTAAGATGCTTGAAAAATACAAGTTTCTGTCCACCGACTGGCTTTTGTTTGGTAAAGGATCAATGTATAAAGAACAAAAGATCCCCACATTGTTTGATGACCTTGAAGACTTTAACTCAGGTCCTGTCGCGGGTTCAGAGCAGGAATCCCAGGTCGGTTCCCCTCCGGTAAACCTTGCAGGGTCAGGTACAGATCCAGAGGTGAAGCCTGAAATTAGTCCCTCAGGAATAAAAAAAATAATCTGGTTTTACGAGAACAAAAGTTTTGAAGAATTTTCGCCAGTGAAAGGCTGATCAATTTTTTACTGAACCTTTCATTAATTATCTTTGCGCCAAAGACTCTTCAGATGGCAAAGAGAATAGATGATTTTACTGTCAGGGAAAACCGGCGACTTAACAACGATATCTTCGTACTTGAGCTTTACGGAAACAACTATCTTCCGGAGCTGAAGCCCGGACAATTTGTACAGGCAAGGATCGATGAGAGTCCTGCCACTTTTCTTCGGCGGCCCTTGTCAATTCATGATGTTGATTATGAGAAAAATGCCATAAAACTACTGGTTCAGATTGCGGGAAAAGGCACAAAAAAGCTTTCACAACTGAAAGAGGGTGATATTCTTAACCTTATCTATCCGCTTGGAAATTCCTTCAGCCTGCCATCAGAAAACGGCAGGATCCTTCTTGCCGGAGGGGGATGCGGTGTTGCCCCTTTGTTGTTTCTTGGAAAATATCTGAAATCAAAGGGATTTAAGCCTGAAGTCCTGCTTGGTTTCAGGAATAGCGAAAGGATAGTTGAACTTGATGAATATCATTCGGTTGGCACTGTTCATCTGACCTCTGAGGATGGATCGGCCGGGGAGAAGGGATTTATTACTGATCATTCCATACTTAAAGATGCTCATTTTGACACCATTTACTGCTGCGGTCCGCAATCAATGATGAAGGCAATCGCACAATACTCTCTTAAGAATGATATTACCTGCGAAGTATCACTCGAGAATCTTATGGCATGCGGAATCGGAGTCTGCCTTTGTTGCGTGGTCGATACGGTAAAGGGAAATCTTTGCACATGCACCGACGGTCCGGTGTTTAATATAAAGGAATTAAAATGGTAAACCTTGGCATTTCAATTGGTAAACTCGCCTTCAGGAATCCTGTGATAACTGCTTCCGGGACATTCGGTTATGGATCGGAATTCGATGATTTCATAGAGGTTTCCCGGCTTGGAGGCATTATTCTCAAAGGCACAACACTTGAGCCGAGGGAAGGGAATCCGTACCCCAGGATGGCAGAAACAGCCTCAGGTATGCTGAACTCAGTGGGATTGCAGAATAAGGGAATTGAGTATTTTGAAAAGAATATTTATCCGAAGGTTACAGAATACGATACAAATGTAATTGTCAATGTCAACGGAAGTTATGTTGAAGACTATATTGCTCTGGCAGAACGTGTTAACAAACTGGAGAAGATTCCCGCAATAGAGCTGAATATTTCATGTCCGAATGTAAAGATGGGAGGGATGGCATTCGGGACAAATCCTGTATCTGCGCGTGAAGTAATAAAGGCTGTCAGAAATGTTTATTCAAAAGTGCTGATTGTTAAACTATCTCCGAATGTTACTGACATTACCGGATTTGCCAGGATTTCAGAAGAGGAAGGCGCTGATTCTGTTTCGCTGATCAACACCCTGCTTGGCATGAAAGTTAATATCAGGACAATGAAACCTTCGCTTTCCACGATAACAGGAGGACTTTCGGGACCAGCAATTAAACCTGTTGCCCTGAGGATGGTCTGGCAGGTGGCGAACGCTGTAAAAATACCGGTTATCGGCATGGGTGGAATCATGAATGCAAATGATGCCATTGAGTATTTCCTTGCCGGCGCTGATGCAGTGCAGATAGGCACTGCTTCTTTTATTGATCCCGCCTGTTCCGTTACTGTACTGGAGGGGATTGAACAGTATCTTAATGATAATGGATTCAGCGATATCAGGGAAATTGTTGGTTTAATTAACAAAAACAGGTAGATTTGTGGACGTAATTAACATTAACAAGACAACCTTTTAACCTATTACACGGCAAAATGACAGAAAATATGCAAATTGATAACCTGGATCGGAAAATCCTTGACATTATAACTAAGAATGCAAGGATTCCCTATCTCGAGGTGGCTCGTGAGTGTAACGTGTCGGGAGCTGCAATACATCAGCGTGTTCAGAGGCTCATTAAAATCGGTGTCATAAGAGGTTCTGAGTTTAAAGTCGACCCGGTCCTGGTGGGTTTTAAAACATGTGCATACATCGGCGTTTACCTTGATCATCCCGGTCATTACCGCGATATCATAATGAAATTCAAAGAGATCCCTGAAATAATTGAATGTCACTACACAACCGGCAATTATTCATTATTTATTAAGGTTTACACCCGCGACAATGAACATCTTCGCGATATACTGACCGACAAAATACAGAACATACCCGGTGTGGTACGCACCGAAACCCTTATATCACTTGAAGAATCCATTAACAGGCAGATCCCCGTCCTTTCGAAATAAAACAACTTTCAAACTACTCTTATTATGAAAAAAATTGTACTACTATCAGCAGCATTTCTGATCTCAGCTTTTGCAATGTCGCAGGACCTCGATTTTTCAGGAAGCTGGAAGCTTAACACAGAAAAAAGCAAATTAGGTGACCAGTTCAGCCTGGCTCCGAAAGAGATTATTATTGTGCAAAAAGGCAATGAATTTAACGTTGAAAAACACTCCAGCTTTCAGGATCAGGAATTTACTACAAACGACAAATTCACTCTCGACGGAAAGGAATGCATCAACACAGGATGGCAGGATTCCCAGAAAAAATCTACAACTGCCTGGTCAGATGACAAAAAATCGTTAAAGGTTACATCAAAAATGTCGATTGGTGATGGTGGAGACATGACGATTGTTGAAGTTTTTAAAATGGACGGAGCCAGTCTGGTTATCGATTCATCAGCATCCTCATCATACGGAGATCTGGTCGAGACCCAGGTTTATGACAAGAAATAAGAGTCAGACCAGAGACCCCTTCCGGAAGACAAGTATTTACAGGAGCCTGACGCCCCTTAATTCTGATTGTTCCACAACTTCATCAGACCATATTCCTGACTGGACTTCTCCTATATGGCTCTTTTTAAGAAGGAACATGCACAGCCTTGACTGCCCGATGCCGCCTCCAATACAGGCTGGCAACTCGTTACTAAGCAGTAATTTGTGAAACAGTAAATTTTTCCGGTCGGTACATCCTTTTATTTCAAGTTGTCGTGTAAGAGACTCCCTGTTGACACGGATCCCCATTGATGAGATTTCCAATCCCGACTGCAAGACAGGATACCACAGGATGATATCGCCGTTTAGGCCAAAGTAACCGTCCTCGTTTAATGTGCTCCAGTCATCATAATCGGGGGCGCGGCCGTCATGAGGTACCCCGTTTGTAAGCCTGCCACCAATGCCGATAATAAAGACAGCTCCATACTTCTGAGCGATCTTTGTCTCCCTCTGTTTTGGATTCAGGGTGGGGAACTCTCTTAAAAGTTCCTCCGCATGGACAAAATGTATCCTCTCCGGCAGTACAGGCGTCAGGTCGGGATACAAATTGTGCAAATCTTTTTCAGTCGATTTAAGAGCTTCATAAATTGATTCAACAGTCGCTTTTAAATAAAACAAACTTCGTTGTTCAGGAATGATCCGTTTTTCCCAGTCCCACTGATCGACATAAAACGAATGTATCGGACTTAAATCCTCATCAGGCCTTATTGCCCTCATATCAGTTAAAATGCCTTTTCCGGGTTCAATATTGAATTCCTTCAGACGGACCCTCTTCCATTTTGCCAATGACTGGACTATCGAGACTCTTCTGCCTTTTATGCTTTTAAGTTCAAAGCTTACCGGTTTTTCAATACCATTAAGGTCATCATTGATTCCGGTTCCGTCGGGAACTGCAATTGGTGCTGAAACATTAACCAGGTTAAGACTCAGCGCCAGTCTTTGTTTGAACCTGTCCTTGATAAAGCAGATTGCCTGCTCAGTTTTTAGTATATCTGATGTTGCCGATACCTCGACCTGGATTATTCCTGCCTCCATAAATTACCGGGTTATTTAAGAAAATCAACCTTACTCTATTAATACTGATAGCAAACATAACTATTTAATTTATATTTTAAAGGAAAAACACTTAAATGATGAATGATTATTAATTAATTTAACAATTTAATATAAGTGTTAGTATTGAACGCATAATATAGAGTTAAGATCTGATTGGCATCAAAGTCCCTAAGTGGTCTTCGTGGTTAATAAATAATTATTAAACTAAATATTCCCCTGATATACGCAGATGGCCATTAGACTGGCAGGTTAGCGGACCAGCAACCCGGAAGACTCAGGAGTTTTTTTCTTAACCTCCGGATCAAAAAAGGAGTTTATTATTTGCTTTGGAGTTATTTTCTCATAACTTTGCACCGCGAAATAAAAACGCATGATTCAGTAGCTCAGCTGGTAGAGCACATCCCTTTTAAGGATGGGGTCCTGGGTTCGAGCCCCAGCTGGATCACAAAGATCATTCGCATTATTTTCATAACCGCTTAAAATCAAGGATTTCAGGCGGTTTCTTTTTTTACAGGTACTCAAAATGTCCTAAAAACTGTAAATCTCGCCTGTCAGAAGTAAAAAGCCTGTTCTTTTAAACTTTACTATCTCCGGGTACAAATGAACAATTATAATTAGATTATAGTTTATTATCTGATTATCGACAGTTTAAGTCACCTTATACATAAATCGGATAAATTAAATGGCTCAGAAATCCGATACCCCGGGGAATTTCTGGCGTGAACTGAAAAGACGTCGGGTTATCCATGTTGTAACTGTCTATTCTGCAGTAGCATTTGTAATTCTCCAGCTTGTTGACATGGTTGGGGGTCCATTAAAACTTCCCGACTGGACCGGAGCTTTTGTCATAGTCTTGCTTTGCATAGGATTTATAATCTCAGTTTTCCTGTCATGGGTTTACGATATAACACCTTCAGGGGTTAAAAAAACCAAACCGGTTAGTGCAGTTAAACATACTGATCAGACAACCATATCAATCTCAAGTGGATGGAAGATCGCTACATATATCAGCGTTGCATTAATAATTACATTGATAGCATTTAACTTCATTAAAAAAAGAAACCTTAATGCTGACTTTTCAAAACTCGAAAAATCAATTGCCGTATTGCCCTTTATAAATGACAGCCCGAGTGATTCAACGACATACTTTATCAATGGGTTAATGGATGAGCTTCTTAATAATTTACAAAAAATAGGAGCATTCAGCAAGGTTCCTTCACGAACATCAACAGAGCAATACCGGGGTATAACCAAACCATCTATACCGAAAATAGCAAAGGACCTTGACGTAAACTTCATTGTTGAAGGAAGCGGACAAAAATATGGAAATTTTTACCGGATAAGAGTGCAGCTTATAGAAGGCAAGACTGATAAACACCTGTGGGTAAATTCTTATGAAAGGGAGATACGGGAGACTAAAGATATTTATGGCATTCAAAGCCAGATTGCGCAATCAATAGCAGCTGAATTAAAAACAGTAATTACTCCTGAGGAAAAACAATTGATTGAAAAAACGCCTACAATGAGCCTTACAGCATTAGATTTTTACCAGAAAGGAAGAGAGGAATATAAAAAATATTGGCAGGAAGAAATCAATTATAAGATATTAGATAATGCTGTTGCATACTATAAATTGGCTTTGAAGAGTGATTCTACCTTTGCTCAGGCTTATTTGGGCTTAGCAAAAGCACGTTCTAATTATTATTGGAGAGATATTGGTACAAAGTGGAAATTTTCAAAAGATGAATTGAAATTAGTAAAAGATTCAATTATGAGTCTTATAGACAAAGCCCTTTACTATAACAAAAATTTGGAAGAAGCATATCTCTGGAGGGGCTTGGCTTCTGAAAATAAAGATGTGGCTATAAAGGAATTTAGAAAAGCACTGGAAATCAATCCAAATTATAGTGATGCTTATGATGCTATATCAAATGTTTTTCTTGAATTTAAGAGGGAAAGTATTGAGGGTATTAAATATAAATTAAAAGCTATTGAGCTGGAAAAAGGTCCTAATTTAGCATACTTATTAGCAAGTTTAGGTCAAACGTATGAGACTTTAGGATTCAATGAAAATGCTATTGATATTTATAATCAGCTTTTACCATTAACAAATGATACTCTGCAATACTATAAGAGCATGTCGGGTCCATATTACGGTCAGAGAAACTGGGAAGAAAGTATCAGATGGGCTAAAAAAATCCTTGAGAAATACCCTAATCATCTTTGGGCACACGCTCAGTTAGCAACTATCTATTCTTATCTAGGAAAATATGACTCATCACGTTATCATATTGAAAGATTTATTGGAATAAGTGAAAATAGATTAGATTATCTATTATGGGGGGTAATACCCTTCGAAGTATTTATTCTATTGAAACATGGAGATAAAGAGCAAGCCAGTGCGATCCTGGAACCAGCTATTGATTTCTTGCTTAAAATAATTAAATCGGGTTTATCTTCAGATTACTATCAATTAGCAAAATTATTTTTACTGAAAGGAGAACAGGAAAAGGCTATTGAGTACTTGAATAAAAATGATATTATGACATTTAATAACGGATGGTACATTGAGGATATGGAAATTAATCCCATTTATCAGAATATCAGATCTGATGAAAGATTCCAGAAGATTCTGAATTCAATGAAAACAAAATGGCAGAAAGAACACGAAAAGGTACGTGTCTGGCTGGAAGAAAATAATTTGCTAAAGATATGAATTTGACATCCAAACTGAATCCGAAAATTTATTACAATTATGCCAGCCCTTGTAATCAGTTCCGGGGGCTTTTGTTGTATTTAAATGTGATGAAGAATCATTCTTTCATCCTTCGCCTCTTTTTGCTGTACTCCGTATTTAAACTGCAACTGTCACATGAATTCAATGAACAATTATGATAGAATGGTAGTTTATATTCTGATTATCGACAGTTTAAGTCACCTTATACATAAATCGGATATTTCAAATGGCTCCGAAATCCTTTATCCCTGGTAACTTCTGGAGTGAACTAAAAAGACGCAGGGTTGTCCATGTGATTACTGTTTACGCAGCCATAGCATTTGTTATTCTTCAGCTTGTTGACGTGGTTTCAGAACCATTGCAGCTGCCTGGCTGGACTGAGGCATTAGTAATTGTTCTCCTTTGTATTGGCTTCGTAATTGCTGTTTTTTTGTCCTGGGTATATGATATAACACCAACCGGGGTCAGGAGAACAAAGCCTGCACATGCAGTTATGCATAATGGATTAACCAGCCATACATCTCCAGCCGGATGGAAAATAGCAACATTGGTAAGTGTTTTAGTCATAGTTGCACTGGCAGCCTTTAATTTCATTAGTAATGGTAAAGAAAAAGCAAATCTCTCAAAACTTGAAAAAACTATAGCCGTTTTGCCTTTTGAAAACGATAGTCCCGATACAACAAATCTCTATTTCTGCAACGGTATGATGGACGAGATCCTGAATAATCTTCAAAAGATAGGCGATCTGGAGGTAAAATCCAGAACTTCTGTTGAAAGGTTCCGGAATACTGAGCGGGACATTAAAGAAATTGGTCTGGAACTGGGAGCCTCTTTAATTGTGGAAGGAAGTGTGCGGAAAGTTGATGATAACCTTCGGATCACTGTTCAGTTGATCAACGCAAAAACCGGTAACCATCTATGGGCCGAGACTTACGATGGAAAATACTCAAAAGAGATATTCAGTTTTCAAAGTAATGTTGCCAGGAAGGTGGCCGGATCATTGAAGGCTGTGATCTCTCCCGGGGAAGAAAGAAGATTAACCGCGAAACCTCCTGACGATATAAAAGCATATGATCTGGTCTTGAAAAGCAATGAAATGGTACGTCAGTGGAGATATAAAGCCGACCCGCTTTATCTTAAACTGGCTCTCAATTTGTTAGATCAGTCCATAGAAATTGATCCCGGATATCTTGATGCACTTGCTACAAAAAGCAATATTTTTGCAGAGAGCCGGCAATTCGATTCAGCATTGTTTTATTCTGAAAGAGTGCTTCAGATAGATCCGGAGAGTGATCTGGGTTACAGCGGGACAGGGTTAATTTATTTTTATTCCAATCAACCCGACAGCGCTTTAAAATATTTTTTCAAAGCCGATGAAATTAAACCTAAGGACCCGTGGATTAATCTTGCCATCGGACAACTATACTTCTTCTGGAAGAACGAAGTGGTAAAAGGATTGCCGTATTATCAGAAGGCATTGGATTTTGGAGGCGGTTCCGAACCGGAGATTAATGGGAATATTTCATATGTTTTCTTTTATATCGGCGACTATGGGAAGGCCGAGAAATATATGAAAAAAGCAGTTTACATCAGACCGGAATGCGAAATAATCGGGCAATACGAACACATATTATTTACCCAGGGAAAATACGATAGATGCTTTTCATTTTCTGGATTCAATATGCAGCATTACAGATTGCGAAAAATTCTGCGATATCACGAGGTTCTATATTTATACCAATGAAACTGAATATGAAAAAGCTGAAAAATATTATATTAAAACTATTGCCTCAGGGTATAAGCAAGGGGCATTAGATAGTATATTTTATGTCAATCACTTATATATTAGTTATTTGTATAAGGAAACAGGCAGAAGCAAGGAGGCATTTTCAATTTTAAAGAATTCCATAAAGCAGGAAGAAGATTTCCTGAAAAAGGAAAACAACTTGATAACCTTATCGTCTTTTAAAATACGGCTTGCAGCTTCCTATTCAATACTTGGTGAAAAGGACAAAGCCCTGAGATATTTATCTGAACTTGAAAAATCTGGCACGTTCGTTGAATGGCCTGTCAGCGTCAGAACATTTCCCGGTTTCGACAAGCTGCGAAACGATCCGGAATTTAAGGCAATTATTAAAAGCAGCGAGGAGAAGAAGGCCTCCCTCCGGGCTGAGGTAAAGCGCTTGGAACAAAATGGCGTAATTAATATGTGATCATTGGTTTGCACTTATTCATTTTTAAGATCGGCTTAACTGATTTACCAGGAAAAGGAAATTAAATTTCACACCTGGCAGTGAAGGGTAATGAAATGTCTCCCCGAAACAGGTATAGTCTTTCCATTCAGGGCTGGATTCATTATGTATCCGGTTTTTTTATGCTTTTCTGTAATGAAATTATATGCCGTGCGTCATGTCTGTAAATAATAGTGTAACCTTCTTAATTTAATTTTATCATGAAAAGATTATTACTGATGATGGTTCTTTCAGCTGCAGTCACAGCCATTTTTGCACAAAGATCTGTTGACGATTTATTCGACCGCTACGCGGGAAAGAAAGGATTTGTAACCGTGACTCTCAGCGGGGACTTGTTAAAGCTTTCCTGTCTGGTTGATGACGACAACGATAAAGAAAGGCTGGACGGAAAAATAACTGAAATAAGGGTACTTGCCCAGGATGATGATGACATGGATGTGGATAATTTCTATGACCTTGTGATAAAAGACATTAACACCCGCGGTTATGAAGAATATATGAGGGTCAAAAAATCGGACCAGGACCTGAAAATGCTGGTGCGCACCGAAGGGAGACGGTTCCGGGAGTTTCTTCTTATCGGAGGCGGAGAGGATAATTTCATTGTTCAGGTAAAGGGAGATCTTTCAATGAAAGACGCCGAAAAATTCTCATCCGATGTTAAGAGGGATAATGGGAGGAATCTTATTTCAGACCATAATTAACTTAGGGTTTTCTGGCTTGTTACCGGTTAGTTGCTGATTAATAATGTAATGCATTGTTATATTGAATGGAGATTATCAAAAAGTTCGGTCAACCAGCAACCGGGCCGAGCGTTAAAAAATGATCCGGTGGATCATTTTAGCGAAGGAGCCAGCCTGCAGGGGAGCAAACAACCCGCAACCCGCAACCAGTAACCAGCAACCGGGCCGAGCGTTAAGAAATTGCCCAGTGGAGGGCCGAGCGTTAATAAAACACCCGGTGGGTGTTTTTAGCGAGGAGCCAGATTGCAGCGATGGCTGCGAAGGAGCCAGCCTGCAGGGGAGCAAGCAACCCGCAACCAGCAACCAGCAACTCAGGTTAATTAATTGAATATGTGACTATCTTTGCCGGGATAAATGATTCTCTCTGAATGACCAGGGCTGATTTTAACGACCTTGTTAAGAAATTAAACCGTAAACTTTATCTATATGCGTTCCGTATCCTTAGAAATCAGGCGGGTGCCGAAGATGCTGTACAGGAGGTCTTTTTAAAACTATGGAAAATGAACATTCAGCCTGGAGAATATAACAGTATTGATGCTCTGGCAACCACAATGGTAAAGAATAATTGCATCGACCAGCTCAGAAAACTGAAATTTACGGAGAGTGACAATATCAGTGGTTATTCACTTTATCAGACCACAGAACCGTCACCACATGAACAGCTTGAAAGAAACGATACAATGTTAATCCTGGAAAGGATTATTGAAACACTCCCTGAAAACTACAGGAACCTGATAAGGCTCAGGGATATCGAAGGTTTCTCTTATGAAGAAATATCAGAAAAAACTCAGCTGAATATAAATGCATTAAGAGTAAGCCTGTCGAGGGCCAGAAAGATTGTCAGAAATGAATTTATAAAATATTCAGATGAACACAGAGGAACTAAAAAGGCTACTGGAGAGATACTATAACGCTGAAACATCTGAAGATGAAGAAATTGAATTAAGGAGTTTCTTCGATCAGGAAGCTATTCCGGATGATCTGCGCAATGAAAAGGAGATCTTTTTTTATTATGATAAAGTATCACATATTCAGGGCCCTTCAGCGGACTTCGAGGGGAAGATCATAGCTTCAATCGACGACTACGAGGACCTGAAAACCAAAAAATCAGGCTACAGAAGGATTTTGTTTACTGCCACCGGAATTGCAGCCGGTATTCTGATACTTGCAGGAACATATTTCTTCTTTGCCAGGGAATCCGAACCCGCCGATACCTTTTCAGATCCTCAGATAGCTTATGCAGAAACCATGAAGATACTTTATGATGTTTCAACCCGTCTGAACAAGGGTACCAAAGCACTTGAAGTTGTAGGGATGATGCAGGAGGTTACAAGACAAAGTCTTGATGAAATGATTATGCCTGCAACCATTCTTGAAGAAAAACTAAAACCTCTTGCCAGATTGAACAAGGCGATGGAAGCAGTGGAGGAGATTTCAGATGAAAAGAACAAATAGAAATTGCCAGAAACAGATAAAAGTAAACAGAAATAAACAGTGTAATATGAAGAAGTTAATTTTCCTGAGCTTTGTTTTTTGCATGGTTTCGTCAGTGCAGGCTCAGACGAATGCCATAGATGAAATGTTCGACAGGTATTCGGAAAAAGAGGGCTTTACAACAGTTTATATTTCAAGCAAATTGCTTGGACTTTTTGCGCCACGTGACGAAAAGACAGGTGATGAAAATAATATTGTCAGCCGGCTAAAATCGATCAGGATACTTACGGCTGATTCACTGCTTAACAACAGCGTTAACTTTTACAGGGAACTCAGCAAGAAGCTTGATCTTTCGAAGTATGAGGAACTTATGGTAGTCAGGGAGGGGAATGATATTACCAAATTTTTGATTCAACAAAAGGGCGACGTTATTTCCGAGTTGCTTATAATTACGGGAGGCCCGGGCGATAATACTCTTATTTCAATCAGAGGAGATCTTGATTTGAAATCGATCTCAGAGCTTTCAAAAAGCACTGGGATTGAAGAACTTAAAGACCTTGATAAAATTGAAAAGAAGAAACCAGAAGAATAGACTTTAGTTCCGGGGTGGGTGCTCTCCATATTCTCAGTTTTTAGGTATAATAATTGTTAAAGTGCATCTTAATTAGTTACTTTCCGGTGTTTTTACTAAAACAGGGCAAGTATCTGAAAGTGGAGGCGCAAAAAATAAATATTGCTTACAGGGCTCTGCTGAAGGCTGCAAAAGGTTCACTTGCTCCGGGAGATAATCAGAAGATCAGAAGAGCCCTGGATCTGGCTTTAGAAGCCTGCAGGGATAATTCCACCCTGACGGGTGAGCCTGAAATCCTGCACTCGTTGCAAGTTGCTTCAATCGTTGCAGGAGAGATGGGCCTTGGACCCACCTCAATAATAACAGCCCTTCTCCACGATTCCTACAACAGGCTGGGAATCACATCACAACAACTTGAAAAAGAGTTTGGAAGGAAGGTGGTTGAAATCCTTGAAGGTTTTTCACGCATCTCTGGCATTACCTCGATGCAGGCTTCCTACCAGGCGGAAAACTTCAGGAAACTCCTTCTTAGCCTGGCTGATGATGTGAGGGTAATTCTTATAAAGCTTGTTGAAAGGCTTGAGTATATGCGGAATCTTGACAATGCCCCGGAAAAGGAGAGATTGCCTCTTGCTTCGGAGACATATTTCCTGTATGCTCCCTTAGCCCACCGGCTCGGATATTACAACCTTAAATCGGAGCTTGAGGATCTTTCAGTTAGATACCTTGAGCCGGAGCAGTATAATTTTATAGAAGGCAGGTTAAAACAGACCACCGCTTCAAGAAATAAACTGATCCGTGATTTTTCGGGTCCTCTTACAGAAGCATTGGAGAAACAGGGCTTTAAATTTACAATAAAAGGCCGTACCAAATCAGTTCACTCTGTAATGCTCAAGATGAAGAAACAGGGAGTGGAATTTGACGAAGTTTATGACCTGTTTGCTGTCAGGATAATCCTTGAAAGCGTCCCGGAAAATGAAAAATCAGATATCTGGAGAGTCTATTCAATTGTCACTGATCTGTACCAGCCCAACCCGAGCCGTATGCGTGACTGGATTTCAGTTCCCAAATCGAATGGTTATGAATCGCTTCATACCACTGTTGTCGGACCGAGAGGAAAATGGGTTGAAGTTCAGATCAGGTCGTCGAGGATGGATGAGATTGCAGAAAAGGGACTTGCAGCCCATTTCAAATATAAAGGAGTAAAAGGGGAGGGAGGTCTTGATACCTGGCTCACAAGGATGCGGGAGATTCTTGAATCATCTGAAAAAGAGGATGATACATTCCTCGACCAGATACGTTCGGGATTATACACCGATGAGGTTTTTGTGTTTACACCCAAGGGTGATCTACGTCAGCTGCCTGCCGGAGCGACCGTTCTGGATTTTGCATTCGATATTCATACAGCTGTAGGCTCTTCTTGTGTTGGAGGAACGGTAAACGGGAAAAATGTAACAATCAAATATGTCCTTCAGAACGGCGACCATGTTTCTATTATACGATCCAAGAATCAACGGCCAAAGCAGGACTGGCTCTCTTTTGTAGTTACCAGCAAGGCAAAAACCAAGATACGGCAGGCTCTTAACGAGGAACGAACCAGGGCAGCTGCTGAAGGCAAAGAGGTACTCATGCGCAGGCTCAAGAACTGGAAAATGGCTTATGGCGATGCCGTTATTCAGAAACTGATCCTTCATTATAATCTTAAAACCGCACAGGACCTTTATGTGCTTATCGAATCAGAGAAGATAGATCTCCTTCAGATAAAGGAGGTTCTGCAGAAAAGTGAAACTACTCCGCCACCGGAGCAGGTTCCGGAATTGCCGGAAAAAGAAATCAAGGAAGTTGCCGGTACGCAATATTCGGATTATCTTATTATTGAAGACAGAGTAGAGGGTCTCGATTACAGGCTTGCAAAATGCTGCAACCCTGTATTCGGAGATTCTGTCTTTGGATTTGTAACCATCCTGGAGGGAATCAAAATTCACAGGACCGGATGTCCGAATGCAAATAACCTGATGGCAAGATATCCGTACAGAGTTGTTGCAGCGCGCTGGACAAAGACGAAAAACATGGCCTCATTTACTGCAACTATTAAGATTACAGGAGTAGAAGATATCGGTATTGTTAATAAGATCGCCGACATAATCTCACAATACAATGTAAGTGTAAGGAATTTCAACTACAGCTTCGATGAAGGTATGTTCGAAGGATCCCTTAGTTTAATGGTCCCAAACAATGACGTGCTTTATGGGATCATAAGGAAGATCCACGGGATTAAGGGGGTTCTGAAGGCTTCAAGGCAAATAAGCAGCTGATTGAAGAAGTTGCTGGTTGCTGGTTGCTGGTTGCAGGTTGCAGGTTGCTCCCTCAAGGCTGGCTCCTCGCTAAAAACACCCACCGGGTGTTTTCTTAACGCTCGGCCCGGTTACTGGTTGCTAGTCTTCTGAAATTACAGAATGGTATCTATTATTTTTGTACTTTTAATCAACAAACAAGTATAAATTGAATCCTTCAGTTAACCTCCACCCATGATAAACAACCTTCTTTTCATCAGTCTTGGGCCTGTCCTTATTATAGCATTCTATATATACAGCCGGGATAAATATGAAAAGGAGCCTCTTTCCGTATTACTGAAGGCTTTATTCGCGGGTGTTGTCATCGTTCTGCCAGTGGTATTGATTGAAAAGTTACTGGATAGCTTTTCGGTGGAAACGGAGGGTTTATCCTCAGCTGCATATACTGCTTTTATTGTTGCCGGCTTTACGGAAGAGGGAATGAAGTTCCTGGCATTCTATTTTTTCTTCTGGAATAATAGGAACTTCAATGAAAAATTTGATGGTATCGTCTATGCTGTCTATATAGCTCTGGGTTTTGCAGGCATTGAAAATATTCTCTATGTTTTTACCGGCGGATATGGAGTAGGCATTGTTCGGGCTTTGACTGCTGTGCCTGCTCACGCGCTCTTCGGAGTAGTTATGGGCTTTTATTTTGGTCTGGCCCGGTTTAATCCACGACGGAAGCCAATCTATCTGATACTTGCTTTTCTTTTGCCTTTTCTTTTTCACGGATTATACGATTTCATGCTGATGGGGAATTCCCCTCTTCTGCTTATCGCTTTTATTCCCGTATTCATCTATTTCTGGGTATCCGGATTCAGGAAGATAACAAGGCTTTCGGATGCCTCAGTCTTCAGGACAATGCATGATGACCAGAATGATTGATGACATCTTTTAAGAGGTCAGTATCGTTTATCGGGCCTGACAGGAAGTTTCGCCAGTTTTTCTACTTCAAGTGACGGGAAACCAAACTCTTCAACTACTTTACCCAGGATCAGGTAGGTACCGCTTCCTTTAAAGGGGTAGTATTTAAGCGATTGGGAAAAGTGTGTGGTATCGAAGAAGTTACCTTCCGGATCAATGAAACACCCGAAGTTCATCCATTCCTTTTTTATTGTCTTAATATATTTGATAGTGACAAGGTGGCCTACCATCCTGACTTTTTTCCCGACGTGCCTTATCATATCCCGTGCTGTTATCTCTCCGCGGAATGATGTTTCGAGCATCTCGAACCAGTCCATGGTCACAGGGAAGCCAAAGAGCTCAATTTCATCATAAGCATCATCAAGGCTGTCCTGAACAAGATCGGGGAGTGTGAAGTTGCGGACCGGCTGGGAAAAGAGCGGCCGTATGCTTTCATGTTTGGTTCTTATTCATCATCATATGGGCTTCCCATAAGAGAACAGCTTTCTTCTTCCCGGTAAACCTGAATGCACCTGCCCTTATAAGAAGTATGACCTGTTCAAGCCCGGGGCAGACGCGGGTCACAAAATCATTCAGATCACTGAATGGTCCGTCGGCATTCCGGATCTCTTCAATCGATCTGGCCAGTTTCTCTTCAAGGCTGAGTATATGGATGAAACCCAGATAGATATCTGTGCCATAGATGGTTGTCTTAAAAGTGCTTTTATTAACACATGGAGGCTGTATTGCAGCTCCGTACCTCTTTGCTTCGTGCACATATACCCATGTCCTGTAGAATCCCCCGAAATTGTTGATGACTGCAACCATAAACTCGAGGGGAAAATGTGCTTTCAGCTAGAGGCTCTGGAAGCTCTCAACCGCATACGAAGCCGAGTGGGCTTTTGAGAATGAGTACCCTGCAAACGATTCGATCTGCCGCCATACCTCTTTTGTAACTTCTTCGCTGTAACCCTTTTCCCGGCAGTTGGAAAAGAATTTATCGACTATCCGCTGCATCTCCTGCTTCGACCTGTACTTACCGCTCATTGCCCGGCGAAGGGTATCGGCATCTGCAAGATCGAGTCCGGCAAAATGATGGCATACCTTCAGAACATCCTCCTGGTAAACCATAACCCCGAATGTCTCTTCGAGCTGCTCTTTCATTACCGGATGTATGTATTCGAACTTATCCGGGATTATGAAACCTGTAGATATACTCGCGCATCATTCCGGAACGTGCAACTCCCGGCCTGATGATCGAGCTTGCAGCAACAAGTGTAGGATAATCATCACACTGGAGCTTTTGAAGAAGGCCTCTCATCGACGGGCTCTCAACATAGAAACAGCCTTTTGTCTCGCCGGTTTTAAGATATTCCCTGACCTTCGGATCGTTCTTGAATTTCTGGATAGCATGCACATCCACATCTATTGACTGGTTCCGCATGATTATCTCGGCGCTTTCGCTGATATGGCCGATCCCTCTCTGGCTGAGGATATCGAGCTTCTCAAAGCCGATCTCTTCGGCAGTGTACATGTCCCACTGCGTTGTAGGAAAGCCTTTTGGGGGCATATCGAGCGCAGTATAGCATGTAACAGGTTCTTCGGAAATAAGGATGCCCCCGGCATGAATGCTTCTCATATTCGGGAAATCGGCTATTTTGAGTCCTGTTGAAAAGATGGTGTCGGTAATATCATTGCGGTTGGTCTCGGCTGACGGATTATCAATCAGGGCGTCTATCTCTTCCTTTGGCAGTCCATGTACCTTTCCAAGCTCGCGGACAATCGATTTGCCCCTGAATGTGCTCATCGTTCCAAGAAGGGCAGTATGGCTGTATCCGTATCTCTTGAAGATATAATCGATTACTTCATCCCTTTCTTTCCATGAATAGTCGATATCGAAGTCAGGCGGACTGCTCCGTTTCGGGTTAATGAATCTTTCGAAGTAAAGGTTCAGGTCAATAGGGTCAACATTGGTGATCTTCAGGCAATAAGCAACAATCGAATTGGCCCCGCTGCCGCGGCCAACATGGTAAAATCCCCTGGCCATTGAATACCTTATAATATCCCAGGTAATAAGAAAATAGGCTGAAAATCCCAGTTTGTCAATGATCTCCAGCTCATGTCTGATCCTTTTTTTTGCTTCGCTGTTCTGTTTGCCATACCTGTAAATCATGCCGTCCCATGCAAGCTTTTCGAGCAGAAGCTTATCGTCATACCTGCTGGCTGAAAAGATCTTCTTGTTCTTCAGGCTCTCACGGTCAAAGTCAAGGGAGCACTCCCGGAGCAGTTTCTCTGTGTTGTCTTACCAGCCATGGATGATCCTCCGCGATATTTTTCTCATATTCAGGCGTTTTGAAGAACTCATCTTCAGCCGCACATTGCGATGGCTTAAGATGGCTGAGGAGAATGTTGTTGTCGACAGCCCTCAGGCTTTTATGAATGAAAATATCGTCTGCACCGGCAAATGTTACAGGCTGCAGAAGCACCATCGAATTTCTGTCGATGGATTTGGGCAGTGTAAGAAGTCTGTTGATCTCACCGGGTTTTATTCCAATACGCTCATTATCAAATAGCTTCCTTTCAGGTATCTTATTAAGTGAATATATTGTGTATGCTTCGGAAAATCCGGGTGCAGGAAAGGGGATCTCAGTTTTTTCAAAATTATGTTTTGAAAGGAACTCATTGAGTTCCCTGAATCCCTTGTTGTTGCGTGCAATGCCGATGTACTGCAGTTCATTCCCATTTCTGAATTCGATGCCGGCCACCGGTCTTATGTTGTTTTTACTGCATTCGCCTGCAAATTCAGGTATTCCGGTTGAATTATTGATGTCAGTCAAGCACGATGGTATCTGCACCTGCTGCAGCGGCATTCTGCACAAGCTGTTCCACGGACATCATTCCGTAGCGCAGGCTGTAATATGAGTGACAGTTTAAGTACATGTTGCTGAGTTGCTGGTTGCTAGAGTGCCTAGAGTTGCCTAGAGTGCTTGTGAGTACTTGAGCTTGTTTATTCGAACTCTAAGTACTCCAAACTCTAGTCACTCCAAACTGTACCGTTAAAATCCATACATCATATAACCTTTCAGTCTTTCCTCCATCATATTCTGCTCCTTAATCGCATTTTCAAGCTGTTTGAGGGCTTTTTCCTCTCTTTCCTGCATAGTCATAACCCCGGCAGCTCTCCGCACTGCATCGCGTCCGAAACGTTTCCGGAGCTTATCCATGGCCATATACAGGCTTACCTTTTCGGGAGTGTCGTCGAACATGTCGAGCTGCTGGACTCCTCTTACCATATGGCTGAACCTGACCCCGATAAGCCTTATAAGCATGCGTCGCTGGTAGAGCCTTGCAAACAGCTCTTTTGCTATATCTGCAAGCACATGATCGAAAGAGGTGTATGGTATCCTTTTCTGCAGTGTATGGGTGTCGAAGTTTGAATACCTTATTTTTACTGTTACGCACGAAGTCAGCTTCTCCTGTTTTCTGAGCTCATAGGCAATCTTTTCCACCATGCTTGCCAGCAGCTGGTTCAGCCTTGCCATGTCGGTCGTATCTTTTTCAAAAGTATGCTCGGTGCTTATCGATTTCTGTTCAGAGTAGCTGATTACAGGAGTAGAGTCAATTCCGTTTGCTCTTTTCCAGATCTCAATTCCATTTTTGCCCATCAGCTTCTCAAGCATCTCTGCAGGTATGTTCCTGAGAGTATATATTGTTGCAATGCCCATTGAGCGGAGTGTGTGGTAGGTCTTCTGGCCTATCATCGGGATCTTGCTTATTGACAGCGGATCGAGAAAGGGGAGGACTATCTCTTTTTTCACCTCTATCTCCCCGTTTGGCTTTGCCTCTCCGGTTGCGATCTTTGATACGGTCTTGTTGACTGAGAGCCCCATTGATATGGGCAGTCCTGTCTCTTTTATTATATACTGACGCAGCTCGTGCGACCATTTATAACATCCATAGAAGCGGTCCATGCCGGTGAGGTCGATATAATGCTCATCGATCGATGATTTTTCGTACAGCGGCGCTCTTTCGGCAATTATCCCGGTGACCATGTTCGAGTAGTTGCTGTACATCTCCATATCGCCGCTTATCACTATTGCATCGGGACACATGTTCCTGGCCATCTTCATGGGCATTGCGGAGCTTACGCCGTATTTTCTTGCCTCATAGCTGCAGCTCGACACCACGCCACGGTCCGACATGCCGCCGATTATGACAGGTTTGCCGTTAAGCCTGCTGTTCCTGAGCCTCTCAACCGATACGAAGAATGTATCGAGGTCGAGATGCAGGACGGAGCGTTCTATGTTGCCGGATAAAAGCATATTCTAAACTTCTTATTTCTCTGTGTTACTCTGTAAGTTTCACCCCCTGCCCCCTAAAGGGGGTTAATTCAGTGCACTAAATTAGCCCCCCTTTAGGGGGGTTGGGGGGTTAAAAAAACAGAGATGAATCATTTTTTTTCTTTTTTTTCTTGTATATATAACAATTAAGTTTTACTTTTGATTAAAATTTAATCAAATTTATGATTACAATATAATCAAATTTTTATATGTATTTTGCTGCCAACATAAAATTTTTAAGAAAAAGAAGGGGCAGAACACAGGATGATGTTGCTGTTGCCCTTAACCTGAAGCGTTCAACCCTCAGCGGGTATGAGAACGGGGTAGCCCAGCCGGGAATAGAGACACTTGTGGCATTTTCCGGGTACTTTAATATATCAATCGATACAATACTGAAGATTGATATCGCCAGGTTATCGGAAAGCCAGCTCGGGGAACTGGAAAGAGGCTACGATGCCTATATAAAGGGAAGCAATCTCAGGGTGCTTACCACAACAGTCGATCCGGGAAACAGGGAAAATATAGAACTGGTGGCAGAAAAAGCAAAGGCAGGCTACGCAACCGGCTATGCCGACCCTGAATATATCGGAGAACTGCCTGTTTTCCGGCTTCCGTTTCTTTCGGACAAAAGAAAATACAGGACATTCCAGCTGAAGGGCGACTCAATGCTTCCTATTCCCGACGGATCATGGGTGACAGGTGAATTCCTGCAGGACTGGATGAACATCATAAGCGGCAAAGCATACGTGGTGTTCACTATCAATGACGGAATTGTCTTTAAGATCCTCGAAAATAATATTGTCCGCGATGGCAAACTGGTCCTTTATTCCCTTAATCCACTCTATGAACCCTATGAAGTACACGTAAGTGAGGTCAGGGAGATATGGAAATTTGTGAACTATATAAGCAGTGAAATTCCGGAACCGGTGATGCCTGAAAAACAGATCTTCCAGTCTATTGCCGTTATGAAACACGACCTTGAACGGATAAAGGCAAAACTCGGGAAAGATATCTCCGATATAAATGAGGTAAACTGATCCCCTCCCTACGAGAGACTTATCCATTTACCGTTCTTAAAATCAACTGGTAATTTTTTGCAGCCTGACAAAAAAGTCATATTGAATTCTACATGAGGTAAGCTCAGTAATTTATTAATATCCTTTTGGTTATCTTTCTCTGGTGACATCATAACTATAAATAATCCGGGATCGACCTGATACCTCAGGGCAGGTGATTCGCAGACAACAGGCGCGCCGTGCGGAATCAGATCCAGAATATTTTTAAATGCCTCAAACAGCGAATTGTCGGTAACCTTCGCAAAGTACACCTTTACAGCTCCGGCTTTTAGCATTCGCGAGGTATCCTTTGACGATTCCCTATCCGTTTCTTCATAAATTGAGTAATCCGGATCCTCTTTTATCAGTTCCAATCCCGGAGTAGTCTCATGAAAATGAGGCGTTATTTTTACTGAAATTATATCAAGACTTCTAAATTGCTCAATCAGCCTGCAGGCGAAGGTTGTCTTGCCTGATTTGTTTCCGGTGCCGGCTATTATCAGAAGATTTGGAACTTTCATTTTATTGGAATTCTCTGTGGGTCTCTGTGATCCTAAGTGGATCTTTCTGTAACAAAAAGAATTATAAGAACTTACACAGAGTTCCACAGAGAAGACACAGAGGTCCACAGAGAAGATGGGGGAGAGGGCTACTCTTTTGTAAGCTGTACTATCAGATCAATCACCTTCTGATTTTCCGATTCCGGGATTTTGCCTTTGTAAATTGCCCTGCAGATCCTGTTCTTATCAAGGATTACGACGCTGTAGCTATCCCTTGGCAAGCCCCACGACTGCTGCAATGTGCCTTTATAATCAAACAGTATTGTTGT
This sequence comes from uncultured Bacteroidales bacterium, assembly GCA_963806555.1. Classification (GTDB taxonomy): domain Bacteria; phylum Bacteroidota; class Bacteroidia; order Bacteroidales; family VadinHA17; genus LD21. The sequence goes on along the minus strand of CAWDYR010000028.1, from coordinate 71,614 downwards.
GTCATATTTTTTTGCTTTGTTGCCCGCAATCAACCTGATAAGTCCATTTGGTTTCCAGGTTGATTTTGTATCTACTATGCCGAATCCTTTAAAATAATCCTGGTTGATGATTTTATCAACATCGGTAGCTTTGTTAACAGCATCGTTGAAGGGATCGTTCAGATCCGATTCATCCGGATCCACATAGTTGATCTGCAGTACTTTACCAGTCCAGGAATTCATTGTAAATTCCTTTTTGTCAGCATCAGTGAACACCCAGTCAGGAGCTTTCATACCTACTTCAAGCTTACCGGTCTGGCCTGATGAAACGGTAAGGGCAAGAAAAGCGGTGAAAATGGTGAGGATCAGTTTTTTCATAGTGTCGGATTTTAAATTTAGCGAAATATATGAAATATTTGTTACAATTTAATTTTCAGGGTTTTTAACATATATATAACCTTTTTAGCATATTTATTAAGTAACAATATTACTTTTGCAGGTCTAAAAATTTTTATGCAGCCAATACGAAATATTGCGATCATTGCTCATGTTGATCATGGAAAAACAACACTGGTAGACAGGATCATCCAGGAGTGCAAGGTGCTTGACCAGAGAAAAGAGGCGGTGGACCTGCTACTTGACAGCAATGACCTTGAAAGGGAGAGAGGTATCACAATAACTTCAAAAAATGTTTCGGTTAACTATAAAGGGGTCAAAATTAACATCATAGATACACCCGGGCACGCTGACTTTGGCGGTGAAGTGGAGAGAGTTCTCAAAATGGCTGATGGCGTGCTTCTGCTCGTCGATGCATTTGAAGGACCAATGCCCCAGACAAGATTTGTACTTGGCAAAGCTATCAATCTGGGCCTTAAACCGATTGTTGTTGTAAATAAAGTTGACAAGGAAAACTGCCGGCCCGATGAGGTCCAGCAGGATATCTTTGAATTAATGTACAATCTCGACGCTTCTGACGAGCAATTGAATTTTGAAACTATCTTCGGTTCGTCAAAGTACGGCTGGATGAGCAAGGACTGGATGAAGCCGGCAACCGATATAACCGCATTGCTCGACACAATACTGGAACAGATACCTGAACCCGTATATGTGGAAGGCACCGCCCAGATGCAGGTGGCTTCACTTGACTACTCGAGCTATGTCGGCAGGATAGCCATCGGAAGGGTCTTCAGGGGAGAGGTTTTCACTGGCAAGGATTATACTCTGTGCAAAAAGGACGGTGAAGTAAAGAAAGTGAGGGTCAAAGAACTTTTTGTCTTTGAAGGTTTAGGAAGGGTCAAGACCGAAAGTGTCCGATGCGGAGACCTGTGTGCTGTAATCGGTCTTGAAGATTTCGAAATAGGCGATACCCTGGCGGATCTTCTTGCGCCTGAAGCCCTGAAGAGGATTGAGGTTGATGAACCCACAATGAGCATGGTCTTCACAATAAACAATTCACCTCTGTTCGGCAAAGAAGGAAAATTTGTTACTTCAAGGCATTTAAGGACAAGGCTGTTCAGGGAAACTGAAAAGAACCTTGCCTTAAAAGTTGAAGAGACAAAATCGGAAGACACATTTAATGTCTACGGGAGAGGTATTCTCCACCTTTCAATCCTGATTGAGACAATGCGAAGGGAAGGTTATGAATTTCAGGTTGGAAAGCCCAGAGTGATAATGAAAGAAATAAATGGAACTAAATCAGAGCCTTACGAAACTTTATCAATTGACGTGCCAGCCGATTTTTCAGGTAAGGTGATTGAACTGGTAACAATGAGGAAAGGGGAGATGATGATTATCGAACCAAAGGGAGATCTTATCCATATTGAATTTGACATACCTGCAAGGGGACTTATCGGCTTAAGGAACAATATGCTCACAGCAACTTCAGGTGAAGCTGTAATGCATCACAGATTCAGAGGATATGATAAATACAAGGGTGATGAGCTTGTTCCAAAACAGAATGGTTCGATAACTTCGCTCGAACAGGGTATGGCAACAGGTTATGCTATCGACAGGCTTCAGGACCGGGGGAGGTTTTACATTGATCCGGGTGAATATGTTTATAAAGGACAGGTAATTGGAGAAAATTCACGTCCCGGAGATATTGAGGTAAATGTGGTTAAGGGAAAGAAACTGACCAATATGAGGGCATCAGGCTCGGATGAGAGCCTGAGAATCGCGCCGAAACTCAGATTTTCGCTCGAGGAATCAATGGAGCAGATCAAAGATGATGAGTATCTTGAAGTTACTCCGGTTAATCTTAGAATGAGAAAAATTCCAGGAGTGGCTAAACAACAATAAAAATCTGACTATTATGAAAAACTGGTCTGGATATATCCGGCTGGTGATAGCCTGCATTCTTTTTATACTGGTGTTTTCATGCAAAAAGGAACCGGACTGTTATGAATGCACTACGACCTTCGATATAACCTATAAATACGAAGCGACTTTTGAGAGGTTTTCGACATCGGATACCCAAAAATTCTGCGAAATGTCACAGGAGGAAGCGACAGATTATGAAGCAAGTAACACAGGCACTTATACTGAAGAAAACAGTGGCTTTATAACAATAACTGTCAGGACTACCAAATGCATTAAATGAGAAAGTCAGTACTCATTCAGAAAATCATTCAGTGGCTTCATAGTTTTTGATGCCCTGACAATCAATTCAATACAATTATCGCTAACAATTTCAGTATCTGAAATTGTTCTGGTAACTAGAAAACTCTTCATCTTAAGAAGCTCAATATTAGGATGATCTTTCGGGAATCCCTTCGGAGCCGTTTTAAGCTTTTCTCCCTCAATTTCACCAAAGAAATCCTTGAATTCCCTCTTATTAATGATTTTTAGAAATCTGTCACCTTCCTCATCTAATTTCTCCCGTATGGCTGTCAGCCAGGGCATAGGAGGAATATAGGCGCCGCCTGCAATCATACTGTTATTTCCCGGCTCTACATGGAAGTAATAACCTGCCAGCCTGTCGCCGTTTTTCCTTCCACCCCTGACAATAAAAGCCCCCAGATGTGATTTGTAAAGGGTTTTGTCGGGCGAAAACCGAATGTCGCGGTTGATCCTGTATGTGCAACTACGTGCTTCCAACCCTTTCAGGATGGGATCGAAGACTGAAACAGCGTCTATCAGAGCCTGAACAAATACTTCATAGTTCTTCTTTGCCTCTTCATATCTCTTTCGGTTCTGAATAAACCAATCCCGGTTATTATTGCATTTAAGCTCAGACAAAAAGAGCAAGCGTGGATTTTTGGATCTGTACCATGTTCCGTACTGATTATTGATTTAAATAATGCAAGTTAAATAAACTTTTAAGGAAATATTCTTAATCGCGATCAAATTCTGCTTATGCAGATATTTCGTTATCTTTAATCAGTTTTGAAAAATACTCAGACAGAGACGTGAGTCGGGAATGATTAATAATGAAGGGCTAAAAAGGGAGATTGGCACCTGGGGACTGGTATCAAACTCAATCAATATTATAGTAGGTGCAGGGATCTTTATCCTGCCTGTGATCATCGCAGAACGGCTGGGCACGGGAAGTATATGGGCTTACGTTGTATGTGGACTACTTATGATGCTCATAATGCTTTGCTTTGCGGAGGTCGGAACAAAGATAACAAGGACAGGGGGCGCCTATTCATACATAGAGGATGCATTTGGAAAATATGCAGGATTTCTCACAACCAATATTTTCATCTTCGGCGCCGCCATAATGGCAAATGCTGCCGTCGCTAACGGTCTGGCCGATACACTCGCATATTTTCTTCCATTCTTTAAAGGAACAGCCGTACGGGTTATATTTTTTGCCCTGATTTTCGGAGGTCTTGCCTGGTCGAATGTAAGAGGCCTGCGGAATGCGATCTTCATTGTTAAATTCAATACTATTGCCAAACTGTGTCCTTTATTGTTTATTGCGCTTTTTGGATGGTTCTTCGTGACCCCGTCTAATTTTACCCAGACAACTGTCAACTCTGTTCCTGATCTTGGAGAGATGTCACTCATTCTGATTTTTGCATTTGTGGGAGCCGAAACGGCCCTGAATGTCAGCGGTGAAATCAAGAATCCTGCAAGGACAATTCCAAAGGGAATAATGCTAAGTGTCCTCGTAGTGGTGATCTTATATATTCTTATCCAGACTACAGTGCAGGGCATCCTGGGATCTTCTATTACAGACTACCGCGATGCCCCGCTGGCAGAGGCTGCCAGACGTATGATCGGTCCGGCTGGGGCAACAATTGTGATTATCGGGGCTACTTTTTCAATGTTTGGCAACATAAGCGGAATGGTTCTTAACATGCCAAGGGTACTCTTCGCTTCTGCCAGGGACAAGGTAATTCCCTTCAGGGGATTGGCAAAGGTGCATAAGCAGTTTCTTACGCCTTATGTCTCAATAATCAGTTATTCAGCCCTGGGATTCATTTTTGCATCAACAGGTGAATTCAAACAACTGGCTTTACTTTCAAGCGCTTCATATCTGCTGATTTACCTTGGTGTCGTATTATCGGTTATCAGATTCCGGCTGGCCGGTAAAACCGGGAAAGACACTTATAAAATTCCCGGAGGATATCTGGTCCCGGGGATCTCAGCTCTTGTTATCATCTGGCTGTTGTCAAATATTCCGGTTAATGAACTTGGGGCAATGGTGATATTTGTTTCAGTTCTGACAGTTCTCTATTTCACGGTTGAATTTTTCAGAAAAAAGAGTCCCTTTTAATTATACATTATCTGAAGATGCGCAATTCCTGGTTCTGCCGACTTATGGCATGGACAATTCTGTTTTTATTGACCGGGGCGAATGGTTATACCCAATCTGTGGTTGTGACAGGTACAAATGAGTCCCCGTCATTCAGTGCCGGGCATGGTTTTTTTAATTCTCCTTTTTATCTCGAAATAACTTCACCCGATCCGGATGCCGGAATAATATTCACAATAGATGGAAGCAAGCCGGACAGCAAAAATGGGACATTGTATTCAGCTCCGGTCTTGATTGATTCAACCTCGGTAATAAGGGCTGTCTGCCTGAAAAATGGAATTCAACAGGGTAAAATATTAACCAGGACATTTCTGTTCCCTGATGACATAATACGACAACCCAACAATCCTCCAGGATATCCCTCTACATGGTCACCATTCTTAAGTATTAACGGAGTTGCACCGGGTGACTATGAAATGGATCCTGAAATGATGTCCGACCCGCAGTTTGCAGAATCGGTAAAAGAGGCACTTACTGACCTGCCGGTTATTTCGCTGGTCACAGACAAGGGTAGTTTATTTTCAAAAAACGTCGACCAGTTAACTGGCGGGATCTATATATATACAGGTACCGCAGAAGGTTTAGGCTACGGCTGGGAACGTCCGGTATCTTTTGAATATTTTAGCGCCGGGGATACAGGTTCCTTCCAGGTTGATTGCGGGATCCGGATACAGGGAGGAGAGGGCAGAAGACCGGAAAAGTCACCCAAACACTCCTTCCGTCTTGTTTTCAGAAGCGAATATGGTCCAAAAAAGTTCAACTACCCCTTTTTTGGAGAGGACGCTGTAACGGAATTCAATACTGTTATACTCAGGGCAGGGTTTGGCAATACGTGGATCCATCACAGCCACAGCGAGAGATCAATGGCGCAGTATTTAAGGGACCGCTGGACCAAGGATACCCAGAGAGCAATGGGATATTATTCAAGTCATGGTAATTATGTTCACCTCTTTCTAAATGGATTGTATTGGGGTATTTATAATCCTTCAGAAAGGATGGACAGTGAGTTTGCAGAATCGTATCTGTTTGGAGAAAAGGAAGATTATGATGTAATTAAGGATTATTCGGAAGCTGTAGACGGGGAATTAACTTCGTGGAGCACATTGATGTCAATGGCAAACGCAGGACTGAAGGGTAATGAGGCATACCAGCTTGTCCAGGGGAATAATCCCGATGGCAGTTCAAAACCAGGTGCAGAACCAATGGTTGATGTTGTAAACCTTGCCGATTATATGCTCCTGAATTTTTATGGAGGGAACTGGGATTGGGATCATCATAATTGGGTGGCGATCAGAAACCGCGTTTCGCCGGGCAGGGGATTCCGGTTCTTTTGCTGGGATTCCGAACATATGGTTGAGGGCGTTAATGCCAACATTCTTTCTGAGAATAATGATAAGTGCCCCAGCCGTATATTTCAGCAGTTACTCCAGAACGACGACTTCCGACGCCTGTTTGCCGACAGGGTTCAGAAGTTTTGTTTCGACAATGGAGCGCTGACCCCTTCTTCGACTGGGGAGAGATGGAGAAGGAGAGCAGCCGCAATCGACAAGGCTGTTCTGGCAGAATCAGCAAGATGGGGCGATTACCGCAGGGATGTTCATCAGTATCAGACTGTAGGACCATTTGACCTTTATACAAGGGAAGACCACTGGCTCCCGCAGCTGGACTATATGATGAACACTTACTTCCCAAATCGCACAGACGTCTTTATTAGCCAGTTACGAAAAGCTAAACTGTTTCCCCCGGTTAATGCCCCGGTTTTTCTTCTGGATGGTAATCTTATTTCGGGCAACCGGGTGGATCCCGGATCCCTGTTGTCAATGACATCGGAACAGGGAAATATATGGTATACAACCGATGGGAAAGACCCTGCCGTTTTTAGCCCTGCAGTAACTGTCTCATCATCAGCAAAGATGTTTTTAAATCCCTTTGAAATTACGAGATCTTCACGAATAAAAGCGCGTACATTAATTAATGGAGAATGGAGCCCCCTTAATGAAAAGTATTTTGAAATTCAGGGAGACATGAATGATATTAAGATTACAGAAATTCATTATCATCCTGAGAATGACGGTGATGTGAGAGACTCTGTGCTTGAATTCATTGAGCTTAAAAATACAGGTGCATCCACTCTGAATATCGAAGGAGTGCAATTCATTAAGGGAATCAGGTACAGATTTCCTTCTGAAACCTTCCTGGGTCCTGGTGAATTTGTGGTTCTGGCATCAGACAGCAAATATTTTACCTTAAGGTATCATTTCAGACCTTTTGATCAGTTCAAAGGACAGCTGGCCAATGAAGGCGAGGAAGTAATTCTGTTAAGTGCAGAAAAAGATACTCTTTGTTCACTAATATATGATGACGAAAACGGCTGGCCTGAACAGGCTGACGGGGACGGTAAATCACTGGTACCGGTTGAAATGAATCCTTCTGATAATCAAAAGCTCAATTCAGACTGGAGGGAATCATACAACGTGGGAGGGTCTCCCGGTTCAGATGATATTTTCAGACTTGAGAAACCTTATTCAGAGATAATAACAGTTTACCAGAATTATCCGAATCCATTTTCAGAAAACACGAATTTGACATATCTACTTCTTGTTGAAGCTGAAATCACCATTAAAATTTTCGATCTGTCCGGAAAACCGGTTGTGATTCTGGAAGATGCCAGGAAATCTTCAGGGTATCACAAAACTGAATGGAATGGTTTCAATGGAAACGGTAAGAAGGTGCCTCCCGGAATTTATTTTTGCCGCATCGAAGCAAAGAGTGGCGGAAAGAAGAGCATCATGACACATAAAATTGTATTCTTAAGTAAGTGAGGCCGATCTGGAATTTATTTACAGAGACCTCTTTGTCATTGCCATATGGACTTAATTACATCCAGTAATCTGTTAAATTTATTAGCTTTGATTTCATAAACCTGATCACATTGAAAATGACAATGAAAAAAGTGCTTTATGGTATGCTGATATTTACTGGTATGATATTGGCAGGAGCCTGTATTTATCTGAATTCGGTAATACCAATCATCACTGGCTATGCCGCTAAAAATCTTTGTTCAGACGTCTTTATTTCGGGACGAAAGGCTGATGAAGTCGAAGCTGTCGACCTTAACTTTTCCTTTATTAAGTTCACGAAAAATAAAGTGAATTACGAAGAAAAGAGTGTGACCAGCAGTTTTTTATGGGGAAAGTCGAAAGCTATTTTCAGGGAAGGATTCGGTGCGACACTCTTAAATGATGTTCCGGAAGAGGCGCTCCACAAAGCTGTATATCCTGTAGATACTGATCCAGGCTATTTTCAGGATACAACTGCCTGGCCTCTTGGAAACATCATACCGGATACGGCAACAGGAATTGACAGAGCAGCGCTTGCAGGAATTACAAAAAGCCTGGTAGATGATAATGCCTACAATGGGAACGCTTTTGCGTTCATGGTTGTCCATAAAGGGATTCCTGTTGCAGAAGCTTATAAGCCTCAGTTCGACCGGAATACCCGGTTCTTAAGCTGGTCGATGGCTAAAAGTTTTACGAATGCACTAACAGGCCTGCTTGTAAGAGAAGGGAAAATGGTAATTTCCAAACCAGCTGATATTGATGAATGGAAAGGAGATGAAAGAAACAGGATAACCCTCAATGACCTTTTGCAGATGCAGAGCGGACTGAAATGGAATGAGGATTATGGAAGCAGATCGGATGTAAATCTTATGCTTTTCAATGAAGGGGATATGAGTGAATATGCAATAAATAAGCCTCTTGATTACACTCCCGGAACTCACTGGTATTATTCTTCCGGAACAGCAAATATTATCTGCCAACTGATCCGGAAGGAATTTGAAAGTGATTCATCCCTTTACGCATATGCACAGGATCAGTTTTTTGAGAAGATAGGAATAACTGACGCAGTCTTTGAAACAGATCCTTCAGGTGATTTTGTCGGCTCCTCATACCTGTATGCGACAGCACGGGACTATGTCAGGTTTGCATTGCTTTACCTTAACGACGGAGTTTTTAACGGCGAGCGGATTCTTCCTGTTGGATGGGTCGATTATACCAGGACACCAGCCTCAGACAGCAAAGGAACTTACGGAGCCTTGTTCTGGCTTGAACAGGGGAGGAGACTATCCTTCGGCTCCTGCCGATATGTATTCATGTGAGGGCCATGACGGGCAGATGATATTCATAATTCCATCAAAAGCACTTATAGTCGTGATACTTGGTTATTCCCCGAAACCCGATCATGAGATGGAACTGGACAGGCTTCTGAAAGATATTCTTAATACGCTTCAGGGCGAAATATAGGGGCAATAATTTCCAGGTTATTTTTCTATATCAGGGTATTCGCAAATGGCAGAAATCCCGTTAAACTCATCCCGGGAAGTGCTGTTGATAATGGTAACATTAGCAATGGCATGTAATCTCACTGTTCTGGGACTTTTGACTTTTAAACCTGGAAGACGCCTTACAAGACTCTCTAAAAAGGTAGCCTCGGTTGCCAGCTCATTTTCTGGTATTTCCATATTATCATGGAGTATTACGGAGACCTGGTAGTTTTCATTCTTCGCGGTAAGGAGAATATTTCCGGGAAACTTAATCCCTGACTTCGGGCTTATAGTTTCGTTGGTTATCTTATATTCCACGTCGGAAAATTCGATCAAATTGTCTTTAGTAAGGAAAGAGAGTTTTGAATGCAGTTTCCCTGAACCGTTTAGAACCAGTGAAAAAGCCATATCCAGGCCTCTTGTGTGCAGCCGGCTCCACAGAAATCCGTTTATTTTTTGAGGAAATATTTCGGATTTCAAAAGATCAATGTTCCCTGTTGCGTTATTAAATTCTGCACTTGTATTGGGGCTGACAAAATTACCTTTTACGGAACTTCTGAAATTAAATGAATTCCAGACAGTCTCTTTATTTTCCGGACTAACTTTTTCAAGAGCATCAATGGGACTGCAGCCGTTATGAATCAGAGGTGTAATTCAAATAAAACATTATCAACTCTGAAGCAAATTCGATCTTAACCATATCCTTCATAAATATGATCTTGCCCCTTGAAAATGTTATGACCCGTGAAGTAATATCAACAACCTTTATTCCTGTATTAAATACAAATGCAGGAAGATGATTGAGTGAATGATCGTTCTTTGCGCATTGTACCTGCAGGAATGAATCGTAATTATTTCGCGTCTTGTTAATATAAAGTGTCAGGATCAGATAGTCATTATTATCTGAAAAAACACTGAAAATTAATTTATTGTAACGCGACAGGATCATCCGGAACTCCTAATTATGGTATAAAAACCTGACGTCTTTCAGGATTTTTAAATCTTCACTACATATTAACAGATTTATGGAAGAAATATTATTTAGGGAGAGGTTGATAGCTGATTTTTAATTATTAATCAGGCAATTTGCATTATTGCGGACTTTTTGTAAATTTAGGTCCTTTGAAATTAACCTTATCTGAAACCCTTAGTATTGAAACAATATGAGTGAAAAATTTTCAATCAGCCCGGGTGGTGAAAAATTCCCGTTACCAAATCCTGAGGATTATAAAGCAGAATATGAAAATCTTGTTAAACGCGTAGAGGAGGAGCGGCTTAAAGGCCGTGAAATTGTTGTTGTTATGGGCGTCGGATTTGTCGGTGCAGTAATGGCGGCAATTGTTGCCGATACTGTTGGCAAAAATGGAGAGCCTTCCAAGTTTGTTATCGGAATGCAGCGTCCCAGTGCACGAAGTTTCTGGAAGATACCGATGCTTAACCGTGGTATCTCTCCGGTAAAAGCTGAAGATCCGGAGGTTGATCCGATGATCTCACGCTGCGTAAATGACAAGAAAACGCTTATTGCAACATTTACATACGAAGTTCTCAAGCTGGCTGATGTTGTAGTGGTTGATGTACAGTGCGATTACCTGAAGGAAGATCTTGGTAATGTACGTAACGGACAGACCGATATGGCTGCGCTGGAAGCTTCTCTGGGAGTAATTGCCGAACACATCCCGCCATCAGCCCTTGTTCTAATTGAAACCACTGTGGCGCCGGGAACGACTGAACAGGTTGCCTATCCCATAATGAAAAAGGTATTTAAAAAACGCCACATTAAAACTGATCCGTTACTTGCCCACAGTTACGAAAGAGTAATGCCGGGCCGTAATTATGTAGCCAGTATCCGTGATTTCTGGAGGGTATGCAGCGGAATCAACCAGGAAGCAAAAGAAAGGGTGGTAAAATTCCTGAATGAGGTACTGAATACAGATAAGTTTCCCTTAACTGTGATGGACAGGCCAATTGAATCCGAAACAGCCAAGATTGTTGAGAACAGCTACCGTGCCACCATCCTGGCTTTTCTTGGATGAGTGGAGCTTATTTGCCGAACGGAACGGAGTGGATCTTGTTAAGGTTATTAAAGCTATCAAAGTCAGGCCGACTCACAGCAATATAATTTTCCCCGGACCCGGAATTGGAGGGTATTGCCTTCCAAAGGACGGAGGACTGGGTGTATGGGCTTATAAGCATATACTTGGTTTTGAGGATGATATTTTTAAAATCACCCCGCTGGCAATTGATATAAATGATACCCGGGGTCTTGCATGTCGGGCAGCTTACACGTGATGCCCTGCGCAATATGGGGCAACCGATTGCCGCAGCTGATGTCCTGGTCCTTGGTGCAGCTTACCGTGAGGATGTTGGGGATACCCGGTATAGCGGTTCGGAAATTGTAATCAGGAAGCTCGCCGAAATGGGAGCAGAGATCAGGGTTCATGATCCTTACGTTGAACACTGGTGGGAGTTTGAACAGCAGGATATCTTATCCGGGGATCGGGCAGAGCAAATCACAATTTTTCCGCAACCAGGAAAAACTGAAAGAGATACGTGTTGAACAGGATCTTAATAAAGCTCTTAATCATGCAGAGGCGGTTATCTTCGCAGTTCCGCATAAAGCTTATCTCGACCTTGATCCTGATGATGTTGTAAAGCGCAATCGGTCAGCCTGCTGCAATAATTGACTGCTTTGGCATCCTGACCGACGACAAGATAAGACGTTATTTTCAGCTTGGCTGCGAAGTGAAAGGTCTTGGCCGCGGACACATTCAGAGAATCAAAGACGAAATCCGGAAAGGATAAATTTATCCGGTTTCCTTTTGAGTTTTATTGTCCGGTATTATCACAATCACCGTACTGGGATTTTTATTATTCAGGATAAGGGAGCTATGACTCTATAAATCACTGCTTTACAGGACTAATTTCATTAATATACTATGCTAATAAATAGACAGCTTATCTTCAATATATTAATCTTACTATCTGGGTTCCTTTTTACAACAGATGCCCAGTTGAGACCGGAACGTCAATGGTCGTCATATCGCGGGTTTATGTCGTCAGGAGTCCTTGATAATGCAAATCTTCCGGAATCATTTGATCCGGAAAAATCTGTAAATATCAGGTGGAAAATTCCTGTACCCGGACTGGGCCTTTCAAGCCCGGTGATCTGGGATAATAAGCTCTTCATTACAACCGCTGTAAGCCAGTTTGATAATCAGGGCATAAAAACGGGCATTTTTGGGGACGGGCTTCCTGTACCTGACAGTTCAGTGCATGACTGGAAAGTAATCTGTATCGATAAATTCTCAGGTAAAACGATCTGGGAGAGGACTGCTTTTACAGGTGTCCCAAAGATCAAACGGCATCCAAAATCGACGCATGCAAATGCCTCGGTTGCCACCGATGGAAATTATGTTGTTGCCTTCTTTGGTTCAGAGGGATTATATTGTTACGATTTTACCGGGAAGCTCATCTGGAGCAGGAACTTTGGTATTCTTAAAGCTGTTGCTTTCGATTATCCAGCCGCTGAGTGGGAGTTTGCCAGCTCACCAGTTATTTATAATGGAATTCTTGTTATTCAGTGCGATGTCCTGGAAAACTCGTTTCTGGCTACATACGATCTGAAATCAGGGAAAGAATTGTGGAAAGTAAAGAGGAATGACCATCCATCCTGGAGTACACCGAATATATACAAAAACGGAACCAGGACCTTTGTTGCGGTAAATGGCTATAACCATCGTGGCGGCTATGATCTTGCGACAGGGAAGGAGATTTGGAGGATGTCGGGTGGGGGAGACGTACCGATCCCGACCCCTATAACCGGCAATGGCATAATCTATTTCAACAGTGCGCACGGACCAAGTTCTCCGATTCTGGCTGTTTCTGTGGCAGCTGCAGGTGACATTACTCTCAGATCAGGTTCAAAAACAAATGAATATGTAAAATGGAGTATTCCAAGGGGAGGATCATATATACATTCTTTGCTGCTTTACCACGGGTATCTATATAATGTTAACTGGAACGGAACCATTCAATGCCTTGATCCTGATACCGGGAATGAGATATACAATGCAAAGCTGGGCAAGACAAAGAGTTTTATTGCCTCGCCTGTGGCTTCAGACGGGAGGATTTATATTGTTGATGAAAACGGAACCGTTTATATCATTCAGGATGGACCTGTATTCAGAGAGTTGCAGGAAATACCGCTGAAGGATATATGCCTTACGGCGCCGGCAATTACCGATGGCATGATCTATTTCAGGACACAGAAATACCTTTTTGCTGTTGGTAAATGAAAAGCAGAAATTTCCTATAATTAATATTATGTCAAATAGAATTAATTTGAATTAAATCTGTAAGCTGCAATTTCCCTCCCCTTCCTCTTTGAACTGTAATAAATAACTTCTTCAAATCGTCATTCAGGGATTGGTGATTTAACTGTCATAAATGTGGCGGACAAATGATGCGCTTTTATAAATTAACCTACGCTCTTCTTTTATAGATACATGCAGATTAATTAACTATTCAGCAAGGCTCTGTGGACCTCTGTGATTCTTTCACCCGCCGTAGCCCTTTTGGCGAAGGCGGGCTCTGTGGACCTCTGTGTAAGTTCTTAAAATGATTTTAGTTACACAGAGTTCCACTGAGAGAGACACAGAGTTCCACAGAGTTATAAGTAAAGGTGTTAGCTTTGAGAACTTTGCGGTAACCTTTGCGTACTTTGCGCCTGCGGCCGGTAGGCAGAGTTAAAAGAGTATAATTACAAAGCCAAGATAATTTATATCAGCGAAATGATTTTGGGATTCTGATAAAAACAATCCGGATTACAGATCAAGATAATCTCCAATCTCAGATTGTGTCGTGGAATCGAGAACCGGCAGACTCGGGATTGCAAACAGATCTACAGCTGCATTCTCTATAGCTCCCCATCTTGAAGTTCTGATGAATTTATAACCATTTCTTACAGCAGCTAAAATTATATCTGTATCTCCGGCTCCGTTACCGTACGGTAAAGCAAGTATCGTAGTTTCACCCGGTGTATGACTTTCAATAAGCTTTCTTGATTCACGGAGCTCATAATCCAGGAATGAGTTGTATTCGGCGGAAGTGCTGAATCCCGATTTCCTGTCAAGCAGGTACGCGTGTGAATATGTATGTGATCCGAATACAAATGGCCGTTCCCCCCTCCTGTCTCTGTAATAGCTCATTTGCTCCACTTCACTCCAGGTTATAAATGAATCGTGACCGATCATATATGTCCAGAGAAAAAAAGTTGCTTTCATCTTATATTCCAGAAGCAGGGGTTTCGCAAGAGTGATCCAAGAATGGTCACCGTCGTCAAATGTGATGATAGCTGAATTACCAAAAGGCATCTTTCCGGATGCGACAATTGCCTGCAGATCATTGAAATCTATGACGTTAATGTCATTAGCCTTCAGATATTTAAGATCTTCCTCCAGATCAGCCACACTGCGCTCATATAAGTTTGCAGCATCACCCTTCACAATCCGGTGGTACATCAGAACCAGTATCTTACCTTCTTTGGGAGGCACAGGTTCTTCACGGTCAGAACATCCGCTAAATAAGAGAAATGCTGTCGTGAAGAGCAGGATCTGAATTTTCATAGTATAGATCAGGATTACATGACAAAATAAGTTCAAATTTTGATAATAAAAAAGCCTTTCCGTCCGACGGAAAGGCTTTTATTACGTTATAAATTTATACTGCTGATTTACAGTATTTTGATAGGGTATTACGTTTTTCTATTGTTGTTCGAGTTTATCAAGTCTGGCCTTTACCAGATCGTACTTTTCAGTCATCTTGAGCCTGTAATACAACTCTTTAAGGCTTCTCAGCGCAAAAACATCATCAGGTTTTAGTTCATTTGCTTTTTCCATATACGGAAGCGCTTTTGCAAAAACTCCCATTGCTTCTTCAATAGCAACATTGTACTTGTTGACATCCATTATGTCGTTGGCTTTGAGGAACATGTCGGAAGCCTTGTTGATATAGGCTGCTCCCAGTCCGTACTGGCTCTCATAAAAGTCTGATTTCAGCTCAACCGCCCTGGTAAGGTCAACTATCGACTGGTCAAACTTATTCTGATTGAGGTAGATGATACCTTCGGCGAAATAAAGGCTGTAATTTTCAGGATCAGCATCTTTTGCGATCTGGAGGTACTTGAGAGCTTCATCATTTTTGCCGGCTTTGATATAGAGGTCAATCAGCTGCAGGTTTACGTTTTTGTCGCCGGGAAATTTATCGGGTAAGCTTTTGAGGATCTCCTCGGCTTTTAAGGTATCACCTGTTTCAAGATAGCTTTGCGAAATCTGGAACCAGGGAGTGACACCCAGATATTTCATTTCTGCGCATTTTTCAAAATACTTTATTGCCTCAGGATACTTTTTTGAATTCATTGCTGCAAGCCCGGCATTATAGTACATTCCTGTATCGGTAATGCCGACATATTTATCACTTTCGGTAATTGCGATCTGGGTTTCAAATGACTTTAAGGCGCCGGCATAATCTTTTGCATCAAACTGAACCCCGCCCTGTGAATACAAATCAAGTGCAAGTGAGTTATAGATCATATTTGTGATTATCCTCTTTTTCGTGCTCCCTTTAGTATCAAGCTCCATGGCTTTTTCATAGGCAGCATATGCTTCGCCCAGAGGATCTGCATAAAACTCTTTGAATTTCGGATTTTCCGATTTAAAAACAGCCTGACAGAGTTTACCTTTTGCGAAATATGTATTATACCAGTCTTTGGTCTTTTCGTTAACCATCGCCTGATCAATAGCTTCTTTGGCTTTATCAAGAGTTCCCTGATCAATAAAACTCAAAGCGGCTGTTACTTTTCCCTTCTGAGCAAGAGCACTGAAAGAAATACTAATAACTGCTAAAAGCAGAAACAACTTTTTCATAATTATGATTCTTGTTTAATTTAAATTGCCAATAATAATTTTTCAAATTTATAACATTACTTATTAATCATCAAATTCTTTGCCATTTTCCTTAGCATTTTCGTCATTTTGTCCAATCACGCCCGGATCCGTCGTCTCCTCAACCACTTCAACCTCTTCAACCAGCACACTTGCAACAGATGCAATAATATCATTTTCCCTCAGATTTATAAGCCTTACTCCCTGGGTGGCCCTTCCCATCACCCTGAGAGCCGAGACAGGACTCCTTAGTATATTGCCAAACTGAGTGATGATCATAAGGTCGTGATTATCAGTAACATCTTTCAAGGAGATCAGGTAACCTGTTTTTTCAGTGATATTTATAGTTTTAACGCCTTTTCCCCCCCTGTTGGTGATACGGTAATCATCAATATCAGATCTTTTCCCGTAGCCTTTTTCCGATACCACAAGAACATCCTTCTCTTTACCTTCGATAGTTATCATTCCAACTACAAAATCAGTATTTTCATCAGCCAGTCTTATTCCGCGAACACCCGATGCGGTCCTTCCCATTGGTCTTACTTTTGCTTCAGGGAACCTTATTGCCCTTCCCGATTTGACTGCAAGCATTATCTGATGCTTACCGTTTGTCATTCTTGCTTCAAGCAGCTCATCCCCTTCCCGGATTGTGATAGCGTTAACACCATTTACCCTTGGCCTTGAATATGCTTCAAGGGAGGTCTTTTTAATAATACCTTTCGTGGTGCAAAGAACAATAAATGTATTGTTAATATACTCATTGTCATTGAGATTCTTCACATTGATGAAAGCCCTTACATTGTCGTTCGGTTCGATGTTAATCAGATTCTGCATTGCCCTGCCTTTTGATGTCCTTGATCCCTCCGGGATATTGTAGACTTTAAGCCAGTAACATTTACCGTTTCTTGTGAAGAAAAGCATGGTATTATGCATAGTTGCAACGTAGAGGTGCTCAATGAAATCCTCATCGCGGGTGGCGCCTCCCTTTGCACCGGTACCTCCCCTGTTCTGGCGTCTGAATTCAGTTAGCGGAGTTCTTTTTATATATCCCAGGTGTGAAATAGTTATAACCATCTCATCATCAGCGTAGAAATCTTCCGGATTGAATTCTTCGGCACTGGGAATTATCAATGTCCGTCTTTTGTCGCCGTATTTTTCTCTTACCTCAACTAGTTCGTCCTTTATTATTTTCATCTGCAGATCGACACTGGCAAGAACACTTTTCAGATATTCGATCAGCGCCATTATTTCAGTGTATTCTGCTCTCAGTTTCTCCTGCTCAAGCCCTGTCAGCTGTCGCAAACGCATTTCAACAATTGCCCTGGCCTGTATTTCGGACAGTTCAAACCGTTCCATCAATCTTTCCCTTGCCTGATCGGGAGTTGAAGATGCTTTTATTATGGCAATTACTTCATCAATGTTATCGCTTGCAATTATCAGCCCCTGAAGTATGTGAGCTCTTTTTTCAGCCTGGTCAAGATCAAATTTTGTTCTCCTGACAACCACTTCGTGCCGGTGACGGACAAAATAATCAATCAGATTTTTAGTGCTCAGCATCCTGGGCCTGCCTTTAACAAGGGCAATATTATTAACATTGAAAGAGGTTTGCAGTGAGGTGTATTTGTAGAGGTTATTCAGAACCACATTGGCGCTGGCATCCTTTTTAAGGATTATCACCACTCTCATGCCGTTGCGGTCCGATTCGTCATTTATGTAGGATATCCCCTCAAGCTTTTTCTCATTTATAAGGTCAGCGATTTTGCGGATCATCTCCGCCTTATTGACCATATATGGAATTTCGGTTACAATAATGCATTCCCTTCCGGAATGTGTAAGCTCGATCTCCGTTTTTCCCCTGACAACTATCCTTCCACGGCCTGTTTCGCATGCATCCTTTATTCCCTGTTCGCCGTAAATAATTCCTCCGGTCGGGAAATCGGGTCCCTTTACATACTTAAGTATCTCTTCGGTTGTGATGTCATTGTTATCAATAAAAGCGATTGTTGCATCGATTATCTCCGTCAGGTTATGCGGAGGCATGTTGGTTGCCATGCCAACTGCAATTCCTGAAGCTCCATTGACAAGGAGTACAGGGATCCTGGTAGGCAATACCACGGGCTCGGTAAGGGAATCATCAAAATTGGGCTGAAAATCAACAGTTCCTTTTTCTATATCCGAAAGAGTCTCTTCAGCAATTTTTTTCAACCTGGCCTCTGTATACCTCATAGCAGCAGGACTATCGCCATCAACAGATCCAAAGTTACCCTGACCATCCACGAGAGGATACCGCAGCGACCACTCCTGGGCCATCCTGACCATTGCATCATAGACAGATGTATCACCGTGAGGATGGAATTTACCAAGCACCTCTCCTACTATTCTCGCTGACTTTTTATAAGGCCTGTTGGACAAAACACCAAGTTCAGACATCCCGAACAGGACACGCCTGTGAACAGGTTTAAGCCCGTCCCTGACATCCGGTAAAGCCCTCGACACAATCACCGACATGGAATAGTCGATGTATGACGACTTCATCTCCTCCTCAATATTTACCTGGACTATCCTTTCTCTCTCTGCCATAAACGATTATTAATTAAATAGATAGAAAAAAATTAGCTATTCGCTGTTTTGATTACGAAAATAGTGATTATTTGGTTAATTTTGACAGTTCATCACGGGTACTTTTTAACAATTATTGTTTATAAATGGGCATGAATATTGCCATATATAATATTGTATTAAATTTGACTTTTATTTAATGGTCAAAGGCACTTTTGTCCGAATTAACTGACATAATGGCCTGAGACCCGATTCAAATTAAAAAATTGGAGACTAAAATATATGGATTCACAATTTTCACAAAGGGTAAAAGATATTCTGGGATACAGCAAGGAAGAAGCTATACGGCTGGGAAACAGTCATATAAGTCCTGAACATCTTTTTCTTGGCATACTCAGGGATGGTGAAGGTGTTGCTGTAGAGATACTGCTGAACCAGGGAATTGATCTGCTGGTACTTAAAGGCTCACTCGAAAAGAGCATTAAGGTCGAAAGTCCGGTTCCTGTGGCTGATCATGAGGTAATTCCTTTATTGAGAAGCACCGAAAGAATACTTAAACTGGTATATCTTGAAGCTAAGGCATTGAAAAGCAATACTATTGATACCGAACATCTGTTGCTTGCAATACTTAAGGATGAAAATGCTCTTGTAACAAGATTTCTTACCGAGCTGGATGTTGACTATCAGTCGGTGCGGCGGGCTGTTGAAGCCGGATTTCCAACCGCAAAAGCAGATTTTCCAAGGGAAGAAGATGACGAGGGTCAGGCTTTTGGCGGCCCCTGGCAAGGGACAATCCTCCCCGGCCTCCTCTCAAAACCATCGTCCGATACTCCGGTGCTTGACAATTTTGGCATCGACCTTACAAAGGCTGCTGAAGAAGGAAGGCTTGATCCGGTCGTTGGCCGCGAAAGGGAAATTGAAAGGCTCGCCCAGATCCTTTCAAGAAGGAAAAAGAACAATCCGGTCCTTATCGGTGAACCCGGAGTAGGAAAATCAGCAATCGCCGAAGGCCTTGCCCTCCGCATTATTAAAAAGAATGTATCAAGGGTGCTCTTCAATAAAAGAGTTGTTGCCCTTGACCTTGCTTCCATCGTGGCAGGTACAAAATACCGCGGACAGTTTGAAGAGAGGATGAAAGCCATTCTTAATGAGTTGTCGAAAAACGATAATATCATTCTTTTCATCGATGAAATCCATACTATTGTAGGTGCCGGCGGCGCTACGGGCTCACTCGATGCAGCCAATATGCTCAAACCTGCACTGGCACGTGGAGAGATACAATGCATTGGAGCCACTACACTTGATGAATACCGTCAGCATATCGAAAAAGATGGCGCCCTCGAAAGAAGATTCCAGAAGGTGATTGTGGAACCGACTTCAATTGAAGAAACTATTCATATTCTCCATAATATAAAGGAAAGATATGAAGAACATCATAATGTTATTTATACCGACGATGCAATCGATGCATGCGTGAAGCTTACAAACAGATATATTTCTGACAGGCATCTGCCCGATAAGGCAATTGATGCCCTTGATGAATCAGGATCAAGAGTTCATATCTCCAATATAGTTGTTCCCGAAAAGATTCTGTCACTCGAAAAGCAGCTTGAAGATACCAAGAAGGAAAAAATGATGGCTGTTAAGAACCAGAATTTCGAGAAGGCAGCCAGTTTCCGTGACAGGGAAAAGGATCTGCTCGATATGATAGAACTTGAGAAGAAAAAATGGGAGAAAGAGCTTGCTGTAAACCGCGAAACCGTTGATGCAGAAAAAGTTGCAGAGGTTGTTGCCATGATGACCGGAGTTCCTGTTCAGCGGATTGCCCAGACTGAAGGAACACGGCTTCTCAAAATGGCCGACGAGCTGAGAGGAAGCGTTATCGGACAGGATGAAGCTATCAGGAAAGTTGTCAAATCAATCCAGCGTAACCGGGCCGGACTGAAAGATCCCAATAAGCCGATCGGTACATTCATTTTCCTTGGTCCGACCGGTGTCGGAAAGACCCAGCTGGCAAAGGTACTTGCCAAATTCCTCTTTGACACCACCGATAACCTGATCAGGATCGACATGAGCGAATATATGGAGAAATTCTCTGTATCGACGGCTTGTCGGGGCACCTCCGGGATATGTCGGATACGAAGAGGGCGGACAGCTTACCGAAAAGGTAAGAAGAAAACCATATTCAGTTGTACTTCTTGATGAAATTGAAAAAGCTCATCCCGATGTATTTCATATTCTGCTCCAGGTACTTGACGAAGGTCAGCTTACAGACAGCCTCGGACGCCGGGTTGATTTCAGAAATACAATCGTGATCCTGACTTCAAATATCGGAACAAGGCAGATACAGGAATTCGGACACGGTGTCGGATTTGACACCACTGCAAAGAAAACGACAAGGGATGAACAGACCAAGAGCATCCTTCAGAAAGCCCTTCAAAAAACCTTTGCTCCTGAATTCCTGAACAGGATCGATGATGTCATCATGTTTAATTCGCTTGGTAAGGAAGAGATAAACAAGATCATCGACCTTGAGCTTAAGGGTTTGTACGACAGGGTAAAATCGCTTGGATACCAGCTTAAGATTGCTCCTGCAGCAAAAGATTTCATTGCCGACAGGGGATTTGATGCCAATTATGGTGCGCGGCCTTTAAAAAGAGCTATTCAGAAATATCTTGAAGATCCGATGGCTGAAGTCCTTATTAAAGCAGAACTCCTTGAGGGCGACTATATACATGTCGGGTTCAATGCCTCTAAATCGGAGATCAAAATAAGGGTCCAGAAGAAGAAAACCGAGCTTCCCGAAAAAACAGACCCGTCTTCAAATTGAACATAAATTTTTTAAAACTCTTTTTCCTTTTAAACAGTTTGAAATTAAGAACTTACACAGAGTTCCACTGAAATGTCGGCCCCTAAATCCCCTAAAGGGGACTTAAAGTACAGCCCATTTAGGGGGTTGGGGATGATTCCTCTGTGGACCTCAGTGTAAGTTCTTATATTTTTTACTCTAATTATTTATTGGTTTTCCGAACAGATCAAAGTCTGTTGTTCCGGTTATAAGGATATTATAGAAATTGCCTGGAATCAGGTTATATTCTGAACTGATGAGGACTTCCTGATCAACTTCAGGGCTGTCGAATTCGGTTCTTCCGACAAAATAATCACCCTCCCTCCTGTCGATAACTACTTTAAATATTTTTCCTCTCTTTTCCCTGTTGAGCTCTTCCGAAATTGATTGTTGTATCGACATAAGCTCCGAAACCCTTGATGCTTTTACTCTTGCGGATATTTCATCCCTGTAATTGTTCCCGGCAAATGTTCCCTCTTCGTGTGAATAGGCAAACACTCCGAGCCTGTCAAATCTGAACTCAGATATGAAACCCTTTAGTTGCCTGTACTCTCTTTGGGTTTCCCCCGGGTGACCTGCTATCAGAGTAGTCCTGATCGCTGCATCAGGCAGCTCTCTCCTGATTTTATTAAGCAGATCCCTTGTCTCCCTGCCATTGTGGGAACGTTTCATGAGTCCGAGTACCTTATCGGAGATATGCTGTACAGGGATATCAATATACCTGCAGATCCTTCGGTTTTCCTTCATCAACGAAATAAGCTGCAGCGGAAAATTTGCAGGATAGAGGTAATGAAGCCTGATCCATTCAAATGATTCGATCTTCAGCAATTCGGTTACCAGTTCAGGGAGTTTTTGTGTTTTATAAAGATCAAGTCCGTAATAACTGAGGTCCTGTGCTATAAGAATAAGTTCTTTCACACCTTGTCCGGCCAGGATCTCAGCTTCTCTGACAAGCTCCTCAACAGGACGTGAAATGCATTTTCCCCTTATCAGCGGGATTGAACAGAATGCACAGGTCCTGTCACAGCCTTCAGAAACCTTAAGATAGGCATAATGGCCGGGTCCGGTAAGACTCCTTTCTGATGCGAGCTCTTTTTTGAAGCTGATCCCGAGTTCCTGCAGGATTTCGTTCATGTTATTAACGCCGAAATATTTTTTAACTTCAGGGATCTCATCTTTCAGTGTATCCATATATCTTTCAGAGAGACAACCCATTACATAAAGGTTCTGTAATGGCACCCGAACGGGTTGCCTTTATAAATCGGAGTATGGTGTTAATACTCTGTTCCTTTGCATCATTGATGAATCCGCAAGTATTGACTATTACTGTTGAAGCCGAAAGATCGTCAGAATCATAAACAACCTCATAACCACCTGCCTGAATCTGGCGCATCAGCTTTTCAGAATCCACAAGGTTCTTTGAGCAACCGAGGGTTACAATATTTAATCTCTTATTTTGAACGGTGGTTTTCAATTGGTAATAAATTTTCACGCTACCCCTTACCTGTTCACTCCGGGAGACCCCTATCCCTGCCTTCGGGAAAGTGAGTTAATGACCCTTGCCGGCCTTCCCGGGGTCAAATACAGGGAAAGAATAAAATTCTACTCTTTACTTTCAGTCGTAAATAAAGAATCAACGAATTCATACGGGTTGAATACCTGGAGGTCATCCAGCTTTTCACCGAGACCGATATATTTAACCGGGATCTTAAACTGATCAGAGATTCCGATTACCACTCCCCCTTTTGCCGTTCCGTCGAGTTTGGTAATTGCCATTGCGGTCACACTTGTTGATGCTGTAAATTGTTTTGCCTGCTCAAATGCATTCTGACCCGTTGATCCGTCAAGCACAAGGAGAACCTCATGCGGTGCGTCAGGGATAATCTTTTCTAACACCCTTTTTATCTTCGAGAGCTCTGTCATAAGATTAATCTTATTATGTAGTCGGCCAGCCGTGTCGATGATTACAACATCGAAGTTGCCTGCAACACCCGACTTTACAGTGTCGAATGCAACTGATGCCGGGTCGGATCCCATCTGTTGCCGTACCATTTGAACACCTGCCCTGTCAGCCCATATCTGCAGCTGTTCAATAGCAGCTGCCCTGAATGTATCGGCTGCCCCGAGAAGGACTTTTTTCCCGGCTGTTTTATACTGGTGGGCGAGCTTGGCAATAGTGGTTGTCTTTCCGGAGCCATTTACCCCCACGACCATTATTACGTAAGGGGTTCGCAGAAAGAGGGGATGAAAAATCAACTTCCGGACCTGAGATATTTTTTTCGAGCAGGGATACAGTTTCTTCCTTTAGAATTTGGGTGAGCTCGTTCGTATTCAGATATTTATCTCTTGCCACCCTTGCCTCTATGCGTTCTATAATCCTGAGGGTTGTTGAAACGCCGACATCGGACGATACAAGCACTTCCTCAAGATTATCAAGTACTTCCTCATCTACTTTCGATTTACCGATTACCGCACGTGATAACTTTGAAAAAACATTCTCTTTGGTTTTTTCAAGGCCTTTATTAAGTACCTCTTTCTTTTCCTTTTTAAGAAATCCAAGCAAAGCCATCAGGTTGCCATTTTTTAATCTGTTATTCTCAATTCAAATGATTCCATCCTATTTTCTTACTCCGCAAATATAAAAAAAGCTTTCTTCAGCATGGAAGAAAGCCCCTTATATCATATAGACAGCTTATTAGCTACTTTTTCGAAAAGAAGTCCTTAATATGGTCATTATGAACCACTTCTTCCTTAAACTGGTATGCACCTGATTTATCTGATCTGATCATTTTAATGCATTTGGTAAATGATCTTACCTGCTCCTGTTTTAAGCGCTGCAACTACTTTCTTTGCCATAGTGTGATCTGTTTACTTTATTTCTCTGTGCAATGTGTGTTTTTTAAGAATAGGATTGTATTTCATCCTCTCAAGACGGTCAGGAGTATTTTTCCTGTTCTTTGTGGTTATATATCTTGATGTACCCGGCATACCGCTTTCCTTATGTTCGGTACATTCCAGTATAACCTGCTGCCTGTTGCCTTTTGCCTTCTTTGCCATTTCTTATCCGGTAGTTAATAATTCAAGATGTAGCCTTTTTCTTTTGCTTCCTTAAGAACTGATGTAAGTCCTTTCTTATTTATAAGACGTATGCCTGAAGTCGAAACCTTAAGAGATATCCATCTCTCTTCTTCCGGGAGGTAATATCTTTTCTATAAAAAGATTGGGATAAAATTTTCTTTTAGTCCTCCTTTTTGAATGCGAAACATTGTTTCCGACCATTGCTTTTTTCCCTGTAACCTGACAAATCTTTGACATTGATATGTTTTTTACTTCTTAGCTAACGTTTGTCTTTTAAAAACGAAGCGCAAAATACGTGATTTTTATCTTATTAACCAAACAATTAGTGTCATATTTTTTTCAACACTAAATAAAATAGAATGTTATCCACTGATAATCTGTTTTCTAAGCAAATTGAGCGCAGCATTTGAGAATCGCTTGATGTTTGTCATCCTGTCACCGCCGAAAGTATGCTTTTCAGCAACTGTTCCAAGGACGGAAGCCGCTGCAATCCAGAGTGTTCCGACTGGTTTATCATCTGTTCCGCCATCCGGACCTGCTATCCCTGATGTGGCTATTGAGTAATCAGTATTCATCAAAGCTTCCTGGCGCCCTCAGCCATTGCTCTTACAACCGGTTCGCTTACGGCTCCCTCGCTTTCAATTAACTTCCTGTCAACACGCCAGCAATCTGGTTTTAATCTCGTTTGCATATGAAACAACCGAGCCCCTGAAGTAATCCGAACTGCCGGGCACGCTGGTGATCATATGCGCAATGTTCCCACCGGTACAGCTTTCGGCAGTGCACATTGTCTTATTCTTTTTTGTAAGGATTTTCCCTATAACCATTTCAAACGACTCTTCATCTTCTGCAAAAATAAAGTCAGGGATTACTGTATAGAGTTTCTTTACCTGCTGATCTACTTTTCGCTTTACCTCCTCCCGACTATTACCTGTTCCCGTTAGTCTTAGCTTTATAATTCCATATGCAGGAAGGTATGCAAGTTTTATATTCAGACGGGAGAGCTTTTTCGAAACCTGCAAGTAATTCTGCCAGTCTGGATTCTGCTGTTCCATATGTCATTATGTTTTTGTGGATTATAACCTGTGATGTAAACCGTTTCCTCAGCTCAGGAAGAACATGTTCATTCATAATATACTTCATTTCGTAGGGAACACCCGGCATTGAAATAAATATTGTTCCCTCCTTTTCGAACCACATCCCGGGCGCAGTGCCGGCGGCATTTGTCAGTACCCTGCATGATTCCGGCACTTCAGCCTGTTTTCTGTTATTTTCATTCATCGGGAAGTTCCGCCGGAGCATCATATTCTCAATCATTGCAAGAACCTCATGATTCAATACAAGTCCTGTGTTAAAGAATTCACAAAGAGTATGTTTGGTGATATCATCGCTCGTTGGACCCAGCCCGCCGGTAATAAGGACCACATCTGATTTACCGCAAGCATCCGACAGAGCTTTCAGAATGTCGGAATTATTGTCGTGGACAGTTGTTTTCTTTTGTATATCAAATCCGGCGAGACTCAGCTCTGCACCGATCCAGGCTGAATTTGTGTCGATGGTCTGTCCGATTAAAAGTTCATCGCCTATTGTGATTATTTCTGCTTTCATGATGTTTAAGAAGAATGAAATCAATCGCAAATTTACAAAAAAAAGACCCTCCTTCGCCTGAGCTTTGGAGGGTGTGAGCGGGAAACGGGGCTCGAACCCGCGACCCTCAGCTTGGGAAGCTGATGCTCTACCACTGAGCTACTCCCGCATTTTTGTTATTTCGGATTTCGGATTTGTGATTTCGGATTTTGCGTACAGTTGCGAAATTAATAATAAATCCGAAATCTCCAATTCCGCAATCCGCAATCTCCCATCCGCAATCGCTTGAGCCTCCAATGGGACTCGAACCCACGACCTGCTCATTACGAATGAGCTGCTCTACCAACTGAGCTAAGGAGGCAAAAATCTGCTGCAAATATAAGAAATTCATTCCAATTTTTCCAGCCTGCTGAAGCAAAGGAGGATGAGAATAATGGAAAAATACATAAGCCGGATGCGGCATCATGTTTGAAAGATTTTTTACAGATAGCTTTTTTAAAGCATCTGCAAGAATTTCAGGTTTGTAATTTTCCTTTACAAACCTGTCAGCTTCAAATTCATTTCTTCTTGAAATAATAATTTGAAAGCAAGTCCGATAATCAGAGAAAGCGGACTGTAAAGAATTCCAAAAACAATCAAGCCCAAGATGAAAGCTTGGATTCTCCGCTCCCAGTGCCCGTGAAAGTAACGGATTGTTGACAACAAGCGAAAAAAGAAAAAGCATAAGTCCTGTAAGAATAACTGAAAATATAAGGCTCAATGAGCACATGTTTCTTTTTATAATGTCCGATTTCATGAGCAAGAACAGCAACTATCTCTTCATCAGAAAGCTCTTTTAGTAAGTGTATCATAAAGCACAATTCTCTTTTTTGGACCAAATCCTGAAAAATATGCATTTGCTCTTGGTGCTTCTTTTTGAACCGTCAATAATATAAATATTCTTAAGTCTGAATCCTGTCTTTGCGGCAAAATCTTCAATCTTTGTCTCTTAGTGACCTTCCGCAAGAGGAGTCTGCTTATTGAAAAGAGGAACAATAAGCTCCGAATAAAACAGATTCATAAAAACAGAAAAGATAGTTATCAGTCCCCATGCATAAAGCCAGAATCCCTTTCCGGTTTTGTAATAAAACCAGGTAATAAGTCCAAGAACCGGAACTCCCGATCAGCAAGAGCTATGAACCATGATTTTAGATGATCAGTTATAAATGTCCTGATAGTCATTGTGTTAAATCCATATTTCTTTTCAATAACAAATGTGTCGTACCAGCTGAAAGGAATATTGATAAGATCAGATGCAAATCCGATGATTCCAAAGAATATCAGGGCGACTATTACAGATCTGGTCGCTGATTGACCGGGCAAAAATGATCTATATAGGCAAATCCGCCTGCAATTATCATTATAAGAATTACAGCCAGATTAAAGGATGATGACCAGAAGGAAAGTTTCTTATTGTCGCTTCGTAAAGCTGGGTTTTCCTGTACATCTTCTTCATCACAGATCCCTTTCAGCTTTTCAGGAAGAGTTTCGGACCACATCCTGGAGTTCAGATGTTCGAGATATCTTTCAAGCAGGAATCCAGGACAGGGATCACAATTATAAGAAAGAAGATGATATTATGCATTGAATGGCAGGCTATTATAAAAAAAGAAGCAGGGCGCCTGTTTAAAATAAGTGTGGAATAAATATGTCTCGCTGCATTTCCTCGTGCTATAAGGATAGGCGCCCTGCGGTTTTACAAATATAATAAATATTTTTAAGTTAACATACCTCCGCACACATGAATTGTTTGTCCGCTTATATAAGAAGAGAGATCCGAGGCCAGAAATAAAGCTGTATTTGCCACATCCTCAGGGGTTCCGCCACGTTTTAAAGGAATTTTATTTATCCACTCGCTTTTTATATCAGCTGGTAAATTTTCAGTCATTTCTGTTAGAATAAACCCCGGAGCTATTGCATTGCATCTGATATTTCTTGAACCAAGCTCCTTTGCGACGCTTTTAGTGAAACCAAGTATCCCGGCTTTTGACGCGGAATAATTGCTCTGTCCTGCATTACCCGACACCCCGACAACCGAACTCATATTTACAATTGAACCTCTTTTCTGTTTCAGCATTGTCTGAAGTACAGCCTTTGTAAGATTAAAAACCGATTTAAGGTTAACTGAGATAACTGCATCCCACTGGTCTTCAGACATTCTCATCAATAGCGTATCTTTTGTTATTCCGGCATTGTTTACAAGGATGTCAATCTTTTCAAAATCCTGTATTATTTCATTCACGACTCTTTGCGAGTCAGCAAAACTTGAAGCATTCGATATATAACCCTTTACCTTTACGTTCAGCTTCTTCAACTCTTCAACCGTGTTGATAAAATCTTCATCCTCCACAATGTTGGTAATGGCAATTGATGCACCTTCCATTGCAAACTTGTGGGCAATGGACTTACCTATTCCCCTTGACGCACCTGTTATGAGAGCTGTTTTTCCTTCAAGTAATTTCATAATTATCAATTTGAGTTTTTGTGACCTGTAAAGATAGAATAATTTATCTTAAACTTCGTCTTACTCTCCTGGTCTCCTGGTCTCCTGGCTCTGGTCTCCTGGACGGTCTCTTAGTCCTTCCTGTTGCCCATTACTTTCAATACAGTTGCCCCTATATCTGCAGGCGATTGAACAACATGAATCCCGCAATTCTTCATAATCTCAACCTTGGCTGCTGCAGTATCAGCCTTCCCACCTATTATTGCCCCCGCGTGACCCATTCTGCGTCCTTTTGGGGCCGTCTGACCAGCTATAAAACCAATCACGGGCTTCGTCCCATGCTCTTTAATCCATTCTGCAGCTTCGGTTTCCATATCTCCGCCGATCTCACCTATTATAACAATTGCTTCTGTTTCAGGATCTTCCATCATCAGCCTGACTGCATCCAATATGGAAGTACCTATTATAGGGTCCCCTCCTATCCCGACACCCGTCGATTGCCCCAAACCAAGCTTTGTTACCTGATCGACAGCTTCATAGGCAAGGGTCCCTGATCTTGAAATTATGCCGACACTGCCTTTCTTATGGATGAAACCGGGCATAATTCCGACTTTTGTTTCGCCGGGAGTTATTATACCCGGGCAGTTTGGACCTATAAGCCTGCAATCGAATGATTTGAGATATTCTTTAACAGTTACCATATCCTTAACGGGAATACCTTCGGTAATTGTCACTATGACCTTTATACCTCCTTCAGCCGCTTCCATGATTGCATCGGCTGCGCCGGCCGGAGGCACAAATATTACGGAGACATCAGCTCCGGTGGCCTTTACTGCTTCCCTTACAGTATTGAAGACAGGCAGGTCAAGATGAACAGCGCCTCCCTTTCCGGGTGTCACCCCACCCACTATTTTGGTCCCGTATTCAATCATCTGTGAAGCGTGAAAGGTACCTTCACTGCCTGTAAATCCCTGAATTAGGACCTTTGAGTCTTTATTGACAAGAATACTCATAAGAATCAGATATTTAAAGAAGTAATACTTTTAAAATAATATTGTTTTCTGACTGGTTCCGAATCCGGAGCATCAAATATACCTTAAATTATCTCTCAAGAGTTTGGAGTACTTAAAGTTCAAGTTTGGAGTGCCTAGAGTTTGGAGTACTTAAAGTTAGTTTCAACTCCAGGTACTTCAAGTACTCTAAGTACTCGAAGTACTCTAGGCACTCCAGGCACTCTAGGGTGATTTAGGCTTCATCCAGGCTCCCTGCCTTTCAAAATTATCCGGAAGCCGGTATGACTTTATGTGATCCTTCAGATTTTCACCTGTGATTGTAATTTTGTTCAGATCGGCAATGCCAAGGCCCATCCGGGAACAGTAATTCAGATACCCGATCCGTGAAAAGTCAATACCCATCAGCTCAATGCCGACCCTGTCAGCTGCAAGCCAGTCCTGTGCAGCAATACAAATCCTGTGCGTAATAGCGGTTCCGACGGTGGGACCATTTCCTTCCATGCCCTCATAACCGTCAATAACTGCAAGATCGGGATGAAGCCGCTGAGCCAGTGTAGCCATATTGTAGTTGACTGCATAAAACCCGTTTCCGTGCAGCAGTCTTTTATAGCTTACCGATCCGGGTTTTGATTCCATAGCCCGGGTTGAGAACCTTAGGTCCTCATTATAGAGCGTAAAGCCATGATCCTTGACAGGCGCTCCAAATACTATATTCTTAAGTGACAATGATGCTCCGACAGTATTATGGGTCTTCATCCGGGCAACAGAGACAATATAGGAATCAGGATCGAGAATAACGCTTGAGACCCTTACTGCGTGGGGTCTGTAATCACGTTCATCGGTGACATACATGATTTCATAGGGCTCATCATCCAGATCAACAAGCTTAACCGGGTATTTCGACAAAAGACTATAATAACCGTAATTGTCAAAACCCTCCAGTGTTGACCCGCTGGCTGATGATTCAGCAATAATGACATTGTTTAGTTTGTTTATTGATCTGAGGAATTCCAGGATGCCCTCCAGGGTCTCTGCATGTGTGCATGCGAGCGGAACATAGATCAGGACATTATTCGGTTTTAATACCACGCGTTTGTTTCCGATGGCTCGCTTAATCTCTTTTGCAAAAGGCTGAAGTGCACGGAAGACAATATCAGCCCTCTCCTCCCCGCTTGTAAGCGAAACAGTTGAGACATATTCGTTAAAATCCCCTGTCTGTAAAAATGCTTTAACAGGGTTTGTAAAGGTAAGCGCGGCTCCACTTATCAGTGAAGTCTTTAAAAAATTCCGACGATTGTAAATTCCCATGTCTGACAGAATTATTCTGCTCTCTTCAACCTTAATAAACACTCTAAAATTACGAAAATTTTTAACTGGTACCCGATAAATATTTGACCCTGTTTTCGGCTTCCGGCCGAACTTTGTTAATTTTGCTGAAGTGACTATTATTTCAGATGATAAAGAAGAATGATACGATTTGTGCACCGGCAACCCCTCACGGAGGGGCGCTTTCGATTATCAGGGTGAGCGGGCCTGAAAGCCTGTCTGTCTGTGGAACTATTTTCTTCCCTGCTGATAAAAGTCTGGACATCAGGGAGCAGGGTGGATTCAAAATAGTTTATGGTGAAATCCGCGATGGAGAAGAGATCGTTGACGACGTTCTTCTTTATATCTACAAAGCGCCCCACTCCTACACCGGTGATGATTCAGCCGAGATATCATGTCATGGTTCGAAATACATAACCTCAAGGATCCTGGAACTCCTGATTAGAAATGGTGCATCGGTAGCCCTGCCGGGTGAATTCACACAGGAGGGCGTTCCTCAACGGGAAGATGGACCTTTCACAGGCTGAAGCTGTCGCCGATCTTGTTGCTTCAGGTTCAAAAGCAGCGCACACCACTGCAATGAATCAAATACGCGGAGGCTTTTCTTCGGAGATAGCCGGTTTAAGATCAGAGCTGTTAAGATTTGCATCATTAATTGAGCTTGAACTGGATTTCGGTGAAGAAGATGTCAGATTTGCCGACAGGGAGGAACTGAGATCAATTGTCCTGTCTGTTAAAGAGGTTTCGGATAAGCTTGCATCTTCCTTCAGGCTTGGCAATGTTATCAAAAATGGGATCCCTGTGGTGATTGTCGGGAAGCCAAATTCCGGGAAATCAACCTTGCTGAACGCCCTGTTGAATGAAGAGAGGGCGATAGTCTCTGAAATTCCGGGAACAACAAGAGATGCGATCGAAGATACCATTATTCTTAATGGATTGGAATACAGATTTATAGATACTGCCGGTTTACGTGACGCTTTAGATATTATCGAAAGCATGGGAATAAAGAAAACCCATGAAAAAATCATGCAGGCAGCAGTGATTCTTCTCGTTGATGAGGTAACAGATTCCCCTGAAATGATAGATAAAAGGGCTGACATTATCAGGGACTTAATTAAAGGTTCAGACAAGAAGTTAATAATCCTGATCAACAAAATTGATAAAACCGGTAAATTCACCCCCGGTTCATTAAGAAACAAAATCACTCTGTATGACGGTGATAAACTCCTGTTCATATCGGCAAAGCACTCAACAGGACTTGATGAGCTGAAAATTGCACTGGAAGAGACGGTCGAAGCAGGAAAAATAAATCAGGAAAGTGTAATTGTTACCAGTATGAGGCATTATGAAGCCCTCCTTCATGTTTCAGAAAGTCTGGGAAGGGTAATTTCGGGCATTGACGATAAGATCCCCGAAGACCTGATAGCAATTGATATCCGTCAGGCGATACACTATCTTGGAGAGATCACAGGTGAAATCACTACAGATGAGATACTTGGCAATATTTTCAGGAATTTTTGTATCGGAAAATAATTATCCTTCTCTTCAGGAATGATTTCTCTTTAATTTCTCCCTTTAATCCTTTCAAAGATAATGCTTTGACCTCTATCGCATACATTTTACATTATCAGCCGGATCACTTTTTCTTCTCCTTGCGCCCAGCCAGCACAATACACCTTTAATAAGTGCTGATGCTGCTTTATCAATCCTTATCTTATGTTCAAATGCTATTGAAATATCGCCAACTATAGAATTTGTATCATAATGTCTTCCTCTCTCTTTCCAATGCCGCCACTTTAGCAAGCCGTCGACTGAACCTTTCAGTTCCAACGAAACGGGCATTCAGAAAAGCATGGACTAAATCAAGGGAGAGGGCATATCCGGTGACTTGTCCTCCCAAACACAGAACGTTCATGTCGTCGTCTTCCACCCCCTGATGTGCGGAGAAGAAATCCGTGATCAGCGCCGCACGTACTCCGGGCACCTTATTAGCCGCAACGCATGCCCCTACTCCACTTGCGCAGATGGCTATGCCTCTGTTGATCTCACCCTCAGCCACAGCTCTGGCCAGAGGCACAACAAAATCAGGGTAGTCGTCTCCTATGAGCAGTTTATGAGCTCCGAAATCTTCCACCTCATAACCGGCTGAATCAAGAGCTGCTTTCACCAGCTCTTTCAATTCAAATCCTCCATGGTCCGCAGCTATGCCGATGTGCATCTCTTCTTTCAAGTGCCCGGCACTTTCCTTTTCTACTTTTTTCCCTCTTTCCATTTCCACTTGAGAATTTCTGGCATGTCTACGCCATTCTTGTTTATATATTGTTTATGTTCAATGAGTTTATCCTGTACAATCTTCTTCAGCCCTGCACCGCATAAATCCAATTTAGGAAGCTGGTTTATCGCCTCCTGTACCGGAATTGGCTTTTTCATTTTTTTTCAGAAAATTCCATTGGTGATGGCCAATGATGTCCCTCTTTGAACAACCCATCAGCTTCTTGCGGCCCCCAGGTACCAGCTGCATAATTTGGGAAATCAACAGGATGCTTTTTCGTCCAGGTGTCAAGTACTGGCATTATTATTTGCCAGGCGGCTTCAACCTGATCAGCACGCATAAAGAGAGTAGCATCGTTTTTCATTACGTCCCAGAGTAATGTTTCATAAGCATCAGGTATAGGTAATGAAAAGCTTTCCTGGTAATTAAACTGCATAGTCACCGGTTTTAACAATAACCTGGTCCCCGGTTGCTTTGCCTGAAAACGTAATATAATACCCTCGTCGGGCTGAATAGACATTATCAGGCTGGAAGATTGCCAATCGAGAATAGCTTCAGGAGGAAAAGACTTATGGGGCACTGCCCGGAATTGTATTGTAACTTCCGATGTTTGCCGTGGAAGACGCTTTCCGGTTCGAAGATAAAAAGGCACATCCTGCCACCGCCAGTTATCAACGAACACTTTGAGTGCGACAAATGTCTCGGTCAGAGAATCAGGCGAAACACCGCTTTCCTGGCGATAACCACATACTTTTTTGCCTCCGGCTGAACCCTTTCCATATTGTCCGCGAACTACGAACTGATCAGCCAAATTTTTCGGAATTGGCCGCACCGCATGAAGAACATCCACTTTCTTGTTACGTATTTCATCAGCGTCGAATGAGACCATGGGTTCCATAGCTACCAGGCACAGCAATTGCATCAGATGATTCTGCACCATATCTCTCAGTGCTCCTGCCTTCTCGTAATACTCTCCACGATGCTCCACTCCCAGATCTTCAGCAACCGTAATGGTTACGTAATCAACATAGCGTCTGTTCCAAAGGGGTTCAAAGAGCGGATTGGCAAAACGGAACGCAAGAATATTCTGCACGGTTTCTTTACCCAGGTAATGATCAATTCTGAATATCTGAGATTCCCTGAAACTATCAGTAAGTATCTTATTCAGTTTCAGAGCTGATCCGATGTCGTGCCCGATTGGCTTCTCGACTACAATGCGTGTCCGTTCCTGATCCTCTGCAAGTCCGGCTTCCTTAAGGATGTTTCGGGATTTCGCCAAACATTACCGGCGGTGTGGCCATGTAAAAGATGAGGTGAGCTTTGGTATTCCACTCTTTTTCCAGGGAAATGATTTGCTCTTTTAAGATGGTATAAATTCCGGATTTTGTAAAATCTCCCTGCCTGTAATAAATATGTCTGGTAAATTTCGACCAGACTTTATCATTGACTTTCCCTTTTCTTGAAAATTTTTCAATTCCGTCCCGGAAACGCTTATGCAATTCCTTATCGTTGAGTTTTATCCTGTCGAGGGCTATTATCGAAAAATTCAGAGGCATGCTCAAATCCTCGTACAAGTCAAATAGAGACGGCACCAGTTTTCTCCATGTCAGATCTCCTGATCCTCCAAAAATGGCAAATACTGTTGGTTGAAGTTGTTTATGTGGTTTCATTAAATTGCTTGTTCACCTCTTCCTCCTGGCAACTAAATAACCAAGAAGAAAACCAATACCTAAGCTAATCAGAATTTGTAACCAATTCCAATTCCCCATATCCATTGACCCCCCATTTCCTCTTCCTTGCATCATTCCCTGTGTATTATCACAGGCAGAAACTAAAACCGAAAAAAAGATAAAACAAGTTACTGATATGATTCCTAATCCTGTTTTTCCTTTGCCTGTTATTGTATTCATAATTTTTTAACATTAATGTTCATTATAATTTCATATTCGACTGAGGATCTGTGCTACTGTTCCTTTTGAATTAATAAATTCGAATGTTTGAGCTTCATTTACCCGGGCTTTGACCGCAGCATTTCATTATTTCTGCCATTCCGTATGATTAATGTTGCCAAAGAATCATAGAAGTTTCAAGCGGAACTGAAAGGCCGGGGATATTTGGTATCGCCCGGGGAGTATAATCCGTCGCGGAACGTGATGCAGAGACAGTTGTTTGATAGACATGCGGTTTATTGGTCTCTGTCTTCAGATTAACAGGTTCCAATTTCTGTCGAACGGGAGGACCGCCATCAATTCCCTCAGCATAAAGCTCCACTATCAGAGCTTTCGGGTCGAGGTCATTGAGATAGAGCTGAATATCGAATATATGCTTATCTCCTTCAGTTTTAACTTTTACCTCTCCAAATTGAAGTTTGCTCCATTTTTGCTGCAAAGTATTAAGCGATTCAACTATCTGTTTACCTTTATTTCCTTTTTCGGCTGAACGAGCCTGGTAAGATGCAGAGAGCGGGAGGTAATATTTTTCTGTATATTCGCGCACTGATCGGTTGGCAGAAAAACGCGGGATCAATTGTGACATGCTTTTTCGTATCCGCTCTAACCAGTTAACCGGAATGCCTTTTTCGCTTCGATTATAAAACTCAGGTACAACCTGCCGTTCGAGCAGTTCATAAAGGGCATTTGCTTCGGTAGCATCCCAGGCAGGATCGTCACCATGTTCCTTCCCATCACCTATAGCCCATCCCACTTCGGGTGTATAAGCCTCAGCCCACCAACCATCGAGTTCTGATAAGTTAATGCCCCCATTCACAAGGACTTTCATACCACTTGTACCGCTTGCTTCCCATGGACGTCGTGGCGTATTAATCCATACATCCACGCCCTCTACAAGACGTTCTGTCAAAAGCATGTCATAATCGCTTAAAAATATCACATGGGGACGAACTTCAGGCTGCCTGATAAAATGAATCCATTTGGTAATCAAATCCTGACCCGGCTGATCTGCAGGATGAGCCTTGCCTGCAAGGATGAGTTGCACCGGATGTTGAGGATTAGAGAGCAAACGCATGAGACGCTCAGGGTCATGCAACAACAAATCCGGCCTCTTATAGGTTGCAAACCGACGTGCAAAACCTAAGGTCAATGTATTTTGGTCAAACAAATCTTTCACATACTCAGCATTCTCAGTGGATTCCTCCGAAGCCTCCAACTGCCGGGATAATCGTTCCCGGGCATATTGGATCAGAGCTGCACGTGAGTTTGTGCGCATCTGCCATAGCCTTTCATCACTGATTTTCCGGATATCCTGTCCGAGGTTTTCCATTGTTCCCAACCAGCGATCTTTTCCGCAAGCTTCAGTCCAGATGTCATCTGCCTCTTTGGAGTCCCACGATGGCATGTGCACGCCATTGGTTACATGCCTGACAGGTACCTCATTGGCCGGCCATCTTGAAAACAGTGGTGCAAAGATTTGACGACTGACTTCTCCGTGCAGACGGCTTACACCATTAACTGCTCCACTTCCCCTGATCGCGAGATAGGCCATGTTGAACATTTCCGATTCGTTCCCTGGATCCTCACGACCTAATGCTAACAATTGGTGACGGGAAATGCCAAGTTTCTGCTCAGCGTATTTACCAAGATATTGTTCAATCAGAGTCGGAGAGAAACGATCAAATCCGGCTGCCACTGCTGTGTGTGATGTAAAGAGGTTGCCAGCTCTTGTGGTTGAAATGGCAACATCAAATGGTTGCCCTGTTTCTTTCATAAAACTTAGCGCCCGTTCCAGTATCGCAAATGCAGCGTGCCCCTCATTGAGATGGCATACCTGTGGATGAATACCAATAGCATTCAGCAGTCGCCATCCTCCAATTCCAAGCACCAGTTCCTGTTTTAGCCGAAGTTCAGGTCCTCCGCCGTACAGTTCACTTGTGATTCCACGATGAGCAGGAAAATTTGCAGCATCGTTGCTATCTAACAGATAAAGTTTGATCCTACCGACCTGAACCTGCCAGGCACGTACCCAGACTGAATAACCAGGCAATTCAATCTCCAGCCGTAACCATTCTCCATTTGGTTGACGCAGCGGAATAACAGGTAATTGTCCCGGATCGTTATAAGGAAAAAGCGCCTGTTGTTTACCGTTTTTGTCGATTTCCTGACGAAAATAGCCTTGCTGATAAAGAAGCCCGATACCGATAACAGGGACA
The DNA here is from genome assembly GCA_963806555.1 of uncultured Bacteroidales bacterium. GTDB lineage: Bacteria > Bacteroidota > Bacteroidia > Bacteroidales > VadinHA17 > LD21. The sequence goes on along the minus strand of CAWDYR010000028.1, from coordinate 34,278 downwards.
CCCAAATCACTTGCGGTCTTAAGCTGATCGCCGGCCACATTGCCCAGACCACCTGAATAAATCGGAAGAGCTTCACTTAACATGAATTCCATGCTGAAATAAGCTACACAGGTAAGAGGAGACTGCGGATAATTTTGCTGAAACCAGACGGGAGCTGCATTTGAATCCTTTTTGGACTTCACGAGGGTATCAATTTTGTTCCGGAACGCCGCATCATTCATTGCTGATTGTAACTGATCGCGTGAAATTGTCTGAAGAACTACCCATGGATTATGTGTAAAATCCCAAAGGGCAGGATCAAGTTGCCGCCAGACCTCATCGGCTTCATGATTCCATGACCATCGCATATCGAGAGCAAGCTCTGCAAGAGAATCGACCCCTTCAAGATCTGATGACAGTAAACTGTAAAAAGGTTTTTTGATATCTGTCTTTTCTTTCATGATTCAATATTCATCCATTACTTTTCTTCGTCGGAACAATGAAAAGCGGGATTGTAGTATGACGCAGAACTTTTTCCGTAACACTTCCCATTACAACATTTTCGAGCCATTTCCTGCTGTGAGATCCAATTACAATAATACCTGCTTTTACCTCTTTTGCAGCCTCCAAAATAGAATCTGCGAAATCACCTTCTTTAACAAGCGTCTGAATTGTTTTATCACCAAGGTGTTGTTTTGATTTTTCAAGATATTGCAGCGATGCCTCCCTCAGTCCATTAGTGCTGGTTAAGTTATCCGGACCTACATCAATATAACCCGGGAAACCCATTATTGGAGAATATCCTGCAGACGCGTAAAACACAGGATCTGTTATTACATGCACCAATATTACTTCGGCATTCATTGATTTTGCCATTGAAAAACCTGCTTCTGCCACTTTTTGTGCAGTTGGATTATAATCAAGAGCTATTAATACTTTATTCATCTTATTTGTCTTCATACTAATATATTTTAATGATATTCTGATTACAGAAATTTATTAACCTATCCGGTCTGAAAAGGTTTCTGAGGCATTTAATGCTCCCAGAATCCGGATATCTTCTGATGTTAAGCGCAAATGATATTTGGAAGAGCGTCATAGTTGATACTTGTCTTCCTCTGTTATCAACTGATTTTCATTAGTATATAACGTTTTTGCATTTCCATTTGTTCACAGCTCATTTACATTTTCCAAAAAAGACAAAGAGGCTGTCTCGCTTCGCACCACCAGCACGGCATAGTCGATCTTAAGATGACCACCAAACTCTTCCCAGCTCTGAAGGAGCTGAATATAATAGTTATGGAAAAAACTTTTCATCCGGCGTTATTCCATAGAGACCACCACAATTCGCTTGTCCAGAAAAGAACAACCCTGAGCCATTTGACATAACATCTTCTTATAGTTTAGCCGGAATTAAACAAGAATCCTGTTGAAGAACAGGGGTTTTTTATTTCCCCGGAATCCTTAAAATTCTTTCTATATTTGGTCAAATTTTTTCCGTTGATATTGCCAGTTTGTTGCCCAAATTGTATAATAAGCTGATAGAATATTACTTTACATACTGCATTGGCAGATAACAACCTTTTAGATGAAATTGAATTTTTGCAGCCTTAGCAGCGGTAGTAGTGGAAATTGTTATTACATTGGTAATGAGTTCCATGGAATATTGGTTGACGCCGGAATTTCAGCAAGCTCCATACGCAGGTTTCTGAAGAATATGGACATTTCGATGCAGACTATCATGGGTGTTCTGGTAACGCACAATCACATAGATCATATCAGGGGATTGGAGGTTCTGACAAGGAAAAACAATCTTCCTGCCTTCACCACTTATAACGTATGGAAAAGCATCCTCACTCCCCAAAGGAAAATATCTACTGACTGTATCCGCGAAATTCCTTTACAAAATAAATTTCATCTGGCAGGTTTTGATATAGAGGCATTTCCTGTTTGTCATGATGCCCCCGAAACAATAGGATTTCATATATCTGCCGGAGATAACAAAATCACTGTTGCCACCGACCTTGGACACATTTGCCAGACCGCTGCCCCATATATAAGAGCCGCAAACCTGCTTGTTATAGAGTCAAATTACGATGAGCAGATGCTGATGAATGGCAAATATCCCTCGTTTTTAAAAGCAAGGATCCGGTCCGACCACGGACATTTAGGGAATCATCAAACATCGGATTTCCTTGCAAATAATATTAGTGACAATCTAAGAATTATCTGCCTTGCCCATCTTAGTAAAAATAATAACACTCCCGAATTAGTGCTTCAAACCCTGAAACGGACTTTCTCAGAACGGGGCATTTCCCTTAACGGAAAACCAAGAATATCAATTCTGAACCGGTATATGCCAACAGAAATGATTAGATTGGATGAATAAATAAATTCCCGGTGGAGCACTTGGTGAAAAGCTCCTTTTTAACCGCAAAGAACGCTAAGTTGTCGCAAAGAACGCAAAGCTAAAACACATAAATTCAGATCTTTGCGAACTTTGCGTCTTTTCTTTGCGTGCTCTGCGGTTAAGGGATTTTGACTTTTTCAAACCGGGGTGCCAAATTCCGGGCATTTGATATAGCCACTTATGTCAGAAGGCAACCGAGCCAATTTATCCGGATTTACTTGTTAAATGCCAGAAACCGCATAAAAGGCATTTATAAGCCCGTATTTCGCGGACTCTGCGATTTTCTTTGATATACCTGATCATTTCCTCAGCCTCCTCAGGCGAATAATAAGTTTTCTTCCTGCATGGAGGCTCGATTGGAGGTATCCTGTCAGTATTTGAAAGTTTGTAACCCATCTTAAAATTTAACACTAAATCAGCGGAAAATTAATTATTTTCCCGCAGATCGCGCGGATCTACGCAGATTCTCCCGATTGATAAAGATAGTGTGTATATGGGTGAAACAATCATGATTTTATTAAGCGAAAGCATCTCGGATGAAAAGACATATTAAAAGACATATTAAATTTTAAAAAAAGACATATTAAAAGACATATTAAATTCTCCTTTGTGCCCCTTGGTGAGTACCTTTGTGTAACCCTCCATGCCGGCAGGCTGGGTTAAAAGGATATAATTGCGATGCATATAACATTGACGGAAATGAAAACAATACTGGTCTTCGTATCGACACTGGATGGCAAAATTACCAAATGGGGAGATCCTTTTGTCAGGTCCTGGTCCTCGAAGAGTGATCAGGAATACTTCACAGGGATCATGCAGAATTCAACCCCTGTCATAGTCGGGAGCAACACCTTTAATGCCGATCCACTGAAGCCTTCCGACAGGCGACTTATCGTCGTCATGACCCGCAATCCTTCAGGTTACAAACGTTATGATGTTCCTGGTCAGATTGAGTTCACGGATGAATCGCCGGGTAGCCTGGTTTCGCGCTTTGAAAAGCAGGGTCATAAGCAAATTACAGTCGTGGGCGGTCCCACAATTGCTGCGTCGTTCCTCAAAGATAAGCTTATTGATGAATTATGGCTGACTATCGAGCCTAAAATATTTGGGACAGGAGGCAGCTTCGTAACAGAACAGAAGCTCGATATTGAACTGAAACTGCTTACCTGTGATAAAGTAAACGACATTGGCACTTTAATCACAAAATATGCAATTACAAAGTATAACGACATTTGACTGTTGCCAACAGCCATTCTTCATTGAGCAAAAGCACTGATAACTTCTGTAAACCATGATGGTAATATTCCCAGAAAGAGAATCCCCACAGCGATTGCTGCAAGTACAAGCCGGGCAATAAGTGAGATCTGCACTTTTGAACGGTCCTCAGTTCTGGTAAACATGGCTTTTACTACCCTTAAATAGTAGTATAGACTTATAACACTGTTAATTATGAGACTGAAAGCAAGGAGCCATAATCCTGATCTGACGCCGGAAAGGACAAGATAGAACTTGGACATAAAACCGGCTGTGAGAGGCAGACCCGCCAGGGAAAGCAAAGCAAGCGTAAGCACCGATGCAATCCAGGGACTTCTCCAGAAAAGTCCTTTAAGGTCATCTGTATCATCGGCATCTCTTTCAAAGACTGACAAAACTGAGATCACCCCAAAGGCGCCAAGCGAGGTTATTACGTAAGCCGCCAGATAGAATACCGAAGCCACCACTCCCTCTTTTGTGCCGGTCAGTAAAGGAATAAGCAGGTATCCGAGATGTGCAATCGAGGAATAAGCAAGCAACCTTTTGGTATTCTTTTGTTTCAATGCGAGAAGGTTGCCCGTAAACATTGAAAGAACCGATATTGAAGAGATTATTATAATCAGGGTTCCGTTATTAAATCCCCTGATGTCAATAAATAACCTTAATGCAAGCGCAAAGACCGCACCTTTGGAGATTGTGGCAATAAATGTTGTTACAGGAACGGGTGCGCCCTGGTAAACATCGGGAGTCCACATATGAAACGGTACAAGCGCCAGCTTGAACCCGATTCCGGCAAGGATCAATCCGAAACCCGTCAGCATCAGGGGTGACATCACATTTAATTTTCCGTCAGGCTGAACGATCCCCCCAAAGCTCATTGTTCCTGTTTCAGCATAGATCAGTCCCATGCCGAACAATAAAAATGCTGTTGTTACTGATGCAATTACAAGAAACTTCACTCCCGCCTCAATTGACTCATCACGGTATTTCAGATAGGCAATCAGAACATAGAGTGAAATGCTCAGCGTTTCCAGTCCGAGGAAAAATGATACAAAATGTTCTGCCATTACCAGGACGGATGCTCCCAGAACTGCAACAAACAGAATTATAAAATACTCCTCCCTCTCCCCTCCATGATGCTTCAGATACTCATAGGAAAGTACTGTTATGAGAATGCTTGCGATATATATAATGCCAAGAAAAAGGATACTGTAGCCGTCAATTTTAAGCAGCGGATCAATATTGTGGGTTGTATGCGGAATTACAAGGAACAGGGAAAGGAAAGAAGCAATGAACATAAGCAGGGAGAACAGGTATGTAACAGTAAAATTTCTTTTAATTGTAACAGTGAGCATTATAATGACAGGAGCACTGGCAATAATAAGGAGAGGAGTAAGACAAAGGAAATCAAGTCTTGTCATAAAGCAAAAATTTATTTGTCAATTGCTTTGGTATCAATTATAGTAATACTTCTTTAATATCTTCTTTAACAACAGTATATGATTCATCACCTGCATTAATAGTTTTTATTTTCGAAGGTGCAGCTTTGTCCAGTACAGGTTGTGGAAATAATCCGGTAAACACGATTGCAATTACCAGTAGACCAAGAACAACCGATTCACGGACCGAGAGGTCTTTTATAGCATTTCCTGTTGTTCTTCTTTCCATAAAAAACCTTCTGCATGATCCTCAGAGAATAGATTGTTGCTGCAATAAGACCCACACTTGCAAGTGATGCAAAAAGCATGCTCGATTTAAAAGTACCGGTAAGTGTCAGGAATTCGGCAACGAAATTACCCAGACCCGGAAGGCCAAGTGAAGCCATTGAAAATATAAGGCCCATCGCTCCCATTGCCGGCATCTGCTCCCATAAGCCTCCCATCCTGTTAAGGTCGCGGGTATGAAGCCTTTCATAAAATTGTCCGACAATAATGAATAAGGCGCCTGTGCTTATCCCGTGTGCTATCATCTGCATCACAACTCCCTGGTATGCCATTTCATTGAATGCATATACACCAAGTATTACAAATCCCATATGGCTTACGCTTGTATATGCCACAAGTCTTTTAAGATCTGTCTGTGCAAAAGCGAGCTTTGCTCCATACAGAATTCCGGTCACTCCAAGGATCATTCCGACGGGGGCAAATGTTGCTGATGCATCGGGGAAGAGTGGAACAGCAAAGCGGATAAGTCCGTAAGCTCCTGTTTTGAGCATCAGTGAAGCCAGGATCAGGCTTCCTGCAGTCGGGGCTTCAGTGTGAGCATCAGGCAGCCAGTTATGGAATGGAAAAGCAGGTAGTTTTACAAGGAAAGCCGCCAGGAAACCGCCCATCAGAAGCAATTCCATCTGCAGGTGACATTTTTGTTCCCAGAAGCTGCTGATAATCAAATGTATAAATACCGGTGTTGTTGCCATGAACAAGGTAGAGTCCAAGAATTGCCAGAAACATAAGCAATCCGCTGGCCTGGGTAAAAATGAAAAATTTGTAGGAAGCATAGATCCGGTTTTCATGTCCCCAGATCCCAATCAGGAAATACATCGGGATCAGCATCACTTCCCAGAAAAAATAAAACAGGAAAAGATCCAGTGAAAGAAATACTCCGGTAATTCCTGATAGGATCCATAAAATATTGAAATGAAAAAAACCTGTATTTATAGTAATCTCTTTCCATGAGATCAGAATAGCCAGAATTCCGATAAAAAATGTAAGGATCAGCATCAACAGACTTAGTCCATCAAGAGCCAGGTGAATTCCTATTCCAAACCTGTTGAATCCAGCTGGCTGTGAATTCCATCATCCATTCCCTGCCAGCGGAAGTCTCCGCTGCTGAAAAACAGAATCAGCACAATGATGAAATCGGCAACAACAGTCAACAAGTGAAATAATCCTCGAATATAAAGGGATTCCTTTTCCCTGCAATCCAGGCAAATATTCCGCCTGCCATTAAAATCAATATCAGGTACAACAGTATCATAGGCTGATCATAATTGTTAATAATATAACAATACCGGCTGTAAGGAACAAAACATACCATCTTAAGCTTTCCATTCTGGGTCTTGCTGATAAGCAGAATTAAGATATTCTGTCACCCTGGCAATGTATGTGTAAATCAGATCAATAAAATCTTTTTTATCGATTTCTGATAACCAGACCACAGGTTTTACAAATAACATATCATATAACCTGTCGAACTTCCATCCTGAAAGAAAGAAGTTGTTAAACCTGCTCTCCTTGAACCTGACAGCCAAAGATGACTTTTTATAAAAAAGCAGGTATGCAAAATATATACCTGCCAAGCGAAATAATTGCTGAAAATAACTGGAAAATAAATTCTGAGCCTTCCTTCTTCACCAGTACTTACCTCAGGAAGAATCCCGTCAAATAGTCTTGAAAACAAATGGACAGGTCCCATATTTTCAGGCATTTCTATAAATCCTCCGATCAGTGATAGTACTGGCAAGAACAACCAGCGGAATTGTCATAAGAATTCCCGGTTTATGGTGAGGTTCTGTTTTTGTTTCACCAAAAAATGTAATAAAGATCATCCGGAAAGTGTATAATGAAGTAAGCAAAGCTCCGGTAATTCCTGCCAGCCACAGCCAGTGATTGCTTGCTAGCTGATGACCAGCCAAACCATAATATCTGATCCTTGCTGTAAAATCCTGCTGTTACCAGCGGCAAGCGCTGAGAGTGATGCTCCGCCGATCAGAAAAGTAATAAAAATCAACCGGCATTTTTTTCCGCAAACCTCCCATTTTGAAAATATCATGTTCGTCATTAAGAAGATGAATTACAGCCCCTCCCGAGAGGAATAAAAGAGCCTTGAAAAATGCATGTATCATAAAATGAAAGATAGCTGCTGACCAGGCTCCAATACCCATTGCCAGGAACATATACCCGATCTGGCTTATTGTTGAATAGGCAAGCACACGTTTCAGATCGGTCTGGGCAAGAGCGCTGAAACCTGCAATAAGCAGTGTTACTGCTCCGATTATTGCAATTGCTGTCATAACAACCGGTGCAAGGGTAAAAAGCACATGAGTCCTGGTAATCAGATAAACACCTGCTGTAACCATTGTGGCGGCATGTATCAGGGCGCTTACCGGCGATGGACCTGCCATGGCATCGGGCAGCCAGGTCTGCAACGGCAGCTGGGCTGATTTGCCGAGTGCTCCACCAAGCAACAGGAGGGCAGATATTACAGCAAGAGGCGATCCGGAATTCCATTTAACAGGTGCCTCCTGCATCAGATCCCGGATATCAAGTGTTCCGAAGCTGATAAACAAAAGAAACAGACCGATAATCATTGCTGTATCACCAATCCGGGTGACAATAAATGCTTTTCTGGCAGCATATCCATTTTCAGGTTCCTTATACCAGAATCCGATAAGCAGATAACTGCAAAGACCGACTCCTTCCCAGCCCAGGTAAAGGAGCAGTAAATTATCGGCAAGGACCAGGATAAGCATTGAGCCGACAAAGAGGTTCATATAGGCAAAAAACCGTGTTAAATCCCTCATCATCATTCATGAATTCAACAGAATAGAGATGGATCAGAGCTCCGACAAAGGTGATTACAAAACAAAAAACAAGCGAGAGAGGATCAAGTATAAAAGCTATCTGGGCAGTGAAACCGCCTGCATTCATCCAGGTATAAAGGTTGATGTGACAGCTCCTCCGTCAGGAGAGGTTGATAAGAAAGCTGATACCTGCAATAATTGTCAGAATGGCTGAAAGGGTAACTGAACCAACACCCAGATATGGCAACCACCTTTTTTGGAAGACAGCCTGCCAAACAGTGCTATAATCAGAAAGCTCAGCAGGGGAAAAGCCGGTATAAGAGCTATAATTGTCGTCATCTCCTAATAGTCTTCATTCACTGTTGTTATCACGCAATTTTCTGAGTGCATCAGCATCAAGTGTTTTGTAATGATGGTACATCTGAAGTATCAGTGCAAGTCCGACAGATACTTCAGCAGCCGAAACAGTGAGGATGAAAATGAACATAACCTGTCCGTCAGCCTGCATCCAGTGCGATCCTGCAATAACAAAGACCAGGGCAGCGCTGTTGAGCATGATCTCAATCGACATCAGCATGAATATTATATTTCTGCGCACGAGGAAACCGACAAGCCCTGTCAGAAAAAGCAGGCCTGCAAATAAAATCTGTATTTCCATCGATACTGTTACCATATCGCCATGTTATTGAAATTAAACAATATATATCTTCTCTATTTACTTAACTTCTGTTGCTCGGTTGCTGGTTGCTTGTTACTGGTTAAAAGGCTTTGCTTCTGAAAACCTGTGAATTACCTTTTTCTTTTGTTTTCCAAGATGATAAGCTCCGACAATTCCTGCAAGCAGAAGTATTGCTGCTATTTCCACAGCAATAAGGTATGTTGTGAAAAGTGAAATCCCCACCTCTTTGGGGCTAATGATTTCAGCGCCCGGATCTTATCGCCCTGAAATACTTTAAGCACATAAATAAAAATTACAAGCAGAATTGCTGCCAGTACAGAGGGAAGTATCCACATTCCCGGGGTCAGCCATTTTTTCTCAGTCTCTTCTTCCATGCCAATATTCAGCATCATAACAACGAAAATAAAGAGAACCATTATAGCTCCTGCATAAACAATTACCTCAAGGGCGGCAATCAGAGGTGCTCCGAGAATATAAAAAACCACTGAAATTGAAAGCAGCGAAATAATAAGATAAAGCAGGGCATGAATGGCATTACGGTTTGAAATTGCCATTACTGAGGAGATTATTGCCACTGCTGCTGCTATAAAAAAAATAGTGTTCATTACATACTTAATGTATTAAGCTTTTCAAATCCACAGGTGGTTCCTCATTTTCTCCTTCTCCCGTTTCCTTTACTCCCATATCCACACCTGCAACCTTGTAAAAGTTATATCCATGATATTTTCCTTCCCCGCTGATAAGCAGATTTTCCTTTTCATAAACCATATTCTGCCTGTCATATTCTCCCATTTCAAAATCAGGGATCAGCTGGATAGCATAGGTCGGGCAGGCCTCTTCGCAAAAACCGCAAAAAATACATCTCGAAAAATTAATCCTGAAAAACTCCGGATACCGTCTTCCATCTCTGTCATTTGCTGCCTGCAAGGGCAATACAGTCAACCGGGCAGGCAGCAGCACAGAGGTAGCAGGCAACACATCTTTCTTTTCCGTCAGGATCGCGCGACAGAATGATCCTGCCCCTGTAACGTGGAGGCAGATATGGCTTTTTCTCCGGATATCCCTGTGTTTCACGCTTGTGGAATGCATGAAGAAATGTGTACCATATGCTTCGTAAGATGCTTATCATCAGATTATTAATTAATGTATATTTTGCATCTGTATGGTTTCTATAAATTCATGTAAATAAGCACTGCCCCGGTTATCAGAATATTCAAAAGGACAAGAGGGAACAGTATCTTCCATCCGACTTCCATAAGCTGGTCATAACGGGGCCGCGGCAATGATGCCCGGATCAGGATGAAGAGGAAGATGAAAAATGCAGTCTTGAAGAAAAACCAGAAGGCAGGAGGAAGAAAAGCAGGTCCGAGCCAGCCTCCGAAAAACAATGTGACTATGAGTGCTGAAATAAGGGTTACCCCAAGATATTCTCCAACGAAAAACATCCCGAATTTCATTCCTGAATATTCAGAATGATACCCGGCTACAAGTTCACCTTCGGCTTCAGGTATATCGAATGGAGTCCTGTGAGTCTCAGCAATACCGGCAATAAAAAAGATCACAAATGCAACGAACTGCGGAATAATAAACCAGCCGCCCCTCTGGGCTTCAACGATTTCACGAAGGCTGAAACTGTCGGCCATCATCACCACTCCCACCAGCGACAATCCCATAAATACCTCATAGGTGAGCATCTGGGCAGATGCCCTGATTGACCCGAGAAGAGAATATTTGTTATTGGAAGCCCATCCGCCCAGAACAATACTGTAAACTCCCAGTGAAGAGTTGCCGAGGAAGAACAGGATCCCGATGTTTGAATCCAGTACAAGAAAAGTGTCTGTAAACGGAATAACTGCAAAAGTCAGAAGGATTGTCGCGATGAGGATACCGGGAGCCATAACAAAGACTGCTTTGTCGGCAAAAGGAGGTATCCAGTCTTCCTTGAAAAAGATCTTTATAACATCAGCCACCACCTGCAACAGACCGAAAGGACCGACACGGTTCGGTCCGTACCTGTCCTGGAACAGGGCAAGAAGCCTTCGTTCGACCCAGATCAATCCGGCAGCAATTGTTAAAGCAATCAGCAAAACTCCGGCTATTATAAAAACATACTTCATTATCAGGAGTTAAATCAGATCAATTTATCCGCTCTCTGTTTAAGACTTTTCAATTTTACCCCAGGCTGGCAGACTGATGTACCAGGCCGGTTTAGTTATTAAACTCAGGACGGCAATCCCTTCGGGTACAGAGTTGTCAATCCTGATTTTAACAACGATAGTTAATTGATCAACAATTAGTTTTATTATGTCATTTTCATTAATACTTAATGTTTTTCGTTCCTTTTCGTTTAGCAGGATAAAGGGATCAGGGATCAATTCTGAAACCGGTTTGCTCTCTGAACTGAGCTCTTCAGAACCGAATATCAGGTAATGAGGAACAATTAAAAACTTACCTGCAGACCGATGAAACTGATCCGGTATATGCTTAAAGTAATCTGTGATTTTATCGGTTTTGCCGTTGAACAGAAGCACACCCGGATTTTCACCCTTGTTCGATCCCCCGGGTTCGTCCATATATTTGTTCATAGCCTGGGCTGAATTCCATCCGGGCGACCAGTAATAAGGCACCAGGTAGGAAGAGGGAGCAGTTCCTTTGAATCCTTCCATGCTGAAAGCCAGCGCTGAATCTTTATCCTGAGGTGGCCTTTCTTCACTGACGGAAACATTGGCGCTTATTGCAGTTCGTCCGCTGAAACGCTGGGTTTGCCTTGCAATTTTCTCATTCAGAAACCTGGATTCCGAATCAGGGATCTCACCCTTTACTTTAATAAAGAAAGGATATTCTTCAGTAAATGAAGTAACTATATCATCGAAATTAGCACCACCGGTAATAGTGTCATTGCTTGTGACCCTGACCATTTCAGATAAGAATTTCCAGCTGTCCTTAACCGCTCCCGCGTCTGGCAAAACCCTGTAATACCTCTGAGCGCGTCCCTCACTACTGACAATAGTACCTGTTGATTCAGCGAATGTTCCGGAAGGCAGCACGATATCAGCCTTCAGAGTTGTTTCATTCAGGAGATGATCAAGAACTATTACATTTTCAAATCTGCTGAAGATGGCTTCAACCTTCTCCCTGTCAGATCTTAAATAGAGATTGTTTTCCAGGATTATCAGGGTTTCAGGATCCTTTCCCGGGCTCCCGATTAAATCGTCAAGTGGCTTACCGTTCAGGAGGCCCAGTCCAAGGCTGTTACAATCAGGAAGTAATATTGACAGGAAGGGTTTCCTGCCGTGATTTGAAAGTGCAAGTGCTATATTTGATGCTGCCTGAAGAATAGACACTTCATTGTTTTGCAGACCAGTTATTATGACAGGATTCTCAGCGGCAATCAGTGTATCGGCAATTTTACGCGCCATGTCGTTAACCGTTTTGACTATGTCCGTTGGGTGTGGTGCAGAGGGATCAATTTCAGCTGCTATCTCAAATCCAAATCTGGCGATATCAACAGGTGCGGCTGTCAGTTTCTCCCCGGCAAGATCATCAAGCTTTGTGGAGAAGGGTGAAGCTATGAAGATGGGGCTCTTTATTTTTTGGGCCAGTTCCCTGACAGGAGCATCGTTCCAGGCTGGAATTCCCATACGTCCGGCTATCCCGATAGATTTGTTCCTGGAAGCCTGCCGTACAGCCAGGGCCATCATGGGAGCGCTGTTCGTGAGATCTTCTCCCAGAATTAAAACTGCATCTGCCTTTTCAACCTCTTTAAGTGACGGGCTGTGTGCGTGGCTGCTTCCAAGGATCCGGACCGCAGACCTGACAAGCTGGTATTGATCATCTGATAATCCATGGTAAAAATTATTGGTCCCCACCAGTCTTTCAAGGGCAAAATTAGCTTCAAGCGAGGCACGGGGTGAGCCTATTCCCGACAGCTTTTTTCCCTTGATCATGGGTTGTACCAATGACAGATAATCAGAATCCTGAACCACTTCAAAGCTCTCTTTTCCACGATTTCTGACAAGAACATTTTTAATCCTTGCGGGGCTGTTCAGGAACTCATAGCCGAACCTGCCCCTGTCGCAGATAAAATACCCGTTTACAGCGCCGTTATACCTGCTCAGCACACGCCGGGCTGATCCATACCTTTCGCTCAGGATAGTATTGCATCCCAGGCTGCAATGCACGCAGACCGATGGTGCATTTGTAAGATCCCATTTACGGGTGAAATGCTCTTTCAGAGTTTTATCGGTAAAGACACCTGTCGGGCACACCTCTACAAGGTTTCCGCTGAATTCATTTTCCAGGACCCCCTCCGAATAACGACCAAAATAAATCCTGTTTGAAGAGCCAAAAACACCAAAATCAGTGCCGCCTGCATAGTCCTTATAGAACCGAAGGCACCTGTAGCACTGGATGCACCGGTTCATTTCGTGCTGAATAAAGGGACCCAGGTACTGGTTCCGGTATGTCCGTTTCCTGTAATTAAAACGCCGGTAGGCATGACCTGTCATTACAGTCATATCCTGAAGGTGACACTCTCCTCCTTCATCGCAGACCGGACAGTCGTGGGGGTGATTTGTCATCAGGCCTTCGATCACCGCCGCTCTGAACTCTTTTATCTCGGGATCATCTGTTGAAATTATGAGGCCTTCGGTAACAGGCTCCATACATGACATAACAATCTTTCCCTTTTTGTCGTCGGAATTTGCAAATTTTTTAACAGCACATTGCCGGCAGGCGCCCACAGAACCCAGTTGCAGGATGAAAACAAAAATAGGGGATGTCAAAGCCTAGTGCAAGACATGTATGAAGCAGGTTCTTCTCCGGTTTTACTTCATAAGTCGTCCCGTCTATCTGTATTCTGATCATATTTAGTTTCCATGGGCACTTTTTTTCATTAATATGTCTGATAAAATCCTCATGGAAATATTTCAGGCCGCTCTGCAGCGGTTCCACAGCGCCCGGGGCATGGGCACAGAATGTATTACCCGGACCCATATACTTTGTTTGAAACTCAAGAATTTCAATGTCGCCGGATCTTGCATCACCAGTCTTCAAAAGAGCTAAGTATCTTTTGAACCCAGGGGAGTCCTTCACGGCATGGAGTGCACCATCCGCAGCTCTCTTCGGCAAAAAACTTTATCATATTGTGTATGAAAGCCACCGGACAGGTCCTGTCATCGAGTATGATCATAGTTCCTGTGCCGAGCCTGCTGCCGGTGCTCCGTACGGATGCAAAATCCATTTTTGTGTCAAGATGCTCTTCAGTCATGAAATCGGTTGAAGCGCCACCGGGAATAATACCCCGAAGTAAATATCCATCCGTCATTCCACCTGCATGGTCGAAGATTATCTCTCTCAGGGGCGTGCCCATTGGCAGTTCCCATATTCCCGGTTTCTTTACCCGTCCGCTTACCCCATATAGTTTTGTTCCGCCTTCCTGTGTAAGACTCAGATTCATAAACCAGTCTGTCCCCTTTTCAACGATATGAGGTATCCAGCAAAGTGTTTCAACATTATTTACTACAGTCGGACCTCCGAATAAACCGCTTACAGCCGGGAATGGTGGTTTAGCCCTGGGAATACCTCTTTTACCTTCAAGGGAGTTTATAAGTGCTGTCTCCTCACCACAGATATAACGGCCGGCGCTGCTGTGCAGGTAAAGGTCAAGGTCATACCCGGTCCCGAGAATGTTCTTCCCCAGATATCCCGCGTCATAAGCTTCGGCGATGGCTTTTCTTAACAGGATTTCAGCTTTTTTGTACGCCCACCTTATAAAAATATAAGCTTTCTGTGCCCGGATGGCGTATGATGCGATGATCATGCCGGCAATGAGCTGATGTGGATTGCCCTCGAGCAAATACCTGTCCTTAAAAGTGCCCGGCTCCATTTCATCGGCATTGGCTATCAGATATCTGGAGATATTTTCACTGCTTTCAGGAACAAAGCTCCATTTAAGTCCTGTCGGGAATCCGGCTCCTCCCCTGCCTGTCAGTCCTGATTTCTTTACATGGTCAATTACATCTTCCGGTGTCGATCTCTTTAATGCCCTTTCAACCGCGACATAACCGCCTGCCTTTATGTATTCCTTAATTCCGGGAGGAGGAGCTGCCAGGTTTAATAAATTCCGTTAATGGGGTTTCCTTTTTCATCTACAGGTATTTGGCAAGTATCCCGTCAATCTTTTGAGGAGTAAGGTTATTATAGTGGTCATCATTGATCATCAAAGCCGGGGCATTATCACAATCACCGAGACATGAAACCGGGAGGAGGGTGAACCGGCCGTCTGCAGTAGTTTCGCCGAACCTGACTTCCAGCTTTTTGGATATGTACTCATATATTGATTCATAGTCCAGAATCATACAACTGATCCCTTCACAAACGAGAATAATGTTCCTGCCGACAGGTTTGCGGTATATTCTTGTATAGAAGGTAGCGATGCCGTCAACCTCATCGGGAGACATCCGAAGTTCAGCAGCAATATCACGTATGGCCTCGTCGGAGATCCATCCCCTGTGACGCTGGACAATCTTCAGGGCATCGATGCATGCAGCTTCAGGGTGAGGATAGAGCTTCATCTCTTCGTTAATTTCCTTTAGTTCTGTTTTGGTCAGCATCTATAGATATTTGATATTAAACATTTTATAAGTAGTTACCTATCTGTCAAGATCAGCAAGGACAAAATCAAGGGCTCCCAGTATAGAAAGCAGGTCAGGAATTGTATATCCCCTGGCTATCAATGGTATCATCTGAATATGGGGGAATGAGGGTGTTCGTATTCTGGAACGCTAGGATGACGTGCCTCCGTCGCTGATAAGGTAATAGCCGTTACATCCTTTTGCCGCTTCAACAGGTATCATGGCTTCTCCGGGCGGGATGACCGGTCCCCAGGTAACTCCGAGGAAATGTGTTATGAGTGTCTCTATATCCTGCATTGTCTTCTCCTTCAGAGGAGGAGTTGCCAGGTGATGTTCTGATTTATAAGAACCTGCAGGCATGTTATTTACGCACTGCTGTACTATTCTGAGGCTCTGGCGCATTTCTTCCATCCTGACAAGCGACCGGTCGAAGCAATCACCATTCTTCCCCACAGGAATGTCAAATTCAAAGTTTTCATAACCTGAACAGGGGCGTTTTTTGCGATAATCCCATTCAATCCCGGTGGACCGGAGTCCCGGTCCGGTTACACCCCATTCAATGGCTTCATCTGCCGTATATGCCCCTATTCCGACCGTTCTTGATTTAAAGATCCTGTTACTGGATAACAACCCTCTCAAATTCTTTTATTCTTTTAGGAAAATAATCAAGGAAGTTCTGAACAAGCTTGTCCCAACCCGACGGGCAGATCATGTGCAACACCTCCGATCCTGAACCAGGAAGGGTGCATCCTTCCTCCGGTGATAGCCTGAACAATATCATAAATCTTCTCCCTGTCGTTAAATGCAAAGAACACCGGCGACATTTGTCCGAGGTCCTGGGCATAGGTTCCAAGCCATACCAGGTGGCTGGCAATCCGGAATAGTTCTGTCATCATTATCCGGATTACATTTGCCCTGTCAGGAACATCTATTCCGGCAATTTTTTCAACTGAAAGCACATAGGCAAGGTTGTTGATACACCCCCGCAGATAATCAATCCTGTCGGTATAGGGAATAAAAGTATGCCAGGATTGCCTCTCTCCCATTTTTTCGGCTCCCCGGTGGTGAAAACCGATATCAGGCACAACTGTCACAATATCCTCTCCGTCGAGCTGAAGAATCAAGCCGTAAGAAGTCCATGGGTTCCGGGGTGTTGTGGTCCGATATTAAGGAACATAAAATCAGTATCCTCATCGTGCCTGTTTTCAATCCCCATTCTTCAGGATCAAATTTAAGATCATCGTCCGCAATTTCCCTCATCTGGTCATCGAGAACGTAAGGACCCATTTCTGTTGCCCTGGCGGGATATTCTTTCCGGAGCGGATAACCTTTCCATGACTTTGGCATAAGTATACGGCGCAGATCAGGATGGCCCGTAAAAGCTGATTCCGAACATGTCAAAGATCTCACGTTCATACCAGTTGGCAGCAAGGCCAGATATCAGTAATACTTGTAGATTGACGGGTATTCCCCGGTTAGAGGAACTTTTATGCGGATATCTTCATTTCTTTCAAGAGAGGTAAGATGGTAAACAATTGTAAAATCACTTTCAGGCAAACCTGTCTTGTCTTTTCTGCTTCTTTCATCAATAGCCGTAAGGTCATAAAGCATCCTGAACGGTTTGTTTATCTCATTCTTAAGAAATGTCAGCAGATCTTTGAGATGACTCCCTGTTTATCCATAAAGTAAGTATGCCATCAGCCACAGCCTGATTTGCCATGATCGATTCATCATATTTTTCCTTTATTGAAGAAAAAAGAGAGGATCTTTCATTCATGTATCAATGGTTAGCTATCTCAAATCTAAAGCTAAATTTCAACATTCATCTCACAACTCATTTCACATTTCAAATCCCAGATTCGCAACTCGCAATCCAATCAATTACAATATCTCAAATCTCGTCCATAGTTCTGATGTTTCCCATTTTCATCCTTTCCTCATTTTTAAGATCCCTTATTGAGGTTTTTTCAGGACGTGAAACACCCTGTGGTCCGATAATCCAGCTGAGAGGCCGTTTTTCCTTGCCGATCGAGTCGCGCAGCAGCAGAAGTCCTTCAAGAAATGCATCCGGACGGGGGGGACACCCTGAAACATATACATCAACCGGCATAAACTTATCAACTCCCTGGACCACGCTGTAGATGTCGTACATACCTCCTGAATTTGCACATGATCCCATGGAGATAACCCATCTGGGTGCCATCATCTGTTCATAAAGCCTTTTAATAACCGGAGCCATTTTAATAAACACAGTTCCGGCAATAACCATCATATCAGCCTCACGAGGTGTTCCACGTATTACTTCACCTCCGAACCTTGCAATATCATACCGGCTTGTAATGGAAGTTGCCATTTCAACAAAACAGCAGGAAAGTCCAAAATTAAAAGGCCAGATCGAGTTCTTCCTTCCCCAGGCAATCAGGTCCTCAAGACGCTGTCAGAAGGATGGATTCAGTCCCGGATGGAATCTTCCTGAGGCAGTTTAGTTAATGACAAGTTCATTTTTCAATTCTGTCTTTATTTTTCAGTATTATTTTCCCCTTTGGTCCGAAGTCGAGCGCTTTAATTCCTATCTCATAGACGAGGACGGCAATCAGTATCACAATAAAGACCAGGATTCCGATGTATCCTGCAATCCCAAGTTCCCGGAATGAAATAGCCCAAACCAGGATAAATACTGCATCCAGGTCGAAGATCACAAAAAAGATGGCAATGAGATAAAAATGGGATGAAAACCTGAAGCGTGCATTTCCTGTTGGTGGAATTCCTGATTCAAACGGTTCGTCAGTAAGTTTTTCCTTATGCCTTTCCCCAAGAATATGGGATAATCCAAGCATGATGCCCACAATCAGCAATACTGCAACCGCGTAAACAAGAAATGGCCAGAATACTATTATCTGAAATGGGAACATAATTCAATAAGGAATATCCCCCGAAGCTGCCACTACCCGGGTTAAAACAATTATATATCCGTCAAAAACTCCTTCAAAGCAACAGCATGATTACGTTCTGTATCTTTTGTTGAAGTTAGCATCGTCAAAGTACCGTGGGTTATCTCTAAATCTTTCAGTTTCTTTAATTCATCTTTCTTATGAATAAGCTCTGCTTTATAAAGTTTTTTAAACTCATCCCATTTTGCCGGATCATGGTTGTACCATTTACGGAGTTCGTTACTTGGCGCTATTTCTTTCAACCATTCATCCCAACCGGCTTTTTCTTTTGAAATCCCCCTTGGCCAAAGCCTGTCGATCAATACTCTGTAATGTTCGCCAGGTATTTCCTGGTCGTAAATTCTTCTGATTTTAATCATCCGGAAAGGTTGTATCCCTGAAATAGTTTATATAAAAATATAAATAATTATCTGATAACTGATACCCTGCAGGTGCTTAATGATCAGGTTTTTCTGAAAAAACTCCTCAATACATACTGCAGTATACCGCCATTCCTGAAATATTCTGTTTCGACATCCGAGTCGAGCCGTGCGATTACGCTGAATTCTGATTTTAAACCCGAAGGTTTCAGTGCTGTAACTTTAATTTCTTTATTGGGTTTTACACTATCGATGTTCAGTATTTCAAAGGTCTCATCCCCTGTAAGGCCAAGTGATTTACAGTTCTCACCCTTTCTGAACTGAAGGGGCAGAACCCCTGTCCCGACCAGGTTGCTTCTGTGGATCCTTTCGAAGCTTTCGGCAATAATTGCACGTACACCCAGAAGCGATACGCCCTTTGCTGCCCAGTCGCGCGAGGATCCGCTTCCATATTCCCTGCCGGCAAGAATTATAAGCGGGATCTTTTCGTCCTGATAATCCATTGATGCTTCAAATACAGTCTTAACCTTACCGCTGGGATAATGCAACGTCCATCCTCCCTCTTTATCCACAAGCTCGTTTTTAAGCCTGACATTTGCAAAGGTTCCCCGTACCATCACTTCATGATTCCCCCTGCGGGAGCCATAAGAATTGAAATCCTTCTTTTCAACACCCTGTGATTTAAGGTATTCTCCTGCCGGTGAATTTTCAGCTATTGAGCCTGCAGGTGAAATATGATCTGTTGTAATTGAGTCGCCCAGTTTAAGAAGTACCCGTGCGGATTTAATATCAGCTATTTTATCTGCTTCATCAGAGATATCCCTGAAAAATGATGCTTCCCTGATATAAGATGACTTTTCATCCCATTTGTAAACATCGCTTGTAGTAATCTTCAATCTGGTTCCATTTCTCATCTCCCCTGAAGATACTTTCGTAATTCGAAACAAAATCCCTGGAATCCACAGCCTGTTTCATTGCGGCCTGTATTTCCGCGTTGTCGGGCCAGATATCCTTCAGAAAGACAGGTTCGAGGTTTGCATCAAAGCCTACAGGTTCGGTCATAAAAGTCAATGTCAATCCTGCCTGCAATGGCGTATGCAACCACAAGCAGCGGGGAAGCAAGAAAATTCATTTTTACAAGAGGATGTATCCTGGCTTCGAAATTCCTGTTCCCTGAAAGAACAGACGATACTATAAGTTCATTTTCAACAACCGCTTTGTTGATGTGTACCGGCAAGGGACCGCTGTTACCGATGCAGGTTGTGCATCCGTAGCCGACGGTATGAAAACCCAAAGCATCCAGATATGGAGTCAGGCCTGCCTTATCGAAGTAAGCAGTAACGACTTTTGACCCGGGCGCCAGGCTTGTCTTGACCCAGGGTTTTGTTTTCAACCCCCGTTCAACAGCTTTTTTGGCTACCAGTCCGGCGCCCAGCATTACACCCGGATTGGAAGTATTTGTGCAGCTTGTGATAGCTGCTATCACCACCGATCCGTCACTTATCTGATATTCGGAATGGCTCTGCCTTATCTTAACACTTTTAAGTCCGTTCCTCTTTTTTTCTTTTGATACTACTTCTATTCCTGCATTTTCGAGTTTTTCAGTTTCCCGGTTTGCTTCTCCGATCAATCCTGACGGGTGTCCCCCCTCGTTTGACCATCCGCCCTCTGATCTTTCATCGACCGAGATATATTCCCGGTCGTAAGTGCTTTTAAGTAAATCAATAAAGCTGCCTTTGACTTTTGTCAGGGCAATTTTATCCTGGGGACGTTTCGGGCCGGCTATAGAGGGTACTATATCGTTCAGGTTTAATTCGACAACTTCCGTAAACTTAATTTTGTCTTCATTTTCGCGCCACATCAGGTTAGCCTTCAGGTAGGCTTCAACAGTATCTATATGTTTTTTATTCCTCCCGGTAATACTCAGATATTCAAGTGTTTTATTATCAGGGGGAAAGTAGGTAACCGTACACCCGAATTCAGGTGACATATTTGATATTGTTGCCCTGTCGGGAACTGTCAGATAGTCGAGCCCGGCTCCAAAGACCTCCACAAATTTATCTACAACGCCTTTCTTCCGCAGGAGTTCTGCAACAGCCAATACCAGGTCGGTAGTTGTTGTCCCCTCCTTTAGTTTGCCTGATAATTTCAATCCGATAACCTCAGGAAGCAGAAAATAGATTGGTTGCCCGAGCATAACAGCTTCAGCTTCAATTCCTCCGACTCCCCATCCGATAACCCCGATTCCGTTCACCATAGGAGTGTGAGAATCGGTTCCAACCAGGGTGTCAGGAAATAAGACACCGTCTTTTCCGGTGACAACCTGCGCAAGATATTCAAGGTTCACCTGGTGGCAGATACCCATTCCGGGAGGCAGAACATTAAAGTTTTTAAATGAGGATTGTGCCCATTTCAGCAGGGCATAGCGCTCATAGTTGCGTTCGTATTCCAGTTCAACATTCCGGAGATATGAATAGTCGGTACCATAATAATCAACCTGCACCGAATGGTCAATAATTAAATCGACGGGAACCTGTGGATTTATAAGAGTTGCATCTTTGTTCTTCCTGGCAACCTCAGATCGTATTGAAGCGATATCGACAATTGCAGGAACCCCGGTGAAATCCTGCATAAGAACCCTTGCAGGCAGAAATGGGATCTCGACCTGGGCAGGCTTGGGCTTCCAGTTTAAAATATTGTCGAGATGGGCCCTGTGTAAATGTTTTGTTGTTCTGATTCCGGATAATGTTTTCGAGAAGAATACGGATTGAGAAGGGAAGTTCCTCCACATCGTATCCCTCATGTACAGGATTTTTGATACTGTACCATGTGAACCTCCCCAGGGGTGTTTTCAATATTTGTTCCGGTCCCTTAATTTCATCCATATAAAGACATTTATTTATTCTTAGTTAAACAACCCTGATGGCTCTTTTGTTTAGATCAAGCCATAGAATCAGTTTCCGGGAACATAGCCTGTTTTAACATTATAAAAGCTATTACCAGAATATAAATATAATAGTCAAACATAAATAACCTTTGCCACAACCCGGTATATTTTACAGGAAAAGTACTTTCAGAACCGGCAAACCGGAAAGAAAATAAAATCAATAGTAAAACCCCGGCAATAACGACAAACTTTGAGAATCTTTTAAAGATTGAATTTAATGAAAAAGGAAGTATCCTTGTCACAGCCAAAGGAACTATCAGGATTGCAAGTACACCAGCGCCTCCGAAAATGTCATGAATTATATATGAAGTTGTCATAGAATTGCCTTCAATATTGGCTTTAAACAGGGCTGAACCAATTCCCTCACCCACCCCATAGACGACAAATAGCCAGAAGGAGACCCTGAGAAAGAAACCGGGTGAATAAAATGCCACCCTGAATCCAATAGCGAAAACGATTATCAGCACACCAAGGATGATCCACCATACATTGATTACATCAGAAACAGGACTACCTGAAGCTCCAAGTAAACTCATAACGTCAGTAACCTGGTTGTATCCCGGATACCGGCTGCCAAGAAGAAATGTAAACAACACGTCGCCTGTACATGCTGCAAGGCAAGCCAGCGCTCCCAAAATCACAATAATCCGTTTAAGATTATTCATATTCCGGTTTTATTACCCTCATCAACACTGTCGGTACCTGCAAGAGATCATAATCATCTGAATAAACAAGGTACCTGTTGTACCACACCGGGGAAAATTTTTCCTTGTAATACCTTAAACCCTTGTAATGGGAAAAAGTTTTGATCTTCTCACTCGCAAACCTCATTGACTTTTCCGGAAATGTTCGGGGATCATCTAAACCGCTCATTGGCGCAAAGCCAAGGTTTGCTTTTGATTTACCCTGTGATTTCAGGTATGTGAAAAGCTCAATCATAATGAAGTCAAGAACTCCATGCGGAGCATCATCAGTTTTACGTATCAGATCGTAAGTAGATTCTCCGTCCACATAATCCGGTATAAT
Source organism: uncultured Bacteroidales bacterium (assembly GCA_963806555.1). Taxonomy (GTDB): domain Bacteria; phylum Bacteroidota; class Bacteroidia; order Bacteroidales; family VadinHA17; genus LD21. The sequence goes on along the minus strand of CAWDYR010000028.1, from coordinate 11,516 downwards.
ATTCATAAATGCAATCACCTTTTCCTCCGGACTCTCTACTGTAATTATAGTCTGTTTTTTCAACTCCTCCCAGATAAACCTTCCCTGAGAGAAAACAATTTCCTTCCTGTTTGTCGAAGAGAGCCATTCGTCAGAAACTGCTTTTAATTTTTGCAGTAATCCATCCAGGATGGGTGGAGTGTGGATTCTGGATTGATATCCCTCATCAATTACCTTGTTGACCGCATTCCTGAGCGCTTTATTTCTGACTCCTCCGAGTGTAAAGCTGTTAAGATCGACTATACCTTCCTGACCGATGAAGAGCGTTTTTTTCGACAGTTCCTTGTAAATCAAGAGGTCCTCTTCAGGAACACGGTAATAAATATTTTTCAGTCCGTTTTCAAAGCAGTATTTATCAAAAAGTATTATGCATTTCTTCATTGATTCGATGCCTTCAGCAACAGGATTTTCGAGAGCCACAGCAAAACCGGCTGCTGTACGGTAGGCTATAAAAGCATCCACGTCGGGCGGTTTGAATATGATCTTATCACTATAGGTCTTGAAATAATCAAGCGCAGACCCTCCAACCTTTTCAACTATTAGTTTAGCCTGATCCCTTTCCTCCTGACCAGTATTTTCTTTTCTAAAATAGGGTCGCAATATTGTGTAAGCTAAGAATGCAAAGGCCAGTATACCGCTGATATTTATTGAAATAAGAAAATATTTAGCAAAGCGGCTCAGAGGCTCCAGTCCATCGGTTCCCAGAAGGAAGAAGTTTTTAATTGTGAACACGAGGCTCTGCAGAAAATTGAACTCGATTCCAAAATGTTTCTTGTCGAGAAAATAAAATCCGATGGTTCCATAAACCAGCACAGCAACTATACTTAACACGGCCGACGAGACCCCTATAGTGTACAACCTGGGATTTCCGCGAACGAGGTATTGCTTTTTTGAAAATATCAAGGCTGTCAGGACCGCCATAGCAAAAACAGCTTCCTCATAATCAATGGCTTTTGTAAGATGTCCTATTAGGGATATAATGGAAAGCGCCACCGCAATCCACCATGCATTCCGTAAACCTTTAAGCATGTAAACAGCTGTCAGCAACAAAAAAGCGCCTGCTATAAAAACCGCGTAATTGGAAGCTGCTATTGCATTAAATGGAATAAAATCTTCCAGCAGACGAACCCTTTCATTAATTGCAGGAGTAATTGCGGAGATAATATTTATTATTCCAAGCATGAAAATAAGCAGTGCAGGAAAAATTCTCATAAGAATCCTGTTTATTTTCAAAAGGAAACTTAATGCTCCTGCAACCAGGGGGAGCCAGAATTCAAATAACCGGTAGAGAATGGTAATTGCTACAGACTCTAAACCAGAGTAGCCTAAACGTGTCAGAATAAGCGACAGGGAAATCTCCACAGCCCCAAGTCCGCGCATGAAGGGGGAAATAATCATCGAAACAGCGGCAATTACATAACCTATCATTGCATTAAGAACAGAAGCATTAAAGCCCAACGCTGTCATTGAAATGTATAGAAGTCCGATGCATAAAATATCTATCACAATTGAAGTCAGGATAGTGAAAACCAGGTATTTTGTAACAATCGTATGGCTGATCAGGTCTTCAACTAACACCTCGGCGGAAGGAAAGTACTTAATCAGAGATCTGTACAGAAATCTCTTTTTTACCAGTGACCGGTACAGGAAATATAAAGCTGCCAGAAGGAGCATCAGCCCCATTAACCCCAATGCTTCACCAATACCTGAAAACCCTTCAGCTAATGCGTAAATAATAACAGGGACCGAAACCAATGCCATTGATAAAATTCCGACAAATGCATAAATCGAAGATGCAAAATGAATTTTAGTCTTTGACCCCTGGTCTTTATCTATTTCACCGGAAAAAAAGGCAAGAGAAGTAACTCCTCCGGCCGGAATGAAAATGCTTATCAGGTTTCGCTTCAGGAAAAGGGTCACGGTTAACCTCAGCGGCACTTTTTTTCTTACAGAAGCGAAAGCCATCTTATACATTAATCCCTGGAAGGCTATATAAATGATTGTAAGGATGATACCACTTATTATGTACTGCTGTTGGGAGGTTGCCAATACCTTTTTGATCCGGCCAAGTTCGAATTGCTGATGTTTAAAGAGCCAGGCGCCGACCGCAAACAGAAGAACTGCAAATAAAAACCTTGCTATCAGCCTGCTGTTTTCGCGTAAAGGAGTAACCCGTTCCCTGAAGAAAGATCTGAAAAGAAAGGGTTTGGATTTGATCTCTTTCATACCTTGCAAGTTACACAAATGTACTTAATTTGAAAATAAAGGTATTATGTTGATAATTAAGCGTACATTGCGCCATATTAATAAAATCACATTATGAATAAAGGAACAGTAAAGTTTTTCAATGAATCCAAAGGATTCGGATTTATCAAGGATGAAAGTTCACCAAAAGAGTATTTTGTACATTCATCAGGATTAAAAGACACCATCTCAGAAAATGACGAGGTGACTTTCGATCTGGAGCAGGGTAAAAAAGGATTAAATGCAGTAAATGTTAAACTTGCTTAGTTTATCTATAGTAATCATTTAGAATTTTTGGTCCCGCCAGGAGCGGGACTTTTTTGTTTAATCCGGTAGATCTCAGCTTTTAAAAGGATTTCAACCGGTGATCACCAGGCAACAATTGCAGGGTGCACAATTAACAAGTAATTATTTACCAATGAAAGATAGTATTTTCGAAAAAAAGCAAAGTGTTTTCAAATCTCCGGACCTGAATAAACTGCAGGCTGTAAGGATTGACCACAGGACAAAAATTTATATTGCCCTTGGTGCTGATCCTGAAGAGGCTATTAAAAAATATTTTGCACGCAGAACAGCTACAAAAACCTGATCCTTCTATCAGGGATGCACCAGTTTGCCCCGATAGGCTCTCTCAAGCAGGGCCGATGCTTCAGGATTGTCCGTTATTTGTTTCTTCAGATGATCCCATTTTACCAGGGTTCCGGTATTATATGAAATCATTGCCAGCTGCACAGTTGCAGTTGACATGAATGCATCTTCAGGTGTACAGGTTATAAGTCCCCTGTCTTTTTTTCTTACGGCAGTCAGGAACCTTTCCACATGCTTTTCCTGCATTTGGGGAGTAGGGATTGGCATGTCTTCCCGCTTTGCATCTTTCCCGGTCTGGAAAATGACAACCTTCGAATCCTCTGCAAACAAAGTTCCCTTATCGCCATAAAAGAATATGCCATTGTTGAATTCCCTGGTGACGTCTCCATTTCCCCAGAGCCTGTGCTGCCAGAGGACAGGAGCTTTTTTGAACCTGAACCTGGCTGTCAGGCTATCGGGTGTTGTTATCTGATCTTTCAGAACAGTAATGCCACCTGCGGCAAATATTTCATCCGGCATACCCTCATCCATGATCTTCCGGATTATGTCGATATGATGTATACCCCAGTCGACAAGGTGCCCGTTGCCATACTCCTTTTCAAGTCGCCATGTCATGTGACCAATGCTGGGACGGTAATCGAGTTTCGGCGCCGGTCCGCACCATTCTTCCCAATCGAGAGACGGAGGAGGAGGTTGAATCGTGGTATCCCCGGTAGCAGGGTTATAATGTATCTGGGCTGCAATCTGGTGCACCTCTCCTATTCTTCCCGATCCGATTAGCTCCTTTGCCTTTTTGAATGCTTCAGACTCTCTTCGCTGGAATCCCACCTGAACAATATTTCCGGCTTTGTTTGCGGCATTTATCATTGCAAGTCCTTCCTTAATGTCATAGGCAAGTGGTTTTTCGCAATAGATATCAAGACCTTTCTCACAAGCAGCAATAAATTGCAATGCATGCCAGTGGGGCATTGTCCCGATAAAGACTGCCTCAAGCCCCTTCATATCCAGAAGTTCGCGATAGTACTTGAACGTTTTTGGCCTGCTTCCCTGCAGCTTTTCAAGCTCATTGGCGCTATTTGAAAGATGGTCGGAATCAACATCGCATATCGCGATGATTTCCACTCCCCCAACCTTAAGAGCAGCCTTCAGGTCGACCATTCCATACCATCCCGAACCGATAAGCCCTGCTTTTATTTTCCGGTCGTCAGCGACCTGTGGAATATAAAATGATGTTGCCATTGCTGCTGATCCCATTGATGTTAGCTCAAGAAATTTTCTTCGTTTCATAAAAGAGGTTTTATTATTTAAAAATACTAAAATATCCTTAATGATGTATTAACGGATTGTCAGGCTAAAAGTTTAACTTTGTTAAGGTTAAGACTTTCAAAATCGCCCGTATGCCGAAAAACCCCCCTAACCTGTTCAATTTCTGGAACGAGCTGAAGAGACGCAAGGTAATAAAGGCATCTCTTGTTTATCTTGCCGTTGCATTTGGGATACTTCAGGCCGGGGACATCATTTTTCCTGCATTGGGATTACCGGAGTGGACAATCACCTTTGTTTTAATATTGCTTATCATAGTATTTATTCTTGTCATTGTCCTTACCTGGGTATATGATATAACCCCTGAGGGAATAAAGGTTACCCGGGATGAAAAGACCAGAATCTGAAGAAAAGGATAAGGTAAAGCCGGCAATAGATTTAAAATCAATAGATAATGATATAAGTACCAAAGTAACTCTGAATGAATCAGACCTTGAGCAAAAAGTGCGTGTGCTTGAAGATCAGCTGAAGGAGGCCAGGAAGTATTCTGTGAAATCACTTCTGTCGGTAAGTATTAAAAAGCTAGGTTTTCCTGTTGCGATCGTAGTTATCCTGCTTCTGATTGTTTTTAATAAGGAAAGGCTCATTCATGCTCTGGGCATAGGAGATGCTAAAAGGGAGGTTGCCATGGCTCACAATGCTAATGCTGCAGTATACATTAAAGCTGAAGATTTTGAAGCTGCCTGCAAAGAACTGGATCTCTCTCTGGCAAGTGATCCCGGTTATTCGTATGCCTGGGGCAACATGGCCGTGGTCAGCTACAGACAAGGGGATCTTAATAAAGCCGTTGTACAGGCAATGAAAGCAATAAACCTGGATCCGCAAAACAGTTTCGCGCCATATAACCTGGCCTATGCCCTGCATGATAAAAAAGACTACAAACAGGCTATAAGATGGTACAGGGAGGCCATAAGGATAGATTCAACTTATGGGAGGGACAGCGTCTATACGGCCTCCTGCAGCGCCCTTGGAAATTTGTATAACTCAATGGAGCTGCCAACTGATGCAATACTTATTTTGAGTCGTGCAATGGATCGATATCCTCAGTCACAACATATCAACTATATCTATAAGAATCTCGGTAATGCCTATTTACTGCAGGAACAGCCGGATTCTGCCTTAAAGTACCTTATACTTTCCAATGATCTCGAACCCAGGGAACCAGGAACGAACCGTTTATTGGCGATGGCTTACGAAGAAACCGGACAGATGACAAAGTGTATTGAACAATGGAAGGTTTATATAGACATGGAGACCGATACTGCAAATGCCGGTGAAGCCAGGAGGCATTTGAAGGAGATCACACGGGAGTATTTGCAGGAAATTATAAAGTAGGTATGCGGGTTGCGGGTTGCAGGTTGCGGGTTGCAGGTTGCGGGTTGCAGGTTGCGGGTTGCAGGTTGCAGGTTGCAGGTTGCGGGTTGCAGGTTGCAAGTAGTCAATACCTGAATAACGTTGGATAATACCTTGATATTAAAAGAAACGCCCCTGAATGGAGCGTCTCTCAACCTAAAAAACTTACCTCTCCTACCTGACAAGCATAATCTGCTTTACCTGTCTGACAGTGCCTGCTGTGAAGCGGACATAATAGATTCCGCGTGGTGCAGAACCGCCGTTTTCATAATTACCGTTCCATGTTACTGAATAGCGTCCCGGATCCTGAGTGAAGTTTACCAGGTTGCCTACCAGCCTGCCTATGACGTCGTAGACCTGGATAATAACCTTACCTGAATTCAGGTCATCTGAGGCAATCTCGTAATTGATGGTTATTGACTCTTTTGTGGGGTTTGGGTAGATTTCCACAATTTTGGATTGGCTAGTGACGTCCTGATTCAATTGAGTATCAACACCAGTAATAGTTATTTCCTCATCTCCGGATTTAGTTCCTTTCAATTGAGCAATTATTTCGTATGCCGTCTTAATCATATCCTCTGCTTTCTCATTTTCATCAGGATATAGAAATGAGTGGCTCTTAAGCAGGTCTTTTAACTTAACAATAAATGAATTCAACTTGTTAATAGCATCTTTATTCCTATTGGCGTTAATGTAGTTTTTAGCGCTGTTTAGGCTTGAGATTAATTCGTTACCTAAAGCCCGCTTCAGAGAGCCGTACATCAACTCGGTTACATTAAGGATTAAGCCATTAATTCTGTCAACAAGCTTTTGCGGAGGTACATAAAGACGGGTTGACCATGCTTTCCCACTAGTGGATCCATCTGGATTAAGTTGTGAGTCGGCTGTCAGAATCCTTTGATTCAGAGCATCAACAGCTGCAGCATCATTTCCGACACCAGGTATATTATCGACAAGTTTCAAACTTTTAATCCCAGTAAAAGATCCTTCTACTCCGGGAATATCAACACCTCCATCACCAATCTCAAATATTAATACCTCGTGGTTCTCGGTTGTGGCGTAAATATGCAAACCGTCGCCACCGTTGGTAGCACCTGTTATTTTAGTATTTGAACCCGTGCTGGAAACTGCAGTACCGAAATAATCACTTCCCGGAAGCACATCAATTAGTAATATCCGTCCGTCCTCTGTTGTAGCAATTGCATAACCTGCATCCCCGGTTACATCCACTTTGTTAATATTTGTACCTGAACTACCATTTACTGCAATGCAATTAAAACAATATTCCTTACTTTGAGGATTGATGTTGACAATTTTCAGACCATCATCGGTCGCGACCAGTACTAGTCCTGCATCACCGGTTATCGCCATTCCTTTGCCTCCAGTCTTTAAGTCAACACTTGATGTTGCATGATCGAATCCGCCGCTGTTGGGATTAACATCGATTACCGACAGGTTTTTGGATGTATAATTAGCTACGTAAACAAAGTCACCATCTGGGACCACCGCAATACCATTAGGATTTATTCCCACATTTATTTGTTTAATCTCTGTGGGAGGAGCTTTGGTCAGATCAATGACAGAAACTGTATGAGAGCCATAATTTGTAACATATGCTCTGGTATCTGTTGAATTTAATGCAATATCCATGGGTATTTGTCCAACGGGAATATCATAACCAAATTTTAACACCCCTTTGTCATCAATATATACTACCGATATAGTATTAGATCCCGAATTAGTGATAAAAGCTGTTGTACAGTCGCCGTTCAAGGCCATACTATGTGTACCGTTACTGATATTCGTATTGGAAGTTCCATAGTCAGTGGGTAAATCTGAAGCCTTAACAATAATGTAATTGAAGCCTACAGATTTGGATTTATTAACAGCTACAGAAACTTCCCCTGAAACCGCTCCGGTCGGACCTGTAACGTTAAGGCTTGTCAGTGTTGCGCGTTCAACAGTTGCGGTCGTCCTGCAAACAAAACAATATTCAACGCAGGATCAGGGTCGAAACCTTTGCCGGAAATAATAACTTCATCACCAATTACTCCGGTAGGTTTTTCAATATAAGTTATAGAGGGGCCAGATGGTTGAATGGCAGTAGTAAATGTTGCAGATTCGATATTTTGAAGATGCATTGCTGTTGGCTGTGATACATCCATAATATCTGCTGTTAGTATAATAACATACTTCTGGGGAGCTCCTGTCTGACTGAATTTTAAATTTTCATCAGGCCTGAATATTACACGCGAATTATCATTCAGGAATTCAAATTTTCCTGGAATTGGATTGCCATAAAGCGGATCTCCGTTTGCCTGAATCCCGAGATATTCCCGTAAAGTAAAAGTAGGCGAAGGTTCATTCCAATAAATTGTGTTAATATCTATCGGTTCTGTAAAATCAACCATAATTGGTGTTGTTACGACACAGTCTCCTTTAGCTTAAACCCAGGTTCTATATCATTAACTTCAGGGGGAGCAGTTGCTATTGTATAGAACTCATAGGATGCAACTGAAGCCATAGCATTGCCAGACAGATCAGTAATATTGCCTGTAAATGATACAACATATGTTTTGCCTTCTGACAGGTTCGGCGATGGTGTGAAAGTAAACAATGTTCCTTCAATGTTCCAACTTTCAGAACCTTCAATATCAGTACCATCAAGAAGCTTAAGGGAGAAACTTGATTCGACTGATGATTTATTCATGGATTCTGAGAAGTTTATAAGTATTTTATCCTTAAGAAAAACTCCGTGCACTCCAGGTATCGGAACATAGCTAGTTATTCTTGGAGCTTCATGATCAGCAGCAACTGTTGTGATACTGTAAGCTTGATATTCCGAAGACAATGCATTCCCTTTAAGATCAGTAATTCCTTTTTTAGTTCCTACCATTCCCAATAATTCAAGAGAAAGTGTAGCTGAGTTTGGAAGCGCCTTATCAGGTGTAAAAATAACTGACTCGGTATTATCTTCCCACTGGGTGACACTGCCAGAATATTTATCACCAATCCCTGTCTGCAGGAAACAGGACGCATCACTGAAAGAAGTTAAATCAACAGGTTCAGAAAAAGTGATTATAATATCAGGCAATACTTTAACCACCGATAAGTTATCAGGTGTTATTGAAACAACCGTAGGAGGTGTAATATCTCTATTGCTAATTATGTTGGCAATACCAGCCACACTTACAGGATTTTTATTGGTTTCATTATCAGTAAGGTTTAGGGGATTATTACCACCATCACTTTCATTAATGTCGAAATATTCCTCAGGATAATCAGAATAGACTGTATTGCTGTAGATGTATGAGCTAATATTTGCCGGGGTCATTGGATAACCACCAACATCTCCATCCAGGGGCTGAATATGAATATAGTACTGATTTGAACCTGACAATACAGGAATAACATAGTTTCCATCCGCATCGCTGTATGTATGGAAAGAGATGCTATTATCCTTATTTATGGCGGTTACAAGCGCTCCTGCGACAGGATCTAGTCCATAGCCGTATTTAATTTTGCCTGAAATTGTGCCATAAGTACTGCTATATTGTGTCCCCGGATATTTATAACCTACCCATGCTATATCATCTGACTCAAGTGTCCTTTTACCGATACTTCCTTTATTCATCCAGAAAAACATTGTAGATTTTGTCAGGCCTGAATGCAGTAATCCAAGTGTATGGCCTATTTCATGAGTTATAATGCTTTGAATATCATAAAATCCATTGGTTCCTGTTTCACCATTTACCCCCGTAGTACCAATCAGGACATCTTTAAACGCCGGATTGACAATGATATCAGCATCGATGATCCTACCACTAACCCCACCGTCATCCATTTGGGTTGTTTTAGAAGCATAAGCCAGAACCCCATCAGGCCAATCGTATTCAGTATCCATGAAACTTACAAGGTTGACACCGTCACCAGCAACTGCATTTGCCATTTCTGTTGGTTCGCCCACCTCAAATTTGCTTAAAGATGTTGAAATGTTTGACCAGGTATTAAATGAATTGGTTATTGCCGTTATATCCGTTCCATCCGTTATTTTTTCAGCTCCTGTTGAGTTGTATACAAATCTAATTGGCCATGTAAAGCCAGAAACCTGATCAGCCAGCCCGCCAACATACTTTGAGAACTCGGAAGTATTTCCATCCGCATCAGAGGCAGTGGCTGTGATAACCTGACCATAGATACCTTTTATGGGAAGTGTTGTTAAGAATGTTGCATCTCCATCTACGTCAGTGGAAACAACGATAGGCAATTTAGATTCAGATTCAGATTCAAGATATGTCTGTCCCTCTCCATAGTTTGATTCATCAGCAACTTTATTGGCAAAAAACTGAAGTATATATGTTTTATTGGGTTCACTATTTAGAGATCCACTTATTGTAACAAAGCCGGGGCTGAAACTAACTGATCCCAAAGCAGGAGAGTTTTGGAAGTTGTTTGGTCCGTCATCAATATCGATAAGATCATTTAAAGTTACACCACCTCCTGGATCATCATATTTTTCAACCATACTGAGGTCAATCCCGATTCTTCCATTATTATAAATAGAATTTGAAGCTATAAGATTTCCAAGTGGATAATTTCCATCTATACCAAATACCCAAATTCCGTATTTTGGTGAATTGGCAATAATATTCCCCTCTTCTTTCGTGTATCCGCCAATCTCGTTATCATATGTTCCGTTGCCAATAAAGACTCCGCAGGATCTGTTACCTATCTGGGCCACTCCACTATTATCTGTTCCAATAAAATTCCCTTTAATCTTATTACCGTGTGTACGATTTTCGCCAGTCTCAAGGTAAGCATCAACCCAAATACCCACATCGCTGTCTGAGATAACATTTCCTTCCGCTGGTGCAGCTCCGCCAATAGTGTTATTTGAAGATTCATAATAGACTCTTATACCGTAGCCAAAAGTGCTAAAAGTACCGTCCGGATGTTCAGTAATAACTAAATTACCAAGAGGCAAAGTACCTGAAACATCAACACCTATATAATTGCCAATTATTGCATTGTCACTGCTTTGTCTTAAGGTTATACCATTATAATTACCGGAGATGATATTTCGCTTTGAAGAAGTACTACCACCAATAATGTTAGAGGCGCCTCCAATTAATGATATTCCATCATTGGTATTTCCGAAATCTTTTGTACCGGTTATATCAGTACCTATATAATTGCCTGTAATATGATTACCATTAGCCGGGGATACAATATTATTTATCATTGTACCAAGATTTATCCCATTCCTGAATCTATTTATAATTAATCCTTTTACTACGCAATCGTCAGCAACAATAGTAATGCCATCTGAAGTTGGATTACCGTTGGAATCAGTCCCGGCATTTGTACCGTCCAATTCAATCATCAGAACAGAATTAGATTCGGAAGCTCCTGGCTGTGAAAAACCATTAATAAATACTGGATCTGTAATGTTGGGTAAAGGCGATTGAGTCTGAATTGTAAATGGCCCTGAACCAGGAATATTAAATTTGATTGTTTCCTTGACTTTTGCACTAGTATTGGAAGTATTTATTGCATCTCGTAAACTTCCTGGACCATTGTCGTTGGTATTTGTTACTAATAATACAGGATTGGCCAGACAGCGAACAGAATAGCCCTGATTCTTAAGGAATTCTTGGACGCTTGCCATAATGTCATAGCTGACCATTATCATATAATACCCGCGCAATTTAGTGAGATCATTGTACTCTGTTGCGGACCACCACCAACCGCTTGTTCCCATATAAGCAAATCCATACTGCCCCTCTGTGGTCCAAAGAGCACCTCCAGGAAGAGCGGAGAAACCAGTTTCATTGGTCGCACCGGTGTTAGGATTATGCCATAATCCATCTCCTCCTTCAATTGTTCCGGTTGCTTTTAATTTGCTACCAGCAATAAGTTCGCCACCGAGATAAGTTGTCAGGATAGTCAAATCAGTCTGAGTTGGCACA
>CAWDYR010000027.1:0-187895 GCA_963806555.1 uncultured Bacteroidales bacterium | reverse complement strand
TTACTCTTTTGTATCTTTACAAAGACCTCTCCTATTTTCGCTCAATTCTAAATACTAACAAGTTTTCTATTTAGCGAGATTTTACTCCCGCCTGGTTGCTACTTCATATATTCAAAGAACTTCCCCTGGTTTTGGGTCGTCAAAGATAACGCTTCAAAAATTACCTGCAAAGAAATTATTAAAATTTTTCCTCCACCCCCGAAATAATCAACCTGAGGCTTATGCTATCAACTGAAAAAGAGTATTTTCGTAAATATTTTTTTATTATGTCGAACGTCGTAATCGTCCCTACTTACAGGGAAAAAGAAAATATAGAGCTCCTTATCAAAGCTATCTCCTCCCTTCCCGTTCCGTTCGACATCCTTATTATAGACGATAAGTCCCCCGACGGCACAGCAGGAATTGTTAAAAACCTTCAGCTCTTATTCTCTAACGTACACCTTATTGAACGGCCCGGAAAACTGGGACTTGGCACGGCATATACCACAGGATTCAAATGGGCTCTCGAAAGAGGCTATACCTATATATATGAAATGGACGCCGATTTCTCCCACGACCCGCAGGACCTGATAAAACTATATAAGGCATGCAATGACGACGGGGCTGACGTGGCAATCGGCTCAAGATACATCAGCGGCGTCAATGTCGTCAACTGGCCTCTCACAAGAGTGCTTATGTCCTACTTTGCTTCCATCTATGTCAGATTGATTACCGGGATGAAAATAATGGACACAACAGCCGGGTTTCTATGCTATAAAAAGGAGGTTCTTGAAAATATCAAGCCTCATCATATCAAATCAGTGGGATATGGTTTCCAGATAGAAATGAAATTCATCGCGTATAAGCTTGGTTACAAAATAGTCGAAGTGCCTATAATCTTTACAGACCGGAGACTGGGCTCTTCAAAAATGTCGGGAGGCATCTTCAATGAGGCTTTGTGGGGAGTCCTCAGGATGAAATTAAGGAGTCTGTTTATAAGATACAAAAGGGATTACGCTAAAGCGGGATCTCCCGGGGGAGAAAAATCACCCCTGGTTATGAGCAGTACACTAATCAGAAACGCCAAAATAGTAAACGAGGGCAGGATATTCAGGGGAGAACTGCTTATAAAAGACGAACTGATCTCAGCCATCGGATTGCCATTCACTCTTAAAACACCTGAAGGGGCACAAATAATTAATGCGGAAGGCCTGTATCTTATACCCGGTGTTATAGACGACCAGGTCCATTTCAGGGAGCCCGGACTGACATATAAAGGTGATATCTTCACCGAATCCAGGGCTGCTGCTGCAGGCGGGATAACCTCCTTCATGGAGATGCCGAATACGGTCCCGCAAACAACAACAAATGCACTTCTGAATGACAAATTCAGTATCGCAGGTGAAAAATCACTCATCAATTACTCCTTTTACCTGGGTGCAACCAATTCCAACATTGACGAGGTCATGAATGCCGACCCTTCTGAGGTGTGCGGAATCAAGCTTTTCATGGGCTCTTCGACCGGCAACATGCTTGTCGATGATGAAAATGCCCTGAAGCTGCTCTTCTCAAAAGCAACAATACCCGTGGCTTGTCATTGTGAATCCGAGCCGGTAATAAAAAGAAATACCGAATTTTACAGGAAAGAATACGGTGATGATATCCCTGTAAGAATGCATCCAATGATCCGGAGCAGGGAAGCTTGCTTTAAGTCTTCAGCCCGGGCAGTCAGCCTGGCAAAGGAATTCAATACGCGGCTGCATATCCTCCATCTCTCAACAGCTGATGAAATGAAGCTGTTCACTAACGAAGTTCCCCTGGCACAGAAACGAATAACCGCCGAGGTGTGCATTCATCATCTATGGTTCGACGAGACAGCTTATGAGGAGAAAGGAACCCTGATAAAGTGGAATCCGGCAATCAAGACCCGGTTCGACAGGGATGCCCTGCTGAATGCAACAGTAAACGATAAAATTGATATCGTAGCCACCGATCATGCACCACATACCCTTGAAGAAAAACGAAACTCTTATTTCAAGGCTCCTTCGGGAGGACCTCTTGTCCAGCATTCACTTGTTGCAATGATGGAACTATATCACAGAAAATTGATCACCCTCGAAAAAGTTGTCGAAAAGATGTGCCATAACCCTGCGATTCTGTTCAATATAAAAGGAAGAGGATTTATAAGGGAGGGTTACAAAGCCGATCTCTGCCTTGTAAACCCCGATAAACCGTGGACAGTTTTAAAGGAAAACATCCTTTACAAATGCGGGTGGTCGCCGTTCGAAGATACAACTTTCAAATCGGCAGTGGTTAAGACAATCGTGAACGGGACTGTTGTCTATGATGATGGAATATTTAATGAGGAATCCCGGGGACAGAGATTACAGTTTGAGAGATAGGTTAATAGCGTTGTATCTAAAGTCCTGATTATTGTCGTCAACCTAAGGAATGGGCTAGCTTATGAATCAAACTGCATGCAACTGATTTGCAATGTTTTACATTTCCCCTCCTTCTCAAGGAGGGAACTTATCGTGGATTTTCCCGCTAGGACTAAGGGGTCGGTCTATGCTTTTGAGAGTTTTACAATCTGTCTTCCCGGCCGGGGTGGTTAATCTCTGTTTCAAGTCTATCCATTTGAATAAAGGTAATAAGAAAGGCTTGAATCAACCACCCCGGCCAGACGAATTTAGTTTCTGCTTGTGAGATGATTTCAACGTCTGGCCACCCCTCCTTCAAAAGGAGGGGAAAGTTACTTAATTGTATTTCAGCTAATTAAATAATTCAAAATCTTAAACTGGTTCTTAGGCTGACGGCATGCCCCCTGACCCCTCTCTAGCCTTGCAGTTTAGCTCCTCCTATAACTAAACTTTACTCGGCCTAGTTCTAATGGTTGGACCTTTTAACGACGGCCCCCTGATAGCCAGTTAATTAAAAGAAGACAGTATTGTAGAACAATAAATAATATACGTAATTCAGTATATTTTTTACCTGATACAATATATTATTTACCCGAATTCGCTTTACCGCGAGGACACCTTCCTCACCACAAACCTTACCGCACTCCTTGTCCGCTGCTCGAGCAGGATTTCGCGGTCCAGGGTGATCCTTTCAATTGCTTCAGGGGTGTAATGCCTGACTGAAAGCATCTCCAGATCATCATTATAAACAGCCGTAAACTCCGATTTGAGATCATCAATAAGAGAATCTACCTTTACTCTTTCATCATCGATGCAAACATCAAGGCTTACAGCGCTTGCCTCAACGAGATTTACCTTTATGCCGTGCAGAAGAAATGAATAAAAGATCCTGCTTAAACTATCACCCATCACAAATGAAAAATCTTTTGGAAGAATTGATACAAGGATCTGATTTTCTTTTCTTATGAAAACAGGCAAAACCTCCTTAAGTATGGCATCGGCTTTAATAATTGTTCCTTCCTCTTCAGGAGAAATAAACGATTTTACATAAAGAGGTATATTCTTGTTCTGAAGGGGTTTAATGGTTTTAGGGTGAATTACTTTTGCACCTGAAAAAGTCATCTCGACAGCCTCCCTGTAAGATATCTCTTCAAGTTTACTTGCATCGGGCATCCATTTGGGATCAGCATTCAATAACCCCGGCACATCCTTCCATACAACCACCCTCTCAGCATCAAGCATATTAGCCAGGATGGCAGCAGTATAATCTGAACCTTCCCTTCCCAGCGTTGTTGTTTGCCCCGCAATTGTACTTCCTATAAATCCCTGCGTCACATATATATTTTTACCCTTGAAACTGAAAACGCTTTTAACCCTTGCCGTGCTTTCATTCCATAAAATGTTGGCATCGCGGAATCTGTCATCTGTTATAAGGTTGCCTCTTATATCGATCCATTCCGCATTCAGGCCGCTGTGTCTCAGGAACGGCCTCGACAATTATCGTGGACCAGACTTCTCCATACGAAACAACCTGGTCATAATCAAAATCATAACCGCACTTGCCGGATGATTTCAGGTATTCTCCCAGTTTCGCAAATGAAATATCAATTTTGCTTTTAGATGAATTTGAGGTAGGAAACAACTCCTCAGCTATTGAAATATGGTAACTATAGATATCCTCCAACAGGTCACCATATTCCTCCTGCCCTGACAACCATGACTTAAGTACCTTTTCCAGTGCGTTGGTTGTTTTGCCGAAAGCGGAAACAACAATTACCAGATCACCTGTCTCCTGCGAAACAATACTGTAAAGATTCCTGATCCCGGCGGCATCCATTACTGAAGCGCCTCCGAATTTGAAAACTTTCATAGAGGGAAATTTGTTATAAAATTAGGATTTCGGAATTAATACTCAAGGATATTATATTTTAATCCGGCGCTTAAATAAATTATCGTATTTTATATAAACATTCAGATGTAATATTCCTTTTTTCATTATAATTTTGATTTTGAAGAACTTACACGGAGGTCCACAGAGGTTTCACAGAGGTCCACAGAGTTAAATCACCCCCAAACCCACTAAAGGGGGCTATTCTTTAAGTCCCCTTCAGGGGATTTAGGGGCCGTTCTTTCAGTGGGTCTCTGTATAAGTTCTAAATTTATATTCGATAAATTAATAATTCTTGCAAATGAACAGCTATAAAATAACCACCCTGAACGACTTCATAACACTAAGACAGAAGGATTTCCCTTATGCAAAAGGAGAGCTGTCCAGTTTGTTAAGCCATATCGGCACTGCCGCTAAGATCGTGAACAAAAAGATCAACAAGGCAGGGCTGGTGGACATAATCGGAAAGGCGGGTATGGTAAATATCCAGGGTGAGAATCAGCAAAAGCTTGATGTTTTTGCCGATAAGGTCTTTACCGATGCACTGCGGGCAAGTGGAGACTGCTGCGGTATTGCGACTGAAGAGAATCAGAATGAGATCGTTTTCACCGATAAATTTGCGAAAAAAGGGAAATATATTGTATGCATGGATCCGCTTGACGGATCTTCAAATATCGATTACAATGTGTCTGTGGGTTCAATTTTTTCGATATACCGGAGGCTCACTCCAAGGGGTGACACTGTAAAAAATGAAGATTTCCTTCAGAACGGAACAAGTCAGACTGCAGCGGTTTATGTTATCTACGGTTCATCAACAATGCTGGTCTATACAACAGGAAACGGGGTGAATGGTTTTACGCTTGATCCCTCTATCGGAGAATTCTGTCTCTCCCATCCATGCATAAAAACTCCGGATAACGGACAAATTTATTCAATCAATGAAGGAAATTATATTTATTTCCCTGATGGAATAAAGAAATATATAAAGTATTGCCAGGAGAAGGATAATGAAACTGGAAGGCCATATACTTCAAGATATATAGGATCGCTGGTCTCCGACATTCACAGGAACCTGATTTATGGGAGGAGTTTTTCTTTACCCCGGGAATGATAAGATGCCTGGAGGCAAGTTGCGGCTCGTCTATGAATGCAATCCCGTTGCATTTATTACGGAGCAGGCAGGAGGCGCAGCATCGGACGGAGAAAGGCGGATTCTGGATATCCCTCCCGGATCCCTGCATCAGCGTTCTCCGTTCTATGCGGGATCCAGAAATATGGTAAGCAAAATAGAGGAATTCCTCAAAATCTGACTCTCTTCTGACCAGGTTCCATCAAAGAAATTGTTTTCTGGCTGGTATTAAGGAGTTGCAGGGATTTGAAGAAAATTGCTGTTAACTTTGCAGCCTTATCCCGGCAGATGAAAAAGAATGCATTAATAGATCAGTTAAGTACTCATCCTGTAATTCCGGCACTGACAGATGCAATCAATGCTGACGATAGTTGTCAGGATACGTCTTGAAGGGCTGACAGGCTCAGCAGGGGCAATAGCCCTTGCACTGGTTTTCAGCAGAACACAGACAACCCATATTGTTATAATTCCTGAGAAGGAAGATGCCGCATATTTTTACAATGACCTTGTTGCGCTGCTGGGCGATGATCCGGTGTTTTTCTTTCCATCAACATACAAGAGATCGGTTCAGTACGAACAAACAGAACCCGCCAACATTGTCCTTCGCACCGAAGTGCTGAATCACCTTGCTTCCGGAAAAAGAAAAGGTATTATAGTTACCTATCCTGAATCGGTGATGGAGAAGGTTGTGAGCAAAAAGAACCTTAAAAAGAATACCTTAGAGCTAAACAAAGGAGATAAGATCTCACTGGAATTCCTCGAGGAGGTCCTCCATGAGTACAACTTCACACGAACTGACTTCGTGTATGAACCGGGCCAGTATTCAATAAGGGGAAGCATAGCCGACATCTTTTCATATTCCGCTGACCTTCCTTACCGGATCGATTTTTTTGGTGAGGAAGTTGAAAGCATACGATCTTTCAATACCGATGATCAGCTGTCGATGGATGTTCATTCCCGGATTTCGATAATACCGAACATCCAGGATATATCAATTGAACAGATAAGTGATTCCTTTACCGACTTTCTTCCTCCTTCAGCCCTGATCTGGATCGAGGATTCAGGTTTCATCAGGGAAAAAATAAACAGCATATTCTTTCAGACGGTCCAGCGCGAGGACGCGGGTCAGATCTCGGGAAAGAAAGATACGGTGATGACCGGGAACCGGTTTCATTGAACTTTGCGGGAAGTTCAGAATAATCGAGACCGGGAAGAACAATGTTTTTGAAGCAGGGTCGCATTTCAGCTTCAGAACAGAACCGCAACCTGTTTTTAACAAGAATTTCGAGCTTCTTTCTGAAAAACTGCTTTCGAATGCAATCGAGGATTACAACACTTATATTGTCTCGGAAAGCCAATCCCAGATCGACAGGCTCAGGGATATTTTTGCAGAGATAAATCCTAATGTAAAGTTTCTGCCCCTGCTCCTGAACCTTCATGCCGGATTTCACCGATCACGATCTTAAGATTTCGATTTTTACAGATCATCAGATATTCGACAGGTATCATAAATTCAGGATCAAGGGGTTATTTTACAAAGAAGGAAAGCATTTCTGTTAAGGAACTTACCGGACTTAATCCCGGTGATTATGTTGTCCATATTGATCATGGAATAGGAAAGTTCGGAGGGCTGGAGAAGATCGAGGTAAATGGGAAGATACAGGAAGCGATAAAGCTTGTTTACCGCGATAACGATATTCTTTATGTTGGTATTCATTCTCTTCACAGGATATCAAAATACAAAGGAAAAGACAATGCTGAGCCCAAGATTTACAAGCTTGGTTCAGGAGCCTGGCAGAAGCTGAAGCAGGCAACCAAAAAGAAGAGTCAAGGATATTGCAAAGGATCTCATTCAGCTTTATGCAAAAAGAATGGCTTCACCCGGCTATGCCTTTTCACCCGATTCTTACCTTCAGCGTGAACTTGAAGCATCGTTCATCTACGAGGATACTCCCGATCAGCTTACAACCTCAGTTGCAGTGAAAGAGGATATGGAAGCTGACCATCCGATGGACAGGCTTGTATGCGGTGATGTCGGTTTTGGCAAGACCGAAATTGCGATCAGGGCAGCCTTCAAAGCAGCGACCGACAGCAAGCAGACTGCAGTGCTTGTGCCAACAACCATCCTTGCACTTCAGCACTTATAAAACATTTTCGTCGAGGCTGAAGGGATTTCCCTGCAATGTCGATTATATAAGCCGTCACAGGAAGCCTGCCGATCAGAAAAAGATCCTGTCCGGACTTGCAGAGGGGAAAATCGATATTCTGATTGGCACGCATAAACTCGTCAGCAACGAAATAAAATTCAGGGATCTGGGTCTTCTTAGTCATCGACGAAGAGCAAAGGTTTGGTGTTTCAGTCAAGGAAAAGCTCAAAAAGATAAAGGCGAATGTTGATACCCTCACACTTACGGCAACACCGATACCAAGGACACTGCAATTCTCGCTGATGGGAGCCCGCGACCTTTCCATTATTAACACCCCTCCTCCCAACCGGATGCCGATTGTAACAGAATTGCACGGATATAATGAAGAAATAATTAAAGAAGGAATAGAATACGAGGTATCGAGGAATGGCCAGGTATTCTTCATTCATAACCGTGTTGAGAATATAAAGCAGATACAGGCTCACATAAACCGGATATGTCCGAACGTCAAAACGGCGATAGTGCATGGGCAGATGGATGGGCCGCATGTTGAAAATGTGATGTTCGACTTTATCCAGGGCGACTACAATGTACTCATCGCCACTACCATTGTTGAATCGGGCCTTGATATTCCCAATGCAAATACCATATTCATTAATGATGCCCATCATTTCGGACTCTCTGAGCTGCACCAGCTGAGAGGCAGGGTGGGACGGTCGAACAAGAAAGCGTTCTGCTATCTTCTCGCTCCTCCCCTGACTACCCTGACCCATGAAGCCCGCCGGCGGCTGAAAGCAATTGAGGAATTCTCCGAACTCGGAAGCGGCTTCAATATTGCGATGCAGGATCTTGACATCAGAGGTTCAGGAAACCTGCTCGGGGGCGAACAGAGCGGCTTTATTGCTGACGTGGGCTTTGAAACATATCAGAGAATCCTGAATGAAGCCATTACGGAACTTAAGGAATCGGATTTTAAAGATCTTCCTGATTCCGGGGAAAATCAGGCTGCATCACAGAAGGGTCAAAAGCCCAAAGAAAAAGAATATGTAACCGACTTTCAGATCGATACCGACCTCGAGATAATGTTTCCTGATGAATACGTGTCAAATATTGCTGAACGGATCCGCCTTTACAAGGAATTGAATGAGATCAGCTCTGAGGATTCTCTGGATTTGTTCCGGAAAAAGCTTATTGACAGGTTCGGGTCCCTTCCTGCACCTGCTGAGGCTCTGCTCGATATCGTAAGGATAAAATGGGTTGCCGTTAAGCTGGGGATCGAAAAAATCTTCCTGAAAAATGATCTTCTCATAGCCAATTTTGTATCTGATCCGAACTCCGGCTTTTACCGGACCTCACTCTTTGTTTCGGTAATGAACTATGTAAACCAGCACCAGAAGCGGATGTCAATGAGGCAGAAAACGTCTAAGCTAAGTCTGACAATTACTAATATAACCTCTGTAAAACCGGCAATTGATATCCTGAATGATATTCTGAACGACTATAACAAACAAAATTAAAGATTGGAGTCGTCGGATATGATACTGACTTGCTGGACTGGTGGTCTGGATATGCAAGCCGAAACCTTCTGGGCCTAGCAGAAATACAATTACATAAGTTTCCCCTCCTTTTTTTAAGGAGGGGTGGCCAGACGGTGAAATCATCTTACAGGCAGAAATTAAATTCGTCTGGCCGGGGTGGTTGAGTCAAGTCATTCTTATTACCTTTATTCAAATGGATAGACTTGAAACATAGTTTAACCACCCCGGCCGGGAAATCAGATTGTAAACCCCTCAAAATCTAATGTCCCGGCCACCCCTCCTTGAAAAGGAGGGGAAATTTAAGTTACTGCATATCAGTTACATACAGTTTGATTCATAAGTTTTTCTATTCCTTAAGATCGCGCATGCCTCAAGAGGCTGAACAGGTGAGGTTCTTTCCGCTTAATGGATTTCGGCTTTAATAAATTGTAATTCTTGGGAGTTTCTTAACTTTGCTTTTTAAACTCTCCATGAACCTGATTTTTGACATAGGAAATTCCAGTACCAAGGTGGCTATATTCAATGGCCCCGAGAAGATAAATTCCATCCGCACACGGCATTACAGCTGCGTAACGCTCGGGCAGCTGCTATCGCCTTATAAATTTGACAAGGCAATAATTTCAACTGTCAGGGATATCCCGGACTTTATCTTTGACCTCTTAACTGTCAATATCCCGTTTACGCATATACTTTCTCCCTCGAGCCGGCTCCCCTTCAAAATAAAATATACCACTCCCGAAACTCTTGGCACTGACAGGATTGCAGCCATTGCAGGTGCATGGTCAAGGTTTCCCGGCGATCAGGTGCTCGTAATTGATGCGGGAAGCGCAGTAACCTTTGACTATCTTGCCGGAAATACATATCCTGGAGGGAATATATCGCCGGGTCTTTCGATGAGATTCAGAGCTCTTCACAGATTTACTGGCAAATTGCCGCTTGCTTCAACATCCGAAGAGTATTCATCACCCGGGACCAACACAATTGAAGCCATAACTGCAGGTGTAATTAACGGGCTCATCTTTGAGATCAATGAATACATCCTTGGTTTTAAAGAGAAGTATTCGGATGGAAAGGTGATACTTACCGGAGGAGACGGCGGTTACTTAATTGATAAGATCGATCATCATATCAACTATATACCTGACCTGGTAATAGAAGGATTAAATCATATTCTGGAATACAATGGTGATCAGGTTTAAACATTTTCCAGGTCTCTTAATCTTATTTCTCAGCCTGGTATCCTGTGATAAGAAAATCGGGAATATCCAGACCATTGATATACTTACGCTTCCCTCGCATACTGCCCGGAATCTGGAGACGATCTATACCGATTCAGGAAAAGTGCAGCTCATCTTATCGGCTCCGCTGATGGAAAGTTTTAATAAAACCGAGGAACCCTATTCTGAGTTCAAATCCGGAATCAAGGTATTGTTTTATGACGGCCACAAGGAAGCTATTGCCTCAGTAACAGCAAAATACGCCAAGTTTACCGATAATAAAAACCTCTGGGAACTGCAGGATAGCGTACTGGCCATAAATGAAGCCGGCGAAAGGCTTGAAACAGAATTGTTGTTCTGGGATCAGAAGAAAGACCTCATCTATACCGACAGGTTCGTTAAAGATCACAACAGAAGATCAGATTGTTCAGGGGTACGGGCTGGAATCGGATCCGCGTCTTTCAAAGCGGAGAATAAAGAACCTCAGCGCTACCATCTATATCAAAGACTGACCCTGACCAGGGTCGTTGCAGCCGGCGAAAAAAGAGTTAACTTTGGGCTATGGACGGGATTCTGATCATAATTCTTACTATAATACTATCAGCTTTTTTCTCCGGGATGGAGATTGCCTTTGTTGCATCAAACAAGCTCAGAATCGAGCTTGACAGAAAACAGGGCATTTTTGCTTCAAATATCATAAAGGTATTTGTAGACAACCCGGGTCAGTTTATTGCGACTATGCTGATCGGAAATAACATAGCCCTCGTCGTTTACGGTCTCTTCTTCTCAAGGCTCCTCAGCCCGGTGCTGACTCCGGTATTTGGTTCAGATCTCCTGGTCCTGTTACTTAACACCATAATCTCTACCGGAGTAATCCTCCTGGTCGCTGAGTTTCTGCCAAAAACCGTATTTTTAATCTCCTCAAATTTCTTTCTTAAGGTCCTGAGCATACCCACAATAATCTTTTATTACCTGTTCTATCCGGTAAGCAAATTCACACTTGCCGCTTCAAATCTCTTTATAAGAATCTTCTTCGGGCTGAAGACCAACAAAAGAGAACAGGCAAATATTGTTTTCAGCAGGGTCGACCTTGATAATTTCGTAAATCTCAATAAGCAGGGTAATGAAGGATCAGAACCTTACCATCATAATATCAGGATCTTTCAGAACGCCCTCGACTTTTCGGATGTAATCTTAAGGGAGTGTATGGTGCCAAGGACTGAAATCGAGGCAATTGAATCCAGGAGGTCTGTTGCCGAACTGAAAGAAAGATTTATAGAAACAGGTCACTCCAGAATTCTTGTCTACCAGGGCTCGATTGACAATATAATTGGCTACTTTGAACTTAAGGATATTTTCAAGGATCCACCTGATATAATGTCTGGTGTCAGGCGCCTTGCCATAGTTCCTGAAACAATGCCTGCCAATAAACTTCTCAAACTCTTTTTTGATGAAAGGAAAAATGTTGCACTTGTTGTCGATGAGTTTGGCGGAACGTCGGGAATGGTCACAATTGAAGACATACTTGAGGAGATTGTGGGAGATATTGAGGATGAGCACGACATCAATGAATTCACGGAGAAGGTTATCGGGCCCAATGAATTTATTTTTTCAGGGCGTCTTGAAATTGATTACCTTAACGACAAATACAGTCTGGACCTTCCGGAAGAAGGTGATTATGAAACGCTTGCGGGACTGATCCTGTATTATCACGGCAGTATTCCGGTTAATAATGAAGTTATCCGGATAAGGAAATTCCTGTTCAGGATACTAAGGGTAACTGCAACCAGGCTTGAGCTGGTAAATCTGAAGATCGATTGAGTATCACCAACAATTCAAGGTTGAGTGATGACAATTTATGTATATACTCATTATTAACAGTTAGAATAACTGACCCGGGAGTGGGTGTGGGGTTAAGACAATTTTCAAAGACTATTATAATATGAAACAATCCTGGCAAGGTCCTCCATCTTCTTTGTTCCCAGTTTATTTGATTTTATAAATTCATCTAATATATCCTTTTTGTCTGACAGATATTCAAAGATGTCCTTCTTACTGTTAACACGTACAGCATTTTCATTTGCAACCTTTAAATAATATGTATCGCCTGTCTGGACAAATTTTGCCGGAATCCCCTCTTCCTTATAAGGTTTTGGAGGAACAGCAGCTTGCAACCTCAGATTCTTGCTGGTCAGCAGCTTGCATTTACCGTCTTTATTAAGTATGAACCATGAGTTTTCTGTTGAACCGAAATCTCCGGTGGATTTGATGAATCTGGTATAAATAAACCTGAGGGTATCGATCAGTACTGAAGACACGTTTTCCGGATTAATCAGCGCATAGATCTCATTCTTCTGTCCGAACTGTATTTCACCCTTGAAGATATCATATCTGAGGTTCAAAGGAATATTTTCCCCGGTCTTAAGTATAAGGTTGCCAGGAACGAGATCCTTATAGAGGAAAGGATCTCCGTCGATGTTTTCATAGGACACCTCCTCCCTGGATTTCATGTTATGTTCCATTCTGATCCGGTTTAACAATTCCAGGTCAGTTCTTTCTGTGATAACTGTTCCACCATCTGCCTGGCCTTTCATTACCTGAAATCCTGAAATGATAAGGATAAACAGGGAATTAACAATAATTTTGAAAGTTTTCATTTATGATTATATTAGAAGAATATTGTTACTATCCAGGCCCCTGGTTTATTTATGGTAAGCCTTAACTCACAAGTCAGAATTGAAGAATAAAAGTTGTTTGGAGCATAAAATCTGACACTCCCATGAAAAGGGAATTCAATATACTCAAAACCAGTGAAGGCTGTTGATATGTTTTCAGTTCCAGAACTTCCCTGTAGCATAAGGTCGCTTATTTCATGCGATTCACCGCCGTTTCGTGAGAAAACATACCTTATATAAGGTCTGTCACCGGTTCTCATACATGTAACCCTGCCTATACCGTTCCTGTACTCAATAATATACGGAGCAGGTGCTTTTTTACCGAGGTATTTATTTTCTTTCCACTGACCATCAAGTACTGTATCCTGGTCTTGAACTTTATGAGTATAGATGCCATATCCATCTCTCATACCTTTTTTCCATTCACCTTCATACTTCGCTCCGTTTTTCCAAATATAGGTTCCATTTCCCTCAGGCAGGCCTTTTACAAAATTTCCTTTATAAAAATCTTCCCCTGTGGCCTGCCCTGTTCCTTCAGCAAGCCCCCTCCTGCAGTCTCCTGAGTAGCTGACTGAAATTGAAGGTAGAAGAACCCTGCAGCTAGTCTGGGCGTATGATGAATACAAAAATGACAGGGTTAAAAGTATTATTATCAGAAAAATTTTCTTTCCCATACTTTGAGTTATTAATGCTGTCAAAAATATTCTGTCAAATACGAGAGTATTTATAAAATCCAGGTACAATCTTATAGAACAAAAATCGCACCAATAAAGTTAATAGATTTCGTTGAATAAGCAGAAACACTCTTTATAGATACAATTTAAAATAACCCTCATAAAAAATGAGAGACGCCCAAATTGAGCGTCTCTACACATTTTATTTTGTTCGTTTTCAATATTAATGTACATCCGTATCTGTTGGAATCGGATTCTTCCTGGTATGCCACCAAACCTGGGCTTCAGTTCCATGTGTACTGAACATTCCTTCATTTATGGACTCAATCTTCTGATCCACTCTTGCCTGGGAGACATTGTTGGTATTGTATGTGTCTTCGCTTAAGGCGTATTGCAACCTGATCGGCAGACCAAGGCCCGAATAGAATGATCCTGCAAGTTCGTACTCAAAAATCCTTTCCGGAAAACCTGTCCTTCTGACCTCAGAATAAGCCTGAACTCCTTCTCCGAAAATAGCTGCCCATCTCTGTTCGCATATCTTCTGGAATTTCTGGGCATCTGTTCCACCCCATGCAACGAGCGGATCAGCCAGATAAGTGGTATAATTCACCGGAAATCCTGTTGCGGCTGTCGTAATTGTAGACTCTCCCCATGTCGGGTAAACAGTTGAACCATCAGAAAGTCCCCATCTTGCCAAGGATGCTTTAATTGCCTCCTCATAAGCGGTCTGAGCAGCAGCGTCATTAGCTTTACGCATCTGGTATTCAGCAATGGTAAATTGAGTTTCGTCATAGGTCAAAACATAAAGGGGAGCGTACTGGTCAAAAGCGATTTTTGTGCCAAGAACTGAAATGCTGGGGAAATTAGCTGATGTGATTTCACGTCCGTTCTGGAACCCCACATATTCAAGCGGAGGTGTCTCAACAGAATTAGGAGTTGGCTGAGCGTAAATATGAAGCCTCGGGTCATTTCTTGCTTTGAGCCAGTCTACCATGGTTTCAGAAATTGCCTGGTCTGCTCTTGACAGTAATGTCTCAAATATCGGATTCCTGTATGGCAATCCCGGGTAGGTCAGAAATGCATCATCATCGTTTGATTCAAAGATAGGGTACCTGGCCGGATCTCCGAGTATAGCCGCAATCTGAGCATCAGCTGTGGCCAATGCAGCAGCTCCCGGAGTTGTAGTGACGGCAGGCTGGGTACCGGCCATAGTGTATGTAAAGGTCCATGGTGTACCTGCAGCTCTGTTCAATATTCTTAGTTTGAGAGTGTTTGCAAACTTCCTCCATTTAACCGGATCGCCTCCGTAAATAAGGTCTCCGCTTCCAAAATTATCAGTTGCACCTGTAAGGAGTACATTTGCTTCTTCAAGCTGGACAAGTAAATCTGCATAAATGTCTGCCTGCTTGTCATATTTGGGAGTCAGTGTCCCTTCCGGATCAAGGCCTTGTAAAGCCTCAGAATACGGGATATCACCCCATACATCGGTGAGGTACGGTAAATGTCCACGCCTTCAAAACTTTCGCAGCGCCTTCAATTGAAGTTTCACCATTGGTTCTTGCCTGATTGATAACGATATCAAGGTTCTTAAGCTCGCTTGTGTATGGACCATTGAAATAGGGAGACATATCACGTGGCATGTATCTGTCCTCATCAATATACTGGACTTTGCACCATTGCTGGCACCATACTCCAAGATATGTGTGTTGGATCCACCCACCAAGTTGTCTGTTTATAGAATTTTGCATTGCATTGGTAAGGATAACAATTGAAGGGGATTCCAAAGGATTGTTTGGATTCGTATTAAGTTTTTCAAAATCCTTTGTACATGACCAGAGCATGCCTGCGGCCAGGAACAATCCTAAAATTATTTTTGATGATTTTATAAAGTATTTCATGTTATAAGGCTTTTAAGATTAGAAATTAACCCTTAGATTAAAACCATAGGACCTGGTGGAAGGTATTGCATTGGATTCTGCACCAACACTGGTATTACCTGCACTGGAGCTGACCTCCGGATCAAGGTCCGGAATGTTCTTATGAATGATCCAGAGGTTACGTCCGACAAGTGCAAGATCAAGGCTGCTCAATCCAATTTTATTCAGGAAGCCAATTTTATTGAATGAATAGCCAACAGAGACCTCTCTAAGCTTAACAAAGCTTCCATCGAATAAACTAAGTTCATGCATTTTGTAATAATCATAACC
Source organism: uncultured Bacteroidales bacterium (assembly GCA_963806555.1). Lineage (GTDB taxonomy): Bacteria > Bacteroidota > Bacteroidia > Bacteroidales > VadinHA17 > LD21. The sequence continues at coordinate 172,021 of CAWDYR010000027.1, read as the reverse complement.
GTAGGTATTACCAGCTGCATAAGTAGTATTTTCAACAGGTGTTGCACTTGCATTTCCTGCAGCATCAAGGAGACGCTATAGTTCCGTCGGTGTTTACTTTTCCATAAACAGCTCCTTCTATCAGATGCCCACCACCATCAGCAAGGGCATCCCTTATGTTCTTGCCATTTGCATTTGTTGCAGCTGTTTCTTCAAGTACTCCGGTATACATTCCAAACATATGGGTAACGGAGAATATATCGCCGCCTTTCTTGAAGTCTACAAGGAAGCTCAGGTTGAAGTTTTTATAGGTAAGAGAGTTATTAATCCCCCCAAACCAGTCGGGATAAATATTTCCAAGCGGAGTTCTCTGACCTGAACGGATATATCGTCCCGCTTTGGTTACAACAGGTCTGCCTGAATATTCATAGTATGCAAGCTGTGTCTTTGCTTCGTCATAATATACAGGTGTTGCATTTTCGCGTACAATAGCATATCCGAATACAGTACCGTATTCTTTTTCCGGAAATGCATAAGCAAGTGCATCCCAGCCTAAGTCCATACAATTGCAGGTATTTCATATCCTGGTAAAGAGCCACAACTTTGTTCACGTTTTTAGACCAGTTGAGGGTTATATCCCATGAAAAATCCTTTGTCTGTACCGGGGAAGCCGTTAACTGTAATTCAATCCCGCTGTTCTGAAGGTTACCGGCATTGATTGTCTTTGTGCTAAAACCGGTTGTATTTGATACTGCAATGTTCATGATCTGGTTGACAGTATTTTCTTTATAAAGACTCAGATCAAACCCAAGTCTGTTCTGGAAAAATCTGGCTTCCATACCAACTTCCTTTGAACGTTTTCTCTGTGGTTTAAGTCCGAGGGGCGGAATGGTAGATGTATAGCCTAGTGAAGGGTTACCAGTAAAAGGTTCGGATGCAGTGAATACACCTTTAAGTGAATATGCTCCTGCTGTTCCACCTACTTCAGCATAGCTGCCCCTTAGTTTCAGGAAAGAAAGTGCATTTGATTTAATACCCAGAGCATCTGTTATAATGAAGGAAAGTGAAGCTGATGGATAAAAATAGGAATTGTTATTTATGGGCAAAGTTGATGACCAGTCATTTCTTCCTGTAAGATCAAGGAAAAGGAAGTTCTTATAGCTAAAGTTAGCTGTTCCGAAAACACTCTGCAACTCTGTATGATTTTCGCTTAAGTCTGTAGTGGCTGCAACTGCCGCATTACTTACTGTATAAAGATCAGGGACAATAAGCTCTGCAACATTGGTAGTACGGTATTGACCGTTATAATGGTTATACTCAGTACCAAAACTTGCATTGATTCCAAAATCACCGAATGTTTTACTGAATTCCAACCTTGCATTGGCATTAATCTCCTGCCTGCGGTTTGAATAGCTCGCGAATTGGCCTTTCGGGCCAATACCAAAACCCACGTCACCTTGTGCAATTCGTTCAACAATATCTTCAATTGAGAAGTCTGTACCTGCCATTGCCCTGAATGTCAGCCAGCTGGTCAGTTTCCAGTTCATATTCACGTTACCAATCATCCTGTCCCTGTTCCTGGAGTTTGTATTCTTATACATGTTCCAGTAAGGATTATTATGGTAACTGTGGTTCCAGTTGAAAGGCATTCCTGTTTTAGGGTCAATGGTATTCCATTTTTCTTTCAGAACAGCCATATCGACCTGACGACCGAACCACTGTCCAAGAGACTGCATCGGGTTACCACCGTTATAACCGTTCTCAGCAATGTTATGCACTTTTGTTGCTGATATAGGATGCAGAACCACCGAAAGTAATTTTGCTTGATAAAGCAATATTTCCGTTTAATGCAATATTATTTCTTGTAAGGTCAGTATTCGGTATGATACCGGCTATCTTCTGGTTGGAAAGAGAAAGACGGAAATCTGCTCCCGGTTTTGCACCCGCAATTGCAAGTGATGTTGTACGTCTCATTCCTGTATTAAAGTAACTCTTTATATTATCAGGATGAGCTATCCAGGGTGTGGGCGTGCGGACATCAGTTTCAGGATCATAGGGGCTGTCAAACTGTCTGATTAACCTTCCATCAAGAGGCGGACCCCAGCTTTCGTCAACTCCATCATTGTTACCACCATAATTGCCGTCAACATAATCAAATTCATATTCTCCCCTTGAAGCGCCACCTCCCCCAGCTGCTGATCCCTGACCATAAAGATTCTGATATTTGGGAAGTACGAGAGGATTTTCCCACATTATGTTTTCTTCGAGGCTTACTCCAAGACCAGGTTTGCCAAGACGTGATTTACCTGATTTTGTAGTTATCAAAACAACACCGTTAACAGCTCTTGATCCGTAAAGTGCAGCTGCGCTTGCACCTTTCAGAACACTGATATTTTCAACATCTGCAGGGTTGATATCACTTGAAGCATTACCATAGTCCCTTCCTCCAAATGCTCCGGCATCGGTGGTGGAGTTATTGATCGGCACACCGTCAACGATGAATAAAGGCTGGTTGTTGCCATTTGAAGAAAGTGAATTAACACCCCTTATCAGGATTCTTACACCTGATGCAACACCACCATCAGAGTTTGTGATCTGAACTCCTGAAAGTTTCCCCTGGAAGGCATTGACAATGTTCGATACCTTTGCTTTTTCAAGTTTATCACCACCAAGGTCCTGCACTGAATATCCGAGTGCCTTTTTCTCTCTTGATATACCCAATGCCGTAACAACAACCTCATGAAAGCCCAAGAATGTCTGCTTCCATTACACCATTAATTACAGTACGGCCTCCAATCGCCACTTCCTGACTTTTCATCCCTATATAGGAGAAAATAAGAGTTGTTGCAGTCTGTTGGTACCGTGAATGGAGTATTTGCCGTTCGCATCTGTAAGGGTACCGATTGTAGTACCTTTGACCTGAACAGTTACACCTGGTATGGCTCCTTCGCCTTCAACAGCGGAAGTAACCGTACCGGTAATGACTATTGTTTGCGCAAGTAGTGTGTACCCACTAACAAACACAAACAACACAATCAGCAGAAATAATTTCTTCATACGATTTAGTTTTAGGTTTGTATTTAACGAGCCAAAGATACCTGTTTTTTTAAAAAAACAAAAAATCCTGATTTTTTATAAATAATAATTGTAAGTTTTAACCAGGAGGTTAATATTTTACCGGTTTATCAATATAAAATGGAAATCATTAGACAGGTTTTTTCTTTAGTTCACGGGCTGCAATACACAGATCTTCATATAATTCTTCTCCGAATACCCTTGTAAGGGGACCTTTCAGAAACTGATACACAATCACATCTTCCGAATACCCGCATTCACGTGCAGGACTGCAGATCGATAACTCCTGGTAGTTGACAGCCCTGAAATCTGAATATTTTTTGACCCTTACCGGAAATAAATGACAGGATACCGGCTTCTGAAACGATATCTTGCCTTCGCTCCAGGCTTTTTCAATGCCGCACATGAAAATATTGTCATTTAACAAGGCATAGGCACACTCCTCATTATCTATAAGAGGGGTAACCATGTCATTTTCAAAGTCGGTCACGCTTGTCCCCTCGGCTTCGATAACCGAAATCCCTTCCGGACGGAGAAAGGGTTTTACGTCAGGCCATATTTCATCAAGAACTATAACTTCCTCCTCCGATAACGGAGCGCCTGAATCACCATACCGGCAACAGTTCCCAAGGCATTTTGCAAGGTCGCATTTAAACTTCTTCTCAAAAATATCAAGACTGAAAATTGTATCGCCAATTCTGAGCATAGAAATGCCTTAAGGTTTTAACTCTGTGGACCTCTGTACCTCCTCTGTGGAACTCTGTGTAAGTTTTTGCCCCCAACCCCCTGAAGGGGGCTATTAAGGTTCAGTAGCGGGAAAGTCCCCTTCAGGGGATTTAGGGGCAAATTACACTTAGAAGACACAGAGGTCCACGGAGAGGTATTTAAACAAGTACTTTGCCTGTCATCTCTTTCGGTATCTCAACCCCCATTATTGTAAGCAGGGTCGGAGCCACATCAGCCAGGATCCCTTCCTTTATGGTTTTGTAGTCATCGCTTATGAGAATCAACGGCACCGGATTAAGCGAGTGTGCTGTATTGGGTGAGCCGTCTTCGTTCAGAGCCTTATCAGCGTTCCCGTGATCGGCCATTATCAGAACATCATAACCTTTACTCTTTGCTGCATTTGCCACCGCCCCGGCACATTCGTCTATTGTTATTATTGCTTTCTTAATTGCTTCATATACACCCGTATGGCCTACCATATCTCCATTTGCGAAGTTAAGGCAGATAAAATCGTACTTTTCCGAATTAATTGCTTTGATTACTGCATCTTTAACCCCATAAGCACTCATTTCGGGCTGCAGGTCGTAAGTTGCTACCTTTGGGGAAGGAACCAGGATCCTCTCCTCATTTTTGAAGACCTCCTCGCGTCCTCCTGAAAAAAAGAAGGTCACATGAGCATACTTCTCAGTCTCGGCAATCCTTAGCTGTGTTCTCCCGGCTGCTGACAGCACCTCTCCGATAGTATTATCCGCATTCTCTTTTGGATAAATAACATGCAATCCCTTAAAGGTAGCATCATACGGAGTCATTGTGCAATAATAAAGAGGTATGGTATGCATTCCGCATTCAGGCATATCTTTTTGAGTCAGAACAATGGTAAGCTCCTTTGCCCTGTCGTTCCTGAAATTAAAATAGATAATTACATCCCCCTCCTTTACTTTTCCCACCGGAACGCCTTTCTCATCGACCACCACTATGGGTTTCATGAATTCATCCGTTACCTCATTGTCGTACGAATTCTTCATGCCAGCCAGAATATCAGTGGCTGGGGTTCCAATTCCGTTGACAATCAAATCATAGGCCTCTTTTATCCGTTCCCATCTTCTATCCCTGTCCATAGCATAGTACCTTCCGACGAAGGATGCTACCCTGCCATCCGATTTCTTCAGGTGATCAAGCAGGTTTTTCATATAGCCTATACCGCTTCGCGGATCAGTGTCACGTCCGTCTCCGAATCCATGAATAAATACTTTTTCAAGTCCGTAAGCCTTCGTCATATCGCAAAGGGCATAAAGATGTTTATCAAGTGAATGAACACCTCCGTCCGACAGTAATCCAAAGAAATGGACCTGCTTTTTTTTGTCGCGTGCATAGGAAAGTGCATCCGTGAGCACCTTGTTCTTTTTTATGTCACCTGTTTTGCACTCCTTATTAATCTTGACCAGATCCTGGTATATGATCCTGCCGGCTCCTATATTCAGATGGCCGACTTCCGAATTACCCATCTGACCTTCGGGCAGGCCAACATCTTCACCCGAAGCATGGAGCCTTGAGGATGCATAATTATTCATAAAATAAGTGATGTTAGGGGTCGGGACCTGGCTTATCACATCTGCCTTTGAACCGTCGCCAAGGCCCCAGCCATCGAGGATCATCAATAAGGTTTTTTTATTTTTCATATTCAATAAATTTCACCGTTTGTTAAATATTGAATAATGTATCCCTGTCCAGGGTACAAAATTTCAGCGGTCAAAAATAGTCAATTTTTGGTATTGGTCTGAATGAGAATCAGGAATTTGTTGTCGAATTTTCGAGGTTGTCTCATAAGTATCGCTTTCGTTTTTCACCCCTAAATCCTATAGTCGTTAACTTAAGGAATAGGTTAGCCTATGAATAAAAATGTATGTAACTGATTTGCAATAATATACATTTCCCCTCCTTTTCAAGGAGGGGTGGCCGGGAATATAGATTTTGAGGGGTTTACAATCTGTTTTCCCGGCCGGGGTGGTTAATCTATGTTATGACTCTATTCTTGTTTGAAAAAACTTCTTTATCTCATTTAAAATAAATTCGGGTTCCTGGAACACAAACCTGTTCTCAAACCTGAGTACGGTGAATCCAAGTTCTTCAAGATACTTTTCCCTGATTGTATCATTCCATACCCGTACTGGATCACCATGAGGATCTCCATCAAGCTCAATTATCAGTTTCTCAGACGGACAACAGAAATCAACTATATACTTACCGATACTGTGTTGTCTTCTGAATTTTCTACCATCAAGATTCTTTGACTTTAACTTCCTCCATAAAACAGCTTCTGCAGAGGTGGAGTTATTTCTCAGAAATGATCTGAAAGGTTTTAATCTTTTTCGGTTAAAGAGGTGTTTACTATCCATTTGAATAAAGATAATAAGAAAGACTTGAATCAACCACCCCGGCCAGACGAATTTAGTTTCTGCATGTGAGATGATTTCACGTCTGGCCACCCCTCCACCACATTCCTCCCCTGCAGGCTGGCCCCTCCCTAAAATTGCCCACTGGGCAATTTCTTTACGGTCGGTCCCCTTCAAAAGGAGGGGAAAGTTATTTAATTGTGTTTCAGTTATTTAAATAATTATCAGTCTAAAACTGATTCTTTAGTTGATGGCTATACCCTAAATCCCCTGCCTACCGGCAGGCAGGCCTGAAGGGGGAAATTTTGGGACAGCCTCGTTCCTGCTTTAGCGGAAGTGGAATATTCCTCCCATTTCATCTGATTTCCCTGATCCTGATTTTGGTATCTGCTCCAGGACAGGTTCTTTCATAGCCTATGTCTCTGCCGACATAGGCAAGCCACTCTTCAGGCGTAAAATTCCTCGTTACGTATTTACACCCGTCTGCCGCAAATGCATCAGCATAAGTTGGACGTCCTATGAGCTGGGGTTTGCTTTCAATGTTACCCGAAAGGATCACATCACCATCGGGACTGAATTCCATTGAAATAATGAGGCCGCCATTATCATTAAAGTTCACAGGCAGGGCTGCAAGATCAGCTGAATCCCACAGTCTGAGGCTGCCGTCAATACCCGAAGTGGCCATCTGCGGATGCCCGGAGTTGAACCTTATCTCATTTACGCCATCGTTATGGGCTTTAAATTCTGAAGTTTTTTTCCGTGCGGCTGTATCCCACATTTCGATAGTCCCGTCGCTATATCCGACGGCAATCAGTTCTTCGTCGGGCTTGAATCTTACCGACCTGATACTTTTGCCGGGTGACCCGATCCTGAAATTATCTGATTTTTCATCCGGATTCCAGACCAGTGCAGTACCCGAAGGGCTTATACCCGCGAGGTATTTGCCATTTGACGACAGATCTATTGAAGTTACCTGCATCATACCAGATGACAGATCGGTTGATGTTCTGGCAGCAAGATCCCATTTTAGCACCTTGCCGTCCAGACCTGCTGAGTAGAGGGATCCTCCGTCGAAGGAGAAGATAAGTGACCTGATGGAACCGGAATGTCCTTTGAGTTCATAGGGAGTCCCGCTACCGTTGACTGGTATCATCCTGATTCCTGCGTTCCCTTCTCCAAGGGCCAGCCAATCAGCTTTAGGACTGACTGCCATAGCTTCAATGACTTCGGTATCTGAATAAATTACCCGCAAATCCTGATCCTTGCTGTCAAGGTTCCATCGCATTACCTTTCCATCCGTGCCCGAAGTAAAGAATTCCCTGGTTCCGGGTATAAATGCGAACTTTTTCACCTGACCTTCATGTCCCGAAAATGTTCTGTAGTTAGGGCTCCCATTATTTTTTGCAACCTGGTAGAGCCCGGAATAAATGTCTGCGTCGTTTTTCCGGCCATTATTATTCTTGTTGAAAAGATAGGCCTGGTAAGAGAGAAGCGCCTGGAGATCTCTCTGACCGGAGACCTGGAGCGACCTCAACGACATCGATTTAGCCACAGATATCATCCTCATTTTCTGGGTCTCATTCTTTTCTTCGATTGCCTCAAGCCCAATCTGTTTTATGGAATCTGTCTGTTTAAGTGCCAGTGTCTGAAGCCTTTTCGCGTAGACAGCTTCTTTTCTGGCTGAATTAAATTGATCCTGTGCGGCTTCCCTGAGTTCCCGCTCCATTTGTTCCTTTTTAACCGCCTCGTTTGCAACTGAGTCGGATTCTACTGACCGTCTGACCGCGATGGTGGCATACTGCTGTGCCCATGATTGCCGGGCTGCATACTCTTCTCTCTGCTTTTCAGCCTCTCTTCGCCTGTTATCCGAATTTATTTTTGAAATGGATACGACACCCAGTGACAAAAGTGTCAGGATCACAATTCCGCCGAGAATGGAAGAGAGGATCCTGATCCTTCTAAGCCGCCACCTGTGCTGCCTTTGTTTCTGCTCCTCCTCATCGAGGTACTCTTTCTCACTTGTGCGGAGATAGACCATAGCTCTCTCCCAGGCGGGGTTATATTTTTGCGCCCACCAGAGTGTTGGCTTATTCTGTTCGCGCCATTTAATGGCAAGCTGCAGGTCGGGCTGCTTCATCAGACCCGCTTTACCCTGCTGGTATAAAGCCGATGCTTCCGAAAGACGGAGATACATCCGGACCGATTCCGCCTCCTCCTCAACCCACCCTTTCAGCCGGTCCCACAGGCGAATCAGGCTTTCGTGCGAAAGGTCTATTATTGAATCGTCATTAAGAGGTATATTATAATAAGGAGTAATCACAGATATAGAAGGATCCCTGAACCGGTTAATCACTTCCGACAGTTCCTCCGCTGTACATGGAACTGCCGACATTACAGTTCTGAAATTTGAAGGATACCGTATTTCCTTGTTGTCTGAGCCTTTTCCGGTTATTAATTTAAAAAGCTTTTCACATATCCTTTTACCTTCAGGAGTCAGTTTTTCAAATTCCTCATCGGCGTGACGTGAAATTGCATCCTTCATTGTCCCGATGGAATAGTAATCCGAGAGGCTCAGCGGTCTCTCAGGTTCCTCCAGCTCTTTCCACCGGTTCCATGTGCGCATGAGGGCATGCTGCAGCACAGGAAGCTGATCAGTACGCACATTTATATCGTTCAGAAGGACCTCAACCAGCTCTTCGTCAATCTTAGCTCCTGCGTTTCTTACCGGTCCGGTAATTACTTCCCTGAAGTTCTCTTTTGTCATCCTGGGAACCAGAAAGTTGCTGTTATTCACAAGCTGGGTAAAAATCTTAAATTGAGCACATTCCGAAACCAGATCAGACCTCAGGGCTATTATCGCGTGAAACCCGTTATCATCGCGAATAACAGCGTTCGTAATCAGATTAATAAACTCATTTGCATCCTTGCTGTGGCCTCTACCTGTTTCTGGAGAGCCGTAACGGAACAGTTCTTCGAACTGATCGATCAATAAAAGTGTCTTATCACCGGATCCCTTAAAAATAGTACTAAGAAGGGTGGAAATGCCATCCTGATCCTCCTTCAAGAGTTTAACCAGTTCTTCCCGCCTTAGTTTCTTCTGATCTGAGTTTAAGCCGGGTTCAACGAAAGCGTCGGCAAGATTTCCAACAGGATCGTTCCCCGGTTTGATTGAAATAATCCTCCAGGATGATGCTCCCTTTACTGACCGTGCCTTGATCTTAGGAATGACCCCGCAATGTATAAGTGATGATTTACCGCTTCCGGAAGCCCCGGTAACGGCAACAAACCTGTTCTTTATAAGCTTCCCGACAATCTCTTCGCTTTCTCCGTCGCGTCCGAAGAAAAAATCATTTTCCCCGGAAGTAAACGGCCGCAATCCCGGAAACGGATTTAATTTTTCACCTGTAGTTTTTACTGCCATAGGTTATTTATACTTCATTATCATCAATATATTTTAAAATCCGTAACGAACTTTCCGGGTACTGGAAGTGGAATTCTTCAACAACATTCAAGGGCAGCAGATACCTGAAAGAAATTGATGCTGATTTTTCATTTATGCTCCCAAAACCGGCAGTATCATGGATCACCGCAACTTCGGGATCGGCTTTGTCCGGTCTGAATGTCCACATAACAGCTCCATTCCTGTTTTGGATTGAAGCAGGGCTGCTGTTCTTTACAACTATCAGTCTTTCGGCAGCAAAGATCAGTTCATCAGGGCTGATACCCGGAAAACATAAGGCAAGAAACTTCACTTTTTCGTATAGAAGTTCATTGCTTTCCGTCTCGCCTGCAATAATCTTATCAAGGCTCTTCCTTATGGGTTCAGGGATCCTTTCCGATGTTGACCTGTAAAGGTCTTTACCCGCCCGTGCAATCAATCGTGCAGCCTCCTGCCTGAGCAGTTCCTCGGGGCTGAAAAGCAATGCGACGACCGATTCACCCATTTCATCATCCTCTATCTCAGCCATATATCTTAGAGTGCAGGCTTTGGTCCAGATACTTAAGATATTGTAATCGCAATTTATGATGTCTTCAAGGAGGTCTTTGCATTTCGGTACCTCTCCCGGGAAGAACCGCTGAAGCTTTTTAAGCCTCTTTTTGTCAGCAGCGCCGTCAGGGATAACTACATCCGGTTCAGGTTTCAGGGCATTCCCATAAACTGTTTCAGCTAATTCCGGAACATACCTGAGTTTATTTTCATCCTTTTCAAAATGATTTTTCCTGCCGGCAACCGAGATTTCATTTCCGTAAGCAAGAATCAGGAGATTCAGAAGGTAATCTTTCCACCGTCTGTATTCCTTGTCCATCTCCATGTAAAGCAGCTTGTCTCTGCTTTCGCCGAGGCATACTTTCCCTGAGTTGAGCCTGGCGAGAAGGCCGAATGTCTCAAATATGATCCTGTTCAAACGTTCCCTGTCATCTTTTTCAGCCTTATAGCCGCATTTCAGAAGCGCCTTTAACGCGATCTCCTTCAATTGCCTTGAATTTGACCAGACCCTCTCTACCAGAAATGACAAATTATTTTCCGGGCAGCTCATTGAATAGATCCGGAGAACAGCTTTACTTAAACTTAAGTTGCCCGATGACATAAGGTAAAACCTGTTAAGGTCGCCGGCGGCGGCAGGACCGAATGAAAGCAGAACAGAAAAAGCATCAGCCCCGATGCCCGGAGTGTTAAGGCATTGACAGACTTCCTGAATCATGTCTGTCATATTAAACTTCCCGATCAGGTAAAGCGCCAATCGTTTAAGTTGCGGTGATTTTTCCCTTAACAGCCGTAAGATATCGGTAGTCTGGGGGTATCTGACCCCAGCCATTATTTTTCTTGCAGCCTCGGCCTTTTCTTTTTCAGACCTTGCAGACGAGATTTTATCCCGGTCCTTGCCATTAACCGAATGTTCTTCAATTATTTCAATTGTCTCGGAAGCCCTCTGCCTGATGCTTTCATTGTATTTGCTGCTGTCAGCCACCGCTTTAAGGGCCGGAATGAGGTTCAGATCGTAATTTGTGCGTGAGTCAGAGAACAGCTCTTCAAGAAACCAGTTGTTGCTGATTTTATCCAATACCGACAAATTACCGGTTTCCAGAGAGTAATGGTTGTCTCTGTAAAGTATCATTCCGGAAAATTTGTTTTTCAGATTTCCCTGGTTACGGGATCCTGTCAATATTTCTGATTTTGGTAAGGGAAGTGTGAAAGGCCTGTTTCTCATAAACCTGGCAGGGTTAAATAAACATCCTAATTTAAGAAATTAAAATCAATCTTTGATCCGTTTCCTGACCAATGCTGCTAAATCTGAAATATCTGAATTGAATCTGTCAAAATGTATTTCAGCCCTGGAGTACCATTTTTCACGCTCACCGAGCTTCTTCTCAATAAATCCCTGCAACTCGTCTATCGCGATACTCTTTATGAGAGGCCGTTCATGTGATGACCTGAGAAGCCTGTTTTTCAGCTGTACGGGTGTCATCTTAAGGTATATAGTAAGCCCTGAACCCAGCATATAATCCATGTTTTCATCAAAACAGGGAGACCCTCCTCCGGTTGATATTACAGCTTTAACTTCTGTTTGTAAGGCTTCTCAGCACTTCCGATTCAATTTCACGGAAACCGGATTCTCCCTTTTTTGCAAAGATCTCCATTATTTCCATGCCTGCCTTTGATTCGATCCTGTCGTCAAGGTCGATAAACGACCAGTTCAGGCGCGAGGCCAGCTTCCTTCCAACAGTTGTTTTACCGCTGCCCATAAAACCGATCAGATATATTTTACTGACCGGATGCATTATAACTCAAGCTTCATTTGTGCAGGATCCTCATGAGGGCCACGAAATTTAGGCTCTTCATCCTCCTCATCCTCATCATCGCCGGAAATCAGGGTTTCTTTTTTTACAACAGGTTCAATCTCCTGTATGTTATCGACCATAAAGCTGGTAAGCCGCTTCCCTTTTGCCTTATGACTTTTTACACCTATAAATTCGGATACTTCAATAATTTCATTTTCACGGTCCTTGTGCTTGCCGCCAAAATGAATTTCAAACCGTGGATATTCAACTTCGGTTATGCTCACAAGCCTTGACCCGGGATCCTCATTAATGAAGCACTGGAGTTTCTCCGATTCTTCGATCGTGAATCTTTTCAGATAATAAAAATTCTGCCCGGCATCCCAGTAAACAACAGAATAGACTTTACCCGGACGGAATTTTTCGATTATCAGGATATTGTCTTCGAAATGATTTGAAAGATCAAAACCTGTTGTCCTGAAACAACCTGATTTGGTGATCACCTGAACCTTGTCGTCGCCGCTGAATTCACCTAGGTATAAACCCCGGCAGTCGACATTAAGCCTGAAGACTGCATCATCGAACCATATCTTTCTGCCTCCCAGCGTGGATAATCCTCTTTCCTTAAGGCTTACCTTATGTACCGGATTCCTGGTAAGGATATTCCCCATTGAGGACTTACCCTTGATTGCCAGCGCGCCAAAATCAAATTCAAAAATCAGCTTTTTCAGTCTTGCTTTTGGCTTGTGATGGATCCTGATCACCTCGGCTTCTCCATTGGGGTTGGCGCTGAAATATATAATCCTTGTTCCTTTGGTTCCTTTTGTAAGATTGTACTCCTTGTCACGTGTAAGTCCGGAAATGGCACATCGCTTTACAAACAGAGGACCATCCCTGCCGTCCTGATAGACCAGGTTATAAATTGTGCGCTCGTCATTTTTGAGAAAGACCTGTGCATAGAGTATGTCAGTTCCGACAAACACCTTCTCGGCCACTTTTGTGATAAGGTATCCTCCATCCCTTCTTATGGCAATAACATCATCGATATCGGAACAATCACAAATAAATTCGTCCTTCTTCAGTCCCGTCCCGATGAAACCCTCCCTGTAGTTAATATATAGCTTTGCATTGTTCGCCACTACTTTTGTTGCCTCAATGGTATCGAAACTCCGGATCTCGGTTTTTCTTTCCCTGCCTTTACCGTATTTCTTCTTTATCTGCTTAAAATAGTTAATTGTAAAAGGAATAATGTTCCCGAGGTGATTCCTCACCTCTTCCATTTCACCCTCAAGCCCTCTGATGTGTTCGTCAGCTTTTTTTGAATCAAATTTTGATATCCTTTTAATCTTTATTTCAGTAAGGGCGATTATATCTTCCCTGGTTACTTCCCGTAAAAGCCTCTTTTTAAATGGTTTCAACCCGTTTTCGATAGCTTTGATAACTGCCTCCCAGGTTTCACATTCTTCAATGTCCCTGTATATCCTCTCTTCAATAAAAATCTTCTCGAGCGATGACATATGCCACTCTTCCTGCAGCTCTTTCAGGCGGATCTCAAGTTCAGTTCTGAGGAGCCTCACAGTGTTGTCGGCCGAGTTGCGGAGAATATCGCTTACCCCCATAAATGAAGGCTTGCTGCCATCAATTACGCAGGTATTTGGGGATATTGAATATTCACAATCGGTAAGAGCATAAAGTGCATCGATGGTCTTATCGGGAGAGACCCCGGGCATGAGATGAATTACAATTTCAACATTTGCCGAAGTGTTGTCATCTATCTTCCTGATCTTTATCTTTCCCTTGTCGTTGGCTTTAATTATTGATTCTATCAGGGTAGTTGTCGTCTTGCCAAATGGTATATCGGTGATTATCAGGGCTTTTTTCTCAACTTTTTCGATCCTTGCCCTGACTTTAACCACTCCTCCGCGCTGCCCGTCATTGTATTTTGAAACATCGATGAATCCACCTGTCGGGAAATCGGGATAAAGCACAAACCCCTTGCCAAGCAGGTAATCAATTGAAGCATCTATGATCTCAATGAAATTATGCGGCATAATTTTGGAGGCAAGGCCGACCGCGATCCCTTCACCGCCCATAGCCAGCAGCAATGGAAACTTGACCGGCAATGTTACGGGTTCCTTGTTCCTCCCGTCATACGATAGTTTCCATTCTGTAGTCTTCGGGTTAAATACCACGTCAATTGCGAACTTTGAAAGCCTGGCCTCAATATACCGTGGAGCGGCAGAGCCGTCGCCTGTAAGAAGGTTTCCCCAGTTTCCCTGGGTGTCAACAAGAAGATCCTTCTGTCCGAGCTGAACCAGGGCATCCCCGATTGAAGCATCCCCATGGGGATGGAACTGCATTGTATGTCCTATGATATTCGCAACCTTATTATATCGGCCATCATCCATCCTTTTCATTGAATGAAGGATGCGTCTCTGGACGGGCTTCAGACCGTCGTAGAGGTGGGGCACCGCCCTTTCGAGAATTACATAGGAAGCATAATCCAGGAACCAGTCCTGGTACATCCCCGATAACGCTGTTACAGAATGAAGCGCTGATGGACCCGGCTGGAGCTCTTCCCTCCCGTCTGTTTTTTCTATTTCAGGATCCTGATCTTCCATATACTATTTTCGTTCATAACCTTCCGGCGGCTTTTCTTCATCAACCAGGTCTTCTTCAACCCTCAGGTTTTCAATTATAAAATCCTGGCGGTCCGGAGTATTTTTACCCATATAAAATTCAAGATACCCGTTCACTGCATCGTTTTTCTTCATCCTTACAGGTTCGAGTCTCATATCTTTGCCTATAAAGTGCTTAAACTCATCGGGTGAGATCTCACCAAGTCCTTTAAACCGTGTCATCTCAGGATTGGGACCAAGGGCAGTTACCGCCTTTGCTTTTTCCTCAGGCGAATAGCAATATCTTGTATCCTTTTTATTCCTTACCCTGAAAAGCGGGGTTTGTAAAATATAAACATGTCCTTTCTTTACAAGATCGGGGAAAAACTGAAGGAAGAAAGTCAGAAGCAAAAGCCTTATATGCATCCCGTCAACATCTGCATCGGTTGCTATGACAACATTGTTGTACCGCAGGTTCTCAATGCCATCTTCAATATCCAGCGCAGACTGAAGAAGGTTGAACTCTTCATTTTCATACACTATCTTCTTTGTCAGGCCGAATGAGTTCAGCGGTTTCCCCCTGAGGCTGAAGACGGCCTGTGTCTCAACATCTCTCGATTTGGTAATCGAGCCGCTTGCAGAGTCGCCTTCCGTGATGAACAATGTCGAATCAAGCTTTCTCGCATCGTTGCTGTTATAGTGGATCCTGCAGTCCCTCAGCTTTTTGTTGTGCAGGCTCACTTTCTTAGCCCTGTCCCTGGCAAGCTTCTGGATCGAAGAGATTGCCTTTCTCTCCTTTTCTGAATCCTGGATTTTTTTCAGAAGTATCCTTGCCGTTTCCGGTGTTTTGTGAAGATAATCGTCTAACTGTTTCTTAATGAACTCATTTATGAAATTCCTTACCGATGGTCCTTCCGGTCCCATATCCTTCGATCCCAGCTTCGTCTTGGTCTGGGATTCAAAGATAGGCTCTTCAACTTTGATGCTTATGGCTGCAATTATTGATGATCTGATGTCGGCTGCATCAAAATCCTTTTTGTAAAAATCACGGATCGTCTTTACCAGTGCTTCCCTGAATGCGATCAGGTGAGTACCGCCCTGGGTTGTATTCTGACCGTTCACGAAGCTGTAATAATCCTCACCATATTGCAGGCCGTGTGTAAAGGCTATCTCAATGTCCTCTCCCTTGAGATGGACAATCTGGTAGAGTCCCTCCCTGTTCATGTTCTCATTCAGCAGGTCGACGAGACCATTCCTTGAAAGGAATCTATTGCCGTTGAAATTTATAACAAGACCTGCGTTCAGGTACACGTAATTCTTCAGCATCGTATCGACGTATTCGGAAATAAAAAAGTAATTTCCGAACATCTCCTCGTCGGGCTGGAAGATAACTTCAACGCCATTCTCCTCCGAAGTGGGCTTCAGGGGATGATCTCTGATGGTCACTCCATGCTCAAATTCGGTGATCTTTATCTGTCCGTCGCGTATCGACCTGATAATGAACCTGCCCGAGAGGGCATTTACTGCTTTAACACCGACACCGTTAAGTCCTACGGATTTTTTAAAAGCCCTGGAGTCGTATTTAGCCCCGGTATTCATCCGGGAGACAGCCTCTGTAACTTTTCCGAGCGGTATCCCCCGTCCGTAATCCCGGATCCTCACCTCTTTTCCGATGATCGAGACATCTATCTTCTTACCGAAACCCATCATGTATTCATCAACGGCATTATCCATTACCTCTTTTATAAGTACGTAAATACCGTCGTCCTGTGACGATCCGTCGCCCAGCTTCCCGATATACATACCCGGCCTCAGCCTGATATGCTCTCTCCATTCAAGTGTCCGTATGTGCTCTTCAGAATATCCAACAACTGACATTTTGCAGAATTTTGCGCAAATATAGTCAATATCGGCAGGTCTGTTCTGTCAATTTTTCAACAATGAGGGTGATTTTTAACAACACCAGTTGACAAATAGCGGCGGGTAAAAATATTTATCTGATTAATTGACAATTACATTTGAGAGGAAATTGTTAATAAAAGGGATCAGCTGGTTCCCGTTATTGGTGTCATGGGATATCCGTCTCTTCCACCTGCCCAGAACCGATCCTAAGAACCAGTTTTAGCCTGAGAATTATTTAATTGGCTGAAATACAATTAAATAACTTTCCCCTCCTTTTAAAGGAGGGGTGGCCAGACGGTGAAATCGTCTTACAGACAGAAGCTAAATTCGTCTGGCCGGGGTGGTTGATTCAAGTCTTTCTTATTACCTTTATTCAAATGGATAGACTTGAAACATAGATTAACCACCCCGGCCGGGAAATCAGATTGTAAACCCCTCAAAATCAATTGTCCCGGCCACCCCTCCTTGAAAAGGAGGGGAAATGTAATATATTGCAAATCTGTTACATACAGTCGGGAACACAGATTATTTTACAAAGGGACAATCAGCCGATTCCCATTTGTTTCATAAGCAGCGTTGCATTCATTTTCCGGGTGATTCCGTCACGGATTTTATAGTCGAAATTTATGTTCTCTCCTTCAATGTCAATTTCAAAGCATTTGTTTTCAATGTTTTCAGGGAATTCATCCTCCATATCTCCAAGGGAAATATCATGTGTTGCTATCAGACCAGTCCCTCCCAGTTCAACCAGCCGGCGGAGGAACATCCGGGAGCCGGTGCTTTTGTCTGTAGAATTGGTACCTTTCAGGATCTCATCCAGGATAAAGAAGTCATTTTCTCTCATTTCCAGTTTCTCCTTAAGGGTTTTAAGCCTCTTTAGTTCCGCGTAGAAATATGACTCATTCCTGCTGAGCGAGTCGGTGGTCCTCATACTTGTGAAAAGTTTTACCGGCGATAACCTCATTTTTTCAGCGCAGACCGGCGCTCCTGCCAGGGCCAGTATCATATTCACTGCAACAGTCCGGAGAAAGGTGCTTTTACCCGCCATGTTGGCGCCTGTTATGATTATTACCAGACCCGGGCGGTGAATTGTAAAGTCATTATCTACCCTGGTCTCTTTTTTAAGCAACGGGTGTCCCATCCCGAAAGCTTCGAAGACCGGTCCTTCATCAATTACAACGGGAAAGCAGTGATCCGGGTTATTATATGCATAATTTGCAAAACTCATAAGCCCGTCAACTTCACCAATAAGCTTCAGCCACCGTGGAAGTCCCGATGCTGCGGATCTTCTCCATTTCTCAAGCTGCCGTATGCATTGAAAATCCCACAGAAGCAGGCCGTTAAGGAAGAATCCGGCGAACAGGTTAAGCCTGCTGTCAAACCGCCGGATTATCTTGTCCAACTCCCTGATCTTTTCTGCTACTGATCCCTCTTCATTGCAGATCTTATTTTTAACGCCGGTTAACAATGATGAAGTAAACTCTTCTTTCTCAAAGGATTTGATAAGTTCTCCGATCGATGAAAGGAAAATATGCTTTTGCGAGACCATGGCATGCACCTTGTTGCTTTTTTTTATATGTACCCCGATAACCATTAGGTTTAAAAGGAACAGAAAAACAAAAGAGATAATGGGAAGGACTCCTGCAATAACAAGCAAAAGTACGGTGACAACTGCAACCGGAAGGATTATGCACGACAATTTCATATACACGGATGAATAGAAATTATCCGTCTCATTAAGCCATCTGTTGAGGTCCTCTATTTCCTCTTCATTAAGCGGTTTGTCAAGACCATTTGCCATGAACTGCTGGCGCCAGGCCAGCTTTCCGGCCAGCTCCCCTACTGCTTTCTGCCTTTCCGGAACGAGTTCTCTGAGGGAATAAGGGTCAGAAAGCCATCCTGCCAGCAGCGATCTGCCCGGGCCCGTAACAGTCCTGTTGAGGTATCTGAAAAGAGAGTCGTCCCCAAAAAGGTCAATATCATCCGAAAAATCATGTTTAGGATCGATCCGGTTCCTGCCCCCGTCAAAGGCAGAATAATCACCGTCAAGAGCTTTAATCTCATTGTTATTGATCCTGATCAGGTTGCCTGTAATTGTAATTTTATCCGAATAATCACCGAATTTTTTTACAAGAAGAAGAAATGAAAACAGAGTGACTAAAACCGCAATGATCGTTCCTGCTGCGGAATAACCGGATGCTATCACCGACAGGATGCCACCGCCAACGAATACCAGCAGCCTGAGCAGGGAAATCAGGAACTGCTTCTTTTTCAGGCCCGCCAGCAGTAATTCGTTTTTTTCTTTGGTGTCAGAGTATGTTTCCCTGATCTTATCCCGAGTCATTGTCATATAGTATTGCCGCCACCCTGAAGACGGATTTTTTCCGGTAATAGTCTGAATTTCTGAGATCAAAATTCCATGTCCATTCTTCCTTAAGCCTGCCCTCAGGAAGATCAGTAAGAACTGACAATATTTCGTCAACATCGCCTGAACTAGCGGTGACTACCTCCGAAAGATCCGTAATCAGGACAAATTTATATTTTTTCAGGAAGGAGATATGTTTCTGCTGGATTTCCTTCCTGAAATTTAAAAAACTCTCTTCAGGAACTGCTGCTTTCTTTCTCAGGAACGCCACCGGCTGAGTTTCGAGCTGTGTAAAGATATTCAGGGAAATGATCATACCCGGATCAAACTCCGGTGAATATTCAGGTACCTTAATCCCATCAAGGGTTCTGAGTTTATTTAGAATAGTCCGGCGCCCTGCCCTGGCCCAGACTTCTGAAATCAGGCCTCCGGTAACATCCTCCTCTATTAACACCACATTTTCAATCTCACCCGCCTGGCTTTTAACTTCAGGGGGATGAACGATATCTACCAGGTTGATCACATGTACCTTCTCAGCCAGCTCTTTTAAAGGAAGATCGAGCAGCCAGCCACTTCCAAGGACTGTAATGACAGACGGCTTTAGAGAATCTATTGATTTGAGTATGAAATTCCTGCAATTTCTCAGATGGGTGTTCCATCCTCCTTCCTGGTTCAGGTGATGGTATATCAGTCCGCGCTGGTAATTGTAATAACCCATCCTGTGAAGGATCATCCGGTATGAGGTGCTGAGTGTCATTTTATTTAAATGCCCCGGTACGTAACCTTTTAAGCTCTTCGCTCATAAAGTTACTGAATTTAAGGGCAAGAAGATCAGCGTCGTCAGTATAAAATGATTCCGGAGGAACCGGGTCAAGGACCCTGATTGTAATTTTATGACCGCTGCTGAAAATAAATCCGTGCTTGGGCAGAACGCCACCAGTGCCATTGATCAACACGGGAAGGATTGGTTTTCCGGCACTCAGGGCCAGCTGAAACGCTCCTCTTTTGAAAAATCCGATCTCCCCGTCAACCGATCTTGTTCCTTCCGGGAATAACACTAATGATGTTCTCCTGTTAAGGCAATCGTACGATTTTTCCAGCATCTCTTCCTTACTCTCCTTATTTCCCCTGTCAACAGTTATGTAACCTGCCATCCGGAGGTACCATCCAAGCACCGGAAGTCTCATATTCTCTATCTTTGAGATCCATTTGAACCTGTAACGGAGGCAGTTGATAAGCAGGATGTCAAGGATCGACTGGTGATTTGAAATTATGACATAGGTAACTCCTTTAACAGCTTTTTCACGGCCTTCAATATGTATTTTCCAGATCGGCATAATACGGCAAAGCATAAATGACTGGTACATCAGGATCCAGTGGATAACTTTTCTCTCATTATCAAAGGGAAGAACAAGTAGCCATACGATAAAGGTAACGGGGAAGAATACCACCATATAGATTATCCCTGCAAACCAGACAAATATTGATTTAATAATATCCATTTCGTGATATTTTCAGGAATTATAACTCAGTGGACCCTTTATTTTAACCCTAAGCGGACACACAAATCCACACTGCAGGCTAGCCCTGTGTCAGGTAAAGCGAGGATTTCCGTTTTTCATTTATCCAGCTCGAAGATCCTCTCTGCCAGCTCCCACTTTTCCGGGGTAGCTGATTTCTCACCCGCCTGCTGGAATTGAGATACATATTCCTCCCACTCCTTCTGCATCGGCTTGGCTGCCAGCTCCTTCATGGCTTTATCGTGGTCAAAGCCCGGTACTGTGTCCATTATCATAAAGACAGTAGTGCCATGGATGTAGATCTCCATATCAAGGATGCCCACTTCCCTGATACCTTTTGTCACAACAGGCCATACGTTGCCCGGGGCATGAACTTCCTTATACTTCTTAATAAGTTCAGGATTGTCCTGGAGCTGAAGGATTTTGCAGTAACGGTTGAAGGAGGTCCAGGTGGTGGTTTTTAAATAGCTTTTCATAACAAATTCAGGATATCTTAATATTCTTTTAAATACTGTATAAGCTTTAAAGTTAATTATTTATTTAACCTAAGTTGCCAGTTACTTGTTGCTGGTTGCACGGATTCATTTCTTACACCGCCCGGGATCAGCCATTGATCATCGGTAAATAGTTCAGAACAACTCATAAACATCAAATTTCTGCACTGGTAATTCCTTCTATATCAAGGATTTGTTGAATATCCTCAGGCATATGCCGGCAACCAGCCAGCTTGTTCGCAACAGCCAGCAGCGCTCCGGAACCATTGGATTCACATTCCCGGATGATTCCGTCTTTGACGAAAAGCCTGAAAAGAGCCTCCTGTCCGTTGAATAACAGCCTGTTTTCAAAATGATACTCCGGACCGTATCCGTAGTTCCACTCCCAGCTTCTGTATTTTGAATCCGCCAGCGCCCTGATTTTGCCAGTCTCATCGTCAGTAAGCGAACCGGCTTCCGCACCAGGGTAATTTTTCAGGAACCATTGCATCATCAGGGATTTAAAGCCAATAGTATTATCTACGTCTTTTAATATGTCTTTTAATACGTCTTTTAATATGTCTTTTAATATGTCTTTTAATACGTATTTCAGGTTTATTACGCGGGACGGATTTGAGTTAACCGCCCTGGTCAGGTACCTTCCTTTATCCTTCATGATTGAAGCTTCAAGCAGATCGAGGTTTACATCAAAAAGGAGGGTGCCATGATGGAGCACCCTGTTATGAAAAACGTGTTCAGCGTTTCCTGAAATTTTATATCCGTCTGTTTTAAGGTCGCTTTTGCCCTCAAAATATGCATTTATCCCTATAGATGATAAAAAATCAATTACCGGCTGAGTGTACTTCCTGAAATCGACCTGTTTCCCCGCCTCGCTGTTAAGAATAAAGGAGAAATTCAGATTTCCGCTGTCGTGAAACACGGTGCCGCCTCCGGTTATTCTCCTGATAACCGGGATTCTGTTCTCAGATATAAATTTTGTAACCGTTTCCCTGTGGGCGATCTGGTGTTTCCCGATTATTACCGAACTGTCGTTAATTCCCAGAACCAGAAAATCATCACTCCTGTTCTTAAGCAGGTACTCATCAACAGCAAGGTTGAAATAAGGATCGGTCGATTCGAGGTTGATGCAGAACATAGTCAACAATTATAACCTGGCAGCATGAGATGTTAATTATAGTTCTTATCCTTTGTGACCCTTTGGGTTAACCTTTGTGGTCCTTTGTGGTATGGATTTATATTTTACCACGAAGGACTCAAACCTGCCTGCCGGCAGGCAGGGGTTTTCACGAAGGTACTCAAAGGGCTCTTTCCACAACCCGGCTTTATTCCGGAAATTGCGGGTTGAAATACTTTCTTTTCTGAAGAATATACCTGTCCGTCATATCATACAAACTATAGACGCTCCATCCGATAAACGCCCCTAGTATCGACCCGCAAAGCACATCACCCGGATAGTGGACACCAAGATAGATCCTGCTGTAACCCACAATTACAGCCCAGATTATTATGCTGATGGTGTACCACCGTTTTCTGATGAACAACAGGCTGAGCAGGGCGACATTAAAAGAGTTTGCCGCATGGGAAGAAACAAAGCTGTACAGCCCCCCGCATTTACCGTTTACCAGATGGACTAGTCCTGAAAGCGCCGGTTCATGACAGGGACGCAGCCTGTCAACAGAGTTCTTAATAAGAAGTGCAAGCTGATCAGTAAGGGTAACAGCAACAATTATGAATAAGATGATTATTATAAATTTTCTTTTGTACCTGAATCCTATGTAAATAAGGATTGCAAGATAAAGGGGGATCCATATTATTATTGTGCTGATAGAGTACATCACCTTATCCCAGAACGGCGAATTCATGGAATTCAGGAAAAGGAAAATCTGCTGGTCGACGTGTTCAAGCATCAATATAAGTTATTCAATTCCTTCCAGATCATATCCTTAAGTGTGCTGATCCCTTCCCCTGTAATTGAAGAAATAAAAACGCGCGATATCTCCGGAAGCTCCTTCCTGATCTCTTTCTTGAGCTCCTCATCGAGCATATCGGATTTTGAAATAGCCAGAATCCTCTTCTTGTCGAGCAGCTCGGGATTGTACATCTTAAGCTCATTGACAAGGATCTCGTATTCGTTATTTATATTTTTACTGTCGGCGGGTACCATAAAAAGGAGCATCGAATTCCTTTCAATATGTCTCAGGAATCTGATCCCCAGTCCCTTACCCTCGTGAGCACCCTCTATAATCCCGGGAATATCGGCCATCACAAACGATTTTTCGTCACGGTAGGCTACTATTCCGAGGTTAGGAACAAGAGTCGTAAATGGATAATCGGCTATTTTCGGCCGTGCAGCGGATACAACTGAAAGAAGGGTTGATTTTCCAGCGTTTGGAAATCCGACAAGGCCGACATCTGCAAGAATTTTAAGTTCAAGGATAAATGTTGCTTCAACTCCGGGTTCACCGGGCTGGGCATATCTTGGCGCCTGGTTGGTTGATGATTTGAAATGGGTGTTTCCCAACCCTCCGCGTCCTCCTTTGGCGAGAATCTTCTCATCGCCATCGCCGGTGATCTCAAAAAGGACCTGGTCGGCTTCGTCCTTTGCGATAGTCCCGAGCGGCACCTCAACCGTAATATCCTGACCGTCAGCTCCTGTCGATTGCTGGTGGCTTCCCGATACGCCGTTACCGGCAAAGATATGTCTTCTGTATCTCAGGTGAAGCAGGGTCCACATCTGGCTGTTCCCTTTCAGGATTATATGTCCGCCCCTGCCGCCGTCACCGCCATCGGGTCCGCCCTTTGGAATAAACTTCTCCCGCCGGAAATGAGAAGATCCCGCACCTCCGTTACCTGATCTGCAGTAAATCTTTACATAGTCAACAAAGTTCGATCCGGACATTATGAATATTATTACCAGCGATTATCACTCCCCTTGCACCCCAAAGGGGGGTTGAAAATTCATCCTCTCCCAATTTACCCCCCTTTAGGGGGCCGGGGGCGAATTCAACCTCGTTTACATAATTTTCTTCATAATACGCGCTAAGCCTCCCAAAGATATCATCAATCGTTCCCATTCCATTGACAGGCTGATAGATACCTCTCTGCCGGCAAAAATCGATTATCGGTTCGGTTTTAGCCTTGTAAACATCTATCCGGTTTTCAATAACAGCCGGATCTTTATCATCAGGCCTGCCTGAAAGTTCAGCTCTTGCAACAAGTCTTTTTACAAGTTCATCATGATCAACATCCAGTACAAGCATGCTGTCGATCTTCATGCCCCTGTCATTCAGCATCTTTTCGAGAGCTTCAGTCTGTGCCACCGTTCGTGGAAAGCCATCGAAAAGAAACCCGGTGCGTTCCCTGGTACTGTCAATTCTGGCAGCTATCATCTCAATAACAACCTCATCGGGAACAAGTTCGCCTTTCGACATTATAGAACTCATCTTTTTACCCAGCTCTGTTCCGGCTGCAATTTCAGCACGAAGCATATCACCGGTTGAAAGATGCATAAGATTGAACTTTTCAGCCAGTTTTACCGACTGGGTTCCCTTGCCTGATCCGGGAGGGCCAAAAATTAAAAAGTTAACCATAACAAAACAGATTTTATCAGAGTGTATATATTTCTTTGAAAGTCCTTTGCCTTCTTCATTAATTACCTCGGCTAACTTGCAACTCAGGTTAATTTAAAGCACTTAAAGTACCAATGAATAAACTGAAGTGAGGTTGCGGCCCAATCCATCATAATCGAGGCCATAACCCACAACGAAATTATCCGGTATTTCAAAACCCACGTAATCAATCGGGAAATCCTTTTTGTAAACTGAAGGCTTCAGAAACAGTGCTGCAATTTTAAAATCAGTTACATGCCTGATGATCAAATTATTAACAGTATGTTCCAGGGTACATCCCGAATCAACTATATCTTCAATGACTATAACCGATTTATGCTTAATGTCCTCGTTCCATCCGATCAGCTCCTTTATCTCTCCCGATGAACTCGTACCATGATAGGAAGTCAGCTTGATAAAGGAGATCCTGGCTTTGAGGTCAATCCTTTTAAACAGATCGGAAGCAAACATAAATGCTCCGTTGAGTATTCCGAGAAACACGACTTCCCTGCCGGCAAAATCCCTATTTATCTGGCTGGCCATTTCAGCTATTCTCTTCTGAATTGCATCCTCTGTGATGAATTCCCGGAATCTTTTGTCAAGTATGCTGACTTCTTTCATAACCGCAATTTTTTGAGCCAAAAGCCGGTGCGAAAATATGAAAATAATAGCTTATTTTTGTTCCAATCAGGAAGTTAAATTAAAAAAACTTAAATGGACCCTATCGTCAGCATAATAATGGGCAGCACATCCGACCTGCCGGTTATGGAGAAAGCAGCAGAAGTGCTTAATGAATTCAGGATACCATTCGAGATGAATGCACTCTCGGCCCACAGGACACCTGATGAGGTTGAAAACTTTCGCCAAAAATGCATTTTTCCGGGGCATTAAGGTAATAATTGCAGCTGCAGGGATGGCCGCACACCTGCCGGGAGTAATAGCTGCCATGACGCCCCTTCCGGTGATCGGGGTGCCGATCAAGGCTACCCTTGAAGGGCTCGATTCGGTATTTTCAATATTGCAGATGCCTCCCGGTATACCTGTGGCAACCGTCGGCGTAAATGCAGCTCAGAATGCCGGATTGCTGGCTGCCCAGATAATCGCTACCGGCAATGATGAAACCATGAATTCGGTGATACGGTATAAAGAGTCCCTGAAGATAAAGATTATGGAGGCAAATGAAGAGCTGAAGAAGGTAAAGTACCCTTACAAAACAAATTGATTTTGCTCCACTACGAAATTAAGAACTTACATAGAGGACCACAGAGGATTCACATAGGTCCACAAGGTCAACTGAGCCATTATAATACGTATTTTAATTGCCCTTCACATTATTGGATCTTCAATGTCTCCATGGTCCAGTGATCCTTATTGTAATTCTGCTTAAGGTTTTTAAGGGCGTATAGTCTGGTTCCCTCCTTGTTCACGAAAATAAACCTGGCGCTTGTCTGATATTGCGTTGTGATACCGTTTTCTGTCAGAGAGACAGGAGATACGGTGAAAGTTTTGATTTTATTCAGGTTTGTAGTGCTAAACTGTTCAATCAGTGGTGAATATCCGGGCTGAAAGTAGAAGAGGGAAGATGTGACGAAAACACTGCTGATGGCCTGGCATTCATCAAATGCGGAAACATAGTTATACTCCGTGGTTAATTCGCCAAAAACCGGAGGTGAATCTGTATGGTATTCAGTATCGTAATCCGGAACGCTGTACACGGTTCCGGGTCCTGAATAGAGTTTAGCTCCATCCGTTGAAATCCAGAAGTTTTCGATTGACTCGTGATAATATGAGATCGTATCGCTGGCTCTGCCTTTTGTCACATCGAATATAAGTATTCCGGTCGGGCTCAATCCAAGTCTGCTGCCCACCAGGTACTGCTTTCCAGGGATCTTTTTGATAAGGGTCCTTTCGTATACCGTACTCCTGTTCCTGCCCAGGATCAGTTCGCCTGTGCTCAGGTTCAGATTCCGGAAGTAAACCCACTGGTCTTCAGTTGGAGTAATATAACACCAGTTGTTATCGCCCAGGACAATGTCAAACGGGATGCAGTCAACTGTAAAATCTCCGGTTATTGAAAGTGTTTCCAGATCGATATAACTGATTGAAGATACCGAGTAGCCTATAACCGCCTTTTTGCCATCTTCTGAAATACTGACACAGTTGGGCGACATATCAAGAGGTATTGTAACTGACTCATTTGCAGCGGTGTTGAAAACAATAAGGGAATTTGGTGATCTGGTGCAAATTGCCATTATCCCTGATGTATGATTGTATTCGGCATCTGTTACTACCCCGTTTATACGGCTTACCTCCGGAGGCACTGTAGCCATTGCGGCCACGGACACAGGGATCGTGAGATCACCCGAGGTCGAATTGCTTTCGATCAGGATTGTACCGGCAAGTTCATGTCCGTGTTCAATATTGTCCATATTGAGCGATGCGGAAATTGTATCTGAGTCGCCGGAACTGAGGGTACCTGAGGCAGATGAAAGAATAAGCCAGTCAGGGGGATTGGTAATTTTCCAGTTCAGGATGCCTTCGGATGTGTTGCTTAACATAAAAGTCTGGGCGCCTGATGATTCAAAATTGATGGCAGATACTGAGCATTGAAGCCTGGGAAAACCGAGATCGGAATAGGCAACAATGAAAGAAACCAGTCCGGTATTTTCAATATCAAGCATAATCGTTGCATAGTGGGTCATGTATTGCGACTGGTACCAGTGGGGAACATTTTCCTTTACTATATTGAAGGATAAAGGGGCATTACCTCCCGATACAATGCCATGCATGGAGTTGAATGAGAGCCATTTGGGCTGCATGAAGATCGTAAATGCTGAATTAATCGTCACCGGAAGCTGCACGGAAGTTTCGACGGCGGACTGGCTGTTTGTCAAAAACAAGGTATCCTGCAGCTCATAGAGGTCATTATTGTTCTTCTCAAGAAAATCATCGCTGCAGGAGATCCCCGAAATAATAAGGATCAAAAAGCCTGAGATGTAAAATAACCTTTTCATTCTACCACAGATATATTTTTATTCCAGCTGAAAAATCGAGCCTTGACAGGTTCTCAATGTTATCTTTATCAAGGTCAACAGTTACAGACTCAGAGCCGTTAGAAACTTCCACCTTCTTTAATGTTGAATAGAAAGCAGATAGTTCTGCTCCCGCGGACAGATGCCGGCTGAAAAAATATTCAAGTCCCAGGCTGAAATCTGCTCCGATGTTTTTTCCTGTCAGCAGGAGGTTTTGCCGGAGATAGCCGGCTTCATTCCTGTAGGTTGCGAGTCCCAGTGATAAAGAGGAAGTGAGGACAAGTGATTCACTTTTTCCGGCAGGCAGCCTGTAAAAGAAAGCAACCCCGCCATAATTTACATAGATCTTTTCGTCGTAACTGGTGTAGTAAATGTGGATGCCGTCCTGCGGATCTATAAAGCCTTCAGTGCCTGCCGAGGTTGTCATGAATTTGTATCTGATCCCTGCTCCGTAATCCGGAGTGATCATCCAGGCGGCATCACCTGTAAAGGAAATACCAAGCTTAAGGTCGCTATAATACGATTTCACATTATCGAGAGTAAAGCCCTGGCTGGTCATCTGATCAATGGCTTTCTTTGTACTGGCCACCATGTATGCGGGGCCGGCGTTCAATCCCAGGCGCAGTCTGTTGAAGCTTTCCTCCCCGGCCGATGCATCCTGAAACGCCGGATCCATCTTTCCGGCGAACGTATAGCTTAATATGCTGACGAGAGGCAGTCTGGCTGAAGATCTTATACCTCTGGTGATCATTTCAAAATAGATGGTGCTGCGTGTTACCCTGTTAATCCTGCATTCGATTGTATCATTGGAAAGTGTTATGATTTTGTCCTGTGAATATCCTGAGTAAAGGAGGGCGATCAGGATAACTGCAATCAGAAATAGCTTTTTCATCGTTGTTCGGGTAACTTACAGATCAGGTTTGCTAAGATATAATAAACATCAGAACGGGCAAGATTATTATTTTTCCAGGCAGAAAAAAAAATGGTTTACCGGTAATCAGGCTATATGGTGGACTTATTTGTAAGACCATCCTGGTATAGTTTTCAGACAAGGACAAAAATGAACCAATCTCTTAACGGAACATTTAAAAAATTTCACGGCTTTGGTTGACTATTTCCCCGGACAATGTTTAACTTGGTTTGATTTTGTTCAGATTGAAAGTCAGGCAAGGGTAATCAGATGGGGTAATTTACGGGGCGGGGGAGTATTAGGCTATTGTGACTGACGGGGCTGTGCTGTATCATAGGTTAAGGCGGCTTGGCGGAAAAAAAGACAAAAGATAAAAGGTTGAAGACAAAAGATTTAAAAAAGGTTCAATACCTAAGTTGCCAGTTACTGGTTACTGGTTACTGGTTGATGCAGAAATGAGTATTATTTTATTTTTGATTTCTCATGACAGATTATAATAAAGACTTTATGATACCCTATTAATTTACAGTTTAACCAGCAACCTGAAACAAGCAACCAGCAACCTGAAACAAGCAACCAGCAACCTGACCGGAAAAACCCTGGGGCATAAAGGTTATCAGACAGACTGCCGTTAGGCAAAATGCTGGCTACGAATGTAATAATTGAAAATGTCGTGTAAATGTCGTGTTTTTGTAGTTGGAAAGTTACCTTTAACAACCTGACATTTGTATAAAAAAACGAAATGGAAACCGGCAAATTAATAAAGGAATTACGGGTTAAAAAAGGCATGACTCAGGAAGAGTTAGCTTATAAAACAGAAGTAAGTGCAAGAACAATACAACGGATTGAAAATGGAGAAGTAGATCCCAGAGCTTACACGCTACAGATGATTGCTAAAGCTCTTGAAGTTGATTATAATCTTTTTGTTGAGAATGAACCAAATGAAGAACAAGAAATTCAAAAGGTTAATTCCAACAATTGGCTAGGATTTTTACATTTGAGTGGAATTATTCCTCTTATCTTCCCAACCGTAATAATATGGAGTCGGAAAAAAGACAGAATAAAAGGAATGTCCGATCATTATCGTGATGTTATTAGCTTTCAGTTGAAAATATGGGTAGCTATTCTTGCAGGATTATGGATTTATTGGAAGGCAAATAATCTAATACCATTAATCATTGTATTTTTTGTGAACTGTTTGTTTTCGATAATTAATACCATAATGGTTGTCTCAGGAGAACCTTACAAACAAATTTCACTATTCAAATCAAAAAATAAAAAAGACCAGACTAAATAATCACTTTGCCTAATACATAGGCTCTATACGGTGCACAGCACCCGGTAATGCCCACGTTGAACTAAATACCAAAAAAGTCTTGGGGTCTTGCGGTCTTGCAGTGGTCTTGTGGTCTTGCGGTCTTGCGGTCCTGCGGTCGTGTGGTCGTGCGGTCTTTAAAGGATTCAATACCTAAGTTGCCAGTTACTGGTTACTGGTTACTGGTTGCTAGTTGATGAGAAATGAGTATTATTCTGTTTTTGATTTCTCATGACAGATTATATTTAATACTTTATGATATCCTATTAAATAACAGTTTAACCAGCAACCTGAAACAAGCAACCAGCAACCTGAAACAAGCAACAGCAACCTGAAACCAACAACTTCCATTATGTTGAACTTAACTGCATAACCAGGGGTGGGCGGGCCAAATGATGTAAATAATTCTCTAAATTTGTTATTTTGCAGTATTATTATTGATCAGTCATGTTCTTAAATAAACGATTAAACAGCCAAGCTCTTATTCTTTTAATATTATCCCTGTTCAATAGGTGTGAATTTAGTCCTCAAGATGTACCTGAGACCAAACTTGACTACCCCTTGGAAGGTCCGCCAATTCTTTTCAAACTAAATAACTTTACGGATACGATAAAATTGGGATGGAAAGTGAATTTCCAATATAATATTTCGGGAACCAATAACAAAATCTTATCTGTAAAAGTCGATTTTGAAGGAACAGAAATTCATCATTATATTTCTGATAATGGGCAAACTTTTTCTTTTTTATTCGATCCTTCCCCATATAACAACGGGAATTATCATTTAGATGTTGAAGTTATTACCGGCACTGGGACCGGAAGCATTGCAGACAAATTGGGAGCTGAAGGATTTTTATATACACAGGAGTGGCCGGTTTATATTGATAAAACCTTACCCGACGGAATCTACAATTTTATAATTTCAGCAGAACAGACTGACAAAGGCATGGAACTTACCTGGCCTTCATTCAATCACGTAAATTTTATCTCCTACGAGGTCTGCAGACAATATAGTTTTATTCAACCTAACCCTGTCTCAATAGCCACTATTACTGATCCTCTGAATAATAAATTTATCGACAGCACATTCTGGGAAGGAACATCCTGTATGTACCATGTCAGAATCAACACACCTGCCGGACCGCTTGATGGAGAGTATATTTGGGCATACCCTAATCTTGGTGATTTGCAGGCAAAGTTAAATGTTGACAAAACGATTGATGTTAATTGGGATAAGGCAAAGAACCTGGAATCTTTTGGTAAATATTATGTTTATGCAGGTAGTAGTTCTTCCTGCATCTTTGATACTCTCCTTATTGAGGATCCTGATAAAAATTATTCAAAATTTAACTTTGGAGCATTTGGCAGCTCACTTTACATTTATCTGAAGTTCATCCCACCCGGAGTAACTGAGCCTTATTACCGGTATCTTGGCTATAAGATGATCATGCTTAACGTCCCTCCCATTATTCCTGTTCATCTTGCTTCCTTTTCCGTCAGGGAGAGAGATTTTATTCTGTTAGCCAGCAGTTCTGCCATATACCGCTATTATCCCAGGCAACTATGGACTGAAGACTCTATTTCTGGTAATCTCTTATCACCCTGCCCAATAGCAATATCGAACAATGGTACAAGATTTATCTATTATTCCGATGGAAGATTTTATGTGAGGCAAACGGATGATTTTATTCTGGAAAATGAATTCAGCGGCCCTCCGCTTGAAATCCTGGGCAGGGGAATGATATACTATACATTATCGGATAATTTCAGAATGCTCGCTCTCGATAATACAGGCGTATCATACATGTACGATATCAGAAACGGCGACCTTCTTGATCAGGATACTCTTATCATAGACGGATATAGTGCGAAAACACTGGTTATCTCTAAAGATGGAACTAAACTGATTGCGAAAACAAATATCATAGATTCCCCTGCTGTTTTCTATACTTATGGACAGGATGGATGGATTGAATCGGGACGATCAGATAATGCTCCTTACAAAATTTTATATTCAGCTGACGGATCATTGATATATGTTAGTTACACAAGAAGCATTCAAATCAGAAATTCAGACGATTTCAGCATTGTAAAAAGTTATCCGCTTCTATATGGATATTTTCAAAGTGCAGATCTTAAGAATGACCGGTTCCTGTGGAATTTTGTGGGTACTGAAAATTATATTGTGGGGGATCTGAGTACAGGTATAACTGTAAGATCTCTGGCTATGGGTTATGAAGGCTCTTTGAATCTGTTTGACAATTATGTCATTGCCTCATTCGGATATCAGCTTACTATTCCGGAATTTTAATAAAGATGAAAATATATCTAAAATTCTTCTTTACTCTTTTTCTGCTTTCTCAACTTTCTGTCAATGCACAGGTTAGCCCGGGACGACTGAGTTTTTCAGTTAGTACTGGTTACGCAAGTTTTAACATGCATCATCTGAAAGAATTTAACGATGAAATTGAAAGTCAATTACCGTTTAGTGTAAAAAGTGTTGATAATTTTGATCCCGGATTTTATTTTGGCGGATCCCTGCAAACCATATTTTTCTCAAAGGTACTTGTAGGTATAATTTACCAGTATTATTCCACTGGCTCACGCGTCGGACAAAAGGACTATTCAGGCTATTATACGTTCGATCAGATAGCAAATGGACATTTTGTTGGACTGGAACCCGGTATGATTGTTTTAAATAAAAAAGTTATTTGTATTGCTGCTTCTGTTCAGGGTGGTGCCCTCTTTTCAGGAATTAAAATGAATGAAGAATTAATAGTTGGGGAAATTAACAATACTGATTCCCGGAATCTAAGAGCATTCTCGATTGCCATCACTCCCACAGTTAAAGCATCAATCCCAATCATTCATCCTCTACGATGCTCTTTATCCCTGGGAAGAATGATCGATACAGGCGGTGAAGTACATCTCCCTAAAAACAAGGATGCTGTTCTTATGATAAATAATTCGAAGGTCAAAACAGGTTGGTCAGGATGGAGGATGGCAATTGAACTGAATATTAACCTTATGAATCATTGATTTTCATCTACTGAATATTGGGATAGCAATAGTGATTATCTGACATCCATAAGGGTTGGTAAAGATCGCGATAATAAATTGCTTCTTGGCAAAGTTGAATGCAGGCTGAATGCATTAGAAATAAACCTGGACAACTGCCCAATCTTAATAGAAAAATAAAAGGCATCCCATAACACGGACAGTTAACCTTAAACCCGGATACGCACCAGTGCTCGCGACTAAATTCGTTTACCGTGACTCAATCCCGGTTTCGACCGAGTTTGTACCGCGACACTGCATCAGTGCCTTCGAACCACATTCCAGTATCGTGATAGAATACCAGCCGCCCGAGAGTTTGTACCGCGATGACGCCAGCACGCAACCAAAATATGCTTCATGGCACGGTCCGCGGCCCGGAAAGCTTTGTGGTCAGCCCTTAAAGTCTATACAATCCCGTTATAAAATAGGTTATTAGACAGGTTGCCGTTAGCAGCAAGTTTATGAAACAGACACCTTTAACATCCAAATAAACCCAAAAAATGCAAGAACTATTTATTAAAGACAAACAAAAGTACCTTGAGGAAAACTATCCTTTCGGAGACCCACCAAAACTATCAGACAAACTGGAATGCATACATTGTAATTCTATTTTCACAGTCGGGAGATTACAAGGTCTTTAAAACCGACGATGGATTCGAAATGCTCTGTTGTCCCAATTTCAAGAAATGCGGTGGTACTGTAATAGATTGGTGGGAATTAGAATAACATGCAATATACTTAATAAAACCTGCAACAGCTGGTCATACGCCATTGTACGTTGAACTAAATCCCAACAAAGTCTTGCAGGTCTTACGGTCCTGCCGTCTTGCGGTCTTGCGGTCTTGCTGTCCAGCGGTCTCCCGGTGCAGATACAGCTATCGCTTAAATCGTATCAAATTGACCGGAAAAACTGCCGGGATAATAGTTACCAGACACACTGCCGTTGGCTGTAAGACGAGAATACCAAAACTACCAGGAATTAAAACAAATTGATAATTTTGAAAAATATGGGAAATAAGAAAGTATTAGTGTTTCTTGCAAAAGGATTTGAGACTATGGAATTTAGTGTTTTTATAGATGTTCTTGGTTGGGCCAGAAATGATTATGGACATAATTTGTTCGTTGATACATGTGGTTTTACTGATAAAGTTATAAGCACTTTTAATGTACCTGTAATAGTGGATAAAACAATTGGAGAAATAAACGCTGACGAATATGACGCCTTGGCAATACCTGGTGGATTTGGGGAATTTGGTTATTATGAAGAAGCTTATGACGAAAGGTTTTTAAAATTAATTAAGGAATTTAATTCAAAAGGTAAAATCATTGCGACAATTTGTTCTGCGGCATTGCCCCTGGGAAAAAGTGGAGTTCTTAAGAATCGGAAAGCAACCACATACCACTTAAAAAACGCATATTGGCAAAAAAAACTGAAAGAATTTGGAGTGAATGTTGTGAATGAGCCAATTGTAGTTGATGGTAATATTATTACGTCTTATTGTCCTCAGACAGCTCCGGATGTTGCTTTTGAATTATTAAAAATACTGACTTCAGAAGAAGAAATGGCAGTAATAAAAAAAGCTATGGGATTTTAAGAAAAATGCTAACATTACAACAAAGTCCAAAGAATAATTAATATGAAAGAAGACCGGAATCCATTTGGGCCTCATATGATCACTATCTGCCAGGTGGTCGAACGCCTTTCAACCCTTCTGCAGAAATCTGTTCGTAACAAAGCCTTGCTTTTGTTCATCTGCGCGTGTATGTTGCTCACTTTGCAGACATGTACTTCCCGCAGACAGGATGTGGTGGAAGGTCGGGAATTGG
This sequence comes from uncultured Bacteroidales bacterium, assembly GCA_963806555.1. Lineage (GTDB taxonomy): Bacteria > Bacteroidota > Bacteroidia > Bacteroidales > VadinHA17 > LD21. Next base: position 137,423 of record CAWDYR010000027.1, on the reverse strand, counting down.
CCGGTGAAGACTGGCCGCAATGGCGCGGGCTTTCGAGTAACGGTGTCTCCTCCGAAGCCGACCTGCCTGCCAGGTGGAGTGTGGATAGCAACATCGTCTGGAAAGTCGCGCTGGCAGGGCTGGGCGGTTCGTCTCCAATTGTTATGAGCGATCAGGTCTTTGTGACATCGCAGATTGGTAGTGCCGCTGTTCGAGGGGGGTCGCATCCTCAGCTTGCCCGGGATGATCCGTCTCTGGTGGTAAAAGAAAATCCTATGGGCGGTCGTCGTAGTGTTCCTCAGGCAGACATCAGCGAAGTATTTCTCGTAGTCGAAGCATTCAATCGATCCAATGGCAACAAGCTTTGGGAATATCGCGTTATGGCGACTGGCCCTTTTCCTGAACTACACGAAAAACACAACCTGGCCACGCCAACACCGGTCACCGATGGTGAACACCTCTATGCCTGGTTCGGAAATGGGCTCATCGTCTGCCTGGATATGAAAGGCAACCTGGTGTGGTCGCGCCATTTAGGTCAGGAGTATTCTCCGTTTCAGATTCAGTGGGGCCACGCCAGCTCGCCCGTCCTTTACAACGACCTGATTATTCTCCTGTGTGATCATAGTCTGGCTTCATATCTTCTCGCGCTCGACAAGAGGACCGGTAAAGAGCAATGGAAGCAGGACCGTGGTAAAGACCGGGTTTCATTCAGCACTCCGCTGGTTGTGTCCTGTCCGGCAGGCGACGAACTTATTGTCAACTCCAGCGAACGCATTGACGCCTACAACCCCGTGAACGGCGAGTTGTTATGGTATGTTGGCAGCCCGCGCCAATCGCCAATTCCTTCACCCGTATTCCACGATAGTGTGATTTACATGAGCCGCGGATATCGCAACAGCGACTTTTTGGCCATCCGGCCAGGGGGGCGCGGTGAAGTTACGGAAAGTCACACTTTGTGGCGGACGCCAACCGGTGCATCGTACGTACCATCCATCCTTTATTACGACGGGCTGCTTTACATGACCAGTGATGCCGGAATACTGACTTGTGCTGATGCCGGTACAGGTGAACAGGTGTGGCGCCAACGGCTGCGCGGTGTCTTTTTTGCCTCTCCGGCAGGGGCAGACGGGAAAGTCTATTTTGTCAGTGAAACTGGTGAAACAATCGTGGTCCGCGCGGGACGGGAGCCTCACATTCTGGCTCGCAACAATCTCGGGGAACGGTTGATCGCATCCCCTGCAATATCAAGAGGACACATCTTTCTGCGTAGCGATGAGAATCTGTTCTGTATCGGCAAATCAACAGTTCGAACCCGAGTGCCGCGACACCCGTAAAGGCCAAAAAGTCCGGTCCGGCTCTTGCAGTCTTGCGGTCTTGCGGTCTTGCAGTCTTGCAGTCTTGCGGTCTTGCGGTCTTGCGGTCTTGCAGTCAGATCCACCGGGAGGCAAAAAAAAAGATTCATTTCATAACCGGGAATGAATTTTTTGTTTTATATTAGGAGTATAATTTGAAACAGTTTGTTCTCGCTGCACAAAATATCTGTTTCTGTATTACTTATTTTCCTTTCCTCATCCGCATCCGGCGGTGATCCGTATTTAACGGCAGCCGGGGCCGCAGAAGCAGGGATGAACTATTCATGCATCATGAAACCGGGATTCTGGTCCTCATTTCATAATCAGGCATCGCTTTGTGATTATCAATCCTTATCCATCGGCGTGAATTATGAAAACAGGTTCAATATCGGCGAACTGGGAACCAGAACAGCCGGAGCGATAATCCCTGCCGGAAAAACTACACTCGGGATCCAATACAGCAACTTCGGATATAAAGATTTCATGCGTCAGTCGGCAGGTGTTGCCTGCGCAATGAGGTTGTCCGGAAAGATATCGGCAGGGATTCAGATCGATTACCTGGGTGAAAGGAGTTCAGGGGAATATGGTGGAAGCAAGGCATTAACATTTGAAGCGGGAGTCATCCTGATACCTGCAGAAAGAATAAGGATAGGTCTGCATCTTTTCAACCCCGTACCGGGTTCATTAAGGAAAAGATATCTGCCTTCAGCTATCCGGGTTGGAGCGGGGATCAATCTGAGCGAGGGGCTCTTTGCGGGAGCGGAATTGCAGATGTGCACGGGGAGGAAACTGGTGGCCAGGACCGGGTTTGAGTACGAGGCTGCTAAAAAGTTCAGGATAAGGGGCGGGTTCAGCAGTGAGAATACTTCATTCAGCTTCGGATTGGGATATAATTTGAAATCCGTATGGATCGACCTGGGATTTCTGAGTCATGAAAGACTGGGAATTACTTCATCTGCTTCCCTGATATTTAAAATTAAGTAAAAAGAAATGTTACAACTCTCAGAAATGGTATTAAAAGGCTTATCCTGTAACCTCTGTGGAGCTCTGTGTCTTCTCTGTGGAACTCTGTGTAACTAAAAAAATCTATAGTTTAAAAGAATGAAAGTTCTTATTTTAATAGTATTTCTTGAGCTGATAAATATAGAGTCTTTTACTCAGGATGGTCAATTATCAGAAATTATTTCCTCGATCGCCGAAGAACTGGCCGATGATGAAACAGATGCCGAAGGAGCTGCAACCTGCATAGAAAAACTGTACGACCTTATTGAAAAACCGGTAAACCTTAATTCAGCAGATGAAACTGAACTATCACGTCTTTTTTTCCTTACTGATTTCCAGATAAAAGCCCTTGCCGACTACATCAGATCCTCCGGCAAAATAGCTTCCGTCTATGAAATCGCCAACATCCCAGGCTTCGGCAGAGAGCAGGCTGAGATGATAATCCCCTTCATAACTATCGCACCTGAGAATGACCCTCTTCCCGTCTCCAGCCACATGAAAAACACGCTGCTCACAAATTTTTCCGCCAGGTACCCTCCCGCTGAAGACGACGCCATCGGATCACCCTGGAAACTGCTGACCAGGTATAAATTCGCTGCCGGCAAACTCTCAGGGGGTCTCACTGCAGAAAAAGACAACGGCGAACAACTAACAGCCGGCAAGCCTCCCCTCCCCGACTTTTTGTCGGCGAATATAGCCTGGAACGGGACCGGGATCCTCAGGAGAGTAATTGTTGGTGATTTTGGCGGACGCTTTGGTCTTGGTACCAATGTGAATACCGGACTGAGGAGTGGTTTGTCCCTCACTGCATCAGGTTATTTATCAGGAGGAGATGACATCAAACCCTATACCTCAACCGATGAAAACAACTATTTCCGTGGCGCTGCTGCAAGGCTTCAGCTTAAAAAAACCGGGATCACACTTTTCTGGTCGTTAAATAAGATCGATGCAACCACCGATTCAACAGATCTGCATCCGGATGACCATATAGTTACGTTTTACCGTTCCGGACTTCACAACACCTCTTCGCTCCTGACAAGGAAAGATGTTGTTAATGAGAACTTCTACGGGATTAACGTTTCATCTGATTTCCGGAGCATCAGGTTCGGATTTCTCTGGACTGGTTGCAGCTTCTCGATCCCCTTAATTCCCGAAAGCATGAGCCCTGAAGACATCCACGATTTCACCGGGGATAACTATAATACCGGAACACTTTATTACAAGTCGGTTTTTGGCAGGATGATCCTGTTCGGAGAGGCTTCAGCCGGCGTAAATAAGAAAATGGCTTTTATTCAGGGTATTTCCTTTCGCCCGTCCGGCAGGCTCAATATTAACATTTTGTACAGGAGTTACGACCCGGGATATGTAAGTTACCATGGGAAAGGACCCTTCAGCAGTTCAGCAGGGGATAACGTCAAAGGGTTGTTCGCCAATTTCACCTTTGAGGCAGCAAAGTATCTCTTTGTAAGCGCAGGTTGCGACCTCCGGTATTATCCATGGCTCAGATACAGATGCAGTGCACCCTCGCTGGCAAAAAGCAGTGAGATCAGGCTTAAATATCTTCCATCTGAAAAATTATCATTTGAAGCCTCCTGGAACTACCGCAGCCAGATGCTTAATTCGGGAGAATCAGGAATCAGGAAACAACATGAGGCAGTGAGCAGGGCGTTGAAAGCTGTTGTCAAATACTCGCTCAGCGAAAGGGTCAGGTTTGGGACCAGGATAGATTACAAGCTGGCAGAGCCGTCAGGAAGCACAGGTGTGCTCATGTTTCAGGATATCAATTATAAGTTTAAGGATATTCCTCTTTCGGCCTGGTTCAGGTACTGTATTTTTCAAACAGATGATTGGGATTCAAGGGTCTATGCGTATGAGAATGACCTGCTCAATAGTTTCAGCATCCCGGCCCTGTCGGGAACGGGATCGCGCTGCTATTTAATGGCAGAATGGAGCTTCGGCACTCTGGCCGATCTAAGGATCAAATATGCTGTAACTGATTTGTTAAAGGAAAGTGAAACAACTTCCGGAACGGAAGAGCTGAAACTTCAGCTCAGGCTTTGGTTTTAACATCAGGCCCCGGAGAGGGAGGTCGAAGTTTTAATATCTTTTATATTTAGCTGAAGGTTTTTATTCCCCCTGAATTCATTCATCTCTATTGAGTAGCAGATGTCGATCGGATTTCCTTTCCTGATGTATTCGAACTGGTCAGCCTGGTTAAAAGCTATGGCAGGAAATGTCATTGCGCCGGACGAGGGTTGAAGCAGATCAAGCTTCAGGTGCTCCCCGCTTGAACCCACCATTCTTCCTGTCCCTGCATCGGCAACATTCCGGGTTACGAATACCGGCGACATGTTTTCAGGTCCGAATGGCTGAAATTTGCTCAGGATATTAAAGAAATCAACATTTATTTCGGCGAAGGAAAGCTCGCAGTCAACAAAGATCCGTGGAACGAGCTGCTCTTCAGTAATAGTGCTGTGGACAAACTGTTCAAAGCGGTCCATGAAAGGCCTGATATTCTCCTTCTTCAGGGTAAGTCCCGCGGCGAACATATGACCGCCGAAGCTTTCGAGAAGGTCGCTGCATGATTCAATCGCCTGGTAGAGATCATATCCCTGCACTGACCGTGCTGATCCGGTTGCAAACCCGTTTGATTCGGTAAGGATGACCGTAGGCCGGTAATATGTTTCAATTAATCGCGAAGCCACAATACCTATTACCCCTTTCTTCCAGGATGGATTATACAGCACTGTCGTTCTTGCATTTACAGTCCGCTGATCCTCTGAGATCATGCGCATTGCTTCTGTAGTTATTATCCTGTCCACGCTTCTGCGTTCAATATTGAAATTATTGATCTCCTTACTGATACCGGTCGCAAGTCTTGTGTCATTCGAGATCAGCAGCTCAACCGCTTTGCTGCCTGCTTCCATTCTTCCGGCTGCATTTATCCTGGGCCCTATCTTGAAAACAACATCTTCGATTGTAAGCGCGCGGCATATTTCAGCTTCCCTGATTATTTCCCTTAGGCCGGTCCTTGGAGATTCATTCAGCTGCTTAAGTCCGAAATAGGCAAGGACCCGGTTCTCTCCGGTGATAGGAACAATATCGGAGGCTATGCTGACGGCCACGAGATCGAGATAATGTGCTATTTTGGAAAAGGGAGCGCCGTGTATTCTTGAATAAGCCTGGATTAGTTTGAATCCGACTCCGCATCCTGAAAGTTCTTTATAAGGATAACTGCATGACGGCTGCTTGGGATCAAGAACGGCAACCGCCCTGGGTATCTCATCACCCGGATAATGGTGATCACAGATTATTACATCGAGCCCCTTGGTACGGGCATATTTTACCTTTTCCACCGCCTTTATCCCGCAGTCCAGTGTGATCACCAGCTTGCAGTTATTCTGGTAGGCAAAATCGATACCCTGCAGGGAGACTCCGTAGCCTTCCTTATATCTGTCAGGAATGTAATAATCAACGTTTGAATACTGTTCCTTAAGGAAGGAGTACATTAATGCTACCGCAGTTGTCCCATCCACATCATAATCACCATAAACGAGGATCTTTTCATTCTTTTTGATTGCGGTGGCCACCCTCTCAACGGCTATATTCATATCCTTCATTAGGAAAGGATCATGGAGATACCCGAGATCAGGCACAAAAAATGCCCTGGCCTCTTCAGAAGTTGTTATATTCCTCTGCACCATCAGATTGGCAAGGGCTTCAGAGACGCCAAGAGCTCCTGCAAGTTGTCTGACAACAGCATAGTCACCTTTTTCCTTGATCACCCATCTCTTTTCCATCCTATTTTCAGTTAACCCAGTTCAAATCAAAAACTTCCCGGAGATTATTCTTAACGTGCAGCTTTAATTCCTCAAAATCCTGTCTTTCACCGAGTTCCTTTTGAAGTGAGGTCACTCCTTTATCAGTAAATCCACAGGGGTTAATGTAGTTAAAATATGTAAGATCCGTGTTCACATTAAATGCAAATCCGTGCATCGTGATATACCTGCTGGCTTTCACTCCTATTGCGCATATCTTCCTGACTTTTCCATGAATATCCGGATCAAGCCACACCCCGGTTGCCCCTTCCAGTCTTGTTCCCGACAGTCCAAAACCTGCAATTGTCATTATTACTGCTTCCTCAAGCCTGTGAATATACTCCTTAAGGCTTATCCCGATCCTTTCAAGATCGAAAAGAGGATATCCGACTATTTGCCCCGGTCCGTGGTAAGTAATATCTCCTCCCCTGTCAGTTTTAAAGAACTCAGCGTCCCTGGCCTTAAGCTGGATATAGTCGATCAGAAGATTATTTTCAGAACCGCTTTTGCCAAGTGTGTAAACGTGAGGATGTTCGACCATGATCAGAGTACCTGAACCATAACTTTCGCTGATCGGTACCAGCCTGACCATTATTAGTTTTCTTTTCGACAAGTTTTTTAAAGATCTTCTCCTGATAATCCCAGGCTTCTTTATATCTCTTTAATCCAATATCCTGGTATACAACATTATAACTCAATTGTATTCCCTCATGTTAAGTTGTGCTAATATAGTAATTTTTATCCTCTCCCTATGTGTTTTTCAGCATGAAAAGAGGAACGGACAAGGGGATGGCATTCCACCATTTTAAATCCCATTTCCAGAGCTGTTACCCTGTAGCTCATCAAATTTTTCGGGTGTCACATAACTGACAACCTCCATGTGATTTTGTGAGGGCTGGAGATATTGACCGACTGTCAGGATACTGCATCCGGTATTCAGAATATCACGCATAGTCTCTGAAATTTCCTCACTTTGCTCACCAAGACCGAGCATGAATCCCGATTTTGTGGTTTTTCCTTTTTCTGCAATATATCGCAGGACATCCAGACTTGTCCCGTACTTTGCCCTCGTCCTGATTACCGGAGTCAGCCGCTTTACTGTCTCGATATTATGGGATATCACATCAGGGCCTTCATCAATGATCATCCTTAGATTTTCGTATTTCCCGTCGAAATCGGGGATCAGCGTTTCAACAGTTGTGCCGGGATTTACAATCTTAACCGTACGGATTGTCTCTGCCCAAAATGATGCTCCCCCGTCGGGAAGATCATCCCTGTCGACTGATGTTATTACGCAATGCTTTAGCCCAAGGATCCGGACAGATTCCGCAAGGCGGGCCGGCTCACCGGGGTCGGGAGGCAGGGGTCGTCCTGTGGCTGTCGCGCAAAATTTACATGCGCGGGTACAGATATCGCCGAGGATCATGAAAGTGGCGGTCCCGGCATTCCAGCATTCACCGATGTTCGGACAGTTTCCGCTGGTACAGATTGTGTGCAGGTGATTGCTTTTGATGAGCCTCTTCACAGCCGAATAATTCTCACCTCTTGCTCTCTGCATTTTAAGCCAGGCCGGTAAACGTCTACCCTTTTGCATGTATAGTTTATGATCCTGCAAAGGTACAAAAAATAACCCTCAGTGGACCTCTAATTCTTCTATGTGGACCTCTGTGTCTTCTCGGTGTACCTCTGTGTCTTCTCTGTGTACCTCTGTGAAAGTTTTTCTTCAATTTTTAAAAATAAAAACATCTATATTTGTTAACCGGCAAAACATTCTAATTACTATCAAAATTTAATTTACGATGGCTGACAATGAATTTAAAATCAATCAGAACTACCAGACGGTTATCGGTGATTTCCCAAAAGTTGGCATCCGGCCTGTAATTGATGGCAGGGAGCGGGGGGTGAGGGAATCGCTCGAAAAACAAACGATGGACATGGCCAAAGCTGCAGCTGGCCTGATCAGCAAAAGCCTCAGGTATTCAAATGGAAAACCTGTTGAATGCGTTATCGCCGATACCTGTATCGGAGGTGTTGCAGAGGCGGCATCATGTGCCGGGAAATTCCGGAAAACCGGCGTTGGCCTGAGTCTGACAGTTACTCCCTGCTGGTGCTACGGCAGCGAAACAATCGACATGAGCACCGACATGCCCAAGGCAATATGGGGATTTAACGGCACAGAAAGGCCTGGAGCCGTATATCTTGCCGCCGCCCTTGCAGGACACGCCATGAAAGGTTTGCCGGCGTTTGGCATCTATGGACACGATGTGCAGGATTCGGGAGACAAGACGATACCTGATGATGTCAATGTCAGGATACTGAGGTTTGTCAAAGCTGCCCTGTCTGCAGCCTTTATGAAAGGTAAATCCTATCTCTCAATGGGATCCGTATCAATGGGTATTGCCGGATCTATAGTAAGGGAGGACTTCTTCCAGGAGTATCTCGGTATGCGCAACGAGTATATCGATATGACCGAGTTCATAAGGAGACTCAATGAGGAGATCCTCGACAGGGAAGAATTTGAAAAAGCGCTTGCCTGGACAAAGAAATATTGCAAGGAAGGCAAGGACTTTAACAGGAAACCCTCCACAAGAGCAAGGAAAAACAAAGAGTGGGAGATCTCTGTTAAAATGGCAATTATTGCACGTGATCTGATGGTGGGGAATCCAAAGCTCAAAAAAACTGGTTTCGGAGAAGAGTCACATGGCCATAACGCAATACTGGCAGGTTTCCAGGGACAACGGCAATGGACCGACCACATGCCAAATGGTGATTTCCTTGAGGCAATACTCTGTTCTTCCTTCGACTGGAACGGGATAAGGCCTCCTTATCTTGTGGCTACAGAAAATGATGCGATGAATGGTGTGCCGATGCTCTTTGGCTACCTTCTCACAAATACCGCACAGATGTTTTCAGATATCCGCACGTACTGGAGTCCTGAAGCAATAAAACGCGTCACTAAAATGAATCCGGAAGGACTGGCTGCCAGTGGGATCATACATCTGATAAATTCGGGGGCCTCGGCGCTTGATTTCTCAGGAAGGGAGACGGAAAATGGAAAGCCATGCATCAAGCCTTTCTGGGAAATAACCCATGATGACGCAGTAAAATGCCTGCATGCCACAAAATGGTCACCTGGCAACACCGGTTATTTCAGAGGCGGTGGTTTCTCGTCACAGTTTACAACCGAAGTCGAAATGCCGGTGACAATCTCGAGGGTCAACCTTGTAAAAGGGATCGGACCTGTACTGCAGCTGGCCGAAGGCTGGACAGTCAGCATTCCGGACAGGATGAATAAGATTCTTACCGACAGGACTGATCCGGGGTGGCCAACAACCTGGTTTGCACCAAGGCTGACAGGTCACGGACCGTTTGCGGATGTTTACTCAGTGATGGCAAACTGGGGGGCAAACCATTCCTCATCAAGTTACGGACATATCGGGGCCGATCTTATTACCCTTGCTTCTATATTAAGAATTCCGGTTTGCATGCATAATGTGCCGGAAGAGGATATATTCCGTCCAAGCTCCTGGAATGCTTTCGGCATGGATAAGGAGGGAGCTGACTACAGGGCATGTCAGGTTTACGGAGCTCTGTATAAGTAGTATTTTAAATCCTATCCATCATGGAAACTCCTGCAGAAAATAAAATGGAAATTAGCCCGGAAGCATTAAAACATCTGAATTCAATGCGAAAATGGACCATGTTCCTGTCGGTGCTTGGCTTTATATTCTTCGGATTACTTATAATAATCGGCGTAGCGACCAGCACTTTTCTTACGGCTTTCAGATCGAGGGAAGTCAACCTTGGCATTCCCGAATCATTGATGATTTTCCTGTTCATAATAATTGCAGCTCTTTATTTCCTGCCTGTACTTTTCCTTTTTCGCTTTTCGAGGAACACACGGGATGCAATTCACAATCATGATAAACTGAAGCTTGAGAAAGCGTTCAGGAACCTGCGGACATATTTTACTTATATAGGAGTGATGGCTATCATCATCCTTTCGATTTATCTGCTGGCTCTTGCTATCGCCGGATCATCAATGTCATTACTGAAAGGAACGTAACAACTATTCTGTCAATATAGTAAACAGGTGGGAGATATTGTAATTGTATTCGACTGCGGTGCAACAAACGTAAGGGCAGTAGCCATTAACAGCAAGGGCGAAATCCTGGCCTCCGAATCGTATCCCAACAATACCAGACCCGATCCTTACTTCCCATTCTACAGGGTATGGGATATCCATGAGATCTGGAATAAAATGACTCTGGCTTCAAAAAAGATAGTCGGAAAAATTAATGCTGACAACATTATTGGGGTGACTGTTACTACTTTCGGCGTTGACGGTACCCTGTTCGATGAAAAAGGAAGGATGTTATACCCGGTAATTTCGTGGCAATGTGAAAGAACAACTCCGATAATGTCGGATATCGGAAAATATATCCCGCTTGAAGAGCTTTACGGTGAATGTGGCGTGCTACCCTTTAACTTTAATACCATAAACAAGCTGATCTGGTTTCTTGAAAACCGGCCCGGACTGGCGGAGGAGAGCTACAGGTTTCTGTTCATGCCTTCGATATTTGTATTCCTGCTGACAGGAGAAATGGTTAATGATTCCACAATGGCAGGTACGTCGATGCTGACAAGCTTAAAGACAAGAGGATTTTCGGAAACCATTTTTAATAAGACAGGATTTCCGGCTGAAAAAATGGGGCCGGTGGCAGAACCGGGAACCATTGCCGGAAAGATAACATCCGAAGCTTCAGCAGAAACCCTGATCCCCAAAAATGTCCCGGTCATCCTGACCGGGCATGACACCCAGTTTGCCATATTCGGTTCGGGCGCAGGAAAGAATCAGCCCGTGCTGAGTTCAGGTACATGGGAGATACTGATGGTTCGCACAGAAGGGTTCAAATCGGGCAGCGATCAACTGGAACTTGGGATTACAACTGAATTTGACTCAAGACCGGGATTATACAATATAGGCAATCAGTGGATTGCCTCGGGAGTTATTGAATGGGCAAGAAAAAACCTGTACGGCGATCTCAAAACAGGTGAATATGAAGCGATGATATCAGGAGCTGAAAAAGTTCCCCAGGGATGCAACGGTGTAACTGTAATCCCAAAATTCTTTGAAGAGCTCAAAGGCAAACCGGGGGGTGAGATCCACGGACTCAGGATGGAATCGACCCGGGATGAGATCTACAGGGCGATCCTCGAATCATTGGCTGAAAGGCTTGCTCAGGGTAAAAAAGCCCTTGAGAATGCAGGTGGATTTAAAACGGAGAGCATCCTGTGTGTGGGCGGAGGGTCAAAAAACAGGTTATGGAACAGATTAAGAGCCAATTATACGGGCGTGCCCATCAATATCATCGATCATAAGGAAACTACTGTTCTCGGGGCTTCACTTTTCGTTCAGGCAGCCTGCGGGAATGCTTCGTCGCCCGAAGAGGCAAGAGAGAGAATTGAGTTTAAAACTGAAGTAATTGAACCTGGAATAAATTAATATACCCTATGGAAATTGCATATTTTAACGGGAAATACCTCCCGAAGGAGGAGATCAGGATCAGTCCCGATGACCGTGGATTCCTGTTTGCGGAAGGCATCTACGAGGTGGTAAGGTGGTACGGGGGATTTTTCTTCGATATGGAGAGTCATGTGGCAAGAATGAAAAGGAGCCTCGGTGAAATACTTGTAAGATGGCAGGAAGAAGACTCTTTCCCGGAAATAGCCCTTGAACTCATAAGACTGAACCATCTTGAAAAAACGCCAGCCCTGGTCTATCTACAGGTGACGCGCGGCGCTGCCACACGGACGCATGCATTTCCATCTCCGGCAGTCATCCCTACTGTCTTTGCATCCGCACGGACCTTTGTTCCTGAATATGAAGGCAATGGATCAGGGATCGCAATTATGCTGAAAAACGACATAAGGTGGGGCAGGTGTGATATTAAATCTGTTGCCCTTCTTCCCAATACTATGTGTTTCCAGGAAGCTCTTGACAAAGGATTCAGGGAATGCGCATTTGTTCGGAATGGTTTAATTACAGAATGCTCACATTCAAATATCTTTTTTGTGATCGGTGGTGTTGTGTGGACCCATCCGGAATCGGTATATGTGCTTTCAGGAGTAACAAGGAAAAACGTTATCCGGATCGCAAGAAAAGCTTTTATACCGGTTAAAGAGGAAGCTGTAGCTAAAGATATGCTTGGAAAGGCAACCGAGGCTTTTATTTCAAATACCTCGGGCGAAATAATCCCCGTTTCAGCCATCGACAGTCAAACAATCGGCAACGGAACCCCGGGCCCGCTTACCAGGATCATAAGAGAGAAATTCAACGACCATATCTGCACTTTGAAGCATTCATGATCATACAGGTGATGGCCGGATATTCCTATATTTGCACAAATTTTTAAAACAACCGGGAAAATGGCATTAAGCGAACAGGAGCAGATAAGAAGAGAATCCCTTGATGAATTGAGAAAGCTGGGTATCGATCCTTATCCTGCTGCCGAATATAAAACAAATGTTTTTGCACAGGATATCCAGGATAATTTTGATCCGGAGAAATTCAATTATCAGGATGTCTGCCTCGCAGGCCGGATCATGAGTCGTCGCATAATGGGAAATGCATCCTTTGCCGGGCTGATGGATTCATCAGGCAGGGTGCAGATCTACCTCAGAAGAGACGACATTTGTCCCGGTGAGGACAAGACCCTTTATAATACCGTCTTTAAGCATCTTCTGGATATTGGTGATATAATAGGAGTAAAAGGATTTGTTTTCAGGACTCAGACAGGTGAAATCACGGTCCATGTGAAAGAATTCACAATACTGTGCAAATCCATTCGTCCGCTCCCGGTTGTAAAGGAGAAAGACGGAATCCTTTTTGATGCCGTAACGGATCCGGAGATGCGTTATCGTCAACGCTATGTCGATCTAATAGTAAATCCGCCGGTGCGCGAAGTTTTCCGGAAAAGGACCCGTATTATCCAGTCGATGCGTGAATTATTTAACCTGCGCGGATACCTTGAGGTTGAAACTCCCATCCTTCAGCCTATCCCCGGCGGGGCGTCAGCAAGACCATTCATAACTCATCACAACACTCTCGACATGCCTCTTTATCTCAGGATAGCCAATGAGCTTTATCTTAAGAGGCTGATAGTAGGAGGATTCGAGGGAGTTTATGAATTTGCAAAAGATTTCCGGAATGAGGGGATGGACCGTACCCATAATCCGGAATTCACTGTTATGGAGATCTATATAGCTTACAAAGACTATAACTGGATGATGAGCTTTACCGAGGAAATAATAAAAAAGGCAGCTCTTGATCTCCATAATAAAACAGAAATAGTTTACGGAGACACTGTCATCAACCTTAATCCTCCTTACAAAAGGATAAGCATGCTTGATGCCATAAAAGAAAACACGGGAACTGACATTTCCGGAATGGATGAAGAAGCCATCAGAAAGGTATGCGATGATCTTAATGTTCCAAACACACCCGAAATGGGAAAGGGGAAGCTTATTGATATCCTGTTCGGAGAAAAATGTGAACATAACTATATCCAGCCTACTTTCATTATCGATTATCCTGCCGAGACATCTCCGCTGACAAAGATGCACCGCAGTAAACCAGGGCTGACAGAACGGTTTGAATTAATGATAAACGGAAAGGAGATTGCAAATGCATATTCCGAACTTAACGATCCGGTCGACCAGTTTGAGAGGTTTCAGGAACAATTGCGTCTGACCGAAAAGGGAGACGATGAAGCCATGTTCATTGACCTTGACTTCGTAAGGGCCCTCGAATATGGTATGCCTCCGACCTCGGGCATGGGAATAGGTATTGACAGGCTTGCAATGTTACTCACCAACCAGCCGTCGATTCAGGATGTACTTTTATTCCCTCAGATGAAACCTGAGATCCAGAAAGTCAGGACTGAAAGCCAGAAAGAAGAGTATCTGGTGCTGGGGATTCCTGAAGAATGGATTGAGCCCCTTAAGAAACTCGGATACACAACTGTTGCAAAACTTCTGGAAGTTGAAAAACCCGCTAAACTTGCAAATGATCTGAACGGTCTGAACAAAAAAAACAAACTTGGACTGAGCGGTTTAAGTCCTCAGACTGTCGGGAGCTGGTTTAAGAAATAAGTGTAACAAAAATAAAATTAAGAACTTACACAGAGGTCCACAGAGGATTCACAGAGGTCCACAGAGAAAGCCAGTATTTATTTAATTTTTAATGCTTTTATCGGGTTTTAAATAAAATCTTCAATTTGTTAGCATAATCAGTGCTAAAATTTATAACTTTAACTCATAGAAGTTAATGAAGGATTTATTTAGTAATCCATTCAGTGGTTTTATTGTAATATTACCCGGTCCAAAATGACAGTAAATAAAAAGGTATTACTACTAGTGTTTGTTATTTCCTGTTTCTACCCATCGTATGGGCAGCAAATGCCTTTTAGTCCTATTTCATACAGGATTTTCAGTCCGTTTCTGATAAATCCTGCAATTGCCGGCAGCAAAGACTTCATTTCTACCGATCTCCTTGCAGGGTTCAATGGCAGATCGTATTCACAGTTAATAAGCGTAAACAGCAGGATTGCCAAAAAGGGAATTTCATATTCAGGATCATCCTCCATTGCTTCTTTTACAAACATCGGGATTGGTGCCTCGGCCTTTAATGATTTTAACAATACCGATTCAACGAATACAGCAGGGGGAAGTCTTGCATTATCATATCATATACCGTTGAATAACAAGAATCTCTCATTTATTTCAATAGGTGCATCTATTAAGGGGTTATATCATTACTTTTATGGCGATCATGATTTGAACATACCGTCGAAGGAATTCTATTTTCCCAATGCCGATGCGGGTATATATCTTTACAGCCCCAGATTTTTTGCAGGGGTGTCGGCTACAAATTTCCTGGGTGCACCCACGGACACCGCTGTGCTGAACCAGTATCAGGTGCCGGTTTCGCGACAGTACAATCTCGTTGCAGGATATAAGTTTATTTTGAGCCGCTCATTGAATCTTGTGCTTGAGCCCTCAATAATGATACTGACTGACGATTCGCTCCATTTCGATCTGAAGGAGAGCATAGAACCGGTGCTGAAATTATATACCGGGAATTTCTGCCTTGGCACGTATTTCAATGACTATAATAAGGTCTCATTCTTTTTCCAGTACCGTTATCCAAGGTTCTACATAGGTACGTTTTTTGCCCTGCCAAAAGATCTACCCTACTTTCAGAAAACACCAACCGTTGAAGTTGCAGTTGGTATCAATTTTTCACGCAACAAATCGGGTTATACCCAATCATGGCACTGGTAAGAAGATTTTTAAAGCATAATATGAAGAGAATATACGGATTGATATTATTAATTTGTTCGGCTGCAGGGCCGGTATCTGCTCATTTACCGGATCAGGATACCTTAAACAGGAATTTGTTAATTAAAGTTGAACCGTTCAGACTGAATATCATTTCACCCTCCACCGGCGTTCAGTTTTACAGGGACGGGCTGGTGTTCCTCTCACACTCACGGGATGAGGACAGGATGCTGCAGAATCATATCTCTTTCGGAAAGCCGGATACATACTATATAGTTTACAATGATACAACTCCCGGTAATCACATCCTTTTTTCCCCCTCAGGTTCTTTCGACGTCCCCAGTGATGCCATGACTTTCAACAGCGACTATACCCTGATGTATTATTCAAAGAAACCATCAAGGAAGAATCCTGAAAAAATATACCGTGCCAGATCAGCAGGAAGTGGTAAACTCGAATGGATCAGCGACACTGAACCTCTTAAAATCTGTAGCGGCAACTCAGCTTATTCACATCCGTCCTTGTCAGCCGATGGAGAGATGATGGTATTTTCAAGTAACATGGAAGGTGTCGGGGGTTTTGACATTTTCTTTGCCCGCATGGATGGTTCTGACTGGTCTTCACCGGTGAATGCGGGAAGCGCCATAAATACATTCGGTGATGAAGTTTCGCCATTACTTGATCAGGATAACAATCTCTTCTTTTCCTCCGACAGACGCCCCGGTACAGGCGGACTTGATATATATTTCTCCAGGTATAATGGCAGCGGGTGGGAAAAACCTGTGAACCTGACTGAAATGATAAATACTGATAATGATGAGCTTGCCTTTACTCTTGACCGCTCCGGCGGCCAGTCGGCATTCTTTACCAGAAGAACGAAATCCGGAAAAGGACCGATGAAACTTTACAGGGTCACATTTTATAACAAGACCGCTGCCAATCAATTGAAGAATCTTTCAAATGCATTTCAATATCTTGCAATTGGCGATCTGGCTAAACCGGCAGCCCCCGCTTCAACCACCGCGGTTAAGACTTCTACTGAAAAAGAACAACAGGTTGCAGCCCGGATAAAAACGGAAACTTTACCTGAAACAAAAACTGCCGTGGGGAATGCCCAGACCAGGGAAACGGGCAAGGCTGAAACAGCCGTAACGCAGAAAACTGCCCAGCCAAAGCAGGAAGTTTCAAAGATACCGCCTGCACAACAGGTAATTACCGGCGATGTCGTAGTTTACAGGGTTCAATTCCTCTCAAATTCAAAACCAAAAGGCAGTTATGAGATAACCATTGGCGGTGCCAAATACAAAACATTTGAATATCTTTATAATGGCGCCTACAGATCATGTGCCGGGGAATTCGCAAGCCGCACCCAGGCAATCGCCTTCCAGAAAGCATTTAAACAGGCAGGCTTTAGTGATGCCTTCGTAGTGGCCTTCAAAAATAATGTAAGATCACTGGATCCTTCCCTGTTTAAATAAATCAGGAAGACATAAAGGTTCGGGACCAGGGAGCTACTCAGGCAATTCAATAACGAAACTTAGTCTGTCGATCTCAGATTTTTGTGATCTGAAATTTTCAAAATAGCTTATAATTCTTCTTATAAGCTTAAAGTAAAGTGCTATATATAGCAACAACGACACTGTCCAGATAACCATTACATTAAACCAGAAGGTGTCAATCTCCAGGTTGCCAATTTTCTTACAGGGTGCATAAAAATGAGCCCGGCCGGTCCTGGACTGAGGTTTCATAAATCCCGGGTCAGATTTCTGGATTATTTTTTTGGATGTCTCCAGATATTTTTCAGCCGTTGTCTGTTCAAGCACAATCTCCTTAAGCTGCTTATTTTCATAATTGCTCCTGAGGTTAATAAGCCAATCATTTCCGTTCTTTTCACTCAATGCACTGATTGCAGAGTCTCTTCTTTCCCGCGCCCTCTTTAATGAATGAAGAAAATGCCTCTTCAGCGAGTCAAGATAGAATGCCATATTACCTTCCGAATAATGGTCAAATTCCTTCGCATTAAGCGATGCCTTCAGTTTTGGCGGAAATGAATAGCCTGCCAGCCTGGATAGTTCCTCTGTATATCCATCCAGTTTACGGAAATTATCGGCCAGCTGATCTTTGAACTGAGGTTTATCCTTGTAAACTGAATAACGCTGGATCCCTTTCTCAAGACATGGGATAAGGAATCCGGCATACCAGTTATTGCGGCTTTCCTCCATATCGTAACCAAAAAAGTTCTTTTCAAACCTGTTGTTCCTGAATTGCTCTACCGCCAATGCCTCAAACGACCATCGGGCTGTCATCAGGTCGCCAATTACCGGAACAAATTCATAAGTTGAATGCATCCCCTTGTGAAGTTTGTCGAATTTCACAAGCACACCGCTGAACAATAACTGGGGAATAATTATGAAAGGGATAAGGATGTAGATAGTAATGACAGAATTGAAAGCTGATGATATATTCAGCCCGAGCAGATTTGCCGAACAGGAAGTTGTAAAGAGAACTATCCAGAAGGAGAGGGTCATGCCCCTGATCTCAAGAATCAGGTTCCCTACAAGAATATATGAAATCGTATTAACAGCCGATATCAGGAACATTATCCCCACTTTTGAATTTATGTAACTGAACCAGCTCAGATTCAGGAATGACTCTCTTTTCAGGATCTTCCTGTCTTTCAGGATTTCTTCCGAACTGATCATGAGACCCATAAAAAGGGAAGTAATAACACACATGAACAGGTAAGCCGGTAAATTATCATTTTCGCTGAATACATAGGATCCAACCCTGACATACTTTGTAAAATATCCGAGGAGAAGGGCAAGCAGGGGCGCTCCAAGCAGACTTATCAGAAGATATTGTTTATCTGCAAATTTGGCCAGGATATCCCGTTCAAAGAATAATTTCATTTGTTTGATAATCCCGGGAACAGAGTAATAATTCTCAGGTAGTTTCTCTTTGTATTCTGGAATAACGGGTTTCTTATTACCATTATGTTTCATGAACCGGATATACCATTCCCTTGGTGACACCTTGCGGGTCTGTGTAAGTTTTCCGTGTTCATCAACGATTTTAGCCTCAACAATCTGCAATACCTGGTCAGTGTTTATATTACCGCATTTCGAACACTGATCCTCATCAGCGTTGGCATGTCTGCTAAGGGTTTTAAAATAAACAATTGCAGCGTTTGGATTTCCGTAGTAAATCTGAAAGCCTCCTTTATCAAGGATAATGACCTTGTCGAACAATTTATACAAATCTGAACTGGGCTGGTGAATGTTTATTATCACCAGCTTCCCTTTATATGTCTGCTCTTTCAGGAGATTCATAACAACTTCTGAATCAATAGATGATAGTCCGGATGTCGGTTCATCTACAAAAAGTATGGAGGGTTCGCGAACCAGCTCAAGGGCAATATTGATCCTTTTTCTTTGTCCGCCGCTGATTACCTTATCCAGAGGACTGCCCACCTTGAGGTCCTTAATATCGTAGAGATCGAGGTCGATCAGCAATCTTGTCACAATTTTCTTTGTTTTTGCGGGAGAGAATTTACTCAGGCAAAGCCGGGCGCTAAAATACAGATTCTGATATACTGTAAGTTCTTCCATCAGGAAGTCGTCCTGTGGCACGAATCCGATAATACCCTTAAGTTCTTCCCTGTCATTGGGATTATTAAGGTTATAACCGTTTATACAGATCTGTCCGTTTTGTGGTTTGATATTCCCGTTCATGAGGTTCAGAAGGGTTGATTTACCTGTTCCGCTTACCCCGAGTATTCCAACCAGTTGCCCGGATTCCTCATGGAAATTGAAATCGTGAATGCCATTTTCGCTGTCATTGAATCTGAATGCCAGATCTTTTGCTGTAAGAGATACTTTAGTTTCAGGTTTTACTTCATTAAAGATCCCGGACACCTCCGGATAATAAAGGGTATTCAGACCCTGTCCCTTAATTGTTGATCCGTTGTCGAAGATGTAGGTCTGTTTCGGGAATATCTGCTGTCCGTCAAGATATAGATCCCTGTCGCCAGTATACCGCAGAATGAATGTCTTGGTACTTATGATATTCAGAAACATAAGTTCCCCTGAAATTTTGCTGTTGAAAATGTGTTTTATTTTCCTGTACCTGGCACTCTGACTATTGTTTATCAGGAGCAACTTTTCCTTTTCCCGGATCCTCGAAGCTGATTCAAGAATAAAGCTCTTAATATTTTTATATTCATTTTCGGGAATATAGAGTGCCAGAGCGACTGTCATCAGGAAATCCAGTTCATTTTCTGTAATATCCTTCCCGTACGAGATAAAGTCGATAAGCTGAATAATTATATAGATCTTTTGTTTCTGACGCAGTTCCAGGTTGATACTTTCACAAATTCTCTTGATCCTTCTGGCCCTGAGTGATGCGACACTCTGGCCATCTGTTTTTTCCTTTATTGCCTCCTTCAGGAACCTTTCGAGGAATTCGTCAAACAGCTTTATATACTTGTTAACCAGTTCACTATTAAGTTGACGTGCCAGGAATGATCTGACAACATCCTTCTCCCTGCTGGAAATCTCATTGGGGTTGCCTATATCGCTGATAATGGCAAACAGCTGAATCAATGCTCTTAAGATAGGCTCGCTCATAGGTTCTGAATTTCACGGCCCGGACGTAGAATGGAAAATGTTTTTAGAAGTCTAAATATAACTACTGAAGGCTTTCAAGTGCATAATTGAGATAAACATTATTTAGTGGGCAGAAACCGCTTTTCTTAACACCCGCCTGTCCTTCTCCCAGCACAAAATAAAGGAACTCAATCACAAGCGGGTCAGTTGGTTTACCCAGTGATCCTATCGTAAGTTCCCTGCACAGGTCATCGGGATAAAAGCCAAGCCATAAACTCCTGTGAGCCTCTTCGAGGTTTGAAAAGGGCATCTCTTTCCTTTCGATCTTATTGTCAAAATCCAGATCAGCGGGGACGATTTGAATGTTTTCCATCCTCTCTCCCGTTGCAGGATTAAATGCATAAGAGAAATTACAGTATCCGATGCCGAGAGGATCCTCCTGGATGCTTTTGACCATTTCTTCATCACCCGTTACTCCTATTCCTCTCAGGTCGGAGGGTTTTTTGTACAGAAAATCGGCCCAGACTACCGCGGCACCAGATTCATCTGCCCTGGTATAAACAACGATCTTATCCTTTATGTTACTGCCCAGAATATCTCCCCACGTCATTTGCTTCTCCGTTGTGAATAACTTCATAAATTCTTCAGGACTTAAACCCTGGTTGATGAGAGTCTCGAGATAGGGATTTTTCTGATTTACTATGGGTGCGACGCCATCTTTTGCAACCGGGATAACCCATATTCCTTCGTTTATTTCTTCCTCCGTAAGAGGTCGGGAGATCATTGCAAGCTGTGTTTTTTTTGTGAGAAGTTCAGTGATTCCCTCTCCGGTTCCCATCCTGCTTACCTCTATCCTTACCAGGGGGTGCAGGGCCATAAAATCCTCCGACATCTTCAGTATCAGCGGGAACAATGCATACGCACCACTGATAGTTATATGACCCTGAATGTCTCCTTTAGTTTCATTTTGAGACAATGGGGATTCTTTGCCGGTTTTGGAAGACTGGCATCCTGAAACAAGGACAAAAATCATGACTGGCGCTACGCCTCTTAACAGATTCATTTTTTTTTAAAGGTACATTTTTTTCAAATAGCAGTCAATGACTTTGAGCATCATCTGAGTATGTTTTAAAACATGATTAGCTATAATACTCCGCTCATTTTGTTAATTTAGGGCTTCAACAGAAATTAACTTTTTAGAGACCTCATTGTTATATTCCCATAAAGCTTTGAAAATCCTGTTCAATGATATTTCCAGTTATAGAGGTAAAAAATGTCCGGAAATCCTTTAAGAGTGTTAAGGCTGTCAGGGACATAAGCCTGAAGATAAATAAAGGTCAGTTTGTTGCCCTGCTGGGCCCCAATGGTGCAGGCAAAACGACTCTTGTTGAGATGATTGAAGGAATACAGAAACCCGACAGCGGAGAGATTCTCATAATGGGAAAAAAGTGGAGGGGAAATGAAAATGAGATCCATAAAATGATTGGAATATCTCTCCAGGAGACAAGGTTCATAGATAAGCTCAGGGTAACTGAGACGCTCAGGCTCTTTGCCGGCTTTTTTGAGCTGGGTATGGAACGGGTCAATGAAGTGATTGATCTTATCGGCCTTGAAGATAAAAGAAAATCATACGTAGTTAACCTTTCCGGCGGGCAAAGGCAACGGCTTGCCCTTGGTATAGCCCTGATCAACAAGCCATCCATACTGTTGCTGGATGAACCCACAACAGGACTTGACCCGAACGCAAGAAGGGAAGTATGGGAAATACTTCTGAAGCTCAGGCAACAATCTGAGACTTCCATGATTCTTACAACACATTATATGGAAGAAGCAGAGAACCTTTGTGAATATATAATAATCATGCATAACGGCATCATCCTCAGGGAAGGTACTATGGACCAGTTAATTGAGGAGGATACGGATGAAAAAGTTGTAGAATTTACCTCTGAGAACGGACTGTCCGAAATATTCAATTCAGGAGAATTGCCCTTCAGGATCCATGCCGGAGAGACCAGGGAGAAAGGCTTCGTGACAATAGCCAATTTCGAAGATGATCTTCCCGCTTTCCTGTCATTTCTGAAGTCTAAAAATGTAAGTCTCAAGAATATGGAATGCAGACGCAAAACCCTTGATGATCTTTTTGTGGAATTAACCGGGAGAAAAATTAATGAATAAATGGATTAAATCCGGACAGTTATGGCAACTGATCAAAGCTCTCTTCAAAGAGATTATCAGGGAACCCGGCGTATTGTTCTGGGGTATCCTCTTCCCTA
This sequence comes from uncultured Bacteroidales bacterium, assembly GCA_963806555.1. Taxonomy (GTDB): domain Bacteria; phylum Bacteroidota; class Bacteroidia; order Bacteroidales; family VadinHA17; genus LD21. The sequence goes on along the minus strand of CAWDYR010000027.1, from coordinate 115,053 downwards.
TCCTGATGTCGCTTGGACTTGGGCTCGCTTTTACAAAAAAGGCCGATGTCATACGTAAGGTTGCAGTTATTTTAAGTACGGATTCAGATTCTTCTGAACACTCCCTGCAGGTGGTTGAATTTCTTGAAAATAACTGTGTGAAGAATGATGTTACTGATAAAAAGCCCTACCAATGGGAGCTGATTTTAAAAAATGACAAGCTCGGCAACTCTTTCTTTTATTTCTATGAGATGGACTGGGAGCAGGCTGTTGTGCTTCTTAAAAGGGGCACTATAAATGTTGTGGTTCTTGAAAAAGATGGTGAACCGGAATATCATTTTGATCCTCAGAATTCCGACGCCCAGCTTACCTACATCAAGCTGAATTCACTGATAGGAAAAGGCAAGGCCTTTCCCTCTGAAACTACAGCTAATGTAAAGCCGCTGACAGTGAAGGGGACAAGGTATATCGACTTCCTCGTTCCCGGACTCATTACAATGGGTGTTATGATGTCGTGTATGTGGGGGATAAGCTACGGGTTAATTGAGAAAAGGTCAAAAAAGCTTTTGCGCCGGCTCGTGGCTACTCCCATGAAAAAGTCCCATTTCCTCTTTGCTCAGATCACTGTCAGGATATTAATGAATTTCGTCGAGTCGCTTTCACTGCTGATCTTCGCAGTAATTGCCTTTAAAATGACTATTCAGGGTGATATCGCAGCGCTACTGATTATGTTCCTTGCAGGTAATTTCGCATTCGCAGGAATTGCAATTTTTGTCTCCTCCCATACCTCCAATACGGAAGTCGGCAACGGACTTATCAATGCAATCGTCTTTCCGATGATGGTGCTATCCGGCATCTTCTTCAGCTATCATAATTTCCCTGACTGGAGCATTAAGGTGATCCAGGCCCTTCCACTGACAATGCTTACAGACGGAATCAGGAGCATCTTCAATGAAGGCGCCGGTTTCAGGGAAGTCGCAATGCCAATAGTAATTCTGACAGCTGTGGGAGGGGTATTTTTTACATCAGGATTAAAGATTTTTAAATGGCATTAATATTTTCCGTTGTCATGCATCACCTCAAAATAAATTAAGTCTTTTAATTGAAGGAATTAAGAAAATACAAAATAAAGAAATGAAAAACCTGAAATTTTTACTGATTGGCGCCCTTATTCTTGGGATCACTGCCTGCGCTGATGCACAAATGCGCAGGACAGTCTACGGTAATAAGGATGTGGTTAAAAAAGAGAGAACCGCCGGAAATTTCACCGGGATAAAGGTGAGCACCGGAATTGATGTTTATCTGAAGCAAACTGATAATGAGTCAATTGTTGTTGAAGCTGATGAAAACCTTCATGAATATATTAAAACAGAAATCAGGGATGGTGTCCTGAACGTTTACACTGATGCCAATATCAGAAATGCTGAAAGGAAGAGAGTATATGTTACGATGGAAAATATCAGGTCGATCAAAACCACCAGCGCCGGAGATGTCATCGGTGAGACACCCGTTAAATCGGATCAACTTGAATTATCCGCAAGTAGTGCGGGCAACATAAATCTGGAAGTATATGCAAAAGTGATAGAGGCTGATATCAGCAGTTCGGGCGATATAACGCTCAACGGAAGGGCTGACAGACTCAACGTAAATCTTAGCAGCGCCGGCGATCTTAACGCTTATGAACTGGAGGCAACGGAAGCTGATGTCTCAGCATCGAGTGCAGGCGACGCGGATGTAAGTGTTACGGAAAGACTCACGGCAAGAGCTTCAAGTGCAGGAGACATTAACTACAAGGGAAACCCTAAATATATCGATGCCCATTCTTCAAGCGCAGGCGGTGTACATAGGAAGTAACCTTTTATCATATATATATTCCCAATTATAATAGAAGCCGGCAGGATCGAACCTGCCGGCTTTTTTTTAACTTTGCCTCTGACGTGGGTCCCATTAATAATAATATAATGAAAGAAAATATTGCAGTTGATCTTAAAAACGCCGTAAGCTTTGTTTCCCAGGAGGAGATAATAGCTTTGGCTCAGTTGTCAGCCAGGCACCTCGACAGCCTCAACAACAAGACAGGTGCCGGGAGTGACTTTCTCGGATGGCTTTCACTTCCTGATGATATCCTTCCGCAGCTTGACAGGATTGAAAAGAGCGCAAGACACCTTAGATCGGTTTCCGATACAACGGTGGTAATAGGTATCGGCGGATCCTATCTTGGCGCCAGAGCTGTTATTGAAGCACTCTCCCACTCATTCCCGTTCCAGCAGAAAGCCAGACAACACGAGATAATATTTGCAGGTCAGAATATCTCGGAAGATTACATTGCCGATCTCCTTGAAATACTCGATGGAAGAAATTATTCGATTCTTGTCATCTCAAAATCAGGCACTACAACGGAACCTGCCCTTGCTTTCAGGATTCTTAAGGATCATCTGGAAAAAAAAGTGGGAAAACCGGTTGCTGCCGACAGGATCATAGCGATCACCGACAGCAGGAAGGGAGCGTTGATAACCCTTGCTGAAACCAACGGGTACGAGAAATTCGTTATCCCGGATGATATCGGGGGAAGATATTCGGTCCTCACCCCTGTCGGATTGCTACCCATAGCCATTAGCGGGATCGATATAAGGATGCTGGTTAAAGGTGCAAAATCGATGGAAGAGATCTCACGGCGCAACAAAAAAGCTGCAACAAACCCTTCCCTGATTTATGCGGCAGCAAGGAACCTTATTCTGCAAACCGGCAGATCAACCGAAATAATGGTGGGCTTTGAACCAGGCCTCCATTATTTCTCAGAATGGTGGAAGCAGCTCTATGGGGAGAGTGAAGGCAAGGATGGGAAAGGGATCTTTCCGGCAGCTGTCGATTTTACTACTGACCTTCATTCGCTCGGACAATATATTCAGGATGGACAAAGGATCCTGTTTGAAACAATAATTTCTGTCAGTAATTCCAGGAAGAAGGTGGTCATCCCAAAGGAGGCCGTTGATTCGGATCAGCTGAATTACCTGGCAGGTAAAAGGCTCTCGGAAGTCAACCATAATGCTGAAACAGGGACTATCCTTGCCCATAACGATGGCGGAGTTCCTATTCTGACTGTTTCTGTTCCTGAACTTACCGAATACTACCTTGGCCAGTTAATTTACTTTTTTGAACTGGCCTGCGCCGTAAGCGGCTACATACTCGACGTCAATCCTTTTGATCAGCCGGGGGTTGAGGCATACAAGAAAAATATGTTCGCTTTGCTCAATAAACCGGGTTTTGAAGAGGCATCAAAGAAGATAAGAGAGAGACTAAGATAAGAAAGGAAAGCGGAGAGCGGAGAGCGGGGAGCAGGGGGCGAAGAGCTCAGAGCGCAGAGCCGCAGGGGAAGAAGAAGGGGAAGAAGCAGGGGGTGGGGGGAGTAAAAATAAAAAACAAATAATTAAAAGTATTTATGAAAATCGAACTCCGTAAAAATTATGCCTGGTCGACTGGTTGTACCTACAAGCATGGGTGTCAGGATAACTCCTGTAAACGGCCAGCCTGTTCATTGCAGCGATACATTTTTTATGCAGGCTACAAGCGCCGAAACCAATGTGGCCAGTGTATCGTCATATCCTCGGACTGCCTGTTAAGGTACTTACAACATTTGTAAAGGAGAGTCCTATTGCCCGTTTCATAAAGGATAATCTTGCCGGCAGGCATATAGCATATGAAGGAACGGAAGTAGAACAGGGCGGTCCCTGGGGTTACCGGCATCAGTTCAATATTGCCGACAGCGGTTACGGATCAAGGGGTCCAAGGGTGCATAACGATCGTGCCGGTGAGGTGGGACGGACCCTGAATGTAAAGGATTTTGACCTTGACAGGTTTTTCGGAAACGAAGGCGTCAGGATACTTCACCTTTCGGGATTGATAGCAGCTCTGTCGCCCGAAACAAGCAACTTCTGCCTTGAGCTTGCCAGAGCTGCCAAAAAATATGGTACCCGGATTTCATTTGACCTTAACTACCGCGCTTCCTTCTGGAAAGGCAGGGAAAATGAACTTGCCGTTACTTTCAGGGAAATCGCAGCTATTTCCGATATTCTTGTCGGCAATGAGGAAGATTTTCAGCTCTGCCTGGGAATTGAAGGGCCGGAAGAGGGAGGAAAAAACCTGACCTCCAAGATTGACAGCTTTAAGGAAATGATCAGCCAGGGTAAAAAAAGCATTTCCCGGCACATCAGTTTTTGCAACCACCCTGCGACAGGTAATAAGCGCTAATGAGCACCTATGGGGTGCCATCATGCTTGAAGGTGAGCAGTGGCATATTGTTGAACCCCGCGAAATACACGTCCTTGACCGGATCGGCGGCGGTGACGGATTTGTCGGCGGGATGCTGTATGCCATCCTGAAGGAGTGGGAACCTGAAAAATGGATTCAGTTCGGATGGGCAACAGGAGCCCTGGCAACAACAGTTCTGACTGATTATGTTCAGCCTGCTGACGAAGAGCAGGTATGGAGCATCTGGAAAGGCAATGCAAGGGTAAAAAGATGATAAAATGAAATCAAAAAGCATATCGCGCAGGAGTTTTGTCAGGAAAACCGCCCTGACAACCGGGATGGCCTCATTTGCTCCGTTGGGATTTATGGGATCAGGCCCGGCGGGAAATTCTCCTGCAAATAGCAAGGGCCGGGAAGCCTGGATCGCCGGTGTTTCCCAAATGGGCCTCACCGCTGCCACTCCCCGGGACATGAGCAGGCAGATCCTTGAAATACTGAAGGATGTCGTACCATATAAACCTGATTTTGTCTGCCTCCCTGAAGCCTTCCCTTTCACATTTATCACCAGTAAACTCAGTACAGCAGAAAAAGCTGACATCTCAGAGGAGATACTTCAACAATTTTCAGATTTCTCAAAGCAAAACAACTGCTATACCATCTGTCCTGTCTACACCAGGTCAGCCGGAACTATTTACAATTCCGCTGTTATCCTCGACAGAACGGGTAAAATGGCAGGCGTTTATAACAAGATCCATCCAACAGAAGGAGAAATAGAGGACGGAATAGGAGCAGGAGCATTATTTCAACCAGTCATTCCTACAGAATTCGGACCGGTGGGCGCTCAGATCTGTTTCGATATTAACTGGGACGATGGATGGAATATGCTGAAGCGACAGGGTTCAAAGATCATATTCTGGCCTTCGGCATACGCAGGTGGAATAACTGTGAACAGCAGGGCCTGGCAGCACAAGTGCGTGATTGCCACCGGCACCCAGAAGAATACCTCGAAGCTTTGTGACATCACAGGCGAAACAATAACCCAGACCGGGATATGGAATCTTAACCTTTATTGCGGGCCAGTCAATCTGGAAAAAGCATTCCTTGCCACCTGGCCTTATGTCACGCGCTTTAAGGATATACAGAAAAAGTATGGCAGGAAAGTAAGAATAACTAATTTCCATGAGGAAGAATGGTCAATAATCGAAAGCCTCTCCCCGGAATTGGCAGTCAATGATATTCTGATGGAATTTGAACTTAAAACCTATGACGAGCATATCGGCAGTGCCGATGCGGTGCAAAATAGATCACGTAAATGAATCAGATCTGATTGTCTTCTGGTCTGCTTGTCTTCTGGTCTGCTGGTCTGATCCGCGTAAATTTGCATTCCGAAAGTTACCGGGACTGGGACTAATACCTTACAGAATAGTTTTCTTCCGTTTCTCTAAGAAATCATCAATCACCTGTGAAAGATCCGGTTCGCCGATCTCCTGCAGGTTATAATAAACCCTTGTACTTGGCTTGTTTATTTTGATGATCCTGTTGAGGTCGATCGGTGTGCCGATTATTACACTATCGCAGTCTGTATTATTTATTGTACTCTCAAGATCTTTTAACTGCTCGTCACCATAACCCATCGCAGGAAGGAGAGTCCCTATACCCGGATACTGTCTGAAAGTCTCGCTTAGCCTTCCGACAGTAAAAGGACGGGGATCAACAAGCTGGGCAGCCCCGAATTTACGGGCTGCCACCACGCCGGCGCCAATCTTCATTTCACCATGTGTCAGGGTGGGACCATCTTCCACAACAAGCACCCTTTTTCCCCTTATCAGAGCGGGATTGTCGACAGCTATGGGTGATGCACCGTCGATTACGATTGCGCCGGGATTCACCTTCTCAATGCTTTCCCGGACTATCTGGACAGCTTCAGGGGCAGCGCTGTCAATCTTGTTTATTATGACTACATCGGCAAGCCGGAGGGTTACTTCGCCCGGGTAATATTTTAGTTCGTGGCCTGCCCGGTGCGGATCCGTAACTGTGATCATCAGGTCGGGTTTAAAGAAAGGGAAATCATTATTGCCTCCATCCCACACAATAACATCACATCCCTTTGGGTCGTTTTCAGCTGCGCGTAAAATGGCTTCATAGTCGACACCTGCATATATTACGTTCCCTCTTACCAGATGAGGTTCATATTCCTCCATCTCTTCCACCGTGCATTTATGCTTTTCAAGATCGCCGATCTCTGCAAACCGCTGAACCTTTTGTTCATTCAGGTCGCCATAAGGCATGGGGTGGCGGACAGCAACAACTTTCAATCCTTTTTCCATTAATAGCTCAATGACCCTCCTCGAGGTCTGACTTTTTCCGCATCCTGTTCTGACAGCTCCTACAGCAATCAGGGGTTTGGTGCTTTTAAGCATTGTATCGCCTGGTCCGAGAAGAATAAAGTTTGCACCGGCAGCGTTTACTATTGCACTGACCGACATTACTTTCTGGTAAGTGACATCGCTGTATGAAAACACACAGTCATTAACTTTGTAAGTTTTTATCAGATCCGGAAGATTTACTTCTGCGACAATCGGAATCCCCTCAGGATATAACTTCCCGGCAAGTTCCCCGGGATATTTCCTCCCGTCAATATCAGGGATCTGCGCTGCGGTAAAAGCAACAACCTTATAACTTTCATTATCCCTGTAAAAGGTATTAAAGTTATGAAAATCCCGGCCCGCGGCGCCGATAATGACTACATTTTTCCTGATCATATTTGCGCTATATTTCGTTTAATAATTATTCCAAGTAAAAGTCGTTATATATCAATTGTTAACTGACAAATTTATAATTTGCAGACTTATAAACCGAACAAATCCAGTTATTTTTTAAGACTCCGATCTGCATATATAATTATCTGTATGACAATCTTTTAAATGGTTTTTTGGCCGGTTTGAAGAATATGTTAAAGAATATGTTTTTGACATAATGAGGTATATATAATTTCTTTGTACTATTATAGTGTGATATGAATGTTCTGGCCCACATATACCTATCCGGTGATTCTGACAAAATTATTATCGGAAATTACATAGGAGATTATGTAAAAGGCCGCGACTATCTTAAATATCCCGATCAGATCCGTAAAGGGATTATCCTGCACCGCCATATAGACGAATTTACCGACAGGCATCCCGTAGTGCACCGAAGCAAGATCCTGTTTACCAGAAAGTATCATAAATATTCAGGAGTTGTAACCGATATATTGTATGATCACTTCCTGACTAAAGAATGGAATTTCTTTTCGAGAAGACCACTTGAGAGCGTCACCTATAATTTCTACAGGGCGATGGTCAACAATTTTGACATTCTCCCGGATGAAGTCCGGAAAATGATGCCATTCTTTATCATAAACAACTGGATTGAATCTTATCAGACAAGAAGCGGTATCAGGCACGTATTGAAAACTTTAAGCAACAGGTCCTCGCTGCCGAATGAAACAAGATTTGCCATGAAAGCGCTGAAGAAGAACTATTACTCGCTGCAGGATGATTTTCTTGAATTTTTCCCCCAGCTGATCGACTATGTTGAGAGTGAATTCGGAATAGAGATCTCGCACCGCATTACAATTCCTTTCTGATCATATAAGGTATTCGGTACGGCTAGCGTCAAGCCTTAGAAAAATAAAGAGAAGGATTGTAAAACCCCATAATGAACTTCCGCCATAGCTGAAGAAGGGCAGAGGTATTCCGATGACGGGAACCAGCCCTACAGCCATCCCTATGTTAATGAAGAAATGAATGAAAAAGACAGAGACTACTCCATAGCCATAGATCCTTGAAAACGCCGACCTCTGGCGCTCGGCCAGCATAATAAGTCTTAAAAGCAGAAATACATACAGCCCGATCACCACAAATGAGCCCATAAAGCCCCACTCCTCTCCCACCGTGCAAAAAATAAAGTCAGTGCTCTGTGCAGGGACAAATTTAAATTTAGTCTGGGTACCCTGAAGATAACCTTTACCTGCAAAGCCGCCGGAACCGATCGATATGATCGATTGATTTACATTATAGCCTGTCCCGTGGGGATCGGATTTAAAACCCAGCATGATCTCAACCCGCTCTTTCTGATGTGGTTTCAGGAGTCTGTTAAATGCAAAATCTACTGAATTGATAAAAACAACGCTTCCAACCAGGAAAAGGTAAATAATCAGGATTGAAACCGCTCTCTTTTTGTAGAAATAAATACCAAAAATGAAACCCGAAAGTATTATTGAGATAAACAGGATATTTTCATCCTTGAGAGTTTTGATAACCAGGCTATTAATGAAATATAAAAACAACGTAACAAGAACAAAAATTCCAAGGCCGGTTATGCACAGTTTCCATTTTCTTGTTGTGAACCATACCAGGGCTAATGCAATAGCAAAGAGACCCAGTGTCAGGAACAGGTTATTGAAGAGAAGGGAAAAGAAGAACAGGATGACCATAATCAATCCTGAAGTAAAGATATACGAACTCATGCCTTCCCTGAACAGGACTATGAAACAGGGCAATAAAAACAACCGATGAACCAAGGTCGGGCTGCAATGCCAATCAGTATCGCAGGAAGGACAATAATACTAACAGCAGGTATGAATACCGAAAGTCTTTTCAAGGTCTGGCCTTTTTGAACTCAGATAAGCTGCAAGTGCCAGGGCAGTTCCGAACTTCGCAAATTCGGAAGGCTGGAGGCTCAGGCTGCCGAATTCAAACCATGATCTTGCTCCGTTAATTTCTTTTCCCAGTATCAGGACCATGAGCAGGAGGAACATAAGCAGTCCGTAGACGAAGTAAGCAAAGAAGAAATAAAACCTGGTGTCGATCACCACAACAAATACCGCGAGCACCAGTGTGGCAATTATCCAGACGAACTGCTTGCCGTAACGTTGTGAAAGGTCAATGATCTTGGTGTGTTCCTCATTATATACAGCTGCATAGATATTGAACCAGCCGATAATGATCATCACCAGAAATATCCCAATAGATATCTTTATCAAGCCTGTTCCATATGTTAATATTCCTGGTCACTTACCCATAAGATTTAGTTCAACTATTCTTTGTTCTGAAGCCTTATTTGTTACTTTACCATTAATATATTTCTCAATCATCAGGCTTGCAACAGGGGCGGCATAAGTAGCTCCGAAACCTGCATTTTCGACATAGACTGCAATTGCAATCCTGGGATCATCCTTGGGAGCAAAGGCTATAAATACCGAATGGTCTTTCCCCTGGGATTCTGTGCTGTACCGGTCTTACCGCAGACAATAATATCCTTAAGAGCAGCTATTCTGGCGGTGGCGCCTGCTTCGCCGTTCACTGCACCTTCCAGTCCGAGAATAATCTCCTCAAAATTTGCGGAATCGATATTAATGACATGCCTGGTCAGATAACGCTGATCAACCGGTTCATCTTTACCAATTGATTTAACGATATGAGGAGTATAAAAATAACCCCTGTTTGCCATCGCGGCAGTCATATTAGCCATCTGCAGGGGGGTTGTTCCCAGCTCTCCCTGACCAATAGCCATTGAAATGACAGTCAGGGCTTTCCATCTGTTTTTTCCGTAATACCTGTCGAAATATGCTGTTGACGGCACGTTGCCAGGCAGCTCATTTGAAAGCTCAATGCCGAGTTTCTGGCCAAATCCGAATTCATTCAGGTATTCCTTCCATTTCGTATAAGCATCTGCTATTGTGGGATACTGTGGATTTTCAAGTACCCGCCTGTATGTCTGGCAGAAATATGAATTGCATGAGTTTGAGATGCCATGTTTCAGATCGAGCGGAGAGTTGTGGGAATGACATTTCACAAAGAGATACCCATTATTGCAACCAAACATTGTTGAAGGTGTTATCACCTTCTCCTGCAATCCTATCAATCCGTTAATTGGTTTAAATGTTGATCCCGGGGGATAAGATGCCTGCAGCGCCCTGTTAAATAACGGTTTCCAGGCAGTATCGGAATTTAGTTTCGAAAAATTTTCCGACCTGATCCTGCCCACAAGCAGTCCCGGATCAAAATTCGGGGCAGAAACAAGTGCAAGCACTTCCCCTGTTTTGGGTTCAAGGGCCACAATGCTTCCTGTTTTATTCTTCATCAGATATTCACCATATTCCTGAAGATCCATATCAATTGAGGAAATTATATCTTTGCCCTGAACAGCCACGGTATCCATCCGTCCGTCAGCATATGATCCCTTGATCCTGCTGTAAACATCAACAAGAAATATCTTTACTCCCCTTTTTCCTCTGAGCTCCTTCTCGTAAGACTCTTCAATTCCAAGTTTGCCAATATAATCACCCGCCTTGTAATAGGGTTCCTTTTTTATAGCCGATTCATCAACTTCACTCACATAACCAAGCAGATGTGAGGCTATTGGTCTGGAATATTTCCTCAGTGTCCTGGGCTGAACATAAAAACCCGGATACATGAACATCTTCTCCTGAAGTCTTGCGTAGGTTTCAGCTGAAATCTGCTTCAGGAAGACCGAAGGTGCCCGTCGTGAATATGATAATTGCTGTTTTCATCCTCTCAATGAATGAGATCTTTGTTATTGCAAGGAGATCACAGAATGCCGCAGTATCAATTGTGGTTGTCTGGGCAGGTACAACCATCAGATCGTAAGCCGCCTGATTATATACAATAAGCTTTTTGTTCCTGTCATAAATAAGTCCCCTGGCAGGGTATTGGGTAACATACCTCAAAACATTATTATCGGCAGAAAGCCTGTATGTATCCTTTACAACCTGGATAATAAACAACCTCGTCAGAAGAATTAATGACGCAAGCACAATAAGTGCCATAATAACATATTTCCTGTTTATAAATGGATCTTTCATACTGGCTGTTTTACCTCCTCTTTCTGTAATATTCAATAAGAAGAATAAAACCAATTGTAAAAACTGAACTTAGTAAAGCACGGAGCAGTGTCCTGAAAAAATCTGCAAATCTGAAAACTTCAATATAAAAAAGAGTAAGATGATGAATAAGAACAATTGTTACCGTATAAATAAAAAACCACCTGACCGCCATAGGCCGACATTGAAAGGTCAGAACCTGATTCATAACCGTCGCGTGGTGAAATGAGCCTGAGCACGTAGGGACGGGAGAAACCGGCAATCAGCAGTTGCTGAAGCATGCATTCCGGGAGAGCCGGAAAAGAGATCGATTACCAGGCCGGTCAAAAATGAAACTATAAGTAAAAGCCAGGGTTGTATTACGGCAGGCAGAAGAAGAATAATCATCACATAAACATACGGGTTCACATATCCGCTGAACTGAATATTATTAAACAGCAGAACCTGAAGTAATATCAGTATTACAGCAATTAACCCGTATCTTAAAATGAGTTGATCATTGAAACTGGTTTTCAAGTTTTATCTGTTCTGTTTTCCTCAGATTACCGATAACATTGACATAATGAAAGCTTTTTGAAATCGGTTGAAAGCCTGACAGTTATCCTGTAAAAATCACTTCCGCTTCTTTTCAGATCACTTACTGTCCCTATCATTGTTCCTTCCGGGAAAATTGCTGAATATCCTGTGGTTTCAATAGTATCTCCTATCGACCAGTTACATGCTGAGGTATTTCATTAAGTGTTGCTTGCCTGTAATTCCGGCCATCCCAGCTGAGTGATCCGAAATATCCGTTTGATTTGATCCTTGCACTTAACCTGAAATCAAGGTTAAGCAGCGAAATGGCAACTGAATAATTCTCGGAACAACCTACAATAACTCCGGCCACACCCTCACTGCCTGTAACTGCCATATCAACGGTAATTCCCTGACGTGTTCCTTTGTTGATTGTAAAATAGTTCTTCTGCCTGTTTACAGAATTATTAATTACCTTTGCTGTTGTATACTGGTATTGCTGGTTGAATATTGTGTCGGTAACAGAAATAAATCCTGCGTCCTTTCTGGCAGTATATCTCTGCAGTCTGTTTTTCAGCTCGCTGTTTTCCGCAGCAAGATCCGAGTTTATTTCACGAAGGCTGAGATAGGTTCTGGTATTGTTAATCTTTCCTCAATTCCCCTGGTTATGCTTTTCATCCCCTTGACCACCCTGGAATTGTGATAATTATTTCCGGAAGTGAGAAAGTACAACGCTATTCCTTCCAGAATAAGAAATACAATAAGATTATTGTATTTCACCAGAAAATTTAGCAGGTTTCTCATTCAGATAAGAATTATCTCATCAGGAAAGGAAATTTATCCACATTTTTCAAGTGCTACTCCTGTTCCTCGGGCAACAGCATGAAATGGATCTTCAACAACATTGAAATTTATATTTATCTTATCCGACAGCCTTTTGTCAAGACCTCTGAGAAGTGCACCTCCCCCGGCCAGGTAAATTCCCTTATTTACAATATCGGCATATAGTTCAGGAGGTGTCTGTTCAAGAACATTAAGCAGGGCTGCTTCGACTTTTGTAAGTGATTTATCAAGGCAATATGCAATTTCCTGATAAGAGATCGGTATTTCAATCGGAAGTGAAGTCATTATATTTGGTCCCCTGACTACATAATCTGCTGGAGGATTATCAATATCGGGTAAAGCTGCTCCGACTGCTATTTTAATATCTTCGGCAGTCCTTTCACCGATCTTAATATTATGCTGATGCCTCATATATGACTGGATATCGGCGGTAAATCCATCACCTGCAATCCTTATTGATTTATTGCAGACAATTCCACCAAGGGCAATAACAGCTATTTCGGTAGTACCGCCTCCGATATCCATTACCATGCAGCCTTCAGGAGCTTCAACATCGAGACCGATGCCTATTGCTGCAGCCATTGGTTCATAGATCATGTAAACATCACGTCCGCCTGCATGCTCTGATGAGTCACGCACTGCACGCAATTCCACCTCGGTGCTTCCTGAAGGAATGCATACCACCATTTTCAGCGATGGAGCGAAAAATTTCGGCCCTGTGTTGATCATCTTGATCATTCCCCTGATCATCAGTTCTGCTGCATTAAAATCGGCAATCACACCGTCACGCAATGGTCTGACCGTCTTTATATTTTCATGCGTTTTCCCATGCATCTGCCTTGCTGCCTCCCCTATTGCAATCAATTTCCCGGTATTTTTATCTATTGCAACTATTGACGGCTCATCAACAACAATTTTGTCGTTATGAATTATAACAGTATTTGCTGTTCCCAGATCGATTGCAATCTCCTGTGTCAAGAATGAAAATAGTCCCATTTAATGAGAAGTTAATTATTCAATTTTAGTGTTTAAAATGTCTTATTCCTGTAAATACCATCGCGACTCCATTTGAAGAGCAAAAATCAATTGAATCCTTGTCCCTGACCGATCCGCCGGGCTGAACAACTGCTGTAACGCCCGCTTTATGTGCTATCTCAACGCAGTCGGAAAACGGGAAGAAAGCATCAGAAGCAATAACGGAACCTTTCAGATCGAAACCGAAGGTATGTGCTTTTTCAATTGCCTGTTTCAATGCATCTACCCTTGAAGTCTGTCCGATACCACTTGCGCAAAGCTGCTTGTTTTTTGCAAGAACTATTGCATTTGATTTACTGTGTTTTACAATTTTGTTCGCAAATACCAGATCCTCAAGCTCCCCGGCTTCGGGAATTCTTGTTGTCACCGGCCTCATTATCCGAAGCAGTTTCAGTACTTCTATCAGCTTCCTGCCATAGGACACCATTCAGCAGTGACCTGAAATAATAAGGGCCTGCGGATCTTGTCTTTCCTCCGGAGTATTATCCTGTTTTTCTTTTGTTTCAGAATATTCAAGTGCGCTTTCGGTAAAATCCGGAGCAATTATTATTTCAAAAAATATCTTGTCAATTTCCTCAGCTTCCGATTGCTCAACAGGTGTATTTGTAACAATGACACCTCCGTATGCCGATACCGGGTCGCATGCAAGTGCATCTTTCCAGGCATCAAGCGGGATTTTCGCGTGAAGCTGCCCCGCAGGCATTGTTATGCTTGATTATCACGCATGTAGTTTCCTGAAAATCATCGATAAGGGTAAGTCCAGCATCAATGTCCAGAAGATTATTGTAAGAAATCTCCTTTCCGTGAAGTTTTTCGAACACCTCCCCCGGATCGCCATAAAATATTCCCTTCTGGTGGGGATTTTCTCCGTAACGAAGATGATAAGTTGAATCGATGCTTTCCCTGAATGTGTCAATTCCTGCCTCTCTGTTGAAGTATTTGAAAATGGCAGTATCATAATCTGAAGTGGTCTTAAAGGCTTCAGCAGCATAAAATCTTCTATCTCCGACGCGTTGTCATTCCTTTTTTCTCCTTAAGGAGCTTAAGCAGAGCCGGATACTGATCCCTTCCCGACACGACAAGAACATCATTGTAGTTTTTGCAGCAGCTCTGATAAGTGAAATTCCACCAATATCAATTTTTTCAATTATCTCATCCTCATCACTGACCGATTTCACAGTTTCCTCAAAAGGATAGAGGTCAACAATAACAAGGTCAATCTCAGGAATTTTGTATTGTATTAACTGTCCGGCGTCTTCAGTATTGTCCCGGCGTGCAAGAATTCCTCCGAAAACAGACGGGTGAAGGGTTTTTACCCTTCCTCCGAGTATTGAAGGATATGTTGTAAGACTCTCAACGGTTTCAGCAGGAATTCCCATATCTTTAATAAAACTGTAAGTACCGCCCGTAGAGTATATTTTTACATTCAAATTGCTGAGGGTACGGACAATTGCATCAAGTCCGTCCTTATAAAAAACTGAAATTAGTGCACTTTGAATTCTTTTATCACTCATAATCTGATTTTTATGATGGGAATTTCCCTACTGATTCAGGCGGTTAAAAATAGATATTTTTTTAATATCCATAGCAAAAAGTTTATGAATATTAAAGGCAACAGCTGGCTCTCAATTTATTCAAAATGATTTTTGTACCTTTGTCGTTCAATAATTTTCAAAACATTCATCAAGATGTTTTTAAGGCTACTCAAAGAAGGTTATCTTTTTGCAATCAGTTCAGTGTTTGCCAATAAGTTGCGGACATTTCTCTCACTTTTTGGAATTACCATCGGGATATTTTGTATTATCTCGGTATTTACCGTTCTTGACTGGATGGAGAAATCGATACGCGACAGCATTAATTCGATGGGTGATAATGTGGTTTATATTCAGAAATTCCCCTGGTCGTTTGATCCGAATCTTGCATGGTGGGATATAATCAAATGGCCTTCAGTTTCAATGAATGACTATCAGGCAGTAACTGACAGGTCAACAAAAGCTGAAGCAGTTTGTTTCGGAGCCTTTCAGCCTGAAAAGATAAAGTACAGGAAAAACGTTGCAAATGATGCACTAACGGGGGCTGTAACTGAGAATCTTGAAAAAGTGACAAGCTTTGAGATTGAAAAAGGCCGCTATTTCTCACCCAATGAATATCTGAGCGGAAGCAATGTTGCTGTCGTTGGGCGCCGAGATTGCTGAGAGGCTATTTGAAGAAACGGACCCTGTCGGGAAAGAGGTCACAATAGCAGGTTTCAAGACCAGGATCATCGGAGTCCTGAAAAGGGAGGGCACGGGAGGAATAAGCTTAAGCAATGTCGACCAGCTGTCACTTGTTCCCGCTTAACTTCGGAAGAAATTTTATTAATCTTCGAAACAGGTTTATTGAGGCACAGCTGATGGTGAGGGCAAAACCAGGCGTGTCGGTTCAGGAACTTACTGATGAGGCCACTATGGTTCTGAGAGCAGCAAGAAGGCTAAAACCGGGCGAAACTAGATAACTTTTCAGTTAACAGGGCAAGCCTGCTTTCACAGGGATTTGATGCTGTATTCAAGGGGATCAATATCGGAGGATGGATTATCGGCGGATTTGCAATCCTGGTAGGAGGATTCGGAATAGCAAATATAATGTTCGTATCAGTCAGGGAAAGAACACATATAATAGGGATCCAGAAAGCGCTGGGAGCTAAAAAGTTCTTCATCCTGCATCAGTTCCTCACCGAATCAGTTCTGCTCTCACTGGTCGGAGGATTATTTGGGATCTTACTAATATTCCTTGGCACCCTTATAATAAACTACCTTTATGAGCTAAATATGCATCTCACTATAGGGAATGCTTTTCTTGCCCTGTTTATTTCAGGGATAATAGGGGTAGTTGCAGGTTATGCACCTGCATATTCGGCAGCCAAAATGAATCCTGTCGATGCAATCGGTTTTTCATTCTGAGATTATCAGGTTTGCTTCCACCCAATTTGTAAGTTCAACAAACTGATCCACCGATAGCTGCTCAGGCCTCAGGTGAAATTCGTGGTAATCAAGCCTCTTAAGGTCAAATGCCGCTCTTACTGAATTTCTCAATGTTTTACGACGCTGGTTAAAGCTTGCTTTGACCACCCTGAAGAAAAGCTTCTCGTCACAGCCAAGACTCTCAACCTGATTTCTCTTTAACCTGATCACCGCCGACTGCACTTTCGGAGGAGGATAAAAAACGCTGCTTGAAACCGGAAAAAGAAGTTCGGCCGAATAGAAAGCCTGTAACAAAACGCTTAAAATACCATAGGTCCGTGAGCCAGGCGGGGCACAGATCCTTTCCGCAGCCTCTTTCTGGAGCATGCTGCAAACTTCAACAACCCTGTTGCGGTGTTCCAGTATCTTAAAAAATATCTGGCTTGATATATTGTACGGGAAATTCCCGATGATGGCAAAATTTCTATCAAAATATTCATCAAGGTCAAAAGTGAGAAAATCACCCCTTATTATTTCCCCGATTCCCGGCATATTTGCCATCAGATAATCTACCGACTCATTGTCAATTTCAATTACCCTGAAATCCGGAAAGTTTCTTTCGAGAAGATATCCGGTAAGTACTCCCATCCCGGGTCCTATCTCAAGTACCGAACTATAGCCCTCCCCGGAGAGGGAATAAGCTATTTTCCTGGCTATGTTCCTGTCCTTCAGAAAATGCTGTCCAAGATTTTTCTTTGGTCTTACCTTGCTCATTCGTCTGTTCTTGTCATCCCGGTTCAGGAAGTGCGGGCTCAGGGAGCCTAAATCTGCAGAAGTCCCGTCCAAATTTTCTCCAGATTGGTATATTAAGGGCTTCAAGGAATTCAATAAACCGCTTAAGGATATTGTAATACAGGGTAACAAATAAGGCTGCGATCATCAGCCAGATTGCAATTATGTTGAACAGAAGTGTATCAATCTTTATCTTGCCCAGTTGCTTATACGGTGCATAGAAATGTGAACGGCCCGCTCTTGAACCCGGTTGCATAAAGACAGGGTCGGCTTTCTGGATAAATCTTTTTCCCGTATCGAATATTTTATTTGTATTCAACCTGTTAAGAACTATGTTTGCCAGATTTTCATTGTAATTACTGTTACGTAAATGCTGAAATTCCTCCTCCCCCATCTCAACTGTCATAAGGCTGATCAACGAATCCTTTTTGGCTGTAACAGCCCTGTTCCTGGTTCTTATTGCATATCCAATGCTGTCAAGAAATTGTTTAGCCTGTTCTGCATAATCAGTGTTGAATCTGCTATAAGTCATCCCCTCAGTCCAATTTCCGGGTTTAATTCCTGTCCGTGAGGCAAGCTCCCGGATGTGATAATTTAGCTTGTTCAGATTTTTTTTTGTATAATCCTCGTATTCAGGATTTTTACTGGCTGCTATACAAACATCGACGGTTACTTTAACGGAAGGAATAAGAAATGAGGTCAGCCAGTCGGTCTGGCTTATTTCCATATCGTATGGGAAATATGACTTTTCATACCTGTTGTTCTTGAACTCTTCGACCATCAGGGCTTCATAAGCCCAGCGGGTTACCATGGCATCACCTATCAGGGGTACATATACTTTTTTGCTTATTGACGAATGAAGATCATCGAATTTTATCATTGCTCCCCCAAGCAGCAACATCGGAACCAGCAGTAAAGGGATTAGGATATAAATGCTTACTACGGTCCTCATTCCTGCAGAAATATTTAATCCCAGAACATTTCCGAAACAGGCTGTGGAAAAGAGAATGAGCCACTGCTGCCATATCATTCCCTTTACTTCGAGAAGTGTGTTGGCAACAAGTACAAAAGAGAGCGTCTGTATTGCCGACATTACAAACAGGAAACTTACTTTTGAAAGCAGGTAGCTTACCCTGCTCAGGTTCAGGAATTTCTCCCTCTCCAGAATTTTCCGGTCCCGGTATATCTCTTCGGCGCTCACGGTAAGCCCGACAAAAAGCGCCACAATAATTGCCATAAACAGAAATACCGGATAATTCTTGTTGCTCCCGAAGGAATATACTGAGTCTTCGCTGAATTTTGAAATATACGCGAGGATCAATGCCAGAAGAGGCACTTCGAGCAGGTTGATGGTCATATACTGTCGATCGGCGAATTTCCTCGTTATATTTCTTTTTATGAATGTCCTTATCTGGCTTGATTTCTCCGGAACACGGAAACTGCTCTGCGGAAGTTCCAGTTTAGGGGGCTTCTCGGCGAGGGCAGGCATCATTTTCTTGCGGTACTTTTCATACCAGTCCTTCGGGCTTATCTGCCTCTCTTTCCCCGCATACCCGGCATTGTCTATTACTTTGACTTCAACAATATGGAGTATATTATCAGTCTCAATATTGCCACAGTTAGGACATTCGCTTTCAGCCGCGTTAGCCTGTGAAGTCTCCGTCTTGAAATAAACAAGGGCCTCAACAGGATCGCCATCGTATATCATGTACCCACCCTTGTCAAGGATCCACAGCTTGTCGAACATTTTCAGTACATCCGATGAAGGCTGGTGGATAATTGCAAAAACCAGCTTTCCCGCCAGTGCCTGATTCTTAAGTAGCTGCATTACCTTCTCCGAATCAAAAGAAGAGAGCCCTGAAGTGGGTTCATCTACAAAAAGCACTGCCGGTTCCCTCATCAGTTCAAGTCCGATATTGAGCCTCTTGCGCTGTCCTCCGCTGACTTTTTTATTCATCGGATCACCTACCTGAAGGTCCTTTATTTCAAGAAGGTCAAGGTCAATCAGAACCTTTTCAACAGTTTTGTTTAATTGTTCTTCATCATAATCACCAAAGCAAAGCCTTGCATTGAAATAGAGGTTTTGATGAACCGTCAGCTCCTCTATTAACATATCGTCCTGAGGTACAAAACCAATAAGTCCCGTCAGCTTATCAGAATCAGTATGAAGATCATAGCCGTTAATATAGAGGTTACCTTCTGAGGGTTTAGTTTTGCCATGCAGAAGATTCAGCATAGTTGTCTTCCCAACCCCGCTGCCGCCCATCAGACCTATCAGGTTGCCCGATTCAATTTTGAAATGCATTTTCCTGATGCCATTATCTGAATTCTTAAACAGGAATTCAATATCATGGCCTTCATATACAATCTTTTCCGGGAACTTTCTTGATACAAATTTTTTATAGATCCTTGAATAATAAATCGGGTCTATCCCCTGGCCTTTTATGTTAACACCTTTGTCAAGGAGGTAAGACCGGCAGGCGATTATATCGCGACCTTTAAAATAAAGGGTAAGCGTCCCGTCGTAGGTAAAAATGAGGGAACCTGTGCTTTCAATATGAAGGACGAACATATGCCCTTTAAATCCCTTTAACCTTATATGTCTCCAGTGTTCATAATTCTTGTAATCATTTGAGGCCCAGTATTTAGGATTTTCGTTTTCAATGATAAGGATGCAGTCGGGTGTTACCTCATCATAGATTCTGCCTATCATGAAGGCGATAGCATTATCATATTCCTTCCTTGATATACTGAAGGTCCTGGCAACAATGTCAACGATTGTCTTTTCCTGTTCGGTGATCAGTCCGTCTTCAAATGCAAATTCAAGCAGCTGAAGGAACACTATCATCCGCTCTTCCAGGAAAAGTCCTTTCTTAATCTGACGACAGATATTGGTAATCTGGAAAGTAATCAGGGAATCCTCATCAGAGAGTTCTGCTTTGTCAACACTCTTCAGCTCATTTGAGTAAAACTCAAGATTGTTTTCAAAGAGGGCATAATACTCTTCTTCCAGTTCCCTGTTCAGGTATCTCCTGAGATAGCTGCGCAGAATTTTCTTGCCTCTTGATGAAATTCCACTGGGATTAATGGTGGATACAATAGCAAATATATGTATCAGAGCAAGAAGTACAGATTCCCTCATAAAAATCTCAATAAATAAATGACCGCAAAGTGCCTTGCTTTGCGGTCAATTATATATGAACTAACTATAATACTATCTGGCTTCTGATTCCTTCCACAGCCTTTGTTATGTCCGTTATATTTTCATTTGTAAGGCTTGTGGTCAGACCCTCATACACTTTTCTCATTGGTTCCAGCTTATCGAGGAAACTTTTAAGTTCGGGATCGTTCAGGTATGGTTTTGTAATTTCAAGGAAAAGGTCGAATGAATTTTTCTGCTCAATTAAAACCTTTGCAATGCCTGCAACCTGGTAAGCGGCCTCCGAGACATGGGTTGTCAGGTACATCCCCTCTACCCATGCGCCTCCAACAACAAGAAGAGCCAGAGGTTGCTGTTCATTATCACTCAGGTAGGCATAAGTATTGTCAAATGCTTCTGTCAGAATCTTTACCAGTTCATCCTTGTTGTCAAAACTCTGTTTGATGCGGTCGTATAAAGATGCATCATAAATTTTCGACATATTTAAGTCATTTGCCAGCGACCTTATTGATTCCAGATAATTAATAACCTGTTGCTGTATATTATAAAGGGTTGCATAACTCAGATCGGCACCGTAAGCACCAAGATTGATTGCCTTATCGGAACTTTTAAGATATTTTTTTACGTTTTCTACCGGATTTGAAATGCCAAAAATATAGCCAACCTCAAGATCTGAAAGCATTTTAATCACATCTGCCGATGTAGGTAACGGATAGACATTTTTCTCAATCTCAGTCTCAAGAGTTTTTTTCTGTTCCATTTCGAGTTGTTGTTCCTGTTGTTTCTTTTCATTCCTGTTTTTGCAGGAACTCATGACAGAAAGACTTAAGATAATCATCGGTAGTATAACAACTGTAATAGCCTTTTTCATTTTAGTTAGTTTAAAGTAAAATACCATTTAAAAACGCTTATAAAAATAGTAAATAATATTAAAATAGCCCGTCCTCTTCAATTCTATTTTGAGGATTGACCAGATTTTATGGTCTTATAGCCTGAAAATCATTCAACAGACACATGTCCCGATTGTTTAACTAAACATCCCGTTCAATATCACCTTAATTTTTTTTTATCTTTGAACGCCTTTAATAAAACATATCCGGATGAGTTGGAACTTTGATGAAAAGATCAACAGGGAAGGAACCAGCTGCTTAAAGTACGACCTGAGAAAAGAGGTTTTTGGAACCAGCAATGTGATCCCTATGTGGGTTGCAGACATGGATTTAAGAACTCCCGACTTCATTATAAGAGCTTTACAGAAAAGGCTTGACCATGAGATACTGGGTTATACCGTCCGCCCTCCCGAATATACACGGTCAATAGTACGGTGGATGTCTGAAAGGCATAACTGGAACATTGAAGATGAATGGATCAGTTTTTGCCCTGGTATAGTCCCGGCCCTGAATTTATGCACCCTTGCCTTTACACGGCCGGGTGATTCCATAATAATACAGCCCCCTGTTTACTTCCCGTTTTTTTCGGCAGTCGAGAGCCATGGCCGTAATCTTGTTCTTAATCAGCTGTTTGAAAAGCAGGGTAAATGGACAATGGATCTCGATTCGCTGATCGCTTCAATCACTGACAACACCAGAATGATCATCATTTCCAGTCCTCATAACCCGGTCGGAAGGGTATGGTCAGAGGAGGAGCTAAGAAAACTCGCAGATATCTGCGTGAAGAATAATATCATAATACTATCGGATGAGATCCACTGCGATCTTGTACTTCCCGGTTTCAGACATACACCCGTTGCCCGGTTGTCTGAAGAGATTGCCGCGATAACTGTAACATGTATCGCCCCGAGCAAAACATTCAACCTTGCCGGTTTGTCGACCTCTTCAGTAATAATTCCAAATCCTGTCCTGAGGAAATATTTTAATAAAAAGATCGAACACCTGCATATCGGCAATGGAAATATATTCGGCATTGTAGCATCTGTTTCCGCCTATTCGGAAGGCAGTGAATGGCTCAGCGCCCTGCTCGGTTATTTAAGCAGTAATATTAGTTTTGTCCGGAATTATCTGAGCAGGAATATACCTGAAATCGTACCGGTAATACCTGAAGCAACTTATATGATCTGGCTCGATTGCCGCAAATTGGGAATGACGGGAAAGGAACTGCAGAACTTTTTCGTAAATAAAGCCGGAATAGGAATGAATGAGGGATCTGTATTCGGGCCCGGAGGAGAGGGTTTTATGAGAATGAATCTCGGAACACAGCTACAGACCATTAAAACTGCGATGGAGCAAATTGAGAGGGCTGTTTCGGAATTACGATAAAAAGTATTAATTTTTTGGAATGAATAACAGGATAAAAGTCAGGCTGACACTGGAAGACGGGACCGTCTTTAACGGGAAGTCGTTCGGGGCGCCGGTTACGGCAGCTGGAGAAGTGGTGTTTAATACTGCAATGACAGGTTACCCCGAAAGTCTTACAGATCCGTCGTACAGGGGACAGATCCTGTGCCTTACATATCCGCTGGTCGGCAATTACGGCGCACCCGTAAAGAGTGAAGAAAATGATCTTCTGAGCTTCTATGAGTCGTCTTCAATTCATATTTCAGGTCTGATAGTTTCAGATTATTCGTTCGAATACAGCCATTGGAACGCCACCGAGAGTCTTGATGAATGGCTGAAACGGAATAATGTACCCGGCATCTTTGGAATCGATACACGGACACTGACAAAAAGGATAAGGGAGAAAGGCGCAATGCTCGGAAAGATAGAACCCGAAGGAACAGAAACCGGTTTTTATGATCCCAACAAGGTAAACCTGGTTGCAGAGGTGAGCACCCGTGAAAAGAAAGTAGTATGGTACCGGCAGGTACAGGATTATGCTCCTCGATTGCGGGGTGAAGTATAATATTATAAGAAATCTGCTGAAGCGCGACACAACGATTGTAAGAGTTCCCTGGGATTATGACTACCATAAAGAGGAATTCGACGGGCTCTTTCTTACAAACGGGCCGGGAGATCCAAAAATGTGCGTAACAGCCATTGAAAACATCAGCAAATCATTTACTGACGACAAACCCATCTTTGGAATATGCCTTGGAAATCAGTTAATGGCGCTTGCCTCGGGAGCCAACACCTATAAGCTCAAATATGGTCACAGAAGCCATAACCAGCCTGTACTGCAGGTCGGAACCGACAAAGCATACATAACCTCACAGAACCACGGATTTGCAGTCGATAACAATACACTTGGCAGCGACTGGGAACCATTCTTTATCAACATAAATGATAATACTAACGAAGGGATGAGACACAGGTATAAACCATTCTTCTCAACCCAGTTCCACCCCGAAGCTTCGGGCGGGCCCACAGATACTGATTATCTATTTGATGAGTTCATTGAGAACATAAAAAGAAATCACCACTGAATCCGCCGGCTCCGGGTTCCCGGAGTTCCACTGAGAAGTCAGCCCCTAAATCCCCTGAAGGGGACTTAAAGAATAACCTCCTTTAAGGGGTTGTGGCCATAGCCTTCAACCTAAGAATCAGTTTTAGACTGAGAAATATTTAATTAGCTGAAATACAATTAAATAAGTTTCCCCTCCTTTTGAAGGAGCGGGTGGCCAGACGGTGAAATCATCTCACACGCAGAAACTAAATTCGTCTGGCCGGGGTGGTTGATTCAAGTCTTTCTTATTACCTTTCAAATGGATAGACATGAAACAGAAATTAACCACCCCGGCCGGGAAAACAGATTGTAAACCTCTCACAATCTCATTGTCCCGGCCACCCCTCCTTGAAAAGGAGGGGAAATGTAAACTTATTGCAAATCAGTTGCATACAGTTTGATTCATAATCTATCCCAATCCTTAGGTTGACGGCTATGAGGTTGGGGGTGGGGTTTGCAGGGAGATTATGAATCATTTCAACTTCATCATCTTCTCCGCCAACTCCGGTGCACTTTTGCTTTTAAATACCTTCATCCTGTCATTGAAGATCTTTGCAATCTCTTTATTGCAAAGCTTTCCGATACTTCCCTCATGAGAATAATCAGAGATCGCTGTCTTTGAAAAAACGCCTTTCTTTACATTCTCAGACACTGTCTTATATGCATCCCTGAAGGGAACTCCCTGCCTGACCAGCCGATTTACATCTTCGGTACTGAATATGCTGTCATAAAGCGGATTCCCGGTTAAACCGGTGTGGACAATTATTTTATCAAGCATCAGGACCATAATTTCAATGCACTCCTTAAGATCATAAAAAGCATTGAAAACAAGCTGCTTCAGAAGTTGAAGCTCACGGTTATATCCCGACGGGAGGTTTGAGGTTAATGCCGTAACCTGACCCGGCAGTGTCTGTATCAGGTTCGTCCGGCCCCTGATCAGCTCAAACACATCGGGATTTCTTTTCTGAGGCATTATGCTTGATCCCGTAACAAATTCATCAGGAAAATCTATAAAATGGAATTCAGCGGTCATAAACAGACACACGTCCATTGAAAAACGGGAAAGTGTAACAGCTATCGAAGCCAGCGCCGAAGATGCAGCCAGCTCAGCTTTGCCCCTGCTAAGACCTGCATAGGCAGAATTGTACAGAAGGTCGTCAAATTCAAGCAGTTCAGTCGTGAGCTTCCTGTTTAGCGGAAGGGTAGACCCGTATCCTGCCGCCGTTCCAAGTGGATTCCTGTTATTCATTTTTCTGGCGGCTGAGAGCAAAAGAAGATCATCAGCCAGGCATTCCGCATACGACCCGAACCATAATCCGAATGATGAGACCATAGCAGGCTGCATGTGCGTATATCCCGGTATAAGAACTTCCCTGTGCTGTTCGCTGAGAGACTGTAGCTTTGCCGAATAGCCTGCCGGTGTTTACTGCAAGATCGTCAATCAGTTCCCTTGTATAAAGCCTGATGTCGGTAAGCACCTGGTCGTTCCTTGACCGCCCTGTGTGGATCTTTTTACCTGCCGGACCGAGGAGCAATGTCAGCTCTTTTTCTATCTGTGAATGTATGTCTTCAATACCTGCTTCAATTTTTATCTCTCCTTTTTTATCTTTTTCCAGCAGCGAGTAGGAGAGCATTTAACAGTTCCCCCTTTTCTTTTGAATCTATCAATCCTGCTTCCTGAAGCATAATCGAATGGGCCATTGAACCCACGATGTCCCAGCCGGCAAGGCACCTGTCGGTTTCCCGGTCCCTGCCCGATGTGAATTCAATAACAGAAGGTTCGGGTGTTACTCCTTTTTCCCAGAGTTTCATCTTTAATAAATTAAGTATTTACTTTAACCATAGGAACATCTTCCAGTTCCTTCCATAACCACTTATTATCACTATGTTATTAAGTTTTTTTCTTCTTGCTCGCTTCAATGATAGCACGGTGCGCCATAAGCCTGATAGCGTTGATCCTGATGAATCCTCTTGAGTCGGTCTGATCGAATCCACCTTCAATATCCATACTGGAAAGCTCTTTGTTATAAAGAGAAGAGGGTGATTCACGCCCTTCGACAAGCACATTTCCTTTATAAAGACAGAGATGAACACTTCCGTCAATTAGTTCCTGGCTCTTTTCAATGGCTGCCATCAGGAAATCCATTTCCGGACTGAACCAGAAACCGTAGTAGATAAGCTCCGAAAATTTTGGTGTGAGCATATTCCTTAACCTCATAACTTCCCTGTCCATAGCTATGCCCTCAAGATCCATATGAGCAATATGGAAAACCGTTGCCGCCGGAGTCTCATAAACACCCCTTGATTTTATGCCCACATACCTGTTTTCTACCATGTCGAGCAGTCCGATGCCATTTTTCCCGGCAAGTTCATTCAGATAGATAAACATTTCATACGACTCCTCCTTTACTGTTCCATCTTCTTTATTGACTAGCTTTACGGGGATCCCGTTTTTAAAATGTATCACTATCCTCGTTTCCTTATCGGGTGCATCCTGCGGTAATACCATCTTTTGAAGCATGCTTCTCTGTACTGCGAACATGGGGTCTTCAAGTATGCCGGCCTCATGGCTGATGTGCATCAGATTGTCGTCTTCGCTGTAAGGTTTATCGATACTTGCCTTAACCGGAATTTTCTTCTCGGCTGCATATTTTAAAAGGTCGGTCCTTCCTTTGAATATTTCCAGAAACTCCTTGTCTTTCCATGGGGAAATAACTTTAATATCGGGCTTCAGAGCATAGTAGCACAATTCAAACCTTACCTGGTCATTACCCTTGCCTGTAGCTCCATGGGCGACAGCGCCGGCATTCTCCTCAATTGCCACTTCAATCTGCTTCTTCGCAATAAGCGGACGGGCAAGCGATGTTCCAAGCAGGTACCTGCCCTCATAAATAGCATTACCCATTATAGCCTTCAGAACATAATCATCGATAAACTCCTTTTTAAGGTCGGAGATTATTACTTTGGAAGCGCCAAGGAGCAGCGCCTTCTTCCTGCATTCTTCAAAATTTTCAGCCTGACCTACATCGGCAACAAATGCAATAACTTCATAATCTTTTTCAATCAACCATTTCAGGATTACAGAGGTGTCCAACCCGCCGCTGTACGCAAGAACAACTTTTTCTTTCATTTTATAAAAACTATTAAATTGATAAATTCTAAATGCTTCTATTTTCTTTCAGGAGGGTTTTTGTTAACTCCTGCAACCTGTTTATGCACTCCCGGCAGGATAAGTTCGATACAGGTATGCACCTGGCTCATGGTGATGCCGTTACGTGGAATAATCAGGATTGTATCATCTCCGGCAATCGTGCCGGCAATCTCATACCTCGACGCATTGTCGATATAATAAGCAGTGGCGTTTGCATTTCCGGGGATTGTCCTTATAACAATAAGCCCGTTTGCATCAACAATATCCTGAATAACCGGAACGATATTCAGCTTAAATCCCCGATTCACGGGGTGGTGGCCGTCTCCGGTCATTGAATACCTGTAACCGCCCGTTCCGTCAGGAATCCGGCTCACACCCAGTTGCCTGAGATTACGCGATAATGTAGCCTGGGTACAAATTATCCCTTTTGCCTTAAGTCTTTTAAGCAAAACCTCCTGTGACGGGATAATTTCTTCCCCTATTATTTTTTCAATAGCGAGAAGCCTCCTGGTTTTTTGCATAAATATACATATTGGACGCAAATATATGCGTTTTTTAAATATCTCAAACCAGATTGGAAAATTTATTATATTTTTGGGAACTAAATTCCTCCGATGAAAGATGACATAAAAACTGTGATTCTTCTTGGGTCAGGAGCCCTTAAAATTGGTGAAGCCGGCGAATTTGACTATTCGGGCTCACAGGCTCTTAAAGCCCTGAAAGAGGAAGGTATCAGTACTGTTCTGATAAATCCCAACATTGCCACTGTCCAAACCTCAGAAGAACTCGCCGACAAAATATATTTTCTACCCGTAACACCCTATTTTGTTGAAAAGGTAATTGCGAAGGAACGGCCCGACGGGATCCTTTTGTCGTTCGGAGGCCAGACAGCCCTCAATTGCGGAACTGAATTATTCCTGAGCGGTGTCTTTGAGAAATATAACGTAAGGGTTCTTGGCACTCCCGTCAGGGCGATAATGGACACCGAGGACAGGGAACAATTCGTCAGGAAATTAGGTGAGATTGACATCAGGACTCCAAGGAGTATTGCTGTCCGCGGGACAGATAAGGCAGTGGAAGCCGCTGAGAAGCTCGGATTTCCCGTCATTATCAGGGCGGCTTACACCCTCGGCGGCCAGGGGAGCGGCTTTGCTTCAAACATCGATGAACTCCGGATTCTTGCCTCAAAGGCATTTTCCTACACTGACCAGATACTTGTCGAAGAGTCTCTTAAAGGATGGAAAGAGGTTGAATATGAAGTTGTCAGGGACAAATTTGACAATTGCATTACTGTCTGCAATATGGAAAATTTTGATCCCCTGGGCATCCATACGGGCGAGAGCATTGTGGTGGCGCCATCTCAGACCCTGACCAACAGCGAATATCATAAGCTCAGGGAACTTTCGATCAGGATCATCCGGCATATCGGGATTATAGGGGAATGTAATGTCCAGTATGCCCTCTCACCCGATTCCGAGGATTACAGGGTGATTGAAGTAAATGCCCGCCTCTCGCGCTCGAGTGCCCTCGCCTCAAAGGCAACCGGCTACCCCCTCGCTTTCATTGCAGCTAAACTTGGGTTGGGATACGGTCTGCACCAGTTGAAAAACTCCGTGACGAGAAATACTTCAGCTTTCTTTGAACCTGCACTCGATTACATTGTGTGCAAAATACCAAGATGGGACCTGAATAAGTTTGAAGGCGTCTCCCATCATATTGGGAGCAGCATGAAGAGCGTCGGCGAAGTGATGGCAATCGGAAAGACTTTTGAAGAGGTGATCCAGAAAGGATTGAGAATGATTGGCCAGGGCATGCATGGATTTACCGGGAACCACAATCTGAATTTCAGCGATATTGAAAAAGAGCTTGCCGAGCCGACCGACATGAGGATCTTCGTTATTGCCGAAGCCCTTGAAAAAGGGATGCATGTCGACAGGATCCATGAACTGACAAAGATCGACAAATGGTTCCTCTTTAAACTGCGGAACATTATTGGAATCAAAAATGAGCTGTCAGCCTTTGATTCACTTGATTCGATTCCACGAGACCTTTTATCGGACGCTAAAATTTACGGGTTCAGCGACTTTCAGCTGGCACGTCATATCCTGAAATCCCCTCCTGCCAGTATAAACCACGATATGCTTACCGTGAGGGAATTCCGGAAAAAGAACGGTATAATCCCTTATGCACGGCAGATCGACACTCTAGCGGCTGAATACCCCGCCGTAACCAATTATCTGTATCTGACATACAGCGCCACAGAGCATGACATCTCATTTGAGGACGATAAAAAGTCAATAATCGTCCTGGGTTCAGGAGCCTACAGGATTGGATCAAGCGTTGAATTTGACTGGTGTTCAGTCAATTCAGCCGACACGATCAAGAAAGAGGGCTTCCGGTCGGTAATGATAAATTATAATCCGGAAACTGTCAGCACGGATTATGACATTTGTGACAGGCTCTATTTTGATGAACTGACATTCGAAAGAGTACTCGATGTTATTGAGCTTGAAAGGCCGGGTGGAGTTATTGTGTCAGTGGGGGGGCAGATACCGAACAACCTTGCAATGCGACTTTATTACCAGGGTGTTCCTGTCCTGGGTACCTCACCCCTGTCGATCGACAGGGCTGAAAACAGGCACAAGTTTTCACAGATGTGCGATACCCTTAATATTGACCAGCCAAAATGGAAAGAACTATCATCGATTGATGACATATATGAATTTGTCGACCGGATAGGATTTCCGGTACTTATAAGGCCTTCTTATGTTTTATCGGGAGCGGCTATGAACGTTGTCTCAAACCGGAATGAACTATCTCATTTCCTGGAACTGGCTGCACAGGTCTCAAAACAGTATCCCGTCGTGGTTTCTGAATTCATTGAAAATGCAAAGGAAATTGAAATTGACGCTGTTGCCAGGGAAGGAGAGATTATGGCATATGCAATAAGCGAACATGTAGAATTCGCAGGAGTCCACTCAGGCGATGCCACAATTGTCTTTCCCGCCCAGAAGATCTATTTCGAGACAGCAAGGCGGATTAAGCGTATTTCAAGGCTGATCACGAAGGAATTAAATATTTCCGGACCCTTCAATATACAGTTTCTTGCCAAGGACAACGATATTAAAGTGATCGAGTGTAACCTGAGGGCAAGCCGGAGCATGCCCTTCGTCTCAAAGGTTCTGAAGACAAACCTCATCGAACTGGCGACAAAAATAATGCTCGGCATTCCGGTTGAAAAACCAGGCAAGTCGGTTTTTGAACTTGATTATGTCGGCGTCAAAGCGCCCCAGTTCAGCTTCTCGAGGCTCGCCAAAGCCGATCCGGTGCTGGGCGTCGATATGTCGTCAACCGGAGAGGTGGGATGCATCGGCGAAGGGTTCTACGAGGCCATCCTAAAAGCCATGTTTTCGGTAGGCTACAGGGTGCCAAAAAAGAGCATACTGCTGTCGACAGGTCCCGCACGTTCAAAGGTAGAGCTCCTTAACAGCGCCAGGGCCCTTCGCGAAAAAGGTCATAAGCTCTATGCCACCAGAGGCACCTGTCAGTTCCTGCAAAATGCAGGCATCGAGGCTCATGTTGCATACTGGCCCGATGAAAACAAATCGCCGAACACAATCGAGCTTATTAAGTCAAGAGAAGTAGACCTTGTTGTCAATATTCCCAAAGACCTCAGCGACACTGAGTTGAACAACGATTATACAATAAGGAGAAGCGCTGTTGATTATAATGTTCCCCTGATAACCAATTCACGCCTTGCCAGCGCATTTATCCTTGCGTTTTGCAGAATGAATATGGATGACCTGGCCATTAAGAGCTGGGACGAGTATAAGTAGAGCGCAGAGCGGGGGCAGGGGGCAGGGAGCGGAGAGCAGGGCGCAGGGACGGGGGCGCAGGGCGCAGGGCGCAGGAGCGTAGGGCGCAGGGCACAGGGCGCAGGGCGCAGAGCGGTACCCTTCGGCTCCCCTCCTGGGAGGGGCCGGGGGTGGGTTTCAAAATAAAAGACAAAAGACAAAAGACAAAAGACTAAAGTAATTAAACATATATGACCATAATCCGACAGGCAACACCAGCCGATGCTCCGGCAATTATCGACTTCCAGGAGAAAATGGCCTGGGAAACTGAAAAGATGACCCTGGTACACGAAACAGTAACCAGGGGTGTAAATGCCGTCTTCAGCAACCCGTCACGGGGAGAATATTATGTGGCCGAGTCGGATGGCCGGGTGGTTTCCTCCCTTCTGATAACTTACGAGTGGAGCGACTGGCGGAACTGCAATGTGTGGTGGTTCCAGTCGGTATATGTTCTGCCGGAGTTCCGCCGTCAGGGTATTTTCAGAAAGATGTACACCTTTATTAAAACCCGGGCTGAACAAGAAGGAGTTGCAGGTCTCAGGCTTTATGTCGAGAGCAGGAATGCAAGGGCAAAGAAAACCTACGAAGCCCTAGGGATGAATTCAGAACACTATTCATTCTATGAATGGATGAGGGAATAGCCGATGCACTGGTTCATAATCATATTTGCAGCGCCCTATTTCTTTGTGTTGCTCTGGCTGTACTCCCGGCTCCGAAAGATCAGACAATATTATCCTTCGCACCGCACCACTGACGTCATGATATCGGTAGTTATTGCCTGCCGGAATGAATCTGACAACCTTAAAAACATTTTACCCGATATTGCAGGGCAGGATTATCCGTCCGAAATGTTTGAGGTTGTTGTTGTCGATGATAATTCAACTGACAACACTTTTGAGAATGCATCGGGTTTCACATACATCAGAAATCTGAAGGCCCTCAAAAATAAAGGGGAAGGCAAAAAGAAGGCAATAACAACCGGAGTAAATGCCGCTTCAGGCGAACTTATAATAACCACCGACGCCGACTGCAGAATGGGGAAAAACTGGATGACGACGATTGCATCATTTTATTCCGTATATAAGCCTGATATGATAATCTGCCCTGTAATATTGCAGCCCGGCAGAGGTTTTTTCGGCAGGTTCCGGGAGCTTGAATTCCTGAGCCTTCAGGGAGTCACCGCCGGTTCCGCCGCCGGTGGGAGGGCTACCATGTGTAACGGTGCAAACCTGGCTTTTAAAAGGGAAATATTTTTAAGACATACAAAAAACCTCCATTACGAAATCCTTTCGGGCGACGATGTTTTTCTGCTTCATAGTCTTAAAAATGAAAAAGGATCGAAGATATTCTGGCTTGAAGCGCCTGAAGCAACCGTGACCACAGGCCGGGTTGAAACGCCTTCCATGTTTATCAGGCAGAGGAAAAGATGGATCTCAAAGGGTAAGGCATTTAAGGACAGATTTACCATCCTTCTGGCAATTGTAACATTTGTTACAATTATAGTACAGGTATTCACGCTGGCAGCCGGGATCTTCGACCCCCGGTTTCTTCCGGTTTTTCTTATAATCCTCGCAATGAAGTCTGTGCCCGACTTCCTGATCCTGAACAACACTGCAGTAAGGTATGGAAAAAAGAAGCTCATGAGATGGTTCATCCCCTCCCAGCTGATCTATCCTTTTTATGTTCTTGCTGTTGTATTAAGCCTCACCGGAAACGGAGCAACAAAACAGGTTAGTTCCCCATTTCCGAAAGGAATTTGATCCTCATCAGCCTGATCTCTTCCTCCTCAAATTCGCTTCCGAGTTCCTTAATAGCCTCTTCAAGCGAATCCGATTCTGCTTCTTCCCTGAAATATGAATAGATATCATGCTGACGTTCTTCGTCGATCACCAGATTAATATAGTAATCAAGATTTATCCTGGTCCCCGAATTAACAACAGCCTCAATTTCAGAGATCAGCTCACCCATTTCGAGCCCTCTTGCCTCAGCGATGTCCTCCAGGGGGCGTTTCATGTCGATGCTCTGGATTATGTAAACCTTGATACCTGATTTATTGACAACCGACTTGACTACCATATCGAGCGGACGGATGATCTCCTTCTCATCGACATATTTCTTTATGATCTCGACAAACTCCTTCCCGTAGCGCTGTGCTTTCCCGGCGCCTACTCCTGAAATATTCTGAAGTTCATCAACTGTAACCGGGTACTGTATCGCCATATCTTCGAGGGAAGGATCCTGAAAAATGACAAAAGGCGGGACCTCTTTCTGTTTCGAAATCTTTTTCCGCAGGTCCTTGAGTATGCTGAACAGCTCATCATCCACAGCAGCGGTCCTGGCTCCGAAGGCATTCTCCTCATCCGTCGTATCGGCATAGTCGTGGTCTTCTGCAAGCATGAACGAAGCTGGCTTCTCAAGAAATTCCATTCCTTTAGGGGTCAGCTTCAGCAGTCCGTAGCTTTCAATGTCTTTCTCAAGGAATTTGGCTATAAGGGCTTGTCTGATAACCATATTCCAGAATTTCTCATCCTTGTCCTCCCCTATACCGAAATACTCAAGCTTATGGTGTTTGTACGACTTGATTGCCGAAGTAACTTTTCCTGAAAGTATATTGGCGATATGGTCGGCCTTGAATTTTTCTTTGACTGCAAGAATTGTCTCAAGTACATTCACAACCGACTCACTACCCTCAAACTGGGCTTTGGGATGCAGGCAATTGTCGCATGCCTCACAGTTGTCTTTCGGATATTCTTCCCCGAAATAATGAAGCAGTAACTTCCTGCGGCAGACTGATGACTCGGCGTACGATACTGTCTCAAGCAGAAGTTGTTTTCCTATTTCCTGCTCGGCAATAGGCTTTCCCTGCATGAACTTCTCAAGCTTCATTATGTCATTATAGCTGTAATAGGCAATGCAGTTACCCTCGCCGCCGTCGCGACCTGCCCTTCCTGTCTCCTGGTAGTAGCCTTCGAGGCTCTTCGGGATATCATAATGAATGACAAATCTGACATCCGGTTTATCGATCCCCATTCCGAAGGCAATTGTGGCGACGATTATATCAGCCTCTTCCATAAGGAACTTATCCTGGTTGGCAGTCCGGGTTGCCGAATCCATGCCTGCATGGTAAGGCAGCGACTTAATGCCGTTAACTTTCAGCACTTCGGCCATCTCCTCCACCTTTTTACGGCTGAGGCAGTAGATAATACCGGATTTCCCGGCATTATTCTTTATATATTTGATGATCTCCTTGGTGACATCCTGTTTGGACTTTACTTCATAGTACAAATTGGGTCTGTTGAAGGATGACTTAAACACGTCAGCTTCGAGGATGCCAAGGTTCTTCTGAATGTCATGCTGGACTTTTGGCGTGGCAGTGGCAGTAAGTGCAATGATGGGCGAACGTCCTATTATATCAATTATCGGCCTTATCCTGCGGTATTCCGGCCTGAAGTCATGACCCCATTCTGATATACAATGCGCCTCATCGATGGCATAAAATGAAATATTCGATATTCTTCAGAAAATCAATATTATCCTCTTTGGTAAGCGATTCAGGTGCAACATAAAGAAGTTTAGCCTTTCCGGACAATACATCCTTTTTGACCCTTGCAATTTCGGTCTTGGTAAGTGAGGAATTCAGGAAATGGGCAACGTCATCATCTGTGCTGAAGTTACGCATAGCGTCCACCTGGTTTTTCATAAGCGCTATAAGCGGCGAGATGACTATTGCAGTTCCCTGTTTCATGACTGCCGGCAGCTGGTAGCATAATGATTTACCTCCGCCGGTAGGCATAAGAACAAACGTATCGCGACCTTCAAGTATATTTATTATAATAGCTTCCTGATTGCCTTTGAAAGTATCAAAACCAAAATATTTTTTTAAATAATCATGAATTGTTGCATCAACCGTCATATTCTTTCCCCGTATGATTATTAATTTATACTGTGAACCTAAAGTATTTACAGTTTACATAAAGTTAAAAAAATTATTAATCAAATACCCGATTTATTTTATAATTAATAAAAATGAAATAATAAAAGTATAAAACCGATTTTTATACTCTCTGAAAAAATGATATTGTTTTGGAAAATAAGATTTATCATCTTTACAGCCTGAATTTTTTATTCTAATAATCTCTTCATTAATGGCTTTTAACTGGAAGAAAAGGTAAATCCACCGAGGGTGAGATGTCATTTCTTGAGCACCTGGAGGAACTGAGATGGCATATAATCCGGTCGATCCTGGCGATTGTAATTATGATGATTGTGGCTTTTGTTTTTAAAAACCTGCTTTTCGATAAAGTTGTTCTCGCTCCGAAAAATTCAACTTTTATTACCAACAGGATGCTTTGTGAGTTCGGTCATTTTCTGGCTGAGAAGATGAGTTTCAAGAATCCCGACATGTTATGCATCAATACAAAACCACTGAACCTGATCAGCATTAAAATGGCCGGACAGCTTACCACGCATATCACAGTGGCCATGGTGGCAGGGCTTATTCTTGCATTTCCGGTGATAATACGTGAGTTCTGGCTGTTTTTCAAGCCTGCCCTTCATTCGAATGAAGCTCAACATGCACGTGGCGCTGTTCTTGCTTCAACATTGCTTTTTTTCCTGGGTGTTATGTTCGGTTATTTTCTGCTTGCTCCCCTTTCAATACATTTCCTTAACTCTTACACGATCAGCGCCGATGTTGTAAACCAGATTAATATCAGATCGTTTATCGGTACTTTAACATCAATTTGTCTGGCGACCGGACTTGTATTTGAACTGCCGGTAGTTGCATTTTTTCTTACCAAGATCGGGGTAATTACCCCCTCATTCATGAGAAAATACAGGAAACATGCAATTGTTATCATTTTTATTTTATCTGCCATTATTACACCTCCGGATGTATTCTCACAGACACTTGTTGCAATTCCGCTTCTTATACTTTATGAGATAAGCATTTTTATTTCGGCGAGGGTTTTAAAACAGAAAGAAAAAGCTCACAGTAATTTCATGGCTGATGATTCCTCCGAAAAGTAAAGCAGTAAAACGTTTTTATAAAAGATGAAGTTATATACTGAAAATCTTGTAAAAAAGTACCGGAACCGTACAGTTGTTGACCATGTGTCGATTGAGGTGGAGCAGGGCGAAATAGTGGGACTGCTCGGTCCTAACGGAGCCGGAAAGACAACTTCCTTTTATATGATAGTCGGACTTATCAGGCCAAGGGAAGGCAGGATATTTATGGATGACGAAGAGATTACCACCCTCCCTGTTTATAAGCGGGCACGCCGTGGTATCGGGTATCTTGCACAGGAAGCTTCGGTATTCCGCAACCTTTCGGTTGAAGACAACATCCTGGCAGTGCTTGAAATGTCGGGGTTTCCGAAAGATGAGCAGATGGAACGCCTTGAGACTCTCCTCGGGGAGTTTGGATTGCTGAAGATCCGCAAAAACAAGGGCATCCAACTCTCAGGAGGAGAAAGAAGGCGAACCGAGATCGCAAGGGCGCTGGCGCTGAAACCAAAATTTATCCTGCTCGATGAGCCTTTTGCCGGAGTTGATCCGATCGCCGTGGAAGATATCCAGGAGATCGTATCCAGACTTAAAGGTAAAAACATCGGGATCCTTATCACCGATCACAACGTACACGAAACCCTCTCCATCACCGACAGGGCTTACCTGCTTTTCGAAGGACGTATCCTTATGTCAGGAACCTCAGCACAACTTGCTGAAGATGAACATGTAAGAAAAGTTTATCTTGGAAAAAACTTCGAGCTGCGCAAGTAATTGCCTTTCTTTGTTTTAATAATTATTTTCTATACTTTTGCCGGGATTTTCCGCGGATGTGTCGTAATTGGTAGCCGAGCAAGACTTAGGATCTTGTGTCTTAATGACGTGGGGGTTCGAGTCCCTTCATCCGCACACTATGCAAACCGCCTGTAACGATCAATAACTGTGCGTTTTGGCGGTTTTTAAATATTCTTTAATCATATTAAAATGAACATCACCAAAGAAAACATCGATGATCTGAATGCGGTCTTAAGAATTCAGGTTGACAAGACCGACTACGAGGAAAATGTTGAGAAAGTCCTGAGAGATTACCGCAAGAAAGCAAATATTAAAGGATTTCGTCCGGGAATGGTTCCCATTGGCCTTGTAAGAAAAATGTACGGCAGAGCGGTTCAGATTGACGAGATAAATAAACTTGTAACGGAAAATGTACAGAAATATCTGACCGACGAGAAGATTGAGATCCTCGGCGACCCTCTCCCTAAAATGGATGAAAACGAAAAGATTGACTTTGATACCCAGGAGTCATTTACATTTTCATTCGACCTTGGCCTCGCCCCTTCATTTGAAATAAAGCTCAGCAAGAAGAACAAGGTCAGCTATTATGAGATAGCCGCCGATGAAAAAATGAAAAATGACTACCTCGAAAACTATACCCGCCGCTACGGGCATTTCCATAATGCAGATACCTCCGAAGAAAAAGATATGCTGAAGGGCAAAATAGAAGTGCTTGATGAAGACGGAAATCCAAAAGAAGGAGGACTTTTTGCAGATGATACCACTCTCGGAATAGATATTATCAAGGATAAAAAGATCAGAAAGACACTTCATTGGCAAAGCACCAGGCGATGCCATCGATTTCGACGTGAGAAAGGCATTCCCGAACGACTTTGAAATTGCCGGACTACTTAAGCTGAAGAAGGAGGAGGGAGCTGCGATTGATGGTAATTTCAGGTTTACCATAAGGGAAATCAGCAGGTTCCATGCTGCCGAAATAGGACAGGAACTGTTTGACAGGATCTACGGCGAAGGCATAGTTACCTCTGAGGAGGAATTCAGGAAAAGGCTTGAGGAGGAGATCACAGCTAATCTGAAACAGGAAAGTGATTATAAATTATCTCTCGACCTTAAAAAGATCGCACTTGATAAGGTTGATTTCCAGCTCCCTGAAGAATTCCTGAAGAGATGGCTCCTCAAAGTGAACGAAAAGACAACAAAAGAACAGATCGAACAGGAGTTCGACAGCTTCAGAAATGACCTTAAATGGCAGCTTGTAAGAAATAGCATTGCCAGACTGAATGAAGTAAAGATAAGCGAAGAAGAGCTTCTGAAAGAGGCTGAAAACGTTACAAGATACCAGTTCAGGCAGTATGGCCTTTACCAGGCTACCGATGAACAGGTAACAAATTACGCGAAGGAGACAATCAAACGGGAAGAGGACGCTAAAAAAATAGCTGATAAAATCCTTGAGGAGAAGGTGATCGCCCTTATAAAGGATATGGTTAAGCTTGAAACCAAATCTGTATCCGTTGAAGAATTCAACAAGCTGTTTGAACAGTGATCCACGGTTTAAGCATTCACATAAATTTTATATCTTTGTAGCCTGAATTTAATGAGTATCACAATGAACAGACAGGATGATTTCGGAAAATATGCCAGAAGCAGGCTTGGAATAAGCAGCCTTGCCTGGCAAAGATATTTATCAATCTGGAACGACAGTTACATCTCGCCTACCATTATTGAGGAACGGCAGCTGAACGTAGCATCAATGGATGTTTTTTCGCGTCTTATGATGGACCGCATCATCTTCCTGGGCCTGCCCATTGATGATTATGTTGCGAATATCATCCAGGCACAGTTGCTGTATCTCGACTCTTCCGACCCTGGAAAAGATATTCAGATCTATTTTAATACCCCGGGCGGTTCGGTCAATGCCGGACTTGGAATTTATGATACAATGCAATACATTTCAGCTGATATTGCAACCATCTGCACAGGGATGGCGGCATCGATGGGGGCCGTCCTGCTCACCGCAGGCAAAAAAGGGAAACGTTCCGCCCTCAAACATTCGAGGATAATGATACATCAGCCTGCAGGCGGATTTGAAGGTCAGGCTTCCGATATCGAGATCCAGGCCAGGGAGATACTGAAACTAAGAAAAGAGCTCTATGAAATAATTGCTCTCCACTCCGGAAACCCGATCGAAAAGGTCGAGAAGGATTCCGACAGGGATCACTGGATGACCTCACAGGAAGCAAAAGATTACGGGATGATCGATGAGATCCTCCAGAAATCACAACATTAATATATAAGATGGATAAGTGTTCGTTTTGCGGCAGGACCAAGAAGGAGGTCAGTATGCTCATTGCAGGGCTTGAAGCTCACATTTGCGAAAATTGCATTGAACAGGCTTATGCCATAATGAACGAAGAGCTTGGCAGTAAAAAGAATGCCCCTCTGGATACTATTAACCTTCTTAAACCCTCCGAAATAAAACATTTCCTCGACCAGTATGTGATTGGCCAGGACATGGCGAAAAAGATTATTTCAGTCGCTGTTTACAACCATTACAAAA
This sequence comes from uncultured Bacteroidales bacterium, assembly GCA_963806555.1. Classification (GTDB taxonomy): domain Bacteria; phylum Bacteroidota; class Bacteroidia; order Bacteroidales; family VadinHA17; genus LD21. The sequence goes on along the minus strand of CAWDYR010000027.1, from coordinate 75,898 downwards.
GGTTGATGCAAAAACCTGACGCTGAAGATATTGATATCGAAAAGTCAAACATAATCCTGGTCGGGGAAACAGGTACGGGCAAAACGCTGCTTGCCAGGACTGTGGCCAAAATGCTGCATGTACCTTTTACAATTGTTGATGCAACAGTGCTAACTGAGGCAGGTTATGTGGGTGAGGATATTGAAAGCCTTCTGACCAGACTTCTGCAGAATGCCGATTACGATGTCAAGGCTGCCGAAAAGGGAATTGTCTTTATTGATGAGATAGACAAGATCGCCCGTAAAGGAGATAATCCGTCAATAACCAGGGATGTATCGGGCGAAGGAGTTCAACAGGGGCTTCTTAAACTGCTTGAGGGTTCAATCGTGAATGTCCCGCCACAGGGCGGCAGGAAACACCCTGAACAGAAAATGATCCCGGTCGATACAAAAAATATTCTGTTCATCTGCGGAGGTGCATTTGAAGGGATCGAAAAGAAAATAGCCCACAGGCTCAATACACAGGTAATCGGATTCGGTGCTGCCAAAGGAAGGGAAAGGATCGATAAGGACAACCTTCTTCAATATATAGCGCCCCAGGATCTCAGGGCATATGGACTGATACCCGAAATAATAGGAAGGCTTCCGGTTTTGACCCATCTGAATCCCCTCGACAGGGAGGCTTTAAGAGCAATACTTACAGAGCCTAAAAATGCGCTTATCAAACAGTATATCAAGCTTTTCAAAATGGATGATATCGAGCTTTCCTTTGGTGACGGAGTTCTCGAGTTTATTGTTGATAAAGCCATTGAGTACAAGCTCGGGGCTCGCGGACTAAGATCTATATGCGAAGCTATTATGCTTGATGCCATGTTCGATTCTCCTTCCTTAAAAACAAAAGAGATTACCATCACAACAGATTATGCCGTCAGGAAGCTCGAGAGAATCGATATGAAAATTCTTAAGGCGTCATAAATCAAATTAAAATAAAAAGAAATACGTATTAAAAGACATATTAAATAAAAAAGAAATACGTATTAAAAGCAGTATTTCTTAATTCCGGATTCCTTTCCTTTCATAGACCACATACGAATATGGGATCCTGTTATTATCCTCTGATATACATTCCGTTTTTTCAACAACCTTCCATTTACGTTTATCTATTTTCGGGAAGAACACATCAGCGGGTCCCTTTTTATGAACATGTGTAATATACAACCTGTCGTGCCACAGGCATGAACTGTCTGTAGATACTTCCGCCACCGATGACAAAAACCTCTTCATCCGCTCCGCAACGGGCCATTGCATCTTCAATTGAATATGCCGTTACTGCAAAATCAATGCTTTCACCTTTGATATCCGTAAGAACTATGTTTTTCCTCCCGGGCAAAGGCTTCACTGGCAGCGATTCCCATGTTTTCTTACCCATGATAAGGGTCTTTCCCATCGTCAGCCTTTTAAACCTTTTAAGATCTTCGGGGATGCGCCATAGGAGCTCATTATCCTTCCCGATACCAAGGTCGTCGGATACTGCAACTATTATAGAGATCATAATCAATTATTTAAACCGCTATATCACCCTTTATATGCGGATGAGCAAAGTAATCTGACAGGGTAAAGTCCTCGAATCTGAATTTATAAATATCAGTAATTTCGGGATTTAACGTCATCACGGGAAGTTTGTATGGTTCCCTGGTAAGCTGGAGTTTAACCTGTTCGATATGGTTAAGATAGATATGGGCATCGCCGAGTGTATGAATGAATTCACCCGGTTTTAAACCTGTGGCCTGTGCCACCATCAGAGTCAGCAGTGCATACGAAGCAATGTTGAAAGGCACCCCTAAAAATATGTCACAACTCCGCTGATAGAGCTGGCATGAGAGTTTTCCGCCAGCTACGTAGAACTGGAAAAGAATATGGCAGGGAGGAAGCGCCATTTTTTCAATCTCGCCTACATTCCATGCGCTGACGATATGCCGCCTTGAATCCGGAGATTTCTTTATGGAGCTGATCACATTGCTCAGCTGGTCGATCTTTCTTCCGTCTGCAGCCGGCCATGAACGCCACTGGTAGCCGTATACAGGACCAAGGTTGCCATCCTTGTCCGCCCACTCGTCCCATATCCTGACGCCATTGTCGTTCAGATACCTGGTATTTGTGTCGCCTGAAATGAACCACAGGAGTTCATGCAATATTGATTTCAGGTGAAGTTTCTTTGTTGTAAGCAGCGGAAAACCTTCCGTGAGGTCAAACCTCATCTGATACCCAAAAACACTGATAGTCCCTGTCCCTGTCCTGTCGCCCTTCTCTGCTCCATTCTTCATCACATGGTCAAGGAGCTCAAGATATTGCTTCATTTTCTGACTTAAGTACTTAACTATTTCGATGTAATTTTAGCCACCCAGCCGCCACCGGCTGCAAGATCTATTTTTATGGTCTCACCTGCCCTGACGTCGCTGCTGACATGCTTATAATCCTGGGCATGTCTGTCGGCATTGATCCCGTCGCGGAATAATTCCATCGTATAATTGCCTGCCGGAAGGAAAGAGAGATTCAGTGCCATTTCACGTTTACTCCAGTCGGTAAGTCCACCGACAAACCAATCATTACCTGATCTTCGGGCAAGAAGAATGTAATCGCCAACCTTTGCATCCAGAACTTTAAGATCGTCCCACGTTACCGGTATTCCTGCCAGGAAATCAGTGCATTCCTGTTCTTTCATATAATTTGAGGGAGAATCGCTCAGCATCTGAAGCGGACTCTCATAAACAACATATAGCGCCATCTGGTGAACTCTTGTTCCCTGGCTTGCCGGACGTGTAAACTGAGGATTAAAATTAGCCCTGTCCATGTTGACCATTGCCCCGGGGGTATAATCCATCGGGCCTGCCACCATTCTTGTAAAAGGCAATGTGACATCATGTTCGGGTGTTATTGACCTTTCCCATTTATCGTTTTCCATACCCCTGACTCCCTCCCTTGTAAGGGCATTCGGATAAGTGCGCCCCAGTCCGTCGGGCTTGTAGGCGCCGTGAAAATCAATAAGGAGATGATGAGCGGCGGTTTTCTGCGCTGCCTCATAATAGAAGTTTACAACCTTCTGGTCATCCCTCTGCATGAAATCGACCTTTACTCCTTTTACGCCCCATTTCTCATAAAGTGCAACAGCATCATCCATCTTGTCCCAGAAGGTTTTCCAGACTACCCAGAGTATGACCCCGACTTTTTTACTTTCCCCGTACCTGCAAAGTTCCGCGACATCGATGTCAGGAATTGATTCAAGTACCGTACCCGGTTTGTACCAGCCTTCATCGAGTATTATATACTCAATCCCGTTCCTGGAAGCAAAATCTATATAATACTTATAAGTGTCGTTATTTATTCCTGCCCTGAAATCCACGCCGTAAATGTTGTTGGCATTCCACCAGTCCCATGCTACCTGTCCGGGCTTGATCCATTCCGTGCCGGTAAGCCTGTTCGGAGCAGCAAGTTTGAAAACCATTTCGCTTTCAACAAGTTGTCCGTCGCTGTCTGTGATAATAAAGGCTCTCCAGGGGAAAGTCCGTGTTCCTTCAGTCTGAGCAATGTAATCCCTGGTTTTTGTGACCACAAGGTTACGGTCACCGTTGAGCCGTTCTGTCTCGGGATATTGAGAATGCACGCCTTTAAGCTTCCCCGATCCGGCGCCGGTCAGCCACATACCCGGATAGTCCTCGATATCAGATTCCGTAAGAAGTATGTTGACGCCGTTTGATTTAAACAGGGTAGGCAGGCTGGCCAGGTGTTTTTCTCCGATAGTATCGAGCGAAGAGTAGATGAACACCCGTTCATTGTGCGACATGAAGCTCTCTTCCAGAGGGTACCATGCGTGCGAGCCGGAAGGGAACTGCAGTGAAGAGATCTCATCCTTCACTATGATCTTATCTTTAAATGAAGTCTCTAACCTGTAGGCAATTCCGTCGTTGTAAGCCCTGAACTGCACTGCAAATCCCGATTTGAAAGAAACCGTAAGAAAGTTGTAGTTATCAGTAATACTGGAATGCTTATGCGCAACAACGGGTTTCAGAACCTGGTTAACTGTTCCCTGTGTGGCTTTCCTGACCGATTCATTCTCACCCAGGATTTTGCCATCGCCGAGCACCATTCCGGCTTTAACTGAAGTTATGACTTCCGTTCCTTTAAATGTGGCTGACCAGTTGAGGCCGGGGCCGGCATTTACAGTGAGAACAACAGACCCGTCAGGAGAGGTGACTTTGTACTCTTTTGCAAAAGAATAGTTTACTGTAAACAGTACTAAAATAACACACAGAATTTTTCTTTTCATTCCAATACTTTTTGTTTTATATGTTTGAAGTTTGCGGGAGAAAGGTAAATCAAGGCAAAGGCTTAATTTCAATCTTTTTTCTTTTTTCTTTTTTCGATCTCATCCCTGATGGAAGCGGCACGCTCGTAATCTTCCGTCTTCACCGATTCATCTATCATTTTATAAAGCTCTTCATCCGTATAGGTCTCGTAGCTGGAGTTTCCCGATTCTATCAGGGGATCAAGATCACTTTCAGAGGGATTGTCAGTTTCAGATGCAGTAATTGTGATACCTGCTTTCTCAAGTATCTCTTCGGTAATATAGATCGGGCAGCCGAATCTCAATGCAAGGGCAACTGCATCAGAGGTACGGCTATCGATCGAAACCTCCTTATCCCCATTGTTGCAAAGCAGCCTCGAATAGAATACTCCTTCTTCCAGCTTGTAGATCATCACCTCGATGACACCGATATTAAACTCGTCTGCGAAACTTTTGAAAAGATCGTGGGTTAAAGGCCTGGGGGGTTCAAGGTTTTCAATCTTAATCACAATTGCCTGAGCTTCAAAGCCTCCGATTATAATAGGGATCCGGCGATTCCCGTTTTCTTCAACAAGGATCAGTGCATATGCTCCCGACTGAGTTTGACTGTAAGAGATCCCTAAAACTTTAAGCTTTACCCTGTTCATATCAATTAACTAAAAACCAGAAGAATATCTGCACCAATTTGTATCTGACAAATATAAAGATAAATAGAAGCATGCAAACTGCAAAAGAATTCTTTTTTTCAACATGAGTCAGTTCGTATGTTCTGAATCACTTACTATCCCCCCGGATAGTTGCCATTTATAACTAAACCAATTACAGGGCTCCATGTTCAACGCTATAAAAAAATCGGGTGAATGATTTGCGGATAAATGAATTTGTATATCTTTGCAGTCCGAATTTGAATTAATCCCACGGGGCAACACGAAGATAACTGGATAAGACCATTTACGCCTCACGGAGTAACATAATAATGAAAACAAATGTACGCAATCGTTGAAATTGCAGGTCAGCAATTTAAAGTAGAAGAAGGTAAAAAGATATTTGTCCATCGTCTGGAGAACGGGGAAGGCAACAGCGTCGAATTCGATAAGGTACTGCTGGTTGAAGACGGTGACAATATTGTTGTCGGAGAACCGACAATCAAGGATTTTGTTGTTGAGGGAAAGGTGGTCGATCATGTCAGAGGTGACAAAGTGATTGTCTTCAAGAAAAAGAGAAAGAAAGGTTACAGGATCAGGAACGGACACCGGCAGAACTTCACGCAGATAGAAATAACAGGAATAGGCGATAAGGAGACACTTCAGAAAAGAGCTCCGAAGGCAGAACCTGTCAGAAAGCCAAAGGCTGAAGTAACTGAAGCAGCTGAAGTAACAGTTAAGGAAACAAAAACTGCAACTAAAAAAGCCGCAAAGAAACCAGCTGCAAAAGAAGAAAAAGAAGAGGTTAAAAAACCTGCGAAGAAAGCTACGGCAAAAAAGCCGGCAGCAGGGAAAACCTCCAAAACAAAAGAAAAGTAAGATAGTCCTGACGATTTAAAATATAAGATTATGGCACATAAGAAAGGAGCAGGAAGCTCACGTAACGGTCGCGATTCCGAAAGCAAACGCCTGGGAGTGAAATTGTTCGGAGGACAGACAGCCAAAGCTGGCAACATCATTGTAAGACAGAGAGGAACCAGGCACAATCCGGGCCTGAATGTAGGCCTCGGAAAAGACCATACTCTTTTTGCCCTCACCGATGGAGAAATTGAGTTCAAAAAGAAAAAAGACAACAAGGTTTTCGTATCGGTCAAACCGGTAACTGAATAACAACCTCCTTACAACTCCCGGACTCCCGAATTTCTTTTCATAGAGGAATGCATTAGCGGGAGTTTTTATATTTTTGCAGCGGGCTGTCCGGCCTGCTTTTTTATTAATACTTAATCAGTATGCTTACAATCAGCTTTATCCGGGAAAAGAGCGATTTCATAATCGAAAGACTTAAAATAAAAAATTTCGATGCTGAAGAAATAGTCAGGAAAATCCTCCTCCTCGATTCATCACGGCGTGAGATCCAGTCAAAAACGGATGCAATGCAGGGGGAGTTGAACCGCATCTCAAGGGAGATAGGAGCCCTGATGCAGTCAGGAAAGAAACAGGAAGCCGATACAGCCCGTGAAAAGACCTGGTCCATGAAGGAGGAGATAAAATCACTCTCTGACAGGCTTGCACCTATTGAGAATGAATTAAAAACAGAGATCATAAAGCTGCCCAATCTGCCTCATGAAGGCGTTGCCCCGGGTCATGGCGCAGATGACAACGTGAATGTGAGGGAAGGCGGCAAATTAGTGGAATTACCCGAAAATGCCGTACCGCACTGGGATCTGATTAAAAAATATGATATCATTGATTTCGACCTTGGAATAAAGCTTACCGGTGCAGGTTTCCCGGTTTACAAAGGGAAAGGCGCCAAACTTGAAAGGGCGTTGATCAACTTCTTCCTCGATGAGGGGGTAAAGGCAGGATATACAGAGGTTATGCCGCCCATTATGGTAAATGAGGATTCGGGATTTGGCACAGGCCAGCTTCCCGACAAAGAGGGACAGATGTATCATGTGGGTATTGATAATTTCTACCTGATACCCACCGCTGAAGTTCCGGTGACAAACATCTACGCGATGTAATACTGAACAGTGAGGATCTCCCGGTCAAAAATATCGCGTATACACCATGTTTCAGAAGGGAGGCCGGCTCATGGGGAGCACATGTCAGGGGGCTGAACCGGCTGCATCAGTTTGACAAGGTTGAAATAGTGCGATTGCTCATCCCGATAATTCTTATGAATCGCTCGAAGAGATGGTTAAGCATGTGGAAAGCCTTGTTTCCGGACTTGGACTGCCTTACCGGATCCTGAGGCTCTGCGGGGGCGATATGTCTTTTACATCGGCACTGACATACGACTTTGAGGTATGGTCGGCAGCTCAGAAAAGATGGCTTGAGGTGAGCTCCGTTTCAAATTTTGAATCATTCCAGGCCAACCGCCTGAAATGCAGATTCAGGGAAAAAGGAGCGAAACAGCCCCGACTTGTGCATACCCTCAACGGAAGCGCCCTTGCACTGCCAAGAATTGTTGCTGCGTTACTTGAGAATAACCAGACTGAGTCGGGAATAATTATCCCTGAAGTTCTTGTACCATATACCGGATTTGATAAGATCGGATGAAAAAGAAATTAAGAACTTAGCCCCTAAATCCCCTGAAGGGGACTCAAAGCCCCCTTCAGGGGGTTGGGGGTTAAACCGGAATCTGACAGATGGATAAAACCAGGCAATCGTATATCTATGCCCTGCTGGCGATATTATTCTGGTCAACAGTCCCGACTGCATTCAAACTAAGTCTCGCAGAGCTGCCTATCCTGCACATGCTTACTATAGCCTCACTGACCTCCACTCTGGTACTCTTTTTAATATTACTGAAGGAAAGGAAAGTATCTCTTTTAAAGACATCGACTCCCGGGGATCTTTTTAACTCCGCACTTCTCGGTTTAATAAATCCGTTCCTGTATTACCTGATACTTCTAAGGGCTTACCAGCTCCTTCCGGCACAGGTTGCCCAGCCGCTCAACATGATATGGCCTATAATACTCGTTTTTCTGTCGGTGCCGATACTTAAACAAAAAATTGCTGCAAAAAGCTTTCTTGCTCTTTTCATCAGTTTTGCCGGAGTATACATAATCTCATCGCAGGGAAAGCCTCTTCAGCCCGGGACCGCCGATCTCAGGGGCGTTCTTCTTGCAACGGGGAGCTCCGTATTCTGGGCATTCTATTTTATCCTGAATGTAAGGGATAAAAGGGATGAGGCGGTTAAGCTGTTCCTTAACTTTCTCTTCGGATCGATCTGCCTTACTACAGTTCTTGCTATAAAAGGCGAATGGCCTGACAATATTTCACTAAGGGGGATTGCCTCTTCAGTGTATGTCGGTATTTTTGAAATGGGAATAACTTTTTATTTCTGGCTTAAGGGACTTCAGCTGGCTGAGACAACCGACAGGGTAAGCAATCTTGTTTATCTTGCCCCCTTTCTTTCGCTGATCTTCGTGCATTTTATTTTACATGAACCTGTCTATTTTACAACTCCGGCAGGATTATTGCTGATAATTTCAGGAATTTTGATACAAAACAGGAAGCTAAAAAAACTATAATCGGCTATCTTTGTTAAATACAGGAAGCTGCTAAAATCTTAAAAATGAAAAAGCTAATTCTCTTCACAACTATATTAATTGCTCTGGTTTCTTCGTGTAAAAAAGAGGATCCGCCTCCGGTGGATGAAAATCCGGTACTTACCGATGCCATGGCAAGGGACAGTCTGTATTATCTTATGAAACAATGGTATTACTGGGTTGATTCAATGCCGGCAGTTACAAAAGAAAATTACAGCGATCCGTATAAATTAATGGATGCAATGAGGTACCAGCCCCGCGACCGGTGGAGCTTTGTTGCCGATTATAATGAATTCGTTGCGGAGATGCAGGGAACATTTGTAGGACATGGATTCAGGATCGGACTTGATAACGCCGATGTGGCAAGGATTGCACTGATCTATTCAAAATCACCGCTCTATGCACAGGGGGTGCGCCGCGGCTGGATTGTCGAGAAGATAAACGATGTTGAAATCGCTCCTATCCTCAAATCAGGTGACGGAACTGCATACAGCAATTTAATTGGTCCCGGAACTGCCGGTATTTCGAATAAATTCCTGTTCAAAAAGCCGGACAATACGGAAGTGACCATAACCTCCGCAAAAAGCTCCTTTACTTTGAATTCGGTCATCCTGTACGATACCCTTCACCTCTCCGCAGGAAAAATAGCGGGTCATCTTGTTTTTGAATCCTTCATTGAGCCTTCGGAAGCAGAGCTGACAACAGCCTTTGCGTATTTTAAAGCCAATGGTGTAACAGATCTTATCCTGGACCTGAGATATAATTCCGGCGGATATCTGTACATAGCTCAACAGCTGGCCAGCTATATTGCCGGAAACACACCTGCAAATTCAGTGAATTTTGCCTCACTTACTTACAACAGGATGAGGACTTCCCAAAACACTACATTCAAGTTTATTTCCACACCATCCCCTCTATCTCTTACAAGGCTGGCTGTGATCTCCACCAGGCTTACAGCCTCTGCGAGCGAAGCGGTAATGAACGGGCTCGATCCCCTTATGGATGTTATCAGCATTGGCGACACTACAAACGGCAAGCCCACTGGAATGAACGGATGGGAAGTAGGTAAAAAATATTTCTTCTGGCCGGTTACTTTCAAAATTGTTAACAGGGATGGCAAGGGCGATTATTTTGGCGGAATTGCTCCCGCCAGGATTGTTGCAGATGATATCACCCATGATTTTACTGACAGGAATGAGCTCTGCCTTAAAGAGGCAATCCACTATCTCGAAACCGGGTCAGTCTCCTCAAAATCATTAAGAGGGATCTCTCCATTTTATCGTCATCCCCGGTTTTCTGAAAAACCGTCGTGGATGGACAATGGATTTTCAATAGTCAGGTAGGATATTTAGCGCCGTTAATACAGGAACTTGAAAAAAAAACAAGGTGAGAGAATAATACTTGGTATCGACCCTGGTACCAGTATCACCGGATACGGTGTTATCAAAACAACTGGTTCAACTCCCGAGCTTGTAACTATCGGCTCCATTGACTTATCGAAATATGATGATCATTATCTCAGGATCAAGCATATTTTTGACAGCACAATCGGCATAATTGAGGAATATCATCCTGATGAGCTGGCTATTGAGGCTCCTTTTTACGGGAAAAATGTTCAGTCGATGCTCAAGCTTGGAAGGGCTCAGGGGGCAGCCATAGCTGCAGCTCTCAGCCGGTCCCTTCCCATTTTCGAATATGCCCCGAGAAAGATAAAAATGTCAATCACGGGACAGGGAGCCGCTTCTAAAGAACAGGTGGCCGCCATGCTCATGCGTATCCTAAATTTCAGCAGGATCGAAGTGAAGCTTGACGCCACTGACGGTCTGGCTGCAGCATTGTGCCACTTCTACCAGACAAATAATCCGCAGAGTGAAAAAAGTTTCACCGGCTGGAAGGATTTTATGAAGAAGAATCCCGGGCGGGTGAAAGAGCAATAGCCTCCTATATAACTGAAAATGCCAGGGCTGCAACACTGACCCTGGTATCCTCAATTTTCAATATTTCATTGACGCATGCCTCGATTGTCGATCCTGTTGTTATCACATCATCTACTATCAGGATATGTCTGCCTTGCAGCTTCAGTTCATCAGTAACCTGAAAAATACCTTCAACATTGGTCCAGCGGTCGTATCGCGATTTTTTTGTCTGGGTTTTAGATACATTCATTCTTACAAGCGACACTGTGTCGGTGGTCAGCCCGGTAACTTCCGACATCCCGGTACATATCAATTCGCTCTGGTTGAATCCCCGTTTCCGCTTTTTTGATTTATGCAACGGCACGGGTATCAGAAGGTCGATACCTTCGAGAAACCCTGATGATTTCAGGGATAAGGCATATATCCTGCCAAGCTCGATGCCAATCTCTTTTACTCCTTTGTACTTCAGCTGGTGAATAAGTTTCCGGATCCGGCTGTCCCTGGTATAGAAAGAGAACGCAGCAGCTTTCTCAATCATGCAACGGCCCCAGAATAGCTGCGCTACAGGATTGTCGGCTTTCAGGTGATAATTGGTCCTTGGAATAACGACGAAGCATTCGGTACAGATCAGTTTTTCATTTCTGAGTAAATGATTACCACATCCGTAGCAAAGACGTGGAAAGAGAAGACTGATAAAGTCGTCCCACAGATCATAAAAGTAACCCATGCAGCGAGCACAATTAAGTACCCCAAAGATACTAAAGAATTACTTTTTCGCTTATTTTTTTTGCTGTCTCCCTGAATTCTTCAGGAGTGAATTTTAGCTTGGGATTCCTGAAGTTGACATCCTCCATTGAGTCCATCGGTACAAGATGAAGATGTGCATGAGGGACCTCGAGTCCGAGGATTGCAACACCAATGCGGGTGCAGGGGATAGCTTCCCTGATCGCAACAGCAATCTTTTTGGAGAAAAGGATAAGTCCGGAAAGCTGATCATCGTCAAGATCAAAAATATAGTCCGTCTCCTGTTTAGGTACCACCAGTGTATGGCCTGATCTAAGCGGATTAATGTCAAGAAAGGCGCAATATCTGTCATCTTCCGCGATCTTATAGGAAGGGATCTCCCCTTTTATGATCCGTGTAAATATTGTTGCCATTTGTTTATGTTATTGCGGATTGAGGATTAAATCCAGATTTTATGCCCAACATTCGGAAATATAAAATACGTCAAAACGACGTGGGTTCATTACATTGAGATAGCAATAATCTCAAAGGGAATCACTCCTGACGGAACTTTAATATGGACAGTTTCCCCGACCTTTCTTCCGATTAGTCCCCTGGCAATTGGGGAGCTGACAGCTATTTTCCCAATCTTAAAATTAGCTTCGCTCTCAGGAACAATCTGATATTCCATTACGGAGTTATTTGTCTTATTTTTGATCGTGACCTTGTTAAGCAGCCGGACAGTTGACGTGTCAATTCTTGTTTCATCAATAAGCCTTGAGCGAGCCACAATATCCTCCAGCCTCGAGATTTTCATCTCAAGCATCCCCTGGGCTTCCTTGGCAGCGGCATATTCCGCATTCTCAGAAAGATCGCCTTTATCCCTTGCCTCAGCTATCTGCTTCGACAATGAAGGTCTTTCGACCAACCTCAGGTGATCAAGTTCTTCTTTCAGCTTCTGAAGACCCTCTTCCGTTATGTAGATAACATCTGACATGTTTTCTGCTAGAGTAAAAAAAATAGAAGAATCCCGGGTATCCCGGAACTCTTCATTAGCAAATGTAAACAAACTTTATCTAATTACCAAACAAAAGGAAATCAGGAAAATTATAACTTTTTATTTCTTTTTCTCTTATTCAGAATTTCGAGCCTGCATTTCTGAAGTTTTCTTCCCTTTTTTTCTTTTTTATTTTGTACCGCTTCTCCGAATCTTTTCGATTTTGGATCATACGATCCTGTACTTCAGGCGATTGAATCTTGATAGCATGTTTTCTTGATTCTTTTACAAACTGAGCGTACTCTTTTTTCAATTTCTTTTCATTTGCCTCCTGCTTTTTTTTAGCCTTTTCAATACTGCGGGGCTCCCTCACCCTTATCTGTTTGGTCCTGAGCGACTTCCCGAAAATTGCTTTCTCAGGCTTACCTGGCGACCTCTGAGCTTCGCAGACAGCAACACACAGTGAAAAAAGAAGGAAAAGAAGAAATGTCCTTTTTATTTTGAGATTATCCATATTCAATTTATTACTTTAATTCCAACTGTTATAACGAAATTTGGACGTTAATATTAATTTTGACCTGAAATAAAAATCCAATGGCTTCCTTTTCAAAAACGGTTTATTTACTTATAGCCTCATTTGCCTTCCTGGTGTATTCATGCAATAAAAGTGAAAATGATGTCATTCCCGATGTATATGTTGATTTTAAGATTGACCTGCTCGACCCCGAATTCGCCGGTCTTTCAGTAATCGATGCCAGTGATACCATTGATTCACAGACCAATAACTGGGGTTACAGATCAGCAGGATACGACAATAACGGGATCATCATTTACAGGGGGCCTGAGGAATATTTTGCATACGACAGGACATGTCCCCACGATTTTGCTGTAAACGGAATTAGCGTCAGGATTAACATCAATTCCGGAATTGCTGTCTGTCCCGAATGTGGTACAACTTACTCTCTTTCCACCTATGGAGTTCCTGCATCGGGAATCGGGAAATACTCTCTCAAGAATTACAAAACCAGCTTTGATGGTATCAGGTTTATAACTGTCTGGAATCAGTAAAGAAGCAGGAACTCACCCCATTGCCGATCTTAAGGAATATTCTTTTGAATCAAATTGTATACAACTGAATTGCAATAACTTACATTTCCCCTCCTTTTCAAGGAGGGGTGGCCGGGACTATTGAATTTAATATGTTTACAATTGACTTTCCCGGCCGGGGTGGTTAAGACTTGAATCAACCACCCCGGCCAGACAAATTTAGCTTCTGTCTGTAAGATTATTTCACTGTCTGGCCACCCCTCCTTTAAAAGGAGGGGAAAGTTATTTAATTGTATTTCAGCTAATTAAATAATTCTTAGCCTAATACTGATTCTTAAGATCGGCTATGGTCCTTATCAATACCTGTAATGTTCCGGTTTATACGGTCCGTTTTGCTGAACTCCCGTATATTCTGATTGTTCCCTCGTAAGTTTTGTAAGCTTTGCCCCCAGCTGCTCAAGGTGCAACCTGGCAACTTCCTCGTCAAGATGTTTCGGAAGCCTGTAGACCCCGATTTCATATTCATTTTTCCAGAGGTCGATCTGGGCCAGCACCTGGTTACTGAATGAATTGCTCATCACGAAAGAGGGATGTCCGGTGGCGCAACCCAGGTTTACAAGTCTTCCTTCAGCAAGGATAAAAATTGCATGCCCGTCGGGAAAAACATACTTGTCGACCTGCGGCTTTATATTTATCCTTTCGACACCATTGGTTTTGCTCAGTTTGACGACCTGGATCTCGTTGTCGAAATGTCCTATGTTGCATACAATTGCCTGATCCTTCATCTTCGCCATATGGTCAAAGCGTATAATATCCCTGTTCCCGGTTGCGGTAACATAAATATTACCCTCATCGAGAGCGTCCTCCACGGTTTTGACTTCAAATCCTTCCATCAATGCCTGCAGGGCACAGATAGGGTCAATTTCGGTGACAATCACCCTGGCGCCATAGGCCCGCATTGATTTTGCGCATCCTTTTCCCACGTCGCCATAACCGCATATCACAACCACTTTCCCGGCAAGCATCACGTCGGTAGCCCTTTTGATGCCGTCAGCAAGCGACTCACGGCATCCATAGAGGTTATCGAATTTGGATTTAGTCACTGAATCATTGACATTTATCGCAGGCACCAGCAATTCTTTATTTTCCATCATCTGATAAAGCCTGTGTACACCTGTGGTAGTCTCTTCGGAGATCCCCTTCAGGTCATTCACCGTCCTGTGCCATTTCCCGGGTTCCCTGACAAGCAATTCCTTTAAAGTATTGAGGATAATACCTTCCTCCCTGCTTTCGGGTACTTTATCCAGAGTTTTCGGGTCATTTTCTGCCTTAAAACCAATATGAACAAGCAGGGAAGCATCTCCGCCGTCATCTACTATGAGGTTGGGGCCTCTGCCACCGGGAAATGAAAGCGCCTGAGCCGTGCACCACCAGTACTCTTCAAGCGACTCTCCCTTCCAGGCAAAGACAGGTATACCGGTAGCTGCAATAGCAGCAGCAGCATGATCCTGTGTTGAGAAAATATTGCAACTGGCCCACCTGACATCAGCGCCAAGTTCGGTGAGTGTTTCAATCAGTACGGCTGTCTGGATGGTCATGTGAAGGGAGCCGGTTATCCTTGCTCCTTTAAGTGGCTTTTCGGTTGAAAATTTCTTTCGGATTGCCAGTAATCCCGGCATTTCTTTTTCTGCAATTTCAATTTCTTTCCTGCCAAAATTTGCCAGGGAAATATCCTTTACGGCATATTGCTTGGTCTCTACCATTAGATTCATCAGTTATTTATTGAATTGATTTAACAAGACAAAGTTAAGAAATATTTCAATGCTACTATTCAGAAAGAAGCTTCAGCGCCTGTTCCCTGTCGAGCTCCATCTGCCTTGCAAGGCTGCTGAGAGTTTCAAACCGGATCTCATCCCTGAGCCGGAATCTGAAAACGACACTGATAACCCTGCCATACAGGTCGCCGTCAAATTCAAAAATGTTAACTTCAACTGACCTGATGCGCGGATCGGGATTAATTGTCGGATTGGACCCTATACTAAGCATTCCTTTAAGCATATTACCGTCAAGATCAACCTCCACCGCATAGACGCCGTTCCCGGGTAGAAGCTTGTATCTATCTGAAGGCATGATATTTGCAGTTGGAAATCCAATTATCCTGCCAATCCTGCGACCCTCAACAACAGTGCCTGTAAGGGAATAGCTGTATCCCAGGTACCTGTTTGCCTCATCGAGTCTCCCATTCTGAAGCGCCATCACGGATTGAGGTTGAGCTTACAGCACCCTGATCTGTAGAAACCTCATTTACCTTTTCTACCGTAAAACCATATTTCAAGGCGCATCTGCTTATGGTATTGAAGTCACCTGCCCTCCCTCTTCCGAAATGATGGTCGTATCCCACTATCAGGTGCTTTATGGCTATCTTGTCAACAAGCACTTTCCTGATAAATTCACAGGCGCCCATACCAACTATATGCTTATTGAACTTAACAATCACGAGATGATCTATTCCGGTTTCTTCAAGAAGCCTCTCTTTTTCTTCCATTGTTGTCAGAAATGAGAGCTCTTCGGGATTTTCAGAGAGGACAAGTCTCGGATGGGGACTAAAGGTCACGACCACTGATTCGCCCCCGGAACGCTTTGCGGCCGACACCAGCGCCTGAAGAAGTTCCCTATGCCCCCGGTGAACACCGTCAAAGATCCCCAGGGTGACAACAGGATTGTTAAAATTCAGACCTTCATATCCTTGATGAACTGTCATACATTCTGTTTGAGTTTGTAAAATTAATAAAGAGAGGGCTATCCGGAGCAAAATAATGATATAGTTTACGTACATTTATGGTAAGATTCCAATTTTACTTATTGATATGGATTCATCTGAATTTTATAAGTCAGATCCATGGCTTGAGCCGTTTAAATGCACCATTGACAGCCGGATCAGCAAATGTGAAGCCAAAGAAAGGCATCTTACAGGCTCCGGTACACTCGCGGACTTTGCCATGGGGCACTTCTATTATGGCCTCCACCGTGACAGGGATGAGTGGATTTTCAGGGAGTGGGCTCCGAACGCGATGAGTATTTTTCTGATCGGGACATTCAACGAGTGGAAAGAAAAACAGGAATACAGACTCCAAAGGATCAACAGCTATGGCGACTGGGAGATAAGGCTTCCTTCCGGATTAATGAACCAGGGAGATCTTTATAAGCTGTCGCTTCACTGGCAGGGCGGAAAAGGTGAGCGAATCCCCTCGTATGCAACCCGTGTTGTTCAGGATGAAAATACAAAGATTTTCAGTTCGCAGGTCTGGTCACCTGAAGAACCTTATAAATGGCAGACAAAGGATTTCAGGGCTCCGGACACGGCGCCTGTTATTTATGAAGCCCATGTGGGAATGGCAAGCGCTGAGGAAAAGCTTGGTACCTACACTGAATTTGCAGAAAATGTCCTGCCTGCAATAATAAAATCCGGATATAACACGATCCAGCTGATGGCGATCCAGGAGCATCCCTTCTACGGCTCCTTTGGGTACCATGTTGCAAATTTCTTTGCCGCCTCCTCAAGATTTGGAACTCCTGAAGAACTTAAAGCTCTGATAGATAAGGCGCACGCCTCCGGAATAAGGATAATTATGGACCTTGTACATTCCCATTCTGTTAAAAATGTGAATGAAGGTCTGGGTCTGTTTGACGGCACTCCCGGTCAGTATTTTCATACAGGCAACAGGAGAAACCATATCGCATGGGATTCATTGTGCTTCGACTATGGAAGGGATAATGTGCTCCATTTTCTTCTGTCGAACTGCAGGTACTGGCTTGAAGAGTACAGGTTCGACGGTTTCAGGTTTGATGGCGTTACCAGCATGATCTACTACAATCATGGACTTGAAAAGAATTTTACTTCGTACGATGATTATTTCGATGGCGGGCAGGATGAAGATGCGCTTATCTATCTCTATCTGGCCAATAAGCTGATACACAGCTATAAACCAGGAGCATTGTCGGTTGCCGAGGAGATGAGCGGTATGCCGGGCCTTGCTGCGGACACTTCATCGAAAGGTTTTGGTTTTGATTACAGGCTTTCGATGGGGGTGCCTGATATATGGATAAAGCTTGTTAAGGAGACTCCCGATGAGAACTGGGATATGGGGCATCTGATCCACGAGCTGACGCAGCACAGACCTGAAGAAAAGATCATATCATACTGTGAATCACACGACCAGGCTCTTGTTGGGGATAAGACTCTTATATTCAGAATGCTGGATGCTGAAATGTACTATGGTATGACAAAATCCTACCACAGCATTCCGCTCGACAGGGGAATAGCCCTTCACAAAATGATCAGGCTGATCACCTTCGGGGCATCCGGGGGAGGATACCTCAATTTTATGGGTAATGAATTTGGCCATCCCGAATGGATCGACTTTCCCCGGGAGGGCAACAACTGGAGCTATAAGTATGCCCGCCGCCAATGGCATCTTGCTGCAAACGAAGACCTTAAATACAGTTACCTTTTGAAATTCGACAACAGCATGATCAGGCTCCACAAAGATTTCCGGGTGCTTGATGATCGTTATGTGAGCCGTGTCTATGAGAATAATTATGACAAGGTGTTAGCTTTCACACGGGGTGATTTTCTATTTGTATTTAATTTCCATACAACCAATTCATTCACTGACTACGGCATTCCGCTGAAAGGTAAATTCAGGATTGTCCTTGATACCGACGACCCCGAATTCGGAGGTTTTAACAGGATTGACAGGTCACGGAGTTATTTATCAGCCAAAAAAGCAGAAAGGAACGTCCTTGACGTCCCTTTCTATCTCTATCTCTATCTGCCCTCCAGGACAGGCCTGGTGCTGAAAAGGGAGCAGATCAGGAAGGCAACTGATATTTAATTGATCCACCTTAACAGGTAGAAATCCTGTTTGTGCGGAAGATCCTTATGTTTTGGATAGATCCGCACTCCATAAAAGAATGTGCCTGCTTTTTCAGGGACCATATTGGCGCGGTAGAGGCATTTACCGTTTTTGAAACTTACAAGCTTGAATTCCTGGCTAGTAACAAACTCATATTCTCCGTATTTGTTCTGATGGGTAAAGATAAACTCCACCCCGACATTTTCTTTAGGTATCATTTTGATATCCAGCGCTATCTCAGAATGATAGTCATGCCCGGAATGATAAACATTTTCTTCGGGGCGTTCAAAAGCAAAATTCAGGACTTCAATATTATCCCATTGATTTTTCATTGTTTTTTTCCACTCAGCCAGATCTTTGGCTTTCTGAAAATCGTTGGCGGTCAGATATTGATTCCTGGTCCACAATTTTGCATAATACTTTCCGTAATAATCGTCAATCATTCTTTTCATTGTGAACTCAGGTGCAATCTTCACCATTGTATTCTTGATATGGCTGATCCATTCAGCGGGGATGCCCTGCTGATTGAACGAGTAATAAGCCGGTACTATCTCATACTCAAGCATATTATAGATTGTTTCCGCATCAACATCATCCTGAAGGTCCTGGTGCTCGAACGTCCTCTTTTTCGGCAAGGCCCAGCCGGCATAGGCATGATAGCCTTCGACCCACCATCCGTCGAGGACGCTGAAGTGCAGGGTACCGTTCATAACTGCCTTTTCGCCGCTTGTTCCTGAAGCTTCAAGAGGCCGTGTCGGAGTGTTAAGCCAGATATCAACTCCTCTTACCAGGCTCTTTGCGAGTTCGATATCATAATTTTCAAGGAAGATTACCTTGCCTGCAAACTGAGGCATCTGAGACACTTCAAAAACGCGCTTTATAAGGTCCTGACCACCGCCGTCGTGAGGATGGGCTTTTCCTGCATAGATAAACTGCACGGGTTTGTCCGGGTCATTAACGATTTTTGCAAGCCGGTCAAGGTCCCTGAATAAGAGCGATGCACGCTTGTAAGTTGCAAACCTCCTTGCGAAACCAATTGTCAGAGCCTTTTCATTCAGATGGCTGCTGATGTTGAGCAGTGTGCGGGGACTGACATGTTTATCGTACATTTCTGTCTGAAGCCTTTGCCTGATATTTACAAAAAGGCTCTTTTTAAGGCCGGTTTTGACCTCATATACTTTTTTATCGTCGAGGTTATATAACTTCTCCCACTGGCTTCTGTCAGCCTGGTCGAAATTCCTGCTTCCCGTTATTTTCCTGTAGATCTCCCTCCATTCCGGGGCGGTCCATGTAGGATGGTGAACGCCGTTTGTCACATAACCGATATAAAGCTCCTCTTTCAGGTAACCCGGCCATAACTTATTAAACAAGCCCTGTGTGACCTTGCCATGAAGTTTGCTCACGGCATTAAGCTCCTGCGACATATGGGCAGCCAGGAAGCTCATGTTGAATTTCTTGTCGGCATCGCCTTCGCAGCGGCCCAGAGCCATCAGCTCATCCCAGGATATTGAAAAGCGTGCGTGGTAATGGGAAATATATTTCCTCAGGAGATCCTCCTCGAAGGCATCATGCCCTGCAGGCACCGGTGTATGTGTCGTGAACAGAGTTGATGATCTTATGGCTTCAATGGCCTGTTCAAATGTAAGATGATGGTCAGCGATCATTGTTCTGAGGCGTTCAAGGGAAATGAATGCTGAGTGCCCCTCATTGCTGTGGTACAGGTCGGGTTTCAGGCCCATCTCGGTCAGGGCTCTTATCCCTCCAATGCCAAGAAGCAGTTCCTGCTTCAACCGGTTTTCATGATCGCCGCCGTAAAGGTAGTGAGTTGTAGAACGGTCTTCAGGCGAATTTTCATCAATATCGGTGTCAAGTAAAAACAGTGAGACTTTGCCTACTTTTGCTTCCCAGACACGGATCCTGACAGTTCTTCCTGGCCAGACGATGCTGACAGTAAGGTGATTTCCTTCAGCATCTTTAACCGGATTTATCGGCAGGCGTGAGAAATCTTCAGCTTCATAAACAGGAAGCTGCTCTCCTTTAGGACCGATTTTCTGTTTAAAATAACCATATCTGTAAAGAAGCCCTACTCCTATTATTTTAATGTTTGAATCACTGGCCTCCTTAAGATAATCGCCTGCCAGTATTCCCAGGCCACCCGAATAGATCTTAAGACACTGATGAATCCCAAACTCCATGCTGAAATAGGCAACTGATGGTTTTGTGCTGTCATCTGGTCTGTTTAAGTATTCCCGGAATCTGCTCAGAACATTTTCAAGGTCAGTAACAAATTCATCATCATCTTCCAGGACCAGAAGCCTCTTATAATCAATCTTTTCGAGCAACAGTTTCGGATTATGAAGCACATCCTCCCATAATGAAGGGTCCATTCTCCTGAAAAGGAACTCAGCTTCCGAATTCCAGGACCACCAGAGGTTATTCGCCAGTTCCTTAAGCGAAGCCAGTTTGTCAGGGACATCACTTTGTACGTAGATGTCCTTCCAGACAGGTATCTGATGTGGTTTGCGTATCTGAAGAAACTGTGTTTCCGGGAACGGAGCAAATTCCCTGGGTTCTTCCCTTCTTTCGCTTGAGTGGGTCAGGGCAATTTCATAAGCTGTAAAATAGTGTTTCACGAGATTGTCCCACATTGCAATCCTTGAAATCTCGTGAGCTTTTTCCCTGGCTCTTTTAACTTCTTCCGCCGGGAGGCCCATAAATTTTTTAACAAAATCCCTGATAGCTGCAACAACGCTGGCTTCATTGTCGTCAGTCCTTTCAACAACTACCATCCCGTTGCCAGATTCCTTAAAATACTTTTGTACCCAGAGGCCAAATCCGGAAAGAGAGGTTGTCACCGATGGAATTGAAAACATTAGGCTCTCGAGCGGCGTATAACCCCATGGTTCATAATAGGAAGGGAATATTGTAAGGTCAAAACCAATAAGGAGGTCATAATACGACATATTGAAAATGCCGTCATTGCCGTTCAGGTAAGAAGGCACAAATATGATCTTGACCCGTGAATCCTTGTCATTGGTGAGGCCATTGGTGCTGATACTCTGAAGAACAGGATCGCTGTCCGGGTAGTGCAGACAATGTGTGAGGTATTTTTCACAGACATCCAAAGTTCCTTTACTATTCAGATAATCAATAAGATCCTGCCTTGGACCCTTATGGTATGCCGGTATCAGGATAAAGGCGACGCACTCTTTGGTGAGCTTATCTTTTTTATTTAATTCACCCAGAGATTCGATGAATATGTCGACCCCCTTATTTCTGAACTCATATCTTCCGCTGTTTGCCACAAATACTGAATCATCGGCAAGCGTATAACCAAGGACAGCTTCGGCGACACTTTTAAGCTTTGCCCTGGCTGTTGCTCTCCTCTCCTCAAAAACATCCCTGGCCGGGACAAATGAATCTTCAAAACCGTTGGGGGTTACAATATCAACATCTTTGCCAAGAAAGTAGGCACATTCCCGCGATGTTATCTCACTTACCGTTGTAAAGGCATCAGTTACCGCCGCAGAGATCCTTTCGAGCGACTGTTTGGCAACGACATTGAATTCGCGGGAGATCTGCACGGGATTAAACTCTTTCATCTTCCCGTAAAGAGGCCTGTTATTACCGGCCAGAGAACGACCCAGGACAGTTGCATGAGTCGTGAATACTGTTGCTATCCAGGGAGCATTTTTTTCAAGGTACAAAATCCCGGTCCCTGTCATCCACTCATGGAACTGGGCAATGATATCGCGGCGCTCGCGGTAAAATGATGTGAAGCTTTCAATTACTTTTCCGGCTGCATATCCGAAGAGGGCAGGCTCAACATAGTCCCACTGCCCTGAAATACTGTCCAGTTTGTAAGTCTCCCAGAAGTCTGCGAATATTTCATTCTGCTGGCCAAAATAGGGAGTGAAATCTATAAGAAAGACAATTGGTTTTCCCGCAATGTTCCATCTTCCGGTTTTCACCCTCAGTCCTTCATTCCCTGCTATGGCCCTCCATTCAACATATAGTGTTTCGTCGGGGATGAATTCAGGGTTGGTAACATCTTCCCTCCATACATCCGGTCCTATAAGTATATAATTATCTCCAAGTTCATTTATAATATTCAGAGCTTTTGTTGAGATTACAGTATGAATTCCTCCAACTTTGTTACAAACCTCCCAACTGGTCTCAAAAACTAGTTCAACATTCATTGTTTAATTTATTGGTTCAGATTACTATTCAGATCTTTATAACTTCAGATCCCTGATGCACTTCCTGCAGCCGTAAAAAAGCAGATTAAAAACGGATGCTGTCCTATGTTTATTTTGATGTTTTTGTCGATTTTCTTTTCACCTGTGTCTTTCCGCGGGTCAGACCTGTTTTTTTCCCATTATTACCTTTCACTGTCTTTCTTTTGCCCGGTTTGAACCTGAGCTGACTAAGTTCAGCTGACTGCTGGTCGATAATAAGTTCTTTTTCGCGGATAAGCGAGTTCAGTTTTGAAATTTCAGTTTGTTCCTGAATGTCGGGAATAAACCTGTTGACCCTGATCTCAAAATCGCTTAGTACGTTCATATAATTCATGAATGCGTCGTATGGGGTTTCATATGGGTTGAAATAGGCATGGACGGCCCCGTCGGAAAAGAATTTGGTTGCCATATAGTAGAAATGATCGCTTGCCTGGAGATATTCCCAGTCATTCCGTATCTGTTTATCTTCGCATCTGCGAACCTTGTCGGTAAGATCATAAAGTTTATCAAGGGCTGCCACCTGCAGTTCGTTTCCATGCCAGGCTGTTATATCACGTTCCTCATCAGCCCAGGAAATAGGCGAGGGAACGCTGATTGCTGAAACAGGCTGCAGATTATCAGCTACCTCGGTAGCGGTCATAAATTTAAAGGGAGTCTTCTTAAGGATTGTTCCGGGCAGATGTGCCAGAAAATCGAATATCCCGGTCTCCCTGTTGTTATGTTCCCCGAAAGTTTCGTAATCGAGGAAGATATTTATGAGTTCGCTTTTGGGAGCAAGCTTATTAAGCCATCCGGCGTATTTATCGGTTGTCAGCGGCCACTCGCTCCAGTTCCGGTTTGAAAACCGGAAGGCTATGTCGTCGCTCAGTACAAAATTCCTAAGCAGTATCTTGAGCCTTGGGTTAATGGAATTGCAATACACGAAGTTAGGGCTCTTCCATCCCAGTACATGCTTGGCCCCTTCGGTGAGCATTGATTTAAACCCCATTTCAGCCACCCATGAACCGATCTCGTCAGAATAGATCAGCTCAGTATTCCTGAATGAAGTGGTATCAACGCCAATGAACTCCTTAACCATTTCCCTGTGGGCATTTACCTGTTGCTCGAATTCGCTTCTACTCCTGATCGATACAAGTGAATGCGACTCTGTCTCAGCCAGAAATTCTACCATTCCGGTTTGGGCCAGCTGCCGGAATGATTCCAGCACCTCCGGGGCATAAAGCCGGAACTGATTTATTACCAATCCGGTAAGGGAAAATGTAACTTTAAACTTCCCTTTGTTTTTAAGGATCAGGTCAAGGATTAAATTATTAGCAGGAATATAGCATTTCTCTGCTACTTTTCTCATGATTGACTCATTGGAGAAATCATCATAGTAGTAGTGATCATGCCCCAGGTCAAAGAAGCGGTATCGTTTCAGACGGAAGGGCTGGTGGACCTGAAAGTAAAAGCAAATTGCCTTTTTGTTGTTTACGCTCATATCTAATTCTTATTTTGCCATATTACTCTGTAATAAATATCCCTTACATGCCGGGCTGAGTTGTCCCATTTCAACCTGACAACTTCTTCCTTACCGTTCTTGATGAACATCTTGGCCAGGGCAGGATAGTTCAGGATTCCATAAATTGCATCCGCCATGGCGTCGATATCCCAAAAGTCGGTTTTTACGGCATGTGTTAATATTTCCGAAACTCCTGATTGCTTGCTGATTATTACCGGAACGTTCGACTGCATGGCCTCGAGCGGGGAGATCCCGAAAGGCTCGGAAACCGATGGCATAATATAGACATCACTCAGGCTAAGCATGGTGAAAACGTCCCTTCCTTTTAAGAACCCGGTAAAATGAAACCTGTCGGTTATCCTCAGTGCGGCGGCTCTCCTCATCATCCTCTCCATCATATCACCCGAGCCTGCCATCACGAACCTAACATTAGGCATTACTTTCAGTACTTTATTTGCAGCCTCAATAAAATATTCAGGCCCCTTCTGCAAAGTTATCCTACCGAGAAATGTAACCACTTTTTCATCAAATCCTTTTTCGGCGATGGCATCTTCAGTGATTTTTACCGGTTCCACCGCATTGTAAACTGTCTCAACCTTATCGGGATTGATCTGGTATTTATGTATAACAATATCCCTGGTAAGGTTACTAACGGTTATAATTTTCGAAGCTGCATCCATTCCCAGCTTTTCAATACGGTAAACATCGGGATTCACATTTCCCCCGCTGCGGTCGAAATCCGTTGCATGCACATGTATCACAAGCGGTTTTCCTGAAACTTCCATCGCAGCGATACCGGCAGGATATGCAAGCCAGTCGTGGGCATGAATTATATCAAACTCATTTTCTTCGGCGATCACCGAAGCAACGACAGAGTATTTATATATCTCATCCATCAGCGATGAATCATACTTTCCCGAAAAATCGACTGTTCCGCTGTTGGTTGTCTGAACTATCAGGTTATAGCCGCTGATTTCTGAATTGATTCTGTCCCAGAACTCTTCAGGCTCCGTATAAGGAACTATCTTTGAAGAAATTTCAATCTGTTCAATGGGACGGCGGAATCCTTTGTAATGGACCTGCTTAAAGGCGACCGGGACCTTGTTTGCACCAATAAGCCTTACTTTAGTCTGTTCTTCATCACCCCAGGCTTTTGGAACTACAAAAATAACTTCAAGGTCGTCAAGTGTCGACATCCCTTTTGTCAGGCCGTAACTGGCAGTACCCAGTCCGCCCGAGATATGTGGCGGAAACTCCCATCCAAACATTAGTACACGCATATCACACCTGAATTAAAGATTAGAATACTTACTTTCAAGGAGATCTATTATCCTGAGCACTTCGCCAACGCTCCAGGCCTGGGATATTGCACCATTAGGTGCATGGGGCGGATCTCCGTCATAAATCTCTGAAATAGTGCTTACCCCATGTTCGCTCATAACCTCTTCAAGGCCGAATATCAGTTTCTTTACCTTCTGAACACCCTGTTTTCCGTATACCTTCAGCCAGCCTTCGCAGAAAGGTCCGAACAGCCATGGCCATACAGTTCCGTTATGGTATGCCTTGTCCCGCTCCTCCTGGTTTCCCCTGTATGTTCCCTTGTAAAGAGGATTTCCCGGCGAAAGTGTCCTTAATCCTCTCGGGGTAACCAGTTCCTTGTCGGCGGTGTCGAGTATTCTTTTCATCTCATCCTTGTCGAGCACCGAATAAGGAAGCGATACTGCAATAACCATATTTGGCCTGACGAAGTAATTCTTGCCTTCCTCATCATTTACATAATCAGCGGTAAGGCCGCGTTGTTGATTACAGAAAATTTCATGAAACGAGACATTTATCAATTCAGGCAGGAATTCATATTCTTTGATGAACTTCCTGTCTTTTTCCTGCCTGGCCATTTCCAGAAGAAAACAGACAGCGTTATACCATAGTGCATTAATCTCCACGGCATAGCCTTTTCTCTGGGTAACCGGATGACCGTTAACCACCGCATCCATCCAGGTAAGTGATTTCCCGGGGGCGTCTGCATAGATCAATCCATTTTCCCTCATCCGGATATTAAATGCGGTGCCATTCTTATAGGCATCCAGCACTGATTTTAAAGCAGCTCCGTAGCGTCCCCACGCATCGTTTCCTCCGTTCTCGATGTATTGCTGCACCGACCAGAAAAACCAGAGCGGGGCATCCACCGAATTAAATGCCGGGTTGCCTATGTTCCCCATATTCGGGAACAGTCCGTCCTTCATCCTTTCAACCTGTGTATCGAGAACCTCCCGGTAAAGCTCAAGTCGTTTCTTGCGGGCCAGCGCCAGGCCGGGAAGGGCAATAAAAGTATCTCTTCCCCATGAACCGAACCAGGGATACCCGGCAATAATGTAGGTTTTGCCGGAACGTTTTTCAATAAACTGCTGGGCGGCATTTCTGAGGCAGTTGAAATAGCTGTTACGGGGAACTTTCCCCACCACTGTTTTTGTAAATTTTGTTTTAAATCCTGAAGGCTTTTCCTCTTTTGTTGATGCCGAAAATACGATGACATCTCCTTCCTTTGCAGTAAATTCGAAGAAACCCGGTGTAAAAAGGTCTTCGGAATAATCGTATCCGCGTTTCTGTTCCTCGGGATATTCTACGCCAAGATACCAGTCGGGCACGGGAATGAATTCAACTTTGGTTGAAAATTGCATGTTCAGCGAAGGGAAATCGTCATACATTCTCGAGCTGATCGCCGTTTTCAATGAATTCCACCTTTGTATTAGCAGCAAGGTTTGAGTGAGTTAAGTCATGTATATTCCTGTATGCAAGGAACGGCCGTACCTGAAGCTTCATTGGTTCGGGGGCTTCAAGGATTGTAAATCTTGCAAGGTATTGCTCTTCGTAATGCACAAGCAGTCTTTCGTGCTTCAGTTTAACATTTCCAACCCTGTAAGTCCTCACGGGGATGGACTCCATTTCAAGCTCATCGATATATTTATGCCCTTTGGGGCTGAAGTAGTCGCCTTTGAATTTTCTGATGCCTGTATTGAAGCTCCTTTCCCCGTGAAGCACTGTAAGATCGAGGGAAGAAAGCAGTACATATCTTTCGCCGCCAAAACTATCTACAGGGCATATCAGCAATCCATGATATTTCCTGGTATTACATCCCACAATTGTTGTTGAAGAGTATGATCCGGCCCTGTTAGTTCTTATAACTTCCCTTGTAAGTGAGAATTCAAGATTTACAACCTGGCCCTTTTCAAACTTAATGTAACTCATAAACTTATCTATTTAATCGGATGTCAAAAAGTCATTTAAGATACTCATTTTTATCGAACAAAACAATATAACTTCGGGCATGAATAAAAATTTCTGCGCTGAAATTTTACAACCGGTGACGCCCTTGTTTCATTATATTACAAAGTGCGGGTTTTGCCAGATCAAAAAAAGAGTAACTTTGCAACTCGATAAATTGTTTTAATTTATAAATATTATTTTTAATGAGCAGAAAACTGATATTACTTTTAGCCATTGTAACTCTGTCCGCTGCATGCGGAAAAACCACAGTCGAGATATCCGGAATTCTTGAAAATGCAATTTCCGGGCAGTATATTTTTCTTGATGAGCTTAAATCCAATGAGCTTCTGACTGTCGATTCCGTCATATTAACTGTTGATGGTAGTTTTGATTTTAAGCGGAAGATAAAATCTCCGTCTTTTTATTTGCTCAAAATTAATCAAAATAACTTTCTGACAATGCTCCTTGAACCGGGCCAGAAAATAAAAATGACTTCTGACTTCGATTCACTGAATTATCCGATAGTTGTTTCCGGTTCAAACGGTACCAGGTTAATGGCTGATTACAACAAAAAGCTGAGACAGACCATAACCAGGCTCAGCAGCCTGAGCGATATCCATGGCAGGTATCTTGGAACCCCTGAATTACCCCGCATTATAGATTCGCTTGATAACCTTGCCAATGGTTACCTGGACGAAATTAACACTTATACCAAAAAATATATAGATGATAATCTTTCGTCGCTTGTGAGCCTTGTGGCGCTGTATCAGCAGGTTGCTCCAAATGTTTATGTTCTTCATCCTGAGAAGGATCTACCATATTTTGCAAAAGTCGACTCTTCTTTATTCGACCAGTATCCGGAATATGAACCTGTTAAGTCATTGCATGAACAGCTTCAGGAGTTTACCGCAAAGACCGGAAGCCAGAATCAGGCTTCCACGACACCTGAAAATGCAAAATCGGTCCCTGAAATAGCCCTCCCATCGCCCGCGGGAGATACTATCAGGCTCTCATCAACAAAGGGATCTGTGGTACTGCTCGATTTCTGGGCTTCCTGGTGCGCACCATGCAGAATTGAAAACCCCAACCTTGTTAAAGCCTACGAAATGTATCATAGCAGGGGATTCCAGATTTACCAGGTTTCGCTTGACAAGACTAAAGAGGCCTGGATCAAGGGAATAGAGGATGATAATCTCAAAAAATGGATCCATGTGAGCGATGTCGGTTACTGGAATTCTGTTGTAGTTCCCCTTTACAAAATAGAATCAATCCCGGCAAATTATCTTCTTGATAAGGAAGGCCGGGTTATCGCAACCAACCTGAGGGGTGAATCGCTACAGAAAAAACTTGCCGAATTGTTTAACTAATCTGAAACTAACCGGATACGGTAATCCTACTGAAGAATGAAAAGAATTCTTATACTCTTGCTTCCCATCATAATATTCAACGGGTGTCAGACCAGAAAAAGCTTTATTGTAAAGGGGGTAATTAAAGAAAAATCCAGGGATTTTGTCTATTTGAACCGGGTTAATGTAAATACCCTGGTCTTTATCGACTCTGCAAAGATCAGAAAAAACGGGACATTTGATTTCAAGGTTAAAGCAGGCGATCCGGATTTTTACCAGATAGGATATTCCGGAACTGACTTTATTACAATAATCGGCGAGCCGGGAGAAAAAATAAAGCTTCAGTTTAACGGGAAAAATCTTTCACAGGATTATACGGTGAGCGGTTCAGAAGGGTCGGAGCAGGTACGGATACTCGATCTTCAGCTTACCGCCACAAAAAGAAAACTCGATTCTCTGAAAACGGTTTATGATGTCGCCTCAAAAGAACCAGGCTTCGATGAAAAAGGACCGGTGATCGAGACACAATTCAACAACCTTCTTAAAGCTATCCGTAAAAAAAATATTGAGTTCATAATTACCCATACACACTCGCTGGCTTCATTAAAAGCTCTGTATCAACGAATTGACGAAAATACCTATGTCCTTTATGAACCACGCGATCTTCAGTATCTTAAAATAATCTCCGACACCCTCGGTCGCTACTATCCCGGCTCAAGGCATGTCCAGGCCCTTGCGGAAGACCTTAAAAAGGAGATGAACCAGCTCTACTCAAGGCAATTCGAGGATATGGCAAGCTCGATTCCTGAAATCAAACTTGATCCCGACCTGAAAGATGTCAACGGAAAACGGATTTCATTGTCTTCATTAAAGGGTAAAGTGGTCCTGCTTACCTTCTGGTCGGTGCAGTCAAAAGACTGCATTTCGGAAAACCTTCAGCTGAAAGAAATATACAGGACCTACAACAAAAAAGGATTTGAAATTTACCAGATCAATCTTGATGAGAATGAAGAGGTCTGGAAAAATGAAGTTAAATTCGATGAGCTTCCCTGGATAAGCACAAGGGAGGACAACCCGCTCGACCCTTTGAATGCAAGGCTGTTTAATGTTAAAACACTTCCTACCAATTATCTGTACAGCAGGGAAGGCGCCATTATCGGAACAAATCTTCATGGAAGATCGCTTCTTATCAAGCTCAATCAACTGTTTAACAATTAGTTTATCGTTTTGACAAAACCGGGCAGAATATACTTTGCTTCTGATTTTCATCTTGGACTTAAAGCAGGGTCCGATCCGCTGGAGAGGGAGAAAAAGGTAGTCAGGTGGCTGAACACTATTGCTCCGGATGCGCAGGAGATATATCTCCTTGGTGATATTTTCGATTTCTGGTGGGAATACAAGCTTGTTGTACCAAGGGGATTCACAAGGTTTCTTGGGGCTGTTTCCTCTGTAACCGATTCAGGGATTCCGGTTCATTTCTTTACGGGGAATCATGATATGTGGGTTGAGCGATTATCTCTCAGGTGAATGCGGTGTAATAATTCATACATCCCCGGTAACAGAAGACCTTCAACAGCAAAAAATTCCACCTTGCACACGGGGAGGGGCTCGGGACAACAAAAACCGCTTATAAAATACTGCTTTCAATTTTCAGGAACAAACCGCTCCGTGCACTCTATTCAGCGCTGCACCCGTCAATCGGAGTCGGGATAGGACACAGATGGTCGTTGAATTCAAGGCTCGGAAAAGGTGTTTCCCTGGAATTTCTCGGTGAGGAAAAGGAGGATCTTATAAGGTATGCCAGGTCGGTAATGGCAGACGATAAAATTGATTATTTTATCTTCGGACACCGCCATCTGGTCCTCTCCTTCAGGCTGAAGGAAGGACCTGAGATCATTTTCCTTGGCGACTGGGTCAGGAACGGGAGTTACGCAGTATGGGACGGAAATGAACTTATCCTGAGGGAATTCAATTAACCGGGCAGATCTTCCACTTTTACAGCTAGCATAAAGTAAGAAAATAACTCATTAACAGGTTCAAACCTGTAATTCAGCTTGCTTCCCGCCTTGCGGGCCACAGCTATAAGCCCCATGTTACCAGTGCTGTCCGATTCAATGGTCTGGACTGACAATGACTTGAAAAACAGATCTTTGAGTTCAGATTTATCATAGCTGTTAATATCGTCAAGCTTCCCACGGAGATTTCTTATATTCATATTATGGATAAGATTGCCTGTGGAAAGCAGGAACTTCTGATCTTCAATCCTTACCATTGCAACTGGCATCCCGTATTTCTCGCCGGGCTCCCTGCCGGGATTATATTTTGATATGTTCTCAAGAAGTTCAACCATGATGCCGAAGATCCTTCGTCTCATCTTTGCTGCAACGTCCTCTTCCGAGAGGGTTGTCTCGGTCAGGCTTAAAACCCCGTCGCCGATATCCTGTGAGATCTGGCCCGACCAGATCAGGTGGATACCGTTGCCTGCCATAAGGTTTCCGAGCTCCATAAAAGCGCCGCTCTGAAACTGTTTGTTATCCTCCCCGGAATTCACCCCTATTCCGTTTGCATCAACAGTCTTGCTCAGGATAAAGTAAGAGAAATCCTCATCAACAGGTAAAAAACCGTAGTCGAGTTTATTCCCGGTTTTGACTGCCATTTCTATAAGCCCGAGTCCCGCTCCTCCCTTTTCACTGAAACCGGAACTACCAAGTATCTGCCTGTAAAGCGCTTTGGTTTCTTCAGGTCCAAGCTTAATGACATCCTCAAGCCGTTTTTTAAGATTTTCAACATGCGCCACAGAGATTATATTACCTGTAGTGATCGTGTAACCGTCGCCTGTTTTTGAATAGGCGACCACCGACATCCCCGCATGTTTCTGATGTTCTCCGTGTTTTGCAATGTTCTGAAGGCTTTCAAGGACGTACATGAAGAGCCTTTTCCTCCCTGCTGATCCGTAGGAATCATCTTTCATCTCATTTTCAAGGAGGGTAATGAGAGGTAAGGAATTATCTTCAGTAATTTCGCCCCTGTAAACAAACATCAGGCGGTCGCTTATCATCTTATTGTGAATTGTCCTCGTAAGATCCATGCAATTTATGTTAACGGGGAAAAACAAAACACAAAAGTAACAATAAGTGATTATTCTACAAATCAACTGTCTGATTTTAAAAGAATAAGTCTAAATACCCATATTTAGTAGGTAGTTATAACTAATTGATAATGTATTTAATGACTCGTTACAAAAATTACATTCCCACAATTTGAAGAAATTTATTTTTAGCGTATCTTGAACCCCGGAATGAAAAACAGAACCTCTTTTTCGTAATAATATTTATTTGATGTTCAGCAGATTTTTAAAATTCATTTTACCCCCATTCATCTTCAGAGTTTTTTTCAGAAGAATTTTCTATTCCAACTTAGATAAAGTTCCGCTTGACAAGCCGCTTCTTTTCGTTGGCAATCACCAGAACTCGTTTATGGATGGCATCCTTGTCGGCTCTTATCTGCCTCAGCCTTTGCATTTCACGATGAGGGCTGATATGTTCAGGAAGCCGGTTGCCCGTTTTTGTCTTCGTGAGCTTAATGTATCGCCGGTTTACAGACTTGAAGAAGGGCTTGAAAATGTACATAAGAACCTTGAAGCTTTTACTGCCATTTATGAGGTGCTTAGGAATAATGGCAACTTCATAATGTTTTCAGAGGGTATCTGCGTTCAGGAAAAGCGGCTTCAGAAACTGAGGAAAGGGACAGCAAGGCTGGCTTTCGGAGCTGAAGAAAAATTCGGTCTCGATGTAAATATAGTCCCTGTAGGTATCAATTATACATATCCGGCCTCATTCCGCAAGGAAGTGATGATAAACTTCTCGGAACCATTCAGCATTAAGGAACTGAAGGGAGCATATATGGAACATCCGGCAAAGGCATTGCTTGCTTTTAACGAGCGTTGCGACGCAAGCCTGAGAAAAGAGGTAATAATAATAGAAGACAAAAATAATGACTGGCTTGCCGAACAGCTTCTGAGAATGATACGCCACGATATTGTGCTTCCGTTTTTTAAATGGCGGTTTGACACTGACGACAGGCGACAGGCCGAAAAAACAGCAGGCGAGAAACTGAATAAATTAAGCAGGACATCCCGGGAAGCGCTGGGATCGCTTTCTCAAAGTGTTGAATCTTATTTCAACACTCTTGCTGAAAACAGGCTGAGGGATGAAAACTTTGCCCGTAAACTTGACTGGGGGATCCTGAGATATTTTGTTATTATTGCAGGCTTCCCGGTTTTCCTTGCAGGGTTTCTGACAAATCTGATCCCTTATATCATTCCCAGGTTCATCTGTGAGCGATACATCAGGGACCTGAGATTTTACAGCTCGGTATTTGTAAGTACCGGAACCGTTCTCTCGCTGATCTATTATCCTGTGCTGGTTATTCTTGGTGCAATTTTTGCCGGGTGGCCGGGGTTTATAGCAGGGCTTTTAGTGCCTCTTGCGGGGTATTTCGTGCTTTTCTACCAGGAGATATTCCGGGAGCGTTTGCGCACTCTATGGTTCAACCTGAAGAAGATCACTGATCCGGCCCTTGTCAGGGACCTTTCCCTGAGGCGGCAGGCAATACTTTCAGTTCTTGATAAAGTAGTTCTCCCATAACCTTGGTTCGGCTTCGCTCACCAAGCTGAGCGAGCGGAGCTGGTCAGGGCGAGCCTTGGTTCGGCTTCGCTCACCAAGCTGAGCGAGCGGAGCTTGGTGAGCGAAGCCGAACGAGCTGAGCTCATCCTGCCCACCCCTCCCTGTCGAGGTTCCTGTAGTTAATGGCTTCTGAAATATGTTCCGCTGTAATATTTTCGGACTCAGCAAGATCAGCAATAGTCCTCGCAACTTTAAGTATCCTGTCGTAAGCCCTTGCCGACAACCCTCTTAATTCCATTGCGGTTCTGAGCAGGCGTCCGCCCGCCTCATCGAGCTGGCAGTATCTTCTCTGCTGAGCCGACGACATCTGGGCATTTGAATAAATACCTTTAACGGATTCGAAGCGTTTTGCCTGTACTGCCCTTGCCTTTACAACCCGTTCCCTGACAACGTGCGACTTTTCAACTTTTGCCGGATCGGTAAGCTTGTCATATTTGACAGGGACAACCTCAATATGAATATCAATACGGTCAAGCAGCGGCCCCGAGATCCTGTTGAGGTATTTCTGCACCATGCCGGAAGAACAGATGCACTCTTTCTCAGGATGGTTATGAAAGCCGCATGGGCAGGGATTCATTGAAGCCACGAGCATGAAGCTCGCCGGGTAATCGACAGTCGACTTTGCCCTTGAAATTGTTATTACCCGGTCTTCAAGCGGCTGACGCATAACCTCAAGGACAGTCCGTTTGAACTCGGGCAGCTCATCGAGGAACAGTACGCCGTTATGACCGAGCGAGATCTCTCCCGGCTGTGGGAATGTCCCCCCGCCAACAAGGGCAACATCCGAAATAGTGTGGTGCGGTGATCTGAAAGGTCTTTTCGTCATCAAAGCAGTATGGTCGTCTATTTTACCGGCAACTGAATGTATCTTAGTTGTCTCAAGAGCCTCCTCGAGGGTCAGGGGCGGTATTATTGTCGGTATTCGTTTTGCCAGCATTGTCTTGCCTGAACCGGGAGGACCGATCATGATTATATTATGCCCACCTGCTGCAGCCACTTCCAGCGCCCGTTTTACGTTTTCCTGGCCTCTGACATCAGAAAAGTCAATGTCATATTTATTTGCTTCGTTATTGAAGATATCCACAAGGTCGACCGAAACAGGAGTAAAGATCCGGATCCCGTTAAAGAATGCCACAACATCCCCCAGGTTTTCCATTCCATACACCTGCAGACCGTTAACAACAGCCGCTTCCCTGGCATTTTTAACCGGGACAATGATCCCTTTAAAGCCCTCTTCCCTGGCCCTCAACGCAATTGGAAGCACACCCCTCACAGGTTGCAGTGTACCGTCAAGAGATAGCTCCCCCATGATAACATAGGATTCAAGTTCCCCCTTCGCTATCTTCTCATCTGCTGCCATAATGCCGATTGCCAGGGGAAGATCATAGGAAGATCCCTCCTTCCGGATATCAGCAGGAGCCATGTTTATTAAAACCTGTCTGCCGGGCCAGTGGTATCCCAGCGAACGTAAGCTTGATTCTATCCTTTGCTGACTCTCCTTGACGGCAACATCAGGAAGTCCCACAAGGAAAAAACGGATGCCATGGGATACATTTACTTCAATTGTAACCGTCACGGCATCAATGCCCATTACGGCACTGGCAAATGTCCTTACTAACATAATTAAAAATTAACAGCACGTTTAGGAAACACAATACCAAATATAGTTAAAAAAGATAAAAGACAAAAGGAAAAAGATAAAAATGAAGAGACGGAAGACGGAAGACAGAAGTCAATTAAAATTAAAAAGAATTAAGAATAGTATTAAAGACTTGATAGAAAAGGCACCCCTCTTTGCAGGGCCGACCGTTAAGAATCCCGCCGGTGGCGGGATTCAGGGAGGAGCCAGGCTGCAGGGAAGAGAGAGCCTTCCCTGAGCGCAGCCGAAGGGGGACGGGGGTGAGTACGTGTGTAGAAAGCAGACCGTGGTCGGAAGACGGAAGACAGAAGACCGAAGACCGAAGTCGGAAATCAGAATTCTATCTCTTATATATGAGTCTCAGCAGTGTGGGGAAGACAATCAGCAATAATGGTAATGCCACCACGAATCCACCGATGACAGCAATTGCAAGTGGCTGGTGCATCTGCGCTCCGATACCGGTACCGGCAGCAAGGGGCAGGAGAGCTGTAATGGCGCCAAGGGCTGTCATAAGCTTTGGCCGCAGCCGGGTGGATATCGCGTAAACAAGCGATTCATCAACCGACCCGGTTGCCCTGTTTGTCATGAACTGCTGGAATGTGAAGATCGCATTCTCACCAATTATCCCTACAATCATAATGAGCCCCGTATAGCTCCCCACATTCAGTGGCGTACCTGTAATGAACAGGGCGATCAGGCTCCCCGACACACCGGAAACAGCTATCAGCAGTATCGTGATCGCCGCCCTGAAATCCCTGAAAAGAAATAACATAAGCACAAAGACAAGCAGGCTTGCCAGGATCAGTATTGTCAGAAGCTCATTAAAGGATTTTTGCTGCCCGGCATAAACGCCTCCGTATTCAATATGGTATCCCTGTGGAAGGGAAAACTTTGAGCTTATCATTTCCCGGATCTCCTTCATGGCGCTGCCTATATCGCGCCTGTTAAGCCTTGCGGTGACAATAGACACCGATTCAAGGTTTTCACGCTTCAGCTGTGCAACTCCCTTTTTTATGTTGAACGAAGCCAGGCCTGAGAGGGCTTTCAGTTTGCCGTCCGGCAGAAAGATATACTGATCCCTTACCTGACCAAGGCTGTTACGGGCGCTGCCGGGGTAAATCATTCTGATGCCGGTGAGCTGCTCACGCTCCGGGATGCTGCCGACAATATTGCCCTCCATCATTGTCTGGAGCTGGAACTGGAATGACTCAGGCGTGACATTGAACTGAGCAAGCTTTTCAGGATCAGGGATAATATCGATATATGGGCCTGCAATTAAAATACCGTCGTTTACATCCTCAATGCCTTCAACATTTTCGATCTCCGACGCTATCTGTGATGCCAGATCATTAAGCTTTTCAAGGTTGCTGCCAAATACTTTTATTTCAACAGGCTGGACAGATTCCATGAGATCGCCGAGCATATCGCCGATTACCTGGCCAAAATCGATCTGCAGAGCCGGCTGGGTGGCTTCCACCCTCTGCCTTATATCGTCGATGACCTCCTCGGTGCTCCTCTCCCGCTCCTTCTTCAGCTGAATAAGGAAATCACCGTCGTTGGGTTCAGTAATAAAGAATCCCATCTCCGCTCCCGTTCTCCGGGAATAGGATTCATATTCCGGGATCGCAACGATTATCTTTTCGACCTCATTGAGCATCCTGTCGGTCTCATCGAGTGAGGTACCCGGTGGCGACTTATAGTCAAGAACTATTGATCCCTCGTCCATTTCAGGCAGGAAACCTGTTTCAAGCTGAGGAATTATGTAAACTATTGAAGCGGCCAGTAACAACAGGAACAGAATGCTTATTGCCGGATGCCTGATAAAAAAGCTGACCCAGGGCCTGCTTTTTATCTTTTTTACAGTTTGTCCTTTCTTTACCGGGAATAAGGGCCTGATCCCTGAAAACCATATATATATAACCGGCAGGCCGATCCAGGTAACAAGAAACGAGCAGATAAGTGTAATTATCATGGTATTGGTGAGCACTGTGAAGTAGGCGCCTGCAACACCGCTGAGGAGCATAAAGGGGAAAAAGATAACGATTGTGCTGATTGACGAACCGACCATTGAGGGAATCAGGTAGTTAATTGCCTGATGAACAAGTTGTTTTGAAGGCCTGTCAGGATATTCTTCATGTGTCCTGTGTATCTGTTCCACAACCACTATCGCATCATCAATAATCAGACCTATCGCGGCAGCGATAGCTCCGAATGTCATGATATTCAAAGTGTAGCCCACACAATAGAGCGTAATGATTGTCAGGAACAGGGTGACGGGAATTGTTACAAGGATCGTCGAACTGGCACGGAATGAACGCAGGAAAAGAATTGCCACCACTATTGCCAGCAGCAGGCCAAGCCAGATGCTATCGTTGACGCTTTTAACGGCATCCTTGACAAAATCAGCCTGATCGTAATATAAAGAGAGCCGTACGTCATCCGGAAGTATTTTCTCCAGGTCTTTCTTCCTTTCACTTACATTCCCGGAAAGATCGATGAGGTTGGCATTGGGTTGTTTCAGTACAGCTACAAGCAATCCCTGACGGCCATTTGCGTTTATCCTGGTATATTCGGTTTTCTCGCTTACCTTTACCTCAGCAACGTCTTTCAAACGTATTATGGTTTTGCCGTCGTTTCTGATAACTGCCCTGGAAATATCTTCGAGGTTGTGAAGTGCAGCATCGGTTATCGTCAGGTAAAGCCTCCTGTAATCAGATAAAAATCCATTTGACAGTATAAAATGATTCCTGTTGAGGGCGTCTGCGATCATCTCCGGCGTAATGGAAACAGCGTTCATCTTCTGCTGATTAAGCTCTACCCGGTACTCTTTTGTCTTTCCCCCTATAATTCCTACCGACGAAACACCTTCAATCTGTGAAAGAAAAGGTTTAATAATATAGGTGGCAATAAGGTTCAGCTCAATTGGTGTTTTTGTGTCACTTTCTACAGTATACCCTATAACAGGAAGTATTGAAGGGTTCATTTTTTCAACCTGGATGGAGACCCCGGGAGGAAGGATGTTCCTTATCTGTGCAATCCTCGATTCAAGCATCTGCTGATTTACATCGATATCAGCATCCCAGTCAAGAAAAGCCGATATCTCACATTCGCCCCTGCTGGTTGCGCTTCTGAGCATATACAGGTCGGGCACCTTTTTGATGGCATCTTCAAGTGGCCGCGTAACTGATATCATCATCATATCAACAGGCTGTTCCCCGTTGTCGGCAATTACTTTGATCTTCGGGAATGTGATCTCAGGGAAGAGTGAGGTCTGTATCCGTCCGTAAAGGAATATTCCTCCCAGGATGATCACAGCCAGAACTATTGAAACCGGATTTTTATAGGAAAAGAAGAAGTTTTTCATTTATTCACTTCTCAATAATAATCGAAGCGGTATCGGGAAGTCCGTAATTGCCTGTGAGTATTACTCTCTCGGAAGGAAGAAATACCGCACCTGTAATTTCGACTTCATTCTCAGTTTCTATTCCTTTGCCTACAGTAACTTTTATTGCCACCGAGTCATTTATAACCTTCATCACCCAGAATTCGTTCATTGTTTCATTGCCAAGGAGCGCCCTTTTTGGAATAACAACAGCCTGTTCTTTCGTGCTTTTTACAACGACAGCGGAAGCAATAAGATTCTCAGGCAGTGGTTCGGGAGTTTCCGCATTGACAATATATCTTACAGTCTGGTTCTGAACATTCATCTCCGGAAGCCGCCCGGCTATCCTTCCTTTAATTCTGGTATTATCGGGAAGTGTCAGAGAGCATGACCTTGTTTTTTCTATATAAGTAGTCATTTCGAAAGGCGTTTCAAGAATGAAGACCAGGCTTCCAGGATCGGATATAAGCAGAAGTTCATCCCCCTCCTGCACAAAATCGCCACCCTGATGGGATAAGGTACTTATTACTCCGTCATTTGGTGAAAAGACATTTATGATACCCTTAAAGTCAAGAGCCGGATCGGTGGCTGCAGAATCCTTCATGGCCGCTGCCTCCCTCGTCTTCAGAACGAACAAAAGTGCACCTTTCTTTATTTTGTCGCCCTGTCTTACAGCAACTTTCTCAACGGTTCCGGTGATTGAGGACCTGACAGAAAATTTTGTAAGATATTCTGTGATGGCAGGGAACTCGAGGATCTCCTGCATGTTTTTAAGAACAGGCTCAACAACTGTAACAGGTGTTCTGGCAATGATCCTGTCCGTACCGGTAGTTTTATTCCTGCAACCGGTTACCAGGCTGGCGGATAAAAAAAGTATTAAGACAGAGTAGTGTTTTAATTTTTGCAGCATCGTTGATATCAGTTATTTTCAATAATAATCACTTTGCAAGGAAATAGTTCATCTCATTTATAATTCGATATATTTCAATATCAGCCACACTGAGATTATGGCTGATATTCCTGTAGTTTTTCAAAGCTGTCAGGTAATCATTCATCCTTACCAGACCGGTCTCGAGCTGTGATTTAAGCGATTTCACAAGTTCATCTGCGGTTTTAAGCTGGCTTTCAATTTTAGTCCTGACCTCCCTGACTCCCTCAAGTTCCTTTTCCAGGCCTGCATATTTCTGGTCATACTGCTTTCTGTAGCTGGAGCTGTAAAAGGATCTTGTATTCTCACTTATTGTTAGTTTTTTCTCTTCCAGCGCTTTCTGATGGCCGTCATAAATTGGAACAGATAGTGAGATGCCGGCGCTTAGACCAAAATGGTTGTAAAAATTAAATGGATTGCTTGTCAAAATACCGGCATCAGCAAACCAGTTCACCGAAGGCTTATATTTCAGATTCAGGGCATCTCTTTCATTTTCAAGCTTCAGGCTGTCGGCATAGAATTGTTTAAGAAATAAATAATCATGAGGGTTATCCTGCCCTGAAAGCGCAATTCCCGGAGCCAGCAGTTCAAAATAAGAGGAATCCGTTAATCCGCATACCTCGTTTAAAACCCTGATACTTTTCAGGTAGAGGTTGCTCAGCCTGTCGGTTATTATTTCCTGCTCGCGGGTTTCAACAAGGGCTGCCAGGTATTCCGAGCGGCTGATTATTCCAGCCTTAACAAAACCCTGATTTATCCTGTCCTGCTCATTCATCAGGGTAAGAAATGACCGGTTAAAAGTCAGGTCGGAAAAAACTGACCAGGAGTCAAGATAGAGGCTGGTTATGCTCCGTCTGATTTCTGCTTCATTGATCTTCTTATCAAAGCCCAGCTCTGTCTTAAGATTGGCGACAGACTGATATTTGTTGTCAGCTTTTTTTGATGTAAATATATCCTGGGAAACAAATCCGACAGCCTGGTAATTCCCCCCATCGGTGATTACCTCATCGTAGCCTGAATTTTTATTATAGGGTGCATAAAGAAGCCCCGATCTGGCTTCAATCTTTGGTTTCCGGTCTGCTTTAATTATCAGACTGTCGATCGATGTCGTATTTAACTGGTTCTGAAGATCATTTAATAAAGGACTGTTTCGCAATCCAAATTCCAGAAAGTAATCCAGGTTTCTCACCTGGGTGAAGCCGTTTAACGGAATCCAAAGAAATGCAAACAGAAAATAATATTTTTTGAATTTACCAGTCATGGCGGATTACCCGATAAATAAGAAACAAAATTCAGAAGAACTGGGACAACCTGAGGGCAAGTTAGAATAATAATTTGTGTTTTTATATTATCAGTTTAATTATCCTAAGTTGCTAGTTACTTGTTGCTGGTTGCTAGTTATTTGATAATTAGAATCATGATTAGTGCAAAAATATTAAATACATTTTAACAAAATCGCTTATTGTTCTGTTAATCAATAACTAACCAATAACAAGGAAGCAACCAGCAATTTGAGTTAATTATTGCTTCCGGTATTATTTTTCATGGTCATGAGGCCTGGCCACATGAATTAAACAGGTTAAGAAAAACCCGATTGTAACAAATGTTACATTTTTTAAATGACCTAAATAGCCGAACCACCTCTTTCCCCAGTTCTGATCCTTATGCACTCCTCAAGGGGCGTAATGAATATTTTTCCATCACCCACGGTTCCTCCGGCGCCGTTCGTTTTGGCCGATTTAAGAATTGCATTAACTGTAATATCAACAAAAGCTTCATTAACCGCTATCTCAATCTTGATTTTTGGTATAAGGTCCGGAATAATTATCTGACCCCGGTGCAGCTCCTCTATTCGCTGCTGGCCATGACCAGAAACCCTGCTTACCGTAATTCTTTTAATTTCAGCCTCGATGAGCGCCTGTCGTACTTTGTCGAGCTGCACTTCCCGTATTATTGCCGTTATTAATTTCATGATATATCTATTGGTGTAATTAACTTGGGTTTAACATACCGTATCCTCTTTCACCATGATATGCCCTGTCGAGTCCTGCCATTTCATCATCTTCATTCGATTTAAATTTAATTACCTTATCAAGTAAATAAATTATAATGAATGTCATTACGCCGGCAAAAACCACGGCAACTCCGACGGCAAGCGCCTGAACTCCAAGCTGATTCCAAACTGTCCATTTACCGCCTGCCGCAGCTGCGGCTTCTGTCATCCATGAATGCCTGATAAAAAAGGTTAGAAAGAGCGCTCCGATAATACCACCTGCGCCATGGATACCGAAAGCATCCAGGCTGTCGTCGTACCCGATCCTGTTCTTGGCCTGAATAACCATGTAGCAGCCCAGTGAAGAGATGATTCCCAGAACCAGTGCGCCGTATGGCTGTACTACTCCTGCCGCCGGGGTTACTGCTACCAGTCCGGAAAGTATTCCGCTTGCAAAGCCAAGAGCAGTGGCTTTCCCCTGGTGAAAACTTTCGATTATAATCCATGTAAGTGCGCCACCAGCGGCTGCAACCTGTGTTGCAGTGAGAGCCCGTGCGGTACTGAGGCCGCTTGAAATGCTGCTTCCTGCATTGAACCCGAACCATCCCACCCATAATAATCCTGCCCCCAGCATGGTTATTACAAGATTGTTTGGCCTGATCACCTGGTATGGGTATCCCCTTCTGGACCCAAGATATATGACTGCTACAAGACCGCTCACTCCTGCAGAAATATGAACAACAGTGCCTCCTGCAAAATCGATTGCACCTTTCGCTCCAAGATTGAAAAGAAATCCATCCGTTGCCCACACCCAGTGACAAAGAGGGTTATAAACCAACAGGCTCCAGATTGCTATAAAAAAACAATATGCCTTAAAGGAGACACGCTCCGCAAAAGCCCCTGCAATGAGAGCAGGAGTGATTATGGCAAATTTGCCCTGAAACATTGAAAAAACATATTCAGGAACTCCCGCATCCATAATATTTGAATCAATCCCTTTTAAAAAGAAATAGTCGGAGCTCCAGCCAAACCACCCGCCAAGAATGTTCTTTCCGAAGCACATGCTGTATCCCGCAATAACCCAGAGAACGCTTATTATTCCCATTGCCACATAGCTGTGCATAATTGTTCCCAGAACATTTTTGCTGCGGACAAGCCCGCCATAAAACATTGCCAGCCCGGGGATCATCAGCAAAACCAGAGCAGTCGATGTAAGCATCCAGGCTGTTGAACCAGAATCAACCGGAGTGCCTTCTGCTGCATTCAGACCCGTTAAACTACAGGAAAGCAGGATCAGCACAACGAGGTTTCTTTTCCATTTGCATTTCATTATTGATAGTCTTAAGGTTACATAAACCGATTTTCGAAGCAAACTTATATTATTTTAGGGGGTATGACAACTTTTTTATATATATTTTTCATATATACCCTGTTATTTTTAGGGTTTAATTCGTTTAATTGTGTTATTTTACAATTCAACCCCTGTTTTATAGTGTCAACCCGACGACTACATACATCCTCTCCTGGGCCGGATTGAACACAATCTGTCCGGTTAGAGGAATTCCGAATGTATCCGTTATCTTAATTGTTCTCGATACTTCAATTCCTGCATTACATACACCAAAACTACTTTCATTGGTAACAGGATCAGAGTTATGCCAACCATTCCCTGCTCCAACAAATAAAGTAAGGACTCTGAATGAATATCCTGCCTGAAAATAGAGGTCTTTCCCTGCCGAGCCGACTCCTCCTGCCTCATTTACAATGTAGTTTGCACCTAAACTGATATTGTTCTGTGAAAATCCAAGGTTCAGTTCGAAAGCATGACTTCCCGAAATTGGGGTATAGTCAAAATACCTTAGATCAGGATTGTAATAATCTGTAATTCCAAAACTAAATCCTGCCGGAAGTGACAAAGAAAAGTAGAGATCAACTTCCTGGTAACCTGCGAAATCAAATGATCCCCAGGCGCCTGCAGTAATAAGGTTTGATCTGTATTCCACCACAGGCTGGATTGCAGGACCGGTTCCAAGTTTTGAACCCCTCCAGATATAGCTGCTGTACAAATCAGCGCCGGTCGAAAATAAATCCGGCTCCGCATCCTGCGAAAAGAGGGTAGTCCCTGAAGTCAGGACTCCTATTGCAAGGACCAGATAACTTATTTTTCTGTTTCTTTTCATAGGGCTTTATTATGAATAACGGTGCAAATTATTAAAAAAGTACCATTAAACAAATAATTTGTTATTATTCTGCCCTTTTACCCTATTTTTTATAGGGTATATTCTCGTTATTATGCTAATTAAAGTTACATACCCCCCTTTTTTTATAGGGCATTTGCAATTTACTGCTTATTTCACCCGGATAATAACTGTAGAGGGGAGTCTGAGACTCCCCTCTACTACATGTTCCGGAATATGATTATTTTTGAATACGTTTTTTAAGACCTTAAAGCTATGAAAGCAGGGAATATTTTCTTTTCATTTCTATATCTTCTGACGTTAGGTTGTTCAGATTCCGTCAAGGTTACTATTGTTTCACCCGACGGAAACAATAGCCTAACTCTGATCTCAAAATATGAAAAAGGGAATGACGGATGGCCTGCATTTACTCTGGAGACTGCAGGAAGGCCGGTATTGTTGCCATCGTATTTTCAGTTAAATGCTGGAACCAATCTGGTGGAAAATGAGTTTGAGGTTATAAAAATCGAATACGAATCCATTACGAACAGCTGGATAAATAATTTTGGGGAAAAAAGGGAAGTGCCCGATAACTACAACCAGGCAGAATTCTTTCTGGGAAACAAAGAAATGAATATCAATCTGATTTGCCGTGTTTATAATGAAGGAATTGCGTTTGCCTATGAGTTCCCAAAACAGAAGGGACTGGATTCGGTTACCATAAAAGAAGAGAGGATAACTTACAGATTTCCGGCTGACTATACAGCGTGGGCAGCACCGAGGGCCCAGGCCCAGTATTCGATGCTTCCCGTTTCGAAAATCATGAAGGGGTGTGAGCGTCCGCTCGTTATAGAGATTGACAGCACGCTGACCATCGCCCTGGCTGAAGCAAAACTTGTTGATTATGCGAGAATGAAATTTGATCCCGATACAGTATCGGGAATTGCTGTAAGAAGCCATCTCGACAGCCCGGTACGTAAAGCCTTACCATTCATGTCACCCTGGCGTGTTGTAATGACAGGCAAGAACCCGGGTGACCTTCTTGAGAAAAATTACCTGCTGCTTAATCTCAACGATCCCTCTGAAATCGCTGATGAGTCATGGATAAAGCCGGGAAAAGCGCTGCGTGAAGTAACACTCACAACTGAAGGTGCAACTGCTGCCATTGACTTTACCGCGGCACATAAGATGCAGTATGTCGAATTTGATGCCGGCTGGTATGGACCCGAGAATAATGATGCCTCGGATGCAAGAGCAGTAAATCTGGATCCCGCACGATCGAAAGGACCGCTTGAAATGGAAGAAGTCGTCAGGTATGCAAAGTCGAAAAATATTGGTATCCTTCTTTACGTCAATCGAAAAGCCCTTGAGAAACAGCTCGACGAATTACTTCCTGTCTATAAGAAATGGGGAATAGCAGGAATTAAATTTGGATTTGTACAGGTAGGAAATCAGAGTGTCACGCAATGGCTGCATGAATCAATAAAGAAAGTTGCAGCATATCAGATGGTTGCCGATGTTCATGATGAATACCGGCCGACAGGATTTTCACGAACTTATCCTAATTTCCTTACAATGGAAGGGATCCGCGGTGATGAGGAGAGTCCGTCAAACAGTCATACACTCATAACGATGTTTACAAGGATGCTGGCCGGACAGGGGGATAATACGATTTGCTATTATAATGAAAGGGTTGACAATAAAATGGGCTCGCATGCATCACAGC
The DNA here is from genome assembly GCA_963806555.1 of uncultured Bacteroidales bacterium. Taxonomy (GTDB): domain Bacteria; phylum Bacteroidota; class Bacteroidia; order Bacteroidales; family VadinHA17; genus LD21. Next base: position 30,899 of record CAWDYR010000027.1, on the reverse strand, counting down.
TTGCCAAGGCTGTTTGCATCTTCAGCCCGCTACAGTTCATTTACTGGTACGATAAGGCTGCTCCTTCACTTGAAAAAAACGACGGACAATGGGGTGCAACCAACTATATCGGCAATGAGCCTGAACTGGAATTCTTCGACAATGTCCCGACAGTCTGGGATGACACGAAGGTGTTATATGCAAAAATCGGAGAGTATGGAGTTATTGCAAGAAAAAAAGGCAGCGAATGGTTTATCGGGGGAATCAACGGAGAAGAAGCCAGAACCCTGAATATTAATTTTTCATTCCTTGATCCGGATCTGAAATACCACGCAAAGATATATTCTGACGATCCGGCTGTCAACACAAGGACCCATGTCAGGATCGATGATCTTAATGCGGATTCCAAAACTTTATACCCTGCAGAACTTAAATCAAACAATGGGATCGCGATACATTTAGTGCCGGTGAAGCTGCCCGCAATCCCATAAGGGAGGTTGAAACCCACAACCATAATAGCAAAGTGCTACAAAAAGTTCTTGTCAAGAAATTCCTGGAACTTCTCCTTGTACTGATCACTTACGGGGATATAGGTTTTCCCGAATACTATTCTGCTCCTCTCAATCGTATCAATCCTTTCAAGGTTCACGATGAATGACCTGTGAACCCGCATGAATTTTGATCCGGGCAATTTTGATTCAATGAGTTTCATTGTAGTGAGCGAAAGAACCGGTTTGGGATTGTCATGTATAAATACTTTGACATAATCTTTCAGACCTTCGATATACAATATATCATTGAAATTTATTCTTCTTATCTTATAATCTGATTTCAGGAAAAGGAACTGGTTGTTTGCTTCAATGTTTGTAGTTGCCTGCTGTTCCAGACTCAGCAGCTTACGGGCTTTGTTAACGGCTACAAGGAATTCCTCATAGCTGAAGGGCTTCATCAGGTAATCCACAATATCGAGTTTGTAACCTTCGAGGGCATACTTTTCGTAGGCGGTGGTAAAAATAACTTTCGGACTTTTTTCCATTGTCCGTGCAAACTCAATCCCCGAAAGATCGGGCATCTGGATATCGAGAAAGATGAGATCGACATTGTTTTCAATAATGAATTCCGATGCATCGATGGGATTATAAAACTTTCCGGCAAGCTTCAGCCCCGGAGTCTTTTCAATATATCCAGAAACAAGCTCGAGAGCAAGCGGTTCATCATCTATAGCTATTGCGTTGATCACCATCACGAAAGTATTATATTCAGAAGAACCCTGAACTCACCATCATTTTTATCAACTACCAGATCATGTTTTCCCGGGAATAACAATGCGAGTCTTTTTATCACATTCTCGAGCCCTATTCCGGGTTGTCTGTCTTCTGATCTTTTCCCTGCAATACTGTTTGAACATTTAAAGATGAGAACTTCAGGTGTGGAAGACAGACCGATGTTGATAAATGATCTGCCCATCATGGTAATACCATGCTTGAATGCATTCTCGATGAAAGGGATAAACAAAAGAGGAGGTATATTAATATCATCGTACTTTTCAGGGAAGTCCACGTTAAGACTCACCTTTTCATTCAACCTCAGCTTCATCAGGTCGATATAGTTCTTCATGAATTCAATTTCATTGCTCAGCCGGACATTCCCCTGTTCGGACTCATAGAGAAGATATCGCATGAGCTTTGAAAGTTTCAGAACTGCTATCTGCGAATCTTCAGCATTAATGCCAATAAGTGAATAGATATTATTAAGAGTATTGAAGAAAAAATGAGGACTGATCTGGTTTTTCAGGAAGGCAAGCTCTGCACTAAGCTTTGCCTTTCCCATCTCTTCCTGCATTTTTTCAATTCCTGACTGACGCTCCAGAACCCTTAAACCAAGAGAGAGAAAGATCATGAAAGATCCTGATGACAAATAACCTATGACTTGGGCGTCGCCGGTAAATAATCTCCTTAGCCTGCCCGGTGGTGTGGGCGGAGGAGGAAGTCGTCTTCCTCCATCGGGCGACATTTCAAACCGTTCCTTCCTTTCTTCAACAAGATGTCTGAAAATCTGTTTGCCAGATATGTCCGAAATAAAATAAAAGCAAATCATAAGTACCAGAACAGACAGATAGTATTTATATTTCCTTTTCTGAAAGAAGAATTTTGGGACAAGTAACAAATAGTTCGTGTAAAATATCAGACCATTGATAAGCGAAAAAGTGTAATAAATCAGGAGGAAGGCATTACCCATCTGCAGCAGTCTCGACGAAATCAAGGGCAATCCGAGAAGCAATAACCATCCAAGTATGTGAATAATGATCCTGATAGCTTTCTTTTTCATTGATTCCTCATATTATCATGAAGAAGATAAAAGACAAAAGTAAAAAGATAAAAGTCTGCATTTCTGTTTTATATCTTTTGTCTTTATCCTTTTATCTTTTATTTTATCTTATTTTATTCTAAAGATAAAAGTCTGCATTTCTGTTTTATATCTTTAGTCTTTATCCTTTTATCTTTTATCTTATTTCATCCCCGATAACAAAACAGACGGCGAAAGCAAGGACAACCGATTGCGTGCCGGGCTTTTACTTTTGACCTAAAGATAGGTCCCTCCCGAGGCGAATAAAAATCTAATGGATGGATTGGAGTTTTTTACCGACAGAAACCGGTTTTTTCGGTATACCCTGCCGGTTACCTTTTTTCTTCCAAAGACAACCACACCTCAATAGGTTCTGACCCTTTGATGCAGCCTCGGAATCTGGTAAATGACAAATTTTCTCAATAAGGGTAAAAATTGGCCCCGGGGCTTATTAGTTTTGTAAATAAAAACTGAATAAATATGTCTCAATCGTATTCAAAATTTTATTCTCATATTGTTTTTCATACGAAGAATAATGTGAAATTCATCAGGCAGAATATCGAACCGGGCATTGCCCGGTCCTATATTATTCCGCCCCTACGGGCATGCGCGTCAACTTAAGATTTTATTGATTTCTTAATAAAGCTTTTAAGAGGTGTAATTCGCTTGAGTACAAAAGTATTTTTGTCTTCAATCAGCCATTCCATTTCCTCGCCTTTTTCGATTTTACAAGCTTCAGCTACTGCTGCAGGAAGATTTATATAAAAGGATTTGGTTTTACCTCTGTCCACCCTTTGAATTTTAGCATTGTACCCCATTGTTTAATGGCCTTAAATTAAGCTAAAGCTAATAAATATATTGTATTGTTAATAGATTTTTAGTTATTATCTATAATAGTAATGCCGCACCAGACACCCAAGCCCCGTAGGGGCGGAATAAATGGCCGGATTATTATATCCCTACGGGGCTGGGATAGCGGGAGATGAACGGTAGAACCGGGCGCTGCCCGGTCCTGTATTATTCCGCCCCTACGGGCATGCGCGTCAACTTAAGGAATAGGAAAACTTATGAATCAAACTGTATGCAACTGATTTGCAGTAACATAACTTTCCCCTCCTTTTCAAGGAGGGGTGGTCGGGACTATAGATTTTGATAGGTTAACAATCAACTTTCCCGACCGGGGTGGTTTAAGATACTCGTCCCTACATCAACCACCCCGGCCAGACGAATTTAATTTCAGCCTGTAAAATGATTTCCCCGTCTGGCCACCCCTCCTTAAAAAAAGGAGGGGAAACTTATGTAATTGTATTTCTGCTAGTTAAAATTACTCGGTTTAACGCTGATTCTTAAGTTGACGCGCATGCCCGTAGGGGCGGAATAAATGGCCGGATTATTATATCCCTCCCGGGCATTTAACTGCTTCCCTGATCATCTTCAGGTTAGTCTCCAGCCCATCAAGATATATCAGTACCCATGAAAGGTTGTTATCTTTGAATTTCCATGAGTACCAGTCCTCTTCCCTTCCTGAAGGAGTAACAATATCAAAAATTACGGGAGCCTCTTTAGCAAGCTCTTCACATCCGCTTGTTTTCTTAATCTCAGTGACAAGGCTATTCAACCCTGCTTTAAGTCTCGTGCCCGGTTCCGGTTCTCCGGCGTCAAGTAAAGCATGTGCTGCAAGTCCCTTCGAATCAGGTCGTACAAGGCTCCCGGCATCATTATTCCATTGAACCGGGGAGATACCTTCCTGTTTTAAAATCAGCTCCTTATATTCATAAGTTATTTTGAGTACTTCATCTATTTTCAGGTCAAGGGGAGACTCCACATTCCTGTCAGGTATTTGGATCAGTGCTGTTTCAATTCTGTTATAGTTACGCGCTAAATTATAACTATCAGTAATTCTGTTCCTTGTTACATTTAATGATAACAGGGCAGTGAAGACCGAAATACCGGCAAGAAGCAGGAGGATAAAAACCGTGTTATAGATACTGAAATGTTTGTTTTTCGAAGTAACAATGAGGAAGACAGGCAGAAAAACCACATAGGGGAATGGCAGAGCCACTGTGAGCAACAGTCCTGCGTATGGCCAGTGTTGTATTTTAAAGAGCATAGCTGTAAAAACAACAAAACATGTTATCCAGGTTACAATGTAAAGCAGTTTGTTTTGTCTGTTCCCTTCACCTTTGTAATTATTTACCAGGGCGGCGGGAAGAAAAACGAAAACAAGGGTCGCGACTCCGGCGGTAAGCAACCAACCTGCCCCCGCCATGTGAATTAATTTAAAAACAGCTCCGGTTAATATTATCAAAACAGTAACCACACCGTATATATAGATCTTTTGCTTCATGACTTTATTTATTAATGTGATTATTTCCGGATGGCAACGGCAGTAAGGATGTTTGCTTCAGCTGTCAGTATCCCGTTCTTAAGAAGTTCGAGAGAATGCAGGCCTGACATTAAAGATATATCAATTTCGGGTTCCTTTTCCGGCAGGTATGTGGAAGGTTCAAGGAGGCTCATATATTTTTGAAGCTCATCGTCAGGGGTATTTACCGGTATGACCTTATTGTACTCGGATAATGCCCTGTTAAGCTCTTCGCGGGCAGTACAGCCCAGGTAACAGAAAATCCCTTACAGGATTGGGATGGAATGGCTTTGAAAGTAGTCTGTACCGGATCCTGGTCCCTGCTTGTGTTTGCACTGTCTGATTCATGGTAATGGCCGGAATACCCGGCTCTCCTTCCGATTCCTGTATCATTTTTACCTGGATATTACTTACAAGGGATAGCACTCCGGCAGTTTTTGAATGAATTTGTTCCATCAGGGCATAATCCGCCGAATCATGATTACCAAGCATTATCGAATTGTTATTTGCATAAAGGAAATCATACATAGCCTGTTGTTGATCCTGGTTGGGGTAAAATCCGTCTTCGTAAGAATATTGCAAATTAAGGTTGATCATAGCTCCGGGAATGATCATTGCAACTGAACCGATTAATATAAACAGGAACCGTGAGCTGATTATGGCCTCCTCTTTCCAGGTAATCCAGGTATACCAGAATAAAAATACACCAAAGATTATAATGCTTGAAACCATCAGAGCTCCGGCCATTGGCCAGTGCTGCAATTTACCTGACATTCCGGCTATGAAAAGAACTAATCCGGTCGCCCCTGATAAGTAAACCGTTCTTTTGTTTTTCTTCTCCGGGAGACTGAATCTGTTCACCAGCAGTGCAGGAATAAGGCACAGAACTCCCATCAGCAGTGCCAGGATCAATATGGTGCCGGCGCCAGGCCAATGCTGTACTTTGAAAAGAATACCCGAGATAAAAAACATGCCGGCTAAGAAAGCTGAGATAAAGAGAAAGAGTTTCCCCGTACTTCGGGTCTCTTTCCACAGTACCACGAGAGCAGAAGGCATAAAAACAAATGCCAGTAGCAAGGCACCCAGGGTCATCATGATCCCGGCACCCGGCCAGTGCTGGATTTTGAAAAGTACGGCAAAGCCGAACAAAACAGTTCCTGCAACACCTGAAATCTTCATTGCATTTTTCATATATCTGTATTTGGTATCAATAGCGTAAAGAGTCTCTTCCTGGATCTCCTTTAACCTTCGTTCTCCCATCTTAAGCTTCACCTTCCGGTAGGCTTCAGAGAAGTTGAAGCCTTTCTCCATTTCAGATTCCACATCGCAACATACATGATCGATCAGGTCATCAACAAGGTGGGAAAAAGTGATTTCCTGTTTCCTGATATCCCTGATTACCTGATCAATGTTCTCAGGAGACAGCTCAGGCATGGCTAATGCCGGGTTTAAGGTCAACTATGATCTGAAGCGACCTTATAAATTCTGTCAGCTCCCTGATTTTTTCAGCAACGAGCGTGTCGCCTTTCGAAGTAAGGGCATAGTATACCCTGACCCGGTTATTTACCATCTCTGAGGTGGTGACCAGTATTTTATCCTTGTTGAGCTTATGAAGAACCGGGTAGATTGCTCCATACGAAAGTTTTATCCGTCCTTCCGTAAGGTCCTCCACCTTTTGGGTGATCGCATATCCGTGCAGGGGTCCTTCTTCCTTTAAGAGTTTCAGTATTATTGTCCTAATTGATCCGCTGAAAAGTTCATTTGATATCATTTTATCAGGATATTTAAGTTATAATATATTATGCAAATATAATATATATATTTAATAATACAATTATTTCTTATTATTTTATTAATAATTATATTTGATTATTATTATACTTTATTATAATTATATTTTATTATAATTATATTTTAATATTTTTATATTTTATTTTTCTATTATTAATATTATCATATATTAATTATTTATATTATTTATATATTCTAATATATTTAAATACTAATATTATGGATGTGTAATAATTGTTAGTTTAGTCAAATTCATTTACCTTGAAATAATTTTTATTTTTAACGTAACTTTGATAAAACTGGTCTCCCTGGTATGAAAACTGAAATAATTATACATAACTCGACCAGCCTCGATGGATCCCTTACAGGCTTTATGCCCGATATGGGGCTCCATTACAGGATAGCCGGGGATTACCACCCCGATGCCCACCTTATAGGTGCCGATACAATAATCGCAGGTAATGAGATGTTCGGTGAAGGAATTCCTGAGGAATTGCCCTCCGATTTTGAAGCTCCCCATCGTGATCAGGGTATTCCCTGGTGGGTGATCGTTGATTCCCGCGGCCGGTTGAAAGGGATGCTTCATACCTGCAGGAGATTTGAATACTGCAGGGATGTTATCATCCTCGCCTCAGAATCAACTCCTGCTGATTACCTCAGTTACCTTAAAGAAAGAAATTTCAGATTCATAATTACAGGTACTGAGAAAGCAAACCTTGGTATTGCACTTGAGATTCTCTACGAAAAATACAAAATCCAAAAGATCCTTACCGATACCGGCAAGGTGCTTGGCAATCTTCTGATTAATCTCGGACTTGTCAGTGAGTTAAGCGTTCTTTTACACCCGCTGCTCATCGGGGAAAAATGTTATACGATGTTCTCTGACATAAAAAGTGAACTCAAGCTGGCACTTAAAAAGTCAGAACGATTTGAAAACGGATGTGTCTGGAATGTCTATGGGATAGAAAAGGCTGGGACCAATAACCCTGCTTAAATGTTAGCTAAAAACCTCTGATCAGATATTTGCTTTAAAAGTATCGCCCTGGTCATAATCTCCGGATGTATAACCCCGCCTGAACCACTCCTTGCGCTGGACCGCGGTTCCATGTGTGAAGGCATCCGGAATTACCCGCCCCTGGTATTTCTTCTGGAGGACATCATCTCCCACCGATGCTGCGGCATTCATTGCCTCTTCAATGTCGCCTGCTTCGTATGAACCGGCGTTCATCTTCTGATCGTAATGAGCCCACATTCCTGCAAGGAAATCAGCCTGCAGTTCCAGACGTACCAGCAATTGGTTCGATCTCGTCTCATTCATCCCCGATCTCTTTGAGTTGACATCATTAAGCGTACCCAGAAGATTTTGAACGTGATGCCCGATCTCATGGGCGATTACATAGGCAATTGCAAAATCCCCATAGGCCCCGAATTTGGTTTTCAGATCATCACAGAAGGCCAGGTCGATATATACTTTCTCGTCACCCGGACAATAGAACGGACCGCTTGCAGCGCTTGCCAGGCCGCATGCTGACTGCACCTGATCCCTGAACAGAACCAGTGTGGGCTGGCGATAAGTCATATTCGACTCCTGGAAGACTTTGGTCCATACGTCCTCTGTACCGGCAAGTACAACCAATACGTAGTCTTTCAGAGCCTCCTCTTCAGGTGTTGCGGTCACCGGACCTGATTCAGTTTCCGGGCCCTGCATAGTTTCGACTACCTGCGATGGATCACCTCCAAGCAATAATACAATAATCACTATCACAATAGTTCCAATCCCTCCGCCCACCGCCATTTTACCGGTTGACATCCCGCGCCTGTCCTCAACATTACCGCTGCTACGTCTGCCTTCAGTTCTCATAGTAAGGATTTTTTAGATTGTAAGCTCAATAATCTTAAAGCAAATTTAAAAAATTTACTGCGAAACATCTAATTTTTTTGTTTCCCCGCAGATCGCGCAGAACTGCCTATGTACCTACCCAAAGAATCTGCGGAAATCTGCGAAATCAGCGGGAAATTTTTTCTTTTCCCACAGATCGCGCGGATCTTCGCAGATTTAATTCAAGATTTAATACGGCGTTTTACTCTTCACATACTCGTGTTTCCTTTTTTCTTCTGTCTTCCGACTTTCAACTTTATCAAAATTTATTGTATTTTCAACCTTTTGGTTAAACTATTTGGTTAACTTGCGTGTTTAAGCAATATATTTACATACGATGGCAGAGAATGACAGATCGGAAGAAAAGATCTTCGAAGCTGCAACCGAAGTCTTCGTCGACAGGGGAATGGACGGAGCCCGGATGCAGGAAATAGCCGACCGGGCCGGAATAAACAAAGCACTGCTGCACTACTATTACCGCTCAAAAGACCATCTCTTCAATGCTGTCTTCGAGAAAATAGCGCAAAAGATCTTTATGAAATTCGCTCCGGTATTCAGTGATGATCTTTCGCTTGAAGATAAAATCAAGTTCTTCTATAAGGAACATATCACCTTCCTTCAAAATAACCCGCGTCTTCCTGCCTTCATCCTTAATGAAATAAACAGGAATCCGGCAAGAATAAAAAAACTTTTAAAGAACCTTGATTTCAGTAAAATATGGCCGATGCTCAGCGAACAGCATAAAAAGGAGCTTAAGAACTACAATATAAGTGAAGAGATGCTGCCTCAGATTATGATTTCTGTAGCCTCACTTAGCGTTTTCCCCTTTGCGGCCAGGGGAATTCTCGAAGCAGTATTCGAAAAAACCGGCCTCGATTTCGATAAGTTTCTGGACGAACGAAAGGAGTTCGCAGCAGAATTCGTAATTAAAGCGTTGAAAAAAAAGTAAAACCCTTTTACATGAAAATAAGATTATTGTCGATACTGATAATTACTTGCCTGGCACCCGGAACTCTGATGTCTCAGAAAACAATTACGCTCAAAGAGTGCTATGATGGCGCCCTGGCAAAAAATTCACTGGCACGGGAAAAAGATTTCTATAATTCAATATGGCAGCTCAGGGATGAAAACCTCGCAAAAAACTGGATGCCTGCACTCGATGCCAACGGAACCTTCATATATAACTCCTCTGTGGTGGACATAAGCAGCGCCCTTGGCTCCCTTCCTTTTCCAGGCATAGGTGATGCAATAAAACCACTACCTAATGAGCAATACAAGATCACCCTCGATATTAACCAGGTAATTTACGACGGTGGTGTAACCAAAAACGCAAGAGCCCTTGAAAAAGCAGACCTGTCAATTAATGAAAAACAGACAGAAACCGACCTTTACAAGCTGCGCGGACAGATTAACACTTACTTCTTCAGCCTTCTGCTGATCGACAGGCAGAAAGAGCTTCTTAATAATTACACTGAGATCTTAACAAAGAGGATATCAGCAATGCAATCGGCCTTTGAAAACGGAACAATTACAAGGTCAGATATTGATATACTGACTTCCGAGAAGATAAGGCTCACACAGCAACTTCGGGAGAATGAGATCAAAAAAGCTTCGCTTCTGAATATCCTGACAGAGATTACCGGCATCGGGATTGATACAACCGCAGTTCTGATTCCTCCGGCAGCAAAAAATGAAATTTCCCATGACCTTTCAAGGCCTGAATTACAGCTCTTTGATCTGAGGAAGGAACAGCTTGCTGCCGGAATGAAACTCACCGGCAGCAAAAGAATGCCCAGAGCATTCGGATTTGCCACAGTGGGCTATGGAAATCCACCCGGAAATAATTTCTTCAGGGATGAATTTGCTTCATTCTATATCCTTGGCGCGGGTATCAAATGGAATATCATTGACTGGAACAAGGCTAAAAACGAGAAACAGGTGATGTCCCTTCAACAGAACATTATGGATGCCAGGAAAACCGACCTGACAGAAAATCTCAACAGGCTTCTCGAATCAAAAAAGGCGGAGATTGCCAGTCTGGAAGAACTGATCGAATCCGATGCGGAACTCATTGCAATAAGAAAAAGGATTACCTCTGCTGCTGAATCACAATACGATAACGGCACAATAACAGCCACTGATTATCTGAATGAAATGATTTCAGAAAGACAGGCAATGATCAATTTTGAGATACATAAGATTAATCTGGCAGTTGCACAAATTGAATATTTGAATATTAGTGGAAATGAGATAGAATGATCTCTTAAATCATTATGAAATTTATCACAACGATATGAAAACCAGACAATTTCTATTTATTGCAGCTTTGGTGTTTTCCGGCTGCACAAACAAGACCGGCACTGCCGATGCTTATGGCAACTTTGAAGCTACCGAAGTGACAGTCTCAGCTGAAACAAGCGGCAGGATAATAAAATCCGACATCACCGAAGGTATTGAAACAGACTCCGGGACCCTGATTGCCATGATCGACACAACTCTTCTACATCTTCAGAAGGCTGAGATAGATGCAGGGATGAAGAGCGTAAGGACACGTCTAAGCTCAATTAATGCACAGAACGAGATCCTCAATCAGCAGATTGAAAATCTGAATGTCAACATTGCCAGGATTGAGAATATGCTTAAAGATGATGCAGCTACAAGGAAACAGTATGATGATCTGACTGGCCAGGTTGCGGTTCTTCAGAAACAGATAGCAGCAAACAATACCCAGAAGGCATCGGTTGAAGCCGAGCTGTCAGTTTTTAATTCAAAAAAAGCAACCCTGAATGAACAGATCGCCCGGTGCAGCGTGAAAAGTCCGCTTAAAGGAACGATTATCGAAAAGTATGCCGAAGCAGGTGAAATGACTTCAGCCGGCAAGCCTCTGGTAAAGATCGCGGATCTTTCGGTGATAAAACTTAAGGTATATGTTTCAGGTGCTCAGCTGGGTAATATTAAAACAGGAAATGAATGTACGGTAAGAGTGGATAACGGTGAAAAAGGATACAGCTCATTCACCGGAATGATAAGCTATATTTCGGGTAAGGCTGAGTTCACACCTAAGATCATACAGACGAAAGAAGAACGGGTTACCCTGGTATATGCTGTGACGATCGATGTAAAAAACGATGGTACAATGAAATCAGGCATGCCCGGAGAGGCAATCTTCTGATCATTCAGGCAGATGCAAAAAGTCATTGAATCATATGGCATTTGTAAAAATTTCGGGGTCACACAGGCTCTGAAAGATATCTCATTCTCGGTAGATGAATCAGAGATATTCGGATTTATTGGTCCTGACGGAGCCGGGAAAACAACCCTATTCAGGATAATCACAACCCTGCTCCTGCCTGAGGAGGGAGAAATGAAGGTGCTCGGACTCGATGCAAAAGCTGATTTTAAAAAACTACGAAGCAAAATTGGTTATATGCCGGGCCGTTTCAGTCTTTATCAGGACCTGTCGGTCGAGGAAAACCTTAATTTTTATGCTACGGTTTTCGGAACTACTGTTAAGGAGAACTATGATCTGATCTCAGATATCTACTCACACATCGAACCCTTTAAGAAGAGGCTTGCAGGGAAGCTGTCGGGTGGAATGAAGCAAAAACTGGCTTTATCATGTGCACTTATCCATAAACCTGAGCTTCTTGTACTTGATGAACCGACAACAGGTGTTGATGCAGTCTCAAGATCGGAGTTCTGGGACATGCTTAAAAAGCTTAAAAAACACAATATAACGGTAATTGTTTCAACTCCTTACATGGATGAAGCGATGAGGTGCGACAGGGTTGCCCTTATCCAGGAGGGGAAATTACTTTCTACCGATACGCCTCAGATGATCAGAAAGGGGTTTACCAGAAAGCTGTTTTCGGCGAAAGCTCCTGAAAAATACAGACTTATCCTTGCCCTGAGACAATTTCCGGGAACATTCACTGCATATCCTTTTGGAGATTCGGTGCATGTCACCTTTATAAATGACATCGTTGATAATTCTTTGATTAATTATTTGAAGGAACAGGGAGTTAATGATGTTACAATCGCTGAGACCGGAGCGGGTATTGAAGACAGGTTTCTGGAGCTGATGGCCGGTGAAACGGCTCAACGGCATAACGGCGTAACGGCGTAACGGCATAACGGCGTAACGGCATAACGGCGTAACGGCATAACGGCGCAGCGGCATAACGGCATAACGGCATAACGGCGTAACGGCATAACGGCATAACGGCATAACGGCGTAACGGCATAACGGAGTAACGGTAAATATTAATTTCGGATAATCTACAGCTATATGAATGAACCCGTAATATCGGTTCAAAACCTTGTAAAGAAATTCGGCAGCTTCACAGCCAACGACAACCTGAATTTTGAGGTGTTCCGGGGTGAAATCTTTGGTTTTCTCGGAGCCAACGGGGCAGGAAAAACAACTGCACTTCGGATTCTGTCAGGGTTGTCGGAACCAACTTCGGGGACTGTTATAGTTGCAGGAATTGATGCTTCACGTCAGCCCGAAAAGATAAAAAAGAAGATAGGCTATATGTGCCAGAAGTTTTCTCTTTACGAAGACCTTACTGTCAGGGAGAATATTACTCTCTACGGAGGCATCTACGGTATGAGCAAATCGCAGATAAAGGAAAGAACAGATGAGCTCTTTGTAAAGACTTAAATTTCAGGAATATGGCGACAGGCTTATCTCAGATCTCCCTTTGGGTCTGAAGCAAAAGCTTGCCTTTTCAATTGCCGTGCTTCATAATCCGCAAATCGTATTCCTCGATGAACCTACAGGCGGGGTGGATCCGATAACCCGGCGACAGTTCTGGGAAATGATCTATGAAACCGCCGCAAACGGAATAACTGTGTTCGTGACTACACATTATATGGACGAAGCCGAATATTGTGACAGGATCTCCATTATGAGCGATGGAAGGATAGTTGCTTTGGATACACCGGAAAATCTTAAAAATCAATACAATGCCGGGTCAGTGGAGGAGGTGTTTGTGAAGATTGCGAGGCCTGCATAAGACCTCATCCCCCGACCCCTTCTCCCGGGGGAGAAGGGGAGTAAGAAAAAGAAGTATTTTAAACAGTAAGGTAAATGAAACGTTTTCTTGGATTTGTAAAAAAAGAGTTCCTCCATATCTTCAGGGATTACCGGACGCTAATAATCCTATTCGGTATCCCTGCGGCACAGATCCTGATCTTTGGTTATGCCGTAAGCACCGACATTAAAAATGCAGGAGTTGCATTTCTGGATATCTCAAAAGATGAAATTTCGCAAAAGATCTCAGATAAGATCTGTTCCTCAGGATTTTTCAAAAGAACTGAAAACCTGCTTAACTATAATGAAATCGACAAGGTCCTTAAAAAGGGTAAAACCAGGGCAGTTGTAATCTTTGAAGAAAACTTCGGACGTAACCTGATAAGTGAAGGCAAGGCGTCAATAAGCATTATTTCAGATGGTTCGGAGCCCAACACGGCAACTCTTGTCACAAATTACATGACAGCAATTATCTCCGATTTCAACAGGGAACTTAACTCAACAAGCACCGGTGTCAACCTGCTTATTCAACCTGAGGTAAGGATGTTCTATAACCCGGCACTGAAAGGTCATTTCATGTTCGTACCCGGTGTGATAACACTTATACTTATTCTCATCTGCGCTTTAATGACCTCAGTTACAATCACCCGTGAAAAGGAGTTCGGAACAATGGAAGTGCTGCTTGTTTCACCCCTTAAACCTATCCAGATAATACTCGGGAAAGTCACGCCCTACTTCATTCTATCCTTTATCAATGTAATAGTGATCCTGCTTCTCTCCTGGTGGGTCTTCGGTCTCCCCGTTAAAGGGAGCCTGGCACTCCTTCTCGCTGAAAGCATGCTTTATATCCTGATGAGTCTTTCACTTGGAATATTGATATCAACTGTTTCTTCCACCATGCAACAGGCGATCTTTATTTCTCTTGTAGGAATGATGCTGCCCACCGTTCTTCTTTCAGGCTTTATTTTTCCAATACAGAATATGCCCGGGATCTACGATTGGATAAGTTCGATACTTCCCCCAAGGTATTTCATTGTGATAATAAAAAGCATAATGATCAAGGGAACAGGATTCTTATTCGTCTGGAAGGAAACCCTCGTCCTGGTGGTGATGACAATGGTTTTTATCGGATTAAGTGTCCGGAACTTTAAGATAAGACTGCAATGATGTTTTGTATTTATTTATATCTGCGAAAATCAGCGTGATCTGCGGGAAAAAAAGAATATACCGAAGATTCATAAAGATAAATTAATTACGGATGTGGCTGGGTGCTAGCACAATAAGCGGTTATATGACCACAAGACCAGCAGACCAGAAGACAGCCAGACAATAAACAATGAGAACAATACTTTACCTTATAAGAAAAGAGTTCATCCAGATATTCCGGAACAAGTTTATCGGGAGGGCAATTTTTGCCGTCCCGATAGTACAACTTCTTATTCTGGTCCCTGCTGTCACCTTCGAGATAAAAAATGTAAGGCTGGTTGTCATTGACAGGGACATGACTTCCGAATCAAGAGGCCTGATAAGCCAGCTTGAAGGCTCAACATTTTTCAGATTAAAATATTCAACTGCCTCGGAAGAAGAAGCAAACAAGCTCATGGATGGAGAAAAATGTGATCTGGTATTGCAGATCCCGGCAGGATTCGGCAAAAATATCGGAATGGGCAGACCGGCAGGACTGATGGCGTCGGTGAATGCGATCAATGCATCGAATGCCCAGCTTTCATGGGTCTATCTGAATGGTGTAATCCGTGATTACAATATGAATCTAATCGCTGAAAACATTAATATAGTTCCCGTTATACCGGCTCCTCAGATTATAGTTACCAACAGGTACTGGTACAATGAGATGCTCAACTACAAGCATTATATGCTGCCCGGAATACTCGGGATCCTTGTTACCGCGATAGGCTTCCTGCTTGCAGGTCTCAACCTTGTGAGAGAAAAAGAGATAGGCACTATTGAACAGATAAATGTTACTCCTGTGAAGAAGTATCAGTTTATAATTGCAAAGATGGTGCCATTCCTTCTGATAGGGCTTGCCGATCTTGCTATCGGGATGGTGCTTGGCAAGATATTATTCAATGTCCCCTTTGAGGGGAGCATCTGGCTCCTTTTCCTGGGCGCAACCATTTTCCTGACAGCAATCCTTGGTCTTGCACTGTTCATTTCAACATTATCCGGAACCCAGCAGCAATTCATGTTCATTGCTTTCTTTTTCATGATCATATTTATCCTCATGAGCGGTATTTTCACCCCTTACGAAAGCATGCCGGAGTGGGCACAGAAATTCAATAAAGTAAACCCGGTTGCTTACCTGATGAGGATCAACAGGATGGTAATGCTTAAAGGATCGACTATTCAGGATATCAGTACCGAATTATGGTCGCTGGCTATTATTGCAGTAGTCTTCACCTTCTTTGCCGTAAGAAGGTACCGGAAAACAGCTTAATCAGGTTGCAGGTTGCGGGTTGCGGGTTGCAGGTTGCAGGTTGCAGGTTGCGGGTTGCGGGTTGCAGGTTGCGGGTTGCAGGTTGCAGGTTGCGGGTTGCGGGTTGCTGGGTTGAGGGTTGCGGGTTGAGGGTTGCGGGTTGTCAGCCTTCGCTAAACATGCAACTTGCAACATGCAACCGCGAATTTGTAAAATATCTATTTAATTGATACTGAAGCCGTAACAGGCCAATGGTCGGAAACATAGATCCCCTTTTCCTTTTTGATGATTGTCCGTTGTTCCGAAACGCTCATCCCGTTCCTTACGAAAATATAATCTATCCTGCCCGATCCCGGATCATCCGAAAACCCGTTAAATGTATAATCCGGTCCATAAGGCCGGTTTTCCGAAATAATATATGAGTCCTTTATCAGAGGCACATTTTCATTTGGTCCGGTCAGTATTGAGTATCCTGTACTGGTAGGAAGCATATTGAAATCGCCGGTGATGATGAAAGGCAACCCGCCGGTTATACTGTCCACAGCCCTTAAAAGATATCGAGAACTGACAATCCTTGCCGAGTCCGAATTATGTGCAAAATGAGTATTAAAGTAGTAAAAGCGCTGATGATCTGTTTTGTCAATCAATTCCATCCATGTGACGATGCGTGGAAGTGACGATCCCCAGCTGATTGAACCCGGGATGTCGGGCGTTTCTGACAGCCAGAAGGTTATGGTCCTTATCATTTCAAACTTCTCTTTTTTGTAGAAGACAGGGTTCATCTCCCCTTTATTTGCTCCATCGGTGCGACCCACGCCGACTGAAGCGTAGTCATTGCTAAGAGCCGAATCAAGGTAGTTGAACTGATTCGCCAGAACCTCCTGCATACCAAGGAGGTCAGGCTTTTCTTCCCCCAGGAAGCGGCAGACAAGCGATGCCCTGTTTGGCCAGGCATTCAGACTGTCACCCGGGTTGTCGTATCTCAGATTCAACGTCATAACTTTAATAACTCCCCGGCCCGATTTATCGGAACAACTGTTAAAAACCATAAGTATAATTAAGCCTGAAATCAGTACTAGTTTCTTCATCACCCAATTTTTTATGTAAATATAACACATAATGCAATAATAGATTCCGGTGAAGGTGACGCTTGAATATCCTGACAGGGAATGAACCAAATATATTTATATTTGTAAGATAGTTAGCTGTGGGTTGCGGGTTGCGGGTTGCAGGGTAAGAACAGACACTACGAAACACAATATAAAACATGTAACGTGAAATATGTAACATAAAACATGAAACATAAAACATGCAATTAGCAACATGTAATATGAACTTTGCAACATGCAACCTGCAACCTGCAACATGCAACCTGCAACTGCAACCTGCAACCTGCAACATTAAATAAATAAATCTCCATAGTTTACAGTTTTTACATTATGCCCGATATTATAAAGCTTTTACCCGATTCAGTGGCAAATCAGATAGCAGCCGGGGAGGTTATACAGCGGCCTGCTTCTGTCGTGAAGGAGCTGATGGAAAATTCTGTCGACGCTGGCGGTAAAAACATCCGGGTAATAATCAAAGATTCAGGTAAAACACTGATACAGATCACCGACGATGGAACGGGGATGTCGGAAACTGATGCCAGGCTCTCGTTCGAAAGACACGCCACCTCCAAAATTACTTCGGCGATGGATCTCTTTGCAATCAAAACCAAAGGATTCAGGGGAGAAGCGCTCGCCTCAATTGCAGCCGTATCGATGGTTGAGCTCAAAACCAGAAAGGAAGGATCAGACACCGGCACTTTAATTGTGATCAGCGGCTCCAGGGTCGAAAAACAGGAACCTTGCAGTTGTCCGACCGGCTCGGGCTTCTCCGTGAAGAATCTTTTCTTCAATATACCGGCACGGCGAAAATTTCTGAAAACCGACAATACTGAGATGAGGCATATCATCACCGAATTTCAGAAGATCGTTATTGCCCACCCCGGGATCAGGTTTACGCTTTTTCATAATGATAATGAAATTTACAATCTCGCTCCCGGCAACAACAGGCAAAGGATAGTGGGAGTCTTCGGCCGTCCGATAAATAACGATCTTATCAGCCTTGATACGGAAACCACGCTGATAACCATCAGTGGCTTTATCGGCAAACCCGAGAATGCCCGCCGCAGCTATAACGAGCAGTTCTTCTTTGTAAATAACCGTTTTATGAAACATCCTTATTTTCATAAAGCTGTTATTGAAGCATACCAGAACATTCTTCCGGCAGATGCTGTTCCTTCCTATTTTATTTTTATGGAAATCGACCCGGCTTCAATTGACATAAATATTCATCCCACAAAAACAGAAATCAAGTTTGAGGATGAGAGGGCAATCTGGCAGATACTGATGGCCTCAGTACGTGAGGCGCTTGGCCGTTTCAATATTGTACCATCACTCGATTTTGAAAACGAGCAGCTGGTTGAGATCCCCTTAAGATCCACGCGTCAGATAATGCCTGATTCACCTGTTATTGAAGTTGACGCAAATTATGATCCCTTTTCAGGCGAAGAAAATCCAAAAAGTCAAAAAGACGTCTTCGAACGATTTGAAAGGGAGAATGTTTCCAACTGGGAACGGCTCTACTCTGCCATCGAAAGGGAGAACACAACAACAAGTTCAGGACAGGAAAGGAAATTTTTCCAGGTTAAGAACAAATATATAGTCTGCCCGGTAAAATCAGGTCTGATGATAATCGATCAGAAGAGAGCTCATGAAAGGATCCTTTTTGAAAAGTACCTCGAAAAGTTAAATCATAATCAGAGTGTCAGCCAGGTCGAATTATTCCCGGTCAGCATTGAATTAAATCCCGCTGACATTTTAGTTCTGAAGGAGATCCAGGAATATATCAGACTCCTGGGTTTCAACATTATTTACTCCGGTAATACGATTTCGATAACAGGCCGTCCGGCAGAAAACACTTCTTCAGATCCGGTCGAAATGCTTGAGATACTGCTTGAAGAGTATAAAAAGACGAAATCAGATCCTTCAACCGGAGTCAGGGAAAAAATTGCGGCTGCCATGGCTGAAGCTGCAGCAATACCTTACGGGAAAGCGCTTCTTAAGAATGAGATGGAGGAGATCTTCGATGTACTCTTCGCATGCAAAGCACCGAACTACTCTCCCAAAGGAAATCCGGTAATAAACATATTTACTCTTGAGGAGATCGATAAGAGACTGCGCTAATTTAAGCTGAGATTAGTATATTTGACCCTTATTTATTTAACAGACACACTAATAAACAATTAATGAACGGATTTGGGCGTAACTTTCTGGGATTACCACCTGTTGTTAAAAATATAATCCTCATAAATGCCATAATGCTGCTTGCAGTCTGGGCTGGAAAGAGTGTTTTCGGAACAGACCTTACAGGTATACTGGGTCTCTATTTTCCAAAATCGGAAAACTTCATGCCCGTTCAGATAATCTCCCACATGTTCATGCATGGTGGATTTATGCATTTGTTTTTCAACATGTTCGCGCTGTATATGTTTGGCGGGATTCTTGAAAACGTATGGGGAGGCAAAAGATTTTTCATTTACTATATGGTTTGCGGCCTGGGTGCAGCTTTTGTCCACGAGACCGTAATATTTTTTCAGTATAACAAATTGCTGAATATACTTGGACCGGATCAGGTCCAGAAAATTATAGAAGAGGGAGGGGCTTACTTCAGTGAAAACAAATTCTATGTTGACGAAGCTATGAAAAGCCTTCAGATAATCCTTAACGTTCCCACGGTAGGGGCTTCCGGGGCGATCTTCGGCATTTTGCTTGCTTTCGGGGTGCTTTTCCCCAACACACAGCTTATGCTTCTGTTCCCTCCGATCCCGATAAAGGCCAAGTATTTTGTTATCGGTTATGGTGCCATCGAGCTCTGGCTTGCCCTCACCCAGCCCGGGAGCAATATAGCGCATGCCGCACACCTCGGAGGAATGCTGTTTGGATATATCCTGTTGAGGTACTGGCGAAAGACAACAAATACCTTATACTGATGGGAATCCGGGATGAAATAAAAAAGACCTTCAGGCACGGCAGCTCCCTTACAAGGCTGATCTATCTGAATGTTGCCGTTTTTGCACTGATTTCAATAGCATCCATCATAGGTTATCTGCTTAACAACCAGGAGCTGCCCGTTAAAATCCTGAATCTCTTTTCTGTCCCTTCCTCGCTTAATGCCCTTGTTGCCAGGCCCTGGACTCTAATAACCTATATGTTCACACATAAGGAAATCCTGCATATACTTTTCAATATGTTATGGTTATACTGGTTCGGTACAATCTTTCTTGAATATCTCGATCAAAAGAAGCTTGTAGGTGTTTATCTGCTGGGAGGATTAACCGGGGCTGTTGTATATATCGTCTCCTTTAATATTTTCCCGGTATTTAATACTGTTGTTGACGAATCAGTGGCAATTGGCGCTTCGGCTTCGGTTATGGCCGTGGTAGTCGCAATTTCAGCCTATGTACCCGATTATTCTGTTAATATGCTTTTTTTTGGAAGGATAAAAATCAAATATATTGCTATTGCAATCTTTGTCTTCACATCAATCATGGATTTTTCGGTGAATTCCGGAGGCAAGCTTGCACACATTGGCGGTGCATTTCTGGGCTACTTTTATACCATCACTCTCCGCAGGGGACACGATTTGGGAAAAGGTCTGAACAAAATAATTGATTTCTTCGTCACTTTGTTTAAACCAAGGAAGAAATTCAAGGTAACCTATAAGAGACCTCCTGTTACGGATTATGAGTACAAAAAAGTAAAGGCAGAACACCAGGAACAGATCAACAAAATACTCGAAAAGATTTCAAAGGGAGGCTATGATTCTCTGACAAAAGAAGAAAAGGATCTTCTGTTCAAAGAAAGTCAGAAGTAAACTGACCTAACGATCAGGCCCTTTCATAAAAGCTTTAAACCATCTTGTCAAAAAGCATGGGCCCGGATACCCGTTGTTTCAGGAATGTATATATTTTCGTCCTTACTTAAAGCAAATCATTTGAAAAGGTTATTATATAAGATTTTTCTTGGATTAAACATCTTTTTTGCAGTTTCTCTTATCCTGTCATACCTTGCTGTTCATATAAATCCTGATATTTTCGCTCTGCCTGCCTTTTTTGGACTCGCTTACCCCTATCTGCTGCTTTTTAACATTTTATTCGTGATAATATGGGCTCTTTTATTAAAGTTTGAAGCCCTGATCTCGTTAGTAATCATTGCTGTCGGTTTTACCCATTTTTCAAATTACATAAAGATAAGCAAGCCATCGGGAGATAAGACAGGTACATTCAGGATCGAAAGCTATAATCTCCGCTTATTCAACTACTTTGAGAGTAAAAATACTGGTAATTCAGAAAAGAAGATACTTGAACTCCTTAAAAATCAACAAGCTGATGTAATATGCCTTCAGGAAGTCTATATTACTGAAGATCCCCGACAGAAAGAAAAGAAAATTCTGGCTGCTCTTGGCGGAAACTATTATCTGCACACGAAATATATTGGAAGCGGTAAAAACAGGTACTACGGAATTGTAACCCTGAGCAAATACCCCATAGTAAACAGGGGCGACATAGTTCATCCGGCTTCGTCAAGTCTGTCAATCTACTCGGATATCCTTATAGGAAAAGACACATTCAGGATCTTCAACAATCACCTGCAGTCGTTTCGTCTCCAGAGGATGGAGCGTTCATTCCTCCGGGAATTAACGGAAGCATCGGATGACAAAGAAACCCTTGATGAAATTAAGACCATTTCAACAAGTCTTAAAAATGGTTTTATCAGAAGGGCTGCCCAGGCAAAGGCTGTCAAGGCAGCGATAAATAACTCCCGGTTCCCTGTGATAGTGGCAGGTGATTTTAACGACACTCCCGTTTCCTATTCCTACGAAAGATCAGGAAAGGACTTTTTGATGCATTTGTCACTTCAGGTTATGGCGCGGGGTTTACCTACAAGGGAAAATACCCGCCCAACAGGATCGATTACATACTTTATGACAATTCTCTTAAATGCAGACAGTTCGATATTGTTAAAGTAAAATATTCCGATCACTATCCGATAATAGGCTATTTCAGGAAGAAACTGAACGGAAGCTTTCTGAGATCAACATTCCCGCCCGAAATTATAAGACCGATTTTCCTGCCGCGAAAAAATTCCTGGTTTTCCCTGATTATTGCAAGTACTGTTGCCGATGATGGTTCAATTACAATTTTCATCCTTTCCCAGACCAGCATCATGGCGCTGACGATCGATTCCTCCGTTGCCGTGTAAATATCATCAACATTCCTGCGGATTATTGAAAAGGTGAGTTCACTGAGTGAGGTGAGGAGTCCATCGGCAATTGTTAACGGATTTACTGAAGGTGTCAGGTGCCCTGTTTTAAATGATTTCCAGGCATCGTTTGCATTCAGAGGTTCCGCGCCAATCACAGTTATTTTTTTGTTTATCCCTTTAGCGCATGTGGAAGTGCCGCTCATCAATCCGCCTCCACCGATTGGTGCAATCACTGTGTCAATATCCCCGGCATCTTCAAGCAGCTCAAGCGAGGCAGTCCCCTGCCCGCAGATGACATTATAATTATCGTATGGATGTACAAGGGTAGCGCCCTCCCTTTCCATAATAGTCCTGCAAGTCTCCTCCCTTGCCTGCAGGGTAGGTTTGCAGAATGTGATCAGAGCTCCATACCCGGCAACTGCATCCTTTTTGACTGCCGGTGCGGTTTCGGGCATTACTATAAATGCTTTGATACCGTTCATCCCGGCTGCCAGCGCAAGGGCTGCCGCATGATTTCCGGATGAATGGGTAACAACTCCATGTTTCTTCTGTCCGTCGTCCAGTGAAAGAACAGCATTGGTGGCTCCTCTGAATTTAAAGGCTCCGACCTTCTGGAAGTTCTCGCATTTGAAATACATCTCACAGCCGAAAATCTTATTGAGCTGCTGGGACGTCATGACCGGAGTGCGGTGAATGAATGGTTTGATCCTTTTATGAGTCGATTGAATATCAACAAGGGTTGGCAGATTCATTTTACTGTTTTAAGAAAAAAAGCTGGCTCAAAGAGACAGCTTTTTTAGAGATGAGATCAAATATTATCCGAAGATACTATAGGCAACGGTGAGACCGGCAAGTACAACCGATACCATTGACATAAGTTTAATAAGTATATTAAGTGCAGGTCCGGAAGTATCCTTGAAAGGATCGCCGACTGTATCGCCAACCACAGATGCTTTATGAGGTTCACTCCTCTTGCCGCCGTAGTTACCGCGTTCAATAAATTTCTTTGCATTGTCCCAGGCTCCACCGGCATTGTTAAGCATACTTGCAAGCACGAACCCTGTACTCATACCGCCAGCCAGAAGTCCGATAACACCGGGAACTCCGAAGATAATACCTACTATCAAAGGAACTGCAATAGCCATCAGCGACGGCACCAGCATTTCACTCTGAGCGCCTGCAGTTGAAATTTCAACACATTTTGCATATTCCGGTTTTGCTTTGCCTTCCATAATACCCGGAATTTCACGGAACTGGCGCCGTACTTCCTCAACCATTTTACCTGCAGCACGTCCGACAGCCTTCATACTCATGGCGCTGAAAAGGAATGCCATCATTGCTCCGATAAATAATCCACCCAGAAGAATCGGGTTGAAAAGAGAAAGGTCATAAGCAGCAGCAAAATCCCTGATTGAAGCGGTGGTAATATCCACAGCTGTCTGGCCATCCTGAACGGACGGAGTGGTACTGTGATAGAACAGTGTGTCGCCTATCTGTTTGAATCCTTCGGGAGCTTTATCAATAAGTCTTCCGAGCCATAGTCTGACCTCCTCCATATAAGCAGCCATAAGGGCAAGAGCGGTAAGGGCAGCTGAACCAATGGCAAAACCTTTTCCTGTTGCGGCTGTTGTATTTCCGAGTCCGTCAAGAGCATCGGTTCTTTCCCGTACTTCTTTGGGAAGTTCTGACATTTCGGCATTACCACCGGCATTATCAGCTATCGGCCCGAAAGCATCAGTTGCAAGAGTGATTCCAAGTGTGGAAAGCATTCCTACAGCAGCAAAGCCGATACCATAAACACCCATTGCAAAATTACTGAACCCGCCTGCAAAGCCGTATGCTGCAATAATACCGCCAACAATAACCACAACCGGAACCCATGTTGAGAACATACCGACGGCCATCCCTTCGATTATAACAGTTGCAGGACCCTGCTGAGCCTGTCTTGCAATACCCTGGGTTGGTTTATTTCCATCTGAGGTAAAGTATTCAGTTGATTGCCCGATTATGACGCCGGCGAGAAGACCGGAAACTGCAGCGCCGAATACACCCCAGGTGATCCAGTTGATGGCAGCCAGACCTGCAAGTACCACAAGAATAAGTGCTGAGCTGCCTCCGGTCCCAAGAAGCAGCGCCCGGAGAAGGACTTTTGGAGTTGCCGACTCTTTAGTCCTGACCATGTAAACCCCGGCAATGGAAAGTAGTATACCAATTGCGGATACCAGCATCGGAGCAATTACTGCCTTCATCTGAACATCAACCGCTCCTGCAGCAATTGGTAATGCAGCACCCAGGGCTGCCGTAGCCAGGATAGAGCCTGCATAAGATTCATAAAGGTCCGCCCCCATACCTGCCACGTCACCAACATTATCACCGACATTATCTGCTATTGTTGCAGGATTCCGGGGATCATCTTCGGGAATACCGGCTTCGACTTTTCCGACGAGGTCAGCGCCCACATCCGCAGCTTTTGTAAAAATACCACCGCCGACACGTGCAAAAAGAGCCTGGGTAGAGGCGCCCATTCCGAAGGTAAGCATAACCGCCGTAATCTCTATAAGTTTCTCATGTTCAGTAGTACCTGCCTGGACAAATGTAAGTCCGATAAACCTGAGGCCTGTTTCCATATGCTCCGGAGTAAATACCAGCCCGTTTAAAATAAGGAACCATAAGGCGATATCAAGAAGCCCGAATCCAACAACCACAAGGCCCATTACAGCGCCGCTCCTTAAAGCCACCTGCAGTCCTTTATTAAGTGATTTTGATGCTGCCCAGGCTGTCCTGTTCGATGCAAATGTAGCGGTCTTCATTCCAAGAAAACCGCACAAACCCGAAAAGAATCCTCCCGTCAGGAATGCTACAGGCACAAAGGGATTCTGTATCCCAAAGTATGCCAGTATCGTCAACAAAATCACAAGGATGATAAATACCTTGCCAACAACAGAATATTGGCGCTTCAGGTAAGCCATAGCTCCTTCCCTGACATACAGCGCGATCTCCTTCATCTTGTCTGTTCCCTCTTCCTGAGCTTTCATATTCCTGTAAAAAATCCAGGCGAACAGCAAGGCCATGAGTGCCGAGACCGGTACAATCCAAAAAATACTACTAATCATGTTATCCGTTTTTAAATTAAAAAAGTATAGGTTAAGATCAGCAAAAATTTTGCCGGTACAAAACTAATCCAGTTTTTTATTAAACCAAATGAAAACAGCGTTTCTTGAAATGGAAAAATGTTCATTAGAACCATTCTAAATAGAAAATGGTCTCCACAAATCACAGCCAGCGGTTTAATTCAAGCCCTGGCTCTTTTTGCACACATTAAATTCAGGTCAGATAGCCCTGAAAAATTCGTAATTTATGTTTTCAAGTTCTTTCATCGCGGGGTAGGGATAGTAGACAATGTCATCATTTGCTCCGACGTAAAAGCCGGTTTCGATTGTCCTGTAAAGCAGCTCCCCGGAAAATACCCTTTGAACAGTCTTCATATGCTTTTCATATTCGCCCTTGAGAATTTCAAGGCAATCTCTCAAATGGCCTATATTCAAATAGGGCAGATGTTCAGCTGAACCATACAGAGGATTTGTAGCAAGCTCACCCAGCTTAAGTTCAACAAAGAACAACTTTGGCAGAACAATCGGGGTTGAACCGTCTGTCAGTTTTTTAAGGAATACAGAAGGGGCAAGGCCACTTGCAACCAATGGCGTTACCGGGGAGAGCTCCTGGTAAAGATGCAGGGCATTCTGAGGTTCCCTGCTTTTATCATAATTTGCCTTGTTAAGCTTAAGAACACATCCATGGTCAGTTGTAAGATAAAGGCTTTTAAGGGCGGCTACCGGTATCGTTTCAAGCACCCTGTAAACAGAAAGGTAAACAGAGCTTTTGGGACTTCCGTCCTCCTTCGGGACACACCTTTTATTCATGCTGGCCATGTCAATAAGGTGCTCGATTTTTGGCAGATCTACCTCAAAAAAAATAGTCTGGCCTCTGTTCCGTTTCTTGGTCCCGGTTGAAAGGTACATTCCAAATCCTTCAGGGGGAAGCATCGAAGCTACAAGCGCTTCAGGGTTGCAGGTTAGATAGATGTATTTGCTCATAACATTATATAATTTAAGGAAAAATCATCTTCCGCATCAGATAGTAGTGGCAAAGAACCCGGAGCAAAACCTATATCAAATATAGTTTTCTTTTTGCAACTAAAAAAGAGAATAAGTCAGTCATTCTCAATTAATTTTCTTATCCCTCACATATTTATTCAACCAGTTGAGGACCTCCCAGTGTTTGTGAAGTATTGTCTCCCTTGCGGCATATCCATGACTTTCATTCGGAAGAAGAACCAGCCGGGCAGTTGCCCCGAATCCTTTAAGAGCAGAATAAAATCTCTCACTCTGAATAGGAAAAGTACCGCTGTTATTGTCAGCCATACCATGTATAAGCATTATCGGGTCTTTCACCTTATCGGCATTCATGAAAGGAGACATTTTATTATAGATATCAGGGGCTTCCCAGTAACTCCTTCTCTCATTCTGGAATCCGAAAGGTGTAAGGCTCCTGTTGTACGCACCGCTCTCAGCAATACCGGCTGCAAACAACCGTGAATGAGCAAGGAGGTTTGCTGTCATAAATGCACCATATGAATGTCCGCTTACAGCAACCCTCCCCGGATCTGTCACTCCCATCGCTGCTGCTTTATTTATTGCTGCTTCGGCATCAGCAACAAGCTGTTCAACAAAAGTATCATTGGGTTCCTTCCCTCCGGGGCCAACAATTGGAAAGGCAGCATCCATCAGCACAGCATATCCCTGTGTGACATAAACAATTGCTGATCCCGGACTTATCCTTGTAAAGGTATAAGGTGAACCGCTTACCTGTCCCGCAGCTGAAGGGTCGTTAAATTCGCGCGGGTATGCCCAGAGAAGCGTGGGCAGGGGAGCATCCTTCCCCCTGCTGAAGCCCCTGGGGAGGTAAAGAGTGAAAGACAGGTCAAGGGAGTCATTCCTTTTATATTTTACAAGTTCCTTACTGATTCCTGCAAGCTGGGGATATGGATTCTCAAATTTTGTAACCTGGACAAGTTTCCTGTTTTTCAGGTTCCGCACGAAATAATTCGGAACATCGGAGACCGATTGCCGTGAAGTCAGGATCAATCCTTTCGGCACATCGATAAATGTTGCGAAAGCCTCATAGTATGGAGCTTCGGATCTCCAGAGCCGGGTAGTTTTGCCCGAAGAAATCTCATATTTGTCAAGAAATGGCCTGTCACCTTCAGGTGATGCCCCATTCCCCGACAAGAACAGTGATTTATCCTTATCTGCGAACAGGAGGATCCTCATTCCGTAATCATTCTGGGTGGTGACAAACCGGCCGGGATTGTTATAACCGTCATCCGAATTGAATTCCTGTATTTTCTTTTTCGTGGCTTGCGGATCCGAAGGGTTAAATGAGCTTATCACCTGCATCCTGGTTTTTTCCGAACTTTCCTGGATAAGTGCATATTTTTCATTCCCCCAGATTATCCAGTCATATCTCAGTTCTGTTGCAATGAAGCGGGCAGGATCGCCGGAAAATGGAGCATCGAGTGAAAAGATCTGATCGTGAAATTTCATATCCTTTTTAAAATCCCCGTCATCGAGTGCTTCCACCCAGGTTATGGTTGCCGGTTTGTCCGAACGCCAGCTGAAGTAACGCTTACCCGGCAACACCATGTCATATCCCCTGGGTTCATTCTCAGTTAAAGGCTGCTGTAGTAACGTTTCAACCAGGTTTCCCCTGATATCCCATATCCTGGTCAGGGTCGGAAATCTGAAATAAGGAACAGTGTATGAAAAAGGCCGGTCGATAATATTCAACAGGATATAATTTCCGTCGGGTGAAGGTGAAGCAGAGGTTATAATTGCCGGCGCTCCAAGCTTTTCACTGCGGATGCCGTTCCACAGCATCAGCTGTGACATAGCAAAGTACTCAAATGATGCTTCGTCTGCCGGATCCTTCAGCAGGTCCTGGTAAGTAGGCGCCTGCCCCTCTTTCCCCAGGTTCTCCTGTATTACCGGGCCTTCCGGGACAGGACTTCTTCCGGGTCGTTCTCCGCGTCCGGGAATATTTACCGAATATATCAGGCTTTTATTATCCGGCAGCCAGCTGATTGATCTTCCAAAAACCATGTTCAGATTATCGGCAACCCTGAACGCACTCCGTGAAACAACATCACATATCCAGAGCTCGATATTGTTTTGGGTAGTATTTGTAAATGCGAACTTTTTTCCGTCATTAGACCAGAGTGGTGATCCGAAGGCTGGGTTAGGCGGTAGATTAGTAATTTCGCCCATGCTTATGCCATCTGTGTTGATTAATCTGAATCCCCTGTTGTAAGTCTGCCTGCTGGGACCGCTTGTTGCAGGATCAATCCTTAAACCCGCCAGTCTTAACTCTTCGGCTGACAGTTCACCAATTGTGATTATCGGAGCCCGCTCTATGATCAGGATAACCGATTTATCGACGCCACCTGAGATCATAGGAGTAACCGGTGCATCCACGATCTTTACAATTTCATCGGGAGGAAGTTGATATTTAAGCGCTTCCTGCGGAATGGGAAACAAGAGAGGTAACAATGAATAAAACCTGGATTGAGAAGTACTTTTTCATAATAGTAGTTTTAATTTTCAGGATCACTTTTATAAAGTTCAACATGAAATTACATGAACTTTTTAATTTAATACACCTTTTCATTCATATATATCTGTAATCTCCCGGATTTCAACCTGCAAGGTTTTGCCCCTAACCCCACCACTAATCACCCCCAGCGATCTTCTCCGCCAAACTAAATGATTAACCGCTCCGCTTTTTATAATCGTATCGCATTTATATAATGTGAACCGCTCCGCGGTTTTTATAATCATTGTGATCGCATTTACTATAATGATGTAACCGCTCCGCGGTTTTTATAATCGTTGTGATCGCATTTACTATAATGATGGAACCGTTCCGCGGTTTTTATAATCGTTGTGATCGCATTTACTATAATGATGGAACCGCTCCGCGGTTTTTATAATCGTTGTGATCGCATTTACTATAATGATGGAACCGCTACAAGGTTTTTATAATCGTTGTGATCGCATTTATTATAATGATGGAACCGCTACAAGGTTGTCACATTTTGTAGCATCTTGCTTAATCTGAACCGCGGAGCGGTTCCATCATTATAGCGATATTGTCAAAGTCACCTTTTGAACCGCGGAGCGGTTCCATCATTATAATGGGCCGAAAAATAAATGCCACTAAGGGACATAACGAAAGGAATCTGCGGGATTTAAATCTGCGAAATCTGCGGGAGATTTTTTTATTTACGCAGATCTGGCTGAATTTGGCCGATTTAAACAAGGTCAACAAAAAGGTGCATGCAGCTCATGTCGGGTGTGTGATATTTTACTATTTTCGCTCAAATCACCGGATCCCGGAAGGTTTCGGGATAGCTAAAAATATTATATGTATGATAAAGAAGATTTAAACCAGGCGTTGAAAGTTCTGAGGGAGGGAGGGGTTATCCTTTACCCCACCGATACCATCTGGGGACTTGGTTGTGATGCGACCAAGCAGTGAAGCGGTCGGGAAGATCTTCAGGATCAAAAAGAGAGATGAAGGACAGAGCCTTCTCGTGCTTGTAAATGGTCTGACAATGCTTGAACGCTATGTCAGTCAGATCCCGGAAACAGCCTACACCATACTTGATGTTGCTGATAAGCCTATAACGCTGATCTATCCGCTTGGAAAAAACCTTGCACCGGGTGTTTGCGCAGAAGACGGGTCGGCAGGTATAAGGATATGCAGTGAAGCCTTTTGCAATGATCTTATAACCAGGTTCAGAAAACCTCTAGTATCAACATCGGCCAACATAAGCAGTAAACCGTCACCTTCAAATTTCCAGGCAATCGATGAGTTTATTTTAAATTCAGTTGATTATGTTGTAAAATACCGACAGGAGGATACGACAAAATATCCTCCTTCCTCAATAGTTAAGACTTGGAACAGACGGCACAATAAAAATCATCAGGGAATGAATCCGTTACCTCGACCTCACCTTGCCGGAGCCTGATACCCTGGCATCAATTCTGGGATTACCCGCATAACTTACGTCGCCACTACCTGAGATACGTGCTTCGAGCGAATCTCCAACCTTACACGTGCAGTTTCCGCTGCCTGAGACACTTACACTAAGGTGATCTATTTCCACCGACTCACCTGAAAAGTTTCCCGAGCCGCTTATTGATATCTCACCATCATCAACACTACCCGACGATCCCAGGTAAATATCCCCTGAGCCAGAAATGCCACAGTCGAGTTCGTCAGCTTCAAGTTCTGCGGTCTGCAGTTTGCCGCTGCCGCTTACGCTCAGGTTAAGTTTGTCGGCCACCACCTTATTCATAATCTGGGCTTTCCCGGAACCGGAAACTCCCAATCCTTCAAGTTCCGGCATTGTAATGTTTACAGTTACCCGCTCATCCCCGTTAAACGAGAACCGCCAGTTCTCCCTCCTGATGACAAGCCTGTCACCCGAAACCTGCATCTCGGTTTCTTCTACAGCTCTTTTGTCACCTTCAATTTCAACACGGAATTCAGAACCAATCCTGATGTAAAGATTACCTGCGACGCCGAAGCTTACCTTTGAAAAATCGCTGACGTTCCTGGTCTCTTTGGTTTGGCCATTTGAAGTGCCTGAAGCAAAAATCATTGCAGCTAAAAATGATGCTAAAAAAATTACCCTTTTC
>CAWDYR010000026.1:0-156786 GCA_963806555.1 uncultured Bacteroidales bacterium | reverse complement strand
GTGTTCAAGCTCTCATTTGTCTTCTCTGTGTTTTGTGTCAGTTTTCATTGTCCATCAAATTATGCTGATTTACGCAGATTAATAGCTCTTTGCTTTCCTCTTTGTGATTTTGAATCTATCCATTTTTCAAATGTTAATTCAGGTTTGCCTAGAAGGTTGTTTGTTTCATCGGGGTCACCCAATTCCTTTACTTTTTCAAAATATGCAAATAATGAAGCAGCGTTCTTCAATTCTTTGTTACCTGAAAGCATTGCTATCATTCTGACCATCCATAAAGGGATTGCGGATACTTTTTTTATTTCGGGATGATACCGTTTGCAGTACTTTTCCAGAAGATCTTTCATTAAGTATTGTTCAGGACCGAAGACAAAGAATATTTTATTTTTTGCATCAGTTTTTACATAAGCATTTGCTACCATTTTGCCATAATCATCAGCCGCGACCCAATGACATGGATTTGGCTGCTTACCTAAAACCATTGCTTTTCCGTCACGAACCATAAGTTCAAGAGATTCGAAAAACCAAGTTGGACGAAAAATCATGTATGTAATACCACTGTTGATAATGTATTCCTCCTCTTCGAACTTATTTTCTATCATCGGGAACCAACGGTTTTCTTCCGAGACTGTGCATCCGGTAATGGCACTTATCACCTTAATTTCTCTTTGCTTGGCAACATCTATAATTGATTTAGTAGCTAATGCATCATTTTTTGTTGAAATTGAAATGTGAACAGCATCGCACCCGATCATTGCCTTATCAAGATGATACAGATTAAATACGTCGCCCATGACAATCTCGTATTCTTTCTCAAACATCGTTTGGGTTACTGTTCTTGAAAACAAACGAAGTTGAAATCCTGCATTGTCCAAATGTTCTATCGCCGGTTTCGCCAACATACCACTTGCTCCTATTATTAAAATTTTCATATTATTGAGTTTAATATGAAGCAAAGGTCTTTGAATTAAAAAGAATAATTGTTTGACAAATGTCAAAAAATCATTTTTTCTTTCGGATTCGGCTTAGAGTTGCGATATCAATTCCAAGGTAGGAAGCAACATGGCGTAATGCAGATTTTTTGGCCACTTCGGGATATTGTTGACAAAACAGATGGTACTTTTCTGTGGCAGAAAGTGTTTGTAATTGAACGGAGCGGGCAACCAGATCATTGCTTTTTCGGTCTGCCATATCTTTGCATATCTGCTGCCAGACCGGAACAGAAAGATATAGCTCTTTGAGCTTTTGGAAACTTATTACAAATAACTCTGAATTATCAACAGCAACAATATTCTCTTTTGAAGGGATCTGATTGTTAAAACTGTCAAAAGAGATTACTAATGAACCTGACTGAAAGAACTGTGTTGTTACTTCGTTAGCATTATCATCATAGAAAAACGCACGGAGTACGCCGGATTTTACAAAACCTATTTTGTCCGAGATGCTTCCCTGTCTTAAAAAACTTCCATTGGGAATCATATTTTCAGGAACAAAACTTCTCATTGTAAGGGTCCAGTCAGACTCAGACAGTCCATAATGTTCGATCATATTTCCATTTATATCCATAATAATTCCAAAATAATTTATTATTTAGCAGTCCAGGCTTATTACCTCTAATCATCTATAAAATTTCTAATTTCCGTAAATGCTTTATTGGATGATTCTGTATTAATGTTGTCTAACAGCCACACATGAGTTTGTTTGTCATAAATGCTCAATTTTGTCAAAGGCTGTAATTCAAAGATTTTTGCATATACTTTTTTACTACCCAGTCCATGAATCAGAACAAGTGGTTGGCCAAGACCTCCCCAATCGAGGTAATGAATCTTCACTGCATCATATTGGATATAACCTTCTTTAAATTGTGGTTTTGTTTCCATTGATGGTTTTTTTTCAGGCAACTGACAGCTGATTTAGGACCATAAAATATAACATACAATAATTTAATACGGATTTTTCATAGGCTTGTTCGTATTCGACTTGTTTCCTCTTCATTAATTGTCATTACTCTGTAACTCACATAGAATAACGAATGAAAGTAGAATGGGTTCAATTGTTATAACAATATTATTTTAAACATTATATAGATTAATTTCCCAAAAAGTCATAATTCCCTTTAGGGTAATTTTATTGTAGGCCGTGAATTTCCTGTAATCTGATACAAAGCTCAAAATCAGTCCTTCTTTGACCATTATAAGAAGGTCTGAAAACTTTTGGCAGATCAGTTAACCACTTCACACAATTTCAGCTGTAGCGATTAGTAATTATGTACTGAGCTAATTTATTTGACTTTATTTAATCAGGTCAAACAAAAAGACATTATTAAATCCATTATGTAACGGTGTTAAATTAAATTCGTCTAAGTATATAAACTAACTAAGATGATAAAATGAAGAATATTGGTATCAGACAAGAATTTAAAATTTGGTTAATCTATTTGGGAATTGTTTTCTTTTCATTCTACTTCCATGAAATTGGGCATTGCCTGCCTGCATGGATGAATGGTTTAAGGGCTATTCCCACCCCTGCCAAGGAGTATATATCTAATCTTGATTCTCCCTCTCTTGCCCAAAATATTTCACTTGGTGGAATAGTTGCAACCATCTTTTTTTCATCAATCATAATATTCTTGTACTCTCTTAGAAGTTTCAATTATGATTCAACCTTACTTTCTGCTTCAATTGTTCTTCCTGGAATTTATTCTTTGAGATTTTTATTAATGGGTAGAGGACATGATGCAAATGAGTTTCAAGAGGCTCAATCAGCTTTGGGGTTCAATTATTCGGGACATTTCCTTGATTGGGCCTTCTTGTCAATTTTCTTGATAGGGGTATTTGCCTGGATCATTAAATCAAAACCTAAAATAAGAATACTGTGGAAAATTTTGATAGGTGCTATCATAACATTAATATTTGTGGTTTGCCTTCAACATTTTAACAACATTCTTTTTGATCCCATCTTTCAGGGTTAATAAACAAATATTTAAAGCGGAAATTTATCACTCATTATTAAGTCATCCCTCTGTTTTCATCCAAATCCTGGCACCGGGCCGAGCGTAAAGAATCCCGCCAGTGGCGGGATTTAGCGAAGGAGAAAGACTGCCGCTGTGGCAAAAGTAGCTTAGTCAGGAATATTCGATAGTTCTATCTCATTGAAAGTGTGAGTGTGAGAGCTAGAGCGAGAAAAAAGAGCGTGGGGCTTGCTCCCGCTCTTGTAGGTGCAAATGTCGGAGCTTTTTTCTTACCTTTGAAACAGGTTTTATGTTGCACAGTAAGTCCAGGACGAATCTCATGCCGTTTTTTACCACGGGGTCGAAATGCCAAATACTTAATATGGGGAACCGAAACTATGTTAAGAAAATTCATTGAACAATATACCAGAGTTCCAGACGATGAATGGCTAATTATAAATGATGCATTTGAGAGGAAGCTTTTTGCAAAAAATGAAATTATTTTTGAAGAAGGTTCTGTTTGCAGGTATTTTTACTTTTTGCAATCCGGGTTAATCCGTTGCTATACCTTCTACGATGGAACAGATATTACAAAGTACTTCACCACCGCTCCGTATTGTTTCACCTCAATAGAAAGCTTCAGGAAGCAAATACCGGCTGAAGAAAGCATTCAAACACTTGAAGAATCAATAATCTGGTCTGCTACAACTAGTAAACTGGAACAATTAAAAATACTCAATTCCTGGAATGAATTTACCAGGAAGTTATTAGAAGAGGTTCAACAATTTTCCAGAGAATTACTTCTTGAAATAAAAACTAAAACTGCTGATCAGCGATATAAGGAGCTTTTGATTAATAAACCAGAAGTCCTGCAACGTATACCACTAAAATATTTATCCAGTTTTTTAGGTGTTGCTCCTCAATCATTAAGCCGGATAAGAAAAAATCTTACAAAAAAAATTTATTAACATAGGTTAAGTATTTCTAAGCTTCGATTGAAGAATTTTGTCCTGAATACTTTATAATAGAACCCAGTGACTAGTTTAAAAGGCAGGATATTTAATTTCGTTTTCAGAAATGGACACTTGTTCAGAGGAAAGCTAAAAAAGGAGAAATTTACCCTTAATACTTCAATCATCGGGTTTAGGCAGCTTTGTGAAAGAGGTGCACAAAAACATTCAAATATTCTAAATGAGGTAACGGTTCAGGAGCAATTAATTAATAATATAAAATCAGAATGGTTAATCCCTGAAAGTGCTGATCCGGAGAAACTAATTTTATATGTACATGGAGGTGGATACGTAAGTGGTTCGTGCAGTGATCACAGGAGATTTGTTTCCAGATTCGCAAAAATCACTGGTATAACCAATTTAATTTATGAATACAGGCTAGCTCCGGAGTACCCATTTCCTGCAGCTTTAGATGATTCTTTAGAAATATACCAATGGCTATTATTATCCGGATTTGAGACAAAAAATATTGTCATTGCGGGAGAATCAGCTGGTGGTGGCTTAACATTGGCACTTTTGCTTGCACTTAAAGATCAGAATATTCCTCAACCTAAGGCTGCTGTTGCTATATCGCCATGGACTGATTTAACCTGCTCAAGTGATTCTTACCTGACAAAAAATAAAGTATCTCCGGCCCCTTTTAATTCCTGGAATGTATTTAGTCACCATTATATAGGTGACAATCAGGCAACAAATCCGTTAATATCACCACTGTTTGGAGATCTTAAAAATTTACCTCCAATTTTTATAAATTCCGGTGTTGATGACGAATTATTCGAAGACAGTGAAAAGTACTATTTAAAGGCAAAGGAATCAGGGGTGGACATCACTTTTCGGGCCGGAGAAGGAATGGTTCATTGCTACCCCTTGTTAGCCCCAATGTTTCGTGAAGCTACTGAAGCCATGAACGAGATCGTACTATTTATTAGAAAACATCTGATGTAAAATAATCAAGTAAGATAAATTTCAGAATTAAAGATATTAAGCAAAACTATTAATTGAAAATGAAAGTTACTGCATTTGTTGGTAGTGCGCGTAAGAAGCACACTTATAATGTTTCTGAAAAATTCTTACAAAAATTACAATCACTTGGAGATGTAGATTATGAAATAGTTACGTTAAGTGATAATGACCTGAAAACTTGTAAAGGCTGCATGCTATGCTTAAATAAGGGTGAAGAGTTGTGTCCAATGAAAGATGACAGGGATAAACTGATTGAAAAAATGAATAGTTCTGATGGAATAATATTCTCATCCCCTAACTATTCATTTAACGTATCAGGTTTCATGAAAATATTTCTTGACAGACTTGGATTCATTTTCCATCGTCCACGCTTTTTTGGGAAAGCGTGGACCAGCATAGTAGTTCAGGGGTTTTACCGTGGGAATAAGATAGTAGATTATTTCAACTTCATTGGGAAAGGCTTGGGCTTCAATGTTGTGAATGGTAGTTGTTTAAACTCGCTTGAACCGATGACTGAAAAAGACCAGAAAAAAACTGACAGGATAATTGACAAGCAAAGTAAAAAATTCTTTTCAACATTAATTAAAAGAGAATACCCAATCCCATCCTTTTTCAAATTAATGATGTTCAGAATGGCACGGACAAGTGTAAGATTATTGCTAGACGAAAGCTGGAGTGATTATAGATATTATAAAAACAATGGTTGGTTTGGATCAGATTATTATTATCCTACACAACTAAATCCAATTAAAAAACTTGCTGGTAATTTCTTTGATTTTATGTTCAACCGGATATATGGGAAAAAAGTCAGAATAGAACATGAAATCTCTGACTGAATTGCGAATCAATTTAAGAGGTAATACCATTTAAAAATAATCCATTATGAAAGTAGCAATTTTAGGATCAACAGGATTTGTCGGTAAAATACTAATTCATAAAGCAGTTGCTGCAGGTTACCAGGTAAAGACTCTTGCAAGAAATCCTGAGAAACTGGAAGATATCAGTGATAAGATTGAAATAATAAAGGGAAGTGTTGTCGATCCATCAGCTGTAGAAGCAACAATTGAAGG
The DNA here is from genome assembly GCA_963806555.1 of uncultured Bacteroidales bacterium. Classification (GTDB taxonomy): domain Bacteria; phylum Bacteroidota; class Bacteroidia; order Bacteroidales; family VadinHA17; genus LD21. The sequence continues at coordinate 150,796 of CAWDYR010000026.1, read as the reverse complement.
AACAGACGCCGTTCTTTCAACTATCGGACCTCCTCAGCGTAATCCGGGCAATCCGGAGCTGTATGAAAAAGCCATGAAAGAGATTGTCAGAATTATGGATAAACATGGGATTAAACGCTATATACATATCGGAGGTGCTGGACATGCCGGCGGGGAGAATGAAAGCTGGCCAATTAACAGACGATTTTTAAGATTATTCCTTAGCCTATTCGGCAAACCAATTCTGGTTGCAAAGCAGCTTGAATGGGAGGTACTAAAGGCATCAGACCTTGACTGGACTCTGGTACGACCTCCTAGAATTGCTAATGAAGATGCTAAAGGAAATTTATCAGCAGATGAGAAAAAACTTAAAAGTTTAAAAGTTACTGTGGGAGATCTTACGGATTTTATTTTAGAACAAATAACTTCAAAGAATTGGATCGGAAAAGCTCCTTTGTTGTCTTCACCCTCCCGTCAAGAACATCTTCAGAGGTGAAATCATAGTCGCATGAAAATGTTTTTCCGAGGCTTATGTTTAAAGAGGGACTAAGGTAATTCCTGTGGAAAAACAATTATCTTAATGAAATCTTTTAAAATATAAGGAGTTTATTATGAAAGCAGTAGTAATCGGAGAATCATCTGGTGCAACAATGGAAGTTATTATGTCTGTCTATCCAAGACACAAACTTGTCGCGGATAAGTATATTGAAAGAGGTGATGTTATTGGCATCGGACCTTTTTCTGACAGGGGTAATATGGCGATATTCAAGACTCGCTGCAGCTGCAGAAGAGTGGGTAAAAGAAGATCCATTTATTCTCGAAGGTCTGGTAAAATCATTTGTAATCAGAGATTGGAACGATAATTTGCTTCCTGAATAGAAATTAGTATTCAAAATCCGTCCTTCTTTGACCACTTCTGAAGAAGGTCTGAACAACAATTAACATACAGATTGAAACAGCATAGACCTGAAAGGAAGTAACCGAATTCTCAAAATCAGAAGTCATCCTGGAATCTCTCTTCAGGGAGTTAGATTCAAGGAGACAACTCAATAGGTATTTCATATTGCTTTTCACTAAGAACTATCAAACTGTATTTCTTAGCGGAATAAGAGATGTCGACGTTATTTAATAGATTCCCCAAATCATTTCCGCATAATTAACATTATTTAACAAGGACTCTCTTGTTGATGTCAGTTGATTCATTAGCTTTCGACTAGATTAACCTAAAAGTCAATGTCCATAGATCCTGAAGACAGTATTGAACATATTGTTGTTTATACTGGCGACGCATGGGAGGCTGTAATAATTCGATATCTCTTAAATAAAGATGATATAAAGACTTGGTTGATAAATGAAAAATCTGAAAGCATCGGAACAAACAAGAGAATTGCCCAGCGCAAGGGATACGGTAACAATTAAGGTTTCCAACTTGGACTATGACAGAGACAAATTGATTGTTGCCAATTACGAAAAGAAAGCTCAAGAAGATAAATTTAATTTCGAAACATAGCAGCATTTCCTTCTTTACTTATAAAGGTAATGGCGTTTTTTATCCCACTCAAAAACCTAGAACCAAACTGGTGCCAAATAAAAAACACCCCCAATCAGGGTTTGTCTTTATTTGATTTTCTTCAAAATCCGTCCTTCTTTGACCACTTTAAGGAAACAGTTCTGACATGGAGTTCCATTATTGACATAATAAAATGAACTACTCCACAGCAAGCTAGAAAGTATCAAAATACCAGCCGCACAAAGCAAATCTCTTTGCAAGCAGCGAGGAACTGACCTTTTAAGAAATTAAATATTATTAACGAGACAAGTTTTTCTTTGCTACTAAGAGAAATATGGATTAAATTTGATATAGCCTGATAAATAAGAGTAGAAAATTAAAAAAGGATAGCTATGGATATTAATTCTATTTTCGGTCTCGTGTCAACGGTAGCTATCGTAGTTGGATTATTCTTTGCTGGCGTTCAGTTACGGATATTAAACAAGCAACGTGAAGGAGAAACAGCTACCCAATTGCTACATTCTTTTCAAACACCTGAATTTCACGAAGCAGTCAGTATTCTTGTTGACCTTCCCGAAGGATTATCAAAGGAGCAGATTGAAGATCGCTTAGGCGATAAAATGACTTGCATGCGTGTATTATTTGGCACTTTTGAGAGTCTTGGTATATTAATTTACAGGCGTGAGATTGATATTAATCTTGTTGAAGATTTTTTTAGTGGAGTAATTATCCTTACAGGAAAGAAATTTAAGAACTATATAATGGAAGTTCGTGAATTAAGCAATAGACCTACATACTATGAGTGGATGCAGTGGATGTATGAACAAGTTGAGAAACGGGAATCGAAAACTCCTCCTATGCCAGCTTATATTGAATTTAAGAACTGGAAACCATAAATCGAATTTTAAGAGTCTTTAGATGGCAGATATCTTGAAAATCTTACGTCTTTTCACTTCCTGCCAGAACTTTTCATAACTATTGGTTTTCTGACCCATTAGGTATCATTTTAGCTTTATGAATGTAAAACTACACTATCCTGTTACCAAAATCAAGTAGTTGTCAGTTTTAGAAGTATATTGAGTATGTTGTTAGGAAAAGAATGGAGTTAATTACCACCAACCTTGTCAAAATCTTCAACCGATTTTGATGAAAGTCCCCTAAAACCTAGCAAGAACCTGGCAAGAAACAAAAAACACTCCCAAGGGTGAGAGTGTAAATGTCTGATAATCTTGTTGCTCCGTCAGGGCTCGAACCTGAACTTTTCTGATCCAGAGTCAGACGTGTTGCCAATTACACCACGGAGCAGTTTGGAGGCTGCAAATATATACTAATTATGGAAAAAGCACAAATGGATGTTACAAGTTGCAAGTTGCAGGTTGCAAGTTGCTCCGGATAATCGCCCGACGCAATGTTACAAGTTGCAAGTTACAGGTTGCAAGTTGCAGGTTTGATGTCCTTCAACCTGCAACCTGCAACATGCAACATGCAACTAATTCTTCAGATCTGAGAATCCTCTGATTGTAATTTGGTCAGATCGTATAATAAATCGTCAGCTTCGGCCTCATCGTTGGCTCCGGATAATCGCCCGACGCAAACCTGAAACCCGGGAACTTTTCTGTGGGCCAGAGCTTGAACAAAATACCGTAATTGGCAGCAGCAACCTCCTGTACCGGCACAAAAAGACTCGTTACATCAACGATTATGAAATTGACATTACGTATGAAAGGTGATATTAAAACCTGGTTGGCCTCAATGGTTTTTGGCTGGGTATTCCAGGTCACCGCAGCCTCTTCCCAGGGCTCAACTATCTGCTGCAAAACACCTCCATACCATGCAACACCCGTTGCAGGATCTGTATTGGCGGCATACGTGGTGTCAAAAGGTACCGGTAGATCATAGGTAAGCTGCAGAGTGACCTTTTTGATAATAGCCGACTTTGGCAGGGCATTCCTGTCAAACCATATCATGCTCCTGTTTGAACGCATTACCGTCAGAACCGGCTCCGTCAGGAAGGTCGCTTCAAAATATTTATAGCTACCGAAGTTCTTGTCGGGTTCGAGATTGGATACCATTGCATCCTTGCCATTTCGGGACCCGGCTGCAGGACAAGCGAATTCCACTGATTTCCGATCGGGATCTTCAGAACAAGCGGATTTTCCTTTGTGGTGGCCCTGAGCTGTTCAGCTGTAAACATAAGGGTCTGCGATGGATAGCCTTCTTTTTCAAGAAGGAATTTATAAATATCAGAGCCACCTCTTACAATAAGATGGTTCAGACCAGCTTCAAGCCTGAAGGTGTAGTGCCAGCCGTTACGGGAGTAAACCGTAAGCCTTGCCGTTGTAAACTGAACCGGCGACATGCACATCGGACAATCTATCATACAAACAGTCCAGAAACCGAGCGGTTTGATAATCTGTATCCCGAAAGCTGCGTACCCAAACTGCGCCGGTGACTGATCCCCTACAGCCAGCACCTCGGGTGTGACCCTTGTTACCTGTTCAGGATTTATCTTAAAGATCAACGGCAACGGATCATTGACAAGATAGGCGAGGGGAGAGCCTTCAACAGGTGAAGCATATATCACTTCTCCCGACGGATTTATAACAAGAAACCTGGTAAGCCTGAATTCCCCCGCTTCCAGCTCAACATTCTCGCTCGTAAAAGCGTTGCCAAATGCATAAACCGGGATAAGGGAATCCGAAAGTACAGCATTGCCTTCCATATCCTCAATTGTTATCATAAGGTGGTAGGAGACAATGCCACTATCCAGATTTAACTCCGAATCCGACTTGGTCATTTCATCCGGAGCATTGAGCGAAAACTCTGCTGTCCCTGTCGGAGAGTCATGGCTGATCCTGTTCTCACAGGACGAAAGACAACAAAGAATCACAATAAACAGAACGGCGTAAATAGGGTGGATTGATGGTTTCATGGTTCTTACGGTTATTACTACGAAAATAATGACGAATTACCCCTAAAGCGCACAAATTTTGTGCCACGAAATTGTTGGTCTTGCGGTCGACTGGTCCGATTGTCTTTTGGTCTACTTGTCTGCTTGTCTACTTGTCTGCTTGTCTACTTGTCTACTTGTCGATTGGTCTTGTATTATGAAATTGAGATGAAAAAAAGATTGTATTTTTATATTGTGTCTTACTAAATTGTGCAATATGGGAACAATTGAAAATTTTGAAGAATTAGAAATCTGGATATCTGCCAGAGAATTAGTTAATCTGATTTATTCTGATTTCAGATCCTGCAGGGATTTTACATTCAGGAATCAAATTACCAGCGCTGGAATCTCAATAATGAATAACATTTCCGAGGGATTTTGCCGTAATAGTGATGCTGAATTCAGGCAGTTCTTAAATATTTCAACAGGATCTTCAGGAGAAGTAAAAAGTATGTATTACATCGCTGAAGATCAGAAATATACAGACAAAGAAACTGCTTTTGAAAGACGAAGCAGATGTCAGAGAATCATCAACGGTAATAGCAGGTTAATGAAGTATCTGAAATCTTCAAAGACCGGTAGACTATAAGACCAGAAGACCAGAATACCAGAAGACTAGTAGACCAGTAGACCAGAAGACCAGCAGACCATCAGACCAGTCCACCGGCAGACAATCACTTATTGAGTTTGGCCCACGTATCCTTCAACGAAACAGTCCGGTTAAAGACCAGGTTTTCTTTTGTTGAATCATAGTCCACACAGAAATATCCAAGCCGCTGGAACTGGAACTTATCAAGGGGTTTTGCATTACCCAGGGAGGGTTCAACCTTGCAGTTCTTCAATGTTTTAAGCGAATCAGGATTAAGAAAATTACGGTAGTCGTCCTCCTTTTGGCCGGCAGGATCCTCATGGTTAAAGAGCCTGTCATATAATCTCACTTCTGCATCAACAGCGTGGGTGGCAGAAACCCAGTGCAGCGTTCCCTTTACTTTCCTTGAGGACGCTTCGCTTCCGCTCCTTGTTGTGGGATCATAAGTGCAGTAAACCTCAGTTATATTCCCTGATTTCTCATCTTTCTTAAAGCTTTCGCATTTAATTATATACGCACCTTTTAGCCTGACTTCCTGTCCCGGGGCGAGACGGAAGAATTTAGCCGGTGGATTTTCCATGAAATCATCCTGTTCAATAAATACCTCACGGCAGAACGGGACTTCACGCTTCCCCATGCTCTCATCTTCAGGATTATTGATGAGCTCCATCTTTTCGATCTTTCCTTCAGGATAATTATTTATTATCACCTTCAGAGGATTCAGCACCCCGAATACCCTGGGAGTCCGTATATTAAGGTCTTCACGTACCGAATGTTCAAGAAGCGAGATATCGTTTATAGCCTCATATTTGGTATATCCGATGCGATCGACAAAATTTCTGATTGACTCGGGTGTATAACCGCGACGGCGCAGACCGCAAAGGGTTGGCATCCTCGGGTCGTCCCATCCTGATACGTTGCCGTCCTGGACAAGCTCAAGCAGCTTTCGCTTGCTCATCATCATAAAGGTTAGACTGAGTCTGTTGAACTCGATCTGCCTTGGTCTGTAATCACCAGTCCTGAGCTGGTCAACAAGCCAGTCGTACAAGGGCCTGTGGATCTCAAATTCAAGGGTGCAGAGTGAATGAGTGATCCCCTCAAAATAATCACTCTGACCGTGTGCAAAGTCATACATCGGGTACACTTTCCACCTCTGCCCGGTGCGGTGATGCGCGGCTTTTATGATCCTGTAGATGATAGGATCGCGCATTTGCATGTTGGGTGAGGTCATGTCAATCCTGGCTCTTAGCACCCTGCTTCCTTCCTCGAATTCACCTTTGTTCATTCTCCCGAAGAGGTCGAGGCTCTCTGCAGATGGCCTGTCACGGAACGGACTCTCCATTCCAGGTTGTGCCGGAGTTCCTTTTTGCGAAGAGATGATCTCTGCAGGCTGATCATCGACGTAGGCGAGCCCCCGTTTAATAAGATCACCTGCAAAATCGTAAAGTTTCCCGAAGTAATCGGATGCATAATACTCACGGTCCTCCCAGTCAAATCCGAGCCACCTGATATCCTCCTTTATAGAGTCGATATATTCGACTTCTTCTTTGACAGGGTTCGTATCGTCAAAACGAAGGTTGCATTTTCCTCCATATTTTTGAGCCATTCCAAAATCGAGGCAGATCGCCTTTGCATGACCAATATGAAGATAACCATTTGGCTCAGGGGGAAATCTCGTATGTACCCGCCCGTTGTTTTTCCCTTCTTTCAGATCATCAATAATGATCTGCTCGATAAAGCTTACCGATGGTTTGGATTCTTCTTTACCGGTGATGTTCTCTTCGCTCATACTGACTAGTTTTAAGAATACAAAAATAGGATGAATTTGAGACCCGTCAGCGTCAAAATGAAAAAAGTTTAGGAAGAAGGGGAGTTGCAGGTTGCAGGTTGCATGTGTGCAGGTTGAGGGTTTTTGTAAATTGCATGTTTGTCTCGCTCATTATGTATAATTAAGATGAATTGTTATACAGGTTGCAAGTTGCATGTTGCAGGTTGAGGGTTTTTGTAAATTGCATGTTTGTCTCGCTCATTATGTATAATTAAGATGAATTGTTATACAGGTTGCAAGTTGCAGGTTGCAGGTTAATTTTGTAAATTGCATGTTCGTCTCGCTCATTATATATAAATAAGATGAATAGTTATAAGGATTTGGAAATCTACAGACTTGCTTTTAATCTGGCTAAGAAAGTACACTTTGCTTCACTAAAACTGCCTAATTTTGAGTTATTTGAACAGGGAAGTCAGGTACGTCGCTCAACAAAAAGTGTTAAAGATCAGATTGCAGAAGGTTATGGAAGAAGGAGGTACAAAGCTGAGTTTATTAAGTTTTTGATCTATGCTCATTCTTCTTGTGATGAGGCTTTAAGCCAATTAGAAATGCTCAGGGAAATCTACCCGGATATAAGGGATTTTTCCGATCTGTCACCGGAATATGAAATTCTGGGAAGGAAAATTAACACCTTCATCGATTACGTTGAAAACAACTGGAGAACCTAACATTGCAGTTTACCTGCAACCTGCAACCTGCAACCTGCAACCTGCAACCTGCAACCTGCAACCTGCAACCTGCAACCTGCAACCCGCAACCTGCAACTTGCAATCTGCAACCTGCAACCTGCAACCTGCAACCTGCAACCTGCAACCTTCATCCCGCAACAGTTCTTACTTATCGGTATTCAGATACTCCCTGAGGGCGTCCACATATTCCACAAATCTTTTTCTCCCCAACTGAGTAATCCTGCACACCGTCTGCGGATAATTATTCTGGAATTTCTTAGTCACTTCTATATACCCCGCTTCCTTCAGTTTGGTGATCTGAATGCTCAGGTTTCCCGCAGTGGCTCCTGACTGCTCCTGAAGGTAAGTAAATCCGGCAGACTCGGAATTAACAAGCAGGGAGATAACTGCCAGACGCAATTGCGAATGCAGTACCGGGTCAAGCTCTTTAAAGCGTGTCATGGTCAACTTTTCTTTTTAAGAGATACCCGGGGATCAGATAACCTGTAAGCATGGCAGCAGACACCGCCAGCGGCGCTATTTCGTGTCCGCCGAAATGAGCTACAAGTGCAAAGATCCAAAAGGTTATGGCTCCTATTATCAATGGCCTGAATTTGATAATGAATCCGGAAATGAATGTCGGAATTGCAGCCAGAGTCAGAATGAAGGCAGGAACCGCTCTCATGTCTTCTGAAACAAGAATAAAAAGCACTATTGCCGAAAAAAGAAATCCCATCCAGGTCCATAAATAAAGCATGTCGGCATAGGTACGGACCGTGGCCTTACGCCCGTTTACGTAACCATAGACCAGGGAAACGAACACCCCGGGTATCACCAGGAGCCAAACGAGCCACGGACTTTCAAGGTCGGTGAACTTATAGAGAATATATTCCGAGAGGCTGCAGATTACAATAAGCCACCCCCAGAAGAGCAGGTGAAAACTACCCTGGCGGATGTTGACCTTGGTTTTGTTTATCATTTCTGAAATGATCCTGAGGCTCTCTTCGCCTGTCATCATTTTTTCTTCAGTTTCCATAATAATGTTTAATTTTATAAGTGAGTACTTAAAGAACATAAATATATTGCAAATATAAAGTAGTTTATAATATAAACCAAATATTTCTGCAACTATTTTTGAATAAAAAAAGAACAAAATACTAAATGGTTGGTATTCAGCATTAAGCGAGTGTTTATAAAATCCTTTGTGTAATAAAAATTAAGAACTTACACAGAGTTCCACTGAGAAGTCACAGAGGTCCACAGAGTTAGATCACAACAAAACCCCTAAAAGAGGCTGTACTTAAAGTCCCCTTCAGGGGATTTAGGGGCCGACTTATCAGCACAAAGGGATACTAAGGGGTTGGGTAAAGATAGAATCAGTTTATTGTACTAAAATTATTTATATGGGCCTTATCAAAATAGAAAACATGGAATTCTATGCTTTCCACGGGCATTTCAAAGAGGAACAGATCGTTGGTAACAAATTCCTGGTTGACCTTATAATTGAAGCCGATATGGCAATACCAATGAAAAGCGACAATCTCAAAGATGCAGTTAACTACCAGAAAGCCTACGAGATCGTGAAGTTCCAGATGGAGAAGAAGTCACACCTTCTTGAGCATATAGCAGGGAGAATCCTCGATGCAATACATTCCGAAATGAGCGGTATCACAAAAGCCACAGTTAAAGTCTCAAAGCTGAATCCCCCGATGGGAGGCAAGATCGGGTCGGTTACAGTTGTAATGGAAAGGTAGGCGGTGGACTTCCTCATAGCCGATCATAAGAATCAGTGCCACTCGCACGCGACCTCCTGAACCCCTCCCAAACCCTCCCCTTAAGGCTAAGGGGAGGGCTTTCCGCATCTTAATTCCTGCGGTGCAACCCCCTCTGACCTCTCCCAATTCTAAAGGCTTGGGTGAGAGCCTTTGAACTTGGAACTCAGGTTATTGCTCCCTTCCCCTTAGCATTAAGGGGAAGGGTCGGGGTTAGGGTTCAGAAACTAAATGGGACCATTAATGATTTTGTGATGAAAGACCGGGAGAGGGGCCAGCCTGCAGGGTTGGCATGTGGTGGGGGAATAGGGGGTGAGGTGGTGCAAACTGGTATTAATTTATGTAAGCGCCATATAAATACGTATTAAAAGACATATTAAATTAAAAAGAAATACGTATTAAAAGCGCGCTGTTGCAACATATGAGGTAGATTAATTGTTACTGTGTAAAAACAGGAAATGAATATAGATGAATTGAAATCCAAAATATCACAACTGTCTGTAGATGAACGCAGACAGTTGTTAAGTGACCTGAGGCTTGAACACTTCAGCCAAGGCAGCTATCTGGAGGAAGTTCTTAAGAAACAGGAGCGGGATGTACTACATGCATGTTCAAGGTGTGGAAGCATGAATGTATGGTCCAAAGGGTCTTATAAAGGGGTTAAGAGACTGAAATGCAATGATTGCGATGCAATTAGTCTTTTTCAAGTATAACAACAGGCGATTACGAGCCAATTTATAAGCACTCTGCATCTCAGAACAGAAAACCTTTGATCCGTCAGCAGACAGTATGTCTGTCCTGTAGGCCAGATGCTGGATTATACCGGCACAAAGAATACGAAACTCCACGGCTACTGTTCAGAGAATCAGCTAAATAACGTTGGCTGTAACGTCTCGAGATCGGCCTTTAACTGGCGACACAGGATACTCAGACAGGTCTATCGAGATTAAGCCGACAGACTTAACATGTTTAAGAGGAAGCCGGTATTGCCTTGAATCCGAATGAGAATATACTTGCGATACTCAGAGAAAGGGAAAAGGGGCCTTCTCAGGCCTCCACTCAAGCGTTCGGCAACTGAGGGACACATGACTGATCCGGAGAACAAACTGAGTTTTACTCGTGCAGATTTGGAAACAATGCTTCGCAAATGGGGTATGTGGGGAAAAGTACATAATTTGAATAAAATGGCTCTTGCAGATGCACTGGGAGGTTAAAATTGATAAGTCTGCGGTGCTGTGCACAGATAGTTATAAAGTTTACCAGGGTTTGGCCCAAAGGGAAGGATTAGAATCACAAGCAGTAACTCTCCTGGGTTTTAAAACCTTCCAGAAGAACAAGGCGTATCATATGATTCAGACTGTCAATCAACTTACATATGGCCATTAAAAAACACTTAAATCACGTCCGCAATGGAGTATTCTTCTGTAAAATATTTACCGTCTGGCCAGAACTCCTTTATTGGTTCATTGCTGCAAGCCATTTAATAGATTTTCAGAAAACGAAAAAATAAAGCTATGGCTTTGAGCTATTCGATAACAATCAGGGCGCTCCTTCGAGTTACTTTCCGATGAAAGTTATAATCTATATAGCGCCATTAAAAGACATATTAAATTTAAAAGAAATACGTATTAAAATACATATTAAACCTGGATTTAAATCTGCGAAGATCCGCGTGATCCTGCGGGAAGAACACAAATTCCCGCTGATTTCGCAGACCTGCCTGCCGGTATCGGCAGGTTTTCGCAGATTCCTTCGATTGTTAAAGATAAATTCATTTCCGCGATCGAAAAGCAGTGAACAATTTATATGCCTGCCGAGAGGCCTGCCCTGAGCGCAGCCGAAGGGTACGGGGGTGAGTACGTGATGCGCTGCGAAAAGTTCGGAAGAAAATGCGAATTTTCATCTGATCTTCATGATATTCAAATATCTTTGTTCTGAATTAATGCAATAAATCGGGATATTTCATCTAAAGGTAATGAAGAATTTTGTGAAAATATTGATTATCTTCTTTTTCCTGATCTCAGGCACAAAAGGTTTTTCCCAGACGATACCTAAAGCAGATTCGCTGCGCATGAACGAAAAGGGGGTCCAGACCTCAACAGCTGCCAGGGAACAGAATGCAAACGGTTTGGATAACAGGGGTCAGGCCAGGAAAAATGAAGTCAGCAACCGTCAAAAGAATTAAAGGCGGACGCCCTGACTGGAGCCGCGCAAGAGGTGCACGGCCGCCAATGGTTGTAAGGCCTTCAGGATCGGGGATACCAAAAGGTGTTGGTAAGCCTGGAGGCGTAGGCCGGAAAGTGGGAAGGTAAAATAAAAGCAATGCCTATGGTCTTTTCAGGGTACATCTCCCGTGCAGGCTGTATAAGCCTGTTATTGCTTTTGTTATGTACCGATGCGATCTCACAGGCAGCTTCCAAAAACTTCACACAATTAAACGACTCATCAAAATCAGAATCCCGGAATTCAAAGCATTCAATTTTTGCCGGGACCGGTTACGGCAGTAATATGATCTATCTCGGTTCTACAATCTCACGGAACCAGCCATACGGGTATGCAGCATTATCATACGGTTTCAACAACGAATTTTATGCATCCTTTTCATCAGTCCACCTGTCAGGGGTCAATCCGTTCCTCCCTTTTCATATCGGCTCATTAAACTATAATCATGTATTTAATTCATGGTTTGACATTTCCACAGGTGTTTACAGATACCAGGTCGCCCGGTCGCTTGCCGACACTCTGTTCAGTAGTTTTACATACGCCGATGTGACTCTGGGTTTCGACTGGCGGCTCCTCTATACCAAAATTTCTGCAGGGGGACTATTATCGGATGAAAATGGAATATATTTTCAATTCAGGAATTCAAGATATTTTAAAACATCTGATTTCCTTAATGACAAGGCAAATATATCTTTCGATCCTTACATAAACCTTTTATTCGGCACTCTGATCGAGAAGAGAACTTCTACAGAGACTTCGGTAATTATTTCGACCCCCGCGCGTAAATGGAGAAAATATCCAAGGTGGACCACCCCGACTGTTACTTATGCAAAATTATTCGGGCTCATGGAGTTTGATTTTGGAGTTCCGGTTGCTTTTAATACCGATCGCATGACTATTGAAGCTGAACCCTCCTTTGTCCTCCCCCTTCATGATGACCCTGATTTCCCCGGTTCAAAAGGATTTGTCTTTATGCTGAGCGGCTTCTTCAGGATTTTTTAAATTTGCAGACATGAATGTACTGATTGTTGAAGACGAAAAGAGTCTCGCAAAGGAAATAGCTTTTTTCCTGAAATCAGAAAATTTTCTTTGCGATCTTGCCTATACAGGCAGGGAAGCATCGGAAAAAATAGCTGTTAACAGTTACGATTTTGTACTTTTAGACCTTGGACTTCCCGATTATAATGGACTTGACCTGATAACAGAAGCGAAGAGGAACGGCAGCGAAGCATCATTTATTATCATCACTGCCAGGGGTGCTGTGGAAGACAGGGTAAAAGGGCTCGACCTTGGCGCAGATGATTACATCCCCAAACCGTTTGCCCTCCTGGAGCTCCTCTCGAGGATCAATGCAGTTGCAAGGAGGAAGTTTAAAGTGGTAAATCAGGATATGGTTCTGGGAGAATTTGTAATGTGGGTGCAGGCCAGGAAGATTACCTTCGGGGAAGAAGTTGTGGATCTTACCAAAAAGGAGTATGACCTTCTTCTTTACCTTGCTCTCAACCATGACAGGGTACTGACCCGGCACCAGCTCTATGAGCACATCTGGGGTAATATTCTGGACGACCAGTACGACAGCAACTTCATAGATGTTCATATTAAAAACATAAGAAAGAAACTTACTCATCATGCTGAAGCTCCATGGCTTGAAACAGTAAGGGGAGTCGGTTACAGGGTTGTTGCTCAACTTTAAAAATGTCAGAATACCTGAATGATCCGATTAAAGACAAAACTTGCTCTTTTTAACCTGCTTTCAAGGCTGGCCTTTACTGCGCTGTTCCTGTTATTCCTTCCATTGGTTATCGAAAGGATCAACCTGAGGCAGGTCGATTTTGATCTGATCCAGAAAAGGGAAAAAGTGATAGGTCTGATCGACAGTATCGGAATAGAACCATTCATAACATCCGACTCGTCCGATGCTTTTGGAAGCTACAATATTCTGAAGGAGGAGTTTATAAGTCTTGAAAGGATAAACACTGGTGAAGATCTTAATTACATTGATGTTTCAGACAGGATCATCGAAGATGAGGCAATCGCATACCGTGTCCTGAATTATAGTTTTACGGTAGAAGATCAGAAGTACCTTCTTGAAGTAGGAAAAAGCCTTACGAGCATTCAACTGGCAAGGAGAAACATAAACAGGGTAATACTCGCTTTCCTGGTTATCATAATCCTTATAACACTTATTACCGACCTCCAGTATACAAGGCGGATCCTTCGTCCGCTGGGGAAGATCACCGATAAGCTTAGTGCAATCTCGAATCCTGCAACTTTTGACAAGACACCGGTTAAAACAACAACATCAGATTTCGTCAGGCTCGACAATACACTGAAGGAACTTATGACTCAGATCGATGAAGCTTTCCGGAAAGAAAAAGAGATCACGGTCAACATCTCACATGAACTTCTGACACCTGTCTCAGTCCTCAGAAGCAATCTTGAGAACCTGCTTCTCCGCGAAGACCTTCAACCTGATATTTCATCGAAGATCGGGGAGGCGCTTAAGACACTGCACAGGCTTCAGACCCTTGTAGACTCCCTGTTGTTTATTGCCCGTATTGAAAGTCATCAATACCTGCGTGAGGACTCATTTTCAATAAATGAAGTTCTGAAGGAAATTGCAGCGGAGCTAAAGCCGATAGCTGAAGATAAAAGGGTACACCTGAAGGGAGTTTATGATCAGGATCATAAATTAGTAAAAGCAAACAGATCCCTTATATTTTCTATGTTTTACAATGTCATCAACAATTCTGTTAAAAATACTCCCGCCGGCGGGGAGGTCGTTTTAAACAGCAGTTTGAAACACAGGTTTTTTATCGTTACCGTTTCCGATATGGGAAAAGGTATGACGGAAGCTCAGATGAGCAATCTGTTCTCCCGCTTCAAGTCCCGGACAGGCAGTGAAAGCGGGGGCACAGGAATCGGGCTTGCAATAACCAAATCAATTGCCGATTTTCACAGGATAGACATTTCTGCTACCTCCGAATCAGAAAAAGGAACAACATTTTCTTTCATTTTCACTCAAAATTCCTGATTTAAAAAACTAAGAACTTACACAGAGGTCCACAGAGCCCACCTTTGCCAAGGGGCTACGGCGGGTGAAAAAGTCACAGAGATACACAGAGTTATCACAGAGTTAAACGGGCTATACTTTAAGTCCCCTTCAGGGGATTTAGGGGCCGTCCTTTCTGTGTATCTCTGTGTAAGTTTTTAATAATCCTATAATTCCAACGTAATTGAATTCTTCCCTATCCCAAGGGTATCCAGCAGTTTAAGCACCGATCTCATCATCAGCGGCGGTCCGCAGACGTAAAAATTCGTATTGAAATCACTGATGTTCGCTTTCAGAAAATCTTCACTTATAAAACCGTGGGCATACCCATCTCTTTCTTCGTCCGATAAAATATTGACAAAATCACTTCCAACCATTTTATTGAATTCTTCTTCAAGAATAATGTCAGCTTTGGTTTTGTTTGCGAATAAGAGTTTATTCCCTTTTAGCTCATCTTTACTGTGGAGATCCCTGAAGATTGAAATAAATGGCGTAATCCCTGCGCCGCCTGCTATAAAGACTCCCTTGCCTTTATATGAGATAGCGCCCCAGGCATCCCTGATTATAAGTT
The DNA here is from genome assembly GCA_963806555.1 of uncultured Bacteroidales bacterium. GTDB lineage: Bacteria > Bacteroidota > Bacteroidia > Bacteroidales > VadinHA17 > LD21. Next base: position 135,654 of record CAWDYR010000026.1, on the reverse strand, counting down.
CAGCGCCGGGTCTGAGATTGCCCAGTTCATTTGTAACTCCCTTCCGCTGAGAGTATATTTTAATTGTAAACTCGAGCCAGGGAGCCGATCTGAGGGATGTAAACGTGAACGGATTTGTTCTGCTCCTGAATTCCGGTGAGTTTATTGACAGGTCAGTTGCCTGCCCCGGAGTGTAGGTGAATCCTTCAGGCTTTTCGACCTGAAACCTTTTAACATCATGTGTTACCTGCCCGATGTTCAGGATCCTGACAATGTGTTCTTCCATAGTGTGAGATTTGTACTATCCGGTGTTTTCAGTTGTTGACCCAACATGTCTTAAAAGTAAACAAACAATCCTGAAAAAGGTTGACATTTTCCCAGGCGGGAATAGCCATCAACTTATTTAATTGTGTTTCAGTTAATTATATAATTCTCAGTCTAAAACTGATTCTTAAGATCGGCTATGCCCTGGCGGCCGGGCTTTCCGGAAAGGGTTTATCCGGTTAACCTGAACTTAATTGGTTTCTTAATCCGGTCTTAATCCGGCACTCAGCAGGGTAAGATACCTTTGGATATTGTTAAAAATTTAACAATACAAACATTGATCTATGAAACCAATTATTAAATCTTTTATTTTACTGATAATCACCATATCAGTGGGGCTGGCCTCATGTACAAAGAATGAACCTCTGCCTGGTGGGGCTGAATACTCGGTATTTGCCTGGAACGATCTCGGGATGCATTGTCTTAATCCGTCTTACGACAAACTTGTAATTCTGCCTCCCTATAATAATGTAACAGTTCAGGTTGTTAAGCGTGGAGATCCGCCTGAAGTGGTGACATCCGGAATAACTGTTGAATATAAGCTGTTAAACAATACAACATCTTATAATAAACGGTCATACGGTGGGTTCTGGGATAATTCAGTTAAGCTATTCGGGGTCACACTTGCGCACGATATCGGCCTTAAAGGCAATGGACTCTCCGGTAATATGACGGCAACGGGAGACTATTTTATTGCAGAGGGGCTCCCGGTTGTTCCGGTGTACGATAATGGAACCTGGGATCCATACCAGGTTGCAGAAATCACAGTTAAGGACGGAGGAGGAAAAGTTCTGGCAACAACGCAGGCTACTGTTCCGACCTCTGATGAAATTAATTGTGCAAAGTGCCATGAGGGGGATGCTTTTTCAGATGTTCTCAGACGTCATGATAATGAATTCGGTACAAGCTTTTTGACCGCTTCAAATCAACCGGTTCTGTGTGCCTCTTGTCATCCCAGCCCGGCGCTGGGTATCACTACCGGACCGCAAATGTATCTTTCGCGCGCCATACACGGGTCGCATGCTTCGAGGGCCGGGATTACCTGCTATGACTGTCACCCCGGGGCCACAACAAAGTGCAGCAGGAGCCTTGCGCATACCGCGGATAACGGTAATTGTACCACATGTCACGGGACCATGGCTGTTGTTGCCAGCTCAATCGCAGGGTGGAAGAATCCCGTGGGCAAATGAACCTGCCTGCGCCACATGCCATACAGGTGTTACCGATGTAGCAACCGGCACAGCATTATACAGGAACTCTCACGGACATGGAGACATGTTCTGTTCAGCCTGCCATGGGAGTCCGCATGCAATGGTACCCACATCCCAGGCGGCAGACAATTATCAGTCAAAGCAATATCAGGGCTTTACAAGCAGGATCAAGAGCATCGGAAGCTGCGGAGTATGCCACGACAGTTCACGTGGCGGCGGCGAATCGAATGAATTTGCAGAAAAGCATGCCGGTGCAAATCCTGAGGAAATTACCGGCTGCAACGCCTGTCATACTTCGGTCCCGACAAACACTGCCGGCTGGCCTCACGCCTTCACCTGGAAGAATTCGAACTGATGCACCGGTGTGGTGTCCGAGGGGAATCTGTGTTCCGGATCTTGTTATGAGTTCTAAGTATACTGAGCCACCCGGATAGTGATTTAATGTTATCTTAATGATAGTTTAATTTCAAATTAATCAACACCAGAGTTCATTGCTCTACTTTTAGAACAGGATTTTAAAACCTATCTGTTTCGATACCTGAAAAACACCATAAACTTCAAATGTCTTAACTAATTCTTACTAAAATGAAAAAATTAATTTTAATCACATTTTTTGGAATTGCAGCGGCTGTACTGGCATCCGGAAACAGGTCCCTGACATTATCAGCCGGAAAATCCGGCAGAATCGCTGACCAGGAACAGAAAAAAGAGGCAGCCGTTAAAACAGTTTATACCTGTCCGATGCATGCCGAAATCGTTCAGGATAAAGCCGGGAAATGTCCGAAATGCGGAATGAACCTGACCGCAAAAGAAGTTAAAAAGGATGTTTACACATGTCCGATGCATTCCGAGGTTGTTCAGGATAAACCCGGAAAATGTCCGAAATGCGGAATGAACCTTGCCTTGAAGGAACCGGTGAAAAAAGCCGATCCCCAAAGAAATAGCATTTCATTCTGACGGAATGGTTGAAAAACTTATTTCATTTTCCCTGCGAAACAAGTTTGTTGTTCTGGTAATAGCACTTGGCCTGTTCATCTGGGGAATATTTTCAGTCGGCAGTAATCCGATTGATGCAATACCTGATGTTTCGGAAAATCAGGTCATTGTATTTACGGAATGGGCCGGAAGGAGTCCGCAGGTGATTGAAGATCAGGTGACATTTCCACTTGTTTCCAATCTGCAGGGTATCCCTGAAGTAAAAAATGTCAGGGGGACCTCCATGTTCGGGATGAGCTTCATCTACCTGATTTTTGAAGACAAGACCGATATTTACTGGGCCAGGACAAGAGTCCTTGAAAGGCTTAATTCAGCTCAGCAGCTTCTTCCCGATGGTGTTACACCTACCCTCGGCCCTGATGGTACCGGAGTGGGTCATATTTTCTGGTATACACTTGATGGAAAGGGTTTTGACCTGGGAGAGCTTCGGGCATTGCAGGACTGGTATGTAAAGTTTGCCCTGCAATCAGTTCCGGGTGTCAGTGAAGTGGCATCATTCGGCGGTTTTCAGAAGCAATACCAGATATCTGTCGATCCGCATAAGCTTACCTATTATAATATTACACTTGCCGATGTGCTTGATGCAACACGGGAAAACAACAATGACGTAAGCGGACGCAAACTTGAGAAATCAGATATTGGCTATATAATAAGAGGACTCGGTTATATCAGGGAACCTTCGGATATTGAAAAAATCCCGGTCGGTGTCTTCAACAGCGTCCCGGTATTAATTAGTGATATCGGCAGTGTTGGCGAAGGAGGAGACCTCAGGCTTGGAATTTTCGATGAGAACGGTGAGGGTGAAGCAGTAGGCGGGATAATTGTTATGCGATATAACCAGAATGCCGATAAGGTCATTAAGGCTGTCAAGGAAAAGATGAATGAAGTTGCAAAAGGACTTCCTGAGGGTATCACCTTTAAAACCGCGTACGACAGGAGCGTCCTGATTAAAGAAGCCGTAAAATCGGTGAAAGGCACCCTTTTCGAAGAAATGCTTGCAGTTTCCCTTGTAGTTGTTTTCTTTCTTTTTCACTGGCGAAGCGCCCTCATTATCCTCATCCAGATGCCGATATCGATTGCTGTTGCCTTTATACTTCTGAATGCACTCAATATCTCATCAAATATTATGTCGCTTACAGGTATAATTCTGGCAATAGGAGTTATTGTTGACGATACGATTGTGATGGTTGAAAATTCATACCGCCGTCTTGCAGAGAAAGCCGGCCAGACAGAAGAATGAATTATATTCTGAACGCAAACTGATTATGAAAAAGGAAGAAAGAGAATCAATTATAGAAAAAGCTGCCAGACAGGTAGGTCCGGGGGTATTTTATTCGACAATTGTTGTTATTGCATCATTCCTACCTGTCTTCCTGCTTACCGGAATGGAGGGTAAGATGTTTCATCCCCTGGCCTATACAAAGACTTTCATCCTGCTTATTGATGCTGTTCTGGCAATTACGCTTACACCCGTCCTTATAAGCTTTCTCCTGAAAGGAAAGCTGAAACCGGAAAATGCAAATCCTGTAACAAGGATTACTGAACGTATTTACAATCCAGTTCTCAAGCTATGCCTGAAATATCGGAAAACCACCCTTGCAGTCAATAATTGCAGCTTGCTAATAAGCATACCGATGTTATTGAGGATGGGTACCGAGTTTATCCCTCCCCTTGATGAAGGTTCCCTGCTCTTTATGCCGGTAACCCTGCCCGATGTTTCAAACAGCGAAATAAAAAGGATCCTTCAGGTTCAGGATAAAATAATAAAATCAGTTCCCGAGGTTGAAAATGTACTCGGCAAAGCAGGCAGGGCAAACACTGCAACAGATAATTCCCCGATAAGCATGATTGAAACCATCATCCTGCTTAAACCAAGGAGTGAATGGAGGCAGGGGATGACAAAGGAAGATATCCTCCTGGAAATGAATTCACGCCTTCAGATACCCGGAGTTGTAAACGGATGGACCCAGCCGATCATCAACCGCATCAATATGCTGTCGACAGGGGTAAGAACAGATGTCGGACTAAAAGTCTACGGACAGAATCTTGACTCGATCTGGTACCTTTCAAATAAGCTGAAAGAGCATCTTGCAGATATAAGGGGGGTAAAGGATCTCTATGTTGATCCGGTTACCGGAGGCAAATTCATTGATGTTTCAATACGGCGCGATGAAATAGGCAGATACGGACTGAGCGTTGATGATGTGAACAGGGTGATAGAATCAGCCCTCGGAGGTGTAAATGTTACAACAACGGTTGAAGGAAGAAGAAGATTTAATGTAAATGTCCGCTTTGCCCAGGATTACAGGAACAACCTTGAAGAAATAAACAGGATACTTGTCCAGAGCCCGGAATCAGGGCCGATCCCTCTTTCAGCAGTGGCAACAGTTGAAGTTACCGACGGACCGGCAATGGTGAGTTCGGAAAATGCAATGTTGCGCGGAGCTGTATTGTTCAATGTACGCGACCGTGATCTTGGAAGTACTGTACATGAATGCAAGCAGAGGCTTGAAGAGATGGTGAAATCGTTGCCAAAGGGTTATTTCCTTGAATGGAGCGGACAGTACGAAAATCAGATAAGAGCCAACCGTAAACTGATGATTATTATACCGATAGTTTTATTTATAATTCTGCTGGTGGTCTATTTTACCTACCGCTCCCTGAAGGAGTCTTTGATAACCCTTATCACTGTTCCTTTTGCACTTATCGGCGGAATCTACATTGTCTGGTTCTATGGGATAAATATGTCGGTTGCAGTTGCAGTGGGATTTATTGCACTTTTTGGAATGGCAATTGAAACATCAATGCTTATGACGATCTACCTCAACGAAGCTATGCAGGATATGATGACAAAGTATCAAGGATTCACCTGAAAAGATAACAAATGCGGATATCCGGCAGGCAGTCATAAAAGGAGCAGTTAAACGACTGCGACCCAAGATAATGACGGTTTCCGTTTCATTGTTCGGACTTTTCCCGGTACTATGGGCAACAGGCGCCGGCAGCGATGTGATGCTTCCCATTACTCTTCCGCTTATTGGCGGCCTGTTTACCTCAACAGTCCATGTTCTCCTGGTCACGCCTGTAATCTTTGAAATGGCAAAGGAACGTGAACTTAAGAAACATGGAAAAGTAAAGATTTTTAATCCGCAATAGACCCGACAGTTATAAAAATAAACAGTCAATGAAGAATAAATTTAATAAAATAGCAGGCATTTCAATTTCCCTGGTGCTGCTGTTCATCCTGGCAGCTGCTTCATTGACAAGCAGAAAGGGAATGATGGAATGGAGGATGAGACAGCACAGACAGCCGGAAAACAGTATGTTTGCTCAATGCATCCCCAGGTGATCCGCAATGAGCCTGGCGATTGTCCTATCTGCGGGATGTTCCTGATCGAACTGGTCGCCCAGGATGAGAACAGCTATGATTCTTCCCTTACCGATATAGTCCGGTCAGTTAACGAAACAGTGATGGGTTCGGTAAAGAGTGTCGCTCCCTGTATTGAAACGCAGCCAATTGTGATTGAGGCATCGGGAATCATTAATTACGATCCGCGGAAAATTCAGACCATCAGCGCCCGTTTCGGAGGGCATATTGAAAAGACATTCGTCAAATATCAGTTCCAGCATATTAAAAAAGGTCAGAAGATCTTCGAGATATACAGCCCTGATATTTATACGGAACGCTGGAATTATGTAAAGCTTATCCAGGCATATCCCGACAGGGATGATCTGACGATGGAAGCACTTGAATGGTTTAAACTTATAGGGCTCTCGAAAGGGCAGGTGGATTCATTGAAAAAGGCTGTCAGACCCGATTATTACCTGCCTGTTTACAGCTATGCTGAAGGGTATGCGGTCAGCAGGGATTTTGATCCTGAAACATTTTTCTTTACCAGCTTCGACGAAGTGAATGACCCTGCAACCTTTCTGGCAGGATCAGGGAGTATTGGATTCAATGAGGGGATTACTGTAGAAACCGGGACTCCCTTATTCAAGCTGATAGATGTCAGGTCGCTCAGAGTCGATCTGAAGGTAAAAACCGAATATGCACCTATGCTTAAAAAAGGACAAAAAGTAATCTTAACTGATGCAGCATTTCCCGAAAGGAAATTCACTGCATTCATCGGCCAGATCGAGCCGCTGAACGGTGGATTGTTCCAGACTGTAAAGGTCTATCTTCAGGATAACGAAAGATTCCTGTTACCCGGCAGGCAGATAACAGCCCAGGTAATGGCAGGTTCGCGTGAAGGTTTATGGGTGCCGGCAACAGCAGTTGTTGACCTTGGTCAGCGCCGGTCGGTCTTTGTCCTGGATCATAACAAATTTATTGCCACCGAAGTCAGAACCGGTATACGGACAGATGATAAAATCGAGATCCTTTATGGAATTGATAAGAATTCAATGGTTGCCGAAAAAGCATTGTTGCTGACTGATAGTGATGGCTTTATCAGTGTGAAATAGAAAATTCAGGATACAATGCATTTTAAAAAATCAGTTAAAGAAAAAATATTTTCAAAATGACAGGTCAAAAAGTTAAAATATCAGCGTTGCTTATCCCGCTTTTAATGTTGATTGTAATGTTCTCGTGTAAAATGAAGGATGAAGAAGCAATCGCCGGAGCTGCCGCGGCTGGTAATTTTATAAGGCTGAGTGATGCCCAGATGCAGCTTGCCAACATAATTGTTGCATCTGCCAGGGAAGGATCGATAGGACAGGAATTATCCCTGACTGGAGTCCTGAAGGTCAATGAACAGAGTGCTTCAACTGTCAGTTCCCGTATTCCCGGAAGGATCGAAAAACTTTATTTCAGGAATACAGGTGAAACAGTCAAAAAAGGAGACAAGCTTTACGAATTCTACAGTGAGGACCTGATCAGCGCACAGCGGGAATATTTCAGACTGCAGAGCAATAACTGGAATTTTAATGCCAAATATGAACCAAGCCTGGCCATTGAAGAAAGATTGAGGGTGATGGGTCTGATGCCTGACCAGATAAAACAGATTGGGAAAGACGGGAAATTATTATTTCACGGTTACAATCTACAGTCCCGTGGCAGGAAAGATAAGAGCGATCAATGTTTCTGAAGGTCAATATGTTACAGAGGGGGAGTCGTTATTTGAGCTTGCACAGGACAATAAATTATGGGTGGAAGCACAGGTATATCCTGACGAGATCCGGAACCTGAGGGCGGGCATGCCTGCAATCGTTATGGTTCCGGCTGCAGGAGAAGTGCCTGTCAGCTGCAAGATCTCATTTATTAATCCTTCATTTGAAACAGGTAAAAATGTTACGATAATAAGGGCTGTCATTGATAATCCGGGTAACAGGCTTCATCCCGGTATGTTTGCTCTGATAGTAGTCAGGACCAGTGTGAACCATGGTATTGTGATCCCGGCTTCGGCTGTTATTACAGGAAGCGATGGCGACAGGGTCTGGGTAAGGGAAGAGAATGGCGAATTTTCGGGCAGGATGGTGACCACAGGAATACAATCAGGCGATTCTGTCCTTGTGGTGTCAGGTCTCGAACCAACAGATCAAATAGTTACCTCCGGCGCATATCTGCTAAACAGCGAATTGATACTGAAAATGGGAACAGATTCACCGGTACCGGAGCCGGATGAGATGCAGGAGAAAGAAGAAATTAAAACGGCTGACCTATAGGCCATAACAAATAATGTAATATTAAAATTAATGAATTATGAAACAAAAAGTTAAAAGAATAGCTGTCATCGGAGGTCTGATCCTGATATTGGCAGGTTTTACATCAAATTCACAGGATGTGAAAGATTTTGACGGCAATGTTTATAAAACTGCAAAGCTTGGATTACAGGTCTGGACAGCAAGTAATCTGAATGTTTCACATTTCAGGAACGGTGATGCCATACCGGAAGCTAAAACCCCTGAAGAGTGGGCTGCTGCCGGGAAAAATGGAACTCCGGCCTGGTGTTATTATGAAAATGATCCCATGAATGGAATGAAATATGGGAAATTATATAACTGGTACGCCATTAATGACCCGAGAGGTCTGGCGCCGGAAGGGTGGCATATAGCTGCAAACGAAGACTGGAGAGCTCTTGTAAAGAATCTTCTCGGTATTGATGTTGCAGGAACAAAGCTTAAAAGCGCTGCAGACTGGAAGGTCAGAAAAGGAACAAATAATATAGGATTTACAGCTATTCCCGGTGGCCGCCGTGATGCTGAAGGGAAGTGTAAGGACCTTGGAGCAATTGGTCAGTGGTGGTCGAATTCGGTACCTGTAGAAGTCAGGCCATCAAATAAGATATTTTCTTTATCACTCAGCGATGCATCCCTTGAAGTTAAATATCTTCAGGTTGAAAAGGGAACCGGATTATCGGTCCGGTGCGAGCAGGATTAATTGCAAAAAACATTTGGGACTTAAGTCCCGGGATAAAGTGGAGAGATAAATTGCCGCCGGTTGAAGCCGACGGCATTTTTAATTTAATTTAAATCCCCAAAGAAGGCCGCTCCATCAATTCCCGGTGACTTCAGCCAACGGACTCTTAACCGGTTCTTAATCCTCTATTAACCTTATCTTAATCCTCATCCCATTAATACATAATAACTTAGTAAAGAACTTCTGATTAACCCTAATTACAAATAATCAGAGTGTGATCTTAACTAACGTATTGTTCTGTATTTCTTTTAGATAATGAGATTCAAATACTATAGCATATTATACCTGGTGATAATGATTTTTTATCTTCTCAGACCATTATTACCCTATTTTGAATATCTCATCAACAAGGAATACATTGAGAAAAATCTTTGTGTCGAAAAGGAGAATCCCCTTAACGACTGTCATGGTAAATGTTATCTTCACGAGCAGTTAAACAAGCAAAGTGAAGCTCCTGAAAACAGCACAAACGATAATGATAAATTGCTCCCGGACAATAAAATGGACGATCATCTGCAAGTATCGCTGGTATTACCCGGGTTTTTTGAGTATGAAGTAACTTTGTCAGGTTATTATTCGGTTCCTGGCACAGTCTCAATTATTACAGCCGTTTTCGTCCCTCCCAAATTCTAACCCCGACTTTACATGTTGCTGGTTCCGGCTATACACTTATAGCCTCCATACGGATTTTCCTTTCGGAATCCGGTATCCGGCAGTTGCTGTATGTCAACCTAATCTGAAATTTTAATTCCTGAAAAAATGAAACTGAATATTATAAAATACCTGATTATTCTTATTACCGGCTCTAATATTTTCCTGCACAAAGGACGACCCAAAGGTTGAAGATCAATTTGTAAAAGTTGCTGATGTGGTCTCTTCCGATTCTTATTTCAATGTACAGCTTTTTGCAGAAGATTCACTTTTTGTCGGGTATAACAAAGTCTTTATTAAGGTGACTGAAAAAAGTTCCGGTCTGCCTTTAAATCAGGCAACAATTGATCTACTCCCTCTTATGGATATGGGTACATTCAAACATGCCTGCCCGGTAGAGAATCCGGACGATGTTGCCGGTACGGACGGGCTTTTTAAAGGAGCAGTGTTGTTCTCCATGCCCGGAATGAACAATTCCTGGTCGCTTTCAGCCATAATCGAAGCAAACGGAAAGAGCGACTCGGTTTATTTTCCGATATCGAAAGTCGTTGGAACAACCCCTGTTAAAAAAATCGTTGTCATCGACAGCCTCCCCAACGGACCCGGCTCATGGATCATAACCAAACATCCTGTTTCGCTTGTTGAACCCGCCAATTGGAAAGTCGGAAACAACCCGTTCGAGATCACCGTCCATACAATGGCATCGATGATGAACTTCCCCTGCTGCAATGATTTCACAATAGAAATAACACCCGAAATGCCTTCAATGGGTCATGGTTCACCTAATAATGTGAATCCTGTCCTTACTACCATGGGTCATTATATGGGAACTGTTAATTTCACAATGACGGGCGCCTGGCGCATTAACATGGTGTTCAAAAAAGACGGCAGGACAATCGGGAAGAATGCATTTTTCGATGTAAGTTTCTGATTGTCCGGTAGTGAGTAAAACTGTCTGTCAATTTGATGAAAGGTGTAATACTTAGCTAAACCTACTCTCCATTTATGAAATTAATCAGTATAATTGGTATCCTGCTCCTTTCCGTCGGGCTGAACGGTCAGCAGATACAGCCGGTTACCGGCTGACACTTGATACAATATTATTGAAGGATGTGACTGTTTCTTCCACAATCCCTCTGGATAACAGGCAGATTGAAAAGTTTTACAGGACAAATTATTTTTCGACGATAGATAATCTTACCGGGCATCTCGATGGGGTTTCCCTGATCAAACGGGGCGCCTATGCCATGGAACCCCAGATGAACGGTTTCTCTGCCGGTCAGCTTAATATCACAATCGACGGGATGAAAATGTTCGGTGCATGCACCGATAAAATGGATCCTGTAACCTCATACCTCGAACCTGCCAATCTTAAGACCATCACTTTAGAACACGGAACAAACGGGAGTCTGCATGGAAATAATATCGGAGGTTCAATCGACCTGGCACTGAGAGAACCCGAATGCCATGGAAGCCGTCCTTTCAGTTCATCTTATTCCTTTGGCTATGAGAGTGTTTCCAATAGCAGGAACATGCTTGTTTCGGCGGGATACGCCAAAAACAAGTGGGCATGGGGATTGAACGGCGTCGCAAGGAAGAACGACAATTACAGCGATGGCAGTGGCAGGAGGGTTAATTTTTCGCAGTTCGGCAAATACAATATTCACTCTGCCCTTAAATTTTCACCTGACTCTGTTTCATCATTCAGGGCGGATGTGTTATGGGACCTTGCACTGAATGTTGGTTATCCGGCTTTACCAATGGATGTCAGCAAGGCGAGGGCCGGACTTTTTGCCCTTGAATACCAGAGGCAGAAGAGAAATTACAATCTTAAAGCCAAGATCTATTACAATTCTGTTTACCATGTAATGGATGATTCAAAACGTGACAGCCTGTTCTTCCTTGATAATGAAGTTAATGGGACGCGCGATTCTGTAATAATGCGAATGGATATGCCCGGCTGGAGCAACACATTCGGGAGCTATGTCCAGATCGTGGCCGACCTTAACAACAGGAACAGGCTCACCCTGAAAGCCGATAATTACATAAACGGATCGCTTGCCGAAATGGTGATGCACATGCATTTCACCGGTGAGCCTGTGGAACCTCCCATGTATCTGCAGACCTGGCCCGACCTGGTAAGAAACGTCTCAGGCCTGTATCTTAGCAACACGACGACCTTCAGCAAAAAACTCTCCCTGACCCTGAACGGGCGATTAGACTTCAATCTGGATAAACTGCGATCCTCAGTAGCTGCGGAACAGTTTTCGGTATTCAATTACAGCCTGGCGTCAAAATTCGGACAGCTTACCAAAGGGATTAACCTGGTCGCGCAGTACAGGATTTTCAAGCCTCTATTTTTGTCGGTACAGACGGGATGGTCGGAAAGAATGCCGACGGTCAGCGAACGGTTTGGTTTCTACCTGTATAATGCTTATGACGGATACGACTATGTTGGCAATCCATACCTGAAAACTGAGAAATCTGCTTCTGCAAGATTCACGGTTACGTATTTCAACAACGGACTGAAAATTAATTTATGCCAGTCGCTCAGCTATCTCAGTGATTATATAATGGGTATTACAGATACAGTTATTCCGCCAATGAATTTTTACACGAATGGTTTAAGGGTTTACAATAATATTCCGAAGGCTGAGATGCACAGCACTGACTTACAGGTGATGTACAGCCTTAATGGAGGGTTTAGTTTTTTTCTGCTGACCAAGTACACCTGGGGACAGATCAGTTCGACAACACCACTGCCATTGATCCCGCCATTAAAAAATACATTTTCTGTGAGCTATGAGAAAAAGAGGTGGTCGTTCCAGGCCGATAATGAAACGGCATTAAGGCAAAACCGCATAAACACCGGATATGGTGAAACAAGATCCCCGTCGTATACCTTGTTTAATATAAAGGCAGGCTACCATCTGATGTTAAAGGGATCAATGGTTGATCTCAGCGCCGGAGTCACAAATCTGTTAGATGCAAATTACTACGAGCATCTCGACTGGGGCCATATATCAAGGCCGGGGAGAAGCTTTAACTTTTTTATTAAATACACTTATTGATTCCTGAAATTTTAGGGATTACGCCTCTTCGGCTCCCCTCCCTCGGAGGGGCCGGGGTTGGTCTTTTCTTCGGCTCCCGGAGGGGCCGGGGGTAAGTCTTTTCTTCGGCTCCCCTCCCTGGAGGGGCCGGGGGTGGGTTCTTCTCTCAGCATAGAGCACAGAGCTCATAGCACAATGCAGGGACGAGATGATTCTCTCAGCTGTAATCTGTTTAATTAACTCAGGTTGCTAGTTGCTGGTTCCTTGTTACTGGTTAGTTGTTGATTAACAGAACAATAAGCGATTTTGTTAAAATGTATTTAATATTTTTGCATTAATTATGATGCTAATTATCAAATAACTAGCAACCAGCAACAAGTAACTAGCAACTTAGGTTAATTATAAAAGAAATACGTCTTAAAAGACATATTAAAAATAGAAAATACGTCTTAAAAGACATATTAAAAAATATAACCTGAATGTATTCGTCTATATATCAATGGGATCTCTAGCTTCACCCGGTATGACAGCGTTGCAGATCAGACCAGCAGACCAGCAGACCACTAGGCCAGTCGACCGGTAATGCATTAATCTATTGTTAACTCCGATTTAATCTAATCTTAATTCAGGACAGGATTCATGTATTTATTTTTAGAGGAAATTGAAAAACCCCGAGAACTGATCTTAACATCCCCTGATACTAAATACTAAACGTCTGATAAACATTCTTATAACAATAAATAAATCCATTTTATTATTAACTAATTCACCTTGCAGATGAAAACACAATTCTACAAAAAATGCTCTTTTGTGCTCGTCGTCCTGTTTCTGTGGACGACGGGAATTATGGCTCAGATCGTTCCTACTATTACTGGTCCGGTAGATCCTAACACATTAATGCCGGCAACACTTGGTAATGGAATTACGAGCGGACAAGTCTACATCACTGAAACTGGGATGAATAATTATGTTTGGGCTGTATCTTCAGCGGGTACAATTACCACGCCTGCTGATCCTACTGTATCAAATTCAATTACAGTTATCTGGACAAATCCGACCGGTCAGCAGACTGTAAGCGTGTCCTACACTGATCCGGCTGGGCTTACTCTGTCGGCCACAACCGTATTAATAATTAATTATTATCCATTCCCTGCGGCTATTGATCCGGCATCTATTCCTAAGTTCGTTGATCCTTTGCCTCATTTTGCGGGAGGATTGAGGGTTGATGCAAAAGCCGGAGGCAATATGACTATCACTGCCAAACCTGTAACACAAGTAGCCTTATCTACTGGTACGACTGTGTCTATGGGCGCAGCACCTGATGGCACACCATTAACCGGTATTATCGGAACTACAGCTGGTGCCGGTGTAGGAAACTATGCAGGATATGAAATTAGTTACAATGGCAATACTTATGGTGCCATGTGGCCAGCCCGGACAATTGAGACCCTCCAGGGCAATCCACTACGGGTTAAGTACGAAAACGCCCTGAATGGAGCCAGGTACTCTGACTTCAATATACTTGCGGACCAGACACTTATGATGAATGGTTACACTCTTACCCCTAATCCACTTACCGATCCTTATACAGGTCCTATACCGATGGTTGTACACCTTCATGGTGGCGAAATGCCGTCAGGCTCCGACGGTGGTCCGAATGCCTGGTTCATGCCAACTGGTACTACCGGATTTAATCCGTTCGGACCACTATATCAGACCCACCAATCGGGCGTTTCGACTTATCCGAATCAGCAGGAAGCCACAACCCTGTGGTATCACCCACACGATGATGGACTTACACGTATAAATGTTTACACCGGACTCGCAGGTTACTATTTCCTGAGAGGTACAGATGAGGAATCAGCTAAATTGCCAGGCTGGTCTGGTGATGGTCTTGTACAGGAGGTCCAAGCTCCGGGAACCAGTGGCACTTTCAATGCCTTGCCGTATCTGCCTGAAATAGAAATTGCTATACAGGACCGTATGTTTAACGCCAAGGGAGAGCTTTACTGGCCAGTTGCACCAACGAATCCGGAATTACATCCATTCTGGACACCCGAATTTGTAGGTGATGTGATGACTGTTAATGGCAAAACATATCCATACCTGAGCGTAGCACCCCGGAAATATCGTTTCCGTGTACTAGAGGGGTGTAACGCAAGATTCTTGAATATGTGGCTGGTCAATGCTGCAGACGGCACTCCGGGTCCTGTTATTAATGTAATTGGCGGAGAAGGAGGTTTGCTGGCAAATCCAGTGCCTGTGCAAACTCTTCTTATGGCTCCTGGTCAGAGATATGATGTAGTTATTGATTTCACAGGTTTTGCTTCAGGAACAACATTCACTCTGATGAACGATGCAAATGCACCTTATCCGGGTGGTGATCCCGTGACACCGGAAACCTCGCAGATAATGCAATTTGTTGTCAACGGAGTGGCTGTAACAGCAGACAATAGCCAGCTACCTGCCAATCTGAGGCCAGTTAATCCTCTGGTTACTCTTACAGACTTTAATGGTAATTTAAAACCGGGTGTAACCGCTGTAAATAAACGGCAGATCGTTCTGAATGAAGTAAGTGCAGCAGGGGGACCTGCAGCTGTTCTTGTCAATAATTCCTTTTTCGACGCTGCTTTAGCTCTTCCGGGGACACCACCCCTGCCCAATTCAAATACCAATCCTCCAACTTTGGCAGGAGGCCCAACAGAATTGCCGGTCGAAGGAACAACGGAAACATTTTCAATTATCAATATCTCAGCTGATGCCCACCCCATTCATATCCATTTGCTTCAATGGCAGTTAGTAAGCCGCCAGGCACTCGATGATGTTGGTTACATGACAGCATATACCGGATCATTTACTGGGTATAACCCTGCTGATTTCCCCGCAGGTTTGGGCTATCCTGGGGGAGGTGGGTCTCCGTTTCCATACAATACACTAAATGCCGATGGGGCTATAGGTGGAAATCCGGCTGTAAGTCCATTTCTACTTGGTGCGGCAATTCCTGCTAATCCTGAAGAGATGGGTTGGAAAGATAATGTTATTGTAATGCCAGGAGAGGTTACTACGTTTGTTGTAAGGGTAGCTCCTACAGACAGATCTATTAATGCAACCCCGTCAGAGCTGATCTTCCCATTTGATCCCAGCCAGGGACCCGGGTATGTCTGGCACTGTCACATAGTAGACCATGAAGATATGAGCATGATGCGTCCACTGGAGATCTTACCCTCATTTATAAGATTTCCGCAAATCACCACACAACCAACAGGTGTTACTGCATGTAATGGAGATGTTGTAACATTTACTGCTGATGGCACAAGCCTGGATCCAACAGCTATAATCACATATAAATGGCAGGTTATGGTTGCAGGCGGAACCTGGGTGGATCTGACAGATGGGGGTCCCTATTCCGGATCAATTAACTCCACCCTTAGCATAAATACAGGAGTGGCAACCGGACTTTCAGGTAATAGTTACCAGTGTAAACTGACCAACATCAGTGGAACCACATTATCCAATCCAGCATTGCTTACAATTAATAATTGTTCGGTAAGCGGTAGCCTCAGTTATGACAACGTTGCCGGACCTGTGGCAATAGCCGGAGCAACTGTTACATTGGGCACGAATGGTCCTTTTGCAGTTACAGATGCAACCGGTGCATTCACAATTGCCGGTGTTACCAGCGGTATTCAGAATGTTACAATAACCCATGCACTTCTTGCAGGAGGTATAAATTCAACTGACGCCGGTGGTGTTAATTCCTGGGTTACATCACCAATCAGTATTCCAAATGTTGCTTATCTTTCAGGAGATGTCGACAAGGCTGCTTTAGGTCTGCCTGATGTGGATGCAATCCAACAGAACTTTGTTGCAGGTACGCCACCTTTCACCCAGGCGCCATGGGTATATTCGATGCACTGGTACGACTCTGCCATCCCGCCTGCTCTTACGGTAAATGTTAATGGAAATTCCGTTACAGGGTTTGGTATACTTGCGAGGAGTGCCGGTGACTTCAACGGCAGCTTTAATCCGGCTGTTCCGGGAGTTTCAGGTCTCCTGTTTACGCCTACCGGCCTTGCAATAACTGTTCCTGCAGGAACGCCATTTGATCTTCCGCTTAATGCCGCAACTGCTATGCAGGTCGGGGCTGTTTCACTTATTCTTAACGTCCCGGCCACTATGGTTACTGTAAACAAAGTTACAGTGGCAGGAAGCACTGTCGCGGCAACCTGGAATTTCACAGGCAATGTACTTAAGATAGGATGGAACTCGTGCACTCCTGTAAATGTCATTGCCGGAGGTAGTCTGGTGACCATAAATATGACTCCGACAACAGCCTTTACAACCACGCAACAGTTGAGAGTCACAATGGCCGCCAGCTACCTGAATGAACTGGCTGATGGATTCTTTGCGCCAGTTATTAATGCCGGGCTGACAGTTGATAATGTAAAGGTAACTGCAAAGGCCAGCACTGTCGCCACAACTATTACCCTTGCAATGGTTCCAAATCCGGCACTAAAGGGTTCACCCGTTCGGATAGATTATGCAGTACCTTCTGCCGGAGCTATAAATCTCGGGATCTATGATGGCAAGGGTGTGCTTGTATTACCTATTCCTGCTAATACACCCTCCGGAAGTTCAATTAGTCTCGGCAATCTGTTAAAAGGCAATTACTATTTAAGGCTTACATTGATACCCGACTACAGGAGTTCCTCAAACAGCTGCTATCAAAATAATGATAAAGTAGGTATTAGTTTCACGAATAAAAAGAGGTTGTCCCGCAAGGGCAACCTCTTTTTTGTAAGTCAGAGGAATCCAATAACTCCGCCTTTTAAAGAGGCGTTGATTGAAAAACTAAGAAGCCGGGTTAAGCTCTGTGTAAATAGCTTGAAATCCAATAACTCCAGCCTTTTAAGGCGGATATGAGTCCCAACCCTATTTCCCGGGCTTCAACCCAAAAACTTAGACTGTAAATGCTGACAAGGTCTCCTGTTTAATCTCAATGCCATTCTCTAAGGAGATAACGTTAGTCTTAATTGCGCCAGTAAATGCTTCATCTTCTTCAGATGCTATGCTGCTCTGGCGCTAACAATTATGTTGCTTTTTACCACGACCTGAAGGTCGTGGTTAGAGGATTAACGAGTTTTATAGTCCCGCCGTCATTATGAGGAACTCGCATTAGCTGAAAAACCAAGTAACTGGGTTTTGGTATTATTCCTGGTCACTCAGCACATATCCGAATCCCTTCCGGGTATGGATAAGCTTTACATCGAAATCCCTGTCTATTTTTTTCCTGAGGGAGTTTATATGGACGTCAATAATATTGGTGCCGGAGTTGAAGGAGAAACCCCAGATCTTTTCAGCAATAACGACCCTGTCGAACACCTTATCCTTGTTTTCGGCAAGGAGTTCAAGGATCCTGTACTCGGTAGCCGTCAGAATAATATCCTTTCCAGCTCTTCTTACCTTACGGGTTATAGAATCTATTTCAAGGTCTGCAATTTTAAGAACAGGCCTTACGATTTCCTCCCTGTTCCTCCGGTTCAATGCCTTTATCCTTGCCAGAAGCTCCTGAAAGCTGAAAGGTTTGATAAGGTAATCGTCTGCTCCGGAATCAAAGCCCTGAAGCTTATCTTCAACAGTATCAAGCGAGGTGAGCATGATGATCGGTGTCAGAATATTCCTGTTCCTTATGTTCCTGCACAATTCGAATCCTGTGATCCCGGGGATTACAACGTCGAGGATCATCACATCATACTTCTTTGAAAAGGCAAGCTTCTCCGCTATCGGACTGTCATAAGCAACGTCAACTGTAAAATCATGGCTTTCAAGTCCGATCTTCACAAAAGATGATATTTTCGGATCATCTTCTACCAGCAATATTTTCATTTCGGGATGAGAGTTTAGGGTTAACAAAATAGTCAAAAAAATGACATATCCGCTAATATCCGTTAAATTTTAATTTTTTCAGTTATTAGAATTAAGAACTTACACAGAGATCCACAGAGGTTGCACAGATCAGACCAGCTGACCAACAAGAGACCCCCTCTGCCTCGCAAGCTCGGCATCTCCCCCAAGTGGGAGACAAACCCGTAGACGCAATTAACTTCTGTAAAGACACAAGCAGACCAGCCGACCAGCCGACCAGTAGACCAACAAGAGACCCCCTCTGCCTCGCAAGCTCGGCATCTCCCCCAAGTGGGAGACAAACCCGTAGACGCAATTAACTTTTGTAAGGACACAAGCCGACCAGCAGACCAGCCGACCAGCAGACCAGTAAACCAGCAGACTAGCAGACCAGCAAGAGACCGCCTCTGCCTCGCAAGCTCGGCATCTCCCCCAAGTGGGAGACAAACCCGTAGACGCAATTAACTTTTGTAAGGACACAAGCCGACCAGCAGACCAGCAGACCAGCAGACCAGCAGACCAGTAGACCAGCAGACCAGTAGACCAGCCGACCAGTAGACCAGTAGACTTTACCTTGGTTTAACTAATCCTTAACTCACTATTAATCTGAAATTAATCTATGAGTTAAATTGTTGAACTATTTTTATTGCACCCAAAACAACCCTTCACAACCTCACCTCTATCTAACTACCGGTAATAGACTGTTGCCAGTATTCACCTTAATATTTTGTATATGAAACACATTATCATGAACAGGGGATCTCCCTGCCGGGCGACGTAAAATTGGATTGCAGATGATTTTATTTTGTTAATTAAACCGAATGTTTTATGAAAAGGAAATTTTACTCAAAATTGTTTATCACCTCACTGGCGCTAATGTGCGGGGTGGTAAATCTGTTTTCCCAGGTTTCCCAGGGTCCGCCCCCTGTGGTTACCATAGGTACGGCTGTGGAGACGGCCGGGACTTTTGATGTTCCGGTGAATGTTACCGGTTTTTCCAATGTGGCTTCTATCTCCTTGACTCTGAATTATGACCAGTCGCAGCTTGTCTATACTGGTGCAACAGCAAATTCAGGGCTGGGAGCCTCAGGCCTTCAGGTTACTCCGGTGGCAACACAGGACGGAACATTCAAACTCAGTTTCACCCAGGCTGGCGCCATTGTATTAGCTGATCCGGTAACTACATTGTGTACCATCAGTTTTCAGGCTCAGCCGGGTATCGGCGGTGCGACGAGTCCTCTTACGTGGAGCACCCTACAGGCAGCAAACGAATTTGCCCCGCCGGCTCCCGATTTCTTTTCACCTGCAATAACACCTGCCAATATAGGTGATTATTTTGTTGCTGGTGCAATTGATCTTCCTGCCGTCCAGGTCATTACAGGGCCAGCATTGGTCTGTAACGGATCGACAGGAATTGTTTATAATGCACCTCCGGGTATGAATAATTATGCCTGGTCCGTATTAGGAGGAGGCTTTATAACAGCCGGAGATGGCACCGACGCGATCACCGTGTCCTGGACCTCTGCAGGCGTATGGTCAATAACTGTCAGCTATGATGTTCCAAGTGACGGATCAGTTACTTCGGCTCCTTACGAAGTAATAGTTGGCCCAACAATAACCGGGCCTCAAATAGGAGGATTACCGGCCAAACTAAAGAGCGGAAATACCCTGGGTCAGGTATACACTACCGAACCAGGAATGGCAAATTATGTCTGGGCGGTTTCAGCAGCAGGATCAGGGACTTTTACAGGACAGGGAACAAATGAAATCACTGTTGACTGGATAAACGTTTCATCCCAGCAATCGGTAAGTGTAACCTACACTGGTCCGGGTGGATGTACTCCTTCTGAAGCGACTGTTCTGATAATTAACTATTATCCGTTCGCAGATGCAATAGATCCGGGGATTATCCCGAAATATGTTGACCCCATGCCGCACTTTGCTGCAGGACTGAGAATTAATGCAAAAGCCGGAGGACCCCTTGTAGTTAAGGCAGCGCTTACCCAGCAGATTGCATTATCTACCGGCACACTAATGGGAGATGGAAGAAGGATCGGCGATGATGCAACCGCTGGTATGGGTAACTATGCAGGTTATGCAATATCAACATAACGGTGGTCACTTTCGGCCCGGTACATTGGCCGGCCCAAACCATTGAAACACAGCAGGGTAATGGTGTTACGGTCGAATACCGTAATGAGCTCATAGGTGTTCATTATGACCAGTTTAATATTCTTGCCGACCAGACCCTGATGATGAATGGTTATACATTGAACGGAGATCCATCTGACTGACCCTTACACAGGCCCGATACCGATGGTTGTTCACCTCCACGGTGGCGAAATGCCTTCAGGGTCTGATGGAGGTCCCGGAGCCTGGTTCATGCCAACCGGTACTCCAGCTGGTTTTAACCTTTTCGGACCGACCTATCAGGAAAACCAGTCAGGGATCTCGACCTATCCGAATGAACAGGAAGCAACGACCCTCTGGTTTCACCCACATGATGACGGTCTGACACGTATCAATGTTTACACCGGTCTTGCCGGATATTATTTTCTGAGAGGTGCAGATGAGGAAGCAGCTAAATTCCCCGGATGGTCAGGTGATGATAAAGTTCTGGAAGTTACCCCTGCGGGCAAACAACCGACTTTTGCCGGCCCGCCATCCCCATTTTATGCAGCTCCGACTCCTTATCTTCCTGAAATGGAGCTTGCTGTCCAGGACCGTATGTATAACGTCAACGGAGAACTTTTCTGGCCGGTTGATCCCCCGAATCCGGAGATCCACCCCTTCTGGACACCTGAATTTGTAGGTAATATTATGACAGTCAACGGTAAATCATACCCGTATCTTAGTGTTGCACCACGTAAATACAGGTTCCGCATGCTTGAAGGATGCAATGCAAGATTCCTGAATATGTGGCTTGTGAATGCATGCAAACGGAGCGCCAGGACCTGTCATTACTGTAATCGGTGGTGAAGGAGGTTTGCTGGCCCATCCTATAGTCCTGGATCCTGCTGCGGCACAGACTCTTCTGATGGCCCCCGGTCAGAGATACGACGTAATAATTGACTTCACTGGTCAGGAAGGCAAAACCTTCACTCTCATGAATGATGCAAATGCTCCTTACCCGGATGGTGATCCTGTTGACGCGAACACAAGCCAGATTATGCAATTCATTGTCAATGGATCAATGGTGGAAGTCAACAACGTTCCCGGCCTTGACAACAGCATGGTGCCGAATGATCTGAGGCCTGTTACTCCATTAAGAACTCTTACCGACTTCGCAGGTAACCTGTCAAATGGTGTTACTCCTGCTGTCAAACGGCAAATCGTTCTGAATGAGGTAAGTGCTGACGGAGGTCCGGCTGCTGTTCTCGTAAATAATTCCTATTTCGATGCAGCTCTGGCTATTACCGGCGATCCCTACTCGTTTGCAGGTGGACCTACCGAGTTACTGAGGGAAGGAACAACCGAGACATTCTCTATCATTAATATCTCGGCCGATGCTCATCCTATTCACATCCACCTGCTGCAATGGCAGCTGGTAAGCAGACAGGCTCTTACTGTCGATGGCCCTGGTGGCTATATGGCCGCTTATCAGGCTGCATTTACCGGGTATAGTCCTGCTGATTTCCCGGCTGGTCTCGGGTATCCGGGTGGTGCAGGTACTCCATTACCATATATGGATCAAAATGCAGATGGGGCTATCGGAGGAAACCCGGCAGTAAGCGGTTTCCTTACCGGTCCTGTTCATGCCTGCAAGTCCGGAGGAGCAGGGTTGGAAGGATAATATTATAGTGATGCCCGGAGAGGTTACAACTTTTGTTGTACGCGTAGCTCCGACAGACAGAGCCATTGATGCCACTCCCCAGGAACTTATGTTCCCGTTTGATCCGAGCGATGGACCGGGTTATGTATGGCACTGCCATATCGTTGACCATGAGGATATGAGCATGATGCGCCCGTTGATGATAACTCCTTCTGCCCTCAGATTCCCGCAGATAACCACCCAGCCTGCAGATGTGACCGGTTGCATCGGAGATGCCTCTGCTGTTTCTTTCTCAGTCAGTGCAACCAGTTCATCAACTATCGCATATCAGTGGGAGGTTAGTACGAATAACGGTACTAATCTGGACTCCTCTTGCAACTGATGCAGTCTACTCGGGAGTTACAACTGCCACTCTTCAGGTAATCCCTTCACTGTCACTCAGCGGTAATCTGTACCACTGCATCTTAACAAATGATAAAGGCTCTACCACTTCTGATGCTGCAAGCCTTACAGTTGCCAACTGCGATATCAGCGGAACACTGAATTACGGTAATACAGCGCTGGATCCATTGGCTGACTTCATTGTGACGATAGATGGAAAATCAGCAACGACGAAGCGCTACCGGAGACTTCACAATTACAGGAGTGACTTCCGGTGACCATCTGGTAACCGTTGACCCGCAGGGTAAAGCAGTAGGAGGTATTAACTCAACCGATGCAGGTCTTGCCAATTTCTGGGGCAGCAATCCTACACCAATACCTTTCGTAAGGTATATGTCGGGAGATGTCAATAATGACTTTAGTATCACTTCAGCTGATGCATTGAGGATACAGAATTACTTTGTCACAGGTCAGCCGTTTGACAGGGCTCCGTGGCAATTCCACGATGCAACGGGCACAGGTACAACCAATCCTCCTGCATTCACAGCTCCTGTAAATGGCGCAAGTGTTTCCAACTTTAATATCCTCAGCCTGTCAACAGGCGACTTCAACGCAAGCTTCAATCCAAATGCAGCTGCGAAGGGCATGTCGGTGGCAACCTCGGGCGTCAAGCTGATAAATGAAGGATCGGTCAGAGTTGCAGCAAGCAGAACTTTTGATCTTCCTCTGCGCGCAGTTTCAGAAATGGAAGTAGGAGCAGTTTCCCTTATCCTTAATCTTTCAACCGACCTTGTAGATGTTGTTGGTGTTGAAGTCCAGGGCAGCAATGCACCTGTCAGCTTTAAGTCAGCAGACAATCAGGTCAGGATAGGATGGTACTCACTCACCCCAGTCAACGTGAAAGCAGGTGGGGATATGGTCATTCTTAAACTCAGGGCATCGGCTGAATTCACTGACGGACAATCGCTTCAGATCAGCATTGAAGCAGATCCTCTTAATGAAATTGCATCCGGCAAGTTTAAAATGGTCGATGGCGCAGTACTGAAAGCAGAGACTGTTGCAGGATCAACTGTCCCTGTCAGGGAGAGAACAGGTAACGAACTGGGAATCAATATCTATCCAAACCCGGTTAACGGACTTGCTACTCTGAATTACACCATACCCGGTGACGGGGAGGTTACTGTCGAAGTTTACAATTCGATAGGTGCAATTATAAATACACTTGTAAATGAACCGAATACAACCGGTAAGCATACTTTGAGTGTTGATTTCAGCACATTGCCACGCGGTATGTACATGGCAAAAATCACACTTCACGGAAATGGACCGGATCAGATTCGTACTGTAAGATTCATTGTCAATAAATAACCTTTAAAGACAGGGGAGACTCGTGCTCCCCTGTCTTTTTATTCTTTTAAAAGAATTGATTTTGAAATACCTGATTAAAGTAACAGGAGGGTCAGTAATGAAAATACTGATAACAAGTCTGGCCTGTTTCCAGTTTTATTCGCAGACTGAAGCGCAGAATGCTCCCGTTACAACATATTGCATCAATAAGAAACCCCGTTCCCGGCCAGATGATCACGATCCCTGTTACGGTTACGGGCTTTGTCAATATCGGATCGATCTCACTGACAATTGACTTTGACAATACATCGCTGAACTTTGTCTCGGCTGAGATTAACCCTGTTATAAGCGCCATACGCATGGCTGAGGTGGGAGACAATGACATGGGCAAAGGCATGCACAGGCTTATCCTGGGCTGGTATGGCGGGAGTGTCACACTTCCCGACAGTTCGTGGGTAGTAAAATATGTTTTTACCTATATTTCAGGAACTCCCTCACTCAACTGGTTCGATAACGGTCCGTCCACTGCCTATACTGATCCATTAGGTTATTTTTTGGATGATACCCCATCGGTTGATTACTATTCCGACGGGCATATTTGTAATGCGATTTCCGCACCCGGTGATATCAACGGACCGGTAACAATTGATGAGGGCACAACAGATGTCATTTACAGCATCAGCCCGATGCAGAATATTCTGGGATATTCCTGGTCAGTTCCGTCAGGGGCCATAATAACAAGTGGTTCAGGCTCGAATTCAATTACTGTTGACTACCCGGTTGATGCCAACTCTGGCAATATTGCTGTAAGCGGTGTCGACATGTGCGGGCAGGGACCACCTTCCGAACTGGCAGTAACGCTCAATCAAATACCTGTCGGCATCGATCCTGTTCAGGATCCCGGAAACACCGGTGATGCTAACTTCCTTATTTATCCAAACCCGGCTAACAGCTTTTTCACTCTAAATACTAAAGGATCACCCGATAAACCGGTGCTGCTGACAATATTATCAACATGCGGTCAATCACTCAGAACCATCAAAATAAGAAACGGAAGCGCAGAAAATGAATTCCTGGTTGAAGTGCCTGACCTGCCTTCAGGGATCTATTTAGTGCTCATTAAAACGGAACTAAGGTATGTGCTTAAAAAATTAATAATTAAATAAATATGGAAATAAAAATCTACTCTAAATGGCTTACCACTGTTTCTGCATTTTTGATTCTGTCGGTTGAGATGTTTTCACAGGCTCCTCCTGTGACTTCCATCGGCACAGCATCTCTTGCAGCAGGTACCTACTCCGTCCCGGTACTGGTTACCGGTTTTAACAATGTGGGTAATATATCCCTGAGTCTGAATTTTAATCCTGCAGAACTTGTTTATACAGGAGTAACACTGAATGGTGGTTTAAACCCGCCGACGTTTATTACTCCCGTAACCGATCAGTCAGGGCTGTTCAGATTCAGTTATGTCTCATCAACCGCTGTTATATTAACTTCTCCGGGCAGTACACTGCTTACCCTTACTTTTACTGCAAAACCGGGTGTTCAGGATGTACGCTCCCTTCTGACCTGGAGCAATTTACAGGGTGCATGTGATATTACACCTCCCTCTCCGGGCAGCTTTAATCCGAAGATAACAGTCGATAACATGGCTAACTATTTTCTGGATGGTTTCGTTGATATCGGGCTTCCCGGAAAAACACTGAACCTTACAATGTACCTCGAAGGACTTTATAGTTCCGGGGGACTGATGAACAAAGCAAGGGGAAGTAGCGGGGATCAGTTTCCAGGAACAACAGCGGACCTGATAGCAATTGAATTACACAGCTCAACTGCAGGCCAGTACTCAACAATACTTTATACCGCTTCAAATGTCAACCTGAGTACAACCGGACTTGCAAGTGTGACCATTCCTTCAAATTTGTCAGGCTCATATTATGTGACTGTTAAACACCGGAACAGTATTGAAACTGTGAGCGCAACTGCCTTATCATTCGCCGGCAGTGTAATAAGTCACAATTTCACCACCTCTGCTGCCATGGCCTTTGGAGACAGACTGAAGAACATCGGAAGCATCTATGCCATATATGCAGGGGATGTGAACCAGGATGATCTGATCGATATCTCCGATATGATCATTGTTGATAATCTGTCTGCTGTAGCAACAACAGGTTATCTGCCGGCAGACGTTAATGGCGATGCATTGATCGATATTACCGATATGATAATCATTGATAATAATTCCCGCCTGGCTATCGGAGCAAGCACTCCCAATTAGTTGTGGTAAAGCGTAAAGCTTATTTATACCCTTTGAAGTGAATAGATTATTAAAAGGAAAAGGAAGAGACATGATAAATCATTTCAATAGAATTACAGCCATTCTTACCCTTATCATAATAGTTACTGTCCGGGTAAGCGCCCAGAATTATATTTTCACCATCGGGAATGAAGTCCAGGTATCGGACCGGAGCCTGACATTTGATTTATATCTGCTCAATACCAACATATCACGACCTTTTGAACTGTCGGGGGTTCAGGCCGGGATCCTGGTAAACCCTGCCATCTACAATAATGGAGCTATTACAGTTACTATAGTTGGAGGCACGTCTCAGCTGAACACTTCGATGACACCGACAAATGTCATCTGGTCGGCGGGAGAGAATACAATAAAACTCACCCCCAAAGCGCCCCCCGGCGCCGGTGGCGGGACAATTTTAAGTACCAGCGCACCGGGAACCAGGGTGTGCCGTTTACAGATTACAAATACAGCGCCATTTGCCAGGGCCAGAGCGAATCTGGCATTCAGCTTTACAACAGTCCCGTATCCGACGAAGGTTGCAGAATATATCCTTGGTGTTAATACTCAGCTTATCAGTGATGCTTCAAATTGTTACAGCAATGCAGATGACATCATTTTAAATGATATAAACCCGGGACAGATTCCGGTGACTGTGGCAGCAAGTCCGTCACAGTCGAAGGTATATGGTGATCCTGACCCTGCCTTTACATATACATTTACACCCCCGCTCAATGGTAACGATGTGTTCACCGGATCATTGAGCCGTACTGCAGGAGAAAATGCAGGCTCCTATACCATTCAGCAGGGTACCCTCTCGGCAGGCCCCGGATATACAATTACTTTTATCCCTGCCAGTTTTAATATTAGTAAAGCGCCCCTTCAGGTGACTGCCGATACGAAGCAGAGAAATTACCTGGAATCGAATCCTGCTTTAACTATTTCATATTCAGGTTTTAAGTCCGGTGAAAATGCCAGTGTCCTTGATGTGCCACCTGCAACATCAACAACAGCAATCCAGAATTCTGATGCAGGTACATACGACATTTTAGTATCAGGAGGGTCGGATAATAACTATTCATTCAATTATATTAAGGGGATCCTTACCATTCTTAAGATCAACCAGGAGATCAGCTTTGATCAGATTCCGGATGGACTCAGGATATCAGATGAACATCAGCTGGTTGCAACGGCTACAAGCGGCCTTCCCGTAACCTTTGAGTCATCCGATGCGAATAAAGCAAGTATCACAGGGAATACTCTCAGGATAAACGGTGAAGGAAGTGTGACCATAAAGGCAATGCAGGGCGGCAACATTAACTGGAATCCGGCTCCTGACGCCATTCAGACACTTGTTGTAAGTCCGTCATTCGACAATATTAATTCATTGTTCACACCTAACGCTGACGGTGTTAATGACTATTGGCAGCTCCCTCTGATGGACCAGTATGGTGATACCCAGGTAAAAGTGTATAACAGATTTGGCATGCTGGTTTATGAATCGGCTGCTTATAAGAATGACTGGGATGGGACATTTAACGGTAATCCTCTCCCCTCAGCCTCATACTATTATATCCTTAAAACCTCAAATATGGGGATTATTAAAGGGGTTGTCAATATTGTCCGGTAGCAGATTAAAAAGTATGAATTAATTAACCTGCAATTATGAAAAAGTCAATAACAATTACTCTCCTTCTACTTCTTTCAATTGAAGCTTATTGCCAGCAATTCCCATTAATGGAAGGATACAACATTAATCCCTACTGCTTATCACCAGCTTATGCGGGAGTAACCAATCCGGGAACCCTGTTTGTCGATTACAGGTCCGACTGGTCCGGACTATCAGGAGGACCCAGAACCTATCAGCTTACCTATAATGACAGGTTATTTGAAAAAGTAGGTGTCGGCGTAAGATTCCTGTATGATCAGACCGACATTTTTAAACAAACCTATTTAATGGGGACATACAGGTATGAAGTAAAGTTAACAAAGGATCATTTCCTGAATTTCGGATTGTCAGGCGGGATATACAGGAATACTGTAGACCTGGCTAAATATTATAACAATCCTGACTTTATTCAGGATAACGTTTTGATAAACGGGTACCAGAAATCAAAGATCAAGTTTGCTACCGACCTGAGTATTCTTTACCATTTCAGGAAATTTGAGGGAGGAGTTGTTTTCTCAAACATAATGTTTGGGGCAGCCAGATATATTGATTCTGACTTTACCTATAAGCCGGTTAAAAACTTTCTTGCCCATCTGACGTATGAATTCCAGACAGGTGAAAAGTGGGCAATTAAACCCTTTTTTCTGGTCAGGGGGGAGAGCATTATCCAACGCAGTTCGAAGCTGCATTGCAGGCCAGCTACATAAAGAGGGTCTGGGCAACAGCGTTATACCGGACTGGTGGGATCTTTGGCCTTGGCTTTGGAACAGAGCCTTACAGGGGGATCCTTTTGAATTATTCCTATAATCTTAGTTCAAATGTAACAATGAATGCATTTGGAAGCCACCAGATTACGCTCGGCGTAAGATTATCCGACAAGGAAGAGTCATCCCGCAGGAATAAATGATGAATTGGGAAGAATGAAAAATAATCAGTTCATCAACAGAAAATTACATATAAACAATAAACCCGTTTGCAAATCGGACTACGCAAGACAATTTAAAATTTAGATTTCAATGAAAAAATCAATCACAAAATGGTTCAAAGCCCTCCTTTTGCTGGTTCTGGTGCCCTCTTTTTCAATCGTGAAGGCTCAAACCTACAATTTCACTATTGAAAATGATGTTCAGGTCTCAGACCGCATTCTGGAATTTGACCTTTTTCTCCTTAACACCAATCCCTGCACACCATTTGAATTGTCAGGTGTTCAGGCCGGAATCCCCGTTAATCCCTCGATTTATAACGGTGGGACAATTTCCTTGTCAATACTCCCGGCTACTTCTGAGTTAAATACATCCCAGGCGCCTGCCAGTGTTGTCTGGTCACAGGTTGAAAACACAATTAAACTGACACCCAAGGCACCTCCCGGTGCGGGAAGCGGAACAATCTTAGGTACAACCGGTCAGGGCACAAAGGTTTGCCGCCTTAGAGTTACCAATACAGTACCTTTTGGAACTGCCTCACCCAACCTGACATTTAATTTTACCACAAGCCCTTATCCAACCAAGGTGGCGGCTTATATATCCGGGATCAACACACAGCTGACCAGCGATGCCACAAATTGTTTCAGTAATGCTATCAATGCGGTTCTTAATGAAATTGTCATACCTTCTCAGACCTATAATTTTACAATTGAAAACGATATTCAGGTCACGGACCGCATCCTGGAATTTGACCTGTATCTCCTTAACACCAATCCCGGCACACCATTTGAATTGTCGGGTGTTCAGGCCGGAATCACCATTAATCCCGCGATTTATAACGGTGGGACAATTTCCTTGTCAATACTTGCCGGCACTTCTGAGTTGAATACGTCCCAGGCGCCTACCAGTGTCGTCTGGTCACAGGCTGAAAACACTATTAAACTGACGCCCAAGGCACCACCCGGGGCGGGAAGCGGAACAATTTTAGGAACCACCGGTCAGGGGACAAGGGTTTGCCGCCTTAGAGTTACCAATACAGTACCTTTTGCAACTGCCTCGCCCAACCTGACATTTAATTTTGCCACAATCCCTTATCCAACCAAGGTGGCAGCTTATATATCCGGGATCAATACAGAGCTTACAAGCGATGCCACAAATTGTTTCAGTAATGCTATCAATGCGCTTCTTAATGATTTTGTAGTACCTGAAATAACAGGAAATAATAATGTATGCGAGGGATCAACCGGGAATGTCTATACAACCCAGGAGGGGATGACAAATTACGTGTGGTCAGTTTCTGCAGGTGGTTCAATCACAGGAGGCGGAACGGTAACAGATAATAGTATAACAATAACATGGGACAATTCAGGGAACCAATCCGTAAGCGTTAATTTTACCCATTCAGGGCTGACCCCTCCCGAACCGACAATCTACCCGGTTACTGTAAATCCCTCGCTTCCGGCCAGCGTCAGCATAGCAGCCTCGCCTGCAGGAGCGATCTGTGCGGGACATCCGTGACCTTCACAGCCACACCGACAAACGGCGGCACACCGACCTATCAATGGCTCAAAGGAGGAACAGCGATACCGGGCGAGACCAGTCCGACCTACATAACAACGACCCTTGCAAACGGAGATGTCATCTCGGTAAGGATGACCTCAACGCTCTCATGCGTAACGGGCAGTCCGGCAACCTCGAATGAGATCACGGCGGTTGTCAATGCAAGTCTTCCGGCCAGCGTCAGCATAGCAGCCTCGCCTGCAGGAGCGATCTGTGCAGGGACATCCGTGACCTTCACAGCCACACCGACAAACGGAGGCACACCGACCTATCAATGGCTCAAAGGAGGAACAGCGATACCGGGCGAGACAGGTCCGACATACATAACAACGACCCTTGCAAACGGAGATGTCATCTCGGTAAGGATGACCTCAACGCTCACATGTGTAACGGGCAGTCCGGCAACCTCGAATGAGATCACGGCGGTTGTCAATGCAAGTCTTCCGGCCAGCGTCAGCATAGCAGCCTCGCCTGCAGGAGCGATCTGTGCAGGGACATCCGTGACCTTCACAGCCACACCGACAAACGGCGGCACACCGACCTATCAATGGCTCAAAGGAGGAACAGCGATACCGGGCGAGACAGGTCCGACATACATAACAACGACCCTTGCAAACGGAGATGTCATCTCGGTAAGGATGACCTCAACGCTCACATGCGTAACGGGCAGTCCGGCAACCTCGAATGAGATCACGGCGGTTGTCAATGCAAGTCTTCCTGCCAGCGTCAGCATAGCAGCCTCGCCTGCAGGAGCGATCTGTGCAGGGACATCCGTGACCTTCACAGCCACACCGACAAACGGCGGCACACCGACTTATCAATGGCTCAAAGGAGGAACAGCGATACCGGGTGAGACCAGGTCCGACATACATAACAACGACCCTGCAAACGGAGATGTCATCTCGGTAAGGATGACCTCAACGCTCACATGTGTAACGGGCAGTCCGGCAACCTCGACATTTGCAAACGGAGATGTCATCTCGGTAAGGATGACCTCAACGCTCACATGCGTACGCTCGGCTCGAATGAGATCACGGCGGTTGTCAATGCAAGTCTTCCGGCCAGCGTCAGCATAGCAGCCTCGCCTGCAGGAGCGATCTGTGCAGGGACATCCGTGACCTTCACAGCCACACCGACAAACGGCGGCACACCGACCTATCAATGGCTCAAGGGAGGAACAGCGATACCGGGCGAGACCAATCCGACATACATAACAACGACCCTTGCAAACGGAGATGTCATCTCGGTAAGGATGACCTCAACGCTCTCATGTGTAACGGGCAGTCCGGCAACTTCGAATGAGATCACGGCAGTTGTCAATGCAAGTCTTCCGGCCAGCGTCAGCATAGCAGCCTCACCTGCAGGAGCGATCTGTGCAGGGACATCCGTGACCTTCACAGCCACCCCGACAAACGGCGGCACACCGACCTATCAATGGCTCAAAGGAGGAGCAGTGATACCGGGCGAGACAGGTCCGACATACATAACAACGACCCTCGCAAACGGAGATGTCATCTCGGTAAGGATGACCTCAACGCTCACATGTGTAACGGGCAGTCCGGCAACCTCGAATGAGATCACGGCAGTTGTCAATGCAAGTCTTCCTGCCAGCGTCAGCATAGCAGCCTCGCCTGCAGGAGCGA
Source organism: uncultured Bacteroidales bacterium (assembly GCA_963806555.1). GTDB lineage: Bacteria > Bacteroidota > Bacteroidia > Bacteroidales > VadinHA17 > LD21. The sequence continues at coordinate 103,530 of CAWDYR010000026.1, read as the reverse complement.
TCTGTGCAGGGACATCCGTGACCTTCACAGCCACACCGACAAACGGCGGCACACCGACCTATCAATGGCTCAAAGGAGGAACAGCGATACCGGGCGAGACAGGTCCGACATACATAACAACGACCCTTGCAAACGGAGATGTCATCTCGGTAAGGATGACCTCAACGCTCACATGCGTAACGGGCAGTCCGGCAACCTCGAATGAGATCACGGCGGTTGTCAATGCAAGTCTTCCGGCCAGCGTCAGCATAGCAGCCTCGCCTGCAGGAGCGATCTGTGCAGGAACATCCGTGACCTTCACAGCCACACCGACAAACGGAGGCACACCGACTTATCAATGGCTCAAGGGAGGAACAGCGATACCGGGTGAGACCAATCCGACCTACATAACAACGACCCTTGCAAACGGAGATGTCATCTCGGTAAGGATGACCTCAACGCTCTCATGTGTAACGGGCAGTCCGGCAACTTCGAATGAGATCACGGCAGTTGTCAATGCAAGTCTTCCGGCCAGTGTCAGCATAGCAGCCTCGCCTGCGGGAGCGATCTGTGCAGGGACATCCGTGACTTTCACAGCCACCCCGACAAACGGCGGCACGCCGACTTATCAATGGCTCAAAGGAGGAACAGTGATACCGGGCGAGACAGGTCCGACCTACATAACAACGACCCTGGCAAACGGAGATGTCATCTCGGTAAGGATGACCTCAACGCTCACATGTGTAACGGGCAGTCCGGCAACCTCGAATGAGATCACGGCGGTTGTCAATGCAAGTCTTCCTGCCAGCGTCAGCATAGCAGCCTCGCCTGCAGGAGCGATCTGTGCAGGGACATCTGTGACCTTCACAGCCACACCGACAAACGGCGGCACACCGACCTATCAATGGCTCAAAGGAGGAACAGCGATACCGGGCGAGACAGGTCCGACCTACATAACAACGACCCTTGCAAACGGAGATGTCATCTCGGTAAGGATGACCTCAACGCTCACATGCGTAACGGGCAGTCCGGCAACTTCGAATGAGATCACGGCAGTTGTCAATGCAAGTCTTCCTGCCAGCGTCAGCATAGCAGCCTCGCCTGCAGGAGCGATATGTGCAGGAACATCCGTGACCTTCACAGCCACACCGACAAACGGAGGCACACCGACTTATCAATGGCTCAAAGGAGGAACAGCGATACCGGGTGAGACAGGTCCGACATACATAACAACGACCCTTGCAAACGGAGATGTCATCTCGGTAAGGATGACCTCAACGCTCTCATGTGTAACGGGCAGTCCGGCAACCTCGAATGAGATCACGGCAGTTGTCAATGCAAGTCTTCCGGCCAGCGTCAGTATAGCAGCCTCACCTGCAGGAGCGATCTGTGCGGGGACATCCGTGACCTTCACAGCCACCCCGACAAACGGAGGCACACCGACCTATCAATGGCTCAAAGGAGGAGCAGTGATACCGGGTGAGACCAATCCGACATACATAACAACGACCCTTGCAAACGGAGATGTCATCTCGGTAAGGATGACCTCAACGCTCTCATGCGTAACGGGCAGTCCGGCAACCTCGAATGAGATCACGGCAGTTGTCAATGCAAGTCTTCCTGCCAGCGTCAGCATAGCAGCCTCACCTGCAGGAGCGATCTGTGCAGGGACATCCGTGACCTTCACAGCCACCCCGACAAACGGCGGCACACCGACCTATCAATGGCTCAAAGGAGGAACGGCGATACCGGGCGAGACCAGGTCCGACATACATAACAACGACCCTTGCAAACGGAGATGTCATCTCGGTAAGGATGACCTCAACGCTCACATGCGTAACGGGCAGTCCGGCAACCTCGAATGAGATCACGGCGGTTGTCAATGCAAGTCTTCCGGCCAGCGTCAGCATAGCAGCCTCGCCTGCAGGAGCGATCTGTGCAGGGACATCCGTGACCTTCACAGCCACACCGACAAACGGCGGCACACCGACCTATCAATGGCTCAAGGGAGGAACAGCGATACCGGGTGAGACCAATCCGACATACATAACAACGACCCTGGCAAACGGAGATGTCATCTCGGTAAGGATGACCTCAACGCTCACATGTGTAACGGGCAGTCCGGCAACCTCGAATGAGATCACGGCGGTTGTCAATGCAAGTCTTCCGGCCAGCGTCAGCATAGCAGCCTCGCCTGCAGGAGCGATCTGTGCAGGGACATCCGTGACCTTCACAGCCACACCGACAAACGGCGGCACACCGACCTATCAATGGCTCAAAGGAGGAACATGCGATACCGGGTGAGACCAATCCGACATACATAACAACGACCCTGGCAAACGGAGATGTCATCTCGGTAAGGATGACCTCAACGCTCTCATGTGTAACGGGCAGTCCGGCAACCTCGAATGAGATCACGGCGGTTGTCAATGCAAGTCTTCCGGCCAGCGTCAGCATAGCAGCCTCGCCTTCAGGAGCGATCTGTGCAGGGACATCCGTGACCTTCACAGCCACACCGACAAACGGCGGCACACCGACCTATCAATGGCTCAAAGGAGGAACAGCGATACCGGGTGAGACCAATCCGACATACATAACAACGACCCTTGCAAACGGAGATGTCATCTCGGTAAGGATGACCTCAACGCTCTCATGCGTAACGGGCAGTCCGGCAACCTCGAATGAGATCACGGCGGTTGTCAATGCAAGTCTTCCTGCCAGCGTCAGCATAGCAGCCTCGCCTGCAGGAGCGATCTGTGCAGGGACATCAGTGACCTTCACAGCCACACCGACAAACGGAGGCACACCGACCTATCAGTGGAGAAAGGGCGGAGCTCCGATACCCGGAGAGACAGGACCAACATATACATCCAATGCACTTGTTAACGGTGATGTTATCACGGTTGTCATGACATCCAGCCTGACATGTGTAACAGGATCGCCTGCAACTTCGGATGCAATAACTATGGTCATTAATGCGTGCGGTGAACCGATTACTCTTAATATCTCAGTTACTGACATCCATTGCTCGGGTTTGGAGCCGGGAGCGATAAACCTTACGGTTACGGGAGGTATAGCTCCATACACCTATCTGTGGTCTAATGGAGCCACGACCGAGGATCTGACGAACCTTACAGTTGCAGGTACTTACACGGTCACTGTTACCGACTCCAACGGTGCCAAAGCAGAAACCTCAGCTACAGTAAAGATCATTAACAGCCCTGATGCAGTAATTATGACCCCGGCTTATACCAATCCTGTTTGTGGTGATTTTATGACAAATGTTCTTAGCGCCGCACCAGTTGGTCAGGACAATGTGACTTACAAATGGACAGTCACCAATAACGGCTGGTCAATAAACGGGCCTGATGACAGGAGAGAGGTCAGATTCATTGCATCAACAGGAGAAGCTACCTTCACACTTAAAATCACTGACAGATACGGATGTGAAGATGTAGCTACCTTTGTAATGAATGGATGCAATCCGGAGAACTACTGTACTTATACAAAAGCTTTCTATGGAAAGAAGAATGGTAAAGCATGCGATCCTGATGGCAATCCTGTAAGTCCCAAGGAGATAATGCTCAATGCATTCGGATCTGCCGGCTCGATAAACTTTGGGGCTCAGCCGGGTGATAATGGATTTAAATTTGTCCTGAGAATTAACGAAGTTCAAAGTAACTTTATATTCGATATGTTACCCGGAGGCGGTAAACCTGATGCCCTGGAAGGTAACGCAAATTCTGATCCGGAAAAGAGAACTGGCTGGAAGTACGTTCCGATTTCAACTTCAAAAGGTAATTTCGGACAAATAAAGAACAATCTCCTTGTTCAGACAATGACGTTATTCTTTAATCTCTCGAACGATCCGGGATTAGGACAGGTAAGGATAACCGGAAAATTCTTAGGCACAGTCGACGCCTGGGATTGCGGCTCAGTGTTTGCTGAATCCTCGACACCCAGATTTACTGAGATACCATCAGATGTTCTGAAGTACCTTAAAATGAATAATTCAATTACAGATCTTTACAATCTGGCAAATCTGGTACTGAGTGGCGTCAGAACCAGTCCATCGGTTTCTCCCTCTGAAATAAATGCAGCCCTGGATGCAATAAACAGCGCATTTGACGGGTGCAGGATACTCATCGGCTTCTATGATCAACCGGTGTTCCATTCCGGAATTCCGGGAGTCAAGGCAGACGATCAGGAGAATGCTGACAAACAATTTGTGGGCAAAACCGGGAAATTTGACTTCAGCGATGTTTCACTTAGAATTTACCCCAACCCGTTTGCGAAAGCTGTGAAATTTGAGGTTGTTATGCACTCGGGAGCACAGGTAAGGATCGAGATCTTCAGCCACTCAGGAACACTTCTGAATGTAATTCTGAATGAAAAACTTGATCAGGGAGACGTCAGAACTGTCGTATTCGATGGTTCGAAGTATCCGAATTCGGCATTTATCTACAGGCTCACTACCAGGTCAACAAATCTGAATGGCTCAATCATGAAGGCTCATTAGCATAAAATGCCAGTTTAAGAAGGCTGTCCCAATCAGACAGCCTTCTTTTTTTATACTTAAACCTGAACTCAACGTGGCCATCAGGGTTGCATGAAAAGAATGTATGTAACAGCAATGAGTATTAAATATGTTTAAAAGTATTACATTTACTTTTTGGACGACACATGTTGATAATAACATTTCCGTAAAGATTGCTGTCTCAAAGTATTTCAATATACCTGGTTAAAAAGTAATCCTGCTAATCAACAGAAAACCATTCGGTTACAAAGGTGATTTTCAGGATAGGGATCATTCTGGTTTGCTTTCTTAAGTATTTATCAAATAGTTTGCCTGAAATGAGAAGAAGTGCCTCCGGTAACAATAACATCCAATCTAGCCAAATCCCAACCGAAATTAAAGGACCTGATGAAATTATGTGTGGTGGATTCCCGGCCAGCCGGACTGTTCGGTGATTTTATTTCTGAAAAAATAATCTAAACTATGGCAGGATCAAAAACCAGTAAAGGGGACCAGATTCTCCTTGAGAATGAAGATTTAAGGAACCGGCTCAGGGAATCCGAAGAGACCCTCAGTGCAATAAGGAATGGTGAAGTTGATGCAATAGTTGTTTCAGGTAAAAACGGTGAGCAGATATTTTCCCTGGCATCAGCTGAAACTCCCTACCGGAAAATCCTGGAGGAAATGAATGAAGGAGCGGTCATCGTCTCCAACAAGGGACTGATCCTTTACTGCAACAGGTGTTTTTCTGAGTTCGTTTGCCTGTCGCAGGAGCAGGTTACGGGCGCAGATATAAGAACCTTTGTTGCAGCGGAGGACAGGGTGTGGTTTAAAAAACTTTTACACAAAAGCCTCAGTGAAAGAACATCGGGTGTGGTTTCGTGTCTTACCGGCAAAAATACGGTAGTGCACGCCCAGTTGTCATTCGTAGCTCTTTCGCAGGAAATTAATGGCGATGTGTGTATAGTGGTTTCAGATATTACTGAGATAAGAAACTACCAGAATTTCCTCCAGCAGATGGTTGAAAGACGAGCAGCTGAACTGGAAGAAGCTAACGGGCAATTGTCCGATAATCTGGACAAACTTGAAAAAAGCAGAAAGACCCTTGAGGCAAGCTCCAAAAAATACAAGCTTCTTTATAACAGAATGCGCGAGAGCGAAGAACGGTTCCGGACAGCGTTTGAAAAAGGAGCTGTACCGATGGCGCTGTCCACATTGAAAGGTGAATTTTTCAAGGTTAATAAGGCTTTATGTAATCTGACAGGATACTCAGAAGCGGAACTGACAGGAAAATCATTTCTGCAACTTACCCATCATATTGATCACAAAATTAGCCGGGACGGTCTTAAGAATCTGATCAACGGTGAGATGGAATCCTTCAGGATGGAGAAACGCTATATCCGGAAAAACGGGGATGTCATCTGGGTCGACATGAGCACTGCACCTGTAAGAGACACAACAGGCAACATGGTATATCTTATAACTCATGTGCAGGACATAGATAAACGGAAAAAAGCCGAAACACTCTTAAGGGAAAGTGAAGAGAAGTACAAGGAAATAGTGAGGAATGCCAGGAGTCTTATTATAGGACAGGATACTTCGGGGAAAATCAAATTCTTTAATGAATATGCGCAGGAATTATTAGGCTTTGGTGAGGATGAGGTAATCGGTAAGTCGCCTGTGGGAATTTTTGTACCTGAAGTAGAGGCTACGGGAAGAAATCTGGGTAAAATGCTTGAGGATATTTATAAGGACCCGGACAAGTTCAGGATAAACATTAATGAAAATATTAAAAAGAATGGTGAACGTCTCTGGATTGAGTGGCATAATAAGGCTATGTTCGACAATGAGGGAAAAAGATCCGGACATATTGCAATCGGACTGGATATCACAGATCGCCTGAAAGCCGAGGAGACAATTAAAAAGAGCGAAGAGAATTACAGGTTGTTATTTGAAAAAATGGATGAGGCTTTCACACTTTGTGAGATAATACTTGATGATAGGGGGAAATCCTGCGACTACCGGTTCCTGAGCGCAAATCCCTCCTTTGAAAAGCAAACCGGGCTAAAGGTGGAAGATATAACAGGGAAGAGGGTAAAGGAAATTTTACCGGGTATAGAACAATACTGGCTGGATGAATTTGGCCAGGTTGCCCTCACGGGGATCAACAGGGAATTTGAAAATTATTCAGCCCCCTTAAACAAATATTTCCGGGTTAGCGCCTTCTGTCCGAAAAAAGGACAGTTTGCAGCCCTATTTGAAGACATTACTCTGCGTAAAGCAGCCGAGTTCCGACTCAGGGAATCGAATGAAAAGCTGGAGATTGCCCTTGAAAGCGGACATATCGGTATCTGGGAATGGGATCTGAAAACTAATGAGGCAAAATGGGATGACAGAATGGAGGAAATATTTGGCATTGATTCCGGGTCTTTTGGCGGGAATCATGCTGAAATGGAGGACCTGATCCATGAAGAAGACCTTCCCCATTTCCGTAAGGCTATTGTAAATTCAGCTGAAACGGGTTCATTGTTTGAAACCATAATCAGAACAAGGCCGTTGAAAGGCAATCCAAAGCATATTTCAACAAAAGCCCTTGTTAATAGAGACCCCTACGGCAACCCGGTCAGCCTTACAGGGGTTTGCTTCGATGTGACCGCCATGAAAAAAGGTCCTGAAAAGGCCATATTTAAGCTTAATGAAGAGTTGCTCCGGTCAAACAGGGAGCTTGAAAGTTTTGCATACGTTGCTTCTCACGACCTGCAGGAACCATTGCGTATGGTGTCGAGTTTTACCCAGTTGCTGGAACAAAAATACGGAGATAAACTTGACCAGGATGCACACGATTATATCAACTTTGCGGTTGACGGAGCCAAGCGAATGTATGACCTTATAAACGGATTGCTTGCATATTCAAGAGTTCAAACCAAAGGTAAGGAGTTTGCCAAAGTGAATATGGTTGAAGTTTTTGACAAAGTGCAAAGAAACCTGAGCCTTAAAATTAATGAGAGAAACGCTGTAATCACGAAAAATCATCTTCCTGCAATTTATGCAGACGAAAGCCAGATGATACAACTTGTTCAGAATCTTATTGAAAACGGCATTAAATTCAGTTCCGGCACACCCAGAATCCATTTTTCTTCTGTGGAGCAGGCCGACATTTATTTGTTTTCTGTAAAAGATGAGGGGATGGGAATAGATCCAAGGTACTTTGAAAGGATATTTAAAATATTTCAGCGGTTGATGCCGAAAGAGGAATATGAGGGAACCGGAATAGGTCTTGCTATCTGCAGACGAATAGTTGAGAGACATAATGGCAGGATCTGGCTGGAGTCTGAACCCGGTAAGGGCTCAACATTCTTTTTTGCGTTACCGAGGCAACAATCTGATTGAAAGATTCTCAAAGAGCTGCAGGTCAATATATTCCTTTGGAATAAATCACCCATTTCAATACAATATAATCGGGGTAAAATAGTTTATCTTTTGAAGAATAATTATATTTGAAATCTCAGCAATGTAATGCAAGCAAAAGCTACTAAATATTTGTCGGGTACGAAGCAGGATTCTGTAAGTTTAGAGCCTCCTTTGCAACGGGCTGTTTGGATTTGCATTTCTGCAATTCTTGTTTTAAGTCTCCTGGACCTTGTGGGATGGATATCGGGTATTAAAATATTTAAAAGCGTGGGGCCCTTCTGGGAACCTATGAGAGTCATAACCGCGATCTGTTTTATTTTTGCTTCTTTCGCACTGATAATTATTCTTAAGAAAAGGCCGGTTTTTCTTAGAACAGTGCCGCTTATCAGCGGAGTTTTTCTGATCATTGTAGGTCTTCTGATGGTTTTCAGCTGGCTCTATTTAAATGCAACCGGGGTTGAATCATCCCTGACCACTTTGCCGGTCTTAAACCTTATTCTTCAGACTGAAAGCAGGATGGCCCTGTTTTCAGCCTTAATCTTTTTTCTGGTAGGAATAATTCTTTTGCTTTTAAGAACAGAAAGTCCTGCAGCTTCAAATGTTGCCCACATTCTGTGTTTCCCGGCTTCGGTTTTAGCTTACATGGTACCTGTCAGCTACATCATGAATGCTCTTTCGGTCCATCATTTTTTTAATACACCGGTAGCATTTAACTCAGGTATAGCTTTTTGTGCACTTTGTGCTGTGATCTTTATGATAAACCCGAAAACCTGGCTGATGAAGGTGTTTACCAGTAAGAACTCAGGAGGGATCATGGCCAGGCGTTTATTTCCCTGGATTTTCTTACTGCCTGTAGTTATAGGCTGGCTGCGGATACACGGTGAGCATTCCGGTTTATTTAAATCAGAAACGGGTGTATTACTGGTGGCGCTTACCTATACCTTCTGTTTTATCCTGCTGATCTGGTTCACAGCCAGGTCCGTAAACCGGTTGGATTGGAGGCGGCAGGCTGCGGACAAAGCGTTAAAAAAGTCGTATGAGGATCTGGAGGAAAAAATCAGGGAGAGAACCTCTGAACTTTTAAACCTTAACAAAGTTCTGGATGCTGAGGTCAGGGAACGCAAAAAGGCTGAGGAAATGGTGGAAACCGAGAGGCAAAGAATTAACGGACTTCTTGAGCTTATGCCTGCATATATGATCCTGCTTACTCCTGATTATCATGTTTCTTATGCAAATCGCTTTTTCAGGGAACGCTTTGGCGTTTCAAATGGCAGACGTTGTTTCGAATTCCTCTTTAACCGTACAGAACCTTGTGAGATATGTGAAACATATAAGGTTTTAACTGAAAAGAAGCCGCTTACCTGGGAATGGACCGGCCCCGACGGGCATAATTATTCAATATATGATTTCCCCTATCACCGATTCTGACGGATCACCACTTATCATGGAGATGGGAATTGATGTTACCAGTCTGAAAAAGGCAGAGGCAGGCCTTGTTTCCTTAAATGCAGAGCTTGAACAAAGGGTCAGGGAACGCACTGCAGAGCTTTTTGACACAAAGAATTATCTCCAGAACCTTATTGACAATGCCAATGCCCCGATAATTGTCTGGGATCAGGAAAACAAGATAAAGCTTTTCAATCATGCATTTGAACATCTTACGGGCTACCCGCTTCGGAGGTGAGAGATAAAAATCTCGATATACTCTTTCCTCAGGATTCCACTTAGAGGATTCCAATGACCAAAATCAGGCTTGCACTAACCGAAAACTGGGTGACAATTGAGATTCCTATCCTGGCAAAAAACAATGATGTAAAGACAGTACTCTGGAATTCTGCAAAAGTTTATGACGCAAGCAGAAAGACATTTTCAACAATTGCCCAGGGAAATGATATAACGGAAAGGATAAGAGCAGAAAGGGCGCTTAAAGAGTCGAAAGAAAAACTGGATATCGCACTTGAAAACGGTGAAATAGGTACATGGGAATGGGAATTAGGTTCCGGTAATTTAAGATGGGACGAGAGGATGGAAAAGATGTTCGGCCAGCATCCGGGCAAATATGATTATACGTACGAAGAGTTCGAAAAGGTTGTCCACGAGGAAGATCTTCAGCATGTCCGGGAAGCTATCAGCCAGGCGCTCAGGGACGATAAGCCTTTTAACACCATATACAGGATCAAATTCAAGAATGACGGAGTCAGCTACATTAGCGCTAAAGCATTGATTGAGAAAGATAAACATGGGAATCCGGTAAAAATGTCAGGTGTCTGTTTCGATATTACCGAGATGAAGAGGGGAGCTGAAAAAGCCTTGTTCAAGCTTAACGAAAACCTGCTCCGGTCAAACAAGGAGCTCGAGCAATTTGCCTACGTTGCATCGCACGACCTTCAGGAACCTTTACGGATGGTATCGAGCTTTACCCAGCTGCTGGCACAACGGTATAAAGACAAGCTTGACACCGACGCACTTGAATTTATCCAGTATGCTGTTGACGGTGCAGCAAGGATGCAGACGCTGATAAATGACCTTCTTGATTATTCAAGGATTGAAACAAGAGGGAAAAAGTTTAAAATTGTGGACATGCATGACGTCCTGGGTCAGGTCATTAATAATCTGAGTCTGTTGATTCAGGAAAAAAATGCCCTGGTTACAAATGGGGAGTTACCTGATGTTGTTGCCGACGAAGGCCAGATGATCCAGTTAATGCAAAACCTTATTGTTAATGCCATTAAATTCTGTGAAGCTTCCCCAAGGGTTCACATTTCCGCAAGTGACCATAAGGATTATTATCTTTTTTCAGTGAAAGATAACGGGATCGGAATCGAACGGCAATATTTCACCAAGATATTCCAGATATTTCAAAGGCTGCACCCAAGGGAGGATTTTGGAGGGACCGGCATAGGCCTTGCAATCTGCAAGCGCATTATTGAGCGTCATGGAGGTAAAATCTGGGTTGAATCAAAACCACGCGAAGGATCAGTGTTCTATTTTACAATAATTAAAAGATAAATAATATTATTATGAAAAATTCAAATGTTAAGGTAATTGATATTCTGGTTGTAGAGGATAACTCAGGTGATGCAAGACTGATCAGGGAAGTACTGAATGACAATAAAATATTCAGTTCATTTTACCTTGCTAAAGACGGAGTTGAAGCAATGCAATTCCTGCATAACGAAGGAGAATTTAAAAATGCACCTAAACCCGATCTGATTATTCTTGATCTTAACCTCCCCAGGAAGGATGGCCGCGAAGTACTGGCTGAGATTAAGACCGATGAGGACCTGAAACATATCCCGATAGTGATAATGACAATTTCACAGGCGGAAGAAGACATACTGAAATCGTATAACCTCCATGCCAATTGTTATATCACAAAACCTATTGACCTTAATCAGTTTATTAAGGTGGTAAAGTCAATTGAGGATTTCTGGTTCTCAATAGTAATGCTGCCTCCTAAAACAGATGGAGCGGAACCTCCACAAAAAGCAGCCAGGGAATTCTTATTGAAGAGACCTCGATGAAACAGGTAATCATGAAACCTATGGTAAATAACCTGAAAAAAGAGACTTTATTTGAAAATGCATCACTTCTGGAAAGGACATTTTCAATCCTGCTAGTGGAAGATAATCCGGGTGATGTTCTGATTGTGAAAGAATTACTTAAATCTTCCGGGATTGACTTCTCCCTGAAAAATGTGTCTACCCTGAAGGAGACAATTCTGCTATGCGTTGAAAAGGAATTTGATATTGTCCTTCTCGATCTGGGTCTGCCCGACAGCGTAGGTCTTGAAACATTGAAAAAGATTCAGGTTTTCAATGTGAAATCCCCGGTGATAGTAATGACCGGGCTCGATGACGAAGATATTGCGCTTGAATCGCTGAGGGAAGGCGCACAGGATTATCTTGTTAAGAACAGGCTCACAGCCGATAATATACTTCGCGGTATAAAATACGGCATCGAAAGAAAAAAAATCACTGATCTCCTTACGAAAAATGCCAGGCAGTTTTCATTGCTTTCCGCCACAGCAACTGCAATAAATGAATGTGAAGATGTTACGCCAATTTATGCTGTGACCTGCAGGAATATTAGCCTGCTTCTTGATAAAGCCGGTGTTATCGGATATGATCTTTTTGACGGCGGTAAAATACATACTTCGGGAGTTGAGTGTATTGAGCCCTGGTTTGACCGGGTAAAGCAATTTACAGGGATAAACCTGCACAATCCACTTCAGCATTCAGGCAATCCGGGTAAAGAGGTCCTCAGCAGGTTCAACGACGGGAAGCTTCATAATCTGACTTACGAACTGGAGGAAGCCTATGTCGAATTCACAGCCGGAAGAGCGTTGGGAGGCCCCGCCAGGATTAAGGATATAAATATCTATATTATCGGCTTTCTGAAGAGAGGCACCGTTTACGGGGGAGTTGTCATTTTCTCACCAAACAAAATAAGCGCCGACGATGTACATATTATTGAAACTGTTGGCAATCAGGTATCAGTAGCACTGCACAGGAAGGTGATAGAACAGGATCTTAAATCGAGTGAAGCAAGGTACCGTCATCTGAATAAGGAACTGGAAGTGAAAGTGAGGGAACGTACCCGTGACCTTGAACAATCAAATTACCAGCTGAACCTGGAGCTGATCGAACGCCATCTGGCAGAAGACTCCCTGAAAAAAAGCGAACTGCGATTAAAGGAACTCAATGCCACAAAGGATAAATTCTTCAGCATTATTGCCCACGACCTTAAAAATCCCTTTACCTGCCTGTTGGGATCTACAGAGCTCCTGAGCGAGAAGATAGGAACGATGGACAATGAACAGATAATGGAACTGGTGCAGATACTCAATGATTCAGCAAAAAGCGGCTATGATATACTTCAGAACCTCCTCGACTGGTCAAGGTCCCAGACAGGAATGATTACATTTAATCCGGGGATGATAAATCTGAAAGAGCTGATAGATGAAAATATTTCAGACCTGAAGTTATGCTCATCAAGGAAGGAGATAAATTTATTTTCCGATGTAAAGGCAGATATGCCTGTCTTCTCAGATAAGAATATGATAGACACTGTTCTCCGCAACCTTATAAGCAATGCAATTAAGTTTACTCACAAGTCCGGAACGATTAAGATAAGCGGAGTAAATGAGGGCGATGAGGTGGTTGTTAAGGTGAGCGATTCCGGGATCGGCATTCCGGAAAAGAATATCAGGGACCTGTTCAGGATCGATACCAAATATTCCCGGCCGGGGACCGGTATGGAGCAGGGGACAGGTCTGGGCCTTAAGATCTGCAAAGAGTTTGTTGAAATGCAGGGTGGAGAGTTAAGAGTGGAAAGTGTAGTCAATGAAGGGAGTGATTTTATTTTCACCATTCCCGCATTCGACAGGTCATCAAAAAGGGGCTGATCACTCAGCCCCTTAACCCTAAACTCCAAAACTACCTAACTAACATGCAAGACTTATTCCTTGTAATCTTTTAATACATTCATTAACCTCTGACGTGTAAAAAAGATCCTGCTTTTAACTGTTCCGATTTTTAATCCAAGCTCATCAGCGATCTCCTTGTATTTATATCCATCAAGATACATTCTGAAAGGCACCCTGAACTCGTCTCTTAACGAATCGATGCTCATCTCGATCTCTTCGGCAGCATAATTCGATTCAGGTGAAATATAACCCTTATCATAAGGCTGGTTTAAGTAGTAAAGATCCTGGGTGTTGTCAATTATTACATTTTCCTTTACCCTCCGCCTGTAGTTATTAATGAAGGTGTTCTTCATAATTGTAAAGACCCAGGCTTTAATATTCGTAAAATCGACGAATTTACTTCTTGACATCAATGCCTTAAGGTATGTGTCCTGCACAAGATCAGGAGCCCTGTCCCTGTCAGAGGTAAGACTCAGGGCGAATCTCATAAGTTTTGGCTTCATGCTGAGAAGGCTGCTGTTAAATTCCACGTTTGTCATAACTCTCCTCTCTTGTTAACTGGTTTGTCTGACAAATTTATTTCCAAAATGAACATCAGTCATTAGAATGAAATTAATTGTTTATTAAATCTGGATTAAGATTTAGACAATACCATTCTTCCTGTATGTACTCACCCCCTTAATCCCCCTCTCTACGCGCAGGCTGGCTCCTTCGCTTAATTGGCCCACCGCGCCCATAGCCGTCAACCTAAGAATCAGTTTTAGACTGATAATTATTTTAATTAGCTGAAACACAATTAAATAAGTTTCCCCTCCTTTTGAAGGAGGGGTGGCCAGACTGTGAAATCATCTCACACGCAGAAACTAAATTCGTCTGGCCGGGGTGGTTGATTCAAGTCTTTCTTATTACCTTTATTCAAATGGATAGACTTTGAAACATAGATTAACCACCCCGGCCGGGAAATCAGATTGTAAACCCCTCAAAATCTATAGTCCCGGCCACCCCTCCTTGAAAAGGAGGGGAAATGTAAATTATTGCAACTCAGTTGCATACAGTTTGATTCATAAGCTATCCCCTTCCTTAAGATCGGCTATGGGGCAGGGGGGGTGAGTACATGCCCAGTAAAAGCACATGAAGCTTTTACGCAACAACCAGTCATATTCTTTGTTACTAGTATACCTTAGTTAAGGTTATGAAAACAAAGACACTTCTGCTGGTGGTTGATATGCAAAACGACTTCTGTTTACCCGGTGGCGCCCTTTATGTCGCTGGAGCAGAAAAAGATGTTGAAAGGGCTGGGAAATTTATTACCCGGCACACGGATCTTATTGATCACATAATACTGACCCAGGATAACCATAATGTAGTCGATATTTCGCATCCCGTTTTCTGGGAAGATAAAAACGGAAATTTACCGCCACCATATACCGGAATAAGTACAGGGGATGTCGATCAGGGGATCTGGATGCCCCGATTTGAAAAAGAGAAAGCACTTGAGTACATTCATAAACTTGAACAACAGGGTGAGTTTCCTCATACGATATGGCCTGAACATTGTATTATCGGCTCCTCAGGAGCCGCCATCACTGATGAAATCATGGAACCGGTAAAAGCCTGGGCAAGGAAAGGAAATTTTTATGAACTTGTAATCAAGGGAACAAATCCGCTCACAGAGCACTTTGGCGCTTTGATGGCAAATATTCCTGTGGAGGGAAGTCCTGAAACACAGCTGAATACGCTTCTGATAAACACCCTCAGGCGTTTTGAAAACATCCTTATAGCCGGGGAAGCAAAGAGTCATTGCGTTGCCTACACGGTCAAACAGATGTTAAATATTGAAGGTTTTGCTCAAAAACTGGTAATTTTGGAGGACTGTATGTCAGATGTGACAGGTTTTGAAACCCTGGCCCTGTCAATCTATGAAAATGCAAAACGCAAAGGTATGAGATTTACAACAAGCGTTGAATGGACTCCTTAATCCAGTTGCAGGTTGCAGGTTGCAGGTTGCAGGATACCCCCCTGCAACCAACATTAATTTTATACTTCTCTTCATGATCACGAAATACTTTACCGACAACGATCTGTACAAGTTTACAACCATGAATGCAATTCAGAAGCTGTATCCCCGGGCTGTGGTTAAATACAGTTTCATCAACCGCGGCCGTACTCCCTTCCCTGATGGATTTGCAGATGAACTCCGCAAAGAGGTTGACACTTTCGGAAGTATCACGCTGAGCCCTGATGAGGAAAAATTTCTTGTCACACGGTGCTATTTCTTTGACCCTGTCTTCATCGATCTTTTAAAAGGTTACCGTTACGATCCGGCTGAAGTTACCATAGCACAAAATGGAAGCAATCTGAGCGTTGAAATTGAAGGGTTATGGTACCGTACTGTTTTATGGGAGGTCCCGCTGCTGGCTCTCATTTCTGAACTTTTCTTTCTGAAGAAGGGAGTTAAGCCATCCGGCATCGAATCAAGGGCAGCTGAGAAAGCTCTGAAACTGAATGAAATGAAGGCAGAGTATTCAGATTTTGGGACAAGACGGCGTTACTCCTTCGATGTTCACGACCGGGTAATTAAAACCCTGACAGATAAGTCGGAGCAATTCAGGGGAACCAGCAATGTGTTCCTTGCAATGAAGCATAACCTTACACCTATCGGCACACACCCTCATGAGTGGTTTATGTACCATGCGTCCACCTTTGGATACCGTTCAGCCAATATAAAAGCCCTGGATGCCTGGGTTGAAGTTTATAAAGGTGACCTGGGTATTGCCCTGAGCGACACATACACCTCAGATAACTTCTTTAAAAACTTCACAACTTTACACGCAAAATTGTTTGACGGTATCCGGCAGGATAGCGGCGATCCCCTGGTTTTCGCCGACAAAGCCATCGAATTCTACAAAGGGAAACGTATCGATCCCGCAACAAAAACAATTGTCTTCAGCGACGCCCTCGATTTTAAAAGAATATTGAGGATAAAAGAATATGTTAAGGGAAGAGTTCATGATGTTTACGGGATTGGTACAAATCTTACTAATGATGTTGGCGTTCAGCCATTGAATATCGTTATTAAAATTACCGGGTCAAAACCAGGGGAAAGCGGCAATTTCCATCCGGTAGTCAAGCTGTCCGACGACTTTGATAAGAATACAGGCGATCCTGAGGAGATCAGATTGTGTAAGAGGGTACTGGGTCTCTGAAGAATTGCCTGCCTCTAAACCAGAGCCGATCTTAAGGAATGGGTTAGTTTATGAATTGAACTGTATATAACAGATCTGCAATCATTTACATTTCCCCTCCTTTTCAAGGAGGGGTGGCCGGGACTACAGATTTTGAGGGGATTACAATCTGCTTTCCCGGCCGGGGTGGTTAATCTATGTTTTAATAGTCTCAGTCTCGCTTATTTTTTGCTCGCCCCATTTTATTCTTTTACTTTCTTTTAACCGTAAAAGAAAGTAACAAAGAAAAGCGGCCGGAAACGAAAAATTAAGCCTTTTTGTGCGCCCGCTACGCAAAGCCTTAATGGCGCCACCAAAAAGGCTTAATTTCGCGCCGTTTCCGGTTACCCCACGCGCCTCTGTTCAATGTATATCTAATGAGGACAGGAGGCTCCGGGTTGCCTCACTCCCAATATTGTTGAGGAGGACGAAGGACAACGAGTTATATTGCGTAGGCAAGTCTCTGTGGTTAATCTTTGCGTTCGTATGGAGGTTTCAAACAAACCATCAGGCTTTTTTGTTAAAGGAATGTGAGACATGTTATTATAATACCTAATGAAATACAGAATTGAACACGATTCAACCGGAGAGGTAAAAGTTCCGGAATCAAGTTATTGGGGAGCCCAGACCGAGCGCTCACGTAATAATTTCAGAATTGGTCCGGAAGGAAGCATGCCCGGGGTAATAATCAAAGCCTTTGGTTACATCAAAAAAGCTGCAGCCCTTGCAAATTATGAGCTTGGTATCCTGACATCAGTGAAAAAAGATATGATAACCGGCGTGTGTGATGAAATAATTGCAGGGAAACTCTACAAAGAATTTCCATTGGTCATCTGGCAGACGGGCTCAGGAACCCAGACTAACATGAATGTCAATGAGGTGATCACCAACCGGGCACATGTTAAAAATGGCGGCTCTCTGGCCGATCCCGCCAGGATGCTTCACCCCAACGACGATGTCAATAAATCTCAGTCATCAAATGACACTTTCCCGACTGCAATGCATATTGCCTCATATATGATTGTTAAGGAAATAACAATTCCCGGACTGGAAAAACTGCGGGATACGCTCGCTTCAAAGTCGAATGAATTCATGAATGTAGTGAAAGTTGGCAGGACGCATTTTATGGATGCCGTTCCGCTTACCCTGGGACAGGAGTTCTCGGGTTATGTTCAGCAGATCGATAACGGAATCCGTGCAGTTGAAAACGCACTGACCATGGTTAGCGAACTGGCTCTCGGAGGCTCGGCTGTAGGAACAGGACTTAACACTCCACAGGGATACGCCGGGATGGTCGCTCTAAAAATCGCTGAGCTTACAGGCTTTCCGTTTGTTTCGGCGCCCAACAAGTTTGAATCACTTGCTGCACACGATGCCATGGTTGAGCTCAGCGGCGCACTGAAGCGCTGCGCGGTATCGTTAATGAAAATTGCAGGCGATATCCGCATTATGAGCTCAGGACCAAGATGCGGGATCGGTGAGCTCATATTGCCGAGAATGAACCCGGTTCATCCATAATGCCCGGCAAGGTCAATCCTACCCAGGCTGAAGCGCTTGACGATGGTCTGCGCCCAGGTGGCAGGTAATGACGTCTGGCTGTTACTATCGGAGGATTAACGGGCAATTTGAACTAAATGTCTTTAAGCCGCTTATCGCTGCAAATGTTCTGCAAAGCGCACAATTGCTGGGGGACGCATGTCGCTCCTTCAGCGATAATTGTATAGCGGGATTAACACCCGACTACGAAACTATAAAAACCCACCTTGGTAACTCTCTCATGCTTGTTACTGCCTTAACACCTCACATAGGCTATGACAACAGCTCCAGAATAGCAAAAAAGGCCTTGAAGGAAAAGATTACTTTAAGACAGGCGGCTATTGAACTGGGCCTGGTTACCGGTGAGGAATTTGACAAATGGGTTGTCCCTGAGAAGATGACAGGGCCTCTCCCCAAACCTCTCCACCCGGAAAGGGAGGGGCTAAAATCCGGGAGAGGGGGATTTAGGGAGCAAGGCTGAGAATCGCCTGGAGAACGCAAATGAGTTCTATAATAGACGCAAAGACACTAAGGGAGAGGGATCAGATTTTAATCAACTAAGATTGTCACATTATGAAAACATTTTCGAAAGATGAAGTGACAAAATACCTTGAAGGTCAACTTAAAGGGATGGACCCTCGGGGATACCGGTATTAAAAGGGAATCTCAAATTTGCGAATTTTGTGCAGGCATTTTCTTTCATGACTTCCGTTGCGCTGGAAGCTGAAAAGCTTAACCATCATCCCGACTGGAGTAATTCTTATAACAGGGTCTCCATTGTCCTGATGACACATTCGGCAGGTGGCATTACAGAGAACGATCTTAATCTGGCAAATGCAATCGAGGTCCGCTTATAAAAAGTACCAGAGTTTATAAGTCTGCAGCAAGCCTGTTTGTAACCGAATCCTCGGTTTCGTGGTGATAAACATATGTTGGCTGGTCTAACCTCCATCATATTGATATTCTCCTCTTTTGCCCTGCTCAAAGAGGTCCGCGTCCCTGCCGATAGGCAGATCCCTGAAACCATTCAATGAACAGAGCAATATTTCTTTCAATAAAGAAAGTGTACCCCCGATGACACAATCCTTCAGACTAACAGTTTCCTGTAATTGAACCTGTCAGGTACATACTGGCTGCCCAGAATTTTTGTTCCGCCATACAGGAACTTAACAGATGGATTTTGAACTAAGATGGTTTTTCTTGATTCCAGGTGACGGGATATAAATTCGTCATCAGAATCAAGAAAGGTAATATATCTTCCCATTTGCTGTCGACTAACCCGGTATTCCTGGCATATGATATTCCCGCTGTGAACGAGTCCTGATTAAAGAGATCTCAGGGTATAACTTAAGATATGGCAATATCCGGGCATGCGTGTTATCAGTGCTTCCATCATCTACAATTACTGCTTCCCAGTCCTTTTCAGTCTGCGAAATAAGGGAATCCAGGGCCCTTGTTAAAAGAGCTGCCCTGTTATACGTTGTGATGATAACTGAAAAAAATGGAGGAGAGCGGGATGTTCGGTGGTCTTGCCTTTAGTCTGTTTCCTTCCAGGATTAAGCTGGTACTCCATACATAGCTGTTTGATGTAAAACAAAACAAGACAGGCAGAGTGTGTTGACTCCTTCAAAACGGAATTGAAACCTCAGTCCCAGTGTAAGTTCTTATCATACTTTACTCCATAATCGAAATTATTATTTATGATAAAGCTTTTTCGTCTTATCGATTGACCATCCGGTCTTTAACCCGATCACAAATAATGCCAGTGCAACTGATCCGATAGAAAAGACAACATCCCCGAAGATCCTCATCCACCTTAGGGTCTCTAGTGTTGATCCCTGCATAAATTCAGCTGAACGTGCATACCACATTCCATATTTAATGCTTGCAATGGTCTGAAGAACCCCTACAGGAAGGAGACTTATAAGTATCATCAGCATCAATCCTGCATTTATCGACCAGAATGCAATACTTAATAATTTGGTTTTCCAGTAATATTTAATAGTAAGTCCTTTAAGTACAAAAAGCATAAGTCCGATTCCGAGCATTCCAAAAACGCCAAAAAGTGCTGCATGACCATGAACCGGAGTTGTATTAAGTCCCTGCATATAATACAATGCAATCGGTGGATTAATAAGAAAACCGAATAAACCTGCACCGACAAGATTCCAGAAGCTGACTGAAATAATAAAGTAGATTGGCCATTTGTATGATCTTACCCAGGCTGTTGCCCTGCTTAGCTGCAGGTTATGGTAAGCTTCAAATCCCATAAAGACAAGCGGAACAACCTCAAGAGCGCTGAAAGATGCTCCGAGAGCAATAATTGCAGTTGGTGTTCCTGCAAAATAAAGATGATGGAATGTTCCGATAACCCCGCCGGACATATAAACAATTGTTGCAAAAAGCACACCTGTGGTGGCATATTTAATATTCAGCAATCCCATTCTTACAAACAGGAATGCTGCCATTACAGTAGCAAATACTTCAAAGAAACCTTCCACCCAGAGATGAACCACCCACCATCGCCAGTATTCAGCAATTGATAAATGTGTCTGTCTTCCCCACATCAGTCCTGCACCATAGAATCCTGCAATGGCAACCGAAGCTATAATAAACATTATCAGCAGCTGACGGCTTTCGGATGGCTTTGTAAGCGCCGGCCATAAGGCACGGAACATCAGAAAGAGCCAGATAAAAAAACCTGCAAAAAGAAATATCTGCCAGAACCTTCCAAGATCGACATATTCATAACCCTGGTGACCAAACCAGAAATTCTGAACGAGTCCGAGCTTCTGCATTACACCCATCCATTCGCCGGCAATTGAGCCCACTACAATTATCAAGGAGTGCAACGAAGAGTACATTTACTCCCAGCCTCTGGAATTTTGGCTCCTGATCCCGATACTGCAGGGGCGATATAAAGTCCGGCAGCAAGCCATGAGGTTGCTATCCAGAAAAGTGCAAGCTGAACATGCCATGTCCGTGAAACCGAATAGGGCAGGATATTAGCAAGGTTCAGCCCATAGAAACCGTTGCCCTCCACTCCGTAATGAGCTGTAACAACTCCAAACAGTATCTGTACAAGGATCAGCATAACAACAACCCAGAAATATTTCAGGGTTGCTTTCATCGAAGGAGTCGGATTCAGTCCGCCCAGCGGATCATTCTGAGGCAAGCAGGATTTGTCGAGGACATCCGACCTGTTTCTTGCATTATAATAAGCAAGAAGACCGATACCGACAAGAAGCATTATAACACTGAATCCTGTCCAGAGGACTATCCCTGCTGACGGTGTATTGCCAATTGTCTGGTCGGGTGGCCAGTTGCTCGTATAGGTAATGGTCTGATCCGGGTCTGTTTGTTATGCAAGCCCAGGCAGCCCAGAAGAAAAAGGCATTCATTGATTGCATACGCTCCTGATCTTTAATTGTATTTGGCGGGATGGCATAAGTTGCTCTCTCGGTCTCACGTGAGGGGTCATCCATAAAGAGTCCCTTATAGTAAGCTACATTGCTTTTAATCGCTTCAGCCCTTTCATCTGATACAGTAAGGACGCCTGTGGAACTATTGTAGGTGTTTTTCCGTAAAGCTATTCTGCAGCCTCACTTTCAGCATGGCCTGCTGTTCATCTGTTCAGATCATCGAATGCCAGGCCAAACTCTTTTTGTGACCATTTATTAAGCAGCCAGAGTGATTCTTTATGAAGCCAGTCGGCCGACCAGTCAGGAGCAAGATAGGCTCCATGTCCCCATACAGTGCCAACCTCCTGTCCGCCAATTGACTGCCAGACATTCTGACCGTCTTTGATCTGCTGTGATGTAAAGAGTACGGTCGCCGCTTTCAGTAACAACCGTCTCAGGTATCGGTGGTTTTTCCCTGTAAATCTCATGACCGAAAAATATGAGAACTGAAAAAGAGATCAGGGTAACAATTGCAAAAACAATCCAAAGGGTTCTTGTTTTCATACTGGAAGGGATTTATGATCGGTAAAACTTAAGGTTATTAAGGTCATGTTAACAATTTGCGGATATAAATTGCCAGTACATTTAACGCTCAACAGCTTATTATTGTTCATGAAGAAATTCAGAAAATCCGGATTGTTGCTTTTCTCCATGCAAAGAAATTAAGTTTTTCAAACTCTGTTAAACATTTTTCCCAATTCTTTGTTTAGACCTCATGGATTTTAACTAATTGTTAACAGATGTTAAACACTATCAGGTCAATGATAAAGTACAGACTCTGATCAAAAATGTTGCATACTTATTACGGGCGGGTTATTCAATAAGAATCCGGTCAACATAAACAAAAAGAAAAAATATATAAAAAATGAAGAAGCTCTTTCTCCTGATAATACTGACAGCGCTCATGGGCGGGTATGCTCTTTATGCACAGACGGTAGTAATTACCGGTACTGTCACCTCCTCGGTTGAA
The DNA here is from genome assembly GCA_963806555.1 of uncultured Bacteroidales bacterium. Taxonomy (GTDB): domain Bacteria; phylum Bacteroidota; class Bacteroidia; order Bacteroidales; family VadinHA17; genus LD21. Next base: position 81,005 of record CAWDYR010000026.1, on the reverse strand, counting down.
GACGAAGGTCCGGTAACAGGAGCGTCTGTTGTTGCAAAAGGCACGACTCTTGGAACATTGACGGATGCAGATGGTAAGTATTCAATTGCAGTCCCCCTGAATGTCACCACCCTGATTTTCTCATTCATCGGGATGAAGAAAGTCGAGGTTGAAATATCCGGAAGGAGTGTGATTGACCTGGTTATGGAGCCCGACCTTCTTGGTCTGGATGAGGTCGTGGTTACAGCCCTGGGTGTATCGCGCGAAAGGAAATCACTCGGTTACGCAGTGCAGGATATAAAGAAGGACGTGATTGAACGGGCGGGAAACTCTGACCTGTCAGCTGCCCTGCAGGGAAAACTTGCAGGCATTGACATTAAGCAATCAAGCGGTATGCCCGGAGCATCATCGCAGATTGTGATCCGTGGAGCCCGGTCATTTACAGGCAATAACACTCCCCTGTATGTTATCGACGGCATGCCGATCGCATCAACGGCCGATATCCAGGCAGGAGCCGGAGGAGATTTCTCGGTTGCAGGAGACGGAGTGACCGGGTCAGATATTGCCAACCGTGCAGTTGATATCAATCCGAACGACATTGAAAGCATTAATATACTTAAAGGACAGGCTGCCGCAGCTCTCTACGGGATCCGTGCATCAAACGGAGTTGTGATCATTACCACGAAAAGCGGCCGCGGAAATCCGATGGGCAAACCGATCATTTCATTTACCCATACCAGCGCTTTTTCGGAAGTCTCGCGCACCCCTGATTACCAATCCACCTGGGCACAGGGGAATTACGGGGTATTCGTGCCCAGCACTTCCTTTTCATGGGGCCCGAAAATAGTTGATCTGCCTGACGATCCAGTGTATGGCGGCAATGAGAAGGGCCATCCGGGACAGTACCGGGTGCCCCAGCTGGAACAGGCACAGCTTGAAAACCCCTGGGTCACACCCGAAATATATAACGGATGGACCGATTTCTTCAGAACAGGCTATTCCCTGACTAATTCACTGAGTGCGAGTCAGGCGACCGAGATGGGTAATTTTTCGCTCGGGTTGAGCCAGACATCTCAATCCGGCATCGCTCCTTCAACGGGAATGGACAGATGGAATGGAAAAGCTTCAACTGAAAGAAAGCTGAATCCGAATTTCAACGTGGGTTTTACGGCAAATTACTCCCATACAAATATCGACAAGCTCCCCTCGGCAAACGATGCAGCACTTAACGGTGCATATGCCTCACCGCGCCACTATAATCTGAAGGATTGGCCATATGCCGTTCCGGGGGATCCCTATGATCAGATTTATTTCCGGTCGCTGACATTCGACAATCCATACTGGGCTGCTGAACATAACGTCTTCAATGAAAAGACCGACCGTTTCTTCGGCACCGGGTATATTAATTATGCCGGAACTCTAAGGGACGGTATGCGGGTCAGGTTAAAGTACCAGATAGGAACCGACCTGTATACAACACATTACACCGATATTTTTGAATTTGGACACAGGGACCTTACAGGTGAAATCGACAATTACGGAATTACTTCAAGAACTCTCAACTCTCTGTTCACATTCAACTATGACTGGGATATAAATGATGACCTGAATTTCAATCTGATGCTCGGCAATGAATTCAATCATGATTATCTGAAGACATATTCGGAGAGCGGAGAAGTATTTAACTTCGGAGGATGGCCGCATATACAAAATGCCAACACCGTTACTGCCAATGAGTCTAAAAACCAGTTCCGTACAATAGGTACCTTCGGGAGCATTTCAGCCGACTGGAGATCGATGATCTTCCTTAGCGCCACGGGACGTTATGATATTGTTTCATCAATGCCGAGAGGTAACCGTTCATTCTTTTATCCGTCGGCCTCACTCGGATTCGTTGTTTCTGAGCTTGGTAATATGAAGAACTCCGATTGGCTCTCTTTTGCCAAACTCCGTTTTTCATACGCAGAAGTTGGTCAGGCAGGACAGTACCTTGAGAACTATTATACCAAACCTATTTACAGCGGAGGATTCTGGTCAGGTGAACCAATCTCATATCCAATAGGCGGAATAAATTCTTATATACCAAATAATGTACATTATGATCCAAATCTCAGACCGCAGAATACAAAATCGTATGAAGCGGGGACGGAACTTAAGATTTTCAACAACCGTTTGGGTATTGATTATACCTTTTCACGTCAGGACGTAGTGGATCAGATATTTGCAGTGCCTCTCGCCGGCTCTACCGGAGCCAGCCAGCTTGTGATAAACGGGGGAAAGCTCCATACGGTTTCCAATGAAGTGATATTATACGTGGTCCCGGTCTCCACAGGTGGTTTCACCTGGGATATTAATGTAAACTTCAGCAAGTTAACCAACATTGTTGATGAGCTGGCCGAAGGGGTGGAAAGCATCTTCCTGGGCGGTTTCGTAACACCACAGGTTCGTGCCGGTATTGGTACGACCTACCCGGTTATTTACGGTACAACTTTTGACCGTGATCCGGACGGAAACATCATAGTGGAAGATATTCCCGGAGCCTTTAATCATGGGATGCCGCGTCCCGGCGAACCGGGTGTGATAGGAACGGTCTCACCTGATTTCATTCTGGGCGGTTCAAGTACTTTCTCATACAGGAACTGGTCGCTGAATGCCGTTGTGGAATGGAAGAACGGCGGACAGATGTATTCGGGGAGCAACGGATTGCTTTACCTGTACGGTCTGGCAAAACCCACTGAGGATCGTGAGTCGACCTTTATTTTCGACGGTGTAAAACCTGACGGCACACCCAACGACATAGTGCGCGGCGGACCTAATGACCCGGACGCAATACAGGACCTTTACACTAACGTGCTCACCAACATCGATGAGTTCTATATCTATAAGAATTCATTCGTAAAGCTCCGGGAAGTCTCAGTCAGGTACACGACTGCAAAGAAGCTGTTCGGTTCGGCCAGCCTGGGTATTACGGCCTTTGCCCGTAACTTCCTCCTCTGGACTACCCTTCCAAACTTTGATCCCGAATCAACACAGGGGAATACAAACATGGGCGGATCGTTCGAAAGGTTTTCGATGCCCCAGACAAGCAGCGTCGGTTTTAGTGTGGATTTAACTTTTTAATTTCAGGAACAATGAGAAAAGCGTTAAAAATATTTCTGGCAGTACTCCTGGCTATCCTCTGGTCGTGCTCTGAAGACGTCATGGACAGGATCAATGAGAACGTCAACGATCCGACTAATATCGATTCGAGGCTGATCATTACGGATGCCATGACAAGCACTGCATTTTCGGTCCTTGGCAGCGACCTGGCTTTCTATTCGTCGATTTATGCCGAACATAACGCGGGCATTTTCGGCCAGTTTTACAATGCAGAGATCAGGGCAAGTGAGCCTATCAGTTCCACAACATATAACAACAGCTGGGTTACAGTATACAATAATCTCTATAACCTGAAGGTCATCAGGGAGAAATGTGATGAAGGAGGGACTGAGCAGGGCAATTACCATACACTCGGCATTGCACAGATTCTTACTGTCCTGAACCTTGCTACCCTGACCGATCTGATGGGCGATGTTCCCTGGTCGCAGGCTCTTCAACCCGGGACGATCTTTACTCCCCCGCTTGACAATCAGGCAGCGATTTACACAGAGATCACGGGACTGCTTGATGATGCGATCGCCAATCTGGAAAAGGAATCTGTATTTCCGTCGCTGGATGAACAGGACCTTGTTTACGGAGGGGATACGGAAGGCTGGATAATGCTTGCCTATGGATTGAAAGCACGCTATGCAATGCGGCTGTCGTTAAGGACTCCTGCCTATAACGAAGTGATCACATTTGCAGACCAATCCTTCACCAAACCGGACGAACAGGCGGTTTACAGCTATAACGGTGCAACGACGACAAGTCCGTTCTACCGCATTTTCACCGACAGGAACTACTTCGCCGCAAGCCAGAGCCTTCTGGACAAGCTGGAAGAGAGAAATGACCCGAGGATTGATGTCTTCTGGATGCCTCATCCTGAAGCCTCCTCAGACGAATTGGTCTTTGCTCCCAATGGTACACCAACCCAGGTTCAAGGCTTATATTCAGTCTCTGCAATCAGTAATGCCACGGCACCCACTTACCTGATGAGCTACCATGAGGTGGAGTTCCTGAAAGCTGAGGCATATGCCAGGCTGAATCAGCTTCCGGCTGCTGAAACGGCATTGCGTAATGCCATCATTGCTGCGTTCGGGAAGGAAAATATCGGACTCACAGAAGCAGAGGCTAACGCCTACTTTGAGGATGAGGTGCTTGCCCGTTTTAACGCTGATCCTGTTTCTGAGATAATGAATCAGAAATATTTAGCGTTTTTCGAAGAGGAATCAATTGAAGCATATAACGACATAAGGCGACTGAGAGCTATGGGGGAAGATGTAATTAAACTTGAAAACCCAAAGAATGCAACCCAGTTCCCGTTGCGTTTTACCTACGGATCTTCCGACGTCACTACAAACCAAAATGTACGCAGTGCCTATGGCGACGGTAGTTATGTATTTACGGAAAATGTCTGGTGGGCCGGAGGGACCCGGTAAAATGCCGCCATTATATTTTAACTCAATAAAGGATTACAATGAAAAAATTTAAAACAACAGGTTTAATAGTCCTTTTAGCATTGCTCACCTTCAGCTGTGAAGAGGAGGTGAAAGATCCTGCAGGCAGAAGAGGTGTGGCAGTTGTTCCTGTGATCTCAGATATCGGTCCCGGCGTTTTTGCCTCCGAAGACCTTGTAAACTCATATGTGGAATTTGTGGTCAGCCTTGGAGATGGTGTCCAGGCCGAAAAAGCAGTAATCGAAGCATCGTACAATAATAACGGTGCACGGGTGGAGCTGGCGGAAGTAACCTCATTTCCCGCAACCGTACACATTGTTTCCGGTGAAGCGATCGGGGCTCTTGGACTCAGTCCTGAAGGAGTAGAAAATGGTGATGTTTTCAACCTTGAGGTCTTGCTCACGGCCGCTGGTATTGAAACAAGGTCGAATGCTGTCCTGAATGTCAGGGTTGCGTGCGGTTTTGTTGACACAAAGGCAATCGGCAGCTATCATTCACTATCGGGACCTGATGACTGGAACTCCGAAGGGAATATAACAATTACAGCCGACCAGGATGATCCGTATACGATATATGTTTCAGGACTTGAAACGCTTGAAGGAGTTAATGAAGACGGCGGACCGCTCGTGATGCACATCGATCCGGGCACATTTGAAGTTACGGCTGATTATACAGTGCTTGCCTCCGGGGCTTTTGGATTTCACAACCTGGCTTACGAAGGGAGCGGCATTTACGATTCGTGCGACGGGAGCTACCAGATGGATTTCAACATTTCCGTCGATGAGGGCAATTTCGGACGGTTTGCGTTTACCTTTACAAGAAATCAATGAGATAAGTCTTATAACCCGTGGTACATGTAACTAAAAATCAAATTCAAGAACTTGCACAGAAGGGACATAGAGGATTCACAGTGCCTTGCTGAATAGTTAATAGCCCTTCACACCGGGAGAGGGGATCTAAGAAATACGTCTTAAAAGACATATTAAATTTAAAAGAAATACGTCTTAAAAGACATATTAAATTGAAAAGAAATACGTATTTATCCTGGCCTAGCAATTAAATCCATTTAACCGCAAAGCACGCAAAGTTGCCGCAAAGTTCGCAAAGCTAAAACCTTTGCTTATAATTCTTTGCGTTCTCTGCGAAAATTCTTTGCGTTCTCTGCGGTTAAAGGATTTCGGATTTTTCGACATAGAAATTCATTAATTAATAACTTACACAGAAGTTAAGGAGTTGGAGGGGAGTTGATTACGACTCCTTTTCAATATGCCTGGATTTTCATAACTTACAACGAAATCGGAAGGCGACGGATGACTTTACAAACACAGAAAGAAGGCGATGGCAAGAATAGTCTGTCTGATATCAGTTTTGTGGATTTCAATACCGGGTTATAGCCAGACGGACGACAAAACGGCGATGGCATTTTTCAATAATGGCTGTTATCAGGTTCTTAAGAAAGACTATGAGAAAGCCATTTTTGATTTTACAGAAGCTATAAAGCTTGACTCAGGTTTTATTCAGGCGTATGAGAACAGGGGGGTGGCCAAGTTTTATCTTCACGACTACCTGGGCGCGGTTGATGATTATGACATAGCGCTTGAGATTAATCCGGAAGACTTTAACACTTATGGCCGCAGGGGATGGGCAAAGTTTCATCTCCTGGACTTAAGCGGTTCTATTGAAGATTTTAACAAAGCAATTGAAGGTAACAGCAGTGAGCCCTCGTTTTATAATTTCAGGGGCCAGGTCAAATACAATCTAAAGGATTACGATGGGGCTATTGCTGATTTTGACAGGATTATCAGGGCCTGGTACAGCGGGAAGTATGAAAAAAGCAACGCATATTTCTGGCGTGGGATTGTTAAGATAGATATGGGGCAGTGGGAAAGCGGCTGTCAGGATTTAATCAAGGCAGGAAAGTCAGGAAATCCAAAAGCGCTGCAGGTAGCGGAGGGCTTCTGCAAGTGAATTTTCCCCTCGGCAGGGGAAAGCAATTCGTCCTGGTTTTCTAAAAAAGCAGGGCTAACCTGTAATTTTTAGTGAAATAATTCAATTTTTGTTATTTTTGCAGTCCGAAAGGCAGAGCGGTACACCTTCGCTAAAGCTTTCGGCGTACACGGCACGCCTTCGCCAAGGCTTCGGCGTAGAATCACGCACACCTTCGCTAAAGCTTCGGCGTACACGGCACGCCTTCGCTAAGGTCGGTGCCGAGGCGATGGTACCCGTCGCTAAAGCGTTCGGCGTTCACCGCACGCCTACGCCAAGGCTTCGGGTACACGGCACGCCTTCACCAAGGCTTCGGCGTACACGGTACGCCTTCGCCAAGGCTTCGGCGTACACGGTCGGTTAACCGAGTGGCTAGGTAGCGGTCTGCAAAACCGTTTACGGCGGTTCGAATCCGCCACCGACCTCAACCAAATCCCTGGGCACGAAGTGCCGGGGATTTTTTGTTTTCGCCCGAAGTCGGCTTGCCGGACTGAGGAAAGAGAAACAAAAAAGACCCGTTAGCTGCGAAGCAGCGCAGGGATTTGGTTGAAAGGCTCCCCCAACCGGATCGCCAAAGGAATCCGCCACCGACCTCTGAAAGCATCGACCCTCTGATTATCAGCCAGGGTTTTGGATTCTTGGTGGCTTATTTGTGGCAAAACTTAATATAATACAGTTTTGATGATTATCGTTGATTTAAGTATTTTTAGCCTATTTCCCTTACTGCAATAAGTCTCCGGATTACAAAAAACACAATATAACCCCTATGAATATATATTGTTAATAGTCAGCAAAATCCTGAATTTGGCACAAATGTTTGACTTTGGCTAATGTCATTGTTTAAATTTGGTATTACAATAAATTATAATTATGAAAAAAAATCTACTGCTTCTGATTTCGCTAACTGCTTTATTATTTATTGCAGGATGTACTTCTTCCTCCAAAGAAAAGGAAACACCAGCTCCTTTAATTGACATGAAATTGTTTTTTAAAAATGGAGATAAAACTAATTTCCAGATCTCCCCTGATGGCAATTACTACTCCTATATTGCCAATTATAAAGATATGTTCAATGTATTTGTTCAAAAGGTTGGGGATGGAAATGCAGTTACGTGTTACAAACGATACCCTGAGAAGTATTTATAATTATTTCTGGAAGGGAGATCGTATTGTTTTTTTACAGGATGTTGGCGGTGATGAAAATTTCCAGCTGTTTTCAGTAACTGCCACCGGAAGGACCTTAAGGCTCTTACTCCATTTCCTGGTTATCGGACTGCTGTCATTGGATGTTTTGCGATATATTCCCGGAAAAGAAAAAGAATTGTTAGTAGCAGATTAATAAGAGAGATAAACAATATTTTGATCCTTATCTTATCAATATTGAAACAGGACAACTTACATTAATGTACGAAAACAAACAAAATTTTGATAGCTGGTATACCGATAATAATGGTGTGATAAGGATGGCTACCAAAACAGATGGTGTTAATGTTTCATACCTGTATCGCAATACCGATAAGGATACTTTTAAGATATTGCTTACTACCTCATTCAAAGAAACATTTTATCCTCAATCATTTGATGCCGGTAATAAGCATATTTATATTTTGTCAAATATTGGAAGAGATAAAGTCGCTCTGGTTGAATATGATCCGATAGCTAAAAAAGAAGTGAAAGAATTTTATGCAAATCCCGATTATGATCTGACAAGTATATTTTATGATAAAAAGAAAAAAATACTTGCCAGTGTCTCCTGGACAGGTGAAAAACAGGAAGATTATTTTTTTGATAAAGAATGGGAAACCATGATACACTGGATTGAAACAACAATTTGAAGGGTATGAGGTTGGTTTTGCTGGATGGGATGATGAAATGAAGAAAGGAATTGTCTAGTTTATAGTGACAGGCTTCCCGGTAAATATTATGTTTATGATTTCACCTCAAAAGAAGCTATAGAAGTCGCCAATCCATATCCCTGGATTAATGAAAAAGATATGGCTTACATGAAGCCTATTACCTATACCTCAAGAGATGGATTAACCATTCATGGATATCTTACTTTGCCAAAAGGGATTGATGCAAAAAATTTACCTGTGGTGGTAAATCCGCATGGAGGTCCCTGGGCCAGAGACGGGTGGTATTTTAATCAGGAAGTACAATTTCTGGCCAATAGAGGCTATGCTGTATTGCAGATGAATTTCAGGGGAAGCACCGGTTATGGTAAAAAGTTCTGGGAAGCATCTTTTAAAGAATGGGGCAAAAAAATGCAGGATGACATTACCGATGGAGTAGAATATCTGAAGAAAGAAGGCATTGCCGATCCTAAACGGATTGCGATTTATGGAGGTAGTTATGGTGGGTATGCTACTTTGGCCGGTGTTACCTTTACTCCGGATTTATATGCCTGTGCAGTAGATTATGTTGGTGTGGCTAATCTATTCACATTTATGAAAACTATTCCGCCTTATTGGAAACCGTATTTAGATCAATTGTATGAAATGGTTGGTGATCCTGAAAAAGATAGTTTGTTAATGGCAGAAGCCTCACCTGTACTCCATGCAGATAAGATAAAGGTACCTCTGTTTGTAGCTGCCGGAGCCAATGATCCAAGAGTAAATAAAGCAGAAAGTGACCAGATGGTAAATGCACTTAAGAAACAGAGGAATCGAAGTGGAATATATGGTGAAAGAAAATGAAGGACATGGATTTCTAAACCAGAATAATCAATTTGATTTTTATGGTGCCATGGAAAAGTTTCTTGAAAAATATTTAAAGGCTAAACAACCATAAAGAGAGTAAATAAAAATAGATAATATCACTTCAATAGCGAATGACTGCTTGTACGGACTATAACATAGTACAAGTAGTCTCATGGTGTTACTAGAAAATCTTAGTATGTCGCTGAAAGAATGTTTATTAATGGTAAATTTAACAAGACTGTATAAAAAGGGTATTATTTAAGAATAAAGGGTGCAAAGGGAATAAACTGAGTAGTATTACAAAAAATTAAGAAGTACAATTTTAGAATCCGCCATCGATCTCTTAAATCCCTGGGCACGAAGTGCCGGGGATTTTCTGTTTTCGCCCGAAGCCGGCTTGCCGGACTGAGGAAAGAAAACAAAAAAGACCCGTTAGCTGCGAAGCTGCGAAATATAATCCTGTCTGAGAATATCAAAATTATCTGCTTCCCCTTACAATAATCCCAAAAACTATCCGTCAAAATGCCTGACTGTTTCATTTACAAAATTCCTATATTAGATGCAAAATTATATCATGTCTTTATGAATACTGAGAATTTTAACGGCTATAGTAACAGGTCGACCTGGGCCCTGGCAATCTGGATCATGACTGATGAAAGTCTGAAAAATTATTGGAAATATAAAGCTAAAACTTTTATGGAGGAGGAGCTGACCGATGAGCTAAAGAATTATTTTGAGGAAAGAAATCCTCTCTCAAAAGATTTTACCTTCTATAGTGACCTTCTGAACAATTCCTTAAAAGAAATTAACTGGAATGAGGTAGCCAGGAACTTAAAGGAAGTGGAACTATAAATTGTTCTTCATTCTTACTTCAATTGTTCTTCATTCTTACTTCAATTGTCTTCATTCTTCCAGGTCTAAGTTTAAATGTGACAGCTGAATCGTATAATTTTATGTAACCAATTAAAAATATCATGACAAGCAAAGAATCATCAAATCAGGAGTCTTTTAAAGTTTCCGGGGATGAATTATTATCAAAGATCAAGGAAATTATTAAGGAAGGGAATGCAAGGAAAGTTATTATTAAAAATGAAAAGGAGGAGACTGTCATTGAATTCCCATTGACAATCGGCGCCATCGGGATTGTTTTAGCTCCGGTGCTGGCTGCTGTTGGCGCCCTGGCTGCACTTGTTACCGAGTGCACGATTGTTGTTGAAAAAAGGGACCAGGAGGGGAACTGAATAATATTTTCAACTGAGTCCGGGGAAACTTATTACGGAGCTGAATACTGCAATCCGTTATATGTAACAGGCTTGGCTATAATCAGGTTATATTGATTTATAAAGATCCCGGATTGTATTTTGTCAGGAAGAAATGAATGATCCGCGGAAAATTCATCAAAAATTCATATTCGTGATTCTATATTTGATCCGTATTCAGGTTTATAAAAATATGAATCTTACGAAAAATAGAAAATTATGAAGAAGTTATTATTCGCAATCTTTGCCGCGGCTGTAATTATGTCGGGCTGCAATAAAACAGAAACGACAGGTCCGGGAAGGCTGTCAGTTAAGATCACTGATGATCCGTTCAATATCAACTCTGTTGAATCAGCTGAAGTTACCATCACAAAAATTGAAATCCGCAAAGCAGGAGCGGATGAGGCAGATCCATTTCTTGAATTACTGATGGATCCGGTAACTGTTGATGTTTTTCAACTGAGAAACGGTATCACCGAAGAACTGGTGAATCTCGAAATCCCACAGGGGGACTACGACCTCGTAAGACTTTTTGTAGATGAAGCAAGTCTTAAAATCAAAGACATTGATGACCCATTCAATATGAAAGTCCCCAGCGGTCCACAGACCGGGATAAAAGTATTTATAAACCCTGTAATACATGTTGAGGGTGGTATCTCCGCCGAATTGCTCCTTGATTTTGACCTGTCAAAATCCTTTGTAATGAGAGGACATAATGCTCAGAACGGATTTATCTTTAAACCCGTCATCAAGGCAGTAAACAATTCTGTGGATGGCAGGATTGAAGGTAAAGTAACCGACAACTCACCTGATAAGGTTGGTATTGAAGGGGCAACAGTTACTTATCAGAAAGAAGGAGAAGAATCAGTTGAAGGTTTAACGGATGCAACAGGTCATTATTTATTTGTCGGCGTACCTGCCGGAACGTATTCAATGTCGGCAACAAAAGATAACTTTGTTGCAGCAAGCGCTGATGGCGTTGTAGTAATCGCCGGGAATAAGGTAACCAAAGACTTTGCCCTGGTTGCTCTGCCCGTTTACGTAAGTTCAGTTATAGAAAATGCAGCTCCTGCCGTTATTGTAATGACTTACAGCCTCACCCTTGCCAGCACTCCGGTTCCTGATGTTTCTGCTTTTACGGTGACTGTGGCTACTGTTGCAAGAGCTGTCACTTCAGTTGTTATTTCGGATAAAAAAGTCCAGCTGACCCTTGCAAGTCCGGTAGTGAAGGGCGACGTTGTTAAAGTGGCATATACCAAACCTGCAACCAATCCGCTTCAGACACCTGACGGACTCCAGGCAGCCTCTATCACTGCCAGTGATGTGACAAATAATGTTAACTGACAGGGATATTAATATATCAGAGACCCGGGGTTCGACTCCGGGTCTTTTTTTTCGAAATGCTTTATATTGGATTCTTTATCTTTTCATTGTGACAAACCAGCACATTTTCATTCTTCTCCTGCCAGTTATGCAATCCGTTTCCCAGGCAATACCTGTAATCAGTACATTCCCCGCACTTTCCTGATTTAGTCCAGCTCCGGTCTCTGAACTCACGGAATTTGGTCTGCCATATTTCGTAAAAATTATCTGCAAAAATATTCCCCTGTGAAAATGACCTGTCAATATTCGGGCAGGCTGATATAGAGCCGTCTTTTAATATTGATCCGATGTTGATCCCGGCCCTGCAAAAAAAGCAGGTGTCCCTGACTTCCAGTTCATACGGGCCGACATATCCCTCGCAGCTGAATTTGATATCCAGGGATTTCAGTTTTCGTTTATGGCTTATAAAGTCCATTAATTTCCTGAACTGAAAACCGGATAAAAACAATTCATGATTATCCGTTGCACGCCCGGCCGGAAATATTGTGAACAGCCTCCAGGCTTTAACCCCTTTGCCGGCCAGGAAGTCAAAAATCAACGGCAATTCTTCCAGGTTTCCCGGATTTACACAGGTGACTACGTCAAAATTAAGTCTCGGGGAACTGACCGCCAGGTTGATGGCCTCAACAGCTTTCGAAAAGCTGTTTTTTGTATTGCGCAGCCAGTTGTGCGAACTTTCCAAACCATCCAGACTAATTGTCAACGCACCCAATCCTGAATTTAATAATACTATGTGTTTTTCACGGCTGTACAAATATCCGTTAGTTACCAGGCCGAACCGGAAACCGCGTTTTCTGATCTCTTTGCCGCACAGTGCAATGTCATCACGTAATAAAGGTTCCCCCCCTGTTAAAACAACAATGCAATTTTCCGATTTTCTTTCTATAGTATCAAGAGCTGATAAGAAATCCGGCAATGGCATATCCGGCACTGACCCATCCCCTGAACAATCACTGCCGCAGTGCAGGCAATTCAGATTACACCGGGAGGTACACTCCCAGAACAAATAGTTCAATTCATGAACCCTGGTCTCGTATTTACGGAACTGCAGGAAGAGATTTCTTTTAAGGAAATGATTCATCTATTTTTCTTCCAGAAAGACATCCAGATTTATCTCTCCGAAAAGATTTACCAGGACAGTATCCTTATTGCTGAAACTGCCATTGAGCTCCACATCAATATCTTCAAACCTGATTTTACAGCTCTCTGCAGTTTCTGTATACAGCGAAAATCCACCATCCTCTTCAGTATAAAGGTATTGCGGATTGTTGACTATGGATACTTTTATACCTTTTACCGGCAGACCGGTTTTTTTTGATTTAACCAGTCCATGAATGTAAACATCCATTCCAAAATCCTGAGGTGTTCCGTAACATGCCTGAAAGATGAATAATGCGGTTGTAAAGCTTAGTCCGCCAAACAGTTTTCTTAAAAACTTTGATTTCATTTTTAACCGGGTTTTGCTGTATCAAAGATAAGAAGCGGGTGATAAATTATCCAATAATCAGGCAGTTATTTCAAACAGCATATCTCAATGCCGCTCTTGCAAGTATCCTTGTTGAATCCAGAACCGGTAATGAGGAATCATCAGGCATTACGATCAGGGGAATTTCAGTGCATCCGAGGACCACTGAATCACAACCTCCGGATTTTAATTCATCAATAATAACCATCAGGTATTTTTTTGATTCCTTCTTAATGATTCCGTATACCAGCTCATTGAAAATTATATCATTTATCTTTATTCTCTGGTCTTCATCCGGTATAGAGTAATTTATTTTCAATTCATCCAGGATCTCAGGGTAAACAGATCCTTCCATTAAAAATTTTGTGCCCAGGATTCCCAGTTTCTTAAAATTATTTATTTCTGCGATTTTTGCAACCTCGTTTCCGATATGTAACCAGGGGAGAGGTGATTTTTTGGTTACTAATGCAAATGCCTGATGGATTGTGTTATCCGGACTTATTAAGAAATCAGCGCCGCATCTGAGTAATTTACCGGCAGATGAAAGCATAAGCTCAGCTACCCCTTCCCAGTCCCCGTTGTTGATGAATTTCATATATTCACTGAGGGGATGATTATGAAGACTTACCTCCGGATGGGCATGTTTCCCAAGGTAATCCGACCCTTCCCTGCAGATTGTCTGATAGCAGAGTGAAGCGCCCTCATAACTGCATGCTACTATTCCAATGTGTTTTGGCATACCTTACGATTGATCCTCACTCTGCCCGATAAATTCTCTTACTACCGGACCAGCTTCCCTGAAGTCCGATTCCTGAATATACAGGTTAACTTCAGGGGGAGCGGTTCCCAGCCATGCGTCAGATAAATCGTTCTTTATCAGGGCAGTTACTCCAATTTCTTCCAGCCTTGATTTCAGAAGAAGTGCAGATGACTCAGGACCTGCATAAATGTTAATAAGCGGATCATTGTCTTCCATTTTCATAAGTTTAATTACGGAACTACTGAAAGGTACGAAAAAATAGTAATACGCCGTTGGGAGTTATTTAAAAGAACTTTCTGAATTTGTCCCCGATCTTGAAGTAGGTGTACCTGCCTGCATCTTCACCTGCAATATGAACTGAATCTCCGTCAGTTTTGTAGGTACTGTGTTCGCCTACTATCTGGGAGAAATAAGTATCATAAGTTTTGCCGGACTCATCTATCATAATTATATGGGCAAGATTTTCATGGATCTCTGATTTTAATGAATGATCACATAAGGGACAAAAATACTCAAGAAACTCGCCCTGTTTTATTTCAAATGACGGATTCTTAAGACTCGAATAGTTTCCTATCTGGGGGCTCAGCAGCAGAAGTCCTGATTGCTTTGCTTTGTTTTTTACCTTGAAAATTGTGTGATCTCCGACCCTGATATGGCCTTTACATTTGGGACATATAAAACTGTTCACTCTGACCTCCTTTCTTAAAACCTGTATTCCTTGCGGATAACGTTTTCCAAAATATTACTATTTAACCCCATTTCTTTCATGGTAGCCTGGTTCAGATACTTATCTTCAAATTTCTCAACCATTGAATGAAAAACCGGATAGTATTCCTTCCCGATAACTCCATTTTCAAAGGATTTGAATTTCGTGAGCAATTCAGTCTGTTTCTTATTTGAAAGTCGCGAATCACATGCCGGGAAACAGACCATAATTTTCTTTTTCAATGTGATTTCTTAAGAGGTTTATGTAGAGGAGCGATGCTTGTCTGAATGTGTCCAGGCGTACTGTGTCGCCAAGCACAGAGTCCTGCATTGATTTAATCAGCTCACGCTCCGTAACATGTTCAGCCAGCAATTCTGTTATGAGTTCCTTTTGCCTGCTGACCGCCACTTTAAGAATAGCCGGGAAAAGCAGTTTTTCTTCTTTTCCGGTATGACATTCATCCGCAAAGATCTTAATAAAGTAAATAATGCGAGTGATGTCAACAAGGTCTACTTCATTATTGGTTTTTAATAAGTTACAAATTTTCTCAAGGATGTTTAACGTCAATGAGATCTCTTTGTGATCGTACATCAGATTCTGACTTGCTTTTTCCATGTTCCTTTATTTTCAGTTTATACTCCAAAAAGAAACCAGCCCACATGAAGGCAGAAAGTGTATACAAATTGTGATAAAAATGATTGAATTCTATCTTAGATATGACACACCAGACCATTAAAATGTTCTTGTTGAAAGACAGTTTATTTAAAAAGAATTATCCGGATGATACCCGGTCAGGAACGGTAAGCTATAACCGGGGACGGGTAATTTTGCCAGGCGTCTGACTGTCATATATATGTACTTCTTAATTCAGCGTTCGTTAAGTAAGCTCTCGGCAAGTCCTTCAATACCAGCGGAATCTATGGTTTCATCAGAATTGTTTTTTAGTGGTATTTGCCAGGTATCAGAAGAGCGTCGTTCTGAATTAACTGCAAACCAGTAATATACTTTATCAACGGGAGTTTCGGTACCCGGTAGATTCCTGTACGGGAAATAAATTTCCAAAACCGGATCCACATACTTTTTATTGGTGACAATAAGCGGCACTGCATTAATATCAATATTATTAATGGTGCGGTTCTCACCGGAATATTGAATAACTCCTGCTCGGGTTGCATTGCTGTTTCCTCCCTCAGAAGTTGTCCGTTCGGAACCTTCCTGGTCATTAAATTTAATAACCACAAATAATATCACCAGATAAAAAAGCGGATAAAACCAAAACAGGTTATCTTTCTTCATACAATTAAGGTTCAACTCTCAAGGTTCAGAAACAATGGGTAATTATATAACAGTACAAAATAAATATTGTTCATTAGGTCTTGTGGGCGCTGGTATGATAAGCACCAGGATCATAACAAAGTTCGGCTAACCTTCTGACAAAATCTACCACTTTTGTACCAAAAAATGATAATCTGGTTACATTTTTAACTCAAGTTGCTAGTTGCTGGTTCCTTGTTACTGGTTAGTTGTTGATCAACGGGACAATAAGCGATTTTGTTAAAATGTATTTCGCTTTAATCATGATGCTCATTATCAAATAACTAGCAACCAGCAACAAGTACCTGGCAACTTAGGTTATTTAGTCAATAATTTCATTTTACCACAAAGTCAGACAAAGGATTACAGGAAGGATTCACAAAGTACTTGAGTTTTAAAAGTTAAGATACTCCTGTTAAACAATTATCCAGGTTTGTTATTTTTTGTTAACTTTATGTTATTGATTTTGAATAGCTAATATTTAAATATTATGAAAACAGAATCGGTTTTTTCTTCAATTGTTTTTCTTTTCATCCTTGTCTTTTTGATGGTTCAGGATGCAGCAGTCGCCCAGGATGGTTCAATTAGTAAGGACAAAAGCGCAATTCCCGGCAAACTCAGTGCCGTCTTTCAGAACTCATGCATGCCCTGCCACTGGCAAGGGGGTAAATTCAAATCAACGTTTCATGTGAACTTTTCGAAATGGGACAAATACAGTCCTGAAAAACAGGCACAAAAGGCAAAGAAAATCTGTTCGGTTCTTTTAGCTGATGACATGCCCCCTGCTTCAGCAAGAGAAAACAAACCTGATATCGTACCTTCAAAAGATCAGATGGATGCAATATGCAAATGGGCTGAATCTTTGCAGGCTGAATCTGAAAAAGAGCAAAGAAAATAAAGAACTTACACAGAGGTCCACTGAGCCCGCCTTTGCCAGGGGGCTACGGCGGGTGATAAAGTCACAGAGATCCACAGAGTTAGTATCTAACCGTGAATTATCCCTCTGTGGGTGATACCTCTGTGGACCTCAGTGTAAGTTTTTATAATACCATGAAGGAAAAAGCAGAAAAAAGGCAAAGATTTAAGGTGCCACTAATGAAAAAACAATTTAACTTTGATTAAATAACCCGGGTTGCCGGATTCTGGCAGCGTGTTGCCGGATAGCAACTGGCTATTTACTTTGCTTTTAAACATAACAATAACCTAAAACCAGCCTAAATGCCTGATAATATATTTAATCTGAACCACCCCGATTTTTTTGGGATCCTTCTAAGGTTTTTCATAAACATGGTTTTCCTTATAATACTTATCCGTGGGATCTATTTCAGGTACTCGAGGAAGGAAAAGTTCCTCTTTACATTTTTCCTGATGGGGATTACCGTTTTCTTCATTACTTCAATGCTGAAATCGGTTTTCATCGAATTTGGGATGGCAGTGGGATTGTTTGCAATTTTTGCCATCCTCAGGTTCAGGACAAGGAATTTCAGCCTTAAGGATATGTCCTATATCTTTACAACCATCGGGCTCTCTGTTATTAATTCCCTGAAGCTGGCTGGCTTTCCTGTATTGGGTGTTATTATCTTTAACCTGATAATAGTTATTTCAGCTGTGATCCTTGAGAAATTCGTAATGAGAAACAGTACAGTTGTATATACAATAGTCTATGAAGACCTTGAGCTGCTCAAAACAGCCAAGAAACAGAAATTATTAAAGGAGATTTCACAGTTGACAGGAAAAGAGGTTTGCAGAGTTAAAATCAGGAATATAGACTATAAAGAAAAAGTCGCAATACTTGAAATTTCCCACAGGGATTAAGATTACACTATCAGGGAGAACAACTTCTTCTGCAGTTCAACACTACCAGGAGGACTTACACTTAAGACCAGATTTTGATCTAAACAAAATGCCTTTGGTATTGTTACTACTTTCCAGAGGATGACTATATGAAGTTTAAAAATAGAAGATGGATATATATGCTTATTATAATGGGATTATTAGTTAAAGTTATAATAACCGGGGTAATAGTAATCCTTTCAACACGATGAGAGCCGGGTTTACACTAGTATTGTTTACCGGGGCTGATTTACTTTTGTAACAAACATTTTGCCCTCCTTTTTGCACATCAGCTGGATAATCTGCCTTCCTGATACAGCAGCAATAACAGTTCCTGAGAAGGGGACCGTCCACTGGCCTGCAAGATAAAGGCCATCAAGGTCCGGCAGTCCGTGCAGAGGCTCCAGTGAATTCATGTTAGCATGTGTCAGATACCATCCGGCGTAATTTTATTTATAAAGTTAACTGAAACAATTGAATTCTGTTATTTGTTATTTATACCTTAAAGTTACTGAGGGACGATAATAAACCCTTCCATGAAAGAGAACATAATGTTAACAAGGTTCCAGGTAGTGTTGATGGCGGTGGCCGCAGGTGCCTCTGCCGCTAATCTTTACTACAACCAGCCGATTCTTAAGGAGATTGCCTCATCCATGAACGTAACCGAAAGTAAAGCAGGCATTATTTCAATGCTAACCCAGGCGGGTTACGGACTGGGACTCTTTTTTATCACTCCTCTCGGGGATAAGGTAAAAAGGAAAAACCTTATTCTGATACTGATGACGCTTCTGGTTCTTACACTGCTTCTCATGGTGGCAGCTGTTAACATAATTGAAGTATGGATCCTCAGCATCCTTATCGGTATACTGTCTGTGTCGGTACACGTAATTCTTCCTATGGCAGCCAGCATGGATAAAGTAAGCAGGGGTAAAACCCTCGGAACAATTTTCTCAGGGATATTGATAGGCATTCTGGCAGCAAGGCTGATAGGAGGGTTTGTAACCGAATGGTTAAGCTGGCGTTATGTCTATGGTCTTTCAGCTATCATGATACTGGGAATAACATTATTGATAAAAGCCAGTTTGCCGGAAGTCAGGAATGAATATAACGGACAATATTTTCAACTGTTACGGTCATCGCTGATGCAGATAAAAAGGTTTTCACTACTCCGGCAGACAGCGCTTACGGGGAGCTTGCTCTTTGGAGTTTTTTGTTCCCTCTGGACGACGCTCACCTTCAGGTTAAGCGGCCCTCCTTTTAATTTTCACGCCGATACAATAAGTCTTTTTGGACTTGTGGCTTTCGGAGGAGCATTGATAGCCCCTGGTTTTGGCAGATTTTCAGACAGGGGAAATACTTCACTGTCGTTGTCTCTATCCATTGCAATGGTCATTTCCGGTTTAATCCTGATCAAACTTGTGCCGGATTCTGTGGCAATTCTGGCAGTAGCTGTTTTAATACTCAATATCGGATTGCCGGCCAATCAGGTTACCAATATGTCGATAATTTACAATCTGGATCAAAGTTCAAACAGCAGGATAAATACAATTTACATGACAACTTATTTTATAGGCGGGGCAGCAGGAACCTCGGCAGGTTTGTTATGCTGGAAACTCGGCGGATGGGATTGGGCCACCTGGCAAATGATGATATTCTCCCTGGCAGCACTCGGCATCATTTTAAAAAGCATTAGAGAGCTGGAGCATAACAGGATACCGGCAGATGGTCTTTCTGTACAGAAGGGGTGAAACCTTTGGAAATTAATGAATTTCAGTTGCAAACTTTAGATAAGCCGGAAAAAGTTTGTCTGACCTGGTGCATTGCTTGCCGCCCCGCAACAGGTTGATCATAATATCATTGCATTTTTTGAAAGTTTTATCGTCAAGTTCAAGCCTGCGGTACATAAAGGCATTGATTGCGTTTATTCCCGGGGCTGTCAGCTTCAGGAGCCAGCGGATGTCGTCCGGTACGACGAAATGCCAGGTTGGCCTCAGCAGGTGGGTTCGCAAAATCGCTCCTTCGGATAATTCATTCTCAATGTCGTTCTCAACAAGATGCGGAAGGCGTAATCCCAGTCCCCATTTTGTCTGGGCATACTCCTGTCCCTGGACTGCGACGAACCATGAAACCAGGTCTTTTGCAGTCGTGAAGTTTGTCCTTCCAAACTGGTGTGATTCAAGCCGGAGCCTTGCTAAATCTGCTAATTTACCTGGCATTGCGTTCTGTTTAAATAGCATAAGTTCCTTGACCCGAAGAGGTATTAAACCAGGAGTTAAATCTGCGAAGATCCGCGTGATCTGCGGGAAAACAACAAATTTCCCGCTGATTTCGCAGACCTGCCTGCCGGCCAGGCAGGTTTTCGCAGATTTCTTCGACTTGTAAAGATAGAAAGGGGCAGGGGGATTACGGGGAGTTCCCCTTAGTTTATTAGCAAAACATCTTTTATGACTTTTTCAAAAGTCTGTTTTGGCAATGCTCCCATTGCAGCCTGCGGTTGCCCTTCTTTCGGGATGAACAGTATCGTGGGGATACTCTGTATCCCGAAGACAGAGGCCAGTTCCTGCTCATCTTCGGTGTTAACTTTATAAACCATGATTTTCCCGGCATATTCACGTGCCAGGTCTTCAAGGACCGGGGCAACCATCTTGCATGGTGAGCACCAGTCAGCATAAAAATCCACTATGGCAGGAAGAGTGCCTTCATATTTCCATTCTTTTCCGGCTTCATAGTTGAATACTTTCTCTTTAAAATCCTGAGTGGTAAGATGTACAACTTTTTGAAGGGTGGTTTCCATTTTTATTTTTTTATTGATTAATAATTCCTGTTTTCAAATCCGTGACAAAAATAATCATAATTTTTATAAATCGCAATAGTATCACCTAAATCTTTTTGATATCACCTGGTTTTTTTATATATTTGCATACTATTTCAGCGCTTATGGCAGGTATCTTTAATAATGAACTAACTGAGGAGCAATTAAACCACTTGTTCCAAAGTGATGAAAAATGCTTTGAATTCCTGGCAGAATTAAAGTGGAACGACGGGTTCACCTGCCGTAAATGCGGAAATGATAATTATTGTTCCGGCAAAACTCCTTATTCGCGGCGGTGCACAAAATGCAAAACAGAGGAGTCAGCCTCTGCCGGCACAATATTCCATAACTGTAAATTTCCGGTAAGCAAAGCTTTTTATATAGCATACAATGTTTGTAAGGGGAAGGAAGAACTATCAACATACGAGTTTGCAAGACGTTTATCATTGCGACAAATGACCTGCTGGAATTTCAAAACCAAGATTCAGCATGCCATGAAGGAAATGGATTCATTAAGTGAAGGGGAAAAACAGTCGATCCGGAAGATCCTTACAAGTTAAAGATACCCCGAAGTCCATTAAACATATTACTATTGTGACCAGTTTGAAGGCTCACGGTCCCAGCGGTGCTTTTCAAGCTCTTTCATAAGATTGCTGTCAAGGGGACCTGAATCGCTTGCTCCCATATTGGTTCTTACGTGCGGAGGTTTTCGCATTCCCGGGATTATTGTGCTCACAGTTGAATCTCCAAGGATAAACCTCAATGCCATTTCCGGCATTGTCATACCTTTTGGGACCAATGGTTTGAGAGCATCTGCATGTTCAACGCTCGGGATAAGGTTTTCCGGGACAAAGTAGGTGTTTCTCCAGTCTCCGAAGGGCCATTTGCTTTCTCTGGTAAGGGTACCGGTAAGTGATCCTTCATCAAAGGGAACTCTGGCAATTACGCCCACATTCATTTCACGGCAAGCAGGAAATAGCTCATCCTCAGGATTCTGATCAAAAATATTATAAATAACCTGAACGGTATCGATCAATCCGCTTTTAACAGCCCTGATCCCATTCCATGGTTCCCACCGGTTAAGGCTGATTCCGATAGCGTGGAACAATCCCTGTTCTTTGAGCTCAATCATTTTATTTATTCCGCGTTCATCTTCCAGCCAGTGGTCCTCCCATGTATGGAACTGCATCAGGTCAAAGTAATCGAGTCCTGCATTCACAAGGCTTTTTTCAACATATTCCCGGATATGGTCAGGAGGGAAACAGTCATCCAGTGATAAATTCACGCCTTGCGGGCCATCTGAAATTCTTTGGAGGTATTTTTGTAGCTGTATATAGTTTTTTACCCTTGTTCTCCCTGACAAGTTTACCGAGCAGGCTTTCACTTTTTCCGGATCCGTAACCCCAGGCAGTGTCAAAGAAATTGCATCCCAGATCGACTGAAAGCTGCAACGATTCTAACGATTCGGCATCATGTGAGCCGGTCCAGCCAGCCATTCCCCACATGCCGTATCCCATTTCACTTATTTCCCAGCCTGTTCTGCCAAGTTTCCTGTATTTCATCCTCTTAAATGTTATTGTTCTTTGTTATAAAGATAATAAAGAGTGATTATCCACCAAAAAAATAATTAACTCAAGTTGCTGGGTTTTAAAAGCTTTTGGCTGTATGAAATTAAATAGGTAATTTTACTTTGATCCTTAAGAGGCAGGATCATTATAATTGAAATGGGGGATAAGGTACTTTATAAGATTCGCATTACGGGAAGAGTTCAGGGAGTGGGATTCAGATGGAATGCTGTAAGGGAAGCCAGAAGTCTGAGTATTACAGGGTTTGTAAAAAACATGCCCGACGGGAGTGTTTATATTGAAGCTGAAGGACTCAGGGAGCAGCTGACGGTTTTTCTTGAATGGTGCAAAAAAGGACCTGCCTTTGGTTATGTAGAATCCGTAAAGGCAGATCTGTTTCCACCGGCCGATCATACCGATTTCCACTACGAATAGGCAGCTTCCATCCTGACTTTGATTATATCGGAACTACTTTCCCTCACGGACAATCCCTGTAGATCTGTATGAATACAGAGGCTCCTTTCTGCTTCCGGGTTCGGTTACTTTCAGTGCCCTGAATATTGCTCCGTGGACATCGTCGAGGACAATTGCGGTTCGGTAGTCCTTTTCAGAACAGATCAGCTTTACATTTTCAAAGGAGATATCTTTTACATGACGTAAATAAAATCCCCAGGCCGGAAGCTCTTTGAACATCGAGAATTCAGGGTAGCTTGCTGCCATTTCAGGAACTTTGTCCAGTTCGTTAAGGCCGACCTTGGCGAATGCAGGATTCCCTCCCCCCGGATAATGGATCTCAATATTTTTCAACCTGACATTTTCAATTGCCGCGTCAGGCATACCCACTACAGATGCGGGAGAGATATTCCTCGGCAAATCCTCTACCGGTCCTTCATAATTATACCCGGCATCCGGCTTTGTTGAAGGAACCTCTGCATAAACATTGGATATTGAAATATTGCTCATTCTTCCCTTGTTTCCCGTTCTTCGTTCACCAATTCTGAGAAAAATCACATTCCCTGTATTAATTGACCGCAGGCTGTCAACCGTAATATTTTCTACGATCCCGCCATCCACTGCGGCAAATGTGACAGCCGACCGGTAGGTGTCGAATACAAGGTTGTTAATTATTTTAATATTTCTGAAACCTCCATAGGATGCGGTACCAAACTTAATACCGCTGGCACTTGTCCGTACCGTATTGTTGTGAATATAAACATTCTGGCAGATGAAATCGGGGGAGTGTGATTTTAAGCAGATCCCATCGTCAGCGGCATCGAAATAAGAGTTCGTGATACTAACGCTATCACAGTCAACTATATCCACACCGTCATTGTTCCAGTAGGATTTGCTGTCAACCATAATGCCGTCAATGACCACATTCCTGCACTGGTCATACTGCTGATTCCAGCTCCCGGGATCTTTGAGGGTGATGCCCTGGATCATCACATTCCTGCAACCCCTGAAATAGATATTCTGCGGCCTGATAGTCTCCCGCGGACGATCGTATTTTAAGGGATCGCTGACGACCCCCTTGTGGATCAGATCTACAAGGTTACCGGCTACGCTGAATCCCCGGCCGTCGATGACTCCCTTTCCGGTTATCCCGATGTTCTGCTGGTCAAGTGCAAATATCATTGCAGTCCAGTTATTGCTCATTTCGTAATCATAGGGATTGAGTGAACCAACAAGGATGGCCCCCTCTTCGAGCTGAATAGTCACGTTCGATTTCAGGTAGATGGTGCCGGTAAGGTATCTTCCAACGTAAAATACCAGTCTGCCTCCGCCATTTGCATTTATGTAATCAATGCCTTTCTGAATTGAATTGGTATTTAGCGTTGTCCCGTTAGATTTAATCCCAAACATCGAGGCGTTGTAATCTTTAGCAAGCATAGTCTGTGAGAGAACCAGCAGCAAAGAGATCAGGATAAGTCTTGTGATTTTCATGTGTATATCTTTTAATTATTGTTTTTAAAACCCAACCCTGGTAGGTGCTCCCTGCCCCCTGCTCCCCGCCCCCTGCTTCTTCCCCTGAGCCCTGTGCTCTGCGCCCTCCGCTCTTTTAACCCACCCCCGGCCCCTCCCGGGAAAAACCCACCCCCGGCCCCTCCCAGGAGGGGAGCCAGGAAGAAAAACCCACCCCCGGTCAGGAGCGCTCTGCGCTCTGTGCCCTGCGCTCTGTGCCCTGCGCCCTGTGCTCTGCCCCTAGCCCTGAGCTCCCTGCTCCCGCCCCGCTCCCTGCTTCTTCCCCTGAGCCCTGTGCTCTGCGCCCTCCGCTCTTTTAACCCACCCCCGGCCCCTCCCGGGAGGGGAGCCAGGAATACAAACCCACCCCCGGCCCCTCCCAGGAGGGGAGCCAGGAAGACAAACCCACCCCCGGCCTCACCACATGCCAGCCCTGCAGTCGGGCTCCTTCGCTAAAATGATCCACCGGATCATTTTTTAACGCTCAGCCCCCCAGGAGGGGAGCCAGGAAGACAAATCCACCCCCGGCACCTCCAGGGGTCCTTTTCTTCGGTTCCCAACCACGGAAGGGCCTGAGGTGGGCTCTTCGGCTCCCCTCCTCGGAGGGGTCGGGGGTGGGTTCTTTTCTTCGCTTCCCCTCACTTTGTAGATTAATAAATCGTTACCGGCCCAATCAATCCCATCGATTGCATTGGCTGGATTTTATTCTTTTCATTTGTCCAGTATTGAGCTATCGGATTGTCAGTCAGAGATTTCATATAATTACCCATCGTCGTTATCACCTGGATCTCAATAGTATTGATACCGGGTTCCAGATAGGCTCCGATAGAAAATATTCTCCGCCCATACCACTTCATTCCGCACTCCCTTCCGTTCAGCTTTAACAATGAAAGACCAGCTACTTTTCCCAGGTTCAGATATTCAGGCTTCGATTCATTGACAGTAAAGTTGTTGCGATAAGTGACTATTCCTGCAAAGCTGGCCAATTCAGGTATTTCCTTCAGATCCTGCAGTTTATCCAGGTTGAAGTTTTTCACTGACCCATCATGACAATGGCTGAATCCGGCACTCCAACCTTCCTGAATTATCTTTGACGTAAGGCTTCCTGCATGGCAAAGGTTTCCATTCAGGCCCTCGTTTGCTTTTATCAAATACGAACAGAACTGATTCGGCAGGGCCAAGTTCAAGTTCCATTCTATTGTTTTTATCCAGAGTGATCCTATACCTTTTGCCATCCTCAGGATCCCAAACCCAGCCAAACCTGTTCCTTGTGATCTCTTTTGAAAATGTAATTGCAGTAGTATGCGATTTGTGAAGATGGGAGTGAATAACATAAATCAGTTCTGAATCATCATCGGCGTGATACCGGTTCTGCATTACAAATGGATCGGGATTCCCTAATTTTATATTTGGTACAATGCCATATTTCTCCTGAATGGTCCTGTACCAGCCAATAAAATCAGCCTCTGGCTTATGAAGGAGGATAAACCTGTCGGGGAATGATTTCATCCTTTCAACAAAGGCGGCAACTTCAGCATCTCTTTTTTTATGATCGCTCCATCCTAATGACTTTGAGGGAATTGACTCAACACAAAAAATCCTGCCACCTGATTCCACAAAATCTGATAATTTTAATGCCGTTTCCGGGTCCAGGCTGTCCACCCTGATCAGGAAAAGGGTACTGTATTTTTTCGGTCCGTAATACATCTCACCATCTTTCATTTCCGAATCCCGGATAACTCTTTGAGATACATAATCACAGCCGCTGCCGTTTTTATTGATGGCTTCCCACACAAGCGTCATGTATTCAACGTTGGTAATTGAAGGAAAGGGTTCCATCTGTGCTCCGATATTACTCCACATGTCATCAACAGGAGGCAAAATCGCTATATCTGTATGCATTACAGCATGTTGAAACAGTGATGAGAGCCTGCCTTTATACTCATTGTAAAGATGGAACCATGGCCACCAGGTGTTGTTTTCGTTATAGTATCCGCCATATCTCACCCACCCCGGGTAAGGGGCATCGGGAGGGGAATAGTTAAAACCATGGAAGACGGAGTGTGTTACTCCGGTTATCGTGCTCTGGTCACCTCCGATCTTCAGGTTCTCAGGAGTAGTGTTAAAGACAGTATAGGTGTCGGTCATCTCCTCACAGCTTACCAGACGCTTGCCTGTAAGGTTTGCTGCTGAGGATACAAATTTATTTATCATTGTATACGCCCTGCCGCGACGGTAGTCATTTTCGGGCATCTCTTCGCCTACCTTGTGCTTTAGCCAGTTTGTAGTCCACGATTCCGATTCCGGAATATCATAAAAGAAACTGCTCTCGAGCGGGAAGAAACTTCGTCCGTATGCCTGAGCCCTTGATCTCACTTTTAGTCTTTTACACCATTCCGTAAAGGTTCTGATGAACCGCTCCTCAAGAAGCAAGGCTTTTGTAAGCTCAAAATCGTATCTCATGCGCCTGGTCATCGATTCCATTTCCGGCGACATGCTGACTCCATATTTGAAATCTGTTACATTCCCCATTGCTCCCGTTTTAAACAGGACAAAAGGGAGATATGGGAAAAGGTCATAGCCACGCCTCTTTTTAAATTCATTCATGATGTCAGATGACCAGTTGGAACCTTCCAGCTCCATGCTGTCGGTAAACAGAGCCCTGATATTGCCTGATAAAGGCCCTGTTCTCATTTCAATAGCATCCGACATTCGGGTAAGATACTTCCTGACTGCAATTTCATTAAAATGATTCAGGACCGGACCGGTGGCTCCGGGAGCGCCATTGATCACCTGCATGAAACCGTTTATCTTCACAAGAGCGTACAATGCATGCTTCCCTTTCGGGATACTTAATTTAATTGTCTCACTGCCCGCCTGATCTGATAAATTATGAATTTCTTCCGGATCTGTAACAGGATCAGGGACCAGGTAAAGCGACAGCAATTTCATTGTTCTTCCGGGGAAGGGAGAGCTTATGGCCGGATCTGCTTCCTTAAAGATCTCAAATTCTGAGATTTCATAATCGAGAGGACCTGTTAACTTTTTAACAGCAACCACTACAATCTGTGACCTTTCTTCTTCTTCAAGATATTCGGCGCCAAATGGCCAGCCTGAACCGACGATAAGGTCACATGTCATTCCCAGCGATTTAGCCTCGTCAAAGACAACCTTAAGCATGTCGATCCACTCTTCGCTCAGCCAGCTGAGTGATGGCTTGCCAAGATCATCACCTTCAAACCGGGTCGGAAATTCAACAGGATTGATCTCAACTCCCCCGATACCGACATCCTTCAGTAGCCTTAGTTCCCTTTTAAGTTCATTTGCTTCAACCTTGTTCCCGTTCCACCACCACCTTACAAAGGGATGATAATTTAAACCGGGGTTTTTGAAGAGCTCGTACAAATCTTGTTTTGCACCTGAATTTTCAACCGGAGATGAAGATTTCAGGATTAAAGGGATTCTGCCTGATACCACAAAACCGGCAGAAAACATTGAACTTTGCGAAATGAACAACCTTCTTTTCATTGATTCACATCGTTTACTACGACTCCCGGGAGAGGGAAGAAGATCAATTTAAACCCTGTGCCGGTAAAGTAAATAAATTGATTTTCGGGTGTTTTAAAATCTGTCATCCCTTAGTCTCAATAATTACCAAAATCTGAAATTAAGAATTTAACGTCAAAAATGAAATTATCCGCGCTACTTTAAATCCCGGTCCCCGGATTTTATTTCTGTTGGAATTTGCAATAATTCACTTTAACTTACGTGACTTCTTTAGTAACCCGGAATCAGTTTTAAACCCAGACAATATGAAATCACGTAAATTCACAAGAAGGCAGGTTCTTTCCGTAACTTCAGCAGGACTTTTGGGATCGATGCTTAATTTCTCATTCAAGCCCTTCGGGATAAACAATAATGCCCAGCTTAAAAAACTTGCAATAAATGGCGGTGAGAAAGTTCATCCGGGTAACTGGCCTAAATGGCCGGAGTGGGACCCTTCGGCCGAGAAGGGAATCCTTGAGATGTTCCGTACCGGCAGGTGGTGGCGAGGCAACGGGGAATATGTTGCTGAATTCGAAAAAAAGTATGCTGAACTAATGGGAGCAAAGAGATGTCTTGCAACTGCCAGCGGAACAACAGCCCTTCTTACAGCCCTAAAAGTGGCAGGTGTCGATGCCGGCGATGAGGTGCTTGTTTCACCTTATACTTTTATAGCATCATATAATGTAATTTTTGCACACAGGGCTTTGCCTGTTTTCGTCGACAGCGATCCGGAAACCTTCCTGATCGATCCAAAAAAAATTGAAGGCAGGATCACAGACCGGACGGCTGCAATTCTGCCCGTTCACATTTATGGATTGCCCTGCGATATGGACAGCATCAATAAAGTGGCAAAGAACCATAATCTGATGGTGATTGAAGATGCATGCCAGGCCTGGCTGGCGGAGTACAGGGGGAAAAGGACCGGCACCCTCGGCGATATGGGGTGTTTCAGTTTCCAGAATTCCAAACACCTTGCAGCCGGGGAGGGAGGAGCTGTTATAAGCAATAACGACGACCTTATGGACAGGTGTCATGCCTATCATAATTGCGGCAGGCCATACGGGAATATGAAAACCGGTCCGGGGAATATGTATAACGGTATGAATTACAGGATGCAGCAGTCGCAGGCCCTTATCCTGATGTCGCAGATGAAACGCATTGAAAATGATAATGATATCCGCCTGTCAAATGCCCTTTATCTTGATGAAAAACTTAAAAAGATACCCGGTATAGTCCCTTACAAACATGCCGATGGCGCAACAAGGGCGGTATATCATTTATATCCCTTCAGATACGTTCAGGAAAATTTCAATAATGTCCCGAAAGATAAATTTCTGAGAGCTCTTAATGCTGAAGGAATTCCATGCAGCAACGGTTATGGCAAACAGAACAGGGATGGCCTGATCGAAGAACAGCTTACCTCAAAGGGATACAGGCGGTTATTCTCAGAGTCAAGACTAAAGCAGTGGCGCGAAGAAAACATCCTTCCCGGCAATGACAGGCTTTGCGATCAGGCCCTGACCTTTTACCAGAGTATGCTTCTGGGCACTAAGGCAGATATGGATGACATTGTGAATGCCATCACCAAAATCTATGAGAACAGGAATTCCCTGGTTTAGATGAAGTTTATTCCGCATTTTTGATTTGTGATTTCTGATTCCGGAGTTCTTATCTACAATCCGCAATCCGGAATCCGCAATCCTCAATCCGGAATCCACGATCCATAATTACTAAGTTTACAATTTGCTATAAGAATTCATGCGAGTTACCTGTTTATCCCTGATGCTCATTCTGTTTTATGCCTTTACGGGATGCAGTCATTCCCCTGATTGTGGGATTTTGCTTAAACGAATTGAAAATGAGCTTAATATGGGGAATTTTATAAAGCTACAGTCTCTGACCGATTCGCTCAAAGCCACTTGTCCGGATCAACAATTATTTGACAAAGCTGACTCACTATGTCAGATAGCAGAAAGGACTTTGCTGGATTTTTCAGTCACTGAAATCGAACTGAATACACTGCTTAAGGAAAGGATAAGTAATTTTTCTGAACAGGAAAAAGCTCTTTGGGAAAAGAATCGCTGGCTTGAATGGAAGACTATAAACGGCGAAAAACGTTACTTCAACAGGGCAGTTTCAAACCTGGTACTGCTAAGAAACTTCCATCAGCAAAGGGAATTGAGGGATTCACTGGAAGCCAGGGATCCTGAAATGGTTTTCCGTAAGAACCATACCCGGTCAATTATCAAAGAATCAGATAATCAGGCAAAACCCGTTGTTCCGGTTGAAATGACTGTTAATTTTACCCTTACTGTTGATCCTGATGCAGTCCCTGCAGGTGAAACAGTCAGATGCTGGCTGCCATATCCTAAAGAGAGCCATTCCCGTCAGCAGAATGTAAGGTTCATTTCAGCTTCTCATGATAATTTCAGGATAGCTCCCGATTCAGCCATCCACAGGACAATCTATATGGAAGCCAGGGCTGAAACAGGAAAGCCACTGACCTTTGGAGTCTCATTCAGTTACCAGTCATCCGGTCAGTATTTTAATCCCGGTATAATGAAAGTACTGGATTATGATAAAAGCTCAGTTTTGTACAGGGAATGTACATCCGAACAGCTTCCTCATATTTGTTTCACAAATGAGGTCAGGCGCCTCGCTGACAGCATCTCCGGTTCTGAAACCGATCCATGCAGGATAGTCAGAAAGATTTATTATTGGTTTTCATCCCATATTCCATGGGCAGGAGCACTGGAGTATTCGATTATGCCGAATATTCCTGAATATGTTTTACAGAACACCAGGGGTGATTGCGGAATGCAGACATTCCTCTTTATGTCGATGCTAAGGTATAAGGGTATCCCTGTGAAATGGCAGAGTGGCTGGAAGCTACCACCCGTTGGTAAAAACCTTCATGACTGGTGCGAAGTTTATTTTGAAGGAGTAGGGTGGGTACCTGTTGACATATCATACGGTTTGCAATATTCTGATGACCTGGAAACGCGTGAATTTTTTATTTCAGGAATTGACTCTTACAGGTTGATTGTTAATGACGGAGTGGCCGGCCCACTTTATCCTCAAAAGGAATTTCTGAGAAGCGAGCCATTTGATTTCCAGCGGGGCGAAGTCGAGTGGAGCGGCGGAAACCTGTACTTCGATAAATGGGATTATAATATGAGAATAGATTATAAATAGCAATTATGCCAAATAAAAGAATAAGGTTAAGTCTTATAGTATTTATTATCACCGTTTCATTGACCTCAATGCCAGGCTGTAAAAAGCAGGCAACTGACAATTTTCAAAACGGGATTGATTCAATCGGTTCAGCCTGGGTCCCTGATAAACGCGAAGGCATTTTTGAAGCGAACCTTTATTCATCCGGAGCTGATTTGATCCTCAAAGGTGAGACAAGCATTCCTGTTGCAAAAGAGGCAGTTATATTATTTTTGAAAAACAGGGGAGTTGAATTTACAGACAGTCTTACCCTGCTGCCGGACAAAACTGCAATTAACAAACCCTGGGGGCTTGTAAATGTAAGCGTCTGCAATCTCAGATCAACATCATCGTACGATTCCGAAATGACCTCACAGGCTTTAATGGGAACTCCTGTCAGAATATTTAAAAAGGACGGAGGATGGCTCCTTATTCAGACTCCTGACAGGTATCTTGGCTGGGTTGATAGTGACGCGATCGTATCCTTCACCGATGGAGAGCACAGCGCCTGGAAAACTTCGAAGAGAGCGTTTTATTCTAATAAGACAGGTGATATTTATGCGGACCAGGTTTCAGGGAAGGTTATTTCAGATATTGTAGCCGGATGTATCACAGAATTAATTGGTGACAGCAAGGGATTTTTCGCGGTTCGTTTACCTGATGGTCGCAAAGGATTTATAAAAAAGGATGAATCTGTTTTTCTTGATGATTTAACAACTGATAAATACCTTAATCCTGAAAACCTGTTGGCAACAGCTGTCTCATTTACAGGCATTCCATACCTGTGGGGAGGCACTTCTGTAAAAGGATTTGACTGCAGCGGGTTTGTGAAGACTGTTTACTATCTGAACGGGATAATACTTGCCAGGGACGCATCGCTCCAATTCCGGAATGGAATTCAGATCGGGAAAGAAGTCTACCCGGATTCCCTGAAGACAGGGGACCTGCTTTTCTTCGGTTCATTACGTGATGGGGTTCCAAGAGCTACACATGTCGGGATGTACACAGGAGATGGGGAATTCATCAATGCCTCGGGGATGGTGAAGATTAACAGCCTTGATTCAGCAAGGGATAATTTCAGC
Source organism: uncultured Bacteroidales bacterium (assembly GCA_963806555.1). Lineage (GTDB taxonomy): Bacteria > Bacteroidota > Bacteroidia > Bacteroidales > VadinHA17 > LD21. The sequence goes on along the minus strand of CAWDYR010000026.1, from coordinate 48,846 downwards.
AGCTACAGGAAGAAATCCTTCCTTGGCATAAGAAGGATCATCGGTGCCGAAACAGGAAAGGGCATACAGAGACTCCTGGAAAGCAACTGGTATAAATAAACATAAAATGAATAAAAGAGAATTCATAAAGTATGGCATGCTGGCGGCCGGGTCCCTGTTGACCAGACTTCCGGCCGGGGCTGTGCCTGCTGCCTCTGGCAAGCCAGGTAAAAAGAAAAACAATGGTCGCCTGCTTCTCCGTTTCAAACCCTATACCCTGCAGCTTAAGCATACTTTTACACTTGCAACGAGCTCCAGAACCACAACTCCAGTTATCCTTACCGAAATAGAATATGACGGCGTTACAGGATACGGTGAAGCATCTATGCCGCCCTATCTGGGTGAAAGTCAGGAATCTGTAGCTGCATTTCTTTCATTGCTAAATCTTTCACAATTCAACGATCCTTTCCTTATCGAAGATATTGTACAATATGTTGATGGGGTGATGCCCGGCAACTATGCTGCAAAAGCATCGGTTGACATAGCTTTGCATGATCTTACCGGAAAACTGCTTGGGGCGCCCTGGTACAAAATGTTCGGCCTTAATCCCTCCCACACGCCGATGACAAGTTTCACCATCGGCCTCGATGCCCCCGAAATCATTAAACAGAAAGTTGCTGAAGCTGAGCCTTACAGAGTGCTGAAAGTGAAACTTGGGAGGGACAATGACAGGGAAATGGTGGAGGTGATCAGGTCGCTGACGGATAAGCCATTATGCGTCGATGTAAACCAGGGCTGGAAAGACCGCGGCTATGCGCTTGAAATGGCTGTATGGCTGAAGGAGAAAGGGGTGATATTTCTCGAACAGCCGATGCCTAAGGAGCAGAAGAGTGACATTACCTGGCTTTCAAAGAATAGTCCCCTCCCGGTAATTGGCGATGAAGCAATTCAGAATGTTAATGATATTATTGACCAGAGGGATGTTTATTCCGGGATAAACATCAAGCTAATGAAGTGCGGCGGACTAAGTGCGGCAATGAAAATGGTAAACGTCGCAAAAGCGCTTGGTATGAAAGTTATGATAGGCTGTATGACCGAGACTTCCTGCGCTGTCACTGCAGCCGCCCAGCTGTCCCCTCTTGCCGACTGGTGCGACCTTGACGGGAACCTTCTTATTAATAATGACCCTTTCGAAGGATTAACTATAATTGACGGAAAAGTTACTCTGCCGGATAGGCCGGGGATAGGGGTCAGAAAGATTGGATAAGGTTTCCGGAGCCAGCCCTGCCGGCCTGTTAGTCTCTATTTCTTTATTACCTTCCCTGCAACATATTGTGTCGGCGTGGTGAATTGAACCAGATAAATTCCTTTCCCTACCGGTGAACCGTTCCCGTTACATCCATTCCATAAGACGGATTTTACCCCGGGTGTTTGTATTTCATCCAGAAGGCAGATTATTTTGTAGCCCGCAATGGAAAATATATTTATTCTGACGGGTGATTTTTCAAAAAGGTTGTAAGAAATAACCGTCTGATCATTCATGGGATTGGGAGTTATTTTCAACCGGGCTTTAGTGAACTCCGGAAATTCTTCAACTCCGAGCGCTGCTGATTCCCTTACAAATGCAGTGTCCCTGTTTGTAATATGAATATTATCGAACCATATCTGCTTCCCCTCCGCAGGCAAATACTCAGTTGAAATTTCAAGTTTATCGACTGCTGTCCAGTCAAAAAGCCCTGCCGCATTATACCATGTGTTATTATCCCACGAACCTTTTTCCCCGAAATCAGAAAGAGGAATATAGATATGGTGCCAACGACGGTCTGCCGTCATGATTTCATCAATAGTAACTCCCATACGCCAGGGGTGGTCGCCTGCCGATGTTTTTGTATCCATAAACCTGATATCGAATTTTATACCTTGCACACCCCTGACCATAAAATCAAGGGCATATTCCTCCGATACCAGCCTGGCAAGATCCCTATCGGGCTGAAAATCGAACCCAATGGCGTTGTATTGACTGAATCCGTTCCAGGAAATGCAGTAACTATCATTATTTGGAAACTCAGGTGAATAGAAATCGATTTTGCCTGATGTGTAGCTTCCTTCATTTATCTTTTCCCCGATAAAGTCAGAGTAAATTAAAAAACCTGTGGAATCGGGTCTTAAAGTATAAGGGGTTTGTCGGGGAATATTTAATCCCAGGGAATTGAGTAATAAGATGTTAAGATCATGCTCGAACAGTTCGTTTGAGTTTTTTTGGAATAACCCAAATCCACCCTTGTAATCCCATGTTGTCCAGGGTATATTATTCTGTTCAAGGTATTCCCTTACTGATCCATACCATCCGGCCCTGTCTGCAAAGTCACTGTTGGGAATATATACGCCGAATTCACCGCAAAAAATTTTAACGTTTCTTGAATTCCTGAACCGGACTGCATTGTCGATCAATGACTGAACATAGCTGACCCTGCCTTCGGACGAATAATTATTGTAAGCCGATTCAATCCAGCTCCCCTTAAGCGATTCAGGCAAAAGTGGCATGCAGGCACCGCAGTACGGGAAGGGCACACCTGAAAGGGGTTCCATTGTGGGTGAAACCCAGGTAGCGCCCTGGTGCGTGAAAAGGAACGGATCGTAAAAATGAAAAGTGTAAAGCAGGTTAGTATCCTGGTAAACCGGCAGGTTTGTCAGTTCGGTATAGGTGTTGTACCCGGAGCCTCCGACTACGATTGTATGTCTGGTATCATAAGCACGGATAGCATTTATAGCCTGGTTTTGTATGCTTCCCCAGTCGGATGTGCTTATCCCGTGGGGTTCATTTAGTATTTCAAATAAGAGGAAATCAGACCTGTATTTATAGTGAATTGCCATTTGTGTCCAGACTTTTACGAGAATAGTAGCGACACCCGGACTGGTATTGATGGAAGGATCAAAGCTATGATTATCGAGGATCAGGTAAATGTGCAGCTCTTCGCACCAGGAAACCAGGGAATCAAGGAAAGAGAACAATAATGGATCAATTGTCCAGGAAGGGCTGCCGGATGTCATTTCATGCATATTTACCGGTAAACGGATCACGTCGCATCCGAGACTTTTAATATTGATGATATCCTGCTTAGTAAAACGGGTGAACTGGATCTGGCCGGCGCTGCCACTTTGAAACCACCCTGTCAGGTTAACTCCGCGGCTGAAGGGGGCCTGGGATTTAACACTGATACCGGTCAATAATAAAATCACAACAAGTATTGACCTGGTTATGAACTTTATTCCCGCCATGTTTCTTAAGAAATCTGTACTAAAATTTTATGCCAAGGTAGCTCAATTTTATTAATTAACTCAGGTTGCTAGTTGCTGGTTCCTCGTTACTGGTTAGTTGTTGATTAACAGAACAGTAGGCGATTTTGTCAAAATTTATTTGATATTTTTGCATTAATCATGATGCTCATTATCAAATAACTAGCAACCAGCAACAAGTAACTAGCAACTTAGGTTAATTAAATGAACAGCAATTACAACAACCTCTGTGAAGTAATCTAAAACCTGTTTGATAAGTTCAGAGCTGTCGACCCCTTAGTAAAACTTCACCTGAAAGTCAACCGGAACGATAAACCAGGTTGGTACCGGTTTCCCGTTCTGCTTTCCAGGTATCCATTTTGGCAGTGTTGAAACAACCCTGACGGCCTCCTTATCAAGCAATGGATGCACTCCCCGCAATATTTCAATTCTATTTACCGAACCATTGGATGAAACCGCAAATTTTACCAGTACTTTACCCTGGATGTTGTTTTCGATTGCTTCTGACGGGTATCTGCTATTTTCGGCAAGATATTTCAGTAATGCTGCTTCTCCCCCGGGAAAGATTGCCGGTTCCTCCACAAAAGTAAATGGTTCCTGCTCATCAGGTTCATCAGTCACAACTGTGTATTTTACCGAATCAGTAACATCGGTGATGTCCCCGTTTAATACTGATACAATTGCAAAATCGGCAGACATCATCACCAGGTCCATATCAACAGTGTCATCAACAACAGCTGGTTCAATATACCTGTACTGGGGCAGGAGGGCGACAGGTTTCTGAGGAACCTGAACAACGATCTTATCAGGATCTCTCAGGTTATCGGTTGTTATGGTAACAGTTATCCGGGATTCCGGCTTTACGGGAACTGGTTCAGAAGTCAGGCCTGAAATCAGTATAAGCGTCATTGCGCTAAGGGAAACTCCACCAATGATTGAAAGACTGGCTGTTAGCTTGTACCGCTTACGGAGATCGTATGCTCCGTAACTTTGATTGCGGTTCTCGAATATGATCTCATCAAATCCGGGAACTCTTTCGCGATTGCTCTTCATTTCAATAGTTTTTAGTTATTCAACCTGCACAGGCAACCGAATATCCAACTATTTCAACTCAGAGACTATTAATTAATTACGCACAAATAGAGTGCCAGAGATGATGAATTATCTAATAGAGTCGTTGTTTTATGTAAATATTTTATCATTAAACAGAATCAAGTCTCTCCCCCTCTCCCTTTCTCGCTCCATAGCTCTGGATCATTTACCTGAACCTTTTTAGTTCTCGCAGAGTTTCGCTGATTTAAATCCGCAGAGTCTCGCAGAGTCCATCCCCTCTCTCCCTTTCTCCCTTTCTCCCTTCTCCCTCTCTCCCTCGCTCCCTCTCTCCCTCGCTCCCTCTCTCCCCCGCTCCCTCATTTTCTCCCTATCCCGTATCTTTAAGCCGGAGTCACACGAACCCTGAGCCCTGTGCTCTGCCCCCTGCGCCCTGCGCCATCCTCACTGCCCCGTCCCCCTATAGGTTCTGGTCATCGAAGAAGGTATAACAACAACAAAATCAGCCTGTCCTTTGTACTCTTCTTCCATTTTGTCAAGATCAGCCTGAAGAACAGTCGCTATTGTTGTAATTTTAAGTCCGGGACTATATTTATTCAGATACCAGATAATGCCCATGTAGCGTCCGGAATGGTAGCTTCCGTTAAAATGTAGAACTGAGTTGGAAGGCTGACGGTACTTAACAATAGAATTTGCCATTGTTGCATCTTTGACAGCCTGGGCTTTTGGCAGATTTTCACTCACGTTCTTAGCCATCGGACCTCCAATTGAACCCTCCATAGATAACATATCCTTATAGCATGGCAACTCAGGATCATAAGCCATGGGAAGGGGGGCAATAAAACTCAATGCTTCAGGTGAAAGTTTCTGCAATGCTTCAAATCCACCCGATGCAACCACGGAGGCGTATCTTCTTGGTATATTGGAGGCAATAAATTTCAGACCACTGTCCCTCGCAAAGTTCAGAAGTGGTTTATAGTCGGTTTTATAATTTGTCCATAGTCGCACTTCGCTTTCAAATGAAGATTCCTTTATTATGCCGTCAAAATATTCGTCTATAAGCAACTGATCATCAGTTTCGAACATCTCTGCAGCAAGAATAAGGTCTTTTCCTTTTTTCGAAAAAAGATCCCTGGTAACTTCCAGTTCAAGCCAGTGTGCAATAGGATTGTCGTGCAGTTCGCCGAAGAAGACAACCTCAGCTTTCGCTGCCGCCTTTATCAGATCGGCATAATCAGCTTTTTTCCCTTCAGCTGTGAAGATCTTATATGCCGGTTTATCCTGGGCATTAACAGCCATAACGGTTAAAAGGAACAGGGGGACGAGGTATTGTCTTCATAAGACAGGTTATCTATAATCACTTCTTCAATTAACAAAGTAAACGAAAAGAAGTTAAATTTTCATCTGGATATTATTTTGACATTTTATTGAGAGATCCCTCGCTTCGCTCGGGATGACACCCTTCGGCTTCGCTCAGGATGACACCCTTCGGCTTCGCTCAGGATGACACCCTTCGGCTTCGCTCGGGATGACACCCTTCGGCTTCGCTCAGGATGACACCCTTCGGCTTCGCTCAGGATGACACCCTTCGGCTTCGCTCAGGATGACCACCCTTCGGCTTCGCTCAGGATGACACCCTTCGGCTTCGCTCAGGATGACACCCTTCGGCTTCGCTCAGGATGACACCCTTCGGCTTCGCTCAGGATGACACCCTTCGGCTTCGCTCAGGATGACACCCTTCGGCTTCGCTCAGGATGACACCCTTCGGCTTCGCTCAGGATGACACCCTTCGGCTTCGCTCAGGATGACACCCTTCGGCTTCGCTCAGGATGACACCCTTCGGCTTCGCTCGGGATGACACCCTTCGGCTTCGCTCAGGATGACAGGTTGTTTTATTGGATTAGGGGGAAGAAGCGGCGATTCGAAAACCTGATTTTGGCCAATTCCCGGTTAACTTGTTCGAATCGTCGCTTCTTCCCCATCACACAAAATGAGCTGTCATCCCGAGCGACAGCGAGGGATCTCATTGTAATATAGGCGAATACATTCAGGAGCTATCCCTACGAATGCCTTTCAGACATCAGAATCCTGTGTAAAAGGGATCTCCCTGTTAGATGTTTATTATGGAAGAAATGATGGAACCGCCCCGCGGTTCAATATTGTGACTCAGACAAAATCACTATAATAATGGAACCGCTCCGCGGTTTAAGTTAAGCAGGATGCAATAAAATATACCAACCGCGGAGTGGTTAAATTATTATAGTAATGGAAATATAATGAAATATACCAACCGCGGAGCGGTTACATTATTATAGTAACGGAAATATAATGAAATATACCAACCGCGGAGCGGTTACATTATTATAGTAATGGAAATATAATGAAATATACCAACCGCGGAGCGGTTACATTATTATAGTAATGGAAATATAATGAATTATGTCTTTTAATACTGCAATGCAACACACAAGGTTTTTTGACATTTTATTGAGAAATCCCTCGCTTCGCCCGAGCGTCAGCGAGGATCTCCCCTTCAGGGCAGAAAATATATGTAATTCAATAAATAGTTTACCTGATTCAATAAATAGTTACTGCCTATCCCCTTAAGTCAAGTTAACACGTGCGGCTTTGTTAAGTAATTATATATGTGCACTATAATAACTATTTATAAAGTACTAGAACAAAAAAAAATGATTCTGACAGCTGAAACTTCCTATACGGAATATGATCTCCAAATAGCTTTGTGTGACCCAAATACAAGGAGCTTGCCCCAAAATATCTGTCTTATTTACTTGTGCGAATTTGCGTTTCGGTTTAACTTCCGCAATCTATCACTTATAGAGGAAAGCTGCTCATTTCGACTAATGCATCAAGCCGATAGATATAGCCTCCTCAGACGTTAAAAATTGGAATTATAATAATGATACTTTACCGAAAGGGATAGGCAGTAAATAGTTTACCTGATACAATATCTAAATATATTTAAATGGTCCGAATTCCCTTAACCGGGAGAACGGGGAATACTATTGAACAGAAGAAAGAGTTATCGGATTTTGGTTTTTTGGAAGCCTGACTACTTTAGTCCAAACCTGTAACTGAACTTTATAAGGAAAACATTATGAGGCCGGAAACGAAGGAGATCGCCCAGGTCATCGAAGTAATCCATTTCTCCGGTCGGATTAAATCCCCTGCGTGTCTGGTTCCAGACAAGATAAAGTGACGACCCCGGGTTATATTCCCACCTGAATACCAGATTTGAAAGAAATTCCTGAACATCAAAATCGGGTTTGCCGAAGTTATAGTCTTCCAGGCCGTCGGCATCTTCGTCGATGCTATAGGATTCATTATTAACAGTTGTCATCTGGCCGGGCGTGAAAAGAGTGAACCTCTCATGATAATCGGATGCCAGAGAATTTCCGACATACTTAAAGTCATAGTATTTTCCCGAGGCAACAAATGGTTGTCCCCAGTACTGAATAGTAAGATCGGGGGTCAGAGTAAAGTTCAACCGGAATGAAACGCTCAGAACTTTCTGGTCTATACTTGAAAAAAGATATCTGTCAGTAGTACCAAATTCAGCCTGGGTGACATACTGGAGTTCATCGAATGATTTTCTGTAAGAGGGACTCACCGTCAAATCAAGTGTATTAAACGGTTTGTAAGTTATGCCAGGGGTCAGGCTAAAGCTTCTGGCTCCATCCTCAAACATATTGTTGAAATTTGCATTGAGGTTAATGATCAGTTTCTTCCGGTTATCGGTCTGAAGGAACAACCATTCGTTAATTTCACCCGGGAGTTTCATTAACGGTCCCCCGCGAAGACGTGTATTGCTTAGCTGGTTAAGGCTTATTTCAGCACCTCCGCCTGCCTGCCAGTAGTTTTTAAAGTTAATATTACCGTTTACATTGCCGCCATCCATCAGATGGTCTCCTGCAAAATTCCAGGCTGTGTACTGGTTGAAATTCAGATTGACTGATCTGTAAAATGATTTGGGTTCCCAGAGTCGGTATCCGACCCAGAAAACCTCAAGAAGCTGGTCGGCTTCCCTCTGATAACCAAGGTCGTTAATCTCAAAGCCGGGTGTCTTCCAAAGGAAAGCTGCCAGGAACTGGAAATGTCCGTTGCCGGTTTTTAAAAACTGGATCCTTCCCCCGCTGCCCGAAAGTGATGTCCGTGAAGGGTCGAGACTGATATAGCTGCCTGGCCGCTGAAAGTATCTTGCTGAAGAACGCTGTGCCCTTAGAATGGCCAGTTCAGTCCCGTTTATCTGGCTGAAAGCGGCATTCACATTAAACATGTAAGTCTTTTCCCTGAAATACTGAGTGAAATCAAGACCGCCTGAGAATGCCTGTCCGGGTAACCTGTTAATAAGATTTGACCCTTCATCTCCGACAAGAGGGATATCTTTCATATCCCTGTTAACCCCTGTCACCATTCCTCCGATAATTGTTTTTCCTGAATTGAAATCCCTCTGAACCCTTCCGACAAAATAATTGGATAACGGCTCAACAGTCTGGACCAGGCGTGTCCCGTTTGTGTCAATTTCGGCTTTTTCTTCTGCAGTAACAACATCAAGGAACCCGACAGATAATCCGTTTTTAGTCTTTCCCGTAAGCTTGGCCGCACCAATAATGGAAGTATTAACCGGTGAATCCGCATATCCTCCAAACCTGACTGCTTCGCCCTGCGGACTTCTTCCTATACGTCTGGAATAAAACAGGTTATCATTGCCTAAACCTCCGTCTCCAATCCCGATTCCGAAGTTTGTTATATTATTTCCTTCGATAAAGAAGGGTCTTTTCTCTTCAAAAAAGGTTTCAAAGGCTGTAAGATTAACAACCGATGGATCGGCTTCCACCTGGCCAAAATCAGGATTGACGGTGAGGTCCACTGTCAGGTTGTTCGTGATTCCTATTTTTGCATCCAACCCGCCGTTTATTCTTTTCCCCTTTCCTGTTGCAAAGGGATTGCCCGGGTCGGCTTTATATCTTTCAACACTTGCAACACCATAAGGAGTTATGTCAAGGATTTTTCTGGGTCTGACCTGTTCAAGGCCTGTCATTTCACCAATCAGATGGATAATTCCGGGGGCATCGGCAGGGATAGCCTGCCAGATGCTGGTTTCATTCTTTCTGTATAATTGCCGTACCACTTCCAATCCCCATACTTCACCTGAGTTCTTTTCAAACCTCAGCTGGCTGAAAGGTATTTTCATTTCAGCAACCAGACCTTCCTCATTAATTGATGTTCTGACCCACCAGTTTGCATCCCAGGATGAGTCTTCGTTCTGTCCGTCATTAGTCATCATCTCGTCAATCTTCGCACCTCCCGCGCTTACTCCAAACCAGAATCCTGTACGCAGGTCATGGTAACTGTCAAAAATAATTGCCACCATGTCTCCATCGGTACGATCGCGCCTTGTCAACCGCCTGATGATACTGTCGGGACTGGTGTCAAAAGCCTTAATTGCGACATACAGATTGTCTTCATCAAACAGTACTTTAAATGCAGTTCCCTGTGTAGCCGGCTTACCGTTATATGGTTCAAACTGGGTAAAGTCATCTGCCCAGCTGCCTGCATTCCAGGCCTCGTCGTCCAGAATACCGTCGATTACAGGCGCTGTTACTATTTTGACGGCATTATATTGCTTTTTTCCCTGCTCTTGTCCGGTAAGACCAGACAAACTCAAAAGCATTGTAATAAATACAGCTAAATATCTTTTCACTTCGATGTTGGTTTAAGGTTATGTACAACTATAAAGACGTTAAATTTTCATTTCCGTTACAAAAAGCGAATTAATTTAACTTTTAAAATTCAAGTACTTATTTTTAAACAGGGGATCCGGAAATGAGCGAACAAGGGAATTAAAAAATTATTACCTTAGCCTGAAATCGAAAAACCATGATAAGCCGACGCTCATTTCTTTCAAAAACAGCAGTTGCAATGGCTGCCGCCATTGCCGCACCATCACTTTATGCACGCTCTGTTCCGGGAAAAGCCGCTCCCTCCCTGAATGGCAAGAAGGTACTCTTCGTATGGGGTGGATGGATGGGCCATGAACCCGACAAATGCCGCGACATCTTTGTCCCATGGATGAAAGCAGAGGGTGCTGAGGTAACCGTTTCAGACACTCTTGAAGCGTATGTAAAATATGACTTAAAGAAGGATTTTGACCTGATTGTCCAGACATGGACAATGGGAACTATTCAAGGTAATCAGGAGAAAGCTCTGCTTGAGGCAGTCAAAAGCGGAACAGGAATTGCAGGCTGGCACGGAGGACTTGGGGATTCTTTCAGGAACAACACCGAATACCAGTTCATGGTAGGAGGGCAGTGGGTGGCTCATCCAGGCGGAGTTATCGACTACAGGGTAAACATTACAGATCATAAGGACCCGGTAACAAAAGACCTGACTGATTTTGACATGCATTCGGAGCAGTATTACATGCATGTTGATCCGAATGTAAAAGTTCTGGCCACAACAACCTTTAATGGCAAAAATGCCGAATGGATCGATGGAGTTGTAATCCCGGTGGCATGGAAGAAATTCTATGGAAAGGGAAGGGTCTTTTATTCCTCACTCGGACATGTTGCAAACGACTACAAGGTGCAACAGGCTCTGGAAATCCAGAAAAGGGGCATCCTCTGGGCCTGCGAGAGTAAATATCAACCAGTCGAGGAATGGAGGCAACCGGTCTATGGTAGTAAAAAGAAATAAAGAAAAAAGGCTGCCGGAAATGACAGCCTTTTGAAGACCAAATCAACACATCCTGTACCTGCCTGTCCCGCTTCAGAAGGACGTCATGGCAGGTACTATTTTAAACCAAACCTGTAACTTAATTTAATAAGGAAGACATTGTTCAGTTCATCGTTATCCTGCCTGTTGAACATTTCGCCCATGTCTTGAAAATAATCGAGGTCGCCGGTATCGGCAGAGCCCCTTCTGGTCTGACTCCACACAAAGTAGACAGTGGATCCGGGATTATACTCCCACCTGATGACCAGGTTTGAAAGAAACTCCTTAAAATTGAAATTGTTCCTCTCAAGATCATAGTCAACACTTCCATCCCTGTTTTCATCAATACCATAGCTGTCACTTCCCGGAATAAACTGGTCCGCCGTGTAAGTATGAAAACGGTCCCTGTACCTGTCGGCCATCGGATCAAGTATATACTTATAGTCGTGGTAATTGCCTGTTGCTATGAAGGGTTGTCCCCAGTACTGAAGTGTAAGATCGGGGCTCAGGTTGAAATTTACCCTTAAGGAAGCGCTTATCGTCCTCTGGTCTATGCTTGCGAAGACATACCTTTCATTGTTGTTGTATGTGAGGTTTGTAACATACTGAAGCTCATTGTATGACCTGCTATACCCGGGGCCAAACGATACTGAAAGATAATTGGTAGGCTTATAAGATGCGGAAATACTGGAATAGAGGCTGTTGCTGTAGTTTTGAAATCCTCCGTTATAGTTCGAAAAAACTTCAAAACCGAGCTTTTTCCGGCCGTCAGTTGAAAATCCGGCACGCCAGCTTATCCTTCCCGGTGTTTTCATCATCGGCCCGCCCCGGAGAATGCCTGCATCAAGAGTATTTCCACTCACATTACCTCCCGTCCAGAGATTCCAGTAGTTTTTCAGAGTCATATTTGCATTCGTTTCAAAGATGTTTAGTACGTTATCACCCCCGAAATTAAAAACTGAAACGACATCACCGTTAATTCTGAAATTCCTGTAAATACCTTTTGGTTCCCACTGGTTATAGCCAGCCCAGAGGACAGAAAAAACCTGATCTGCTTCTCTGACGTATCCAAGGTCGTTTAACTCAAATCCTGGTGATTTCCAGATCAGAACACCCATCAGGTTAAGGTGCCCGTTAAGCTTTGATACCATCAATCTGCCACCTGTACCGCTGAGGGAGGTGCGTTCCGGATCAAGCGTCGCGTAGTCTTTACCGGGTCTCTGAAAATAGCGTGCCGATGACAACTGTGTCTCTTCGATAGCCTGTTTGGTTCCCCTGACCTGGCTGAAGGCAGTGCTAAGACTTATACTCCAGTTTTTATCCTTGAAGTATTGTGTAAAGTCAAATCCGCCGGTATAAGCGCTCTTGTGCATGAAATCATCAAGATTGGTGTCAAGATTTCTGTTTGTGCCTGTAACGATACCACCGATAATAGTTTTTCCATCATTGAAGTCCTTTTGGAGCCGTCCGACAAAATAGTTGGTAAACGGTTCAACGGTTTCGTACGATCTTTCGCCTTCCTTATCGATTTCAGCTTTCTCCTCTGCCGTGACGGCTTCGACAAAACCTATTGAAAGCCCGTTCTGTGTTTTTCCGGTCAGCTTTGCAGCGCTTATAATATTGGTGTACCTGGGAATATCTGAATACCAGCCGTCTTCCAGATCAGGATCTCCCTGGGGTCTTCTGCCTATACGTCTTGAATAAAACAAATTGTCATTGCCGACATCACCGTCGCCTATTCCAAGATTAAAATTAGTGATATTGTTGCCTTCGATAAAGAAGGGTCTTTTTTCTTTAAGAAATGTCTCGTAGGCTGAAAGATTGACTTCCGAAGGGTCAGCTTCGACCTGTCCGAAGTCGGGATTGACGGTAAGGTCCATTGTCATGTTGTTGGTGACCCCGATTTTAGCATCTATCCCCCCGTTAAGTCCAAACTTTCTGCCTTTATCGAGGAATGGATTTCCGGCTTCCGCTTTGAAGGTTTCCGCTTTACCGACAGTGTAGGGTGTCACGTCAAAAATCTTGCGGGGTTTGATTTGCTCAAGACCTGATATCTCGCCAAACATATGCACCAGACCCGGAGAATCCTTGGGAATATGCTGCCAGAAGCTTGTCTCGTTCTTTCTGTACAAAACCCGTGCTACCTCAAGACCCCAGATATCTCCGGAATTTTTCTCAAACCGGACCTGGCTGAAAGGGATTTTCATTTCTGCAACCCATCCTTCAGTATTAACAGATGTTTTTACCCACCAGTTCGGATCCCATGACGAATCCTCATTCTGGCCGTCATTGGTAAACATCTGGTCATACTTGACTCCGCTGGAACTTATGCCAAACAGGAATCCTGTCCTTAAATCATGAAAACTGTCAAGGATTATACCCACCAGATCTCCGTCGGGGTTATCGCGCCTGGTCAGACGGTTTACAATGCTGTCAGGACTTGTATCATAAACCTTAAAAGCAGCATAAAGGTTATTATCATCAAAGAGGATCTTGAATTCTGTTCTCTGCGATGCCTTTTTGCCATTGAAAGGTTCGTATTGTGTGAAGTCATCGACCCACGTTCCTTCCTTCCAGGCTTCGTCGTCGAGAATCCCGTTTATTTCTGGTGGAACTGCAAGCTTTGTTGCTTTGTATTGCTTTTTCTCAGGTGTCTGTCCGGTTACACCTGAGATTAAAAGCAACATAAAGAAAATGGAAATTAAGATTCTTTTCATGGAAAATATTTCTGTTTTATTTCTCGAATAATGACGGATGGTAAAATAATTTGTTGCAGGGTTTTTAGTAATTTATAATGATTCTAAATAATTAATTCTACTCTTATCATAGACCATTATTGAGGGTGATTACCCTCCGTGATATACGTTAATTTTTTTAAAAGCACGCACCCCTATGCCCCATAGACGTTAACTTTAGATCTTCCCACACGACCTCCTGAACCCCTCCCAAACCCTCCCCTTAAGGCTAAGCTACCCTTTATACACAACTTTTCAATTATCAACATTGCCTGTGAGTTTGGGATTCCTCGCTGGCGCTCGGAATGGCATGCTCTATTTCAAGGATTTAGGGGAAGAAGCGGCGATTCGCACTAAAATCAGAATGAGTAAGGAGACACATCTTGCGAATCGCCGCTTCTTCCCCCACCCCAAAAATATGACCTGTCATCCCGAGTTTTTATACAAAAATTTTGCACATCCAGTATTGATGATAATTAATTTTGTGGTGTTTTTACACAGTTTGACCGCGTCGTGTATTAGTGCAAACGGCCTGTTCACGAGTGCGGTTCCGGAAGATTAAGCCATCAGGATGTCCTCATATTAAGCTCCTTCAGAGCTTACAAAACCAGAGGAGACTTCGACCCCCGGTTTCGCCGGGGGTTATTCACATTTGTCCCGTTCCGGGACAGTCAAGGGACAAAGGCCTCTTTCAGAGGCAGAAATTGAAACCAGCTTCTGATCCTCAGGACAGCAGGATGGAGCAGAGCCACAAAAGTGACAGAGCTTTACGAAATCCAGAGCCACGAATGTGGCCTTTTCTAAGCTCAGGCAAGAACCACGAAGTGGTGATATGTGAATAACCCCCGGCGAAACCGGGGGTAGAATGCGACTAAATGATGTCAGCCCTGAAAGGGCTGAATAAAGGCGGATCATTAGGACCTTTGTGTATCTGTCTTATAATGTGTCACTAATGCAATATTATCATTAGCAGCACAAGTGAGGTATCTCCCTGATTTATATACAATTACAACTTATAAAATTAAATTCCAAAACTACCCTAAGGCTCATCAAAAGATGTGTATAAAGGGTAGTTAAGGCTAAGGGGAGGGCTTTCTACCTCTAAATTCTTGCGCTACTGCTCCCCTGAACCTCTCCCAATTCTTTTTTTCACGCCACATGCCTCCCCTGCAGGATGGCCTTTTTAATCATAAAGTCTGATAAACTCGTATGAGTTTCCGGTGTGGTTGAGGAACTTCAGAAAATCGGTTTTTAAGACAACAATAGAAGCGGTATTGACATTTGGATGGAATGCAAGTCGCTCAAAATCATTTAGTTTTTCATCTATAAACAGATGAACATTATTTTCAGTGTCATTTATAAGTCCGAAAGGAGAAACGGACCCCGGTTCCACGCCAAGATATTTCTTCAGCCGCTGGTCGGATGCAAAAGTCAGTTTCCCCTGTTTCAACCGTTTTTCAAGATCATGAATATTCAGCTGCCGAAGGTGTTCGAGAATTACAAGATAATGCCTGTCTCCCTTATGATTCCTGAAAAAGATATTCTTGCACCTTCCCGAATTATAATCTTTCCAGTGGATCTTTGCTTCCTCAATCGTAGCAAGAGGGGGATGCTCATGGTATTCAAAGGTGATTGCAAGCTTTTCGAGAATCTCATACAACTCCTTCTGACCTCTCATATACCTGTTCCGTTAAATAATTCATCATCTTCCCCGTCAGGTTTGTAACCTGTGTCTTCCGGGAGGTTCTTTTTTTTAGAAGCTTCAACCGCCAGAGTGTCGCACAGTTCATTTTCAGGAATGCTGGCATGTCCTTTTACCCATACAAACCTTACTTTATGTTTTCTGAAAACTTTCAGGAACCTGATCCACAGATCCTGGTTCTTCTTCTTCCTGAAGCCTTTTGCTTCCCATTGAAAAACCCAGCCTTTCTCAACAGAATCCACTATATATTTCGAATCGGTGTAAACAACAACCCTGCTCCCCGGTATCCTGAGCGCTTCAAGACCTGTTATCACTCCCATCAGCTCCATCCTGTTGTTGGTTGTCAGACGGAAACCTTCCGATTTCTCAAGCCGGTGTTTCCCCGATATAAGCACAACTCCGTAGCCACCCGGACCTGGATTTCCACTGGAAGCTCCATCGGCATAAATAGTTATTTCATTTGCCATGCATTAAAGTAATTCCGGTATTGGAAAGGAAAAGCTTTATGGCTATTGAAAGAAGGATGACCCCGAAAATTTTTTTCAGGATCTGGAGACCGCCCTTGCCGAGGATCTTTTCGAACCTTGAAGTGAGCCGTAAAACAAGGTAGATCACAACCATATTCAGGGCCAGTGCAATAAAGATATTAATAGTATGGTATTCAGCCTTAAGCGAGAGGATTGTGGTAATTGAACCAGCGCCTGCAATCAGCGGAAATGCGATGGGAAACACTGCACCTCCGCCGTGTGAATCCTGTTTAAACAACTCTATCCCCAGGATCATTTCCATGGCAATAAGGAAGATTATGAAAGATCCCGCAATGGCAAATGAAGAGACATCGATCCCGAAGATGCCGAGCAGGGGACTTCCTATCAGCAGGAATGCCAGCAATATCGAAAATGAAACCAGTGTCACCTTTTCAGACTGGACATCCCCTGATTTTGCCTTTATGTCAATAATGATCGGAATTGATCCCGGAATGTCAATTATGGCAAAGAGCACCATAAAGGCTGCCAGGATCTCTATCAGACTGAAGTTCATGAACGCCGTTTTATTCCCTTATTGTCATCTCCTTTACCAGATGTCCTGCACCGGCATAGACATCCATGATCCAGAGCACATACCTGATATCAACCGCTATCGTCCTTTGCAAATCAGTCTCATAAGCCACATCCCCGCTCATTGCTTCCCAGTTGCCGTCAAAAGCAAGACCGATAAGCTCCCCGTTGCCGTTCATTACCGGACTTCCCGAGTTGCCTCCGGTGATATCATTGGTTGTGAGGAAGCATACGGGCATGTATCCTTCTGAAGAGGCATACCTGCCGAATTCCTTTTTATTGTTGAGGTCGATCAGCCGCTGAGGCAGGTCAAATTCATAGTCGCCCGGCTTGTATTTGTCAACAACACCCTGCAGTGTCGTATAATATTTATATGTAACTCCATCCCTTGGATCGTAATCCTGGATAGTGCCGTAGGAAAGACGCATTGTTGAGTTTGCATCGGGATAGAGGGTTTTGTCGGGAGTCATTTCCATCAGCGCTGCTATCCATAACCTCCGTCCGGTTGTAAGATCATTGTCAAACTGGCTGAGACTTTTTGAAACTTCGCTGGCAACCTTGTTGATTGAAGTTGCAGTTAAATATACCGGGTCGTTTTCAAGGATTTTCTGGACAGGTTTTTCCATGAATGCTGTCAGTTTTGCTTCACTTGCAAATAATGATCTGGCAAACATATCATCGACGAATCTGTCGACATTACCTTTGAATTTCCTGTCAACAATGTTAGTGTAGAAATCGGGATGAAATTTTGCAGGCACATCTGCCCTGTAAAGCTTTATCATGGCTTTCATCGCCTTATTGTCAGTTGGAGGATTATAGTCCTTATAGAAGGAACTTATATAATTCTGCATCCTGGCTGTAATGTCCGACACCTGCTTGACTGTCGCCCGATTTTATGGCATTGATCAGCGATGAAGCGATTGCATTCATCCCCAGCAGTTCGCACCCCTGCATAAAACATTCGCTGATATACTGTTGTGCATTTGCATATTCAGCCCTTCCTTCAACAGCAGTGCGTATAAGATTCAGAGACTCACCATATTTTGCTTTACGCGCAGGATCGGCTGCGACCCATTTATTGAACTGATTTTCTATTTGCTGTTTCTTTTCTTTAACATTGAGTCTTTCAAGACCAGCTTTCTGGCCAATCGAATATTTCCAGTAGTTGGAGGAACCTGAATATTTGGATGCATACTGAATATTTACTTTCTGGTCAGCCTGCATATCAGCCATCAAGTATCTCCTGCCTGATGCCACGGATCTTGATCCTGTTAGGATGGGTGATCTTAAGAAGTTCATCTACCTCATAAGATGTGGCATATCTTTGCGTTCTGCCGGGATATCCAAGGATCATTGCAAAATCATCTTTATTAAGGTCCCTGATCGAGACCGGAAGCCAGTATTTTGGTTTAAGGGGGATATTTTCAGTGGAGTAGGGGGCTGGTTTTCCGTCAGGACCTGAATAGACCCTGAAAACGCTGAAGTCGCCTGTATGACGGGGCCATTCCCAGTTATCAGTGTCAAAACCGAATTTGCCTATCGAAGAGGGAGGAGCGCCTACAAATCTTACGTCAAGATATCTTTCATAAACAAGAAGATAAAAATAGTTGCCTCCGTAAAATGATGCGACTGTAGCCCTGTAATTATTACCCGCTGCAGCTTCCTTTTCAATTGCAGACCTTGCTTCATTAACTGCTGAATTTCTGTCCTGTTCGCTCATACCTGGTTTTACACCTGCCAGGACCCTGGTTGTAACATCTTCAATCCTGAGCAAAAAAGTGACCGAAAGATTTGGGTTGGGCAGCTCCTGGTCTCTTGTCATAGCCCAGTACCCATCCTTTAGATAGTCATGTTCAACGGTACTGTGAGCCTGAATCTGTCCGTAACCGCAGTGATGGTTTGTGAGCAGGAGGCCCTGGGATGAAACGATCTCACCCGTACATCCTCCTCCGAAAATTACAATGGCATCCTTGGTGCTGGCCTTGTTCAGGCTGTAGAGATCTTCAGCCGAGAGCTTAAGTCCAAGGTAAGACATTTTACCCATATTGAGTTTTTCGAGCAGAGGCAGGAGCCACATACCTTCATCTGCTTTTGCCCTGAAGCCGGAACTGATGGCAATAATGATCAAAACCGAGAAAATCCTTTTCATAAAATATTTGATTTAAGTTTAAAATATTACTTTTTATTTATTCATTACCAATGAAAATCAATTATTTGCCACATTCCTTATGGGTATGGATGAGCGATTCAAAGATAACGTTTTATTTAAATGGGAAATCAGAATTCAAATTCCATCTGTGTGTTAAACAGGCAGAATGATTTTCTGTGATATGGTGTGATGCCATGCCTGAGCAGGGCATCCCTGTGAAATAATGTGCCGTATCCTTTGTTCCTGATCCAGTCATATTCGGGGTATTCCTGGTGGATCCTTTCCATAAATTCATCGCGGAAGGTTTTTGCCAGGACTGAAGCTGCTGCTATGGGAAAAAAGAGGCCGTCACCTTTTATTATGGTTTTATGTTTGATTTCCTTATAACGGGAAAAACCTGTTACCGTCAATAAGCAGGAACTGAGGTTGCCTGGACAGACCTTCAATTGCCAGGTGCATTGCTTTTATAGAAGCCCTCAGGATGTTGATCTCATCTATTTCATTATTATCCACAAAAGCCACATTCCATGCTATCGCCGAACTGATGATCTCATCTTTAAGCGCCATCCTTTGCCGGGCAGTAAGTTTTTTAGAGTCGTTCAGAACAGGATGTTTGTAATTCTTTGGCAATATGACTGCTGCAGCTGTTACAGGACCGGCAAGACAACCGCGTCCTGCTTCATCGCAACCAGCCTCAATCAGATTATGGTATAAGAATGACTTAAGCATTGAAAGTCTTATGGAGATCTCAGGGATGAAAGTTATGGAATTATTTTGATCCGGGGGCAGGGGTTTTTAACAATCCGGAATTTTACCAATGTATCTGCGTTTGAACAGCTTTTCAACATAGTTTTGAACAAGTTATTAAGGTTCGGAAGCCACCACCGGTTAGCTGTTGCTGAAGACCACAATTGTCATTACCTTTGCGTAAATTTAAATTCCACATGATCACTAACGACCAGATAAAGGACTTATCGGAACGCCGCGACGCGTTGAGGAGGTATCTTTGACATTGACGGTAAACTTAAGGAAATAGCAGAAAAAGAGTCGGCATCACAACAGCCCGGTTTCTGGGACGACCCCAGGGCGGCAGAAGAGCTGCTTAAACAAACCTCACAGATTAAAAGCTGGACCACTGAATTTGACAGGATAAATTCGGCTTTCGACGACCTCCAGGTGATCTTCGATTTCTTTAAAGAAGGTGAAGCCTCGGAAGGAGATGTCGAAAACCAGTTCAATAAGTGCCTCTCGATGGTTGAGGACCTTGAAGTGAGAAATATGCTGCAGCATGAGGAGGATCAGCTGGGGGCAATACTGAAGATCAATTCCGGCGCCGGTGGCACAGAGAGCAACGACTGGGCTGCAATGCTCCTGAGAATGTATCTCAGATGGGCAGAAAGAAATAATTATAAGGTTAAGGAGCTTGATTACCAGTCAGGCGACGAGGTTGGCGTGAAATCCGTAACTATTGAAATTGACGGAGAACGGGCTTACGGTTACCTGAAAAGCGAAAATGGGGTACACCGCCTGGTGAGGATATCTCCATTCAATTCCCTGGGTAAACGCCAGACAACATTCGCGTCAGTTTTCATATCTCCTCTTGTAGACAATAATATCGAAATAGAGATAAATCCTTCCGACATAACCTGGGAGACCTACCGGTCGAGCGGAGCCGGCGGCCAGAATGTAAATAAGGTTGAAACAGCAGTCAGACTCAGGCACCATCCTACCGGCATCGTTATAGAAAACCAGGAGACCCGCTCGCAGCTCAATAATAAAGAGAATGCCATGAGGATACTCAAATCACAGCTTTATGAGCTTGAACTAAGAAAGCGCAGGGAAGAACAGGCAAAGATTGAAGGAGAAAAGAAAAGAATAGAATGGGGCTCACAGATAAGATCGTATACTCTTCATCCTTACAAGATGGTTAAAGATCACCGGACGAATCTTGAGGCCGGTAACGTTAATGCAGTTCTTGATGGTGATCTGAATGAATTCATAAAATCATACCTTATGGAGTTTGCCGGCAAGTAATTTATTACCATTTCTTAAAAAACCTTATTTTGAATTTTTATTTTTCAAAGGAATCCAATTCAATCTTAATGGCCAGTCAGACAAAGCTCTTCGATCAGTTTCCTCCGGTAACTACAAAGGAGTGGATGGATAAGATCACTGCCGACCTGAAAGGGGCCGACTTTAGTAAAAAGCTGGTCTGGAAAACAAATGAAGGATTCGATGTAAGGCCCTTTTACAGGCGGGAAGACATCCCTGCGATTGGTACGGGCGCCATCCGGAAAACCTGCAACTGGCTTGTCAGGCAGGATATTACCGTAACCGATTACATGGCGGCAAACCGGAAAGCGCTCTCAATTCTGATGAAAGGGATTGATTCACTTGGATTTATAATTCATGATCCTGAATCCGTAAATGAGGAGAATTTTAAGATATTGCTTGATGGCATCAATCCTGAATGTGTAGAGCTGAATTTCAGGTCAGCAGGAAAGGCAAAGGAAATAGTTACCCTTCTTGCTAAGATTTCAGAGTCCAACGGTTTCGACCTGTTGAAGATTACCGGGGCCATCGAGGCTGATCCGCTTGGAAGGCTGATGATTAACGGTACTCTTTGTATTCCGGTGGAGGCTGGCCTGGATTACCTTGCTTCTCTAACGGCAGCTGCAAAGATTCTTCCACAGTACCGGAACATCCAGGTTAATGGTTTGAATTTCGCTAATTCAGGGAGTGACGTCGTACAGGAACTTGGATATTCCATGGCAATGGCTGCGGAATACCTCGCCAGACTAACCGAAAGAGGATTGGATCCTGAAGAGGTTGCTAAAAGGATACGCTTCAGCTTTGGCGCCGGATCAGTTTATTTTATGGAGATTGCAAAACTCAGGGCTGCCCGTATCCTCTGGAAAACAATTGCAAATGGTTATCAGAGTGCAGCGAAAAATCCCTGGCGGATGGAGATCCATTCCACAACAGGTAAATGGAATATGACAGTATATGACCCATACGTAAATATGCTCAGGACCCAGACCGCTGCAATGTCAGCTATACTTGGAGGAACAGATTCCCTGACTGTGACGCCGTTCGACTCGGCTTTCAGGGATGCAGGCGAATTTTCTGAAAGGATAGCCCGTAATCAGCAGCTGATTCTTAAAGAGGAAGCTTACTTCGATAAAGTGGCCGACCCTTCATCCGGATCATACTATATTGAGAACCTTACCGCCCTGGTCGCCGAACACTCCTGGAAACTATTCCTTGAGATTGAAGAGAACGGAGGGTTTCTATCAGCTTTAAGATCAGGTTTTATACAGAAAAAGATCTCGGAAACGGCTTCAAAACGGAAAAATGATATTGCCCGGCGTAAAGAGATCCTTACCGGAACCAACCAATATCCTCAGCCCCACGAGAGGGTTGCTGCAGAAACAGAAACGGCATTCAGCCCCGGAGAATCATGTTGACAGGATTGATACTGAAGTAGTACCTGTCAGTTTTTCAAGGGGATCAGAAGAAATTGAGCAGATAAGGTTTGCCGTAGATAAGGCAGAAAGACGCCCGGCAGTGTTTATGCTGAAAATAGGGGACCTGACCATGGCAACTGCAAGGTCGCGGTTCTCGTCCGGTTTTTTTGGCTGCGCTGGGTACAAAATTATTGAAAATGACATCTACAGCGATGTTAATGAAGCTGTTAAAGCGGCCCTCGAATCAGAACCTGATATTGTCGTGATCTGCAGCTCGGATGAAGAGTACCCCCTTTATGCACCGGCGATCTTTAAACTGCTTGCCGGAAATGTTATTGTGGTGGTAGCAGGTAATCCGGAAATCATAGGGGATCTCAGATCAGATGGCCTTGAGAATTTTGTACACATACGATCAAATCTTGTTGATACTTTGAAGTTTTATAATTCAAAGCTCGGACTGAAAGTGAATGCATAAAGGAAAATGAGACCAGGATTTAAATATAGCGATCTGTTCGCACATAATCTGCAGCAGGATGACGGGCCGGGAAGTGATGAGAGGCGGATGGATGAACCCTGGATGACAGCTGAAAAGATTCCCGTCAAAAACTTATTTACGGGAATGGATCTTGAAGGAATGGAGCACCTTGATTATGCCGCGGGATTACCGCCATTTCTGGGAGGACCTTATCCCGGAATGTATCCGATGCGCCCGTGGACTGTCAGGCAATATGCCGGATTCTCAACAGCAGAAGAGTCGAATGCATTTTACAGGAGGAACCTGGCAGCCGGACAAAAAGGGCTGTCCGTTGCTTTTGACCTTGCCACACACAGGGGATACGACTCGGATCATGAGCGTGTTACGGGAGATGTGGGGAAAGCGGGTGTAGCTGTCGATTCAATACTCGACATGAAGGTCCTTTTTG
This sequence comes from uncultured Bacteroidales bacterium, assembly GCA_963806555.1. Classification (GTDB taxonomy): domain Bacteria; phylum Bacteroidota; class Bacteroidia; order Bacteroidales; family VadinHA17; genus LD21. Next base: position 25,751 of record CAWDYR010000026.1, on the reverse strand, counting down.
ACAGGATCCCCCTTAACGAAATGTCTGTTTCGATGACAATGAATGGTGCCGTTCTTCCTGTCCTGGCTTTTTACATTGTGGCTGCCCTTGAACAGGGGGCTAAAACTGCTGATCTTACAGGTACCATACAAAACGATATCCTTAAGGAATTCATGGTCAGGAATACATATATCTATCCTCCTGAATTCTCAATGCGGATTATCGCTGACATTTTCAGATATACTTCTGCGAATATGCCTAAGTTCAACTCGATAAGCATTTCAGGCTATCACATGCAGGAGGCAGGCGCCACATGCGATCTTGAATTAGGTTATACCCTTGCTGACGGCCTTGAATACCTCAGAACAGGCATTAACGCCGGCCTTGATATTGATGAATTTGCCCCGAGGCTTTCATTTTTCTGGGCTGTCGGGATGAATCATTTTATGGAGATTGCCAAGATGCGCGCTGCGAGAATGCTCTGGGCAAAGATTGTAAGTGGCTTTAATCCCGGAAATCCAAAATCCCTTGCACTGAGAACTCACTGCCAGACATCGGGATGGAGCCTTACCGAACAGGATCCCTTCAATAATGTGGGAAGGACATGCATTGAAGCAATGGCAGCCGCGCTGGGCAGTACGCAGAGCCTCCATACAAACGCTCTTGATGAAGCTCTGGCTCTGCCCACCGATTTTTCAGCACGTATCGCCCGGAATACACAGATCTACATCCAGGAGGAGACACAAATATGCAAAGCTATCGATCCCTGGGCGGGATCATACTATGTGGAATATCTTACTAATGAAATTGCCCGCAGGGCCTGGGAACATATTGAAGAAATTGAACACCTTGGAGGAATGGCAAAAGCTATCGAATCGGGAGTTCCCAAAATGAGGATCGAGGAAGCTGCAGCACGATCCCAGGCGCGCATAGATTCTGGTATTCAGACCATTGTAGGCACCAATAAATACAAGCTTGAAAAGGAGGATCCTCTCGAAACACTCGAAGTTGATAATACAGCTGTCAGGGATTCTCAAATAAAAAGGCTGGCTATGCTCAGAGCCGGACGAAATGAGCAGGAGTGCCAGGCCGCGCTTGACGCGCTTACAAAATGTGTTCAGACCGGCGTGGGTAATCTACTTGAATTAGCCATTGAGGCTGCCTCAAAAAGGGCAAGCCTTGGTGAAATCTCATATGCATGCGAAAAAATAGTCGGGAGGTATAAAGCAGTGATACGTACAATATCGGGTGTTTATTCATCAGAGTATAAGTCGGACGATGACTTTAAGGAAGCCAGTCTGCTTGCCGTAAGGTTTGCGGAAAAAGAAGGCCGGCAGCCAAGGATAATGATAGCAAAAATGGGGCAGGATGGCCATGACCGGGGGGCGAAGGTCGTGTCGACAGGATATGCCGATATCGGATTCGATGTTGATATCGGTCCCCTGTTTCAGACTCCGGCGGAAGCTGCAAAACAGGCTGTCGAAAATGACGTCCATGTTCTTGGCGTTTCAAGCCTTGCAGCAGGGCATAAAACTCTTGTCCCTGAAGTGATTGGTGAGCTGAAAAAACTGGGCAGGGAAGATATCCTCGTTATTGCAGGAGGCGTAATTCCACCCCAGGATTATAAGTTCCTTTATGATTCAGGCGTAGCAGCCATCTTCGGACCGGGTACTCCGGTATCAAGGGCGGCAAAACAAATTCTGGAGATACTGATGGAAATCAATCATTAGAATAGGAAGATTATTTTCCCCAACCGGGGAAACTCCGATTAGCCACTTTTGAGCAGTTTTATCGAATTGCTTATCTGGAAACATTATAAATAACAATTTAAGTGATTCGCAAATATCATATTATGTGAATTATTAAATACGCATAATGTTACTTTAGGGTTTCAGGTATAGATTTTTCACCTAAATAGCGGGTCTCATGAAATTCTATATTCCTCCCCAGCTTACCCGGCTTGCAATCGCATTTGCAATATTTATTTCTCTCTTTCTGCTGCTTCGCCATTATCTGGTTCCGGAAACGTTTGGTCAATACGGTTTTTACAGGGGCGCTTCGCTAACAGATATTGAAAAGGACGAAATGCATTATGCCGGACAACAAGTCTGTTTTGAATGTCATCAGGATATTGAAGATTTAAAACTGCAGGATGTTCATAGTGAAATACATTGTGAAACATGCCATGGCCCTGGCTTGAAACATTCTGAAAACGGAGATACAACGGGTTTAGTAAGACCCACATCCAGGGAGTTTTGCGGTCTTTGTCATTCCAAAAATGCAGCCAAGCAAAAAAGTGCGATATTTCAGGTTGACCTTAAAGAGCACAATGTTGACAGGAGATGTATTGAATGTCATAATCCACATCAACCATGGGAAATGAAAGAATAAAGTCATCGAGAAGGAAGTTCCTCAGGTCGGCAGCTACACTTGCAGGTGCCACAATCGGATCCACTTTGTTAAAATCATCCCAGCTTGCGTTCTTTGCAAATGAACCGGAAGATGAGACCCTGCCCTGGTACGGGATAGGAATTGATATTCAAAAATGCATTGGATGTGGTAATTGTGCAAAAGCCTGTAAACTTGAAAACGACGTCCCTAAAGAACCCTTTTTCTTTCGCATCTGGATTGAACAATACACTGTAAAAAATGATGGCAGTGTAGATATTATATCGCCTAATGGTGGAATAGACGGGTTCACCCAGCAAATCCCCGATGAGGATATCTTTAAGTCCTACTTCGTGCCAAAAATGTGTAATCACTGTGCCAAATCACCATGTATTCAGGTTTGCCCGGTTGGAGCCACATATGAAAGCCCGGAGGGGATAGTGCTTATCGATGAAAAATACTGCATCGGATGCAGATACTGTGTCCAGGCCTGCCCTTATGGCTGCAGGTTTATTCATCCGGTGAAGAAAGTGGCAAATAAATGCACATTGTGTTATCACAGGCTAAAGAAAAATCTTGCTCCAGCCTGTATGGAAGTTTGTCCCACGGGTGCAAGAATCTACGGTAATCTGAGGGACAAAGACAGTGAACTGGTCAGGTTTTTGAAAGAACATACCACCCAGGTATTGAGGCCCAATCTGAATACCGGCTCAAAGCTATATTATAATGCACTTAGTTCGGAGGTAAGGTAAATATGGGACCAGATTATCAGCATTTGTACGAAATTTTAGCCAGATCAGAAGGCTTTATCTTCCCCAATGAGATTGACCTGCAATGGGGCATTCTTATTGTTGTTTACCCTTATATAACAGGGCTGGTTGCCGGAGCTTTTATTCTTGCATCCCTTGAAAGGGTATTCAATGTGAAGATTCTTAAACCTACCTATCAGATTGCCCTGCTTACAGCATTATCATTCCTGCTTGTTGCCACAATGCCATTGATTAGTCATTTATCCCAACCGCAAAGAGCTTATGAAATAATGATTACTCCTCATCCCTCATCTGCCATGGCCATTTTTGGATTTGTATATCTCTGGTATCTCATGGTAGTTCTTTTACTCGAAATATGGTTCGACTATCGTCATAGTATGGTGGTATGGTCAGATGAGAAGAAAGGAGCAATGAAATGGGTTTACAAAATACTTACTCTTGGGGTTAAGGACATTTCACCCCGAACAATAAAATGGGATAGAAAGCTCGGGTATATAATAACGGTGATTGGAATTCCGTCTGCATTTATCCTGCATGGATATGTGGGTTTTATTTTCGGATCCATAAAGGCTAATCCCTGGTGGTCGACGCCTCTTATGCCCATAATTTTCCTTTTCTCGGCGATGGTATCAGGTATAGCCCTGGTCATGCTGGTGTATATGGTAATATCATATATCCGGAAGAAAGTCATTGATTTGAATGTTCTTGATTCCATTGGAAAGTATTTATTCTTCGTATTGATCCTGGATTTCACTCTCGAGGGGCTTGACCAGATCCAGAGGATCTATGAAGCAGAAGAATCATTTGAAATAATAAAATTGCTTGTGTCGGGTAAGTTATACCTGACACTGTTTGTTTCCCAGGGTCTGATTGGGACGATAATACCTCTTATTACACTTGCCTTCCTCCAGTTTTACAGGAAAAGAATAAAACTACGTAAGTCTATTTATCTGATTGTAAGTATACTGGTACTTATTGGGGTCTATTCAATGAGGTGGAATGTTGTTATCGGAGGTCAATTATTTTCAAAGAGTTTCGCCGGATTTACCAGTTTTAAAGTGGGACTTATTGGTCTTGACGGATCACTGATGGCGGCATTTTGGCTCTTGCTCCCGGTAGGGATTCTTACCTTTCTTTTGTGGCTACTGCCACCATGGAAAATGGTGGAGGAGAAAGAATAACTCTATCCGGCCTCAATAAATCCGGATTTTTCAGTGACTGTTTTCCTGGTTTCGAAAATACTCATTCACCATGACTTATCAGGATGATACGATCGAAGAAATAGGCAGCCGGCTTAACTCAATTGAGAAACGACTCGCCAGCCTGGAATCAATTTTAGTCAACTCCGATACAAGTAAATACATATCAGACGAACCGTTACCAGAACCGGCATCATCGCAGGTTTATGAATCGTCAAATGATGAAGGCAGGGACCTTGAATCAAGATTTGGACGATTTGGGCTGGCCTGGCTGGGTAATATAGTTCTCCTTATTGGCATTATTTTCCTTTCGCAATATCTGATGAACCTTGGACAGCATATTTTCTGTATTATACTGGGGTACACTGCATCTGCATCTATCTTTTTCCTTGCAAACCGTCTGAAGAAAATCAACAGCTATCTGTCGTTCATGTTTAAGATTAATGCAATGATCCTGCTTTATTACATAACCCTTAGATTGCATTATTTTTCAGCATCTCCCTTGCTTGCAGATAAAACTATTTCGGTTATTCTTCTGGTTTCAATAGTAGCTCTGATGGCCTATTTGTCCATACGCAACAGGTCCCGGGCTTATGCTGCTTTATCAGTAATATTTGCCCTTGTTACTGCTATAACAAGTGAAACAACCCACTTCATGCTTTTATTAGTATTGTTAACTTCCGCGGGCACTGTTTACTCTATATTACAGGTTTAAATGGGAATCGCTTCTTATTGTTACAATAATTCTTACATACTTTACATTCTTTCTCTGGCTTGTCGGGAATCCCTTTATGGGTAACGAGATGAAGCTGATAGCATACCACCCGTCAGGAATAATCTATCTTTTCATCCTTGGCGCATTTTACTCTGCTGCTTTGTTGTTCAGAAATAAAGATGGTTCTTTCGATGATTATTTAATAGCGGTTACTTTTGTCAATGGTATTCTTTTTACAATTTCGCTCGTATTCGTGGTTTTAGGATTTTATAGTAAAAACTATGTAAATCTTTTTGCGATTATAACTGTTTGCTGCCTTATCTATTCAACAATTTTACATACGAAATCAGACTGGAATTTTGCCTCTGCATTCTATAGCCTCTATGGTTTCATGGCGATGAGTATCGCGCTTTACGGCCTGTTTGGACTTCCCCGGGTTTATTTGCTGCTTTCAGTTCAGAGTCTGGTTGTTGTATCAATTGCTCTCTGGTTTCGCAACAGGTTGATAGTAGTAATGAATAGTCTCCTTTTCCTGGCCATACTTATTGTATATATGTCAACTTCAAAACCTATTGATGGTGTAAATTTCTCCTTTGCGCTGATTTCCCTTATATCTGCCAGAATAATTAATTGGAAAAGGTCAAGGTTACAGATAGAAACCGACATTATCAGAAACCTGTATCTTATCATGGGCTTTTTAATGGTTTTGTTTGCCCTTTACCATGCAATTCCACGTCACCTTATTACACTCTCATGGACAATGGCAGCACTTCTCTATTTTTTAATCGGTTTCATCCTTAAAAATGTGAAATACAGATATATGGCCTTAGGGACTATGATAGGTGCAGCTTTGTATCTCTTTCTGGTCGACCTTGCGAAAATAGAATTAATCTACAGAGTGCTGGCATTACTCTTCCTTGCTGCGATCTCCATAGGTATCTCTATGTACTATACAAACAGGATAAAGAAATCGGACAGTTAATTTCCGGTACTATTCAATCCATTTGAAAAAATCCCTTTAATTTGTATTCTCTTAAATGTCCTTAAATGAAAAATATTACTTTTCTGATCATTTTATTCATGGTTTGTTTAATCAGTTGCAAAACCATCCGGCCGGCAGAGAAAATAAGTCCGGAAGCGAGGGAAGTTGGGATGCCCGCAACAGATACACTCCCCAGGACATTTAACTTCTCTGAACAGACCTCATGGGTACTCGGATATTTTAGTCGGGACAGACTGACACGTGAGCCTCATTCTATGTGGTATGTAAAGGGATATGATGATTATCAGCCTAATAGTGATGCGCTAAACAATCTGATGGACATCAGCAAAGAGAACCTGACAATAATGATCATTATGGGTACATGGTGCCCCGACAGCAGGAGGGAAGTGCCAAGGTTTATGCGCATCCTCGACATCTGGAAATTCCCCCCTGAAAACATAACATTCATTGGAGTGGACAACACAAAGATTGCACCGGTAGGAGGGTATGATACGCTGAATATCGAAAGGGTTCCGACCTTTATCTTCCTGAAAAATAAAGTTGAAGCAGGACGCATCATTGAAAATCCTGTTACGTCTTTAGAACAGGATATAGTAAATATTCTGACAGGGAATGAAAATTAAAATATTATAAAATTGCAATGGAAGACTTCACAAATAACACCAATCAGCCCGCCGAACCGCCATCAGGACAAAGTCCCAGACAACCACAGAGCCAAACCCTCGGTATTGCAGCCCTTATCACTGCAATTGTAACATTTGTACTTGCTGTAATACCCTGCGTGGGGATAATTGCAGTTATTCCCGGAATAATAGCAATTATTCTGGCTTCAGTAGGTTTGTCACAGGCAGCAAGATACAATTCACCGCGCGGCCTGCTTATAGCGGGACTTATAATTGCGATCGTTGCCTCCCTTGTTTCCTTATCACAGGTATTTGTTGCAGGTAAAATAGCCAATAAAGCTCAGAATGAATGGGGAAATGACATCGAGAATATCATAAAGGACGTTCAGGAAAATGTTATTAATGAGCTGGAGGATTCCAAAGTTTCAATAAAGGTTGAAAGCAACGGGGACACAATTGAAATCAATACCAATTCTGATAAAGAGAGTAAAGAACAGGAACTTGAGGAGCTGGAAAAGGCTAACACTCAATCGAATGACACTGTTAAGGTCAAAAAATAATTATAAACAAACACTGGTAAAGTCCAGAAATGAACCTTACCTAATAATTAATATTATACTTGCCGGAGTTATTTTGCTGATTTTCGCATACTCCGGCTTTTTTTCACCCGACGCAGACAACTATCCGGTTGCCTGCATACATGAAAAACTTACGGGAGAACCATGTGCTTCCTGCGGATTATCACACAGCTTTTCACTTATTCTGAGAGGCAGGATTTCTGAAGCTTTCAGTTGGAATATATATGGAATGAGAATTTTCCTGTTCTTTGCATCACAACTTGTGATGAGGATCTCCTTTTCTATCTTCTACCTGAAAAATCCTGATACCCGGCAACAACTGATCTTATATGATATAACCGGATCAATTGTAGTATTCCTTGTCTCCTTTTTGCCTTATATAGAATTTATTATCAGGTCAGTTTACCGGTGAATTCAGGGGGAAGAGGGCGAAGAGGAGATCCCTCGCTGGCGCTCGGGATGACAGGTCATATTTTTGTGTTGGGGGAAGAAGCGGCGATTCGCAAAATGTGTCTCCTTACTCATTCTGATTTTAGTGCGAATCGCCGCTTCTTCCCCTAAATCCTTGAAATAGGCAGCATTGAGATACGAAAGCCATCGTTATGACAATTCCAAGCTTAATGAACTTACATGTTTCATTGTCAGCGAGGAATCCCAAACTCACAGGCAAAGTTGACACTTGAAAAGATGTGTATAAAGGGAAGTTAGCCTGAAGGGGAGGGTTTGGGAGGGGTTCAAAGGGGCGTGTGGTGAAATTAAAGGCCCTCATCTTCCGGTTCATTAAGTATATCGTACAGTAGATGACTCTCAAATCCCCTTGATAATCCGAACCTTATCAGCTTTCCTTTCATTTCATAGGCATTTTTAGCCCGGGTGACCCTGCGGTGAGATGCAAGAAGCTCTTTTATCGTATGCCTGTACTGGTCCTCATCCAGTGAATCAAGCGCCGTACTTATCAGCTCCTGCGGGATACGCTTTGCCCTGAGCAGGGCTGCAATCTTTAACCTCCCCCATTTATTCTGCCGGTATTTGTCGGTGACAAAAGCTTCTGCATACCTTCTTTCGTTGATGAAGTTTTCCTTTACCAGGATGTCAATGATACTGCCGGCATCTGTTCCTCTTAAACCCCAGGAATCGAGCTTTATCCGGATATCTTCAATGCAGTGTTCATTCGTGGCGCAAATGGCCATTGCCTTATTGAGGGCAGTTTTTACAGGGTCGTTCTCAGTCATTTTTTGTTCCTTTTATTATCCGGTCTTTTCCGTTTATGTCTTTTATGATTCTCACGCCGGAATATTTATACGATTCAAGTAATTCGAGCATAGATTTCCCGAAAGCTTCATTTATTTCAAAATATATTCTGCCGCCGCGATCCAGAATATGATCAGCTCCCGTGAGAATTGCCACGTAATATTTCAGGGGATCATCATCCGGGACAAACAATGCCTCATGCGGCTCAAAGTTCAGGATGTTTATGTGCATCTTCTCCTTTTCGGAGTAAGTAACGTATGGAGGATTACTCACAATAATACCTGCATTTTCAGGCAGGCGGGAAGCACTTTTAATATCATCCTTTATAAAACTGATCTTCACATTGTTGAGCAGCGCATTCTCCGCAGCAGTAGTCAGCGCTTCTTCTGAAATATCAGTTGCAGTGATCCCTGACAGGGGGAGGTTTACAGCCAGCGCTATGGCGATGCACCCCGATCCTGTGCCGATATCCAGGATATTTCCTGTGAAGCCCGGATTTTCCTTTATTATCAGATCTACAAGTTCTTCTGTTTCCTGACGCGGTATAAGGACACTTTCGTTGACTTTAATGGGACAGCCGTAAAAGAGAGTCTTTCCAATTATGTATTGAATTGGTTTCCCGTTCTTTAGATGCCTGCAGATATGAACAACCATCTTACTCTGGCAGGGAAGGAGCGGTTTCTCCCTTTCCCTGAGAAGATGCAGTCTGTCTGTATTAAGAACCGAGCTCAGAATAATATTCATTATGCCTGAAATCTCTCTTGCGGAGTAGATTTCTGCAAGTTCCACGGAAAGATAATTCCTGATATCTTTAATTGTTTGTAAATTAACGGCCATAAGCCAAAATTAGCATTTTAGCAGGAATGTCGGGGGAGAGTGATGTTAAATTCATGAAAAGGTGCCTCGAGCTGGCGTCACAGGCAGAGGGGATGACCTATCCCAATCCGCTTGTTGGTTCAGTCATTGTTCACGACGGGAAAATCATTGGCGAAGGATATCATCTGAAGGCAGGAGGGCCTCATGCGGAGGTTGTTGCTATCGAATCGGTGAGGGACAAACATCTGCTCAGCTCATCAACCCTGTATGTGAATCTTGAGCCATGTTCCCATTTCGGCAGGACACCACCGTGTGCTGATCTGATAATATCAAAAAGGATCCCGAGGGTGGTGATTGGAACGACAGATACCAGCAGCAAGGTGTCAGGCAAGGGAGCGGCAAAGATACGCGATGCAGGCCTAAGTGTGGTTACAGGTGTGGCTGAAGAGGAATGCAGGAGGATCAACAGGAGATTCTTTGCATTTAACGAAAAGAAGAGGCCATACATTACGCTCAAATGGGCGCAAAGCTCTGACGGATACATTGACACGATACGTCAGCCGGGAAGCAGTACCGCACCAAACTGGATTTCCGGGAAAGCAGAAAGGATACTCGTTCATAAATGGCGGGCTGCAGAACAGGCAGTACTTGTCGGAGCAGGGACAATAAGGGTCGATAATCCCCTTCTCAACGTCAGGGATTGGAAGGGCAGCAATCCTGTCAGGTTAATCTTAACCGGATCAGGGCTGCTTCCTGATAACCTGGCGCTTTATGATACAACAGGTTCCACTGTGATCTTCACTTATTATCCCGGAAAGTCCGACATGCATAATTCAATGGTGGTTAAACTCAACAGTCAGGAATCGGCTGCTGCACAGATCACGGATTGTCTCTTCAACTGGGGAATCCAATCCCTGTTCATTGAGGGAGGCGCTACAGTGCTTAACCATTTTATACAATCGGGCTTCTGGGATGAAGCGCGTATTTTCCATGGAGTGAGGGACTTTAAAGACGGAATCAGGGCACCTGAAATAGAAGGGAAACTTCTTTTTAAAACAAGTTTCAAACAAAGCACCCTTGAGATACTTATTCGAGAGGGTACTTAGATTTTAGCAATTCTGCGAGGATCATCGATCCAGCTCCTGTTGTTCGAAATAGCTGTCAGCACTTCTCCGGGTGTACGGGCTATTTCCCAGATCGCGCTGTGTTCAAGTCTGAGGAAATTACCTGTTATCATCTGCCCGAGGAAATCGATAAAGGATTTATAGAAATCCAGAGTGTTAAGGATCACAACAGGGCCTTTGAAGAGTCCCAGCTGCTTCAGTGTTATTGCTTCGGTAAGCTCTTCGAGGGTGCCGACTCCTCCCGGCAATGCGACCACGGCGTCAGCTTTTGCGAGCATCTCTTTCTTCCTTTCTCCCATATCAACCGTAACTATCATATCGCTCACGCGCGGATGGTCCCAGCCTTCATCTTTCATAAAGGAGGGTATGACTCCCGTAATCAACCCGCCGTTTTCAATGACGGAATCTGCAAGCACACCCATCAGGCCTATCCCTCCGCCACCATAGATCACATTTACTTTTGACCTGGCAAAAAGAGAACCAAGCTCTTCAGCAGCCTGCATATACCTGCTGTCAATCCGGCTGCTTGATGCGGCAAAAACACAAACTGTCATTTTGCTGGAAGAATAAATGTTGTCGCTTTGCTTCCATGAACCCTCAGTGAAGCAAAGCCGGCAGTGCAAGTGGCGGAACTATTGCAGAAGGGCATTCAGCTTATTAATGAAATTCACCTTTGGCACTGCGCCTATCTGCTTATCCACAACCTTTCCCTCTTTAAAATAAAGGACGGTCGGGATATTTCTGATGCCAAATTTTGCTGTTACGGAAGGACTGTTATCGACATCGCACTTTACCACGACGGCTTTACCGGTAAATTCTCCGGAAATCTCTTCCATTGCGGGAGCGATCATTCTGCAGGGGCCACACCATTCTGCCCAGAAATCAACGATAACAGGCTTGTCTGAATTAAGGACAACTTCTTCAAAATTGGTGTCGTTTACCTCTAATGCCATATAATCTAAATTTTAAATATTAATCCTTTTAAGGTCTGCAAAGATACCTAATTAACTTTATATTCAATGCCCGGATGATCATCAAGGTATGAAATTAAGTTCATTATTGAGCCTTACTCTCAAGGGTTCTTGAGAACATGGGAAGGGAGATCTTATCATCGGGATCGTAAAACAGAAATTTCAGCTCGGTTTCACCCTTGTTCTCCTTTACTATTTCCATCAGTTCGGAGATCATTTCCTTGTTTATATTTTCAGGATTGATCATAAGAGTGACCGATTTTATAAGTTCATCCTTGACGCTTGAAAGCAGGTTTATTGTTTTGATGCTAAATTCAAGTTCGTCCTCCCTGTATTTTCTTTTTCTGACCTTTCCCTTTACAAGCAGATAATAACCTGATATGAAGAATTTGCTGTATTCGATATACTCCTTATCGAACATCATGAACCTGAATGAATCGGAATAATCCTGAAGGGTGAACGATCCGTAGGGTTTCCCGTTTTTACCTATCCCGTTTTTTGTATCAATTACCATTCCTGCAACAACCACATCCCTGTCAAGCCATTCACTGAGGTTCTGAAGATCAGCGAGGGTTGCATTGGTGAATGTGGATATCTCCAGTTTAAAGTCATCGAGAGGATGTGAAGAGAGATAGATACCGATGACCTCTTTTTCCTTATTCAGCTTTTCAAGTTTCGGCCAGTCGGGGCACTGGACCGGCTCCGGCTTGACTATGTCAAAACCTCCGAATCCTCCGAAAAGGGATTGCTGGCTTGAATTTTTTACTTCCTTCCAGCTGTTTCCGTACCGGATCAGGCTCTCAATAAAGCTTACTCCCCTGGTGTCAATTGAAAAATACTGTGCCCGTTTGATTTCAGGGAAGCAATCAAAAGCGCCTGCGACGGACATAGCTTCAATATTCTTCTTATTCAGAGCATTAAGGTTGACCCGCTCTACAAGATCAAAGATATTCCTGTAAAGCCCATTCTTCTCCCTCTCTTCAATCAGTTGAAGTACGGCGCTTTCTCCAACTCCCTTAATACCTCCCAGTCCAAACCGTATATTCCCGTCTTTGTTTACAGTGAATTTAACATCGCTTTCATTGACATCGGGTCCCAGCACCTCCATGCCCATCCGGCGGGTTTCATCCATAAAGGTGGTTATCTTCTTTATATCGTTTATGTTCCGGCTCAATACTGCTGCCATATACTCTGCAGGGTAATGGGCTTTAAGATAACCTGTCTGGTAAGCTACAAGCGCATAACAGGTCGAATGTGATTTATTGAAGGCATATTGGGCAAATGCTTCCCAGTCGGACCAGATCTTGTTTATTATCGTTTCATCATGACCGTTTTTTTTGCTGCCTTCCAGGAACTTAAGCTTCATCTCATCCATTATCGACTTTTTCTTCTTCCCCATGGCTTTACGGAGCGAATCGGCTTCTCCCTTGGTAAAGCCTCCAAGTTCCTGGGAAAGAAGCATGACCTGTTCCTGGTACACTGTAATTCCATAAGAGTCGTTCAGATATTTCTCCATCACCGGAAGGGGATAATCAATAGCCTCTTGTCCGTGCTTCCTTTTGATGAATTGCGGGATATATTCCATAGGCCCGGGCCGGTAGAGTGCGTTCATCGCAATCAGATCCTCAAACCGGTTTGGCTTGAGCTCGCGCAGGTAACGTTTCATGCCTGTCGATTCAAACTGGAAGATACCCGTTGTCTCCCCGTTGCTGAAAAGTTCAAAAGTCTCATTGTCATCAAGAGGGAGAGTCTCGAGATTTCAATATCTATACCCTTTGATTTCTTTATGTTGTCGACAGCATCTTTAATGATTGAGAGAGTCTTTAAGCCCCAGGAAATCCATTTTTAAAAGCCCGACAGATTCAACATGGCTACCGTCATACTGGGTTGCATAGAGATCGGTATCCTTGGCGGTGCAAAGCGGGATATAGTTATCAAGTGAATCCTTTCCGATTATTATTCCGCAGGCATGGACACCGGTCTGCCTGACTGATCCTTCAAGCACCTCGGCATATTTTAAAGTTTGTGCGATAAGTTTGTTCGGAGATTCTTTTTCCCTTGCAAGTTCGGGTACCTCCGCATAAGCTGTTGAAAGTGTGATCCCGGGTCGTTCAGGAACCAGCTTTGCAAGCCTGTCAGCATCAGGTAAAGGCAGTTTCTGGACCCTTGCAACATCCCTGATTGCCATTTTTGCTGCCATTGTCCCGAATGTAATGATATGTGCCACCTTGTCGTGGCCATATTTGTTAACGACATACCTCAGTACAGCCTCACGGCCGTCTTCATCAAAATCAATATCAATATCGGGCATAGAAATCCTGTCGGGATTCAGAAACCTTTCAAAAAGCAGCCCATACTTTATCGGATCGATATCCGTGATCCTGAGGCAGAATGCAACTGCAGAGCCGGCTGCCGAACCTCTTCCCGGACCCACGGAAACCCCCATATCCCGCGCAGCACTCAGAAAGTCCTGGACAATCAGAAAATACCCGGGGAATCCCATCTTGGCGATTGTGTCAAGCTCAAAATCAATCCTGTCGGTCTGTTCCCCGGTAAGGTCTCCCCATCTCTGCTTTAGCCCCCTTGTAAGTAAGATATTTCAGGTATTCGTTTTTATCGGTGTATCCTTCCGGAAGTTCAAAATCGGGCATCATGGGTTCGTGATCAAGTTTGTATTTTTCTATTTTTGAGACCAGCCCGGCAACATTATCTATGGCTTCGGGGATATCGCTGAAGATAGCGCGCATTTCTTCTTCGGACTTCAGATACTCCTGTTTGGAATACCTTAGCCTGTCAGGATCATCAATATCCTTTGCGGTATTTATGCAGATCAGCCTGTCGTGTGCTTCAGCATCCTCGGCATTAATGAAATGCACATCATTGGTGGCAATTAACTTTACATTGTATTTTACCGAAAGCTTCCTGAATACCTCAATAACCTTCTGTTGCAGCGGGAAGGCAGACCGGTCGGCTTCCGGGTCATAAGTTTCATGACGTTGTATTTCAAGATAAAAGTCATCCCCGAACAGATCAAGGTAACTCTTGAGGGCAGCTTCCGCTCCATCCATGGTGCCGTTGAGTATTTCATCCTGAATTTCACCGGCAAGGCATGCTGACGAAGCGATCAGTCCCTCCCTGTATTTTGAGAGTAGTTCCTTGTCAATCCTTGGTTTATAGTAAAAACCTTTGATCCAGGCAGTTGAGACAAGCTTTATCAGATTCTTGTAACCTGTCAGATTCTTTGCAAGAAGAATAAGATGATCCCCTGAGCGGTCTTCCTTGCTTGTCATTTCCGAAACAGATCTTTTTGCCACATAAATTTCACAGCCTATAACCGGTTTAATACCCTTTTTTGATACAGTCGAATGAAATTCCTTGACCCCGAACATATTGCCATGATCAGTGATCGCAACAGCTTCCATGCCGAGCTCCTTCACCCTGTCGGCAAGATTTGCAATATTGGAGGCTCCGTCAAGGATAGAGTATTGAGTATGAACATGTAAATGTGAAAAAGCGCCCATGAGTTCGGATTAAAATATACAGTATACAGGCTCAAAAATACTTAAAAATGGATTAAGTTTTTTGAGTTTGAACTATAGTAATGAACAATCCATTGTTTAATTAATGACAATTGTAAAGCCAGCCGGACATATCGTTAAATGAATTGAATATGGATGGGAATCTGAATTAACTTTCTGAAATAGACATATTCCCTCTCCGGAGAAAATGAAGTATTATAAAAAAACTTATTTTTATTGTAAAATATTATATTTTTGAGTTTTCAGGGACGGTCCCTGTACAATCAATAAAAGGAAATTAAAAATTCCAGTGACTCTTTATTCACCTAATATCCTAGTTATGAAAAAACTTCTGCTATTATTTTTTGTGCTCTGTGGTTTTTTACTGTCCGTCGATGGTCAGCAAAAGACTATCACGGGTACGGTAACAAGCGCTGATGATGGCCAGCCTGTGGCAGGTGCCACGGTTCTGCTGAAAGGTACAACCACCGGAACAACCACTGATGTTAACGGCAGGTACCAGATCTCTGCCTCTCCCGGCGCAGTTCTGGAATTCCGGTTTCTCGGCATGAAGAGTGCCGAAGCTGTGGTCGGAACTGCCAGTGTAATTGATATCTCAATGGAATATGAACTTAAAGGTGTCGACGAAGTTGTCGTTGTCGGCTATGGTTCGGCTATTAAAAGGACAGTCTCAGGCTCAATCAGCAAGGTTGATACCAAAGGTCTCTCCGAGATGCCGTCCGTAAGTTTTGAATCAGCTATCCAGGGAAAAACAGCCGGAGTCTTTATAGAACAGGCAAGCGGAAAACTGGGTGAAGCCGTCAAAATGAGAATAAGGGGCTCCTCCTCAGTTTCTGCTGATAACCAGCCATTATATGTTGTTGATGGTGTTCCGATAACCACAGAGAGCATTACCAACGGATCAAACCAGCCTGTAAGTCCGCTGGCTGATATCGCCATGTCTGACGTTGAGTCAATACAGGTGTTGAAAGATGCTTCAGCCGCAGCTATATATGGTTCGAGGGCATCAAATGGGGTTGTTATTATAACGACAAAAAAAGGGAAAGCAGGCGCTACAAAATTCAATGTTGATTACACAACGGGCATAAGTAATCCGAGCCACCTTATTAAATGGCTCAATGCCGACCAGTATCTTGAGCTGCTGAATGAATCGATGGACAATGTTTCCGACGCCGACGGGCTTGTATGGGGATGGCTTCCCAAAACAGATATCTGGGATATGTTTGTCCCCGGATGGAATGAAGGATATGATACAGACTGGCAGAAGGAAGCATTCCAGAAAGGCTCCCTGAACAGAATAAATGTATCGGGAAGCGGTGGTAATGATTTAACAACCTATTATGCAGCAATGAGCTATGACAACACGAAAGGTATTCTGAGAGGTAACGACATGACAAAACTCAGCGCACGTCTGAACCTCGATCAGAAAGCAACCGAAAAGCTTTCGTTCGGACTTCAGATGAACCTCCTCAGAACTGAGATGGACAGGGTCGAAAACGATAACGCTTTTGCAACCCCGCTCCAGCTTGTTGCCCAGGCTCCGGTAACTCCGGTATATGATCCCGCGACCGGAGAATTGAATACCAATACCATTTATTATAATGGACTGATATCATTAAGAGACGGATCGAATAATCACACTATCTTCAGGTCGCTGGCAAATGCATATGCCGCCTACAAAATCGTCAAAGGACTGACGTTTAAATCCGAGTTTGGAACCGATATTACCGATCTGCGCGAGAAGAATTTCTGGGGCCGGCTTACAATAGGTGCAGGACCAGCCGGTGAGGCTCAGAATCGTTCGGTGAGAGTTGTGAACTACAACTGGGAAAACTACTTCACCTATGCAAAAACTTTTGATGTCCATGATCTGAATGTTGTTGCCGGAATGTCATACCAGGAATCAATGACGACAGGCTCTGATGTTCAGGGCAAAGGCTTCCCAACCGACGATTTCCATAATATTGCAAATGCTGCTGAGGCAACGGTATTCTCAAGCTGGGACGAAGGACACAGTTACCTGTCATATTTTGCCAGGGCAAACTACAAGCTAAAAGAGAAATACCTTCTGTCGCTTAGCGGCAGGGTTGACGGTTCGTCACGGTTTGGAGTTGATAACAGGTATGGTTTCTTTCCTGCAATTTCTGCCGGATGGATTATCTCAGAAGAAGAATTCATGTCGGGGATCAAAAATACACTGGGTTACCTGAAACTCCGTGCAAGCTACGGTATTACTGGAAACTCAGGAATTCCTGACTATGCGCATCTTGCACTTTACACCGGCGTCAACTATGCCGGCAGAAATGCCTTACAGCCGGCACAGCTGCAGAGCAGTAAACTTGGATGGGAAAACACCTCACAAACAGATCTGGGTGTCGATTTCGGGTTTTTCAAAAACAGGCTCACAGGTGAACTCGATCTCTATTACAAGAAAACAACAGATCTGCTGCTTTTCAGGACATTACCTTCAACATCGGGATTTACAGGAGTCTGGAGCAACATTGGGGAACTTGAAAATAAAGGACTTGAGTTTTCACTTCATTCAAATAATTTTGTGGGTGATTTCAAATGGACAACAGATTTTAATATTGCATTCAATAAAAACAAGATCCTTAGCATAAATGGTCCGGAAATCACACCGAATGGCATTAGCTATGTTATTGAAGGCCAGCCGATAGGTGTTTTTAAGACAAGAAAGTATGCAGGTGTGGACCCTGACAATGGCGATGCACTTTATTATGTTAATGACACCAGCAGCGAAACTACAAACAATTATAACGTTGCCGGAGATCTGATTGTAGGGTCACCTAATCCTGACTTTACAGGCGGCTTTAATAATTACCTTGAGTACAAGGGGATTGACATGAATGTACTGCTGAGTTTTGTTGTCGGAAATGAAGTCTTCAATGGTGGTGGAAGATATCAGTCTGCGAATGCTGACTGGTTTGACAATCAGACAGTTGATCAGATGAACAGATGGCAGAATCCGGGCGATATCACCGATGTTCCACAGGCACGGCTTGATGGCAGGAACGGAACCAACAATTCAAGCAGATATGTTTACGATGCTTCATACCTGAGGGTCAGAAATATCAGCCTGGGCTATAACCTCCCGTCTACTTTGATTTCAAAGATAAAACTTACAGGTGTACGGGTATACCTCGGAGTTCAAAACCTCTACACATTCACAAAATACAAAGGATGGGACCCCGAAGTAAATTATACCGGGACCGGGAGAAGTACCCAGAATACCAATATTATACAGGGGTATGATTTTTATACCGCACCACAGGCCAGAACATATACACTTGGTGTGAACCTCTCATTTTAACCGTAAACAATAACTATCATGAAAAATATATTCGTAATAAGTAAAAAATGGTTGCTGATACTTCCGGCCTTGCTGGTTCTGTTTGCCTGCGATGATAAACTGGACATAAAACCACAGCAATCAATAGATGCCGGCACTGCACTCAATTCGGTTGAGAACATCAAGACTACACTTGTAGGCGCCTATTTACAGGCCAGGAGTGCAAATATTTTCGGTTCTCAGTTCAATGAGTTCAGCGAACTTCTGGCTGCGACCTCCGACCTTTCCTTTATCGGTACATACGCACAACCCAAAGAGATTATCCATAAAGAAATCACTGTTACTAATAGTTATGTTGAAGGTTGCTGGATCGATGCTTATGGTCTTATAAATATCTGCAATACCCTTCTCGAGGAAAATACTCTGTCCATTATTGAATCCACAGAAGAGAGGGATATTGTTGAAGGTGAAGCTAAGTTTTTACGGGGCTGGGTCATGTTTGAAACAACACGTCTTTTCGGCCTGCCATATGAGCCGGGCGGTTCAAATACGCAACCCGGAATTCCAATTGTCCTTACACCTACAAAGGATGTGGCAGATGCCAGGGGAAGTGGCAAGGAATACTGTTGAAGAATGTTATGTTCAGGCAATTGCTGACCTTACTGCTGCCCGTGACCTTCTTCCTGAAGAAAACGGGATTTATGCTACTACCTATGCAGCCAGCGCTGTTCTTGCCAGGCTCTATCTCCAGCAGGGAAACTTTGCCAGCGCAGCCACCGAGGCAAATAAGGTTATTGAAAGCGACTTATTTTCTCTTACTGACCATCCCCTGAAAACCTTTAATATAACCGGAACTTCGCCCGAGGTTATCTTTGCACTGCAGAATAATGTGGCTTCAAATACATCGTGGCTGACAGTAATGTACGCCTCGCTCAATGGTATGGGTCGTGGCGATTATGATATCCAGCCGGGCTTTCTTACAAAATTTGATCCGGCGGACCTGAGAGGGATGCTTCAGACTGCAACAGAATCATCGTTTACGATAGCTGATATTAACAGAATGTACTATATTGGCGTAGGTACCATTCTGAACAACGGCGGGATAAATACTTCAAAATGGGGTGATTATTATGCAAATATTCCGCTCATCCGGCTGGCTGAGATGTATCTTATAAGGGCAGAGGCAAATTTTGAGGGAACTGCACAGACAGGGCCCAATACACCGACAGACGATATCAATCTTATCAGAATGAGGTCTCTGGCGCCGGTTTACACTGAACCCGTTACCCGCGATCAGATAAGGAATGAACGTTATCTTGAATTATGCTGGGAAGGCCACAGGCTGCACGATCTGAAGAGATGGCATCTGGATATTGGTTCCGATCCCTACAATGCAGGAAACTTTATTCTTCCCGTCCCTTTCCGGGAAATGGAGGTGAACAGCCTGCTGGAGCAGAATCCATGGTATCTGGGACAGTAGAGGATCTGGAGGTTCATGTTACATGTTGCAGGTTGCAGGTTGCAGGTTGCTGATTAATTAGCCAACCTGCAACTTGTAACGCGCAACTTTTAAAAAATCATTGTTTGCTTGGTAAATTTATTTATCTTTGCACCCACAATTTTTAAAAGCAGGTAAAATAATTAGTGTAAAATTTAAATGGCAGTTAGAATCAGATTAGCTAGGAAAGGCCGGAAGAGAAAGGCCTACTACCACATCGTGGTAGCAGATAGCAGGTCGCCACGGGATGGCAGATATATTGAAAGGATCGGTCAGTTATAATCCGATCCCTGACCCGGCAGTTGTCGAACTCGATTTCGATAAAGCATTGGGTTGGCTGCAAAATGGCGCACTACCTACCGAGACGTGTAGAGCTATCCTTTCAACCAAAGGTGTAATGCTTAAGAAACATCTTCTTGAAGGTGTGAAAAAAGGAGCTTTTGATGAAGCAGAAGCAACAAGGCGCTTTGAAGCCTGGATGAAGCAGAATGAGGAAAAAACGGAAGCCAGGAAATCAGGTCTTGAGAAAACACAGGATGATGAACTCGGATTACGTCTGGAAGCAGAGAAGAAAATAAATGAAGCCAGGTTAGCAAAGTTTGCAAAGAGACAGGCTGCACTTGCCGCCAAAGCTGAAGAAGCCGCAAAACCTGCACCTGCTGAAGAAGCTGCAAACCTGCACCTGCTGAAGGAACACTGAACCACCGGCTGAAGGGGAAAACCCGCCCGAAGCTGCAGCTGAGGATAAACCACAGGAATAATAAGGTCATAAGGATCCCTGGTCCGATGACTTATAAAAATCAGATATTGCTCGGCCGGATAACCAGGATTCACGGATACGATGGTACCGTCGCAATCAGGTTGGAGAAGGCCTTTACAGACAATATCCCCGAAATGGAATCGGTCTTTATCGAAACAGATGGGAGACCGGTTCCTTTTTTTATCTCCGAATGTGAGTACCAGGGGGGAGACATCCTCAAACTCAGATTCGAAGGGTATAATTCAATCGAAAAGGTGAGTGAGTTCAACGGATGCCTGGTCTTTCTCACCTCCTCTTCCGGAACAGAAACCTCCGTTCAAAAAGATGAAAGTATTTCAGGATTTAAAGTCCTTTTAAAGGATGAAAGAGTTATCGGAACCATAAATGATATCATCCAAAATCCGGGTCAGACCCTGCTGAGAATCGTTACTCCGGAAAACAAAGAAATTCTTATTCCGTTGCACGAAGACTTTATAATAAAAGTAGATGAGGAATTGAAAACCATTACGATGGATCTGCCTGACGGATTGACCGGACTGAATGATAAATAGGTCTGCTGGTCTGCTGGTCTGCTGGTCTTCTGGTCTTCTGGTCTTCTGGTCTGCTGGTCTCCTTGTGTCTTTACATAAGTTAATTGGGTCACGGTTTTGTCTCCCCTTTGAGGGAGATCCCGCTTTAGCGGGAGAGGGGGTCTCTTGCTGTGTTTTAGCAAAGAGCCAGGTTGCAGGGGTGGCCCGAGCTTGCGAGTGAATCTTTCACCCGCCGTAGCCACTTTATCATTTAAAAATTTTGATTGATTTCCTGGCGGAGGCGGGCTCTGTGGACCTCTGTATAAGTTTTAAAAATGCATTTCGATACCCTCCAAACAGGATAAATATCATAATCTTATAAGCTTAATTCTATTTACATTTACCTTTGTTAATAAATTAACAATATAATTTACCTGTCGTGTACTTACCTTGATTAATAATTAATAAAGAGCTAAATGTCTCACTCCGAACCACATCCCGTGAATAATTCACTTGCATTCCAGATTGAAAAAAATGCGGAAGTAAAAGCCAGGAAATGCTACCAGTGCGGTAAATGCACGGCAGGGTGCCCTGTTGCCGGTGAAATGGACATCCCTCCGTCCATGGTAATGCGGTTGCTGCAGACTGAGTCGCCTGACAACGATGAAAGAGTGCTGAGGTCTTACTCAATCTGGCTTTGCCTTACCTGCGAGATGTGTTTAAGCCGTTGTCCGATGGAAATAGATATTCCTTCGATGATGGACTTTCTCAGGCAGAAATCGCTCAGGGAGAAGAAAGTAAACAGGAAGGCAAAAAACATAGTTGCTTTTCATAAGTCGTTCCTGAACTCAATAAGGCATACCGGCAAACTATTTGAGCTGGGACTGATACTTGATTATAAACGTCAGTCCCTGAACCTGATGCAGGATGTTACTCTTGCTCCGGCTATGATATCGAGAGGTAAATTGCACTTTATCCCTGAAATAATAAAAGGCAAGGGTCACCTTACCAGGAATCTTCAGGAAAACAAAAAACAGAGATTAATGAAAACAGGTTTTTATCCGGGCTGCTCACTTACCGGGTCCGCCCGCGACTATAATGAATCGGTTTCGGCACTGGCTGAAGCTTTCGGTATAGAATTTACGCAGGTCCCCGACTGGAACTGCTGCGGCGCCACTGCTGCACATAATCTTAATAAGGAGTTATCACTTGCCCTTCCTGCCCGTATCCTTGCGCTTGCCGAAAAAGAGGGAATGGACGAAATTGTTGTGCCATGCGCTGCATGTTACAGCCGTCTTCTTGTAACACAGAACGAACTGAGGAACAACCCTGAGCGCAAAAACCGCGTTTGTGAAATACTGGAAATGGATTACAGGGGCACATCCAGATTACTGAATGTAGTTGAATGGATTGACAAATATATAACGCCGCAACTCGAATCAAAGATTGTAAAACCGTTTGATCATAAGGTGGCATGTTATTATGGTTGTCTGCTGGTCAGACCCGATAAGATCCTGAAATATGACCGTGCTGAGGATCCGCAGTCAATGGATATTGTAATGAAGAAGACAGGCGCTGATCCTGTTGACTTTCCATTCAAGACCGAATGCTGCGGTGCAGGTTTGTCAGTTTCGAAAACGGATGTAGTCTCAAAGCTTTCGGGGAAAATCATTGAGGAGGCAGAACACCGGGGCGCTGAAGCAATAATTGTTGCCTGCCCGATGTGTCATTCAAACCTTGATATGAGGAGGCACGACATTAATAAATACTGGGAAACTGATTTTAAGATCCCTGTATTATTTCTTACCCAGGCAATCGGACTTGCTATAGGCCTGGCACCTGAAAAAATAGGCCTGAAAAGGCATTTCGTTGAAGTAACAATAAGTTAAGGAAGAAAACAATATTAATAATGGCAAGAATAGGAGTATTTGTCTGTCATTGTGGTGAAAATATCAGTGCTACTGTCGACTGTGCTAAAGTTGCTGAAACTACCGGAAAACTGAGACATGTAGCCTTCAGCATCGATTATAAATATATGTGTTCCGATCCGGGACAAACCCTGATTAAGGACGCAATTGCCAGAGCATAAGCTTACCGGTGTAGTGGTTGCTTCATGCTCGCCAAGGATGCATGAACCTACCTTCAGAAAAGCATGCGCTGAAGCCGGGCTCAATCCATTCCTTTGCGAGATGGCAAACCTGCGTGAACATTGTTCATGGGTTCATGAAAAGAACGATCTTACAACAAAAAAGGCAATTGATATTGTAAGAACTCTTGTTGAAAAAGTGAAATTGAATCTGCACTGCAGCCTATAAAGGTTCCGGTTACAAAAACAGCACTCGTAATTGGCGGAGGTATTGCCGGGATACAGGCGGCTCTCGATATTGCCAATACCGGTCATAAAGTTATAATGGTTGAGAGATCCCTTCCATCGGAGGCCATATGTCACAGCTGTCGGAAACATTTCCGACACTCGACTGCTCCCAGTGTATACTTACACCCAGGATGGTCGAGGTAGCCCAGCATCCGAATATCACACTTTATACCTATGCTGAGCTGGAAAGTGTTGAAGGATTTATCGGCAACTTTAAGGTTAAGATCAGGAAGAAATCAAAAAGCCTTGATGAAAAGCTCTGTACCGGTTGCGGATTATGTACAACCAAATGTCCCCAGAAAAAGATTCCGAATGAATTTGAACAGGGAATGGGAATGAGGCCTGCAATTTATGTGCCTTTTCCGCAGGCTGTTCCAAATAAGCCGGTGATTGACAGGGAACATTGTACCTATTATATAAAAGGTAAATGCAAAGTATGCGAAATTGTCTGCCCTACAAAGGCAATCCGTTTTGATCAGCAAGATGAGATTGTTGAAGTTGAAATAGGAGCAATTGTTATTGCAACAGGATTTGACGTTAAACATGCCGATTTCTTCCCTGAATATGGATATGGAAAATATAAGGATGTTATTACGGGTCTTCAGTTTGAAAGGCTTGCATCTGCTTCAGGTCCTACTTCGGGGAATATCCGCGACCTTCAGACGGAAAGGTCCCTGAAAAAATTGTATTTGTTGCCTGTGCCGGATCGCGCGATCCGGCAAAAGGAATTCCGTATTGTTCCAAAATATGCTGCATGTATACCGCAAAACATGCTATGCTGTATCAGCATAAAGTTCATGGAGGAAAATCCTATGTTTTCTATATGGATATCAGGGCAGGAGGTAAGAAGTACGAGGAATTTGTCAGAAGGGCAATTGAAGATGATCGATGTAAATTATATCCGTGGCAGAGTTTCAAGAATATATGAAAAGAACGGAAAACTGATTGTTAAGGGAGTCGATACCCTGCTGGAGGCCATGCCTGTTGAAATTGAAGCCGATATGGTTGTTCTTGCCACTGCAGGTGTTGCCAATGAAGGAGCTGAAGAGCTTGCCCAAAAACTGCATGTTTCATACGATTCATCATAAATTCTTTGCTGAGGCTCATCCCAAACTTAAAACCGGTTGAAACAAATACAGCAGGTATTTTCCTTGCAGGTGCATGCCAGGCATCCGAAGGATATTCCTGAATCTGTTGCTCATGGCATCAGGAGCTGCAGTAAAAGTAGCAGCACTATTCTCGCAGGATGAACTTACACGCGAACCTCTGATTGCTGTTGTAAACCGGCAGCGCCACCTGTATATTCATCATGTGTGGGATGTTTCCTGTGTCATGTCTGCTTGTCCTTACCAGGCTATTGAGAAGGAAGAGATAAAAAACCGTAACGGAGAAGTAATAAAAACAGTTGCCAAAGTCAATCCGGGTCTCTGCCAGGGATGCGGTACATGTGTTGCATTTTGCCGAACAAAGTCAATTGATATACAGGGTTATACACATGAGCAGATGTATACTGAAGTTATGGCTCTGTTGAATGAATATTAATTATTAAGAAGTATTTTTTTAAAAGAAAATTGTATGGCTGAATTTGAACCAAAAATTGTTGCTTTCGTCTGTAACTGGTGCACATATGCCGGAGCTGACCTGACCGGTACAAGCCGCATCAAATATGCTTCAAATGTCCGCATAGTCAGGTTTCCCTGTACCGGACGGATTGATTATATGCTATTGCTGAAAGCATTTGATGAAGGTGCTGATGGAATTATCGTTTCCGGATGCCATCCGAACGATTGCCATTATACATCCGGAAATTTTCATGCCAGACGGAGATGGATAATGTTCAGGAACTTATGGATTTTATGGGAATTGATATGGCGAGGATCAAATTCTCATGGGTATCTGCTGCTGAAGGAGCAAAATGGGCTGATATTGTAAATACCACTGTTGCCAGGATACGTGACCTTGGTCCCTATGTCTCATACAGGGAGATGGTGAACAAATCAGTTGAAGAGGAGGTAAGCAATGGATAGTCTTATAACAAGAGCCAGGGAAATACTGTCTTTGACCATTCCGCCATTGAGTACAGTTTTTGTAAGGCATAGGCATGACCAACGCAGAATTCATTAAGGAGTTTGAAAAGACTACAAAAAAACTTGCTGAGGAGAGCAAGAGTGTTGATAAGTCATGGGTTTCTGTTTCTTCGTCGGTTACTGCTATCGGAAAAACCATCGAATCGGGTTGGGGCGCAGCCCTCGCAAAAACATTTGGCGACCAGGGCGGGCTGACTAAAATGTTCAGTAAAGCTGCCGGGTTCTTGGCGGACCCTGCGGCGGGCATCGGAGTCCCT
>CAWDYR010000025.1:0-43000 GCA_963806555.1 uncultured Bacteroidales bacterium | reverse complement strand
GAAGGGACCCGGAGAACGTGTGTTCAATGTAAAACTTCAGGATAATACTGTTCTTGAGAACTTTGATATCGCAAGTGAAGCCGGAAAGACAGATAAGGAGGTTGTAAAATCATTTGCAGGGGTTAAAGCGGGTAACAAGTTGAAGGTAGATCTTATACCCGTAAAGGGAAATACAATCCTGTCGGGGATTGAATTGATCCAGGAACCTGTTGCCCAGAAATAAATTAGTATTATGAAGTCATTCCATCTGAAAATATTGACCCTGGCAGCCATCCTGAGCCTTGCATGCACAACGAAGGTATCGGAATGGGTTCTCCTAATACTGTTCCGGGGCAATATACACTTGTGTACTTTCATAATCCTCCGCTTAGCGAGGCAGACAGGAAACAAAATGCTTCCATCAGCGAAAACATCAGACCTGCAAATATAGAGTTCAGAAGTGTTGAAAGAAAAGACATTAAAGAACCGTATTTTGGTTTGTATTACGGCAGCAGATTTTTTGCACGGTACAGCAATCAAAAAGATCTTGCCGGCTTGATTTCCTCACCAATGCGGGAGCGGTATAGCTTCTGAAATAATGACAGGTAAACTTTGCGTCCTGCTCTATCTGACAACTGGAAATAAAGAAAAGGATGAAAAGGGTCTGCAGATAATTCAGAGTGCACTCAACTCCATCTCCTTTTAAAGACATTATCACCGTCACCGAACTAAGCAGGAAGAGTGTTGAAGAGTCCCACTTTGTTTCACTTCTCCTGAATGTTGAAAATGATCTCAAAAACATCCCCGAACCAATGCTCTTTGGAATCTTCGGAAGGTTTAAGGCGCTGGAACCATTGCTGGGAAAGGGGATCACGGAAGAAAACATAAAACTCATGATCGATTTCCTTACAGCCGATTGCAGCTGCCTGATCAAAGACGATCTTCCGGGAACTGATATTCTCTTTACCAATAATTGGGATAATCCCACACCCGCTCTCGTAAATAAGATCCTTGACGAGAATCCCTCACTATTGCATTATTAATGGTCCGGGATACCATAGCATATGACTCTGTTGCAGAGAGGCCATTGCCAAAATGGCTTACGGACCAAAGAGACGGTTTGAATACAATTCAGCCTGTTAAAATGGAGATGAAGGAAGACAGGTCGCTCAATGTCTCATTTGCTTTAACAGGTGCAATTATCCTGATTGCAATAGCCATTTTGACGATCTATATACTCAGAAAGAAAAAAAAACACATATGAATCCACTCCGGTTAGTTATTAAAGAAATATTATACAGGAAAGTCAATTCGCTCATTATTTTGCTGACTGTTATTATCGCTGCTACTGTTACAGTTGCAATTTATACACTTAGCAAAGCCAGCGAAAATGAAACCCGGAAAATTATGCGCGAACAGGGACTGAACCTTTACATCTTCCCGAAAGGCACGAACCTCATCGATTTTTATTCGGTTAACAATACTCCGGCTTTTCCTGAAGATTACGTGGATAAACTCGCCGAATCAAAAACATTCGATGCTGTCAGACATCTGACAGGCATCCTCCAGGTAAAGTATTCCGACTGGAAAGATCCGAATGGCTCAAGTCATCAGATCGTACTTTTCGGTTACAAGGATGAGGCCATGCAACGGTTCCTTCCTGCCCAGGAAACGATGGGCTTCGACGTAGGGAAGGGAACAGTTCATGTGGGAGCCCTCATCGCAAAAAACATTAAACCGGGTGATCCCTTTACAATTAAAGGACCTGATGATAAGACCTTTACTTTTCAAATCGAAAAGCGGCTGGAAGAGGGCAGAGGTATGATTGACCAGGGGGTGGCTTTCAATCTCTCCGATTTGCAGGAAGTACTGGGGATGCCGGGGAAAATCAACAAAATCGAAGCGCTTGGTTGTGTCTGCAAGGACGGAAGGATTAAAAATGCCAGAAACCAGGTCCAGGCAATCTTCTCGGACCTTGAAGTGACTGAAATAAGCAGCATTGCCGATGCAAGGGAGAATCAGCGTCTGATGATGAACAAATACGGAGCGTTCATCATTCCGTTTGTAATACTGTCATGCCTGATCATCACCGGGCTTCTCTTCTACCAGAATATCACTGTAAGGAACAGGGAGATAGGCCTTTTGAAGGCAATGGGGAACAGTACACGGAACATTTTATTCATGATAATTGCCAGGGCATTTATCCTGGGTCTTGCAGGTGGAATCATCGGATTCTTTGCGGGAAACTTTGTTGCCGAATATTTCGGGAAGGAGATATTCAGTTTTACAGCGGCAGACATTAAACCTCTATGGAATGTTTTTTACTGGTGCATCCTTCTTTTTCCGCTGTTTTATGGATGCTGGCCAGCTGGATACCTGCACTGCTGGCAACGCAGATAGACGCAGCAAAAACCCTTAGCGAGGAATACTAATCAGACTTTACCATGATTGAAATCAATAATATTTCAAAAAGATATACAAAGGCAGCCAGGTTTTCACCGCATTGAATGATGTCAGCTTTACCATCGCAAAGGGCGATTTCTGTTCGGTAATCGGATCCAGCGGTGCAGGAAAATCTACTTTGCTTTACGTAACAGGGGGATTGATCCATCCCGATTCAGGAACTGTAAAATACAATGGCAAAGACATCTACCGGCTAAGCCGCAGGGATATCAACCAGTACCGGAGGAAACATCTTGGCTTTATGTTTCAGCAGTTCCATCTTATGCCTTATCTTACTGTTGCAGAAAACATCAGGCTGGCTTGCTATGATAAAGAGCATCAGGAGAAAGCTGACTATTACCTCGAAAAATGCTCGCTTTCGGAGTTGAAAAACAAATATCCCTCGGAATTAAGTGTGGGTGAAAAACAAAGAACTGCTTTTATAAGAGCTATAATTTCAAAACCGGATATCCTCCTGGCCGATGAGCCGACAGGCAACCTCGATAAGACCAACAGTGAAATTCTGATGTCACTGGTTAAAGAGTATAATAGTGAAGGGGGTACAGTTTTGATGGTATCGCACGATCCCGGTAATAGCCGCCTTTGCTAACAAGTGTATTACACTCAATAAAGGAAGGTTGGAGTAAGACTGGTCTGATGGTCTCGGTCTGCTGGTCTGCTGGTCTGCTGGTCTGCTGGTCTACTGGTCTACTGGTCTACTGGTCCCCTGGTCATCTGCGTAAACCTGCCTACCGGCAGGCAGGTCTGCGTGATCTGCGGGAAAATTTTTCCCTTTGTGGACCTCCCAGTGTCACCTCCGTGGACCTCTGGTAAGTTCTAAGAGTATAAGATAATTGAAATGGAACTCCAGGGAAGGATTATTCTTTCTTTGTATCTTCTTTTGATTCCGCTTTTCCCTTTTCGGGTTCATCATCAACCCTTGAAGCCTTTTTGAAATCTTTCAACCCCTGCCCTATCCCCTTCATCAGCTCAGGAATTTTCCGACCGCCAAAAAGAAGCACAACAACAAGGAGGATAAGTATGATTTCTGTAGCACCAAAATTTCCCATGATCTTAAGTTATTAATTATTTTATAAAGCTACTAAGAAAGCTCATAACTTCAAAGTAAAAACAAAGTTACTATGGAGATTCAACTCTAAATACTCTAAGTACTTTAGGCACTCCAAACTATATCTCCAGTATCCCCCATGCCAGCAGTATCAGCAACCCTACAACCACCCAGCTCAGCAGGAATCCGGCTAATATCTTCCCGGTAGCGTGTGAAGAAATTGCTCCAGCGCTCTCTCCTCCCCCATCCCGGCAGATCAAGCAACAGGAGGTCATCACCTGTTAGTGACGCCAGAGGCTTTTTCCCGTCCGGACCAGGCTCTTTCGCATCTGATTTTCTTCTCATATTATCAAAGAAAGCTTCAATTTTCTCTTTTTCCTCAGGTTTTGTAAGCAGGCTGACAAGCCAGAAGACAAAGAACCCGGAAAGCATCGCAATTCCAAATGGTCCGGGTGTCCATTTATAAACAAGCATCAGTTCGCCAACTGATAAATAATTAACAATGTAATAGACTGATACGGAAATAATTACTGCAGCCGCAGCTCCGTACCTGTTTGCCCTTTTCCAGATTATCCCACCAAGGAACATGATACCCATGAATGCTGCAAGAGTTTCGGTAAAAAGGAATCCATGCAGCACATTCTTAATGCTCAGAGCAAACAGGACTCCAAGCGCAGATAGCCCGAGTCCGGAATAACGACCCATCCATAGAATAGTATGATCGCTTGCACCGGGGTTAATATATTTTTTATAAAAATTCTTTGTAAAAAGTGCACCTGTATTGACCATAAAATTAGAACAGGCAGACATATTCGCTGCCACTATTGCAGCGAGCATCAGTCCGACCAGACCGGGAACAAGCAACTCACTGCAGGCATATCCAAATGCCATTTCAGGATCGGCAAGGACAGCGCCGTTTTTATCACCAGTGCAGCAACAACAAGGCCTGTCAGCGCCCATCCTATTGTCACCAGCCTTTTTACCATCGAACCGAATGTCTGGCCGATTCGTCCGGCCCTCTCCGTATTGCCGGTTGCACACATCGAAATCATATGTGGCTGTGCGGTTATCCCCACGATACCGTTTACTGCAAGCATTGCTATTGTAAAGGCATCTATGCCGCTTGCACTGTTAAAAACATCGAAGAAATGATCAGGTAGAACAGCCCTCATATACTGAAAACCGCCTATCTCCTTAAGCCCCAGAGGGATCAGCATAACTGACAGTGTAATGATCAGGAATGACTGGATAAAATCCGTATAGGCTGCAGCTATTAGTCCTCCAATAAAGCTATAAAGAATAAAAGCTATGGTCATGAAAAGCACAACCATATTTGGTGAAACAAGGTTTCCTGAAGCAACCGAGATGACTTTTGCCGCTCCCTGAAGCATGACACCCATGTTGAAAACAAAAAATGAAATTGCAAATATTGAATAAACAAGTCCCATTTTGCTCCCGTACCGGTCCTCAATGATCTCACCCACTGTCGTTCGTTCACTGCGCCGGTAAAACGGAGCAATCAGCCAGTAAAACGGAGTTATAAGCATGTTTTTCCACTGGTACCAGATAGTTGCAAATCCATTGCTGAATGTTGCACCGGTCTGTGCGACAGGCATCTCTGCATGAGTACCCACCCCGAATGCCTGGCCGATCATGATATACCATTTAAATTTCCTGCCTCCGCTGAAATAGCTGTCGCTGGTCTTAATCTTTCTCGAGATCCAGATTCCAAAGGTCGTAATTGAAACGAAGTAGCCGATCAGAACGATGTAATCAAGTGTACTCATGCAGGGTTAGGTTTAAGGGTTTTAAGGTGCACAGGTGCACAGAGCACAGGGCACGAGGGCACAGAGAGACGCAGAGCACTTCCAGCTTCGTAGCGGGGGCAAGGGGTGGGTTCCCCGCAGGATCCCCTCCGGAGGGGCAAGGGGCGGGTTCCTCCGCCATGGATCCCCTCCCGGGAGGCGCAAGGGGTGGGTTCTTTAAAATTATGTAAAAACAATTTCCCATTTACCCAGGTTTGTTTAATAATAATTTTGCCCCCGCCATTTCAAAAAGTATGAGATCCGCCCTTTTCCCGGTCTCAAGCGATCCTCTATCGGGCAGTTTGCAAACCCGTGAAACGTTTTTCGTTGCAAGGTTGACTGCCTCCCCCAGTGAGCAGGCTGTGAAATTCATCATGTTCTCAACTCCTCTCTTTACAGGTAACGACGCGCCTGCGAGAACATTAAGCACCGGATTTTTAATAAGACCATCCTCAGTATAGACGATCTCGCTTCCCAGAAACATATATTTACCAGGTGGCATACCGATCAGGTGCGTTACATCTGATGTCAGAATAATATTATGAGGTCCCTTGATCTTGTAAAAAACCTGGATCTCTTCAGGAAGAAGGTGATGACCATCGGCAATTATTGATGGTGTCAGATTGTCATTTGCCATTTGTGCCCACAATGGATTCATGTGCCGGTCGAATCAGATTTGCACACCCGTTCCCAAGATGTGTTGACAAACTGGCTCCGTTATCCACAGCCTGGCTGATCTGAACTGCAGATGCATTTGTATGCCCGATTGCCACCATTATGTTTTCCCTGCACTAAACCTAATAAATTCAATTGCTCCTTCAACTTCAGGGGCAACTGTTACCTGCCTGATATTACCTTCCGCTGCCTCCTGATACTCTGAAAACTCCTTCCAGGATGGTTTCCTTATACAATTTGCAGGATGGCACCCGTAAAATCCTTCCTCAGGCGAAATGTAGGGTCCTTCCAGATGGAAACCGGGAACCGAATCTCTGATATCCTTGTCTTTCAGAGTTGCTGCCAGGTTCCTGAAAATCTTTAAAAGGTCTTCATGAGTGTTTGTAATTACAGTCGGCTGAAAAGTGGTAACCCCATCCTTTCGTATTGCATCAACGGCAGTTCTCATATCATCGAGGAGTAAGATCCAGCCCCGAAAAATCAACACCTCTGTAACCGTTGATCTGATTGTCAATAAAGCCCGGGGCAACAAAAACCTCCGCATCCTGTTTCGATCCCATAGCCTCTGAAATATTACCTATTAAACCATCCCTGATTTCAATCCTTACAACCTTTCCGGTTTCATAATGAATACCCTTTATTTGTATCTGTCGTTCCTTGAAGTCTTCACCTTAATATTCCTTATTGCCTTAACCTATCCTTATCCTTTGCGCCTTAGCGTGCCTTTGGCTTGGCCTTTGACAAATGTTGGCCGTTGCCATTGGCTTTGCGCCTTTGTGCCAGTTTTTGCCGTTGACTAAATGTGTAGCTTATAAGGGAATTATCTCCGAAGCTGAATCCTTATCAATAAACAAGATTCCAATCGGATGTTTTTTTAACATCGTTGCAGGCACGTTGTTTGTCAGCTTTTGTGTAAGTGTTTTCTGAACTACATCAGCCTTTACCCTGTGAGGAACGACTGAAATAATCGATTTGCACTGCATTATCTGCCATACACTCATCGAGACGGCCTTCTCAGGCACATCACTTTTTGTTTCAAACCACCCCTCATCAACCTGCTGCATCTTACACTACATCATTGAGTTTCACAACAATATAGCGCATCACGGGTGTCAAAATCTGCAGGCGGATCATTAAAAGCAATATGTCCGTTCACACCTATACCGATAAGACCAAGATCTATGGGTTTTTTTCTTAATTCGGTTGTCAGCACTGCAATCTGTTCAGCAATCTCACCTGCAACATCAACCGGATGAAATTTTCTGACAGGGACCAGGTTTATGAATCGCTCATAAAGATATTTCCTGAAGCTGGCTTTATGAGTTGCCAGGGAGACCGATATACTCGTCGAGATGGAATACCTCAACTTTGGTCCAGTCGATCTTTTCCGTTATCAGCGCCTGGAAAAGCTCAAACTGTGAACTGCCGGTTGATACCACCATACGGGCTTCACCGTTTGTGGCTAATAGCTTCATTGAGTTTCTTTGCTGTCAGGCTGGCCGCCTCGATTCCAAGATCAATCGGAGTCGAGGATATCGTAATAGTCATATGATTAATATATTAATTTTTAAAAGAAAAAGAAGGTTTGTGGGCTAAAGCCCTGATCATGAGAGACTGGCTAACAACGGCCTGAAGGCCGTTGTTATTGGAATTATGACGTTGATCGGATCCATTACTCCCCACTTTCAAATCGAATCTATTAACCACGGCATTCAGGCCGTAGAAAAAGCCAATAAAAAGATCCCGGGCTATAGCCTTAACACTTTTTAACATCGTATTCCGGTAAAGTATACCCACTCCATAAAAATAGGATATAAAATTCACAATTCAATTTTCTATCTTCACCAAAATTTGAATTACAAATGTTCAGGTTCTCATTAATAATAATTCTGCTTCTGACAGTATGCAGTACCAGCCCTGTCATTCAGCCAGACAAAGGCTGTCAACCGTGAAAAATACCGCATAAACATCGTTCAGACTGACAAACCTTTAACTATCGACGGTATCCTTGATGAAGAACCATGGATGAAGGCTGAACGGACACAGAAATTCCAGCGTGTTACCCCAACCGATACCGGTTATGCAAAATCACAAACCGAAGTTATGCTCACATATGATAAATCAAACCTGTATGTCGGCATAATATGCCATGATCCCACACCCGGGAAAAGACCTGTTGAATCATTCCGCAGGGACTACACATTTATGAAGAATGATAACTTCATGCTCTTTCTTAATACTTACAATGATCAGACTAACGGTTTTGCTTTCGGCATTTCGGCAGCAGGTGCACAGACAGAGGGTTTGCAGTACGACGGTTCCAAAGTGGACTACAGCTGGGATATCAAATGGAGATCCGCAGTTAAGAGCTATGATGACCGCTGGATTTCAGAGTTCAGTATCCCTTTCCGTAGCATCCGTTACTTTGGAGGAGATAAGGAATGGGGCGTAAATTTTGGAAGGCTCGATCTGAAAACAAATGAAAAATCAGCCTGGGCACCCATGCCAAGGCAGTTTAATCATTGTTCACTTCCCTTTGTTGGAACTTTGATCTGGGACAAGCCTACTGATAAAGCAGGATTGCGGTTCTCCCTCATTCCTTATGTTACCGCGAAAACAACAAGGGATTATCAGGCAGAGGATTCAAAAATACTATTTAAGGCGAATGCCGGTTTTGACGCCAAGATGATACTGTCGACCAAGATGAACCTTGACCTTACGGTAAATCCGGACTATTCGCAGGTGGAGGTTGACAGGCAGCAGACTAATCTTGACCGGTATGAACTTTTTTTCCCTGAGAAGAGACAGTTTTTTCTTGAGAACAGCGATCTTTTTGCAAGTCTCGGGAGTGAAACCGTGAGGCCGTTTTTCTCCAGGAGGATCGGACTTAACAGTCCCGTAATTGCAGGAGCGCGACTGAGCGGGAATATCGGGAACAGATGGAGGATAGGGATCATGGATATGGAGACTGGCGACAAGGATGAGATTCATGCTGCCAACTTCATGGTGGCTGTTTTACAAAGACAGATCTTCACCAGGTCAAATATTACGACCTTTATCATCAATAAACAGGTTATGGGAACCAGGAATGACGACACATTCACAGGTAATAAATTCAACAGGATTGCCGGTCTCGAATATAACCTTTCGAGCCCTGATAACCGCTGGATCGGGAAAGCGTACTACCATCAAAACCTCCTTGACAACACAAATTTTAAAGATGGTGCAATGGCGGTCAATCTCACGTATTCATCACAATACATGACAGCAACTGTGAACCAGGCATTAACAGGTTCGGGGTACAATGCAGAAACGGGATATGTGAGAAGAAGAGGGTACTACCAGTTGAGTCCTGCATTCATGTACAAGTTCTTTCCGGAGGGGGGCAAAATTATCAGCCATGGTCCCTCAATTAAGCTTGATACTTACATGGATCCATATTCATCTTATTCACTGACAGACAGGGAAACTCAATTATCATATCAGGCTGAATTTGTGAGCAAAAATTCAGCATCCGTCGATTTCAGACAAAACTATGTTAAACTTCTGGCTCCTTTTGATCCAACCAACCTTGACAGTCTGAAGCTGCCTGCCGGAGCACATTTTAACTGGAATGAGTTTGGAGCGACATTTGGTTCTGATCCCCGAAAGATGTTAAATATAAAGCTTTCAGGCAGGTATGGCGGTTATTATAACGGGACAAGACTTATGCTTAACGGGGAAGTGAATTACAGGGTACAGCCTTATGGTAGTCTGGCGTTGGTCACAACTTACAATGATATAGTATTGCCAGCTCCATACAACAGTGCAAAACTGCTGCTTATCGGGCCCAGGTTTGATTTTACATTTACTGATAAGATCTTCTTTACCAGCTTTATACAATACAACAACCAGATTGACAACCTGAATGTGAACCTCCGGTTCCAATGGAGATTTGCTCCGGTATCAGATCTGTTTATTGTATATACAGAAAACTCATTCTACCCCAACTACAACATCAAAAACCGCGGACTGGTAATTAAGCTGTCCTACTGGTTTAACTAGTGAATAAACAATCTGCGAAAATCTGCGTGATCTGCGGGAAAATATCTTTTTATTTCCCGCTGATTTCGCAGATTAACGCAGATAAGAATTTAAACTTTATCAGGAACCACATATGGTGGCCTCGGTGGACGAGTCAGCAATGCATTTGCTTCGTCGTCGTTTATAAATTTCTCTTTTACCGGATCAAAATTCAGGGTACGTCCTGTGCGATAGGCAATATTTCCCAGATGAGCAAGCCCTGAAGAGAGATGGGCAGTTTCGACCGGAGCATTAAGTATTGATTTATCATGAGCGCGGACCGCCTTTATGAAATTCAGGAAATGGTCGCCACCCTCCTTGCGTTTCGGACCTGGCTTTTTATCTTTCCCAAGGAATGATTCGTATGTATCGTATCCGTTTACAACAAGATAACCTTCACTTCCGTAGAAGATATTCCCCACTCCCACTCCATTTTCTTCGTTAGTGATCCACGGGCGCACCTCAAACTCAATTATCTTTTTCTCTTTGGGATAATAATATGTAGAACAGAGAACTTCCGGTGTGATCTTGGCATCGTTGAAAAGGAATTTTCCTCCGGCAGCAGTTATCTGCTCGGGAAGACCGACATTCAGACCCCACATACACAGGTCGGTTTCATGGACTCCCTGGTTGCCAACGTCGCCGCATCCGTAATTCCAGGTCCAGTGCCAGTTATAGTGTACAATGTTGCGGGAGAAAGGCTGTTTCGCTGCCGGGCCGGTCCAGAGGTCATAATCAAGCCCTTCAGGAACAGGCTCAGTCCCTTTGTCGCCGATATCGTCGCGCCATCTGAATACAAGTCCCCTTGCCATATAAACATTTCCGATGAGGCCGTCACGCAGATGTTTAATTGCTTCCTGTACTGCAACGGAGCTCCTGAGCTGGACCCCGTGCTGGACGATGCGGTCGTATTTTGCAGCTGCCTCAATCATCTTCCTGCCTTCAACCATATTATGCGAGCCCGGTTTTTCGACATAAACATCCTTGCCTGCCTGGCAGGCCCAGATGGTTGCAAGTGCATGCCAGTGGTTAGGAGTTGCAATACTTACGGCATCTATCGATTTATCTTCAAATACTTTTCTCAGGTCCTGCTGCTGAATTACCTTTTTGCTGTATTTCTTTTCGAACTCCTGTGCACGTTTGGCAAGCACTACCAGGTCGGGGTCGCAGAGACATGCAACTTCCACATCGGGCAGGTCCATGAATCCCTCAATATGGGAGGTTCCCCGTCCGTTAACGCCAAGTACGGCGATTCTTACTTTATCGTTAGCACCAAATGCACTTGCCGGAACGATTGTCGGCATCGAAAGAAGTGCGGCTGCCCCGGCTGACTTCTGAATGAAGCTTCTTCTTGTTACCCTGTTTTTCTCTTTCATAGGTAGGATTATTTAGGTTGTTGGTTGGTCTGAATTAACTTGTTAATATAGTAAAATTGTTGGATGATTGAAGAGGATTTATGTTAAAAGAAATTAATTTTCAAAACCATTCAACTCATGCAAAGAAAAGAAAAACGTATTATAAGACGTATTTTCAAAAAAGAAATATGTATTAAAAGACATATTAAATAAAAAAGAAATACGTATTAAAAGACATATTAAATTCAAGGAACTTTAAGATTAATATCTCTCTGAATATCAAGCCTATACAAAAAGAGTTATTCGGTAGCCCTTTGTGTACCTCTAGTGCTGAACTTTGTGATCCTTTGTGCCTGCCTGCCGGTAGGCAGGGTTAATGGATTTATTTTTTTACCACTAAGTACACAAAGGTCCTTGCACATAGGGGCACGAAGGAGATCTGCATGTTTATATGAAATAAGAACGTAATATAATCTATATAAGCGCCCTTTTAATACGTATTTCATCAACATATGCAACTCGTTGATAATATGATTGATATCACTTGATCACAAAATCAAGCACCTGCTTATCACCCAGGTAAGCCACAAGATTGTCATTCCTTTTCAGGGGACCTACACCCGAAGGAGTTCCTGTAAAAATAAGGTCGCCTGTTTTCAGGGTGAAGAAACGGGAAACATAGGATATGATCTCATTGATGCCGAAGATCATATCGGACGTATTGCTCTTCTGAACAACTTTACCATTTATCTCGAGCCTGAAATCGAGATTTTCAGGATCTCCAATTGAATCTACAGATACAAATTTTCCGATTGGCGCTGCTCCGTCGAAACCTTTTGACAGCTCCCAGGGGTGTCCCTCTCTGGCAAGCCTTGATTGAAGGTCACGTGCTGTTATGTCAATACCGGCTGTCACTTCATCATAGTATCGGGGTGCAAATTCCCTGGCTATACCTTTGCCCAGGCGGGAGATCTTTACCACCACCTCAACTTCATAATGTATCACGGATGAAAAGTCAGGCAGAAAAAATGGTTTATTGTTTTTAAGCAATGCGGAATCAGGCTTAAGAAATACAACAGGCTCTTCAGGCAGCTTCCAACCCATCTCAAGCGCATGCTTCCTGTAATTCAATCCTATACAGATGATCTTCATCGGATTACCCTTTCCCGAATGCCCTTAACTTTATCTCAGTAAGAACCTTCTTTGTATAAAGAGGAAAATCGCCATTCATCATCCAGGAATAATATGAAGGTTCCTCCTTAAAAACGGCTTCAACCGGTTTTCCCTTATGCTTGCCGAAATTAAAGATCTCGACCCCTTTATCATTAAGTATTATCCTTCCTGCAAAGTCAACAATATTATTGAAGGAGCTGAATTCGGCAAGCTTCTCAACATCATTCTTGAGATCGCTGTACCTGTCAAGCTGGGCTTTCAAAACCTCGAACGTTGCAGCTGTGTCAGCCATTGAGCTATGCGCGTCAGTAAGTTCCTTCCTGCAATAGAACTGATAAGCAGCCGAAAGTGTCCTCTGCTCTTTCTTATGGTAGATCACCTGAACGTCCACATATTTCCTCTTTCTGAAGTTGAAATCGATTTCTGCCCTCAGAAATTCCTCTGCCAGGACAGGCAGATCAAATTTGATGGCATTATAACCGGCAAGGTCGCAACCCTCGAGAAACATGGTAAGGTTTTTGGCGATCTCCTTAAAGGCAGGCGCACCGGCAACATCAGAATCAGAAATTCCATGAATTGCTGTTGCTTTTGGAGGGATCGGCATTTCAGGGTTTATCCTTGTGCTCATCCAATCCTCTTTCCCTTCGGGATTGATTTTAAGCACCGAAAGCTCTACAATACGGTCGGTCGAAACATTCAGTCCTGTTGTTTCGAGATCAATGAAAGCTATGGGGCGTCGGAGGTTAAGTTCCAATTATCAGGCGTTTATCATCATTGGCATAAGAAGCATCAGAAGGTCTTCAGCTTCATTTTCAGATTCCGCCGGAAGAAACAATCCCGCCCTGGTAGGGTCTGCAAGCTCGATCATCACATCCTGTGATGATATGTTAGCAAGGATCTCAAGAAGGAATACCGATTTAAATCCGATTTCCATATCATCACCTTCATACAGGCACTTGATCTTCTCGTATGCAGAAATTGAAAAGTCGATATCCTGTGCAGAGACCGTTACCTGATTTCCTTTAAGCTGCAGCTTGACAAGATTGCTGGCCTGGTTGGAGAAGACCGAAACCCGGCGTAGAGTATTATAAAATTCGACCCTGTCGATCGAAACCTTGCGTGGATTATTCTTTGGAATAACAGAATTATAATTAGGATAGTTTCCTTCAACAAGACGGCAAACCACCTTGTAATCATTGAGATTGAAAAATGCGTTTTTGTCATCGAATTCAACCATGACCTGTCCTTCTTCCCTGGGAAGAATATTTCTCAGAAGCGAGGCAGGTTTTTTTGGAAGTATGAAAGAAGCATTGTCGTCAGCATGGGCATCAGTTCTCTGATATCTTACAAGCTTGTGGGCATCGGAGGCAACGAATGTTATCCTGTCGGTTGACGCCTCGATGAAGATGCCGCCCATTACAGGTCTCAACTCATCATCGGCAGTGGCAAAAAGTGTCCTGCTGATACCGGCAAGCAACACGTCGGCATTTATCGGGAATGAGAACTTCTTATCCTTCTTTATTGCTGGCAATGCCGGGAAGTCAATTCCGTTCTGGCCTACGACATTGAATTTTCCGTTTTCCGAAGTGATCACAACAGCCAGAGTATCGGGATTTATATCGAAAGCAAGCGGCTGAACCGGGAACTCCTTTAGCGTATCAAGCAGGATCCGTGCAGGCAGCGCGACAGTCCCGTCATCACTTGCGTTTTCAAGCTTCATCCGTGTAATAAGGGTTGATTCAAGGTCGGATGCCGTTATTTCAAGGTCGTTTCCTGCCAGGTTAAAAAGGAAATTATCAAGGATCGGGAGTGTGTTTTTCGAGCTGATTACCCTGCTAATTGCCTGCAGATGACCAAGAAGCTCTGTGCTGGATACAACAAATTTCATTTTATATGGAGTTTAAGGTTATTTATGGATTTCAAGGTTTACTCAATTAGCTGCAAGTAAATGAATTGAAGCATTTTTTATACTCAATTCCGAGATATCAATATTACAAAAAAAACTGTTAAACTCAAACAAAATATTATTCAGGGAAGAAATAAGACCTCTTTTTAAGTACCGGATCAATATCAACATATCTTAGCACAAACAATTCATTCTCATCCCCTTTTTTTGCCCATAACCTGTCACTGTCGGGCTGCATTACACCACCCTGTTCAACCTCCCTCTCCCATAAGCTCAAAGTTGTTGTATCTCCGTTTGTCCCGTCAACAGTTATCCTGTAAACAGGCGGCGTCGATTTTATGGCCTCCTTATCTTCCTGTGGGATATCGAGAGCCCACGATTCGAATTGAATATGCGTAAAATAAGAGATAAACCTCACAACCCTTGAGGTATCCCAGCCTGTCAGATCGTTTTTCAGATCGGACAGGTGGAACTTTTTTCCCACGCTCCTTATTTCAAATGATGAGACGGGCTCCCGTAAGTTCTCAACTGTTACAGATGAAATTTCGGAAGGAAGAAGTTCGAAAAGGGTAAAGGGCTTCCAGAAAAGCTCATT
Source organism: uncultured Bacteroidales bacterium (assembly GCA_963806555.1). Taxonomy (GTDB): domain Bacteria; phylum Bacteroidota; class Bacteroidia; order Bacteroidales; family VadinHA17; genus LD21. Next base: position 27,939 of record CAWDYR010000025.1, on the reverse strand, counting down.
CAGGTTAAACGCCGGGCCAATTTCTACTTCATTTCCGGGAACATAAACTATGAATGGCTTTGAACCCTCCTTCAGCTTCATAATGTTACCGTACAAATTCGAATTTGTTTTATAGACAAGAAATGACTTTAAGAGTTTCCTGCCCTGAAAAACCCTGACTTTTACGGGTACAATATTTTTATTAACAATTTCATTATTAAACAAATCCGGAGTAACCGGGGATTTGATTTCCAAACCAGCAGAGTATTTTAAGAATGAAAAAAATACTGCTTTTCCTTGTTTCATGCCTGCCATTGACAAGCCAGATTTCATCCTTTTTTTCGAGGAAGAGCTTTTGGGTATCAGCAGTAAACTCAATCCTGGTGATCTCCCTTGCAGGATCAACAGAAAAGGAACTGTTGCTTCCCCCGAATGGAGATCGCGTTTTAAGCAGGTAAAACATCAGAAATAATACAGCAATGAAAAAAACTAAACCTCCGATAGCTCTTTTTGTCATGCTAAACCTTTGTATACTTCCTTTTCCTGAAAAACTCATAGATTATCCCTGCAAGCACGACTAAAATTACCGGACAGACAATATTTATTATCTGCCACATAAAACGTTCATTTTTAATCCTGGAAGTGTCTAGCAGCCTGAGTTTCAATTCTCTTGACCTTAGTTCCATTATTCCGTTATCATCCACAAGGTAATTCAGGCAATTGACAATGAAATCCCTGTTACCATACATCTCTCCTGTATAAATATCCTGTCCGAGGGTAAGCGGAGTTTCGACAGTGCCGGTTCTGCGCACTTCATTCCTGATTATATCACCATCGGCAATGACAATCATTTTTGTTTCACTGCTTTCATTCTTTGGCAGGAATCCTTTATCCGTAATTTCCGTTATCATTCTGTTCCTGAAAGCAGACTGAAATTTTCCTTCGAGCAGAACGGCAACGGGAAGATTTGACTTATTGAATTCGCTCTCAGCGGGTGATAATTCTGCCTCTTTCAGGCTGATCATAAATGGCGGGGACAAAATCCGGGAATAGGCGGAGGTTGAGAGAAGCACCTTCTTTTTTATGCTCCTGTCGAGCCCCACAGTGTCAATATAATTTATGAATTCACCTCTGACTTTATTCAGGTTACGTGTTACAGGATGACCCGGGGCGGGCGCCAGTTTAGGATAATAGAACCAGGGAGCAGGAACTACCTGCTGGCGCGTTCCGCCACTCATAAGAGTAAGCCTTATCATTACGCATTCAAGATCCTGTACCACAACGGGATTGATCCTTGCCCCGTATCTGAACAGCTGGTCCTCGATATTAAGCGGCCGGTAAAGCGCTGCCGTCTCGCCGTAAACAAGACTGTCAGCGTTGACATCCACCTCATCAATCAGCCATACAACTTTGCCGCCATTCATTATGTACTGGTCCAGAACAAATTTGTCGATTTCAGTGAACTCCTTTTCAGGTCCGGCGACCACAACTGCAGCATAGTCATCAAGAATGCCGGGTTTTCCGGCAATTGTACCCCTGTCAACTGTAAAGAATTTTGCCAGATTAAAGGTGATATCAGCAACTTCAACTTCAGGAATTTCATTCTGTCCTTCAAGAAATGCGACTTTATAAATTGTATCGGAGCTTAAAGTTGCAATTGTCTGGATCATCTCATATTCAAGTCCTTCCTCAGAATGCAGCAGATTTTCTTCAGCAGAAACCGATTGATTGTTCTTAAGAAAGTTTACAGGAACTTCTATACCGTTATAGTTTACGATCATACCGGGAAATATAATTTTCTGACTTGACCCGCCTTCAGCATCACCTGCCCGGAGATCGATGGGATTGAGTCCCTTGCCGGCCAGAGACTGATATCTTGCATTGCGTTGTTCAGCATCATTCCCCTCCGAGGGATTTATAAAATCATAGTCGATCTTCCTTCCTGAAGCGATCCTGAACTCATCAAGCATCTCCCTTACAGTACGTTTCAGCCGTTTGAACGGGATTGGCATCTCCCCGTCGAGATATACCTGAACGAATATGTCATTTTTTATACCTGAAAGTACTTTCCTTGTTGGTTCCGACAGAGTGTATCTTTTATCTTCTGTAAGGTCGACCCTGACTCTCAGAAAAGATCCAAGGACCGAAACAAATAATACAAAAGCGACAACCGAGGCGAATTGGAGCCAGCCGGTAGTTTTAATGCTTTTTTTATTTTTATTACCGGGCATCTGTCAGCTTTTTTTCCATTTACGCGACACCAGGACCAGCCTGGTCGCTTCATTGAAAATCACCACGACTGCTGTGAAATAAATAACATCTCTGAGGTCGATAACACCCCTGCTCATCGATTTGTAATGTTCGTTTATTCCCAGACGGATTACAAACTCGTCTATTTTCTTCAGTCCGGGAAGATAAGCAAAGGAGTCAAATCCCGCGAAAAGGATAAATGAAATCAGAACAGCAATAATAAATGCAATGACCTGATTTTCGGTAAGAGATGAAGCAAAAATGCCAGCCGAAGCATACACGGCGGCTAAAAAGAAGAGGCCGGTAAAAGCTCCCCATGTAGCTCCCTTATCAAGATTACCCGGAGTTTCGCCAAGAATATGAATAGAAACATAGGAGATCATCACCGGGATAAGCGCCAGAAGGACAAGCGCTACAGATGATAAAAACTTTCCATAGACAATTTCCCGTTCGGTCACAGGTTTTGAATAGATAAGCTCGATAGTGCCAAGCCGTTTCTCTTCGGCTATCATTCGCATGGTTACGGCAGGGACAAGGAAAAGGAATACCCACGGGGAAAGAAAAAAGAGGGTATCGAGTCCGGCATAACCGCTGTCGAGGACATTCCATTCGCCGGGAAAAACCCACATAAAAAGAGAGTTAACCAGCAGGAAGACAATTATTACAATGTAACCTGTCAGGCTGCTGAAAAATCCGGTTATCTCTTTTTTAAATATAGAAAGCATTCTAAAGTTCTGTCTTATGACCACCCTTTTTATCCCCGGAGGCTGTCTGAAAAATTACCTTTAAAGTTTTTACTCTTTGTGAACCTTTGTGTTAACCTTTGTGATCCATTGTGGTATGGATTTATATTTTACCACAAAGGACTCAAAGGTTTTCACGAAGGTTTTCACGAAGGTACACTTTGTGAACCTTTGTGTTAACCTTTGTGATCCTTCGTGGTATGGATTTATATTTTACCACAAAGGACTCAAAGGTTTTCACGAAGGTACCTAAGGACTTTTTAGACAACCTATTCAGGGGTAAAATCATTCAAAAATACTCAAACACCTGTTTAAAAGAATGTTTCGTTAAAAATTGTTTATTTCTTTTTTGACATTTTTCACATCAGTAATAATAACCTCCGAAAAATAAAAATCTATAATCTGCCTGAAGTTAAATCCTCTCGCCGCCATTTCCATCGCCCCCTCCTGGCACAGTCCCACACCATGTCCGAAACCCCGGCCCTTCAGCGTAACCGAATCGCCGTTTACCAGAACCGAAAAGAAAGCGGAACGAAGACTCAAATCATTTCTTATCCTTGTAAATGGCAATGAAAATGAACCAATCCTGTAGTCAGGCAACCTGGTAATCTGAGAGAAGTTATAAACTGACAGATCGCTGCCTGTTGATGGGTAACCGCATCCATTAATGTAATCCCTCCACTTCTCCAGGGTCATTGACTTACTCCACTTTGCATTCCTTGAGGAAGTGCAATAAGGGTCAATCACCTTCTTCAGATATGGATATCCCGCGAGCCATACATCTTCCGAGACTGAAGTCTCCCCTCCGCAGTTTGAATGGAACGCCGAGGTAATAAGAACACTGTCGTGATCAAGGACAACCAATCCTTTAGTGGCGAGGGCAGCCTTTATAATGACACTGTCGGTGGTGATACCGTAAAATGCCTGGCAATGGGTGTTGTCACAAAGATTGTACCTGTCGAGTGTGTGCCTGTTGAAGTACTTATATATGTAACTCCTGACAAGAAGAGCCTGTGATTTGAAATATTCGATATTCCATCCCGGGCCACTCTCGGCTTTTACGACGCCTGCAACGTACTGTTCAATATCACAGATGTTTATTAAAATTAGCTTCCCCATATCCGGAAGGCATTGAAGATCACCGCTATAAATCTGCCTTGCAGACGGGGTTCCGTTTATCTTGAGCGAAAATCCGTCCTTACCGGTTATTCCCCTGACAAGCAATGAATCACATGAAAAACTCCGGAGATTTTTTGTTTTAACTGCCACTTTACCCTCGTAAAAAGCAAATATCACAGGGTCGTCCTTTGAAAGTGTAATTGGATTCCCATCATGGAGATCCAGCTCATACCTTCCTTCAGTGACAGTAAACAAAGCTGATCCTGATTGCTTGTTCGCGAACAGCCGGATCCTTACCTGGCTGAAGGAAGCAACAGGCATCAATAACAATAATATTTTTAAGAGTATAAGTCTCAATGAAATCGTATTTTATCCAAATAACTTGCTGCAATAAAGAATCTAAGAACTTACACAGAGGTCCACAGTGGGCATCACAGAGTTCCACAGAGCCCATCCCCTCAGGGAGAGAAACCGGGCCTGTGAGGGAAGAGGGGAGTGTTGATATTCCATGCTCCTCGCTCTACGCTCTACGCTCTCTCCGCTCTACGTTCCCCGCTCCCTGCTCCCTGCTCCCTCTCCCTGCCTCTCCCACTCACTCTTCCCAGTTCCTCCACCATATCTCTTGCAATCCGTTCTGACGCTCCGGCCGGACCCAGAATGCTCCTTACTTTTTTGTAATCTTCCATCATCTCCCCTCTTTTTGAACCACCCGGAAGTATTGCCTTCAGTTCTTTCAGAAGTTTCTTTTCGGTAAGATCAAATTGGATCAGCTCCCTGACGGCTTCATATCCCAATATCAGGTTCACGAGGGAAATATATTTTACTTTTATGACTATCCAGGCTATTACGATTGAAAGGAAATCGCCTCTGAAGCATACCACCTGCGGCACATTGAACAATGCGGTTTCAAGTGTGGCGGTACCCGAGGTGACAAGCGCGGCTTCAGAAATGTACAGCGCCTCATAGGTTTTGTCGCGTAAAAGCTTAACGGGCAGCTCCTTTATAATATTTTGATACAGTTCATCAGGCAGGTTCTTCACACCTGCAAGGACAAACTGGTACTCAGGAAAATATTTTACCATCTTTACCATCCTTGGGAGGACCTGTGCTACCTCATTCTTCCTGCTACCTGCAAGCAGGGCGATTACGGGCTTCTGATCAAGCCCCATCGATTTCCTTATTTCGTCAGTTCCGGGGAAAGACCGGATTTTCTTTTCAGTTTCATCAAGCAGAGGGTTACCCCGGTATTCAACAGCAACATTGTGTTTCTTATAAAATCCGACTTCGAACGGGAAAATGATATACATCCTGTCGACAAACCTTTTAACTTTCTCTACTCTTTTCTCATTCCATGCCCAGAATTTCGGAGATATGTAATAGAATACCCTGAAGTCAGATCCCTTTGCAAATTCAGCAATCCGCAGATTAAACCCGGGATAGTCGATAAGGATGATCACCCCGGGGTTAAATTCTCTGATTTGCGATTTACATAGATTCAGGTTTCTTGTTATGGCTCCAAGATTCTTTACGATTGTCACAAATCCCATGAATGCCGTATTGCGGTAATGCATCAGGAGCGTTGCTCCCGCCGATTCCATTAAATCGCCGCCCCAGCATCTGATCTCGGCACCGGGATCTGATTTTTTAAGTTCTGATATAAGATTTGATCCATGAAGATCGCCTGACTGTTCTCCCGCAATAATAAAATATCTCATACCAGAAATTTTATTCCAAAGACAATCACAGCCCAGACAATTGTGATGGCCAGGACTCCGCGTGTGGCACGAAGCATATCCAGCCGATTAAAGGTCAGGAAAAGTAAAATATTTGAGAAAACACAAAGTGAGATAACATGTGTAAGGATATCTGCATGGACTATCCTGCTGAAATACTCAACCAGGCTTCTGTTACCTGAGGAAAACAGATAAAAAAACAAGCTTACTATTACGGGCAGAAGGAAGCCGGCACCTACGCCGACAGCCATCTTATCATATTTCCCGTTAATGATCATAAGCCGAACCGGTCCTTTAAATTACCAAGATACCAGTGCGCAGTCATATCAACCGAAACCGGCACAACAGAAACATACCCGTTTTTGAGGGCCCATTCATCAGTATCACCGGCTTCCGGTTCATGGTTCTGAAATAATCCTGTAAGCCAGTAATATGTTCTTCCCATGGGATCCTTTCTCTTTTCAAATTCCTCTTTCCAGTTACCTCTTGCCTGGCGGCAGATCTTTATCCCTTTTATCTCATCTTCAGGAATTGCCGGTACGTTGACATTCAGACAAACTCCCGGAGGAAGAGACTCCGAGGTGAGTGTCTCCATCACGATCCTGATATACTTCTTACAAACTGAAAAATCGGGGGTGCGCGAAAGATCGTTAAGGGAAAAACCAACTGAGTTTATTCCATAAAGACATCCCTCAATTGCTGCCGCCATGGTACCTGAATAAAGAACACTCACGGAGGCATTCGATCCATGGTTTATGCCTGAAACGACCCAGTCGGGTCGTCGTTCAAGCAACTGATTAACAGCAAGCTTAATGCTATCCGTCGGTGTTCCGCTGCAATTATAGATCCTGCGCCTGTCGGTTTCCTCAAGCAGCTTGACCCTGAGCGGTGTTTTAACTGTGAGCGCCTGTGACATTCCCGACATACTTTCGATGGTTGAAACAAGAACAACCTTTCCAAATTCATCCATTACCTCCAGAAGTGTCTTCAACCCGGCGGCGTACAAGCCGTCATCGTTCGTAATTAAGATAAGTCTGTCGTTTTGTTCCAGGATCATAGGATCAGAAGTTTGATATGCAAAGATAGATAAATACCTGTATGATCAACTTTGAAGTTTTCAGAACTAATCACCATCAGGTACAAAGATTACCTGCAAGGTGAGGTTAACTTTTCCCAAATTGTTTACTTTTGCAGTCTTGATATTATAAAGAACTTACACAGAGGTCCACAGAGAAGACACAGAGGTACACAGAGTAAATCCGGAAATTAAATTACACCTTCCCTGACGAAGAGAGTTCGGGGATAGACTCTGTGGAAGCTCTGTGGTACCTCTGTGGAACTCTGTGTAAGTTCTTATTTTTCTTCTGTTATTATATTTAATAAACCATGAAAATCTCTTACAACTGGATTAAAGAGTACCTTAAGATAGACCTGGATCCTCACAAATTGTCTGAAATACTGACAGATATCGGTCTCGAGGTGGAAGGAATGGAAGAGTGGGAATCGATCAAAGGGGGATTGAAAGGAGTGGTCATCGGGGAAGTCCTGACGTGCAAAAAACACCCTGATGCCGATAAGCTTTGGGTAACAACCGTAAATATCGGCGCACCGGAGCCGCTCCATATCGTTTGCGGTGCACCCAATGTTGCTGCAGGACAAAAGGTTCCGGTTGCCACCCCGGGTACAGTTGTCACCAAAGGAGATCAGAGCTTCGAGATAAAAAGATCGAAGATAAGGGGTGAAATATCCGAAGGGATGATCTGCGCCGAAGATGAACTGGGGATGGGAACAAACCATGAAGGCATCATGATCCTTGACCCTGCCGCCGTGCCGGGCACTCCCGCAAGTCAATATTTTAAGGTTACAACCGATACAGTTTTTGAAATCGGACTGACGCCGAACAGGATCGACAGCGGTTGCCATTTCGGGGCAGCACGCGATCTTGCAGCATACCTTAGCATGAACACTGAAAAGATACATAATGCTGTTTTACCTTCAGTGGAAGGCTTTAAACCTGACAATAACAATAACAGGTTTGAAGTGATAATTGAAAACAAGGTCGATTGCCGGCGGTATTCAGGGATCACAATAAGCAACGTCCATATCACTGATTCGCCTGAATGGCTTAAAACAAGGTTACTTTCAATTGGTCTCAATCCGATAAACAATATAGTCGACATAACCAATTTTGTGCAGCATGAGATTGGACAGCCACTTCACGCCTTTGATGCCGATGCTGTCACAGGTAAAAAAGTCATAATAAAAAATCTGCCCGGAAAGACAAAATTCATAACTCTCGATGAAACCGAACGGGAACTTTCATCCCGTGACCTTATGATCTGCAACAGCGAAGAGGGTATGTGTATCGCGGGTGTATTCGGCGGGATTAAATCGGGCGTCACTGCCTCGACAAAAAATGTTTTCCTGGAGAGCGCTTACTTTAATCCGGTGGCTATACGCAAAACTTCAAAAAGACACGGCCTGCAGACTGATGCCTCATTCAGGTTCGAGAGGGGGACAGATCCCAACATTACCGTGTGGGCATTGAAAAGGGCGGCAATGCTGATGAAGGAGCTCGCCGGAGGAAGTATTTCTTCAGATATAGTTGATGTTTATCCTGATAAGATCGAAAATGCGAAGGTCGGGATCAGCTTTAAAAACATCACAAGACTGATAGGAAAACGCATACGTAAAGACCTGATAAAGAAAATACTGGCGCTGCTCGATATTGTAATACTGATTGAAGATGACAGCAAACTATTACTTGAAATACCAGCCTACCGTGTTGATGTCAGGCTTGAAGCTGATGTGATTGAGGAGATCCTCAGGATCTACGGGTACAATAATGTGGAGATCGACAGTCATGTAAACTCCACTCTGACCTATTTCGATAAACCCGATAAGGAAAATGTTATCAATACTGTTTCCGACCTTCTTACTGCCAACGGTTTCGCGGAGATAATGTGCAACTCTCTTACTCCTTCAGCCTGGTATGAACAAAGCGACTTCAACACTGACCAGCTTGTAAAACTGGCCAATCCCTTAAGCTCAGACCTGAATTCGATGCGAATGTCGCTGCTGTTCGGAGGTTTGAATTCGGTGCTCTGGAATATAAACCGTCAGAATACCGACCTGAAATTCTATGAATTCGGGAATTGTTACTTTCGAAGGAATAACGACCGGCTGCTTCCCGTAGTTGATGATTTTCTTGAGAAAGGCGCTCTTGATCTTTTCATATCGGGCAAAACAGGAAAAGAGAGCTGGAACCACAAGACAAATCCGACTGATTTCTTTCATATCAAGGCGGCTACGGAAATGGTCCTTTCAAGAGTCGGAATAAAAGCTGACACACTGTCTCAGGGAGAAAGCAGCAGAAACTATTTTGCGGAGTCAATAACCTACTCATTCAACAAACAGCTTGTTGCAGAAACAGGCCGGATATCAAAAAGTTATCTTACAAAATTTGACATCGGACAGGATGTCTTTTACAGTCATCTTGAATGGGAATTAATTCTGAAAATGATCAGGAACAACACTATATCCTTCCGGGAGTTGCCAAAATATCCATCCGTCAGACGCGACCTTGCATTGCTGGTTGACAAAGGTGTTAAATTCAGTCAGATCAAAGAGATCTCTTTCAAAACTGAAAAGAATATCCTGCAGGACGTAGGTCTGTTCGATGTTTATGAAAGTGAAAGCCTTGGAAAAAACAAGAAGTCATACGCAGTAAACTTTTTGCTCAGGGATGATCTCAGAACTATGACCGACAAGGCGATAGAAAAAGTCATGAATAACCTGATAAGAACGTTTGAAAAAGAACTTGATGCCAGGATCAGGTGACAGCGCCTGGTGTTTCCATTCTATTGACTGTTTAATTACTCCTCCAAAATGAGTAATCTGGCTAAGACAATAGTTAATTATTTTTCACTGGTAAGATTCAGTCATACGGTGTTTGCGATGCCTTTTGCCATGATAGGTTTTGCATTGGCGGTCTCGGAAGACCGGTATGATTTCAGTATCCGGTTGTTCCTGTTAATAATTCTCTGCATGGTGTTTGCACGGAATGCTGCCATGGGATTTAACAGGCTGGCAGACAGAAAGTTTGATGCACTCAATCCCAGAACCAGCATGAGGGAGATACCGGCCGGTAAAATCGCACCGGGACCGGCGGCTCTCTTTGTAATTATTAACGCACTGTTATTTATCGTAGCTGCAGGATTCATAAACCGGCTTACGCTGATCCTTTCTCCTGTAGCCCTTCTGATTGTTCTCGGGTATAGCCTGACAAAAAGAATAACCTGGCTCTGCCATTTCATTCTGGGACTGGGTTTAGCCTGGCGCCCATTGGTGCATATATCTCCGTTACCGGTACTTTTAAATTGATCCCGGTTATTTATTCATTTATTGTGCTTACCTGGTCGAGTGGCTTCGATATTATTTATGCACTCCAGGATGACGAGTTTGACAGGGAGAACAAACTTCATTCCCTGCCTTCGGTTACCGGAAGGAAAAGGGCGCTTTTAATCTCAGGACTGCTGCATCTCCTTACATTCATTCTTGTTCTGACAGCCGGATTTCTGGGTAATGGAGGGATATTGTACTGGACCGGAGCTGCCATTTTCACATTACTCCTCATATACCAGCATGCTATCGTGAAGGCTGACGACCTGACCAGGGTCAACCTTGCATTCGGGACAACCAACGGTATTGCCAGCATTCTTTTTGCAATTTTCGTAATCTTTGATCTAATAATCTTTTAGTTAATTATTAGTCAATCCCGTTCATTTTAATATTTTTGTCTGTTCATTAACCGGAACCTGATAAATGAAAAACCAGCTGATGGGGAAAATATTAATAAAGGAGGTGCAGACAAAGAAAGAGCTACGTCAGTTCATTTATCTGCCTTCAAAGATCCACAAAGACCAGCCTGACTGGCTGCCTCCTATCTATATGGATGAATGGCAGCTGTTCAACAAAAAGAAAAACAGATCTTATCAGTATGCCGATGCCATTCTTTACATTGCCTTCAGGGACAACGAGCCTGTGGGAAGGATTATGGGCCTTATCAATAACAGGTATAATGCAATTCAGAATGAAAAGCATGGACGCTTCTGTTTTATGGAATGTATTGAAGATCAGGAAGTTGTGCATTCACTTTTAAAGGTTGAAGAATGGGTCCGTCGGAAAGGCATGATCAAGATTGTAGGTCCGCTGGGATTTTCAGATAAAGATCCTCAGGGTTTTCAGATTGAAGGATTCGAATATCCGCAACTTTTTACGGCAGCAACTAACTTTCCATATCTCCCAAAACTGGTAGAAATGGAAGGGTATTCAAAAGAGGTGGATCTTGTAAACTATAATATCACGATGCCGGATCAGCTGCCTCCGCTATACCTGAAAGCCTTTGAAAGAACTTCAAGGAACGGTGATTTCAATGTTGTCGAATTCAACTCAAAAAAGGAGATCAAACCATTTATAATTCCTGTCCTTGAACTCATGAATGAGACATTCAGCGAGATCTATGGTTTTGTTCCGCTGAATGACAAGGAAAAGCAGGAATTTGCAAACCGTTATCTTCCCATCATTGACCCTAAATACATCAAACTTGTAAAGAACCGCGACGAACTTATCGGTTTTGTGATTGGCCTGCCCGATCTGACAAAGGGAATAATTGCAGCAAAAGGCAAATTTCTGCCATTTGGTATTTTCAGGATCCTGAGGGAAATGAAAAAATCGAGAAAGATGATGCTTATGCTCGGAGGGGTGAAAAAAGCTTACAGGGGTCAGGGAATAGATATACTTATGGGAATTGCAATGTTCAATTCATTCAAAAAGAATAAGATGGAGGTCATTGACAGCCACCTGATCCTCGAAAACAACACAAGAATGAGGGCAGAATGCGAAAGGCTTGATGGCAAAGTCGTCAAGAGGTTCAGGATCTTCCAGAAAAACCTTCAGGAATAGCTTTATTAAGAACTTACACAGAGGTCCACAGAGAAGACACAGAGGTCCACTGAGCGATTTTAAAATACTTGTCCACTATTTGGAAAGTCTGAACAGCGAAGCCGCTTCGGTCCCGGAGCGATATAAGGCACTGTATTTGAGGGCCAAAGCCAGACTCTGTGGAACTCTCTGAATCCTCTGTGGACCTCTGTGTTAGTTTTTAAAACCTGAATACAAACGAAAAGCCAAGCAACTCCTTGAACTGTATCCTCGCTGTCTTTTTCTGACCGTCAGTCCCCATAACCGGGTTATCATCCCTGTCAAAGACCGGCGTTTTTGTATCATCATCAAAAATAAGATGGGTATTCAGCCTGACGTCGGTAAACCAGTTCAGGTTGGCAACAAGTATCATTTCCCAGTCGACATCGATATTCAGGGGATTATTGATGTAATTTGTAAAGAGCTGTAATCTGTTGGTAACAGTAACACTTTTTAGCGGCTTTGAATTCATTGGAAATCAGAATACTTGCTCCGGGTTCATGCTTTGACCGCCTGTCTTTGGCAACTACCATATTTTGTCTGGTCAATCGATGAAGTATCCGGGACAAAAGTTGCCTTATATGATAATGGTGAGAAGTTTATTGAAGTCAGCTTGTTAGGTTTATAGTCAAGTCCGAATCCAATGGTAAGGGTTGCAGGATTCATGAATTTTGAAACAGGATGGCAATCCCTGTCAACTCCATTAAGTTTATACTTGTAACTTCCCTTTTGCAATCTGGGTCTTGAAGAGCATGATAGCACTGAAATCAAATTTCCCGAAAGCCTTATGATTAAACTTGGAATTGGTTTCAAGAAGATCAAGGTTCTTCATTATCTTCACATTCCCGTCCTTCGTACGATGCCAGCATGCCAAATTTTAACCTTGCAAAATGGTTCGACGAAATAAGCAAGGGCTTATTGCTGTAATCAAAGAAGGCCGTCACATCGAGGGTGGTGGAAATACTGCTCTCCCCTCCTTTTACCCAGTTTGAAAGCATCCCCTGGTTCAGTGAAAATGCAGATTCTGTGCGATATCGCCAATACTCAGTTTTTGTAATTATCTTACGGATATCCTGAAGTTTTGATTTGTCAAGTTTTTCAACATTTACTTTTGCATCAGAAACATTACCCTGCATTGCCGGCCTTCTGAAGATTACCCCATTTTCGAGATAAAGACCGATAGTGTTCTTGTCCGATGCACCGATCCAGACAGTCACCGAATCATTAAGATCATTTTTTAACCAGTATCTGATTATCTTATCTGATTTTGAATTAAGCCAGAAAGAAGTCTTTTTGTCGCTTAACCCCGTTATGTTGAGGATACTTGAATCGCGTGTCTGCAGATAATCGGAAATTACATTTACAGCGGCTTTAATTGAGTCGCTCTGATATGGGTACCTGAAATACCTGAAAGGAACGTTGTCGTCGGAAGAAGAGACTGCCGGAAGTGTATCCACAATAACCATTATGGTGGTATCCTTCATGCCGGTGATATTTGCATTTTCATAAGTCAGGGGTTTAACCATTGAAGAATCAGATCCGGTGGTGTCCCTTGTATTAACCAGGCGCAATGTCAGCGGGGCGTTTGTTGCAGTTTTGAAACTCATTGGCTCCCAGATGTAGAATTTATCCCAGGGAATGCTCAATGCATCGAATGGATATGACTTCAGAAAACTAACCGCCGAATCGGAGGGCGGATTTGATGCCTCAAAAATCAACTGCTCCAGAGCTGACCGTAACGGATCGGATGTATCCTTCCACAGAAAGGGCCGGCAGTTTTGCCGGAGATAGTCTAATGCCTGATCGCGTGATAAACTAATTTCAGGTCTTTTTCTGTCAGCATCCTGAGTGACTCCTCTTGCTTTAAGAGTATCAATAATTTCCTTTTGAGACGGGATGTTGGAATAAATTCCCTGGGAATAACCCTGAAGGCTCTGCCAGATAAAAACTATAATAAGAACAGGTAGAAGATTTCTTCCTCTCATGCAGGTTGTATTTTCAGGTAAAACTAAATAATTGAATATCTTACAAAATACTTTCACTTTAATTGATATCCAATTTCATAAAATACCAATCTATCATAACGTTAAAATATGCTTTTGAAATATGCCATATGCCAATAAACTTGAATTCCCCCCTCTCCCCCTCTCCCTATAGCCGTCAACCTAAGAAAGGGGTTAGTTTATGAATCAAACTGTATGTAACAGATTTACAATACATTACGTTTCCCCTCCTTCTCAAGGAGGGGTGGCCGGGACTATTGACTTTAAGACGTTTACAATTCGCTTTCCCGGCCGGGGTGGTTAATCTATGTTTCAAATCTATCCAATTAAATAAAGGTAATAGGAAAGACTTGAATCAACCACCCCGGCCCGGAATTAACTTATATTCAAATAGTTGCTGATAGGCCGGGCCACCCCTCCTTCAAAAGGAGGGGAAATTTTATTATAGAATAGCAGATCGCTTCTTACGAAAATAACTCTTAGGTTGACGGCTCTCCCCTTCTCCCCCTCTCCCCCTCTCCCCTTCTCCTCTTCCCTTCCGGATTTTGAGAATACGGGACAATTGATTTCCTTTGGTCGGCTAATAACAAGAAATGCGCGATCTCACTAACGGAAATGAAGGAAAGCTGATACTCCAGTTCGCTGCTCCAATGCTTCTGGGCAACGTCTTTCAACAGCTGTTCAGCGTTGTCGACAGTATCGTCGTCGGGAACTTTGTTGGCAAGGTAGCTCTGGCTGCTGTAGGCGCTTCATTTCCCGTGATATTCGTTATGGTCTCTCTCATAATCGGGATTGTTATGGGGACAACTATTGTGATCTCGCAGTATTTCGGAGCCGGCGACCTTGTTAAAGTAAGGCGCGCTATCGATACAATGTATATTTACTCAACTATTGCAGGAGCTATTGCTTCCGTTGCCGGACTGATCTTTGCCGGACCAATTCTCAGATTGCTGGCGCTTCCGGATGAGATCATGCCACAGGCAACCCAATACCTCAGGATATACTTCTCCGGAATAATCATATTTTTCGGGTATAACGGCACAAGCGCAGTACTGAGAGGCCTTGGGGATTCAAAAACTCCTCTTTACTTCCTGATTATTGCAACACTGGCCAATATAGTACTCGACCTGCTTTTTGTAGCTGTCTTCAAATGGGGAGTTGCCGGGGCTGCTTACGCAACTCTTATTGCAAACGGGATTGCCTTTGCACTTGCAATCATCTGGCTTAACAAGACCCATAAAGCTTATAAGGATTGGCTTCAGGGGACTGCGTTTTGACAGGGAAATTTTCAGGCAAAGTATACGGATAGGTCTGCCCACAGGTATCCAGCAAACCCTCGTGGCAATCGGGGCACTGGCTTTAATGGGTATAGTTAATAAATTCGGCACCAATATAATTGCAGGATATTCAGTTGCAAGCCGGCTCGATACGCTCGCGACAGTCCCGGCGATGTCATTTTCACAGGCCCTGTCAACATTTGTAGGTCAGAATATCGGCGCCAATAAAACGAGCAGGATAAGGACCGGACTTATTGCAACAGTTAAAATGTCAGGAATTGTAACAATTGTTACAACCCTGTTTATAGTCTTCTCCGGACATATGCTGATGGGAATGTTTACAAAAGATCCCGAAGTAATAAGAATAGGCGACCAGTATCTTACAATTGTAAGTATATTTTATATCCTGTTCACACTTATGTTTATATATAATGCAGTAATGCGGGGAGCCGGTGATACGCTTCTGCCGATGTTCTTTTCCCTTTTCTCGCTCTGGATAATCAGGATCCCGCTGGCATATTTCCTGTCAGGAAGGATAGGCGCCCAGGGAATCTGGTGGGCAATTCCCGCAGGATGGATGATAGGATTGATCCTGTCTTACTCATACTATAAAACAGGCCGGTGGAAAAAGAAGGCAGTTGTTAAATATAATGAGAATTTGTAACTTTCAGAGATCTAAAACATAATAACCCGTGATACTTCGTGAAGAATTCCGTTCCCAGGTGTCACTGAACACAAAGGTACATTAAGTATTCATGACCTTCGGGAACTGTAGGTATAAAAAGTAACAAATCAGTTTCCAAATGATAAAATCAATGACAGGCTATGGTAAAGCTATAGCAGAAACTCCTCAGAAAAAAATCACTATCGAAATTAAATCACTCAATTCAAAACAACTTGATCTGAATACCAAGGTTTCATGGCTTTATAAGGAAAAAGAACCGGAGATACGCAATCTGATAAGTCAGAAGCTGGGCAGGGGTAAAATTGACCTTGCCATTTATTTTGATATTATCGAGGATGAAGGCATTCCCGTAATTAATAAAGCAATTGTAAAAAACTATTACAATCAGATGAAGGAGATCGCGGATGAACTGAATATTGTTATTGATAACCAGATTCTTTCCACAATAATGAAGCTCCCTGATGCGTTGAAGACGGAGAAACCCGAACTGCCTGAAGAGGAATGGAGCCTGGTGAAACAACAGCTCCTTGAATCTGTAAATATGCTCGATCTCTACAGGATAGAAGAAGGAAAATCGATAGAAGCTGATCTTAAAAAGAGCATCAACTCGATACTTGCTTCGCTTGTGACTGTTGAAACATTTGAACCCGGGAGGATTACGAAAGTACGTGAAAAGCTGATCTCGATACTGACTGAAAATAACGGGAGTGAAAACATAGATAAAAACAGGTTTGAACAGGAGCTGATATTTTTTCTTGAGAAATATGATATTAATGAAGAAAAAGTAAGATTGAGGAAACATTGTGATTATTTTCTTGAAACTCTCAACTCTGAGGCCCCGAACGGCAAGATCATCAGCTTCATCGCTCAGGAGATCGGCCGTGAAATAAACACAATCGGATCCAAGGCAAATGATGCTTCTATTCAGAAGCTTGTGGTTATGATGAAGGATGAGCTTGAAAAGATAAAAGAACAAACCAACAACATACTGTAGAGCCGTATAATCTTCGGATGAATGAAAGGTAAACTGGTAATAGTCTCAGCCCCGTCGGGAGCCGGGAAAACTACAATTGTAAACCACCTGCTCGGGAAGGATCTCGACCTTGAATTTTCAGTATCAGCAACAACCAGAAAACCAAGAGGAAAAGAGACCCACGGAAAGGAGTATTACTTCATATCAGTCGACGATTTTAAAAAAAGGATTAAGAACAATGAATTTGTTGAATGGGAGGAGGTATATAAAGATAGCTTCTACGGGACCCTGAAAATCGAGATCGAACGGATCTGGTCGCATAAAAAGAATGTAATTTTTGATGTCGATGTAAAAGGAGGTATAAGCCTTAAGAGAACCTTTGGAGGCCAGGCTGTTTCAATTTTCATAATGCCTCCTTCGGTGAAAGAACTGGAGAAGAGGCTCCGGGCAAGGGGTACAGATAACAATGAAAAGGTGCAGGTAAGGATCAATAAAGCTCTCGAGGAGATGAAGCTCGCAGACAAATTTGATTATATTATACTGAACGACCACCTGGTTGATGCCACGGAAGAGGCAGAGTCGATAGTGAGATTATTTCTCAAAAGATAAATCCAACAGTCAATGGCTCTTGTCGGTTTATATTTCGGATCATTTAACCCGGTTCATACCGGTCATCTTGCTATTGCCGGTTATATGAAGGAATTCACGAGCCTCGATCAGGTATGGTTTGTAGTGAGTCCCCAGAATCCGTTTAAAAAGAAAGAGACCCTTCTTGCCGATCATCATCGGCTCTACCTTGTTGAGCTTGCCATCGGGGATAATGATGCGCTTAAGCCTTCGGATATCGAGTTCCGTCGTCCGGTTCCCTCCTACACCATTGATACGATGGCCTGGCTGACAGAAAAATATCCGCAACATAAATTTGTCCTGGTAATGGGAGAGGATAACCTTTACACGTTGCATAAGTGGAAGAATGGCATTGAACTGGTCAGCCGCTACCCTCTGTATGTTTATCCGCGAAGTGATGTAATTAAAAAGCAGAATGAACTTCTGGATGAGATACTGGCAAAGGCAATGATAAAATGGGTTAAGGCGCCTCTGATGGAAATCTCCGGGACCTTTATCAGGAACGGCATTAAACGGGGGAAAAATATGTCATACTTCCTTCATCCGGCAGTATGGAAGTATATTGTAGATATGCATTTCTACGAGAAATAACTTAAATGATAAGAACTTACACAGAGATCCATTGACCTGCCTCACAGGGCATTTTTAACTAGCAGAAATACAATTACATAAGTTTCCCCTCCTTTTTTTAAGGAGGGGTGGCCAGACCGTGAAATCATCTTACTGGCTGGAATTAAATTCGTCTGGCCGGGGTGGTTGATTCAGAATCTTAAACCACCCCGGTCGGGAAAATTGATTGTTAACCTATCAAAATATATAGTCCCGACCACCCCTCCTTGAAAAGGAGGGGAAATTTAAGTTACTGAAATTCAATTGCATACAGTTAGATTCATAAGATTCCCTATTCCTTAAAATCGTGCATGCTCACAGTGTTTTGAGTACCTTCAGATCTTAACTCTGTGGAACTCTGTGTAACTAAAAATTTTCCCGCAGATCCGGCAGGTTTTCGCAGATTGGCTCGCAAATTAAACTATTTGTACTTCCCTGATGATCTCCTCTCCTCTTTTTAAGGCTATCTGATTTTCAGGGATCAGCTTGTGATACCTTTCAGGCAGAGATTTCTTCAACCCTTTAACAACATTTTCAATGCTGAGCACCGGTTTAATTTTCAGGAATCCCCCAAGGACAATCATATTGAACGTTTTTGAACTGTTCATCTTCGAAGCTTCCTCCGTTGCATCCACCCGGTAAATTGCAATATCTTTCCTCTCAGGATGCCTGGTTATCCCATTCCCGTCGTAGATCAGTATCCCGCCGGGTTTGACTGAACTCTCAAATTTATCAAGCGATTGCTGGTTCAGGATAATCGCTGTATCGAAATGTCTTATTATTGGAGAACTGATGCGCTCACTGCTCAGTATCACAATGACGTTTGCAGTTCCGCCACGCATCTCGGGCCCATACGACGGCATCCAGCTTACTTCCATATCCTGCATGACACCTGAGTATGCCATAATTTTGCCCATCGACAGGACTCCCTGTCCCCCGAATCCGGCTATTAATATTTCTTCAGTCATCTTGGTCATTGGATTTAATTTGTTGAACAGGCTCTTCCTGAGGCGCTTTAAGATCTCCCAAAGGATAAAACGGGAACATATTCTCCTCCATCCATTTGTTTGACTGTACCGGAGTCATTTTCCAACCGGAAGGGCAGTTGGATATTATTTCGATGAAACAGGTCCCTTTATTAAGTTTCTGATACTGAACAGCCTTTCTCAAGGCTCTTTTTGCCCTTCTTACATTGACAGGTGAATGAACGCTTTGCCGTGTAACATAATAAGTGCCTGGCAGAGTGGCAACTATATCGGTCATCTTCAACGGATTACCCATTATTTTGACATCCCTTCCATAAGGCGATGTCGACGACTTCATTCCCGGAATCGTAGTAGGCGCCATCTGGCCGCCGGTCATTCCGTATATCCCGTTATTTATAAATATTATAAGTATATTTTCGCCCCGGTTGCAGCTGTGAATTGTTTCAGCGGTTCCTATAGCTGCAAGGTCGCCGTCGCCCTGGTATGTAAACACAAATTTATCGGGCAGCAGACGCTTTATAGCTGTTGCAACAGCCGGCGCCCTCCCGTGAGCAGCCTCCTGCCAGTCGATGTCGATGTAATTGTAAAGAAACACGGAACAGCCAACGGGCGAGACTCCAATTGTATCCTGCTGAAGTCCCTCCTCCCCGATTACCTCTGCAAGAATGCGGTGAGTAGTGCTATGGCCGCATCCTGGACAATAGTGCATTACATCTTCGGTCAGAAGGTCCGACTTCTCGTAAACCAGATTTTCAGGTCTGATTATTTCTTTTATACCTGTAACTTCTTTCATAGCTCAATTATCCTTGCTTTAAGATTATCAACAACCTCATCTGGCGTGGGGATCATTCCACCCATCCTTCCGTAATGATAAACAGGGACTTTCCCGTTCACCGAAAGCAACACATCTTCTATCATCTGTCCTGCGCTCATCTCGACAGTAAGCATGAGTCTGACCCTATCTGCAAGCTTATTTAACGGTTTTGCAGGGAACGGGAAAAGTGTGATTGGACGCAGCAAACCTGCTTTGATTCCCTGTTCCCTGGCAAGTTCAACTGCCTTCTGGCACACCCTTGCGCTGGTCCCGTAAGCAACCATAATATATTCAGCATCCTGGCATTGGAATTCTTCAAAACGTACTTCCTTCTCCCTGATCTCGTTATATTTCGCTACGAGTTTCTGATTGAAAATTTCCTGGCGGTTCGGATCAAGCTCCAGGGATGTTATTATATTCCTGTTCCTTGAAGCCGGTTTACCTGTCGTGGCCCATTCAGGAACTGTTTTTGACCTCTCCTTCTGAGGAGTCAGCCACACCTTTTCCATCATCTGTCCGATAGCCCCGTCGGAAAGCATCATTACCGGATTCCTGTATTTGAATGCCAGTTCGAATGAGAGCCCCACAAAATCGGCCATTTCCTGAACTGATGCGGGTGCAAGAACGATAAGGTGATAGTCGCCATGGCCTCCTCCCTTGGTTGCCTGAAAATAATCGGACTGCGCCGGCTGAATTGTACCTAATCCCGGACCGCCTCTGACGACATTCACTATCAGGCAGGGTAATTCAGCTCCGGCGATATAGGTGATCCCCTCCTGTTTCAGGCTGATTCCGGGTGAAGAGGAGGTTGTCATTACTTTTTTTCCGCAGCCTGCACCGCCGTAAACCATGTTTATGGCAGCAAGCTCGCTTTCAGCCTGTAACACAACCATTCCGGTGGTCTCATAAGGTTTAGCTTCCATCAGATACTCAAGTATTTCGCTCTGGGGAGTGATAGGGTATCCGAAGTATCCGTCAGCGCCGGCCCGGATAGCAGCTTCTGCGACTGCTTCGTTACCCTTCATCAATCTTAATTCCTTTTCCATTGATGCTATATTTTTGTTTTATATACCGTTATTACGCCATCGGGGCATACAACCGCGCAGTTGGCGCAGCCGTTGCACAGTTCGGGAATTGCCGGGTAAGCATAATTGTACCCCTTGCCATTGACCTCTTTTGCCATGGCTATGGTCCCTGTCGGACAGGAGACCATACAAATCTCACAGCCTTTGCATCTCTCAACATTTACAACAATACTTCCTCTGATCTTTGCCATTGTATTAATATTTTACCGCTCTTTAATTGTTCAAATTTAGTTTATTTAACCACCTTTCTTATGATATGATCCCCATTGAATTTTTTTAACCTGTACGCAAGGTCGTCAAACATTGTCCCCGGAACCTGCGATACACATGCACGCAATCCTTCACGCCGTTCGCTACCGGTTGTATCAAGAGTAATTGCGCTTATCCCGTATTGAAGAAGCTCATTTAAAAGATATTCACCCGACATGCCCGGATAAGAGATCGTAAAATAGAATCCATCTGCTACAGGCTCATCCAAATCTTTTTCATAAACAATTTTAAACCCATTTTCGGTGAACATTTTCTTCATCAGGCGTGCTTTTTTCCCATATTCAATTATATCATCCCGGAATTTATAGGTACCGTCATTGACAGCCTTAAGAAGTGCAGCAAACCCATACTGGACCGAATGTGCCACTCCAGCCGAAAGTCCGTATAAGGCTCCGAAGATTGCAGAATGGCCAAATTTGTCGGACGAATAGAATCTTAAAAGATCAGGATACGACCTGTTGAACAGGTGATCGGAAATTGCCATCACGCCAATCCGCTGCCCGGCATAGCTGAATATTTTTGAACTGGAGATCAGGATCACATAATCATCAGCGTAGTGTGCAATCGTAGGCTGATACGGCGGTTTACCCGGTTCACCGTAATCTTTTCGGAAATCCATCCCGAAATAAGCAAGATCCTCAATTACAATAACATCGTACTTGCGTGCCAGGTCACCGATTATTGCAAGCTCATCTTCAGTCAGGCAAAGCCAGGTCGGATTATTAGGATTTGAATAGAGCAGCGATGACACTGTTCCTTTCTTAAGATATGATTCGATCTTATCTCCCAGTTTATTCCCCCTGTAATTATAAACATCAAAAGAATAATAATCGTGACCGAGCATCTTCACCTGTTGTTTCTGAACAGGGAATCCCGGGTCGATAAAGAGTGTACCCTCCTTATTCCTGTCGTTCCTGTTAGCTACAAGGAAACAGAGCATCGAGCCAAGCATCGATCCAACCGTAGCGACACAACCCTTTGGATCGACCTCAGCATTAAGGAAGAGTTTTATAAATCTTGAAGCCTCTTTCTTAAGGATATCCAGACCTGCAATATCGGGATATAAAGCAGAAACCCCCTTTCGGAGCGCTTCAATTTCTGCTTCAATTCCAATTGACGGAGAAGGAAGGCCCGGAACACCCATTTCCATCCTTACAAACTTGATGTCCGTTTTATATTCTATCTTATTAACAAGCGAGACTATTTCCCGGATAGAAGCCAGTCCCGCAGATTTCATACCAGCTTCTTCCTTAAGTTTTTCAATAATTTCTTTCGAAATCGGAATATTATCCATTACTGAGGATGAGTTAAAATTTTCGTTTATCAATTACCCTCTTTGCTTTCCCTTCGCTTCTTTCAATCATTTTGGGTTCAACAAGTGTTACCTTTATCCCCAGCCCGATTGAATTCTCAAGGTTATCCTGGATTTTCTTTCTTAATGCTTCCAGCTGACTTATCTTATCGAGGAAAAATGCTTCATCAACTTCAACTTTAAGTTCAAGAGTGTCAAGGTTATTTACCCTGTCTACTATCAGAAGGTAATGAGGTTTGATCTCGCTCATTTCAAGAAGAACTGTCTCCACCTGCGACGGGAACAGGTTAACTCCCCTGATGATAAGCATGTCATCGCTTCTTCCGAGGCATTTATCCATCCTGACCAGGGTACGGCCGCATCTGCATTTTTCGTAATTGAGCTGTGTGAGGTCACGTGTCCTGTACCTGATCAAAGGTAATCCTTCCTTTGTAATAGTTGTAAAGACAAGTTCCCCCGTTTGGCCTTCAGGCATCACTTCGAGGGTTACCGGATCGATTATTTCAGGATAAAAATGATCCTCATTGATGTGCAATCCTTCCTGGATCAGGCATTCGCTGGCAACTCCGGGACCGATCACCTCGCTGAGCCCGTATATATCGATAGCTTTAATCTTTAATTTGTCTTCAATTTCCCTGCGCATATTTTCAGTCCAGGGTTCAGCCCCGAATACGCCTGCTTTAAGTTTCAGTTCACCACGTTTAATCCCGCTTTCTTCGATTGCTTCGGCAAGATAAAGGGCATACGAAGGAGTGCAGGCAAGCACGGTGCTTCCAAAGTCGCGCATCAGCTGTATCTGCCTCACCGTATTACCTCCGGAAATGGGGATAACCGATGCCCCGATCTTTTCGCCGCCGTAATGCAGTCCCAGTCCGCCGGTGAATAATCCATAACCGTAGGCAACCTGAATAAAATCGTTTTTGTTTGCCCCTGCGGCGGTAAGGGTTCTGGCCATTACTTCAGACCAGGTTGAAATATCATTTCTTGTATAGCCGACAACAGTTGGTTTTCCCGTGGTTCCGGAAGAGGCATGGATCCTTACAATTTCGCTCATAGGCACAGCAAAGAGGCCAAAGGGATAGTTATCCCTTAAGTCCTGCTTTGAGGTATATGGAAGCTTTTGTATGTCACTTATTGAACGGATGCTTTCAGGTCCCAGTCCGGCTTCCTGCATCTTATGACGGTACCAGGGAACATTGAAATATGCTCTCTCAACCGTTTCAAGAAGCCTCTCGCTCTGAACCCTGCTCAGCTCCTCCCGCTCCATGCATTCAAAATGCCTGTTCCAGATTTCCATATCTTCCTTTAAGATCTTTTTCTAACTCTGTTTTTCAAATTGTAATTTATTCATCCCCACCCCTGAATCACCTTCGCCCCTAAATCCCCTGAAGGGGACTTTTGAACCCCCTTCAGGGGGCAGGGGGCTGACCTTCCGGGGCAGGGGGCGGACCTTGGGGGTTGACCTTCCCTTCTTTTTCGCCCCTAAATCCCCTGAAGGGGACTTTTAGAACCCCCTTCAGGGGGCAGGGGGCAGCCTTGGGGTTGACCCTTAAATTTTATACAGATCACTTGCGTTCAGCAGTTCCATCTCATGTTCTTTCAGCGCTTTAATAGCTTCCTCATTATTACTGCAACGAAGGATGATTATCGACTTCGCACCGCAGGAAAATGCGTACGTGTATTCCACGCTGATATCAAGATCGGATAATATCTTCAATACCTTGGCGTAGTGTTTTGCCTCATTAGGCGCCATCACCGAAATGACTTCCGAAAGATTGACGGAAAATTGCTGTTCTTTGAGAATCGACCTGGCCTTTTCAGGTTCATTTACAATAAGACGCAGTATCCCGAACTCTGAAGTGTCGGCTACACTCAGGGCTGTTATGCGTATGTTCTCCCTGCCCAGGACCTCAAGAACTTTTGTAAGTCTGCCTGATTTGTTTTCAAGGAAGACCGAGAGCTGAGGTATTATCATAGTTTCAGTTGTTTTCTACTCCTTTTAAAAAAACGCGAATTTACACAAAATTCTATCAGGTTATCGGAAATCCAATTATTATCACTTTTCAATCCTGATCCTGGCATCGACTACAGTTATGTTTTTCTGAGTGCCAATCAGAGGATTAAGATCCATTTCCTTGATCTCGGTAGCATTGCGTAATAATGAAGAGAGCCTTACAATTATCTCTGCAAATTTAGATTCATTAATCCCTGGCTTCCCGCGGGTGCCTTTAATGATCCTGTACGCCCTCAGGCTCTTTATCATTGAATCCGCCTCGCTGAACGTAAGGGGAGCAAGGCCTGATGACACGTCGCCCAGTACTTCAACAAAGATACCTCCCAGACCGCACAGGATAATATGACCAAACCGCGGTTCATATTTAGCCCCTATAAACAGCTCCGTACCCGAAATCATCTGCTGGACCATAACACCGGTGACCCCTTCAATATTCTTCATCCTGACAAATTCCGCTTCAAGGTGTTTCTGCGATCTGATGTTCAGGGTAACTCCGCCTACATCCGATTTATGCACAGGTCCTACCACCTTCAATGCCAGCGGATATCCCATCTGTGAGGCAAGGGAAATAATCTCATTCCTGGTTGAGGCTACAGCTTCCTTCACCACCGGAATATCGGCGGCAATGAGCAGCTCCTGGATCACCGAAGGTTTAAGGTAACCGTTTTCAGACCTCCCGATGATCTCCCTGATCTTCGGCACATCAACATTTTCAAGGAAGATCTTCTCTTCTGCCGGATAGGGAGTATTCATTATTTTAGTAAGAGCCCTTCCGAGCACAACTTCATCCGGAAAATTAACATGACCCATGTTCATAAAACTTTCAAGCTCCTCATGTGAGCTTGATATTGAAGGCAGAATAGGATATAAGGGTTTGTTGCAGTCATTTATTTTCCTGTGAAGAAGCTCATATATTTCTGTCATATTCGTCAGTCCGTTGTTCCCGAATATAACGCTCATCCCGTCAAAGGCCTCAAGTTCTTTATCTACGTACTCAATGACATTATCGAGCTGTTCAAGGGTGGCTGTGGCGATCATGTCGATAGGATTCAGGGCTGATGCTCCGGGATTCATCATCGCCAGTATCCTGATCTGATCCTCATCAGCTATTCCCGGAATGTTCATACCTCCCGTTGATAAAGCATCAGTAAGCATTACGGCAGGACCTCCGGCGTGGGTGATAATGGCAATATTCCGTCCTTTAAGCGGTTTATGCATAAAAACAGAAGCAACAGTGGTCAGCTCTTCGCGCCCGGAGCAACGGACTATTCCTGCCTTGCGGAACAGAGCTTCAACTGCCGAATCAGACGAAGCCATTGCCCCGGTATGTGATGAGGCTGCCCGGCTTCCCGCTTCGGTCGTTCCTGCTTTTATTGCAGCGATCCTGCACCCTTTTCTGATAAGTGAGGAAGCATGGTGAAGCAGCTTGTCCGGATTTGGGATCGTCTCGATATAAATCAGCTTAATCGGAGAGCTTCTGGCAGGATCAAAGGTTTCATCCCAGTACTCAAGCACCTCCTCGACTCCTGTCTGTGCGCTGTTGCCGACAGAAAAGACGCTTGAAAAGCTGAGCCCCTTCGGAAGGGCTGATTCAATGATAAAGAGCGCTGTCGCACCGGATCCTGATACAAAATCGCACCCCTTGTCGCTTAGCTTGGGTACAGGAGTTGTAAAAACGCCATGATAAGTCGGAGTGACAACTCCGATACAATTTGGACCTATCAGACAACCTCCTGCCTTATCGACAAGACCGGCAATGCTTTTTTCAAGCTGTCTGCCTTCCTCACCAGCTTCGCTGAAACCTGCCGAGATTATTATAAATGCCCGGGTTGCCTTTTCTTTTACGAGAATCTCAACTGTCTCGATAACAAAATTTTGCAGGAATTGCAAGAATCGCAAGATCAACAGGCGGTATATCAGCAATATCACGGTACGATTTTACACCCTGAATGCAATCCTGCTTAGGGTTTACCGCAAATAAATCTCCCGGAAAACCGCCTTCAATTATATTTTTAAGGATTTTCCCGCCCGGTTTTAAAAGGTCTTCCGATCCACCGACAACTACAATGCTGCCCGGATTTATAAGCTTGTCATTAATCATAGGTTACTTTTGGTTGAGGACTGATTTCTTTTCCTGATGAAAGAATCTGAAAGAGAATCAGAGACCGGCAAACCGTTTAAGGAAACCTACATTATGTGCAACGGCAAATAAATAGGATTCTGATATATAGCAATTTACAAACACGTTCCTCTAAAGTTTCAAAAAAGCAATATAGCAAAAATAAACAGTACAAAACAAATGGGTATTCATGATAATTCAATCGGCTTTGTAAACCAGCCATTGTTTGAGAAATAAATCATTCATCCTGTACATTTGATCATCATAGCTTATGAATCCCTTTTCCTCAAGGCTTTTTACTGCCAGACTTACCGAACTTGCTGCACCCAGATCAAATTTATCAAGGAACTCGCTGGATGTGGGATATTGAACTCCTTCATTCCGCGCAATCGCCCTTAATACCCTGAACTGAAGGGAAGTTATAAGCTGTATGTAGCCTGCGTAAACAGGTTCGTTCTCGTTAATGATCCTGAGTATCATCTCCTTTACCCGCAAAACATCAATCTTTCTGAATGAACTGTAGAGCCGGTTGCAGAGGAACTGCACATAAAATGTGTGACGATCTGTAATATCAAGAATCAGGGAGATTGCCTCGGGCGTAATTGATCTTGAAGCCGAAGAGAGTCGATCCGAAATGAATCCGGAATAGCTTTCAGATACTTATTTTCCCTATCTCAAGAATCTGTGTACTGTTATAAAATGGTCTGGAGGGATCGGAAAAAATCCCGGTTAAAATATGTTTCCTGCTTCCTGAGAAAATAAAAGTCACATTATGCGATTGCTGGATAAAAGATCTCAATAAGGGTTCCATATTCTTTTCGGGATACTCCATTATCTGTTGAAACTCATCGAGAGCCACAACAAACTTTGTCTTTTGTGAACTGAAATAATTAAAAATTATCTCCATGGAATTTATGGTCTCCTGGCCATCAGCAAATGAGAAAGTCACTGCAGGAGCGCCTGAAAATTCATCAATTGTAAGCTTTGGGCGTAGTGAAGCCAGCTTTTTAAGAATTCTTTTAAGGGCACTCTCATTTCTGGACATGGCATTAAATACCGCTTTTCCGAGGGTTTCAACAAACTCCCTGAGGGATGTTGTTGCCATAATGTCGGAATAAACCGGCGTGAATAATTTTTCCTTTGAGCCTTTATAGAAAACCTGGCTGATCAATCCGGTTTTGCCTATTCTTCTCGGGGAGAAAATTGTTATGTGACGGTTGTTAAGCACAGCTTCAGTAACCGTTTCAGTCTCTTTTTCCCTGTCACAAAAATAGTCAGGTGAAATATAGCCGCTTATCAAAAAAGGATTCGATTCCATAGTTTATGTTACATATTATACATTACATACTTTATGTTACG
>CAWDYR010000024.1:0-11312 GCA_963806555.1 uncultured Bacteroidales bacterium | reverse complement strand
GAAATGTGCAGTCGGATATTGCAGTTACTCTGTCACCCGGATTCCTTCAAAAACCGATTTTGTATATTCTTTTGAATTGTGAGACGTTACTGCCAACCCAACCAGCAATTTCCGGGGCATTTTTAATGTAAATGAAGTATAGAGCTTCCAGTTTTTGTTGTCATTGCTAAAATATGAATAAAAAACATCTCCCTGTCGTTTAAGCCGCAGCCACGTATCTGGAAAGGCAACGTTAAACTGATTACCTGCCGTTTTCGGATCGGGATAGATAGCCTTCATATCAGCTCCGCCGGCGGTCCGGTACTGGAATTCACATCCACCCTTATTTTTGTTCCGCGGGCTATTGTCGGGAAAAACCTGGAAATAAACATGTTGACTGCTATCACTCAGATTGGCTCGTGCCATAATTCCTGATTTCGTATACAGATGAGCTGCACTAACGCTTTTAATTCGGACGCTAAGATCGAAATCACCCTTTAACTTCCTGTAGCTGAAATTAAACTCATCGCGCGTACCCCAGATGTCTGCACCTCCGGCAACAATCTCAAGTTCATTATTATTTATGGTAGCCGATCCTGTTTTAGTCAGAGTCCCTATATCAGTGTTTTTAAAGGCTTTAAACGATATACTTTTGCCTGCTGTTTCAATGCCTTCTTTCTGGCCAAAGGTAAGTGCAGATAAAGAGAACAGGAATAGTGCCAGTTTTAACTTGTTGTACATAATATGGTTCATATTTTTTAGTTATTTCAGTTTGCTTGTCGCCGGCCTTTCCTAAGTTAGAGGGAACTTAAGGATTGTATCATAAACCCTTTTTCGGGTTTCCTCAGGTGTGGGGTTAAGCTCGTAAGATGTAAAGCTTCCCTTTTCCACATCTATCCTTTCAAAAACCATAAGGTAAAGATCAAAAATTATCTCGAGGCTCAGCTGATACCTTGGCTCCATTAAAGGACTTATCCTGCTCATGATTTCCCTGGTTTTGCTCCGATATTCATCAGCAATTACACAGTATTCCCGGATCATCGCGCGAAAGCCATCGGTTACAGGGCTGCCGTGAGCTATATCGCTTAATGTCTTTCTGGTCAGCCCGTGTTTTGTTGCCAGGTCATCAGCAAAACAGTTCAGATTATTGAACTGATCCTTCTGAAAGTCGCGAATGATATGGACCAGGTAGCTGAAAATTGCACAAGGCAGAGCAGCTTCCCGTACCTCGAATGAAGGTTTGATGTACTCTCCGTTTCTCCTGGTCAGGCCGCTCAGGTGGACAAAAATTGATGCCGGCGCTACTGAAGCGCCTTTTGAATATTCAATAAATGAATCGATAGTCGGAAATCCATCATTACAGATGTCGTATATCATCGATTTTGAGAATTCTTCAAGTGGCCAGACCGGGATCCTGAACTTTTCAATGACTTTAACGATATCGATATTCTCCTTATTACAATTGTCCGATTCGAAAACCATCTTAAACCAGTCGTTGACATCATTTACAAATCCATCTCTTTCATCTGCTGCTATAAGTCTCTTGTTAGCTTTATGATTGTCGATCATATCGTCGATGATCCGCATGAACCTGTAACATGTTTTAGCTGCGCAGTACCTCTCCTCATCCCAGAAGCTTGCGGCGATGAGAATATTGGGATGATCGATTATCTTATCGAAATCAATCGAGTTGAAGATTTGAATGAATTGTTCCCTTTGTGGATTTTTAAGCACTGGCAGCTCAGTTTTTAATTAAGTCTGAATTATCTTTCAATATCCTTTCGGATACAAGTTTTGCCGAGAGCAATACATTTGGAATTCCGTTCCCGGGATGCGTGCTCCCGCCTACAAAATAGAGGTTTTTGTATTTATCGTGGCGGTTATGCGGCCGGAAATAGCCCATCTGGAAAATATTATGGCCGAGACTGCCGAAAACGGAGCCTCTGGAAATATTACATGCCTTTTCCCAGTCCTCAGGAGAATAGCAGGCCTCAAAACTGATATGTTCTTCAAAGTCTTCAAGGCCGAACTGTTTAAGCCGGTTGATGACCGCCCTCCTGGTCCTTGTCCTGATTTCATTCCAGTCCTGCCTGAACTTCCTGTCGAGATGGCCTGCGGCAACAATAACCGAGATTGTGTCATGTCCGGGAGGAGCTGCAGTAAGATCAGTCCTGGTGGGGGCATGGACATAAAAACTCGGGTTGTCGCTTACTGACTTATCCTTGAAAATCCTGTCCAGACCTTTTTTGAAGCCATCAGAAAGAAAAACACTGTGATGGCCAAGCTGGGGATATACTTTATCCAGACCCCAGTGAAAGCAGATTGCAGAACATGAATACTTAAGTTTGTCCAGATGTTGTGAGGCCTTCCTGTCAGGAAGCAACTCACGGTAAACATACGGAAGGTCGGCATTGGCGACCACCAGTCCGGCTTCTATCTCAGTATTGTCAGAGAGGATAATTCCTCTGGTCCGGTTCCCCGTGACAATGATTTTTTTTACAGGACAGTCATAGTGAAACTTAACACCTTTTTCAGCAGCAGCTTTAATCAGTTTTTCAACTATGCTGAACATACCCCCGGCGGCAGGGAAGAATGAGCCTTCCGTGAGTTCCGCTGCAGGTACCATAGAGAACAATGCCGGTGAATTGAACGGACTTTGTCCCACATAAATATTCTGGAAGGTGTAAGCCATCAGCAGGCGGGGGCTTTTAAAAAATCTTTCCGTATATTTAAAATGGCGCGTGAAAGCTTTTATTTTGAACAGCAAAGGAATATTACCAGGATTTATCATCTGAAAGATATTGAAGAAATTCCTGCCGATAAGCCTGTCCATACCTAACCTGAAAATCCTGTATCCTTTACTGACATATTCCTGCGATTTAGCAAAACTTCCGGTTTCAATTTTTTCGAGCTGCATCTTCATCCTTTCCTTGTCTGTGGTAAAAGCGAGGCAGCTATCATCATCGAAATATATTTTGTAGAGGTCTTCAAGCGGGACTGATATCCTGGTTTTCTTCAAGGCTTATGCCAAGAGATTCAAAAACTTCGTGGTAAATCCCGGGCATCAGGAGCATGGTTGCACCAAGGTCGAACCTGTGCCCTTCACGGATCAGTCTGCTACAGCGGCCACCGGGGGCAGAATTTCTCTCATACACATCAACTGAATAACCGTTCTTTGCAAGGTAAACTGCAGTGGTAATTCCTCCAATACCTGCCCCTACTATTACTGCCTTCCTGAGTTCAGCCATATACAATTATTAGAAAAACAAAAATAGTTTTTTTTTGATTTCTGCAGGGGCTTCCCGTATTCCAGTTCATTTTATGTATTCCGAATGTTCTTCCTGTAATTATCAATATTTTGTTCTAATAACTACTTTTTTATTCTCATTAATTTCAAAGAGCCATTCCTTAAATGGTTTAGGGCCAAACATCCCGTATGCATTATTTGAAAAACCATATCCTTCGGTTGGGATGCCCAATTTATTGGTTTCAAGGGTGCCATTCATATTTTCATCATGAAAATAACGGATCCCGTACCTGCCGCCATCAAGTTCTTTAAAAACTATATTGCACTTTTTCTCCTTAATGATTCCCATCTCCTGCCTGACAACAACCTCGCCTTCATTAAAAAGTTGCAACATTATAAGCCCTTTATCATTGCGTAGATTGGTAATCTCAATGTTGAGGTCATATTGCGGTGATTGATAAATTGATGACAGGATTGCAAAAATCTGCAAAAAGACTTTTATCATGCTGATTTCTTATTATAAACTTATTTCGAATGTATACTCTCCCGGAAGTACCACACATAATGTTTTGACTCCGGCTACTTCATAAGATTCGACAAATCCGGACGATTTCAGAGGGGTCCCGTTAACGCTGATTTTTTCAGGTTCATTCCGTGGTAATTCAACTGTAGCAGTACAGTTTACAGGTATCCGGACAGTCAAAATAAAATTTTTATCATTAATCTGCCAGGAACTTGAAATCACGCCATGGACAGACTGGAATGAAGTTTCAGCCCAATGGATGTCTCCCACCACTTCGGGAGAAATAAGAATGTGTTTATATGCTTTTGAATCTCCCTGGCGGATTCCGCCAACTCCACTGAAGAACCATTCCATAAGATGTCCAAGCATCATGTGATTATTGGAAACATCACGCAATCCTGCCCACGATTCAGTGAGGGACGTAGCGCCTTTCGAAAGCTGATATCCATACCCGGGAACATCATTTCCGGAGTTCATATCAAAGATAAGCTGTGAATATCCTTCCTGCTCAAGGACCCTCAGAAGGTAGCGGTATCCGATATCGCCTGCATGTGAGGGCTTTGTTATTCTCAACTATGGATTTAACCAGATCGGAAACTACATCCTTCTTTACCGTGTCGTCAGCCATCCCGAAAAACAGGGGCATTGAATAGGCTGTCTGACTTCCGGTGGAATAGACATTAGTAGCCGGCATTAAAAAACTTCCGGTTAAATGCTGACCTTATTTTTTCAGCCAGAATTTTAAATCCGGCTGCATCCTGATCATTCCCGGTTAAGGCAGCCATTTCCGACAAAAGCTTAGCGTCATAGAAAAAAATTGATGTTGCAGTAACCGCTTTAGGTGTAAGCTGGGCCTCACCGGGGAAATCCGGCCCAAGATCATACCAGTCTCCAAGCCCGTGCGAGAGGATGAAGTTGTCCGACATGCTTTCGAGATAACCAAGGTAACTCTTCATCATAGGGTAGGCTTTCCTGACAGCGTTTATATCGCCGTACCATTCGTACATATCCCAGGGAAGGATTATGCAGGCGCTTCCCCACTCGGGCGAGTCGCGGAACCCGGCGAGAAACGGAACGTATTCCGGAGCTATATCAGGAACCAGGCCGTTTTCGAGCTGAGCTTCGATCATATCATCTATGATCTTATCGTAAAGGTTGTGAATGTCGTAGATATACTTAATTGAATTTCCCATCAGATGGGTTTGCTCTAGCCAGCCAAGTTTTTCCCTGTGGGGACAGTCAGTCGCTACGCTTGCAAGATTGCTTTTTATTGACCAGTTGATAAGCTCGTAGACTTTATTAAAAAGGGTATTTGAGCATGTGAAGCTGCCAACGACGGGCGAAGAATTCCTTGTATGAATGAACTGCAGTTCAGATATCCCGGGCAGATTCAGGGGATTAGGCATGAGGGCAGGGACTGCCCCCTCAAGCTGAATGTATCTGAATCCGTAATATGTAAAACGAGGAATCCAAACCTCTTCCTCATCACCTTTCAGTGTGTAGGAAAAATAATATGGAGATCCGGTAGCTCTCTGGGTTACAAGAGAATCATCGTCAATAAGCTCCCCGGGGATAAGGCGAACTTCCTGTCCTTTTTTCCCGGTGACCTTCAGCTTAATGATTCCCGAAGCATTCTGCCGGTAATCATAGAGATATTGAGAATCGTTTATCCGGCTGATGGTCTGAGGCTCGAAAACCTGCATCGTCATCAGCGGGAAATCAGTTTCAGGCTTTAATATCCCTCCGGGTTCCCGGACAGGG
Organism: uncultured Bacteroidales bacterium; assembly: GCA_963806555.1. GTDB lineage: Bacteria > Bacteroidota > Bacteroidia > Bacteroidales > VadinHA17 > LD21. The sequence goes on along the minus strand of CAWDYR010000024.1, from coordinate 5,802 downwards.
AGCGCCGGTTTCCATCCTGTATCGTCGAAACCGGGTGTGCACCAGCCATCCTGTTCAAGCCTGGCGTCATAATCTTCCCCGCCGTAGATGCTTGTAAAAGTGACCGGGGAGGGTGAGGTTTTCCAGGATTCGTCACTGATTATTATTTTCTCAGTGCCATCGGTGTATCGTATCAGGAGTTTCAGGATCATCTTTGGAGCTCCGTCTGCAATTACCAGCTTCCTGTACCTTTCCCTGTTTATGTTGTAGAAGCCGTTTCCTACCAGGGTGCCAATCGAATTTTTACCTTTTTTAAGGTATCCGGTAATATCAAAGGTGTTGTAATAACACGTTTTCTGGTAGTTTGTCCAGCCTGGTGAAAGAAACCGGTCGCCGATTCTGTCCCCGTTTACATAAAGTTCGTATTGACCAAGACCGCTTGCAAAAACGTAAGCCTGCCGGATCTTTTTCTCAACAGAGAATTCTTTCCGGAAGTAAGGAACGACAGTTCGCTTTTTTGCAACGTCTCCGAGGTTATTACCGTTCCCGTGAACTCCCGGAAAAAGGAGGAGGGAATCAGGGATCTCTTCATAGCCTATCCATTTTGCTCTATCCCAGTCTCCTTCATTAATCAAACCTGTAATAAAAGATGAAACCTCACTCCATCCTGAGGACCTGTCATTTTTGTCCCAGACCCTCACCTTCCAGAAATATTTTGTCCCGGATCTCAGATCATTGCCGGAGTAAGGGATCCAGCTGGTGGAAGACGATGATACCTTACCAGGATTCCATAAGCATGCATCTTCTGATTTCAGGTTTTGTTCACTGGAACCAAGAACCAGCTGATAGGCCGATTGAGCTGTAATACCGGTGCCGGAAGGGATTATCCAGCTGAATACAGGATTTTTTCCTGTTCCGACAGGATTTTTCTGGTTGTTGCATTTAAGTTGAACCGGCGCAAAATCAGAGGTATTGTCCCGACTGCAGAATTGCAGTAACAGGAGAGTAACGACGAAGGGGATAGCCTTATTCATTGATAAAGAAGTTGTAAGTGTGATAAATAATTCTGCAGTTGATCAGGATAAAGTTATCAGTCAATTTTGGGAATATTTACCACAAATATCAGTAAGTTCAACATAAATGTTCACAAAGGGTAATTTTAAAATGGACTTTTTCGACAACGCTTAAGGAAGTTGGACCAATCCGGTTGATCCTTCGGTAAAAGTGTAGGATTTACCTTTTTCTGTTTCCTTCACCTCCGCTACTTTTCCCTTATAGCTCAGTCTGAGTGGATTTCCGAGCTTTGATCTGATGGTTGCCTGTTTCAGGATGCCTTTTTCCCAGTCGATGTTAACCTCAAATCCTCCCCTGGCCATCAGTCCATGTATCTGTCCCTTTTGCCACTCTGAAGGTAGGGCAGGCAGCAGTTCGACTTCCCCTGCATGGCTCTGAAGAAGCATTTCGGTTATTCCGGCTGTCCCTCCGAAATTCCCATCTATCTGGAATGGAGGATGAGTATCAAAGAGATTGTTTAAGGTAGATTTTGTCAGCAGCAGCTGCACACTTTCCCAGGCTTTTTCACCATCTTTCAGCCTGGCATAAAAATTAATGATCCATGCCCTGCTCCATCCGGTATGTCCGCCACCGTTTGCAAGCCGGTACTCAATAGTCTTACGTGCTGCCTCAAGTAATTCGGGATTTTTCTGCGCGGTGATCTGGTTTCCGGGATGAAGTCCGTAAAGATGAGATATGTGGCGATGACCCGGTTCGGGTTCTTCAAATTCCTCCGACCATTCCATTATCCGGCCATCAGAACCGATTTTAACAGGAGTCAGCTTCTCAAGGGTTTTCTCCATCTTTTTCCGGAATGCCTTATCGGCATCAAGTATTATACTGGCTTTAATTGTGTTCTGCAGAAGATCGCGTATGATCATGTGGTCCATTGTCGGTCCCATTACCATGCTTGCATTTCCCTGCTCCTCCCGGAATTTTAAAGCTGTTTTCCGGGGAAATTGACGGTCCTGAAACAAGGTAACCCGTTTCAGGATTCTGTACGAGCCAGCCGACACAGAATTCAGCTGCCTCTTTCATTATCGGGTATGCCTTATTCCTCAGGTAATCAAGATCCCCGCCAAACTGGTAATGGTCCCAGATATTCTGGCAGCTCCAGGCAATTCCCATTGGCCACATTCCATATCCGATGGCTCCCATGGGTTCAGTGTAATGCCAGACATCAGTGGTATAATGTGCAACGATCCCCTTCAGTCCATAAACCTCCCTGGCTGTACGTCTGGCATTGGGTCTCAAGGCATCTATGAAGTCAACGAACGGCAACTGGAGTTCACCGAGGTTGGTAATTTCAGATGGCCAGTAATTCATCTGAATATTGATATTTATATGATAGTCCGCGCTCCAGGGAGGCTGCAGTCCATCGGCCCAGATGCCCTGAAGGTTGGCCGGAAGGTCCCCGGGACGGGAGCTGCTGATAAGCAGATACCTGCCGAACTGATAATATAGTTCAACCAGATCCATATCGGTATAACCATTCTGCATAGCGGTGATCCGGGCATCGGTGGTAAAGTAATTCCCGTCGCTGCTGCCAAGATCGATTGTCACCCGTTTGAAGAATGACTGGTAATCGGCGATATGATCGTTTTTAATGTCTGAATACGGGTGACTGATGACTGCATCCATCCTGGCGGCAGATAATAACGCAGGATCATCGCCGGAATAGTCAGTTGCTGCCGTAAGGAAAATCGTAACGGCGTCAGCCTTTTCAATTCTGATACTGTCGCCCCCTGAAGAGAAGGATCCCCCATCAGCAATGATCTTAAGCAGTGATTCCATTTTTACCCCCACACCACCGATATGTTCTCTCATTACGATTTCACTGTCATGCGCTGTTATCGTGGCTTTGTTCCCTGGCCTCGATAACCTTGCAGTAAAAGTCACAGACCCGGGTTTATCGGCTGTCAGACGTATTACAAGAGCCTGACCCGGGGCGCTCGAGAAAATTTCGCGACTGAATTTTACCTGACCTGACGTGTAAGAAACTCGTGCAATTGCTTCTTCGATATCGAGCTCACGGCGATAGTCTGATACTCCCCGCAAAACACCGAAATCGAGGGTAAGGTCGCCAAGGGTCTGATAGCTCGACATTTCATCGCGCCGGATAGTACCCATTATTTTTTCCTGAGCCAGTTTTTCGGCTTCTTCGTATCTGCCTTCAAATAGCAGTTTTCTTACCTCGGGGAGAGCCTTAAGTGCATTGGGATTGGCATCCCAGCGGGGCTCCCCGGTCCATACTGACTCTTCGTTGAGCTGGATGCGTTCATTTTCCACCCCGCCGAAGATCATTGCACCCAGACGCCCATTTCCGACAGGAAGAGCTTCATTCCATGATCCTGCAGGTTTGTTGAACCAGATCTTCATTCCTGAAGAGGTATTCTGACAGAATAGCAGGGATGAGGAAAAAATCAGAATTGCAAAAATTAACCCTGGCAGGATAATCTTTTTTGGTTTCATCGGTATAGCGATTTACAGGGTAAAAATATAAATAACCAGGGCGTGTAGGGACGTGCATGCAACGTCCTGTAGTAGGGACGTTGCATGCAACGTCCCTACTTAATTAAATAATAATCCATGATTATTTTTTAAGCAGGTCGCGGATTTCAGTCAGAAGGACCTGATCTTTTGTCGGGGCAGGGGGAGCTGCAGGAGCGACTTCTTCCTTTTTCTTCGCAGCATTGATTGCTTTAACAAGCAGGAAGACAACAAAAGCAACAATTAGGAAATCAATGACAGCCTGAAAAAAATTGCCATAATTCCAGGTTACAGCAGGGACTGTTTCTGTAGCTGCCTTCATTACAACCTTCAGATCAGTAAAATTAACACCACCCAGGAGTAATCCGATTGGTGGCATAAGGATGTCACTAACGATTGATGATACTATTTTGCCAAATGCAACACCAATAATGATACCTACGGCCATATCGACCATATTACCTTTTATCGCGAATTTCTTGAATTCATCTAAAAATTTCATTTTGTCAGGTTTTAGTTAGTTAATATCAGAATTTATATGAAAATCCAACTCCAAGGATTTCTTTAAACTGTATTCTTGAGCCGGGAGTTTCTGTGGGTTCGATGGTTCCGTTATTATTTCTGTCAATAGGGACTTTTATATTATCATCGTACAGGAGGTGGGTATTGAAATTAACAGAGATAAATTTATTTACTTTCAGGGCGATAAGTGTTTCCCAGCTTACATCAATATTCTGAGGGTTTTCGGCATAATTTGAGAAGAGGTCTATTTTTGTGGTGAAACCTACATTTTTAAGAAATTCATTTTTAAAATCATTCCTTGTGTAAATTGCCCTCACGTATCCTCCGATCTCACTTCGGGTTTTTTCTCCAGGTGTTACACCGAATGCACCTGCAGCTGAAAGAACATTATCATTAACAAATGTAAATTTTGCTGTCAGCGGTGCAATGAAAGCGCTGAAATAGGGAGTTGGCTTATAATCCATCCCGAGAGCAAGCAGCAGGTATGCCGGAGCAAAAAGATCAGATATTTTATGTTCCGTATCAGGATACTTGTAGCCAGGTCGCATTTGTGTTTTAAAATTCAGAAGGGCTGAATAATAAAAGTTTTTAAATGCCTCCCTTCCGTATTTTGATAAGAAGTCAAACTTATCATCGGTTTTAGTATAATCGGCATTCTCTCCCTGTTTTAAAAGCCCGTAGCCGAGATCAAGAGAATTATCCCATGCCGATTTTCCCTTTTTAAAGTTTGCAAAAGCGCTGAAAATTCCGTTGACGCTAAAGGAATTTTGTCCTCCTGCTGCCCAGTTTGTCAGAGAAGTCTGGGCAAGGTTAATTGCAAATACTCCTCCCCTTTTCCAACCCATTAGTGGTGTCGGCATTCAACTCCCTCAGTTTCTTTTCAGCTTCGGTTACCTGGCTGAAAGTTATTGAGATTGAACATGCAAATAAAAGGGTTACAATCAGAAGTTTATTTCTCATCTCAAATTTCTTTTCATTTTCGAATAATTAAAACCAATGCAACCACGCAAAGACACTGAATTGAAGTATATTCCGGTAAGGATAAAAAAGGGATTATTTTTCTACTTCCCTGACTTCTGCTTTGGGAGCATTTCTCTTTACAGATTCCACACCATTATCACGGCCGCCTTCACTCTTATAATTCTGACTTGTACCAATGACCTGGTTGTTGGCAGCAGTAACTGAAAACCGGAACAAATTAGAAGGTGTTTTAGTCTTTGCGAACCGTTTTGGATCTGCAGAATTTTTCTTTACTGATTCGATTCCGTTCAGACATGATGCTTTGGTGTTGTAGCCTTCGCTGCTCAGAATTATCTGTCCATTATCGGCTTTAAGACGAAAGCGGAATTCATTTTTGGTACCACTCTGGTAAACTTCAAACTTTGCCATCTTGATGAGATTTAAGTGATTAAATTATTTATGAAAATTATAAAAACTTTTTGAAACCGACGACTTTTCTGATACAATTTTGTTTATCAACTCCTGCCATTTTGAGGAAGTTTTCCCGCAGATCGCGCAGATTCTATTTTTTTACTGCTTTTCTACAGCTCATGTACTCACCCCCCCTTCGGCTGTGCTCAGGGAAGGCTCTCTCTGCCCTGCAGCCTGATTCCTCCACGATCTGCGAACTCAGTATTTGTTTGCCCGCAGATCTCGCAGATCTCCGCAGATTCCTTTAATACTGCTTTTCTACATCTCAAGTACCCACCTCCTTTGAATTTTGAGGTTAATCAATTAAATTGCATCGTTGACGATGAC
>CAWDYR010000023.1:0-191621 GCA_963806555.1 uncultured Bacteroidales bacterium | reverse complement strand
AAAGATGATACAACGTTGTTGATTTGATTTACAAAATCAATATCATATAAAAATTATATAAAACACTAATTCAACAACAAAGAAACTAGAGGATGTTTTTAATAAAAATTTGTTATTACAGAGGTGCAAATAAAAAATTTTTAATAACAGGGGATGGTAAATGAAAAATTAATGCATAAAATATAAGCTTATTGTATATTAAACACACATGACAACACCAATTGCAAGAATTTGGGAACACATTGATTTTACCGGAAGATACTTAGACATAACTACCAGTTATTATGATTTGGCTGCTATTCCTATGGATCATACCAATACTCAATTTTGGAATGACAAAGTATCTTCAATAGAAGTATCGATGCATAGTTTTGTAGCAACTCTATTCAAAAACTCAAATTATTCAGGAGATGGTTGGAGTTTTATGTGGAAAATGAATGGTGCTCGTTGGATGGATGAGCCTGCTGAAACTGCTGGAGATTCTCTGCAGTCATCTTCGTCGGATCGATTGTGACCTGGGTGGCTTTAGCCCTGGCCTCGATAACCTGTGTAAGTGTTTCCTGTTCAAAATTTGCTGCTCCCTTGACTGTATTTACGAAATTGGGAATCAGGTCAGCTCTGCGCTGATACTGGGTTTCAACATTTCCCCACTGGCTTGTAACCCCTTCCTGCATTGAAACCATCCCGTTATAAATTTTAGTACCCCAAAGGATAACTGAAAGCACGATCAGTGCCAGAAGACTTCCGATGATAATCCAGATCAGGCAACCTTTTTTCATATCAGTAATTTTTGAATGTTTTTTCAAAGGTAATACATCTGTTGTTTATAGAGCTCTCAACAACAAAAATATTTCCCTGTTATGCAATAATCAGCAAATCCATTCATCAGGGTAACCGTGTGCATTTTCAGCAGTTCTCAGGAGAGTTGTTTTTTACAAACTAGTAGAAAAATTTTTTTAAAAGATTTAATATGTCTTTTAATACTGCTTTTAATACGTATTTTATTTAGATTTAATATGTCTTTTAATACTGCAATGCAACACACAAAGGTTTTTTGACATTTTATTGAGAGATCCCTCGCTTCGCTCAGGATGACACGTTGTTTTATTAGTTTAGGGGGAAGAAGCGGCGATTCGAAAACAGGATTTTAGTTATAGTTTGGTAATCTTGTTCGAATCGCCGCTTCTTCCCCCCACCACGCAAGATGAGCTGTCATCCCGAGCGCCAGCGAGGGATCTCATTGTTATATAGGCGAATACATTCAGGAGCTATTCCTGGGAATGCCTTTCAGACATCAGAATCCTGTGTAAAAGGGATCTCCCTGTTATGATGTTTATTATGGAAAAAATGATGGAACCGCTCCGCGGTTCAATATTGTGACTCGCACAAAATCACTATAATAATGGAACCGCTCCGCGGTTAAAGTTAAAAAAATATACCAACCGCGGAGCGGTTACATTATTATAGTAATGGAAATACCATGAAATATACCAACCGCGGAGCGGTTACATTATTATAGTAACGGAAATACCATGAAATATAACAACCGCGGAGCGGTTACATTATTAGAGTAACGGAAATACTATGAAATATAAGAACCGCGGAGCGGTTACATCATTATAGTAACGGAAATACCATGAAATATAACAACCGCGGAGCGGTTACATCATTATAGTAACGGAAATACCATGAAATATAACAACCGCGGAGCGGTTACATCATTATAGTAACGGAAATACCATGAAATATAACAACCGCGGAGCGGTTACATCATTATAGTAACGGAAATACCATGAAATATAACAACCGCGGAGCGGTTACATCATTATAGTAACGGAAATACCATGAAATATAACAACCGCGGAGCGGTTACATCATTATAGTAACGGAAATGCCATGAAATTTTTGATGGCTTCCAAAAAACACTAATTTTGTCCGGACATTTTAAAACAAGATGAGAACAATTGCAATTGTCGCCGGGGGCGATTCCTCTGAATATGAGATATCAGTAAAAAGCGCCAGGGAAGTGGGAAAACTGCTGGCTCCAAAATACCTGGTTTATATAATAATGATACGCGGTATCAACTGGTACTGGGAGGACAGCAAAGGCCGCTACATAAGCGTGGATAAAAACGATTTTACTCTTGAAACGGAGGACAGGAAGATAAGGTTTGATGCAGTCTTTGTTGCAATACACGGCACCCCGGGGGAGAACGGGCTTTTACAGGGCTATTTTGACATGATGCAGATTCCATACACCAGCTGCGGCGCTTTTTGTTCTGCCCTCACTTTCAATAAACAGGCAACCAAACTCTACCTCAAGGAGTATAATATCCCGATGGCGGGAGCACTTCTTATAAGAAAAGCGGATGCACCTGATCCGGAGGTCATTGTGAAACTTGTGGGACTCCCTTGTTTTGTAAAACCCAACGACAGCGGATCAAGCTTTGGAGTTACAAAAGTTAAAAAGATGGAGGAGCTCTCCCCTGCTATTGAAACTGCCTTTAAGGAAAGCGGTGAGGTGATGGTTGAAGAATTCATGGATGGAAGGGAAGTGGCATGCGGAGTAGTAAAAACCAAAAATAAATCGATCATCCTTCCTGTCACCGAAATCATAAGCAAAAACGAGTTTTTTGACTACGAAGCAAAATATACTCCCGGAAAATCCGAGGAGGTGACACCTGCCGGAATGTCATCAAGTATTACAGACAAGATTCAGGACCTTAGTTCAAGGGTTTACGATCTCCTTGGATGTAAAGGTATAGTCAGGGTTGACTTTATTGTTATAGGTGAGGAGCCCTATTTCCTTGAAATCAATACCGTTCCGGGTATGACGGAAGAGAGTATCATACCAAAACAGGCTGAAGCGGCAGGAATTCAACTGACCGAACTATACTCGCTGGTAGTCGAAGATCTCTTCAGGTAAGCCTCGTTGCCTTACTCCCTTGCCTTCTTTAAAGCGCCCGTGGTTGTATAGTACTTGGTTATCATCCCCGGCACCTCCCATTCAGGGAGCCTTCCGGAATTTAGATATTCAAGGAATCTGGCAGTAACCTGGCCGAAATGTTCTTCGTGGGAAACCCTGTACTTTTTGGGAATATTGACCTTAAATGCATTCCTGCCGGCAGATTCAGCAAGAAGGCTGTCATAGGGCAGGGAACCAAGTGTTTCTTTTAACCTGGTTGAGAAATCGTCAGGCTTCATTCCCTTTATATTCTCAATATAAAGAGTTGGAAGATATTTCTCTTCAGCGCCCTGCTTGATGACAAGATCGCATTTGGTTCCATGCATGACCGAATAATGGGTATCGCCGGCTCCGGGAGGTGCCATATAATTCCATGTAACTGATACTTTTGCCCAGACACCCTTTAATTGATAAATCATTTCGCCGTTTGAATAAACATTCAGCTTCCCATCTTTAACATCCTTCTGAAGAAAAGCCGGAAACTCATCCATCCCTGTTGCTCCCCTGAACTCCTCTTTTGAGATCATTGTCGGCCATCTCCTTGCTGCAACCATGTTTACATCCGACGGATTCAGGATCTGCTCCGGAAAGCACTCCCACTGGACAAGGTCGACAAGATGGGTTGTAACATCGACAATTCCTTCACCCTGCTGTTCAACATCGAAGAACCATGCAGGACGCTGAAGCTGGGCTCCTGAGACGATCTTTGAAAAATGGTGAACGCTTATCTTGGTTACTGCCGGTTCATCTTTTGTTCCATTTATAAGTGTACCAAAGAGGTCCTCCCTCTGCGAAAGCATCTTCTGCAGAACGGTTGTTACCTCATATCTTTCGGTCATGATATCATATAGAAGAACTCCCTTTTCTTTTGCTGCAAGGAAGGCATCCTCAAGCTTTGGAAAATCTTCAGGTGTTATTATCATAGGCTTGTCTGCCAGCACATTCAGTCCGCCATTTATTGACCGTGTTATATACTCGGCCTTTTTCCTGTTGTTTCCTGACAGGACAACGACATTACCCGGTTTTTCAGAGAGCATCTTCTCAAAGAAGTCATCACCTTTATAAACTATTTCATTCCATGAAGTAGGATCATCCGCCCGTGAATTATACGATGTGATCCTGTCCAGATGTTGCTTTACATCAGGTCCATCCGGGGCGTAAACATGTACCTCGGGCGAGACCTGGGGATACATTATCTTCTGAACCAGGGCAGCATGAAAATGGCCCGGGTCAACAGTCATCAGGTTTACCCTGTAGTTAGTTTCCATTGAGTTCAGAGTTTCTTCCCGGGATTGTTTTTTTGATCCTCCCGATCCACAGGATGCCAGGATCATAACAGACACCATTGCATAGAGCAGCCTTTTCATAGTGATAATAGGTATATAAATGTATATTATTGATATTCAAATATTTTACAGCCTCCTGTTCATTTCTCCCTATCCCTGACAGCTTTTATAAAAGCATTGATATTTGAGTCACTTACATCCGGAGGCATCCCCCCTCCTGCCGACCAGATTATCCTGTCATAATTGCCAATCTCGCCAAAAGCCTTCTGAACTGCCGCTTCTACCTGAACAGCTGTCCCGGCAGCAAGGACATCCCTTGGGGGGATATTCCCCATAAGGACAACACCGGGCCCTGAAAGATTACGGATCTCCCCCATTGTATGGTTAGAAGAGAAGTTGAACAGGTTCACTCCCATCTCCCTCATGTTTTTGGCTGTAATTAAACCATCAGCGTCATTATGAAGGAATTTCACCTTTGCCCCGAGGCTGCCGAAAATCTTTTTGAAGTAGGGCAGAACAAACTCTTCGAATTCAGTTTCGCCTACGAACCCGATTATATCATCGAGAATAAGAATCCCGTCAATTGAGGGGAAACACTCCTTCTGCCATGAAAGCCAGTCACAAATTAATCCTGTGACCTTTCCGAGCAGCTTATGCGAACTTTCAGGATCAAGTGCGAGAGCAACCATGAATTCTGTGGTCCCCATCAGAAAGCTGGCAATATTGAGAGGTCCCCTTGCAATAGCAAACCTCACCTGATGATCAGCATTCTTTATGGCATTCTCACTAATTCTCAGTCTGTTGATCATAAAAGGCAGCAATCCGTCCGTCCTGACGTTTGGTTGCGGCAACCTGTCTGAATCGCTTATATCTGATAATATCTTTTCTGCGTGCGGAAGGCTGCTTTCTGTGAAAATCATCCTGGAACCAAAAGCAGAGGGTTCGGTACACATTCCGTACTCGGACCAGAACCCAGGCATAAACCAAACTTCAGGAAAAGAGTTAACAGCTTTAAGGTTTGACTTCAGCCACAGGTCATCTGAAGAATAGTAATCGATTTTTGAAATACCATACCAGCCGGGGATCCAGGGACTGTCAATAATAAAACCAACAGGCTGATAATTAAGCTTTTTACCGTCAATTAATTGAATAAGGTCATCCCATGAAGAGTTTCGCATTCGGGTATCAGATTTGCCGGTTAATGTTCAGACAATAAAATTGATAATTTATTTTAAGAGTAAAAAATTTATTATGCTGGATCTGCTAATGACTACTTAACTCTGTGTACCTCTGTGTCTTCTCTGTGGATCTCTGTGTAACTTACAGAAGGTTAAAAACTTACACAGAGTTACACAGAGTAGTCACAGAGTTCCACAGAGAATGATGTATCAGAATTTAAATGTATCAAACCTGTACGAATCTATCGGATCGCAGATACAGACGAGGTTCCTGTCGCCATATCCATCATCAATACGCCCGACTGTCGGCCAGAATTTATTCTCAACCACCCACTTGCGCGGGAATGCAGCTTTCTGCCTGTCGTACTTATGATTCCATTCATTTGCCGTCAATACTTTAACAGTATGCGGAGCATTACGGAGAACATTATCTTCTTTATCAGCCTTGCCGTCCCTGATCTCCTGAATTTCTCCCCATATCGATTTGAGAGCATCGATGAATTTATCGAGTTCCTGAAGCGATTCGGATTCAGTTGGTTCAACCATCAGTGTCCCATGGACAGGAAATGAGAGTGTTGGTGCATGGAAACCGTAATCCATAAGCCTTTTGGCAATATCAGACTCAGTTATTCCCGTTTCTGTTTTAAAATTCCGGCAGTCGAGAATCATTTCATGGGCTACAAATCCCTTTGATCCCGTATAGAGTGTTTTATACCAGCCTTTTAATGCTGCAGCAATGTAATTTGCATTAAGTATTGCTAATCTTGAGGCCTGAGTGAGGCCTTCGGGACCCATCATCAGAACGTATGCATGGGAAATTGTAAGCACGTGTCCGCTTCCGAAAGGAGCGCCGGCAACGGCAGTTGTACCATGGCTGCCACCTGTCGGGACTATAGGATGTGACGGCAGGAACTCCGAAAGCTTTTCATTTGTAAGAATGGGGCCCACCCCCGGGCCGCCTCCGCCATGAGGTATGGCAAAAGTCTTATGAAGATTAAGATGGCAGATATCGGCGCCGATATGCAGGGGATTGGTCAGGCCAACCTGTGCATTCATATTGGCTCCGTCCATATAAACAAGTCCGCCATTTTCATGGATTATGTCCGAAATCTGAACAACTGCCTCTTCAAATACTCCATTCGTCGACGGATAGGTTATCATACATCCGGCCAGCTTTTCACTTAATTCCGTTGCCTTTGTCCTGAGATCCTCTACATTTATATTTCCCTTATCGTCGCAATCAACAACAACAACCTGCATCCCGGCCATGACTGCACTTGCCGGGTTGGTGCCATGCGCTGAGCACGGAATCAGAACAACATTCCTGTCGCCTTCTCCCCTGCTTAAGTGGTATTCACGTATCACCATCAACCCTGCATATTCACCTGCCGCACCTGAGTTGGGCTGGAAAGAGATTGCAGAAAATCCTGTTATTTCCATTAAGGCCTCTCCCAGTTCGTCCATTACCTGGTAGTAACCTCTTGCCTGATCAGCGGGAACAAAAGGATGTATATTGCCAAATTCAGGCCAGCTCATGGGGAACATTGCCGTGGCAGGGTTAAGTTTCATTGTGCATGAACCCAGTGAGATCATGCAGTGTGTTAATGAAAAGTCTTTCCGTTCAAGCAGCTTAATGTACCTCATCATCTCTGTTTCGCTGTGATAGCTGTTGAAAGTCCTGGCCGTGAGGAACGGCGTCTTTCTGACAAACTTATCTTCAACAGTATTACAATTACATAATGAATCTATTCCGGAAGCTGCCTTCCCTGCTGCTTTTGCAAAAATGCCAACAATAGTATTTATTTCTGCAAGGGTCGTGATTTCATCAACGCTTAGAATTACGCCGCTATCGCCGGGATAAAAAAAGTTTATCTCAGCTTCAAGCGCCAGTTTCTGTATTTCGTCGCGGGTTACTCCACCCGGCAGGTCAACCTTTAGGGTATCAAAGAACCGGGTATTGACCTGATTATAACCCAGAACTTTTAAGGAATCGCTGATAGTGCACGCGCTCTTCTGAATGTGCAGGGCAATATTTTTCAAACCTTCGGGTCCGTGATACTGTGCGTACATTCCTGTCATGGAGGCAAGAAGGGCCTGGGCAGTGCATATATTTGAGGTAGCCCTCTCCCGTTTGATGTGTTGCTCCCGGGTTTGGAGGGCCATTCTCAGGGCATGATTCCCCTGTACATCTACCGAGACTCCAATAATCCGGCCTGGCATGCTTCTTTTAAGTTCATCCCTTGTAGCAAAGTAACCGGCATGCGGACCTCCGAAGCTCATCGGCAGTCCAAATCTCTGGCTTGAGCCTACAACAATATCAGCGCCCCATTCTCCCGGAGGAGTAAGCAACGTAAGGCTCATCAGGTCGGCCGCCACTCCCACGAGTGAGCCTGCAGAGTGAGCTTTTTCAGTAAAATCACTATAGTCCCTTACCTGACCTGTAGCTGATGGATACTGAACCATTGCACCAAAGAACCTGTCATCAAATACGGCTTCACTATAATTCCCCCTGACAAGCTCAATGCCAAGTGGCCTGGAGCGGGTTGTGATCACCTCAAGAGTCTGGATGAAGATATCATCATCGACAAAGAACCTGTTGGCGCCGGCTTTAACTGCAGCACGCGATCGTGCATTAAACATCATTATCATTGCCTCTGCTGCAGCAGTCGACTCGTCAAGAAGAGAGGCATTGGCTATCTGCATCCCGGTAAGGTCAATTATCATTGTCTGGAAATTCAGAAGGGCTTCAAGCCGGCCCTGCGAAATTTCAGCCTGATATGGGGTGTATGATGTGTACCAGGAGGGATTCTCAAGTACATTTCTTATGATAACCGACAGAGGGGCAACTCCGTAATAGCCCTGACCTATAAAGGATCTGTATAATTTGTTCTTCGCCCCTATCTTTCTAATGTGATTAAGATATTCAAACTCGCTCATTGCTTCAGGAAGTCTGAGTTTGCTTTCCAGTCTTATCTGCTCTGGAATTGTATTATCTATTAATTCATCGAGAGAGTTTAATCCAATGGTCTTGAGCATCCCTGGAATTTCATTATCACGGGGTCCGTTATGACGGGTAACAAATTTATCGAACGACATATAGATAGATTTAAAAATAACTTATTGGTGGTTTGATTTAATCTGTTTAATTCATAAATATTCTTAATTTATTGTATTCCTTTGTGTTACCTTGGTGACAGCCTTTGTGACCCATTGTGGCTATTCTTTTTACCACAAAGTCGCACAAAGGAGACACGAAGGATTCACAAAGCACTTGAATTTTATTAAAAAGATCTGCAAAATTAGCAATAAGGAAGAATTATAAAAACAGAACTGTCAGTGTGGGAAAAAATAAGGATTTGAACTTATCTCGGTTTTGACAGTGGTTTTATCTCCATGTCCCGGATAAACAACTGTTTCGGGGGGCAGAGTAAACAATTTTGTTCTTATGCTTTTAATGAGTGTTTCATAATCACCGCCAGGAAGATCAGTTCTTCCTATGCTGCCTGCGAAAAGCGCATCGCCCGTAAAGACTGCCAGGTCTTTTGGACTGTAAAATGCAAGACTGCCTCTTGTATGCCCCGGAACATGCAACGCTGTAAGCTCAGTTTCACCAAAGGATACCTTTTGACAGTCTGTCAGAAATCCTGAGGGCGCCGGGGGACTCTCCATCGATAAGCCAAAGAATGCAGATTGTTTAACTGCAGTTTCACGGTTATACTCATCTTCCCTGTGACACAATGTGGAAAGGTTGTACTCTTCAAGAATGAACCTGTTTCCAAAAATATGATCAAGGTGACAATGTGTGTTCAGCAACAAAACAGGTTTAAGTTTCTTCCCGGAAATAAAGTCTGTCAGTTTACTGAATTCTTTCCTGTCGTAACAACCGCAATCAATTATTGCACATTCTCCTGATTCACCGGCAAGTATATAAGTATTGACATCAATGGGTGAGAAAACAAACTTAAATATTTCCATTCCTTTTATTTTCCGTTAACTGTTCCTTTAAGCATAGGTACAAATACAAAGTTGCCGTGAGAGGAGTAGTCAAATTTGTCCTCGTCTGACCGGACAACAAGTGTCATAACCTGTGAATTATAATCCCCTATGGGAACCACAAGCCTGCCGCCGGTCTTAAGCTGTCTCAGCAGCTTATCGGGAACTTCACGGGTTGCTGCCGTAATAATTATTCCATCAAAAGGCCCATACTGGGGCTTCCCCTCATAACCGTCGCCAAAGAAAAAATCAGCTGAGTAACCCAGGGAAGTCAGTGTTCTCTGAGCCTTAATATAAAGTTCTCTGTAGCGTTCGATGGTATAGACCTTTGCACCCATTTCCGCCAGGATGGCAGACTGGTAACCCGAACCTGTACCGATTTCAAGGATCTTGTCCCTCTTTTTGATCTGAAGTAGTGAAGACTGCACTGCAACTGTATACGGTTGCGAAATTGTCTGCCCTGAGGAAATGGGAAATGCTTTATCGACGTATGCATGGTTCAGGAATGCCGGATCCATAAAATCATGCCTCGGCACCTTGTTAATAGCGTTGAGCACCTCCTCGTCGGTAATCCCTTTCTGTCTCAGTTCATCAACAAGTTTTTTCCTTTTCCCCTTCGCTTCAAATGAATCTCCCATCAAACAATCATCTATTAATTTTTAAATACAAAAATAGGAAAATTGTGGCTTCCTGCACATTAGATCCGCGCGATCTGCGGGAAAACAAATAATTTTCTGCTGATTTCGCAGACCTACATCCGGTTGGACATTCCTTAAAAGGGAGTCCATTCCTTGAGGTTTAACATCAAAGTAAAAATCTCCCTAAAGGTTTATATATTGGTCCGGTCGGTTGAAGGATGCTCTCAAAAAGGATAACCTCCTTCACAGGAACCGTTTGAAACTCAGTTTCCCTGTATTTATCAAGAACAATTTTAAGGTTTTCGGTATTCTTTACTGATTTTACGCGACCCAGGGTAAGATGAGGTTTAAATGGCCTTTCTTCAATATTAAACCCGGTTTCTTTCAATCCGGCGTTAATAACGACGTTCAATTCCGACAGCCTGTCCGATGATCTGATCCCAGCCCATATTACCCGGGGATCGCGGTTATTTTTAAACACGCCGGTGCCTGCCAGTATAAACTCAAATTCATTGAAACCCGGGCATTTATAATTTAGCATTGAGTTCAGGATCTTGATCCGTTTTTCTTCCGTATCCCCGAGAAAAGCAAGGGTAAGGTGGATATTTGCGGGATCAACCCACTTAATGCTTTCTGTTGCCAGGAATGATTTGAGCGAAGATATCATTTCCAGCAGAGCCGCATCCGGCTCGACTTTTACTGCTATAAATATCCTTTTCATACTCTGTAGGATCAATATTTTACTAAAGGTTTCCCGATTCAATTTCCTGAAGGATGATTTCAATGATCGCATCCTCTCCATACGGGTCGTACTCCTCCTTAAGACTTGTTCCGAAAATCCGTGCGATGCCCTGCCAGAAGGCTGCTGAAAATGTACCTCTGTATTCCCGTATCAATACGTAGGATGTATTCCTGGTTTCCCTGTCTATGAGCTTAATAAGCAGTCTCCCCTGGGTTATTGTCATATCCCTTACATCATCCTCGTATTCCCCAAATACATCCTTTTCGACCTGTTTCAGGTATTTCTTCCTGTCCTTTTCTTCAGGGATCTGACCGAGCTGATAATTGACCTCTTCCAGACGGCTCCTGACTACAAGCGAATAGGGATACACTTTCTTAAGGTTATAAACCAGCCTCTGATACCTCCAGTAAGGAAATTTTTTGGAATTTGAAGGACGGCCAATTATAACCACCTCTTTTATATCTATCTCGGGAAGGCTGATCCCATTTCTTTCAATTGAATGAAGTATAAAATAATTCCCCGGAAGCGTGTCAATCTTCGGTGCACCGGTGTCAGACTGAGCATTACCGGCCGCTGCAAACAGCAGAAATACAAGAATTGAAAAGACAAATCTCACAGTTCCGGAATTTTTTACAAAGGTATCAAATAACGGGCCATTTGATAAAACCGGTTCCCCTGTGCTTTTTTTGACTGTTTAATTTATAAAACTTCGTCAAAATTCAGCCCGGGAGCGAGGTTTAATCCAGAAATTTTTCCTAAATTGTTTAGATTAAGTCTAACCTGATCAGATCCTTACACCCATGAAGTTAGATTTCTTAAACAGGACGGATAAATGGCTGACGAAAACCCTCAGCTATCCGGGGATTAACAAAGACTCTCTCGCCCAGGAAAAGATATATTGGATCTCGAGTGTTGCAGTTACGACCATGATCCTCTGTATTACAATTGTATATCAAATTGTTTTTCCCCAGCTGAGGATAATTATTTATTACGGATATTTCCTGACTGCTATTTATATGCAGGGTGTAATTCTCCCGCTAATAATACACAGCGTGGGGGTACGCTGGCAATTGATCAATTCGGTCCTGGTAGCGGTTGTAACTTTCGTTTGCATTCTGAAGCTCGGAGGTATCCCCAATTCAGGTGGACTGATCTTTGTCGGCCTGGCCCTTGTTTTCTTCACTCTCAATTTCAAGGAGAAGAAGACATTCAATAATCCTTTTTATTATTTATGTGGTTACGGTTATCCTCGCAGGAGTGCTCCATCCATATCTTACCGTTCCGCCCGAAATGACTCCGGCTGTCAACATATCTCTCTTTGTCATTAACCTGTTATGGATCTCAGGTTTTGCTATGGTTTTTATCCTGAACTTTATTGCCCAACGGGTGAAACTTGAACAATTTGAAGCAAACCGGCTGAAGGATCTGGATGAAGCAAAGACAAAACTCTATACAAATATGACACATGAATTCAGGACGCCACTGACAATCATTCTTGGTATGGCTAACCTGATAAGGGAAAAACCTGAAAGGTGGGTAGATGAGGGGGTAAGAAAAATAGAAAATAATAGTAATATCCTGCTGCATCTTATCAATCAGATGCTTGATCTGTCCAAACTTGAAAAAGGGGTAATGCATCCAATTATGATCCAGGGAGATATCGTTTCTTATATAAGGTATCTGGTTGAGTTATTTACTTCTGTAGCAGAATGTAAAAGAATTTCAGTCAGATATATACCGGATCGCAATCAATTTCTGATGGACTACGATGAGGACAAGATAATGGAGATAATATCAAACCTTGTCTCAAATGCAATAAAATATACGCAGACAGGGGGAAAGGTGGAAATAAGAACAGAACTGACGGACGATGCAGACCGGGAATTTAAGATCAGCGTCATGGATAACGGACCGGGAATACCGGCAGACAAACTTCCCTTTATTTTTGACAGGTTTTACAGGGTCGCAAACCCTTCCGGGCCGGATATCGGAGGATCGGGATTAGGGCTGGCGCTTACACAGGAGCTTGTAAAGCTTCTGGATGGTTCAATTGTAGCTGAAAGCATTGCCGGAAAAGGAACCGTATTTATTGTCATCCTGCCTGTTACAAATAAGGCTCCTGTAGGGGACGATTTAAAACCGGAAATAAAGAGTATATCCACATTTTTTGCCGGACATGAACAGGTAATTCCCGATCCCGGACTACCTGAAATAAAGCAAAAAAACAAACCCCTTCTGCTTATTGTGGAAGACAGCCCGGATGTCACGCTTTATCTGTACCATATACTTGGGTCCGACTACAATGTTCTTACTGCTTTGAACGGAGAAGCAGGATTGAACAAAGCAATAGAATTTGTACCTGATATTATCCTGAGCGACATAATGATGCCCCGGATGGATGGCATAGAGTTACTCGACAGGGTTAAAAATGATGTAAGGACCAGCCATATTCCGGTTGTGATCCTGACTGCAAAAGCTGATGTCATCTCACGCATTGAAGGCCTGAAAAAAGGAGCAGATGCATACATTGCCAAACCTTTCAACAAGGAGGAGCTGCAATTACAGCTCAGGAAGCTTGTTGAACTCAGGAAGAAGCTTCAGGAAAGATACGCGATCAATCATTTTTTTGACCGGGCTGACGGGGAATATGAACTTGAGGATTCATTTATGCAAAAAATAAACAGCATCATTGAGGAAAGGCTTAATGATGAAAAGTTCAATATCCGGATGCTCTGTTCCGATCTGGCAATGAGCAGAACGCAGGTATACAGAAAATTTAAATCGCTCACAAACAAAACTATAAGTGAGTACCTTCGTTCTCTCAGGCTGCACAAAGCCAGGGAGATCCTTATGTCTTCAAAATTTAACGTCACTGAGGCGGCTTACATGACCGGATTCAAAAACCTGTCGCATTTCAGCAAGGTTTTCACCAACGAATTCGGAATGAAGCCGAGTGATTGTCACAAGTGAAGCCTTCTGGCTGGGAATTGGTTTGGTTAAATCCATGGGATGGTTGGTGGGGAAGTATTTCTCCGTGTAACTCTATTCTTGTAAGCCATAAACAAATTATTGCTTTTGGTTGAACTGCTTCTTAAATTTGGTATAGGAATGAGTTCTTAAATAATAAACTGTTCAGGGATAATGATCTGAAAGGGAGAGAGGGAGAGAGGGAGAAAAGATAAGACATTAAGCAATAATATGTTAATTTCCGACAGGATACCAATCACAGTGGGTGTTGTAGGTCATCTCGATGTAATTACAACCGAAGGACAAAAATTACAAATTGAAAACCTGTTCAAAGATCTGGCAGTAAGATATCCAAATTCTCCCGTTTATCTGTTTTCATCGATTGCAGAGGGAGCTGACAGATATGTTGCCAACATTTTCTTAGACCTTAAAGAAAAGAATGAAGACTACAAAGAAAGATTTGAAATGATCGTTCCTATGCCGTTTGAAACAGAAGAGTACAAGCATGACTTCAGCGAAGCATCTGACAGGGAGTTTGATGAATTGTTGAAAAAGGCAAAAAGGAGTTTTTGCGTAGGGTATGATGATAGCAAAGAAATTGACAGGCCCCAGCAATACTTAAAAACAGGCAAGCTTGTGGCAGACAGTTCATTAATATTGATTGCTTTATGGGATGGAGAAGCAGGCAAAAAGGGAGGAACTGCAGATATTGTAAAACACAAAATCACAGGTGATGATGATACTGTGGCTGAAAGCACATTTGAGTACGACGGGACAGTTTTTGTTTTACCCAGCAAAAGGGCAAAATCACCATATCAGGTTTCCCCGGGTATCAGTAATATGGAAGCATTATCGCTAAATCATATTTTAAAAGATCCGGTATTAAGAGATGCCCTTGCTAAGATCGAGGAGATCAATTCAGACTCATTAACTATTAAGCCTCAGGAATTTGAAAGATCACAATCTTATTTATTCAATCCAGCCGAAAAACTTAGCAATCCTCAGAAATCGATTTTAAACTGGTATTCAATAATGGATCTGCTATCCCTTCAATTCCGGAAAAGGGATATATTTATTACTATCTGTCTGTTCATATTAGGATTGTTTTTATTATTAACCCTCGAAATTTACTCTAATATACTGCTGGAGAGATGGGTTTTAGGAATAGCAATGTTTTTTATTGTTGTTGCTACACTGATCTATTTTTATTCCAGATCCACGAAAAACCATAAGAAATATCTTTATAACAGGACACTGGCAGAGGCCTTAAGGATACAGTTTTACTGGAACATCGCTGGTATAAATAAAAACGTGTCTGATTATATTTTAAGAATTCACCGGAAAGAACTCACCTGGGTAAAGCACATCCTTTCAGCAGTATATGGCATTAGTTACCAGGAAGAATCAATATCTTCAGAGACAATAAATGATTTGACCGGCAACTGGGTAAAAAACCAGGCTGATTTCTTTGAATCAGCAATCCGGAAAATGACAGAGCAGATTAATTTTTACCACAGGATTTCAAATATTTCCTTTTTTATTGCATTTGCGCTTCTCGGATCGATATTATTATCTGGTAATTTCTATGAAACAAACAATTACCTGAATTGGCTCCTCATAATTATTGGTACATTATTAGGTGTGTTTGCACTGATTAAGGCCTATATTCAGATGAAAGGATATGAACCGCTGGTGAACCAGTATAAACTGATGCAGGTCATTTACCAGAGGGCTGAATCAAAAATATTTGAAGTAAACAGTTTACAGATGGACATTGCTGAGAAACTTTCATATCTTAAAGAGCTCTTCTTTGTGATCGGGAAGGAGGCGCTGATTGAAAACGGGAACTGGTACCTGATCTTTAAAGAAAAAGAACCGGAGATCGAGGGTATTTAAAGGTGGTCATGCAGCTTCTAATTTTTTTTGTTTTTAGCTCAGTTTAGATTTAACTTTGATTGAAAATAATTTAGATCGTTAAAATTGTTTCTTAAAACCCTTACTAACAATGGCAAGCATTATTCCTGGTTACGAGTATGATATATTCATAAGCTACCGTCAGAAAGACAACAAGTATGACGGCTGGGTAACTGAATTTATCGACCATCTGAAAAGAGAGATTGAGGCAACTTTTAAAGAAGATGTTTCTATCTATTTCGATGAAAATCCACATGATGGATTGCTTGAGATCCATAATGTCGATAAGAGCCTTGAAACAAAGCTCAAATCAGTGATCTTTATTCCTGTCATTTCGCAAACCTATTGTGATCCGAAAAGCTTTGCCTGGCAAAACGAATTTGTGGCTTTTAATAAAATGGCCGCCTCTGATCCGATTGGAAGAGATATTAAGCTTGCAAGCGGCAATGTCTGCAGCAGGATCATCCCCGTGAAGATCCATGACCTGGATGCTTCTGATACTGAACTTATTGAAAATGAGATGGGCTGCAGGCTCCGTGCAATTGAATTTATCTACTCAAGCGCCGGTGTCAACAGACCTTTAAAACCGGCTGATAACCCGGATAAAAACCTGAACAAAACCTTCTATCGCGATCAGATAAATAAAGTCGCAAATGCTATTAAGGATATAATTTATGGCCTTCATCCCGATCCTAAAAAAAGGGTAGCAAAATCATATCAGACAGGAGCTCTGTATCAAGTCATTCAGATTCCAGGGCTGAATCCATTCAGGAAAAATCTGGCCATGGAATGCGTCTGACCGGCAAAGCAATCTTGTCAGGTTCGCTAGGTATTACTTCTGCTTCTGGCTCTCATTATCTTTGTCCCAAAATTGATTAACAGAACCAGATCAGCGATATCAGGTGCTGACATTATTAAAAAAGCAATAGCAGTTTTGCCGGTTTCAAATTTTACCGGTAATCCTGAACTGGATTATATTGCTTCCGGAATCCAGGATGCCCTGATGCGGCCAGTTAGGCAAGCTAAGCAATCTGATAGTCAGGCCGGGGCAGTCAACATTACAGTTCAGGAAAAGCGAAGAACCAGTTCAGCAAATCGCAAAAAAGCTAAGTGTTAATAATATCATAGAATCATCAATAAAAGGACTGAAGGATAATCTTCAGATTGAAGTCAGGTTAATTGAAGCATTCCCTGCTGAAAAATATATCTGGAGCTCAACATATAATCAAAACTGGAATAATATAGAGAACATTTACAGTGAAATAATTCGTAGGGTCATGGATGGGATCCAGGTTAAAATCGCTCCCCAGGATGAGAAAAAACTTGCCCGTAATCCGTGATCATAATCCTGAAATACTTAAAGCTTATGACAGGGGAATATATTATATGAATAAGCGTACACCTGAGGATTTTGAAAAAGGAGTGAAATGTTTTAATGAAGCTATTGAAATAGATCCTGCTGATCCGTTACCATATCTTGGACTTGCAATAGGTTATGGAACAGCCGGGCATACTTCCGCCGTGGCTGAAGATGCTTCGAGTCTGGGCAAAGGGATATGCCATTAAAGCCCTTTCGACTTGATTCGACTCTTGCTGATGCATATGTCAGTGCTTGCCACCAGATATCTGTATACCGAGTGGAATTTCCTGCAACTGAGAACGATCATTAAAACGTGCAATGGAACTTAATCCAAATATTCCTTCTGTTCATTATACTTATGGATGGTACCTTGCACTGCTTAATAAAATAGATGAAGCAGCCCTGGAAATGAAAAAAGCTGTCGAAATTGATCCAACTGATCAAATCAGCCAGGGTTACCTTGCCTGGTTATACCTGTATTTTGGTCGTTTTGAAGATGCTTTAAATGAATCACAAAAATTACTTCAGCTTCAATCCGACAGTACTCTTGCATTTTATCTGATCGGATCAGTCATATGCAGAAATGGGAATGCACTTATGAAGCAATTGAGGCTCATAAGAAAGGTCTGGCTATAAGTCCTGGTTATGAAAGCGGTTTGGCGATTGCCTATGTACGTGCCGGTCAGAGAGATAAAGCACTTGAGATAGTTGCTGAAATGGAAAAGATCCAGGGATACATGGTGGTATGCATGGGGCCTTGCTGAAGTTTATGCTACACTTGGAGAAAAAGAGAAAGCTATTTGAGTGTCTTGAAATTGTCTATAAACTTCGTGGGGATTTTATGCCATGGATAAAAGCTGATTTCTATTTTAAGCCATTGCTCAATGAACCAGGATTTAAAGATATTGCCGGCAGGTTGAAACTTCCTGCTTAAAAATAACCTGAGTTTTATACTAAAATTCATTTGTTTTGCTTTCTCAAAAAGCTAAATTTGAGGAAAGCTTCTTTTATGGCATTACAGGTTGAAGATCTTGAGGATCAGTGCAAATACAGGCAAATACTTAAAATACCCTATGACGAACTGGTAACATTTGTCCTTGATTATATCAAGGAGGAAATCGGACCTGATGGTTTTTTTCTGGTCAGCCTGCATTACTTTTCCTCGGAATTGCTTTTACGGTCAGAATCAATATCAGCGGTTACTTTCCTTTCAGAAATATCTTCCTTCATACTGTCCTTGGGATTGATTGTTTTCCCTTTGCTCTGCATTCCTGTTCATGAACTGCTGCATATAATTCCCTACTATTTAACGGTGCCAAAAAAATAAGGGTCGGAATGGACCTGAAGCAGTATATGTTTTATGTCACAGCCCACAGACATGTCGCAACTGCAAAACAATTCAGAGTTGGTGGCAGTAGTTCCGTTTCTGCTTGTAAGCATTCGTACTTCTCTTTCTTGTACTTCTTCTGCCCGGCTTGTGGAAATGGAGCCTTTCGCTGCTTCTCTTTGTTCATGCAACAATGTGTGCCGGTGATTTCGCAATGCTTAATTTCTACTTCCTTAACAGAAGGAAAAAGATCTATACATGGGATGATTTCGATAAAAAAATTGCATATTTTTATGAAGAAATATAGAAGGAAGAGACGGAGAGACTGAGGGAGGTAGAGACTTAGGGACTGAGAATAAAGACCAGGGGAAGATCGGCGTAATCTGCGGGGAACAATTCAGAATACTTCCGCATGATTTCGCAGATTAGCGCAGATTAAAAAAGATTAATATATAAATCTTAATATCTATGAGAAAACTGATTATTATTATTTTGCTTGATTACTGCAATTAGTATTACAGGTTTCGGCCAGAGGAAAATCGTAAATCTTCCGGATATTCCCGGATATGTTACCCTTAAATGTGATTTTCATCTTCATACAGTTTTCTCCGATGGCAATGTATGGCCGATTGCAAGGGTTGGTGAAGCGTACCGCGACGGACTCGATGCAATTGCCATAACTGACCATCTTGAATATACCCCGAAGAAGGATTACATTCCTGTTGACCATAATGCAGCATGGAAAATTGCCCAAAATACGGCACGCGATTATAACATAATACTTGTGCATGGCACTGAAATTACACGCGATATGCCTCCCGGACATATGAATGCACTTATTCATACAGGATGCCTCGCTTCTTGCAGTTGATTCAGTGATGGATGTTTATGAAGCCGCTATAAAACAGAAGGCATTCATTCAGTGGAATCACCCGGGCTGGAAATCACAGGAACCTGACGGGATTCCGAAAATGTATGATATTCATAAAAAGCTGATAGCCAAGGGATGGCTTCATGGCATTGAGTTTTTTAACGATAGCGAATACTATCCGCTGGTAATGACATTCTGCAAACAATATAACCTGGCAGTAATGGCCAACAGTGATAACCATGGGGTTATAAGCGAGGATTATAAAGAACCCGAATATACAAACAGACCAATGACCCTTGTCTTTGCAAAAGAAAGAACTCATGACGCCCTCAGGGAAGCAATGTTTGCCGGCCGTACACTGGCTTATTTCAGGGATATTATTGCAGGAAAGGAGGAGTATGCAAAACCATTCTTTTATCAGTGTATTTCGGTCGGGAAACCATTCAGCGAGAATGAAAGGAATGTTTACTTTGAGGTGACAAACAGGTCGGATATTCCATTTTATCTTATTAACGGTGTACCGGAGGCTCCTACCAGCTATTAATCTGCCGGCTAATTCGATAACAAGGGTCGCCGTAAGCAAAAAAGTTACTTCTCCCCTGATCTATGATGTTAAAAACATCATAACAGGTGAAAATGAGGTACTTAAAGTGGAACTGAAATATTAACTTGAACCTTCATCAAGTCCCCTTCAGGGGATTTAGGGGCAAAGTCCCCTTCAGGGTATTCAGAGGTTCAGAACTTTTCTTTTGCCAGTTTCAGAATATCATCATCTTTAACAATCGGATGAATTCTGAATGAGTATTCATATTTTTTGTCCAGGAAGACGATACTCCGGATGGATCTGTGCTCCCCATGAATCATCACCACCAACACCCATCTGTCCGAGATCGACATTCAGATTTACAAGATCGCGTGGTTTAACATCATTGGTATGTGTGTTTGCACTTTTTGCATCTTTCCGGTACTGCGACAACTTCCCCGGTGATTCAAAATCATCATGAATATTATTAAGAGCAGCAAAACAAATCAGAGGATTTCCCGTGATCAAAATTCCTGTTCCGATGTCGTCAGTGAGAGTGAGCCACCGGGTATCGGTCTTATAACCATTTTCCTGGGGACGTATATAAGGAACATACTGATCAGCAACAGTGCTTTCATAAAGTCCGACATCGGCCGATGTCTTCCTGTCGGCATAATTTTCGTGAGGACCCCGTCCGAACCATTTCAGGTTCGTAAACTCTTCGGGAAGCTGCATCTGCATTCCCATTCTTGGTATTTCAGGGATTTTATCCGAAACTTTTGAGAACTGATTTTTGACTATTACATCTGCTGATCCATAAATTGTATAGGTTGTAGAATATCCTGCAATTTTCTCACCATCATTTCCGGGAATATCATACTCAAAAGTCATACAACTTTCCCCATCTCCGGCTTGCTGATATCCACCTTTTTCACTTTGCTCTTTTCTCCGGCTTTCTTCCAGACTCCAAGTTTCTTGTCCATACCATAACCGTAATCATTATCAGTCGGTGGTCTCCAGAAATCAGGTTCCGGTCCTTTTTTAACAAGTTCCTTTCCTTTAAATGTAAATGACTCCATCCTTCCATTTTCGAGATTAAATACAATCTTCATATCAGTTCCGCTTACTTCAAATTTAGTTCCTGCAGTATTAGTCTGAAGAACAGCAAGTTCATCCATTTTTGCAGTAACTTGCTTGCCTTCTACAGGAAGCTTAAACTGAGCAGATGCATAAACATGATCTTCAGGAACATAATTCCATTCATCACTTCTGGATACTCTTAAATTCAGAAAATATTCAGTTCCCGGTTCCGGATACAATTCCTGAAACAGGGATAGCAATAATTGTATCCTGACGGGGTTTAAATCCGGAAGGTCAACTTTCCTGATTTTACAGCAACTCCATCAGAAACTATTTCCCAGTCGAAATTGAACTGGTCAAGATCAGTAAAATCATATTTATTGGTAATCTTTATTTGCACCTTTCAGAAGGTCAACAGGTTCAAATCCAACATACTGATAAACTTTCTTCACTTCATTCAGTCCGGGTTTACCGGTGCTGTCCGGCCAGGTAAGACCGTTGATGCAGAAGTTCCCGTCGCTTGGCATACCTTCTTCACCAAAATCGCCGCCATAAGCCCAGTATTTTTCACCGTTTTCATCAGTCTTCAATATTCCCTGGTCGACCCAGTCCCAGACAAATGCACCCTGAAGTTTCGGATATTTTTCAATAACATCCCAGTAATCCTGAAGGTTTCCTGTTGAATTACCCATTGCATGAGCATATTCGCACATTATCAGAGGTCTGTCGCTTTTCGGATCCTTTGCATAAGCCTCAATCTGTTCTATTCTTGCATACATCGGGCAGACAATATCAGTATGCCTTTCAGTTGTATTTGTGCTTTTTTCTGCCCTTTCATACTGAACAGGACGTGTAAGGTCCCTCCCTTTGTCCATTTATAATTATTAAGAAAATTATGTCCGTCACCGGCTTCATTTCCCATCGACCAGATTATTACTGAAGGATGGTTCTTGTCACGTTCAACCATTCGCTGCATCCTGTCGAGATGTGCTGCCGCCCATTCCGGTTTATCAGCAAGAGTGACATCCTTATCATATCCAATTCCATGAGATTCAATATCTGCTTCATCAATAAGATAAAGACCATATTTATCGCACATCTCATACCAGAGCTCCTGCTGCGGATAATGCGAAGTTCTTACAGCATTTATATTATTGCTTTTCATCACCCTGATATCCTTCAGAATAGTCGCTTCATCAACAACATGACCATTAATATCATCATGTTCATGCATATTTGTACCTTTCAGACGGATTGCCACTCCGTTTACAAGAAGTTGTGAATTATTAATTTCAACTTTCCTGAATCCAATTTTTGAGCTGACACTTTCAAGGATATTTCCAGAATTGTCTTTCAGACTCAGGACAAGTGAGTAAAGATCTGGTGTTTCCGCTGACCATCTTTTAATGTCCGGGAATTGTTTAACAAATCTCAGGGAAGCTCTTTTTTCCGATAGATCAGCATCTTTCGATTCTGAATAGATCTTCTGGTCATTTTCAAAGAGAGATGCTTCAACAGAAAATCTGCCTGTTTCATTTTCAGCGCTTTTCAGGGAAACATCGAGTTTCAGAAGACCGTCTGTATAATTATTTTCAAGATCGCCGACTGCAAAAAAATCACCGATAAATGTTTTTGGCCGGGCATGAAGGAAAACAGTTCGCTGTATCCCGCTCAGCCTCCAGAAATCCTGATCTTCAAGATAACTTCCATCGCTCCACCTGTAAACCTCAACTGCAAGAGAATTGTTCCCCTTCTTCAGATATTTTGTAATATTGAATTCAGCAGGAATTTTACTATCCTGGCTGTATCCGACAAGCTGTTCATTTACCCATACATAGAATGCTGAACTTACTGCTCCGAAATGAAGAAATACCTCTTTATTGTTCCAGTCGGACGGAACTTTAAAAGTCCTTTTATATGAACCTACCGGATTCCAATCGTGATGGATGAATGGAGGATTCATTCTTATACGGATAAGCTAATATTAACATAAATCGGAACATCATATCCTTTCATCTGCCAGTTTGAAGGAACCTCAATATCATCCCAGTCACGGGTATCATAATCATCCTTAAAGAACCAGAATGGTCTCTGATCAGGTGATTTCGACATAATTAAATTTCCAGGTTCCGTCAAGTGAAAGATAATTTGGTGAGACTGACTTATCTGCTTCCAGTGCACTAGCTTCATCATGAAAACTGATAATTGTTGCATGAGGAGCCTCCCTGTTCTGGTTGAACATTTCAGGATTTTCCCAGTCGCGTGGTTCCTTTTCGGTAAATGCAACGCCTTCATATTTGCTGTATCTTTTACAGGCTGAGAATAAAAGAGTTAACACAAGAATACAAATCGGCAGTTTCTTCATATCAATAGGTTTAACTTGTTTTGCAGTACTGAAACAATCGGGATACATCCGGAAAATTATCGTCCTGAAAATCTATATCCGGCAGAGAACTGAATGACATTGTTTCTCCAGGGGTCTACATACTGGACATCGGTTGTTGCAGGTGTCAATCCATGAATATACCTGACAGAAAGATTAATCCTGTTTGGCAGATTGGCCTCAACGCCGCCCACCAGTCCATAATCAGAGAAGTTATAAAAATCCCGTATGTCTGTTTTAATTCCGGTTTCAAGGTCTTTCTGGGTAGCTTTTACCCTGAAACTTGCCTGAACTCCTGCATGAATGTTAATAAATCGGACAGGCTGGTATTTAAAAAGTAACGGGACATCAATATAGGTGATAATATCTTTCATATCATCATAAAAATCCTTCCAGTGGGCCCCTTTTCCCGACAGGATCACCTCCCCCTGAACTCCCAGAATATTAAAGAGGAAGTAATTACAGTATCCACCTGCATTGATCCCCAGGATGCTTTTTACATCAATAGTTAAACCGCCTCCCATACTCGACTGGCTTGCAACGTTTACCCCGGCCTTGACACCATATCCAAGTTTTGGCGGTAACTTCCTGTAGTTGTACCTGGTAGGTTGTCCGTTAACCAAAGAAATATCAGCCATCAATAATAAAAGAAAAAGAAGAAAGGTCTTTTTCATTTTTCCAAAACTCTTTAATCTAATGAGGGCTAAATGTAACCAAAATATAAGTTTCGGCAAAAAGTTTGCACTAACTTATCTGCCTGCAGCGGATCGTTGATGCTGTCAGGTAATTAGGACAGGAAACCACATTGCATGCCGGAATTTTCAGGTTTTACTTACCCATAAACCTGTACCCCGCCGATACCTGGAAAAAATTATTTTTCCATTTATCGATATAATAAGGATCAGTTGGACTTGTTGGCTCCACTGTAGTACCAACCAGGCCGAAAACGTACCTCAACGAAATATTTATTTTGGCAGGCAGGTTGGCTTCTAATCCGACTACCAGACCAAGGTCAGGTTTCTTATAATAATCATTGATTTTAATAACATCGCCTGTGGCATTATCCTTCTGCCTGGCATCAAGAAGATAGCCAATCTGGGGTCCGGCATGAACATTAATAAGGTCAATTATCTGATACCTGATTAAAACCGGTACATCGATGTATGTGAGGAGATCCCTGACATCGAAGGACGGGTCATCCCAGTTTGAACCTTTTCCGGATACCAGCAACTCAGGCTGAACAGCAATTTTATCAGTTATAAAATAGTTGAACCAGGCACCACCGTTGAACCTGAGAATGCCTCCCATATCAACAAATTCGCCTTCGCCAGGAGTGCTCTGGCTGGAAATATTAACACCGGCTTTAACTCCAAAGCCAATACTCGGTTGTGCACTTACCTGCAGGAGGGAACCTGTCAGTAAAGTAAAGATAAGGACGAAGAAACACTTTTTCATAATCAGGAATATTTAGGTTAATATCTTAACTGTCATTCAGACTATTCAAAAACGACAGTCTCAGGTTTTTATTATTCTGATCCCCATGTATTTAATAGTTTAAGGTCAGCAGGATAATTTATGTTTGTCAGCGCAACATAAGTTTCCGGACTATCTTCCAGTTCAACATAACATACGTTCATTCTGTTTAGAAAACAGCGGACAGAATAATTACTTTCCTCTGAAATGAAATTTTCGAGGTCAGTCAATACTGATACGCTGTAAATGGCAAGCAGCGGCTCGATATAATTTTTTACTGCCGGCACAATGACCGGGCAGTGACCTTCTTTATAATTATCAATTATTCTGTTAATAATACTCACATCGGGAAAAGGCATGTCGCCTGCAAATACAAAAACTGCTCCCCCGGATGCTGACTTCAGTGCGGCATGTATTCCTCCCAGCGGACCAATATTCATTATCCGGTCGCTTATGATCCTGTATTCTGAATAGTCCTGAAATTCTTCGGGTGTGTTGGTAACTATGAGGATCTCATCAAATATTTGATCTATTGTATCCAGGATCCTTGCGATGACACTCTTGCCTCCCACCTGAAGATGTGCTTTTATAATCCCCCCGAACCGTTTATTGGAGCCACCTGCAAGTATTACTCCCGTAATGTTGTTTCCCATTCTATTAATCCTTGCAGCAAGATATGAAATCTTTTGGTGAAGAATTAGCGTGACTTTTTCAGACAATTATTTTTGCAGAACCCGGAAATAATTTATAATTTAATAGTCTAATAATCCCAATAAACCCGACAGTTATGGATAGAAAAATTGCTGACCTTTACAAAGATTACAGACGCGGGCAGACTGACCGCAGGACTTTCATCCGAAAGCTGACAATGTTTGCCGGCAGTACAGCCGCGGCGATGGCTTTACTTCCTGTTCTTGAGGATAACGAAGCGGAAGCTGCCATTGCACAACAGGAGTATCCTGACCTGGTTACCGAGTTCATCAAATATCCGGGAGAAACAGGTGACATGCGAGCCTATCTGGCAAGGCCGTCAAAAGGGAAAAAGTTCCCGGCTGTAATAGTAATTCATGAGAATCGAGGCCTTGTTCCTCACATACAGGATGTTACCAGGAGAATGGCAAGGGAAGGCTTTCTCGCTGTTGCACCGGATGCGCTTTCTCCGCTGGGCGGCACACCTGAGGATGTTAGCAACGTGGGAGCAATGTTCAAACAACTGGATAGTGAAAAGACAACTAAAAATTTTGTTGCGGCTGTAAAATATCTTAAGACTCATCCCATTTCTACAGGGAAAGTCGGCTGTACAGGTTTCTGCTGGGGAGGCGCCATGACAAATCAGGTGGCCGTAAATGCTCCTGATCTTGATGCGGCAGTACCATATTACGGCAGACAGCCGGTAGCAGAAGATGTGGCAAAGATAAAAGCGCCTCTTATGGCACATTATGCTGAAAATGACCAGGGAATAGATGCAGGGATCCCGGCTTTTGAAGAAGCTCTTAAAAAATATAAGAAAGAGTACCAGATATTTACTTACGAAGGAACCGGGCATGGCTTCAATAATGACACCAATACCGAAAGGTATAACGAAAAGGCAGCAAAACTCGCCTGGTCAAGAACAGTAGCTTTCTTTAAGGAGAAATTGAAATAAGAATAAAAGTTTTAGGTACACAGAGTTCCACAGAGGAAACACAGAGGTCCACAGAGGACTTTGAGAACTTAACTCTGTGGATCTCTGTGACTTCCCTGCCTACCGGCAGGCAGGTCAGTGGATCTCTGTGTAAGTTCTTTGCCCTTCACTTTGGGGTTTGGTGCTGATTCTTCCACACCTCACCAACAGAATTTATAAACGGCAGGCAGTGATTGAAGAAGTATCTTATATCCCTGACACAGGTAATTTAATCCTTCTTCACCGTCGGGGGTTTTTATAAAACGGTTCTTCGGACATTCACCATTGCACATCGGTCTGACTTCACAGTTTTTGCAGAAGAGGGGCAGGCTAAAATATTTCCCCTGGCCGAAAGCCTGCTGCTTTTCGCTGTTAAGATAACCCGCTAATGAACCTGTCATGATGTTCCCAACTAAATGCCCGTTATCAACATAGTGATCGCATGAGTAAAAGTCACCATTATGCTCCAGGACAGGCACACCTCCGCATACTTCTTTAAAAACGCACAGAGTATGTTCCTGGTTGAAGGCAGGTCTGACCATCTCTTCAAACACCTGGATGCTGATCCTGCCGATATCTTTTTCAACCCATTCATCGAAAATCTTGCAGAGGAAAACTCCAAAATCAAGTGAAGGAACAGAATCGGGGGTAACCCCCATTACGGTTCCTGCCAGGCGGTTTACAAGAGGCAGGAAAGTAATATAACGGGCTCCGAGGTGTTTGAAAAAGCTGTAAACCACAAGCGGCTGCCTTACATTCGCGGAACTGACAACGCAGAGTACCTCCGTCGGGATATTGTGCTTCCGTAGCAACTCATAGCCTCTTAAAACTTTGTCAGAGGTTTTGTTCCCATTACCTGTAATCCGGTTGGTGTCATGCAGACCGGCCGGACCATCCATACTTATTCCTATGCTGAAACCGTTCTCTGAAAAAAAGCTGCACCATTTGCTGTCGATCAGGGTCCCGTTTGTTTGTATGCCATTTAAGATTGAGCGTCCTGCAGGAAGGTGTTTCTTTTGTAGTTCAATGGCTTTCCTGAAGAAGCTTATACCGGCAAGCAAAGGCTCGCCTCCGTGCCATGAGAAATATATTGTATCCTCAGTCGAAGCTTCAATATTCTGAATTATAAATCTTTCCAGGATGTGATCAGGCATTATGGAAGTCTTTTCCTGCGGATATAGCTCCCTTTTATCCAGGTAGTAGCAATAGCTGCACCGGAGGTTGCACCTTGCCCCTGCAGGTTTTACAAATACCTGGAATGCATGTTCTGTTTCTACTGCTCCCATTTCACAAGTTGTGTTTCACTGTTCTCCGGGACAGCCATTCTGATACGCTGTTCGACAGGATAGTAGTTATTGATCCTGGTCCCGATATTATTTACAAATCCGAGATTGATCCCTCTATATCTGACAAGGAACCAGCCGATCGGAGCTTCAGGTATCTCCGGAATTCCCCTTTTAAGATAAAGGGATGCCTGTTCAAGGTCAAGTTCTGCAGCAGGGAATGCTTCATCCTTCAGTTCTGTTGACAGAGCAAGGTCGTGGGAAGGCAGGATATCAGTTTTCTTGACAGTAAATATTTTTGTTCCGGCCCTCACAATTCTCAGGCTCTGAAGGAGGAGATGCATTTCGCTGATGTTTCCGGGAAGGGCGACCACAGCCTCACCAATCCTTACGATTTGATCTCCCTGGAATCTTGTAAGAGACAATGCTTTAGCCAAATCCTCTTTGCTTCCTTTAAGGGTGTCTCCGGTGCGGTTCGTCTTCCTTACACTATCTGATTTACCCTTCTTCCTCAGGACAGAAAAAAAAAGTCCCTCGCCCCTGATCCTGTCAGGATAAAACCCATAACCCGTTATCCCCTGGTAACTGATCTCTCTGATTCCCTGAAATGTACTAATGTCCACCTGCACCGGCTCAGCTTCTACTTTTCCGGCCAGCCATTTTATGTTATGTTCATTTTCGGCGGGATTAAAGGTACAGGTGCTGTAGATCAGTATTCCGTTCTCCTTCAGTGCAGGCCATATATCCATCAATATCCTTTTCTGCCGGTCGGAACAGTGGGCGGCGTTCTGCTCCGACCATTCGTTCCTCGCAACCTGGTCCCTGAACATTCCTTCACCCGAACAGGGAGCATCGACCAGGACAATGTCGAAAAAGCCTGCCAGAGCCTTAAATGCTGAGGGATCATTCTGTGTTACAATTGCATTTGTGGCACCCCATCTTGAGATATTTTCGGAAA
This sequence comes from uncultured Bacteroidales bacterium, assembly GCA_963806555.1. Taxonomy (GTDB): domain Bacteria; phylum Bacteroidota; class Bacteroidia; order Bacteroidales; family VadinHA17; genus LD21. Next base: position 163,017 of record CAWDYR010000023.1, on the reverse strand, counting down.
GGACTGAAGTCCTTGACCGGATAACTTCATTTGAAACTATAATTGCTTCACGTCCTGCAAGTGATGAGAGATGAGTGCTCTTCCCGCCGGGAGCTGCACAAAGATCAAGTACTTTTATCAGACTGTCCGTGGTAACCAATTGATTGAAAACCTGCTCAAGGAACATACCGGATGCCTCCTGCGGATAATAGCATCCTGAGTGGAAGAGAGGATCAAGAGTGTAGGAAGGTCTTGTGTGAAGATAATAGCCTGTTTTGCACCATGCAACCTGTTCTGAATTCAGGGGAACCTTTTGCCATTTCCGGGGATTAATCCTGATACTTACAGGTGATGGCTGCTCCAAAGCATTCAGAAGCGCCCCTGAATCAATATATTCCTGTTTCTTTATTCTCTCTGTAAACGCCTTCGGAAACATAAGTCAGTATAAAATAAGTCAACCCCCTCTCCGCTCTCCCCTCTCCCCTCTCCACTCTCCCTTCTCTCCTCTGTGTCCTGATCATTCCCCCTTTAATGGGATCCGGAAAATTGAAATGCTTGCCGGTCCAACTTTTAGTTTCTTATTTAATTTTATAAATTCCGGACCCTCAATCACAACCACTGGTTCTCTTCCGGGTTCATTTGTCGACATGACGTCGGGAGCTGTTATCTTCCATATTTCAACGTCGGAAAGAGGAGCTGTACCTGTTATTGAGAGAGGAAACTCAACTGCCTCCCATGTAGGATTAACCACTGAGATTGTCAGAGTATCACCTCCTGGAGTAAGTGTAGCCCCCAGATCAAGAGGCCTTGTTTCACCGGTAATTTCGACGGGGATAAATCCAAACTTCCTGCGGTAAAGCTTCAGAACCTGGCCAGTTGCGTCAAATACCGAGTGTGTTGTATTTGTCTTAATACAGCCAATTACATTAACTGTCTGCGCATAATTGGCCATATATATTATATCGGAATTCTTTGAGTACTCATTCAGTCCGGCCGCAATACCCAAAGCATCCCTGTAAAAATACCTGGTCCCCAGTTCCCCATAGATGTGAGGACCATACCAGTAATTCCATTCATCCATGCATATACGGATATCCTTACCTTTAAGGGCAGGAATTGTCTGTCTGTATTCACGGTGAGCAACAGCTTTTTCCCTTATGGCATCCGGGATCTGATTTACATGGGTCATCAACCCTCCACCGTGGTAATCCTGCTTATAAAAATGCTCGCTTATATAATCCATTCTGTCAGAACAATTTGCAAGAACCATTTTGTCCCAGTCGCCGAGATCGCCGACCGCAATAAGCTTAATAGACGGATCAGCTGATCGCATCCTGTCGGCAAATTCATTGTTCTTTTTCACAAAATCCTGTGTCGACATATGGCCAAGCTGCCAGTCGCCGTACATCTCATTTCCAATCGACCACCATTTAACTTTCCAGGGCTCCGGATGGCCATTGGCAGACCTCAATTTCCCGACAGGTGTATCCTGACCGCCGGTTGCGTAAAGCACTTCAGCCATAGCTTCATCCGAATTCCCAAGTCCGGCATTGACAGCAATATATGGCTCAGTGTTAACCAATTCACAGAACTTCATGAACTCGTGAATGCCAACGTCGTTTGATTCTACCCCCTGCCATGCCGGATTTTTCCTGGGCGGACGCTTATCCCTGTCGCCAATTCCATCGCGCCAATTGTACCCGCTGACAAAATTGCCACCCGGCCAGCGGTAAACAGGTGCATTCAGTTCACGTAAAAGAGCTAATACATCGCTTCGGAAGCCTTCGATATTATCCGAAGGCATAAGGGAAACAGTACCTACCCAGAGCTTTCCGTCTCCGACCGGTTCAATGGACAGTACTGCATCGTGAACCAGGGTTGTTGACATGAATTTAAACGGATACGTTGCGTACCTTTTCGTAATGCCTGTGAGTTCGACAGTCTCTTTCTGATCGTTCCAGGTGAGAGTTATAAGAGCCTTATCCATTGCACCTGCAGTTTTAAGCACTATCCGGCCGGTATATTCAAGATTTTCTTTCAATCCGAGGTTTTCCTGCACAAGTGTTGCCTTTTTGCCCTCTTCAGAAGAGAGTACGGGAGTTTGTGATCCGGTAAAAGGATCTCTTGTATCCAGTGACAGGAGTGAGTTTTCTCCATCGATTTTCCAGGGGGATTCCCTGGTTCCCGGAACATACCAGAATTTCCGGTCTTCGATCATTTCTGCCCAGATCCCGCCATAAATGCATCGTCCAAGATGTTCTATGAACTGGCCGTATATGTATACCGGCATATTTTCAGACCGGTTCTGAGTATTGATAGTAACGCTGGTGTTCATCTTCTCAGAGGAAATGAGCTCCAGGCTCATATCATCAAACCAGGCACGTCCCTTTGCATTTCCATCAACACTCAGGACACAGCCGATAGTAACACAGTCGTCATTTCCTGTTTCAAATTCACAGGTAACCTGTTTCCAGTCGTTTGTTCCGGATAATCCTTCAGGCTCCACGTCAAGCCCCAGCATTCTGAAGCCTGCTCCTTTTCCCTTTTCCGGGACCAGGTCTTCCGTTCTGATCCAGCCTGTAAACCTGTATTTCGACCATGGTTTCAGAAGGACCTTTGTTGACCAGCGCCCGTTTGCAAACCTGTCAGCTTTTATAAAAAGGCTTTTGGTTCCACTATGGGCAATATTATCATAAAAATGGACTGCGTAACGGGCACGGGCCTCACTTGTCCATCCCATAACTCCCGGACCATCAGTTATTTCCGCCGACGGATTCAGGATCGTTCCTGTTTCCTGGCTGCTCAGGGATACCCTTTTTGAAGTGCAGCCAGCCAGGATGACTATAGTCAACAATAGTTTCAGGAAGATTTTCATAAATAATGCTTTAAGGTTTATAAAGAGATATCGGTTAACTGACTTTAATCAGAGTACTCTGGTATTATATTGGATCAATCCGCCTCATTTTCTTTTGAAATCCCCTTATCATGATTCTTTGAATATTTTTTCCAGATGTAAAATACAGGAATGCCCAGAATGACAATTGCAAGTCCGGGAAAAGTATATGCCGGTTTATAAATCAGAAGGATCACCATGATACACAATGTTGTAAGGATGTAGATCGCAGGTATAACAGGGTAGCCAAATGCTTTATATGGTCTTGGAATGTCGGGACGTTTAATCCTGAGAACAAAAATTGCAAGAATGGTCAGAGTAAAGAAGATCAACACCGCAAAAATGACATAGTCGAGAAGATCGCTATAGGTTCCGGACAAACAAAGCAGTACAGCCCATACACCCTGAATTGCAATGGCGAAACCCGGGACTCCCTTTTTATTGATTTCACCAACCTTCCTGAAGAACAATCCATCCCTTGCCATCGCGTAATAAACCCTTGGACCGGCCAGGATTAAACCGTGATTACATCCGAAAGTGCTTACCATTATGAAAACAGCCATAATAATTGCGGCATAATCTCCAAAAACCACACTCATTGCCGATGTAGCAACCCTGTCGTCGGTTGCGAACTGAATACCCTTAGCCAGAACATCAGCTCCATCCGGAGTACCGGAAAGAGGGAGTATCATTATATACACAAAATTGGTAAGGAGGTAAATAACAGATACAAGAAGGGTTCCGAAGAAGAGGCTCAAAGGAACATTACGCCTGGGGATTAATGACTTCGCCTGAAATGTATGTCACATTGTACCAGGCATCTGAGGCAAACAGGGAGCCAACGAGCGCAGTACCAATAGCGGCAATTAAAGAAAAACCCGCGAGCGGGATGATCTGGCTACCCTCTCCTATCTTACCTGCCTGCCAGAAAACATCCTTATTGATCTCGAAGGAATTGATCCCTTTGGTAGCAAAGAATCCGATAAGGATAAATCCGAAAAGGGCGATCACCTTAGTAGATGAAAAAATATTCTGTACAGTCTTCCCGGTCACTATACCTCTGGTATTCAGCCATGTAAGGAATGAGATCATAGCAATGGCGATGATCATGGTGCTTGTTATGTTTAATGGGCCCGATATGGAAGAGGATGTTTGTATCAGATATCCAGGGAAAGAGAACTCCGCTGAATTTCGCAAATGCAACTGCAACAGCTGCAATCGATCCGCATTGAATAACGAGAAATGTTGTCCATCCGAAAAGAAATCCCAGAAGAGGATGATAGGCTTCCTTAAGATATACATACTGTCCGCCTACATGGGGCATCATCGAGGCAAGTTCACCGTAGCTCAGAGCCCCTATGATCGTTATTACCATGGAGATAAGCCAAACCACCATCAGCCATCCGGGTGAACCAACATTACGGGCAATATCAGCGCTTACAATAAAAATTCCGGAGCCGATCATTGCACCTGCAACTAATGCAATTCCGTCGAAAAGGGTTACCCTTTTTTTAAGTAGATGGTTTTCTGTCTGCATGCTAACTCTTTGGGTTATCAACAAAAGTAATTAAACAATTGAAACAACAACAGGAAGGTATTTCAATATATTTGGGTCATTTGTTTTATTTCATATCCTGCAGATTTACGAAGATACTGCAAAGTCAGAACATTATAAAAACTTACACAGAGTTCCACAGAGCCCGCCTTCGCCAGGAGGCTACGGGCGGGTGAAAAAGTCATAGAGGTCCACAGAGCTAATACCCAACCATTCTCAAAGACTCTCTGTGGAACTCTGTGAAACCTCAGTGGATCTCTGTGTAAGTTCTTATAATACTTTTTTTCCTCAGGTCAGAATTAATTATTGACCACTCTTAAAAAATTACTGAATAAAGAAATAAATTTGTTGTGACTGATGTCTAATAATCAAACCTAATCACATCATATCACCAATTCGTTGTTATTAATCTTAAAAAATCTATGAAAAAGTTCGTTTTATTGTTGACGGCTTCATTCCTGTTTTTGGGTGTATCTGCCCAGAAATTCGACAATCTAGCCAAAACCCCTCCGATGGGATGGAACAGCTGGAACAAGTTTGGCTGTAATGTAAGTGAAACACTCATAAAGCAAATGGCTGATGAAATGGTCAGCAGCGGTATGAAGGACGCCGGTTACCAGTATATTGTGATAGACGACTGCTGGCAGATCTCACGTGACGCTAATGGGGAAATAGTGGCTGACAAGGACCGTTTCCCAAACGGAATGAAACATGTTGCCGATTATGTTCACTCCACTGGGTCTCAAATTCGGAATTTATTCAAGTGCCGGCACTGTCACCTGCCAGAGACGTCCGGGTGGCTTCGGGCATGAGTATCAGGATGCACGAACCTATGCAAAATATGGAGTCGACTATTTAAAATATGACTGGTGCGGTTCAGGCTCCCAGGATGCAAAATCTTCATATACAAATATGAGGGATGCACTGTATACTGCAGGACGACCGATAGTATTCAGCATTTGTGAATGGGGCTCGAGCAAACCATGGGAATGGGCGGGAACAGTCGGTCATCTGTGGAGAACCACGGGTGATATCAGCGACAACTGGAACAGCATGATCGATATCTTCAACAGGCAAAAAGACCTGGCCCGATATGCCGGTCCGGGTAAATGGAATGATCCTGATATGCTTGAAGTTGGGAACGGTGGTATGACAACCGAAGAATATAAAACCCATTTTTCACTCTGGTGCATGCTTGCATCTCCGCTGATGGCAGGCAATGACCTCCAGAAAATGACACCTGAGATCAAAGAAATCCTGCTAAACAAGGAAATGATAGCTGTTGATCAGGATACACTTGGAAGTCAGGCAACATGCTACAGGGATAACGGAGATTACCAGATCTGGGTTAAAGCCCTGAGCAACAATGAAAAAGCAGTCTGTCTTCTCAATAAAAGCGATGAGAAGAAATCAGTTCTTGTGGACTTCTCACTTCTCGCACAGATAAGAACTGTCGGACGCGGATTTGGTGGATTTCCTCCGGCCGGGGCACCAGTGGCACCAGGAGCACCGGGAGCGCCAGGGGCACCAGGAGCAGCAGGAGCAGCTGGCAGAGCCGGAGCAGCCGGAGCACAGGGCGCAGCAGCCAGAACACAGGGAGCACAGGGTGCAGCAGCCAGAACACAGGGAGCACAGGGCGCACCGGGTGCAGGACCGGGCGGACAACCCAGAATGGCTCCGCTGACACTTGCAAACTATAATGTAAGAGATTTATGGGAACATAAAGATCTGACATTGAACGAAACCTCGATGTATGTCGATATGCCTCCCCATTCAGTGAAGGTGTACCGGTTTATCAGGAAATAATTGTAAATAAATTCACATTGAATTCTTCTAAAAGTCAACCGTAAAGTCCTCTAAGCAGACTAAAGTATAGCCCGCTAGAAGAGTATTTACGTAAAGTTAAGAACTTATATAGTTTAGCTCTTTACAACTTTGCGTACTCTGCGTCTTCTCAGCCTGCCTGGCAGGTTAATGGATTTAGACTTTTTAAACAGCCCCATATTATTATCAGTTCGCAAAGGGAACTTCCTTTCCTGTTAACCTTATCCTTCCTGTAAGGACCTGGGTGAACTGAGGATCGAGATATCCCTTAAACCCCGGTTGTTTGCCTCCGACTGATATTGTGAAATAACCTGGTTCTATTACTCTTTTATCCTTATTATTTATAATTGAAAACTGCCTTGGTTCGAGCTTAAATTCAACCACTTTGCTTTCACCGGGTTTCAGGTTTATCCTTGAAAATCCTTCAAGCTGTCGGACTGGTCTTGGAGTAGATGCTTTTTCATCAGTAAGGTAAAGCTGAACAACCTCATCACCTGTTACTTTTCCTGAATTGGTAACAGTAACTTTAACACTGAACCCTTTCCCCTGCATAAGCTTTTTCGGGCAATATCAAATCACTGTAAGTGAATGTTGTATAGCTTAGTCCATAACCAAACGGATACAATGGTTCCTGTGTGAAAAACCTGTATGTTTTTCCCTGCATATCATAGTTTTCAAAAGCAGGGATCTGATCGATTGATTTATAATATGTTACAGGAAGTCTGCCGGCAGGATTATAATCACCGAACAGAACATCTGCAACAGCATTTCCTCCCTGCTGGCCTCCATAACCTGCAAGCATGACAGCAGCAGCTTTTTCCTGTGCATTATTAACTGACAGTGCACCTCCGTTCGTTAGAACAACAATTACAGGTTTTCCGGTTGCAGCAACAGCATCAAGAAGCTTTTCCTGAACTGCAGGCAGATTAAGATTTGTACGGTCACCACCGCTGAATCCTTCAATTTTTATTGGCATCTCTTCACCTTCAAGACGCTGTGACAAACCAAGAACAAGAACAACAGCATCAGCCTCCTTTGCAGCCTTAACTGCCTTCCAGGGTCATGTTTTGCCGCGGACGGGCCCAGAGAAGCTTTATATCAGCATCACCTGCATAGTTTTTGTAAAGAACCTCAATCTTATATTTCTTACCGGCCTCAAGATCAGCACGATACTCCTTATGAAATGCATGATGTTCATTTCTTGAGGAGATTATTCTTTTCCCGTCAAGAAGAATCTCATAACCTGATGATCCCCAGCCTCCAAGAGCATATGTTCCGGTTTCGGGAGGAATAAGGTATGTTGTCCATCTGATCCCGAAATTATCATCCGGCATATCATCCTGGGGGAAAGATGTTCCCAGTAAAAATTAATCTGATCATCAATCCTTGTAAAAACAGGCTTTCCTGTCATCTCCCTGTTGTTGAAATACTCCCCGACAGCACCCTGTTTTCCATCAGGTGTCTGAAGATAACGTGAAGGAATAACTGTCAGATTATGAATACCTTCAGCAAGATCGCTGCCTTCTGCATAAATTATTTTTGTGTCGGGAGTTACCTTATTGTTAATTCCTTTCAGTACTGTAACCGGATCTTTTGGTATTCCGTTATAATTACCGATCAGCGATTCAAAATTATCAGCATTCGGTCCGATTACGGCAATTGTTTTGATCTCTTTTTAAAGAGGAAGAATATTATTTGAATTTTTAAGCAGAACAATTGATTTCTGGCTGCCTGTCGTGAAAGTGAATTATTATAATCAGAACAATTTACAAAGAATGGGATCTGGGCATAAGGAACATATACATCAGGATCGAACATACCAAGTTTAAACCTTGCAGTAAAAATTCTTTTTACAGCAACATTAATATCATCTTCAGTAAGTAAGTCCCCCGCTCAACAGCCGTTAAAAGATTTTTATAATCCACACCGCATTCAAGGTCAGTTCCTGCTTTAACAGCCTGAGCTGCAGCTTCGGCTGCATCTTTTGCAAATCCAGTGAAATTATAAAAGTCAGAAATTGCCCAGCAGTCGGAAACAATATAACCTTTGAAACCCCATTCATTTCTAAGGATCCCATACAGTATCGGATTTGCACAGCATGGAAAATCCCTGAACATATTATATGCTCCCATAACTGAATATACTCCTGCCATCAACTACAAGAGTACTGAAAGCAGGAAGATATGTCTCCCTGAGATCAACTTCGCTTACTTTTGCATTGAATGAATGTCTTAGTGGTTCAGGACCTGAATGAACAGCATAATGTTTGGCTGTTGCAACAGTCTTAAGATATTTCGGATCATCACCCTGCATACCTTTTACAAATTCATAACCCATTCTGCCGGTCAGGAAAGGATCCTCGCCATATGTCTCATGTCCCCTTCCCCATCTCGGATCACGGAAAATATTTATATTCGGAGACCAGAATGTAAGTCCCTGGTAAATACCTGTTTTTCCTCTTCTCTGGAATTCATGATATTTTGCCCTTGCCTCATCTGAAATTGCATTTGCAACATTGAACATTAAACCTTCATCCCATGAATTGGCAATTGTTATTGACTGTGGAAAAACAGTTGCATAACCTGCTCTTGCAACACCATGAAGAGCTTCATTCCACCAGTTGTACGCAGGAATTCCAAGCCGTGGTATTGCAGGAGCTGTGTAAAGAAGCTGATCGGCTTTTTCCTTAAGAGTCATTCTTGAAACAAGATCAGTTACCCTTTCTTCAATGGAAAGAGAGATATTCTGAAACGGGAATTCTCCGGCAGCTTGCTGTGCGATAACGATATTACCGGAAGCTGCAAATAGTAAGATCAGGAAAACCGAAAAGAACTTCTTCATGACATCGGAGGGTTAGGATTAATAAATTGAAAAATATAAAAAAAATGGCTGAAATGAAAATAAAATCAATGCGATAAATGTAAAATGATCAAAGGTTTTGTCCCTATTTCCCTTTCATGAAATTCCAGGGCTCATGATGGGAGGGAGTCCGCTTATTAAGAATCTCATCAAATTCCTTAATAAGCTCAGGATGCTGACCTGCCAGGTCTTTTGATTCAGCAGGATCGGTTGCCAGATCATAAATAGCCCATTCAGCATTTGGATCTTTCGATAAATTACTCTTCACCCCTTTCCAGTTCCCCATTCTTACCGCGAGCTGACCTCCTCCGCTGGCAAATTCCCAATAGAGGTATTCATGCCGGATTTGTCTTTTATTGCGGCCCACCAGTATTGGGAGATACGAAATTCCATCCGTATTCCGAACCTGCTGCCCTGTCAATTCGCCCAGTGTAGCCATCAGGTCGTAATGCGCTGAAATATGGTCTGTAACCCGACCCGGTTTGATCTTCCCTGGCCAGCGCACTACAAATGGTTCTTTTATCCCACCCTCAAAAACCTGTCCTTTCATACCTCGCAATCCTCCCGAACTATTGAAGAATCTGGCATCGGTCCCCCCGCCTCCGGCAGGGCCGTTATCACTGGTGAATATCACAATTGTGTTTCTGTCAAGCCCTGCTTCCTTCAATTCCTTCATGATTGTGCCAATTTTCAGGTCCATCCGGGTAATCATGGCAGCATAGGCCGACCAGGGCCTGGGATGAGGAGTATAGCCCTGGTTACCTGTATATGGCTTTTCATCAAAGACTCCCCTGTACGTTTCAAGACTTTCATCAGGGACCTGCAAAGCCTTATGAGGTACAACGAAGGCCAGATAAAGAAAAAACGGCTTCTTTTTGTTTTCAGCTATAAACCTGAAAGCTTCATCAGTCATTAAATCAAGGGAATAATCAGTCCCTAGATACTTCTTATATTCAAGCGAATCATGATTTGCAGCAGGGTCATATTTTGGATGAACTGAGAATGCGGGATTCCTCAGCTGCTCCATTTTATCATTCCTCCAGAGAAAGGAAGGATAGTGGTTATGGGCATGGTTCTGATCATCGTACCCGTAGAAAAAGTCAAATCCCTGTTTGTTGGGTGCCCCTGTTGAAGAAATACTGCCTAATCCCCATTTACCAATAATTCCGGTAACGTATCCGGCGCGTTTCATCATACGACCTACAGTTTCAGTATTTTCAGGCAAGGGCATCTGGCCTGCTTCACTTTCTGATTTTCCCTTGATCTCGAAATTATCCCTGACAAAGCTGTGACCAATATTCATTCCTGTCATCAGGCAACATCGGGCGGGAGCAGAAACCGGAGCGCCGGAATAATGGTTTATGAATCTGATGCCTTCTTCCGCAAGGCGATCAATATTTGGTGTTTTAATGTATTTCTGCCCATAACAGCCAATATCACCATAACCAAGGTCATCGGCCATAATGAAGATTATGTTCGGCCTTGCAGCCTTGTTCTGGACGGTGTTATTTGCTGCCGGGAGGAGGGTAAGCGCTGCCAGACCCGGAAATAAGAAATGTGATTCTTTCATCTTGTGAATCTGGTGGTGTTTGGATAACAATAATTCAAAAACATTTCAAATTGATGCTATTTTACGAATTTTGCCCTGAAAGTTGGGGATGAAAGTCTTTTACCAACGACCTTACTGACTTCTACCGGGATATCGGTCTCAATAATATCAACACCTTTCCTGTAGATTGAATTATAGCTTTTTTCAAGTTCGTAAATGCTTGATACCTTTCCACCGGAAAGCTCAAGGTCAAGATTCCGTGAAGATCCAAGGATGCAAAGCGCACCACGCTGATGGATCATGTCAAAAACGCGTGTATCCGCCGGCATCTGATGGGCTACAAAAGCCACTACATTCGACCATGGCACTCCTGTCTGGTCAAATTCCCTGCATTTTTCCGGAGTGGGAATAAAGACCTGCATCATAATGTCGTTGTTCATCTTATAGCAGAGCTTTGCCTCCTCGAATGTATAGGCCATAATTATTGTAAAAGGTTCAGAATTGTATTCTTCCACTATTTTAATACGGTCTTCCATAGGCACATCTTTTTTATCGAGAATGAGAATTGTTTTCCCTCTTGCCCATTCAATAACCTCTTTAAGGGTATGTATCCTGTTCCTGGTTACATTTCCCTCTACATCCTTAAGATTTAACTTCTTTAGCTCCTTAAGGGTGTAATCCGAAACAAGTCCTTTACCGTTGGTAGTCCGTTGCAATGTTGGATCATGATGGACTACCATTATACTATCTTTAGTATAGCGGGGATCGATCTCCATCAGTGAACAGGTATTTCTAAGAGTATTCTTAAAAGTTGCAATTGAATTTTCTGAGAATTTTTTTTCAGGTCCTCCCCGATGGGAACTTAAAAAGCATACACTGTCGCCTGTATAATGAAATGCGTCCCTGAGTTCCTGCGGATTCCTGATTTTCAGATAATGTTTATGACTCCCGGGCGGAGAAGCAAAACCCCGTGAAAAGATTACTTGAAATAGTATTCCCGTACATACGATACAGGAGTTAAGATGTCTCATTTTCTATTTCTTTATATCCGGATATGGCCTGTCATACCCCTTTACCGCATGCCAGATTATCCTGTTAAAAACATCATCATCAATACGGTCGACATCATCAAGATCCTGCTCCATTGATTTCTTAGCCCAGTATAAGCTGATCACCTGACAGTGAGATCAAGCGCCGGATTCAAGCTCATCAAGCGGAATATTATTCTTTACAGCTTTATATGGTGTGAAATCAGGCTTTGCCGGTAAAACAATCAGTCATTGGTTCTGCCGACAGATCGAGCTGATTCATTGGAGGTAAGCCCAGAATATTTTCAATGGTCCTTACCATATTTATCTGGGAATAATATGTTGAAACGACTTCTCCCCTTTTAGTATAAGGACTGATTACCATTCCGACAGTCCGGTGCCCGTCAACATGATCAAGTCCATCCTGCGGATCATCCTCTGTCACCAGAATACAGGTCTCCTTCCAGAATTTACTTGCTGAGATTGCCTCAACAATCTGTCCCAGGGCAAGATCATTGTCAGCAACAGCTGCCTGTGGTGTAGGCATTCCCGGACGTGTTCCCGAGGTATGATCATTGGGCAGCAACATTATTATGAAATTCGGGAAATTATCATTTTTCTCAAATTCCTTCAGCTCCTTTATGAATTCTGCTGCACGGTACTGCATCAGATACTTTGTTTGGAAATCCGATATATGTAGGACACAGATAAGGAGTAAGCTGTTCAAGATTTGCTTTTGCACTGATCTTAATATTATTGGTTCCTTCTTTAAAATCCTTATATATTTCAGAAAATGTTGCATTTGCAGGTTCGATAACAGCATTCACAAATTCACCGTAATCGCGGAATGTCAATCCGTGATTCAGAACATTATCCCAGATAAAACCGGAACTGGCATAGGCAAGAGCATCATCACCGTCATATGGATAGCTGCGGGTAAAATCCGCCAAATGATTTTTCAAGATAATCGGTCACAAATGCTTCATCTGTCCATTGATGTCCGTCTGCGCTTAAAACCCCGCTGCAATAGAAATTATCGAGCAATACAAAAGTTTCAGCCAGCAGGTGATGATTTGGAGTTACCTCCCGGCCAAACTGCACAAGGCTTGTATCTCCGTTTCCCTGGGCCATGTCGCCAAATACCTGGTCATAAGTGCGGTTCTCCTTTATAATATAGACAACATGCCTGAAAACTGATGTCTGATCTGGCAATACCGGAACAGGCACTTTACCACTGGCTGAGGGCTTAGTTGATTTTTCTGTATTCTCAGCAAGAGAATTATTAAGTTCAACAGTTTCAGTCATTCTTCTGAAGTTCTTTTTTGTCGGGTAACCGGATAATTGAAACAGTTCCAAGATGATCATGGGAATTATAGCCGGCCCTGTCTGTCAACTGATTACGCGATCCGACCCTTTTACATTTGCCACATAAATTGATTTCCCATCCTCATCCGGAATAACCGAACCCGGATACCATCCTGTCGGAATATACCCGGTTACCTGAGCCTGAGGGCTGGTCTGAATGACACAGATGGCATTTTCCGTTCCGTTGGCAACATAAAGATATTTCCCGTCAGGTGAAATGGCGAGATCATTGGGAGAACTGCCAAAGAGGAGACCTTCTTTCATGTGTACTGAAATTGTGTCAATTACCTCATCTGACTTTGTATTAATAACCGAAATAATATCGCTGTTTGCGCAGGCAACATATAGACGGTCATGATCAGGGCTAAGTACCATGCCGCATGGATGCAGTCCCATTTCTATAATTTTAACCTGCTCCATCCTTTCCAGGTCCACAACTGATACTGCCCCGCTACTTGCAATACCTGTTTTTGGATCCACCAGGACATTACTACCCGATGATTGATAGACCGGGTCACCTTCAACTGGTCTCCTGCCGCCCCAATTACTTACATATGCTTTTGTATCTGAAGCAATTAAAACTTCATAAGGAGCAATCCCGACAGCAATTTCCACAATTGAATTATCAGGCAGATTAACTATTCCAAGCGAATTGTTCCTGCTCAGGGTGACATAGATCTTGTCGCCTGAACTGTTGAGAACCAGTCCGCCGGGGAATGGAGAACCTCCGATTGACGGGGCAGGAAGCACTATTGGATCCTCCCATTTCATGATATTGTTTTCAAGTAAGGCAACGCAGATCCGGTTTTCCGCATCTGTAACATAAATCTGACGGCCATCGGGAGAAATACATATGCCGGTAAATGAAGCGCCGCTTTTATTAAAAGGAAGGGATTGCAGAATAGTCCTGTCAGATAATCTGATCAGATCCAGATCAGCCTTGTTCTTGACAAGAAGAAATCGTCCGTCGGGTGTCAGCGCCAGATCAACAGGCCTTCCGGGAAGAGTAATCTGGAATCCGGCCGGCCGCAGCAATTGGTTTGAAGGCACCAGAATGCTCCCGTCGGGCTGTAAACCGACTTTCGGGTTATAAACACCCGTCGGGCTTTTTTCGATGCATCCAGGCAAAATAGTAAGAAGGACTGATATAACCGTAACCTGAACCCTCAGTTTATTGAACTTTATCATTTTAGCATTATTTTAAGTGATGGCAGTTTGTATACATTTGATAATCATGCTATTTCTTAAGGATCTTCAACGCGTTATCCCTGTATAACTTCTCAAGAGTGGCATCGCTCAGCCCAAGACCATAAAGGCACCATCGTGTATTTGAAACATCCCATGCATAAAAGTGCTCATCAAGTGTTTCCAGTATGTGAAAAGAATTCCTGTACATAGGCAGACTGTATCCCTGGTCAGTGCCCCAGACCAGCCGGTCGGAGTATTTCTCCATAAATTGTCTCGCGAACCCTGGTATACTGGCAATATAGGCTTCTCTCTGGGAAATATCAGCATACAGGTTCGGATATTTATCGAACATCTTCCCAAGCTGGCCAAGATCGTAGGTGAGGTTCAGGAAGTGACATGCGATGAAGATGGTCCGCGGGTGTTTTTTAACAGCACGTTCAAATGTTGCGACCATTTCGGAATGTCCCAGGATATCCTTCTTATTGTCAAGCCGGAAATAGTAAGCTTCGAAAAGAAGATCATTATTTGCATTCATCTTTTCGTACATCCATTTCGGATCACCCATATGAGCGTTGATCGGTAATTTAAGTTCGGCGAGCCTTTCAAGGACAGGATCCATCCGCGGATCGTCGAGGTGCAACGAAGGGTTATTTCCGCGTACCAGACCACCTCCTTTATCACTAATCTCACCAACACCCCTGGCTCCCAGCCTGACACATCTCTCAAGTTCCTGTATGGTTGCCGGTCCGAAACCAGGTTTATCATAGCCTGAAAGATCGAGCCCGCACCAGAGCTCAAAACGATCAGGATATTTTCCGTAAACAGCAGCCAACTGATCGAATGTCGTCCCGGTACCACAAAAAAGGATTGTTTTCTGAACACCCGCTTCATTCATATTTTTTATCTGCACCAAAGCTATTGAATCCATATTACCCCCACGGGGAGCATGCATATGCATATCAATGGCCGGATACTTTGCTTTCAACACATTGGTAAGCGGGACGTTAAAGATTGACTGCGGCCTGTAATCTTTTAAAAGCAGGCTGTCTTGTAACCCTGACTCTCTGATCTGGCGTTGCTGGGAATATGATAAAGTAACAATAAGAACACTTATTAATGAGAGTACTAATGCTTTAGTATATTTATTCATTTAGTGCTGATTTTTATACGTTTACCATTAAGCTAATTCAATACGGGACCTCGTTTTCCACTTCCCTTTTGTAAAATCCGGGAAATCAACAGCCTTTCCTTTATTTGCAACCGATGCCTCAGTTATTGGTGATATTGCACTGCTGGTGACTGAATCATAGACGTCCCAGTCAGGTAGCCTGTTTTCCCGGAGGGCTCTGACCAGTCTGTCCCAGTGCATGGGTGTCTGTGTACCACCACCGCCGTGTCCTTCAATTGCCCCGCCTCTCCGGGAGGGAGGATTGTAGCTTTCAACCACAGGATGCTCAAATTCTTTTAAGTAAGGTTCAGCCGGCTCCCAGGTATGTTCTACAGGGCTCATACCTTCGATGTAAATCTTCCTGCCGTAGGCATCCCCGACAAAAACTCCCTTTGTTCCCTGTATACGGTAATTCTCCCGCGGATGAGGTGTACTGGTATCATGAATCAGAGTCATCATTTTCCCGTTTACCGTCCTTATCAGTGAAGCATTATAGTTTCCGAGAGCAATTTTCTTTTTGGTCAGAGGATGATTCTTGTTTTTATAATAAACTGCAGCATAGTCGTTAAGCATGCCTCCGAAAGAACTCATTGAAACAAGAAAATCAATTCTGTCTCCATGGTTTATATCCAGAGCAGGAAGCATTTTATTCATGGGATGATCAGGATAAAGATTCCCGTTCCGGTCGATTGAATGTTGTAAACGCCATGGTTCCTCTCCCGGATCGAATTTTACAAATCTCAGGTCGTGAATATACCCTGTTTCAGCATGAATAATGTCGCCCAGCATTCCTTTTTGAATCATATTCAGAAGAGCCAGCTGACCGAACCCCTCCAGGCCGATTGTGGCCCACTTCCCGGTACTTTCATAAGTTTCAATAATTTCCCATGCCTGATCCGTCGTCAGGACAATCGGGACCTCTGAAACGCAATGCTTATCCGACTTCATCGCTGCAATACATACGGGGGTGTGCCATTCCCATGAGGTGGAGCATATAATCGCATCCAGTTTCTCATTTTCACATAATCTTTTAAAATCCGTAACTCCCTTCCCGTATAGTCTTGGAGTGGGAAGACCCGCATCTTCCACCCTTCTTTTTGCCTCCTGAAGTCTCTTTGGAATAACTTCACATATAGCAGGCACTTCAATCCCTTCTATACCCAGAGCGCAGTTAAGATGATAAGTCCCCCGGCCTCCGATTCCTACAAAACCTAACCTCAATGTCCGGTTATTAGCCTGACTCTGGACCTTCGGAAGAGTGACACCTGACAAAATCGCTGCGCCTCCGACGGCTGCGGACGTGGAGAGTTTCACAAATTTTCTGCGATCATAAAATATCTTGCTCATGATTATTAATTTTATTCTATTTATATGCAATAATTTGATCCTCAGACCAGAGGCATGATTTGTGGTCTTGTTTTCCACATTCCTTTCGTAAAGTCAGGAAAATCAACCGCCTGCGACCGATTCGCAACTGAAGTGCACGACAATGGAATAATTGCGCCACTTGTAACTGAATCGTAAACATCCCAGTCGGGCAGTCTGTTTTCACTCAATGCCGTAACGAGCCGGTGCCAGACGATGGGGGTTTGTGTGCCGCCTCCTCCATGACCCTCGATAGCCCCTCCCCTCCTTGGCGGGATCGTCTGCCGGGGTACTGCGTATTCTTTAAAATATTTTTCCGCCGGCTCCCATTCATGTTCCACTGGACTCAATCCTTCAATATAGATCCTTCTCCCGTCTGAATGATAAATTCCTTTGGTACCCTGAAGACGAAAATCTTCCCTTGGATGTGGTGTACTGGTATCATGAATGATGGTCATCATTTTCCCGTTAACGGTTCTGACAATAGAAGCATTATAATCGCCCAGGGAGTATCTGGCTTTCGCATAAAGGGAATCCTTGCCGTAATTCAGGGCAGCATAATCTTTAAGCATAACGGAATCCGAGCTCATCGACTGGATATAATCGAACCTGTCCCCACGGTTTATAGAAAGGGCTGGCAGCATTTTCGCCATCGGGTGATCAGGATACAGATTCCCATTGCGGTTCAGCGAGTGTTGAAGTCGCCAGGGTTCCTCATCCGGAGTAAATTTAACCATCCTGAGGTCGTGAATATAACCTGTCTCAGCATGAACAATTTCCCCGAATAATCCCTTCCGGATCATATTCAGCAGGGTCTGATCGCCCAGTCCTTCAAGCCCGATTGTGGCCCATTTCCCGGTTTTTTCATAGGTCTCCACTATCTCCCAGGCTTCTTCAAGTGTTATGCAAACGGGAACCTCCGAGACAGCATGCTTGTTGTTTTTCATTGCAGCAAGGCAGACAGGAGTATGGAATTCCCATGGCGTACAACAGATTATAGCATCCAGGTCTTCCTCTGCGCAAAGCCTTAGATAATCTGCCGGGCCACGGTCGTACATCCTGGGTGCTGGCAAACCGGCAGCTTCCACGGCTCTTTTTGCATTGTAAAGGCGGACCGGTTTCAGTTCACAAATAGCCGGGACCTCAATCCCTTCAATACCTAAGGCTGCATTAAGATGATAAAATCCACGGCCTCCTATACCGACAAATCCAAGCCTCAGAGCCTTTCCTGCCTGAGTCCGGGTAGAAGAGTCTTGAGGAAGACCATTTTCATGGTGATCCTTTATGCCTAATGCGCTTCCCGTGGTTATCTTAACGAAATTTCTGCGATCATAGATTTTCTTCATAGCGACATTCTTTTGTTTTATACTGATGTGAAAGGAGAGTTAGTTATCCTTAACCACCTTCAGGGCAATATCCTCAATATAAGCCGGGGAAGTTATCCCGATCCGGCCACCCGGATGCCCGTTTAGCTTTGATTCTGTTACGCCTGCACTCTTTGTGTCGGTCCATTTTAGATTGTAGGAACCGGCAGGCAGGTCAATCTCGAATGTGGTACCGGTAAGTGTAGTATCCTTCCTGGAGAAGTAGAGCGCAATCACCTTGTCTTCCTCCATAAGGCCCTGAAATGCAGTATTTTCCTGTCCTGTCACTCTTAACATTCCGGTACCAACAGGCTTCATATTTACGTAATTGAGCGAATGCATAAAATCCACAAGTATCCCGAACTGATTACGCAGGGCTTTGCTCCCTCCCCCCGGCTCTCCTTTCATTACGACATTACTACCGTCCTCATTATCAGTTGTAAATGAATAATCGAGGTGATTGAACAGTGCTCCTCCGGCCAGAATGAAATTCCATGCCTCTATCCGGTATGTTGCGTCATTTATCCCGGCAAATCCGGTTTCATTGTCTCCCAGCGGCATATTGAGGTGATAATTCATTGCCACGGTAACCGGGGGCCTGGCATAGTGAAAATTATAAACCGACACCCCTGCCCTCGGGGCGGGTACCAGCTTGCGGTGATTAGCTACATTATTTGAAATAAGGTGTTTACTCCCGAATCCTTTTTCCGCATCAGCCACTACAGCTGTCATATGGACCTCCCATTCCCTGAGGGCAGTTGTATCCCCAAAATAAGGTTCGTTGCAAACTTCATAGTAGAGATTGTCAAAGTCCTTAAGCTCGTCAACTATTTTTCTGACCATCTGCTCCTGAACATCAAGTATTTCAGGGTGTCTGAGCGATAGTATCTCTTTTTGATCCTTAATATTTCCGATCCCGTTAATGTTGTTTGCAAAATAGAGTGGTGATAATTTCCATTGAAGGGTGTCATAGAAATTGGAGAACAGGTCAAGCTCAACAATAATGTCTCTTTTGCCCGCCTCCTCAATAAAGTTTTTCAATCTTGAAAAATAAGCAGTATCCCATTTTGTCAGGTCAAATTTATTTCCTCCGACAGCATATCCTTCCTCTGTGCTTCTTGCCCAGGGGCAAATAAAACGTCCCGTACCCGGGGCAAGGGTATTCCGGGTGATGCCAAAAACTCCCCGTGGTTCAACATAGATACCTGAAAAAGTACGGGTTACATTCAGTTTACATGCTGCAAGTTCATCAAAGTATGTTATGTAGTCGAAATCTAGATTCATTACAGCCCCGTAGTGTTCGGTGGACCCGATAAGTACTGCAGGCTTCTCCCTGAAAAGGAAATAGTGAGGATTCCCGGGGTGCAGGCTCAATGGCACTGGTCCGGCTGGTTTACCGCAGGCGGAAACCAGCCAGACCGGAATGATAATACATGCAAGTCTGGCTAATGACATAGAGGTGAGAATTTGATTAATAAAATACTCCGGATCAGATCCCATTCAACGGGAGGATACAGGCTATACCACCGGCAGCTTCCATGGAGCCCTGTAATTGGGTACCAGATAACTGTTGGCTGCAGTATCATTTGTGAATTTTGTTCCATCCCACACAAGTTTTTTCCCTGTACGGTAATGCTATGTTGCCCAATGCTGAGAATTTAGCAATATGAGCTGCAATCTCAACATCCACAGTTGTTTTTGCGTTTCGGCTGGCGATACATTCAAGATGGTTCTTAACATTGTTCTTCAGCCCTTCACCTGTTCCCTTTTTCCAGGGCACGGCTTCCATACGCGTTACTCTGTTAACTACTTCAGGAATCACTTCCCATCCTCCCC
Organism: uncultured Bacteroidales bacterium; assembly: GCA_963806555.1. Classification (GTDB taxonomy): domain Bacteria; phylum Bacteroidota; class Bacteroidia; order Bacteroidales; family VadinHA17; genus LD21. The sequence continues at coordinate 143,044 of CAWDYR010000023.1, read as the reverse complement.
TGTCGAGAACCAGGGTTCCGTTCTCACCTACAAATCCCAAAACTGCATTACGGGTATATCCACCGTCATTTATCCCGATTGCATGGTCCCACATCACGTTGAATCCGTCGAATTCATAAATCACCTGCAGGCTGTCGGGGGTTTCGCATGCATCATCAGGATAGCCGTACTTGCCGCCCATAGCCATAATCGACTTTGGTGCAGTTACATTCATCCCATAAAGTGCAAAATCAAGGAGATGGACTCCCCAGTCGGTCATCAGTCCGCCTGCATAATCCCAGAACCAGCGGAATGTAAAATGGAACCTGTTCTTGTTGAAAGCACGTTTCGGGGCCGGGCCAAGCCACATGTCATAATCGACACCTGCCGGTGCGGGACCATCCGGAACTACAGGGATTGAGGTATTCCATCCCTGGTAGGAATAGACTCTTACAAGCCTTATTTTGCCCAGTTTGCCGGACCGCAAAAAATTGACTGCATCAAGCCAGTGGGGATCACTTCTCTGCCACTGTCCGACCTGAACGATACTTTTATTTTTCTTTGCAGCCTTCACCATCAGATTGCACTCTTCAATTGTCCTTCCCAGAGGCTTTTCACAATAAACGTCTTTACCTGCCTCGCATGCTGCAACCATCTGAAGGCAATGCCAGTGATCGGGGGTTCCTACAATAACAAGGTTAATATCCTTGTTGTCAATCAGTTTTCTCCAGTCTTTATAGAGGTTTGCAGGTTTCTTTCCCCTTACTTTTTCAACATCTGCAGCTCTTTTGTTAAGGACTGATTCATCGATATCACACAATGCAAGGCACTCTACCTCCGGATGTTTGAGAAATTCACTCAGGTCACTGAACCCCATCCCGTTACAACCTATCAAACCAACATTTATCCTGTCGCTGGCAGGGACGCTCATCAATGAACCGGTCAGAGACGGAGCAAGCCCGATACCGGCAGCCGTCAGGGCTGTGTTTTTCAGAAAAACTCTTCTTGTAGCCATATTAATTATTTTTGGATTTAAATTCATATAATAAGGAACACGGAAAATACTATTTTTTAACAAATACCAATGTCGGATCGAGAGGATATCTCCCAAATTTTTCACCGTATATAGCCAGGCCACCAGGCAATGCGCTGTCAACCTCAAACCTTATTGTGACACTCCGCGAAGCTGAACCTGAAAGAAGCTTAAGCGGTATATCTGCATTGATAAGGTAACCGTATGAACCGGCTTCCTTCAATTTATTGTCCCTCGGTTGCGAATACCATGAAAGGATTCCCCGGTGATCGGCAGGGTCATCCTCCAGATCAAATGTCCCGACAATTTCACCGTTCACACGGATCCGTACATTACCCGGGAACTTCATATCATCAGTCATGGGGTATGAATTGGGATTCAGGCTGTTGTCAAAGGTTCCCTTCCCGCGCATATAGTCTCCGCCCATCTTACCACCCTGAGGCTTATCTTTGCCAAACAACTGTTTTGATGAAGCTTCAAGAATTAACGAAACATATTCAGTAACTGCAAGATCGATGTAATCAGGAATTTCCACTTTATATTCAAAATAGCCGTAACCGGCTCCGTTAACTTTTAATCCGTCAAAAATGTTCCATTGCTTCCCGCTCCACTCCGCGGATGTAAAACCGGACGGCTTAAATGTGACAAGATCAGCGCTCTTTTGGTTGATGGTTACCATCTGGTGAGGCGATTTTATATCACTCTCAACAACAAAACCCATAAAATTATGATGCAATGCATTTCCTGCTGCATCCTCGAGTGTAAGCTTCAACAGGACAAGCCCGGGCTTTGAGGGCATATTTACAGGGAGCCTGAGAATCTCTCCGTTCAACCATGGTTTATAAGGAACAGTAATTATGTCGGATGAGTATTTTTCATAGCGGCCAAGCTTATCCCAGCCAGCAAGCTCAGTTTTGAGATAAACACTTTGTCCGTATTCACGACCTGTCATGAATGATGCATGCAAAGGAAGAATGAGTGTTTCTCCGGTTAAAGCCTTCCGGCACAGATCTCCTTCCGGAGCAATATACATTTCGCTGTGAAAATCGTTTAGTGTCATTCCGGTTACCAGGTCCCCCAGGCCTGAATATTTATTTGACCTGTCATATTTGTAATATCCGTTCCACTCATTTATTACATCGTGATGCTCTGTATAGAGCCAGCCGGCAACTTTCGGGTGCATTCTCAGTTCATTCATCATAATATGATAATCCCAGCTCCAGTCAACGTCGCCGGTGCTGCCACTGTAACCCCAGACATTCCCGCATTCGCTGTTGAACATAGGCTGCTTGCCCTGCTTGTTCTCCCCGATAAAATTCCATTCAGATCCTTCAAAAGTTTTGTCAGTGGCATTATCAAGGAATTCTTTCCATTTATAACCCGGGAGATAAGCATGCCAGGTGTTCATATCGGTAGCAACATGATCATAATTGCAGGCTGAATTATCTTCTACAAGCCTTGAAGGATCAAGTTGCTTTGCAAGGTTATACATATCTGCAACCCATTTTTGTGTAGCGGGAAGGTATTCGCGTCTCCTCTTTTCCTTATCGGTGGTAGTAAATAAGCCCCAGGTTTCATTGAACAATACCCATGAAAAGACTGGCAGGATGATTATAATCGCGTGCCAGCATGCCTCGCATTGCTGTTTCCCATTCTTTCTGCTGGAGTTCTTCAGGTTCACCCCATGAATTCGGCACGTCAGCCATAATGAGCAGGCCAAGCCTGTCAGCCCAGTACAGCTTCCTGGGCACTTCAACCTTTATATGAATACGGTTACCGTTCAAACCTATCCTTTTGGAACGTAAGATCTCATCTCTCATAAACTCATCTGAAGGGAAGGTATAAAAACCGTCGGGATGATAGCTCTGGTCGAGGGTAAGCTGCAGATACAAAGGTTTATTGTTAAGGGCGACATAAGGATATCCCAGACCCGGAAGATTGACCACACTCACTTTTCTCATGCCAAAGTAGGTGGCTGCCTTATCGGTTTCCCCGGTTTTGTCAGCCAATGCAACCTGAATATCATAAAGGAAAGGATCATCCAGGTCCCAGAGGTGCATCTTTTCAACAGAGATCTTAAACAGAGCCTCCGACGCTCCCTTTTTTATCTTCTGAAGTGTTTCAGGTTTTGACTGGTCTCCGTTCATAAACCTGATCTTCAATGTCATATCCTGGGTAGCAGGAGAATTTAATAAAGCCTTTACCTGAACCAGCGATTTATCAATATCCGGAGTAAAGTGAACATTTTTAAGATAAATCTGACCCCTCGTTTCAAGATATACGGTCTGCCAGATCCCTTTTGCCTCGCCATAACCCTGTTTCCCTTCAAGCTTAAAGGGATGAGGAGTGTCGTCGACTTTCAGGACAAGCGTCTGTTTCTGACCTTTTTTCAGAAATGGTGTAATATTGAATTCAAAAGGCGTGTAACCGCCCTGATTGGAGCCAAGAAGCTGACCATCCAGCCAGGCTGTCGTTTTCCAGTCGCAGGCTCCGATTACCATAAATACATTTTGCCCGTCCCATCCGGCAGGTACTTCAATTTTACGGGAATACCAGGCGATATCAGCTTCATTGATCACCCCCGAGAGTTTTGAGCCCCAGGGAAAAGGGACAAGTATTTTCTTATCGAACGATCCGGGATCTGAATACCATTTGCCGGCCTCTCCGGCGTCATCCTTGTCAAATTTAAAATCCCACCAGCCATTAAGGTTGATCCATTGTTCACGCATAAAGTCGGGACGGGGATGTTCAGGTAAGGGAATGGAATCGGTTTGTTGTCCAACGCTCCTGACGGAGATACTGAAAATCAAAATGGTAAAGACAGCAGTAAGCAGTTTAAGCATATAAACTATTTTTATTTGTTCACAATATATGAAGAAGAACAATGCAAAGTATTCAATTATCACAGGAGGCCTCCCGGGCAGAAGGATCGTGCCCAGGTATTCCATCCATCAGAATTATACTACCCCTGCTCCACGCTTAAATCATTTGGCAAATATATCCAGATGTCCCAGGTATGGTGTACCATGTGAGGTTCCGTCGGTGACAATCATGATATATCTGCTCGTATTCTGTTTGTCGAAGATGAATGATACTGCCGAACCTCCCAATCCTCTTCCGGCTCCGCTGTATGCTCCGGCATACTGCCATCCTTTGCCTGTCGGATCGCCTGTTACATCGGGATTTGTATCTGAAGTCCATATACTGAACAATCTCTGGCCAAGTCTCATACCCTGACGGCTGCGGTACGTTGATCCTGCTGCCTGCCGGGCCCGTGGTAGTTCAAAATACATATTTACCCTGTCAAGATTAACCGGCCTGGCTAAATCGATAAGAATCCTGCCCTCTCCATTGTCAAAAATCAATGTGTCTTTAAGAACAGCCTGGGAATCAAATATATGGTTTAATCCGATCTTTTCCATGTTATATTCAGTACCCCTGGAAGTTTTACCTGTTGCAAAGTAAGTTGCCGAGGCGTTATTCCCTGCTTTTGCATCAGCATAATCAGCCGAGGAAGGAAGTGTCTTTACAATGACTGTATCCAGTCCCTGTTCCCTCAGATACTGCCTAAGCCTGGGCAGGTTTCTTTCATCAACATCTTCTGTAAAGAGAGGTTTCTGATGTGTTGACGGTTTCATATCAGGAGTAAAGATCTCCTTCGTCCTGAGCACCACCGGCTTGTTGTCATTAAAGTCATCGTAAAGAAGCTGCAGCGGAGCTACATCATCACTGAATGTCTTCGCAACGGTTACGGCAATGATCCGGATGTCCGGATTAACAGGCAAGGTAATAGCCTTTGTTCCTGCCGGCATTCCGATCCCGTATTTATACATATAGCTGTACTCATAGGTGTCATTTGCCTCCGGAGAATGACGGTGTGAAGCAAACCATGCAATGTTGTCACGTTTGGAGAATGCGGGAGTTATGGCTTCAACCTTCATATTGTTAAAGTAAAGCTTTCTGCTGTAATGCTGACCGACAAAGCCTCCCCAATCCTGGAATCCGAGGGTGACGCTTTTGCCTCCGACCCTGACAATACCTTTTGTATCGCCGGTTGCCGCAGCAAGAATGTATACCTTGTTGTAGCCGCCTTCAGGAAGCTTTATCTTTTGTCCATTGGCTACCACAACGTTCTTCTGTCCATCGGCTGTATTACCGACTTTGAATCTGATATCTTCGCTAACCACTTCAGCAGGCACGAGTTCTGCCGGGTATGTCAGGTTATTTTCAAATGCACCGTTTTTTCTGTTGTTATCTGAGCTGAAGCCATCTGCATCATAAGGCAGCTCAACGAATGACTGCTCCGGAACTTTAACTTTTGCCGGAGCCTCCGCAAATTTAACTGCAAAGCTTCTTATTGCAAACCTGCCCATGTCGAAAATTAGCTTTCCGGATGTGAAATCAGCGTTTCCGATTTTCTTCTCCTGTCCGTTCACCTCGTATGCGTCAGTTATCTTCCCCGGGAAGCTGAGGCTTACATTTTTAACTTCCTTTCCGTTAAGCTCATTAACCCTGATGATATAATACTCACTGTCTTCAGCTTTTTTAAATGCCATCACATCCACCTTGTTGCTGCTGACTTCAACGAAGGAGATCTCTCTTCCAAGCGGACCTGTATGCTTAGGCACTTCGAATGCGATCGGGGGATTATTCAGGAAATGACCTTTCCAGGGAGTTTCTGCATATCCCCAGCCTCCTGAATGCGGATATATACCATAGCGGAATTCATGAATCCCCCAGTCCTGGGTACCCTGATAAACATAGCTGGTCGGTCTCGGCGTATACATGAGGGTAAGCCTGATAGTGCTGTTGTCAGGCTTATCGGAACCGTACTTGCAGTCCTCGAGGATTGAAACACCGTAATTGTTCGATTTATCGGAAAGATCGATCCATTCCCTTCCCGGAACTTCGAATTTGAGCGGGTTATTTGTTGTCCTTTGAACCGCTGCAGTGTTTAGTCCGTATGTTGCGACCTCATTGACCACTGTTGTCGGGAATGCTGCCTTAAGGCTGACTGCCTTTGACTGCCAGTCGACTTTGTTCTTTACATCGAGTATCTTACCAGCCTCACCGGCTGATAGGCTTACAACCTGAGTAATCTCTGAATTCTGTCCTCTTTTGGTTATTTCGATAGCAACGCGCACCGGGCCTTTTTCAACCACCTTAATTGCCACATCCTTGTTCATGTAGTCGATAGGAGGATTCCTGCGGTCTTCCCAGTCCATGTTCCAGGCAGGCCATTGTGCAGGGCTTTCATGCTGAAAATCGAGAGTGGCGGGTTTTGAGAGAACTTCCCTGCCTGCCATTTTATCGTATATGCCGATATCGCCATTGTTATCTATTTTTACCCTTAAGAATTTATTCTCCATGCTGTTTTCAGTTACAGAGAGCTCTGATACAGTCTGGTTTTGAGGAACTTCCTGAACATCAAATACGGCAATACCTGCTGAAGGAAGCTTTGCAAGGAAGATTAAAGTCACCTCGTCACCCGCCTTTGAAATAATTTGCGACTGAACAGCTTTCCCTTCTTTATCTGTGACTTTGACATCAGCAGGCAACTTTGCATATTTCAGCCTGGCTGTTACAATGTCTTCCCTCTTTGCAGAAACAGGATTATAAACCGCTATTGCCCTTCCCGTTGCTTCTGTATTCATTGCGCTGGTCACGTTGCTGATCCCGTTCACAAGAATTTCCGACAGCGAGTTACTTGCAATGAATTCATCATTCCATGCATATTCATAAGCCCGTACAGTGCTTGTTCCGGGGAGAATATCATGGAACTGGCTTCCCAGGATCAGTTCCCATGCGTTTGCAAGCTTATTGAAAGGGTATTCTGATCCGCCCAGCCAGTCAGCCATTGCTGCTACCTGCTCTGCGGATTTTGCAAGTACTTCATTCTTCCTGTTTGCTCTTTTCATGAACGACTGAGAGGTCATGGAACCAGCGCTGTGTTCGGTCAGAAGAAGATCGCCGGAGAATGTGGGAAGCTTTTCTGCTATTTCAGGGGTGATATCTTTATAGATCTGGTCGGATGAGGTAAGCACCACCTTAAACTTGCTCTCACTTTTGGGAAGGCTTCCAACAGCATTCCCGACATCGGTTTCCCTTGGTGCGCCTCCAACATCACCGACCCCGTAATAACGATAGTCGAATGAGAGTCCGTACCTGTTAATATTATTCTGCAGCCTGGCATTCCATGTACTGTCCTGGTCGAGCGCCGGAATGACCCTGCCGACATACTCCGTTGCATTTAATGCTGCGTAAATGCCTTTTCCGTCGGGGCCTTCCCAAAAACCAAAGTTGAAGGGAATGCCGTTTGCAGAGCCCCAGCTCAGCTTCTGTGTTGAGAAGCCGAGAAGACCTGCATGATGCCAAACCTGAGGAAGGGTTGCTGCAAATCCGAAGCAGTCCGGAAGCATATAGTCACAGCTCTCTTTGTTGAACTCTCTTCTGAAATACTGATTGCCATAGAGAACCTGGCGAATAACTGATTCCGATGATGAGATATTTACCTCACCTTCATCTACCGATGATCCTGATACGAACCACCTCCCCTGTCGGATATATTCTCCCATCTGCCTGTACCACTCCGGGTAATACTCTTTCATCATCTTATATCTCCTCGACCCTGTGAAGTTGAATACATAATCGGGGTATTTTTCGAACAGCTTGAAGTTATCAAGAAGGGTGTTTTTGAGATACTGGTTGATCGTGGCTGTATACTCCCAATTCCACTCAGAATCCAGGTGAGCATACCCGATGGTATAAAGCACCCTGTCTTTCGAGATGTCATATTTCTGCAACCGGCCTGCCGGCTGGGCAATGCCAGGTACCGGCAAAGCCAGCATCGAGATTATGATCATTATTCTCTTCATAATATAAGATTTTGGATGTAGTGTAAGGGTGTTCTGATGATGCTAATTATCAAATAACCAGCAACCAGCAACAAGTAACCAGCAACTTAGGTTATCTAACTGAAAACCTGTAGATCGTTTGCGACTTAAAAGTCTCCTGTGGATTCAGGACAGTCGACGGAAAATCCGGATGATTCGGGCTGTCGGGATAGTGCCCCGATTCAAGACACATGCCTGACCTGTAGTTAAATGGTTTTCCTCCATGACCTGTTTTTGTCCCGTCGAGGAAGTTTCCGGTGTACAGCTGCATTCCGGGCTGGTCGGTCAATACTTCAAGCACTCTGCCGCTATCAGGGTCATACACAGTAACATCGACTTCTTCCTTGTTGTCAAGGATGAAGTTATGATCATATCCTTTACCCAGGATAAGCTGGTCGTAGTTTTCACCAATCCTTTCACCTATTGCATGAGGTGTTGTAAAATCAAATGGTGTGCCTGCAACCGGGCGGATCTCACCGGTAGGTATCATTACAGAATCGACAGGAGTAAATGCTGACGCCTTAAGCGTAACTTCATGGTCGAGAATATCCCCGTTTCCCGCACCGTGAAGATTAAAGTAGGCATGGTTTGTCACATTGATCACCGTTCTCTTATCGGTGGTGCATGTATAGTCCATCACGATCTCATTATTGTCGGTCCATGAGTAGACTACCTGAACTGTCACATTCCCGGGAAAGCCTTCTTCCATATCGGGACTTAGATAAGTAAACTTTACTGCCGGGACTTTACTGTCGTTCACTACTTCAGTATCCCACACTACGCTGTGCCAGCCCTTCGGGCCGCCATGCAGGGTGTTTGGTCCGTTATTCCGCGGAAGGGTGTACTCAACTCCATCAAGCGTAAACCTTCCATTGGCGATCCTGTTCGCATATCTTCCCACAGTTGACCCGTATGACATGTCGCCTGTAATTGTACCGTCAAACGTGTCATAGCCGAATGTGATATTATCTTTCTTCCCGTTCCTGTCAGGAACTTCGATCCAGGTTATTTTAGCTCCAAAATTTGTAAGCCGTATAACATTACCGGATTTGTTGGTGAGGGTCAGCAGGTAGACTTCCTTCCCCTCGTGTGTGCCAAAGACATCTTTTTTTACGTTGCTCTTACCTTGTTGGTTACACCCTTGAAAAATGATGCCAGTAACAGCAATCGTCAGTGACAATAACAGAATTTTTTTCATTTTCAGTAAAAATTAAATTCTCTAAATTTAATAAAGTTTAATCTGTTTAATTCATAAATATTCTTAATTTATTGTATTCCTTTGTGTTACCTTAGTGACAGCCTTAGTGGTCCTTTGTGGTAATTTCATTTTACCACAAAGGGGCCGAGCGTTTAAAAATTGCCCAGTGGGCAATTTTAGCGAAGGAGCCAGCTTGTGCGGAGGATTTGTGCTGTACTCAAAGGTTATCACGAAGGATTCACAATGCACCTGAATTTTAAAAGTTAACATTCCCCGGATTGAAAGTCAGTTTTCTTTCGACCTGAACTGCAAAGCAGGAAGTCCTGCCCCGTTAAACAAAGTGGCAACCGACCCATTTCTCCAGCAATATCTTACTGACACAGGATCATTTACTTTTGGAGAAGATACCAGTACCGAGGTTTCTCCACTGGTCATCTCCGGAAGCCTTAACCTCCACCTGCCTAAGGGAATTGAGCCACGACTGATATTCCTCCTGGAGCGGTGCAGATTCCTTTATTGCTTTCAGTTCATTCAGAAATTCACCTGCATTCTCAAGAACTTCTGAAGAGATCCAGGCTTCAGCGGGGGTTCCGCCCCAGGCCGATTCAATAAGTCCGACAGGAATCTTAAGTTCATCATATAGCTTTTTACCGAAGAAATAAGCTGTAGCGCTGAAGGGACCAACTGAAGAGGGAGTGCATACCTCCCACGTACCTGTGCACTCTTCAAGCGGAGTACCCGAAACCTCCTCTGAACATTAAAGAGACGTATTTCAGGAACCGAGGCGTTAGCAATCGTTTTGGCCGAATGCATAACAGTATCAACCGGGGGCCATCCTGCCAAAGGCATTTCCATGTTCGACTGGCCTGAGCAGAACCAGACTTCGCCAATCAAGATGTTATTGATAGTCAGACTGGTATCCCTGGCTGAAATTGAAATAGTGTAGGGACCACCTGCTTCCGGTGTGGGAATTGTGACTGACCATTTGCCATCGTCGCCTGTTTTGGCTTCACCTTCAGCATTCCAATCAGCCGAAACAGCAATTTTACTGCCGGGAGTTGCCTTTCCCCAGATCTTAACATCAGTTTTCTGCTGCAGCATCATATTATCGCTTATGATCGATGGCAGAATGATACCGGTTCTTTTATCTCCCGCAGCCTGTAAGAACCAGAAACAATAAAAGGAAAACACTTGCTTTTTTCATTGTAGTTATGTTCCGAAGTTTAGTTCACCTTCCTTATTTAGCAGGAGATCAATTATTTCCAAGCAGCTGAAGCCTGTAGGTAAAGCTGGTTGGCGCTGCATACACCATGTACTGGGGTAGCGGCCTTGGCCCGCAGCCTGCGGTTCCTACACCAAGAGTTTTATAGCTCAGGCAGAATACCGATTCATCGCTCTGGGGCAGGTCACTCCTGTATTCAGTTTTCTCCATCACCTCATCGCTGAAGGGTATGGCTGTGAACTGAAGGAGGGTCGAGTCGCAGATTGCCTTTAATCCGACACCCCTTGAATTAGTTATCTGAACCCACCGGACATCTTCATGATTTCCTGCATCCATTGGTTTTTCATATGGTGTCAGGAGCTCTTTTACAGTACCTGAATAAACTCCCACGTCAAATCCACGTTTCCGGTCAGCATAGTTTTCCATCGGGCCGCGGCCAAAATAGGACACTTTTTCAAATTGCTTATCAAGGAACATCCTGACGCCTATGCGGGCGACCACCTGCTGGGGATTGCTTGAATTAATTGCTGTTCGAAGCAGTTATTAAACCATCGCCTGTAATAGTATAAACAACATCATGACTGACAGTAAAATTGTTCTTCCCTTCGGCAGAGAGCTTAACGGTAATCTTTACTTCCGATGCTGATGGCTGGTCGACTGTAGATCCCCTGGGGAGTCCAGTTGAGTTCTTTCAATCCGGTATTGACCCAGCTCCTGTCAGCCCACATATCATCATTGCGGTGAGGTGCCCTCCAGAGGTGTAATTTTGGACCACCGCCATTCTTCAGAATATTAATCCCATTGCGTTCCAGACGGGAGAAGGTTCCTGTAGCCAGGTCAAATACAACAGCAAAACGATCGCCCTTTACCAGTAATCTCCTTATCGCTTTTTGTCATCACAAGTGGTTTCGGTTCCGCCGCTGCCTGCTTTGAAGCCATAACCTGTTCTGTTACAGGAAACTGCTGTGATACAATTTCATATCCTTTTTTTGCCCATATCTCATCATTTGCAAGCGAAAATGAGACGCGAAGGAAATATTCCGATCCTTTGCCGGCGTTATTAACTTCGTAGGGCACTTTGACCATGAGTTCTCCTCCCGGTTTTATTTCAGGAAGAGGAATTGTTCCTTTTGATACTTCAGTTCCGTTTTCTGAAAGGGTCCAGGAGCATGTAAAACCTCCAAGGTTTATGAACTGGTATTTATTCTCAATTTTAATCATACCGTTTGCAAGGTCTTCAGCGGTAATCCCTATCCACTGATAGGCACGCTTCATTTCAGGATAATGAGGTTTAAGCGAACGGTCGGAAGCAACAACACCTTTATGAATAAAATAACGGTCATTGGGAAACTCACCAAAACCGCCTCCATAAGCAAGAATAATGTGGCCGGGGTCACGCCTGTTCCAGATACCCTGATCCTGCCATTCCCAAATAGCGCCTCCAAGTATAGTCTCATATTTGTCAAAAATATCATTGTATTCACCGATCGCACCCATTGAGTTGAACATTGCATGGGCATATTCACACATATAAAATGGTTTTTTAAAGGAAGTGTCGTTTGCAATACGCTCAACTTCGGCAACTGCCGTGTACATGCGGCTGTCGAGATCGGCCGGATTGTTCTTGCCGATGCCAAAGCCTTCATAATGAACCGGACGGGTATTGTCAATAGCTTTTACTGCAGCCATTGCAGCCCTGAAGTTTGAACCGCCTCTGCCGTTTTCATTTCCAAGCGACCAGATAATAACAGAAGGATGGTTCTTGAAGTTTTCGACATTGGCCACATTCCTGTCAATGATGGCGGCCTTCATTGTGGGCTCTTCATCGAATCTTCCCGAATTGCCGTGACATTCAACATTTGCTTCTGCCACAAGCCATATTCCCCACTCATCGCACAGTTCATACCAGCGCGGATCGTCGGAATAGTGGCAGGTGCGGACATGGTTGCAGTTGCCCTGCTTGATAAGTTCAAGATCACGTATCATCTGGGCTTCAGTGACGGCATGTCCAACGTCCGGCCAGTTTTCGTGACGGTTGACCCCTTTCAGCTTGATCGGTACACCGTTTGCCAGAAATATCCTGCCTTTTATCTCCACTTCCCTGAATCCTGTCCTTGCAGAAAGGGTTTCAGTTATTGTTTTGCCATTTTTCAAAGTAAGAACAGTAGTATAAAGCTTAGGAGTTTCGGCTGTCCATTTGTCAGGATTCTGAACCGGGAAAGTAAGTTTAACGACAACCTCTTCTCCCGGCTTTAGGAGCAGGCACTTTCCCCTCAGCTGAACCAGAAGCGACAGGCTTATCACCGTCGTAAAGGATTGCTGCAACTTAGACCGGCTTTTGCTGGTTTACTACCATAGTTCTTAATCTTTGCCGCTTACTTCAACATGTTGCATTCCGGTACTGATCATCGAGATCGGTCTTTACAAAGAAGTCACGAATATGCTGCTGTGGTGCGCTCCAGATGCCAACATTACGGAATATGCCGCTGAGCCTCCACATATCCTGATCTTCAACATAGCTTCCTGTTGTGTACCTGTAGACTTCAACAGCAACCATATTCTTTCCTGGCTTTACATATTTTGTTATATCAAATTCAGCCACATTGCGGCTGTTGACGCTGTAGCCCACTTTTTCACCATTGATCCAAAGAAAAAATCCGGCATCAACCCCATCAAATGCAATAAATACCTGCCGTCCTTTCCAGTTGGCAGGGACTTCAAAATCCCTCCGGTAACTTCCGACAGGATTCCTCTCTTCAAAGGCAGTGAAGTTTTTGGGAGGGGTGCTCATTACTCTTGGAAAATCCTTCTTGAAGGTATAACCCAGGTTCCTGTAATAGGGAGTCCCATATCCGAAGAGCTGCCAGTTTGACGGTACAGGGATCTCTTTCCATGAGGAGACGTCGTATGTCGTTTTGTAGAAATCGACAGGTCTTGCCTGCGGCCATGAAACCCAGTTGAATTTCCAGGTTCCGTTAAGGCTCTTGTAGAAAGACGATGCATGTCTTTTTGCTGCAAGAGCTTCCTGCAGAGTTCGCATACGGCATCAGGGTTGCATGGGCAGGTTCTTTATTGATACCGATGCATTCGGGATTTTCAATTTCCGGAGGGACAGGGGCGCCACCCAGTGAATCCCTGACTGAAGCTACCTGAGCATCTGCAAAGCTGACACCAATAAAAAGCATAAGAATGATCAATGCGAAAGCTGATTTATTTTTCATATTGTTTTAATGATTGATAGTTAAGGTAGAAAAAAATTTAGGTTCAATAAAGGTAGCAGGAATTATTCAAAATGATCTGCAGGAGATGTTAAAAACTGCTAAAATTATGTTTTCACTTCTTACTGAAATCCATTAACCCTGCCTACCGGCAGGCAGGCGCAAAGTTCGCTAAGATTTAAACCTTGAGAAGGCAAAGATCTGACACATTTCCTCCTGATGACAACCCTTAAAGTTACGATATAAATTAATATGTCTTATAAGACATATTAATTCAAAAAGAAATACGTATTAAAAGACATATTAAATTAAAAAGAAATACGTATTAAAAGGGCGCTTATATAGATAATCCTGCGTTCTCATTTTATATAAACATGCAGATCTCCTTCGTGCCCCTTTGTGAGGACCTTTGTGTACTTTGTGGTAAAAAAATAAATCCCTTAACCACGAGAAAGGATCACAAAGGTAAGCACTAAGGTTCACAAAGGGCTTCTATTTAACTCTACGATGTGTGTAACAAATCGGATTTTGAATTTTATACGCTTTTTATTTTATATAAGCGCCATTAAAAGACATATTAAATTAAAAAGAATTAACCGCAAAGGTCGCAAAGATTTAAAACCCAGGAACGCAAAGATCTTACCCACTGCCCGGTGTTTTTAGAAATCTGCGGAAATCAGCGAAATCAGCGGGAAATTTTTTGTTTTCCCGCAGATCGCGCGGATCTCCGCAGATTTAAATCGTCTCAATTTTGGGGTTGGAAAGTTGGTTTCAGTTAAGTCTGGAAACAACAACTCTTTTTCCATCGTAGGATACTGATGCATGAGGTTTCATTTCAGGATCGAAAGGAATGGGATGGTCTTTGTCAATCCAGATTAAATTAAAGGTTCTGGTTTTCACCATCCCGTTATATTCACCATTTACGGTCTCCGATGGTAAGCTCCCCTGAGGCATTATCGAAGCTGAATTTTATAGTGCTGCAGGCCCCTTTTTCATAATTGTAATTCGTCCCCTCATCTTCATACAATGTAAAAGAGCAGTTCCTCCCCGAGTAAACAAAAAGAGTTATGGGGTCGCCAGTTTTTTCATCAGTATATTGAATTTCAGGTCCGACAGGGATTATTGAACCCTCCTTTACAAAAAGCGGCATGCGTTCATAAGGGGCGTCAACAATTAACTTATGTCCGCCAAAAATATAATCGCCCGAATAAAGATCGTACCATCCCGCAGAAGCCGGAAAATAGACTTCACGGCTCCTTGCCCCGTACTTATAAACCGGAGCTACAAGAATTGAGGGACCAAACATGTATTGATCTCCTAAACTGAGAACTTCTTTATCATCCCCAAAATCCATAACCATAGCCCGCATTAATGTGTAATCATTGAAATATGCAAGTCCTGCAAGGGAATAGATGTAAGGCATCAGGCGGTACCTGAGCCTGTCGTAATAAACCATGCTTTCATATGCCGGGCTGCCTTCGGGTGAGATGTTAAATATTTCACGGTAATGGATATTGCCCATGGCTTCGGAAGAGAGGGCAGAATGATCCGAACTGGAACCAGCGGGTGTTCAATTCCCGCCATTCATTGAGATCTTCCGACCCCTCCTTTGCCGAGGTGTATCTGTTCTCAACGCAAAACCCTCCGATGTCAAAAGTCCAGTATGGTATTCCAGACAACGCAAAATTCAATCCTGCCGGTATCTGAGCTTTCATATCTTCCCACCTTGTACCTATATCGCCGCTCCAGGTTGCTGTTGAATACCTCTGCAGCCCTGCAAAACCTGATCGTGTCAGCAGAAAAACACGTTTATCGGGTTCAACGCTTCTCTGTCCTTCATAGATTGCCATGGCGTTCATAAGTGCATAGGTGTTGAAGTATTTGGCAGAGGGTCCCATAGCGGTCGGGGTTGAAAGCGCCTTCCTGTATTCTATACTTGCATTTGAAAGAATATCCGGTTCGGAAGCATCCATCCACCAGGCATCAAATCCTTTTGGATAAAGATGTTCCCATATCTGCTTCCAGAACAGGTCCCGTGCTCCCTGGCTATAGGGATCATAAAAAGATCCTATATATCCTCTTCCTATCCAGTCTCTTACGCTGTCCTTTACAGCCTGCCTGTACATCCAGCCCTTACTGTCAAATTCCCTGTAATGTTCTGTTGTTATATAGAACTTTGGCCAGACGGAGATCATGATCTTCGCATTAAGCTTATGAACTTCGTTAACCATTCCTGTGGGATCCGGGAAGAATTTCGGGTCAAATTCATGCGATCCCCACGATTCGACCGGCCAGTATGACCAGTCCAGAACAATATTGTCGATCGGTATTTTACGTTTCCGGTACTCTTTTACAACATCCAGAAGTTCAGTCTGCGATCTGTAGCGTTCACGGCTCTGCCAGTAACCAAGAGCCCATTTTGGCATTATGGTCGCCTTACCAGTCAGCGTCCTGTAACCGCTTATTACTCCGTCAATACTATTTTCGTGAACAAAGTAATAGTCAATCTGGTTGCCCATTTCCGATGTCAGTTTGAGAGATCCCTGATCTTCAGGGGTTCTCGGGCTAAGTGCTTTGAGACCGATGTAGGAGACACCGCCGTCGGGTTTCCATTCAAGCTTTACTGAATATTTATGGCCTTTTTCAAGGCTTTTGCTGAACTTGTATGTGTTTGGATTCCATGCCGTTCTCCAGCGTTCGGGTACAACAAGCTCATTATCTATATATAGTTTTGTGTAACCTGCGTAATACAGTCTGAAGAAATAAAGCCCTGATTCCCGCGGCTCTATCTTACCTGTCCAGGTAATTGTTGAACTGTTGAACGGAAATTTTTCCGGGAAGTTCTTTATTTTTTTAAGATCTTCATAATCAATTGATTGTTCTTTTCTTTTCAGAAATATCCTGTTTGTATCAGAATTGATATAATAGGTTGCCGTCAATCCACCCTCCTGGCTGTTATCATCGTATAGCGTAAAAAGGTTCAACTGTGAATATTCGCGGGGATCTCCGAATTTTGTAAGCGAATAATTATCCCACAGAATCCCGTAATTTTTGTTTGAGACAATAAAAGGGACCGAGACCTTTGTATTATACTGATAAAGGCTCTCGTTCAAGCCCTTGTAATTAAATTCCTCCGACTGGTGTTGTCCCAGTCCGTAAAATGCTTCTCCGGCAGGTGATTCAAATACCTGGCCCAGGGAGTATCCTGGTGTCCCTTCAATGGTTACAGGCGTAAATGATCTTGCTCTTTCTGATGGTTCATTAAGCAATACATTGTCGTCCCTGTCAAAGAAGGTTATACGTCCGGTGGCCAGAGATACTTTGGCTTTTATTTTCGCGGTTGAGACAACAAGCACTTCGTTTTCCTGCCTGACATCAAAATCGACCGCTTTTAAAACAGGGTCAATAACGCAGAGGCTTTTCTCAGTTGAAAATTCATTTGCCGGTGATGCAACAACATGGATAATTTCATCATTTATGACTTCAAGCTTCAGGAGTCTTGTGGATTCTGTCTTGTCTGGCTTCAACCTGACTATCACCATATTATCTTTTTTATCCCAGCTGGTTTGGGAGCACATGGTAAAAAGCAGAACTGCAGCAGTTAGAAATAAGCTTTTCATTTTTACATTAAGTTTTATTGTGACCCATCCTGAAATCCTTTCGGGGCTGTCTGAAAAGTCCTTAGGGTACCTTCGTGATAACCCCTGCCTGCCGGCAGGCAGGTTTGGGTCCTTTGTGGTAAAAAATAAATCCATACCACAAAGGGTCACAAAGGCTAACACAAAGGTTCACAAAGTGTAATAACTCTAAAAGTTAACCTTTTAGGCAGCCCCTGAAATAATCAATTATCACCTTATTATATAATATTTGCATAGAGTTATATAGAAGGACTACGAAGTCTAACAAAGGCAGACAAAGGACCGAAGCATCAAAAGGAACCTTTCTGACTAAAATGATTATATATTATACTCCGCCTCAATTTCCATAAGCAGGTCTTCACGGCAGATATCAGCCTCAATATAAATTGACGGGACATGAGGGAAGTGATTACTGCAAATTTCTCTTACCTCTGCAAAATGCTCCTGATTTTTAACATAAACCCTCAAAAGCGTATACTTGCCGGGGATAATATCCTGGCCGCCCAGCAATTCACCAATATGTTTACTATGTGTCAGCTTATTTATGTTTTCAATCGTTACCAGGGTTTGCTCCCTTACATCACCCTTGCCAATAGTCTCCTGTCCGATTATTGAAGCTGTCCCGGAAATAAAAAGGTATTTGAACGTGCTGTTGACCATCAACAGGGCCCTTTCGAATTGAGGCGGGTGTTTTGGAGTTCTTCTTTTCCCTGACAATCCCTTTAATACCTGTTGCCCGTATTCATAAGCGTTAACCTGGTTAGGATTATTCACGGATTTAATCCTGAGGGTTTCATCAGCTTCAACAGCACAGAAATCGAGAAAAACCCCGCCGTACTTCATTCCAATCCCTGTAGCAGCAGGGTAACCAATGACTGTCCTGTATTTTTTATAATATTCACTCCTTACCTCATTAAAGATCTGGTAATTCTGAAAGCCATCGTTTATTTTCAGGATATCCCCTATATAGTTCCATTGCCTGACGACATTATTCAAGGTCATATTTTCCTGTGAGAGTATCCCCACAACCGCATCAAAAGCAGCATTACCAGCCTTTCTTGTGTTGCTCTGAAAAAGATCACTGCCCAGCCCTGCACCCCATACTTCTTTATGTGTTCCTGATTTGACAATAACATAGGGTACTGACTTCCAGAATTTGGATCTGACCTCTGCCGACCCCGCCGGAATAGCAAGTTCCTCCACTCCTATCTTCCAATTCATCTCCGGAGGATGAATTGTTATGCTGTATGACGGCGGGTCATTCCCGAATGCGTTTAATAGCGATTCGCTGATAAGCTTTTTTGTCGTGATGTATGAAGAATAGTCAGGCTGATCTACAAATATATTCAGTTTCAGAGGGATATTTCCGGACTTTCGGTTCTTTTCAATCTGATCAAGGCATTGTTTCCACTCCTCTCCGATGCTCCCGGGAACTGCCGGCATATAAACAGAATAATTCCTCACCATAAAAAATCACTTTTCGAGCTCAAAGTTAACATTTTTAGCGGGCGCACCAATGCTTTTTAACATGGCTCTCCCGTCCCGGGTCACCCTGCCTGTAACAAACTCCGGAACATTAAACGACCTGAGCGAATTATCATAATAATCCGGATCCTTTTGTGGTACCATAAACGGTTTGGCAAAATTTCCGGAATTGTCTGAGAATGCTATGAAGGGACGGGTATAAAGGCCATCGGTCCTCCGGCTGCTGAACACCAGCCACCGGCTTCCTGATGACCATGAATGGTAGCTTTCGGATTCATTGCTGTTGATCCGGGAAATGGAATGATAGTCGAGGGTTGTAAGGTCAAGCTGATACAGGTCTGCTTCCCTGTGCCAGATAGAAAAATTACCGTAATCGGACAATGTGAATACAAGAAATTTCCCATCGGGTGAAACTCTGGGGAATGAAACACTTTTGCCAGTAATGGCGGAACTTACCAGAGTGTCTATTTTATCACCGAACGATCCGTTGGAGGGATCAAAAGAAATCTTGCAGAGACTGTATTTCAGTTTGTTATAGTCATCTGGCAGGGTACCCTTTTTGGTGCTGCAGAATATTAAACTGTTCCCGTCGGGCGAAAATGAAGGAAATGTCTCGAAACTCCCGGCAGAGGAGATTAAGCTGCTGGTCAGCAGTTTATTTGCTTTAATATCATATACAACAAGGTCGGATTTTGAATCAATGACTTCGATTCTTTTTTCTTTTGAAGAGTGAAAGACCTGCGAGATTGAATTTACTGAAAATGCAATATATTTCCCCGATGGATGCCAGTATGGATACACGCAGTTTGAGATTGTTTCAGGTGTTTTGGTATTGAGTTTTGTTATGGTTCCATCGTTGACAAGCATTGTCGCACCTACGTTACCCCTCAGGTGGAAGACCATATCATCGGGACTGTTAGCCCTGAATGAATGACAATTCATACAGGCGCCTGGCAGCAGCCTGTTGTCAATAATTGTTTCCGTTTTAAAAGAAGTAAGATCACGCTGGTATAGTCCCATCTCGCTCCACGATTCATACCCGGGGGCAATCAGGCGGTACACTAGCCAGGGATCCACAGCTTCTTTTTTAATATGAATACAAAAGGGTCTGAATTGCTCCCATCTGTTTTCCTCCAGGGTGTAAACTGTAACTGTCACGCTGTCATCTGCATTGTTTTTCAGAAGCTCACGCCATTTTCTTAAAGGAATACTTATCTTCCTTTTTCCGCTAACTTCCAGTTTGCCGTTCTTCCCTTCAACGACAACATGCATCCTGCCGGAGTGATTTTCGAGCCTGAAATTCAATGGGGCAATGTTTACCGGAACAGTGACCCCGCAATAATCCGGAAATATATCAGGCAGTTCATCCGTGACAATAAAATCCCTGCCCGGTCTGCTGCATGAAGCCAGCACGATCAGACCCGTCACAATGACAGCATATTTATTCAAATTCATCATCTATTAATTAAAATCCTCACTTCTCCTCTTCGCTTTTCTCCAGCTCACTAAAATGTAAATAATACCAGTAAGTCCCCTCAAAATTCTTTTTCAGCCTCTCCTTTGCATCCGGATATGATGTATAAATATCTGCGTAAGCTTTCATTTTTGATTTTGTTCCATCGCTTATGTATCCGGGTGATTTGGCAAACGGATCACTATCAGTCAGTCCGATTATGTACAGCATCGCTTCCTGATAAGAGACCGGGACAGCTTTATAGTTAATTTTCTCCATCGCCGGTATACAATTCATGAAATTCCTCAGATCCTTGTTGATCATGTAAAATGCCATCAGATATTCAAAAGCAATTTTATTGTCAGGATGCTCTTTGACCATCCGGTTTAATGAAGCTTCCATGTTCTGGATATGAAAAAAATAATCGGACTTTACCATGAACCTGCGCTTCTCCCCCCAGTCAGGATCATTATTTATTTTTTCTTCATTGCCAAGGTATGTCAAAGACTCTTTTGCCCATTTTCTGTAAAAAATAGTCTTCTCCAGAAGCTTTAAATATTTTTCGGACACATTATACTGACCATTAATAAGGTTGGTTTCAGCAAGGCGTTTAATAAGCCTTGCTGACTTGCCCAGATTGGGAATTGTTTCCATGCTTTCAAATGCATATTCCTGCGATGCATTGGTAAGCCCAAGTTGATAAAATACCTCATTGCCCATTACCGGGGCAACATATTCCTTGTTAAAGGGGAGAAAAAGTCCGTTAATCCCGTGCTGGTCATAGTTAAACATCCGGTTACCCATCTGGCCCGTTTTTGCGAGAGAAAGATTAAGCATGGCAAGTGACAGGTAATTCCGGGGTGGCTTCTTTTCCGCAAATTTTAAAACCTCTTCCCAGTTTTCATTTCTTGTAAGAAAATCGTACGTCATAACTTCCTCCGCCTCAAAGTTTGCAAAAGACCTGAGGCCAAAAAAGCAAAGTACAAACATAAATGCTATCTGAACCGGAAGTAAGAACTTCACCTGTTTCTCCCTGACTGAAATATTGTTAACAAAAAGAATCAGCAAAGGAGGAAGAATGAATAAAACAAGGACAGCAGTCGGGATACCCGTCAGTATATTATAATAGAATTCACTCATGAAGGTCATCATAACAGGCTGGAGAATAAGAAATTGCTTTACAAGAAAAGGAACCAGGACGCCAATGGCCAGGTAAGCAATTAAATACCAGACTCTGAATGAATGGGGATGTGTTTTCCGGGATTTCAGGTAAGTAAGCGTTTCGTAGACAAACATCAGGATCAGAAGACTCAAAAATGAACCTCCCGCCAGCCAGTATACTGCAGGGATCATTACAAGTCCTGCATAAAACCTGAATTTATAGATTTTGATACTGACATATATCAAACCTGTTATCATTGCGAGGAGAAAGCCGGTTAATGCTGACAGCGGGTAGAATTCATTGCACAATATCAAGGCAGATAACAGTGAAGGTAAAAAACTAACGGGGAACAAAGCCCTGGCAGGATTAACTTTAGAAAGAATCCTTTTCATTACCTGTTGCAATGCAAGCAGAAGGCCTGTTATAATGACCGGGCCTGCCAGTGACAGATAGTAAAATTGCGTAAGGAAACCCCCGATGTAACCCGATAATCCTCCGGGATGACTCATTTTTGTAATAAAAAAATCATCTGTCAGGAGGAAGAGTTGAAACTGTTCTTCAAAATGCAGATGACTGTTATAGAAAAATGCAAAAAAGATGAATATCCCGGTAAAAAAAATTCCGGAAAACAAGTACTCCCAATATTTAATTACAGTTTTATTGTCCATATCCGACAGAAGCAGTCTCCAGTGGCAAAACTACATTTTTTAAATCAAATTACCATATCCGGCTTTCGGACCTATCCGGGATGACCGATATGTTATTTATCTGAATAATAGACAGGTTCAGCTTTCAAGGTCCTGAACTTTCTTCCGGTCAGTCGAGGTGTAACAGGTGATTTGCCTTTTGAGAGTTCGGGAATATTAAATGATTTAAGGAAATAATCATAAAAGTCAGGATCCCGCTGTGGAAGGACAAACGCTTTTGTCGAGGTGCCGTTTTCATCTATATGGGAAAAATAAGGTTTCCCGTACATTCCATCATCGCGCTTGCTTGCAAAGACAAACCACCTGCTGCCCGATGACCAGCTGTGGTACGAGTCGGACCTTTCAGAATTTGAGGCCGGGAGAGTGTCAATCACACCTGAATTCAGATCAAGAAGATGGAGGTCAGCTTCCATGTGCCAGACAGGGAAATTGCCGTAATTAAAAGAAGTGTACATCAGATACCGGCCATCAGGCGATGTTTTTGGCTCACTGACACTTTTACCCGTTTTCAGGCCTGATACCAGGGTATCGACATCGCTGCCAATAGTCCTTGTCTCGGGATCAAAATCAATACTGCACAGACTGTATTTTACTGCCTGATAATTTTCGGGCATTTTAACGTATGGAGCTGAACAGAAATATAATTTACGTCCATCGGAAGAAAAAACAGGGAACGTTTCAAGGGATTTATTCCCTGCAGTTAATTCTGTTTTAACTATTTCATTTCTTTCAATATCAAGGATGACAACATCTGAAATTGTGTCATAAACTTCGAGCCTCTGGTTATTAATTGAATGAAACTCCGGAATTATAACATTTGTGGAAAAAGCGATATACCTTCCGCCGGGGTGCCAGTTTCCATAAACTCCCGGCGAGATTGTACTGTCAGTCGCCGTGTCGAGTTTTCTGAGCTTTCCGTGTTGCTGAATAATTGTTCCTCCCTGCTTGTGACGCAGGTGAAAAAATGAAAGATCGGGGTCCTGCATCGAATAGATGTGACAGTTAATACATCCGTTATCAGTCAGATTATTGTCAACCAGTACTTTTTCATCAAAGGTAGTTATGTTACGCTGGCGGATCGAAAGCCTGTTCCACACCTCATACCCCGGCTCAATCAACCTGTATGAGAGATACGGGTCAATCTCATCCCCGGAAATATACCAGCTGAAGGATCTGTATCTCTGCCATTTCCCTCCTTCAAAGGCGGTTATAGTTACTGAAACTGAGTCATTTTCAGATTCCTTAAGGAGAGTCCTCCATTTCCTTTCAGGGATTCTGACCTTGTACTCCGATTTCAGGATGATCGAATTTTTTTTACCCGCAATCCTCACCTCAATCCTTCGAGGGCTTATCTTTCATTTTAAAGTTCAATGGGGCAATATTTGAAGGGATCGTAACATTCAGATAATCCGGATATATATCAGGATAATAATCTGTAACCAGGACGTTATCCGGCTGATTCAGACAACCCTGAATAGCCAGGATTGGCACCAGAATAAGAAGCCGGAAATGTTTGATCATAAGATTAGATGTTTAAAGTTTATTTCTCTTCAAGCAGCTTGTCAACAGCCAGGACAAGGAACATAAAATTAGTTGCCCCCCCTCCCATCACATATTCCTGCTGCTGCCACAAATATGGCCAGTCAAGAAGTTCCGGAAAATCGGGACGGATCAATGCTGTACCTGATGAAACACCTCCCGGGATATAGGACCAGTCGGCCCTGTTGACACCGTATGCGACTGTTGTTGATCTGGCGCCAACACCCGAAGCAAAGGAGGAGGTGTTCTCTCCCGGATGAACACCCAGGATGAAATTCATTGCGTTGAATACAGGTGCAGACGCAAAGATGTCGGGGAAAGCCGTATGAAGGTAGTATTGCCTTACCCCGAAACTCTGGATATCCCAGCCCGCGCCCCATATCTGAGGCCTGTAGGGAACTCCGAACGGCGTTTCGGCAGCCTGTTTTGTGATGTCGTCAGAAAGTGTTTTTGCCGCTTCCCTGACTGCGGCAGTAAATTCACTGTTGTTCACAGCTTTGAGCGACCGGCCTAAAAGCCAGCCCAATTCCCTTATACTTTTGACAACAACTCCCTGATTATCCAGAATGTATTTTCTGTACTGATCTTCACCTGTTGTAAGCAGAAGTTCAGAAGCAGCATGAATTTTAGCATTGGCTGTGCGTCCCGATACCTGGTAATCATGAGAATAAACAGCTTTTGAGATTTCAAGGCATTGTGTGGCCAGATCGTTATTGAATCCTTTCAGGACTCTTGCAGCGGCTGCCAGATGAGCTGCAGTGGTCAGCTCCCTGGAAGGATTATTTTCGGTAAAAACCCAGCGGTCATCCGCCGGGGAAGAATTTGTGCCCGTTCGTTCACCTGTTTTAAGCCTTTCATCATAAATAAGTCCGTCGGTCATTGTCGATCCGTCGCCAAGCATGACATACTGTCTTTTTTCAGGACAGATGATCCCTCTGTAAAAGCGTCCGAGATTTTTGTATCCGCCAACAACTGAAAGCATGCCATGCTCAATCTGTTGAAGGAGATCGGCCTTACCGTCAGGCTGATGTATTTCAACGATATGACTCACCTGGTCGACCGAGGTCTCATCATAATCAATTCCGAAAGCCTCATATGCCATTGTAAGGATATAGGCTTCCCCGCTCTGTGATTCGACCCTCAGGTCATAATCGCCGGCATCGTGCCACCCGCCTGCATTGAGTCCGGGTACATGCTCTCCCGGTTTGAAATCAGTAAGAGTTGATTCACCCTGTAAATAACCATCAAAATGATTGTAGTTTAAAGGAGCCATTCTTGCATCGTCCATATGGCACAACCCGTGCCAGACGCGATACTTCTCATTCACTCTCATGTGGCACATCTGGACAGGCAGAAAGTACTCCAGCGTAGGCTGCCAGACGTTCCGCTTATAAACATCAGATGCAATCCTGAAGGGTTGCGATTGCTGATTGCCATATTTAATAAAGTAAAGACCCTCCTGCCTGACAGCAGTAAAATCAAATTTCAGATAGTTGTACCGGAGAAAAGTGCCCCAGTTAACCGGTTTTCCTGGCGGAAGAGCTGTGCTTTTACCGTCTCCGGTCAGGCTGACAAGGACAGGAGCGTCAGTTTTTGTCTCATTCCTGTCCACTTCAATGATCGCAATTTTTTCCTGTGTCGGATGATATCCGATCTGTGAAACGTGGATCACCGGATCACTTTTCCATCCGGGCACCATATTTGGAGTAATGATCCATTCCACTGCATTCTTTGCAGCTCCTTCAGCAACCAGGGACCGGACGACAAACCAGCCGTTATTATGCACATACCTGCCATCAAGAAGCTGGAGATCACCTGTTTTTGACTCAATAGACATGCGTAGTTTATCATCCCCGGGAGCTACAACCAGCTTTTTACCGGTTGCCATCGGCCGGGCAGCAACTATATCTCCTTTTTTGTCGGTAAGAGCAGGACCGTTTGCCTGCCTTGGGAAGATGCCTGAGTAATTATCGAGAAACCATGGTTTACCGAACAGCAAACCCGGGAAAAGCTCCATATTGAACCCCACTTTCCCGATGAATTCCTTTGGGACAGGGTTATCGAGGTCGACGGTTACAATAATTGATTCCCCCCTGGCGGCTACCCTGACCGTGTAGCTCATTTCCAGATCGGGATATTCAATCGGATTGAATCCCTTGCGGTTAATCGCAGGGTCGGGATATGCAAGCCTGACAGTAACAGTACCGCCAGCCTGGTCAACCTTGCGGTCGAGCTGTTTCGGGATCGGCTGCCATTGTCCGGGGGTTTCATCAAGACGTATATCACCATTTGTGGCCAGCCGTTTTCCATGCATAATTACGGCAACACCTCCCTGGTGGCCTTCGGGATAGATATCCTGGAAAGCCATGACATTGACTCCTCCTCTTTCAAAGTACTCAAGTTTATTAAGAGTAAATGGTATCTGCTGGGAAAATGAAAGCTGAAAGATGAATACTAAACTCAGGAAAAGCGATGTCTTTTTCATAGTGATATATTAAGATGTTAATCAATAAAAACCTTAGAATCAACTTCTTTTAAACCTAAACTCATCCCCCATGCCCCATAGCCGTCAACCTAAGAACCAGTTTTAGACTTTGAATTATTTAATTAGCTGAAACACAATTAAATAACTTTCCCCTCCTTTTGAAGGAGGGGTGGCCAGACGGTGAAATCATCTTACAGGCAGAAACTAAAATCGTCTGGCCGGGGTGGTTGATTCAAGTCTTTCTTATTACCTTTTTTCAAATGGATAGACTTGAAACATAGATTAACCACCCCGGCCGGGAAAGCAGATAGTAAACCCCAAAAATCTATAGTCCCGGCCACCCCTCCTTGAAAAGGAGGGGAAATGTAAATTATTGCAAATCAGTTGCATACAGTTTGATTCATAAACTATCCCTTTTCCTAAGATCGGCTATTCCCCCCTGCCCCTCCGGGTTCATTACTTAATTCTCCTCCATTACTGCAAAATGGTAATAAAACCAATACGTCTTTCCAAACTTCTCCTGAAGAAGGCTGCCATTTCCCTTGCTTTGCTCATACAGGGTTGTGTACTCTGCAATTCTACTTACATTTTCCGGATCGAAAACAAAACCGGCGAAATCCTCCGGTTTTAACCTGCCCGAAGCAATCTCAATCAGCAGTGCCTCCTGGTAAACTTCCGGAAGTACAGCCTTCCCATCAGATTTGTAATAACTCCTGAAATTCTTCACAAAGGAAGGTATATTTTTATCAAGCAGATCATAGCACAGGAGATAATCTGCTGCCATCCGGTTTTCAGGATTGGAAGCAAGAAGCATTTCGAGAGTTTTCTTGTATTCGTTACCCTTTTTAAGGAGATCCGTTTTTGGAATCAGCGCCCGCTTTGAAACAATCCATTTTGAACGTGAGCATTCATCCTCGTTGTAAAGGAACTTTTCCCTTTCAGATGCCCATTCCCTGTAAAAAAGTGTTTTCTCCAGAATCTTAAGGTATTTCCGTGCAACTGAATATTCACCATTAACAATGTTTATTTCGACCAGCCTTTTCATGAGCCTTGAATTACGTGAACGAGGTGAGAAGATCATGCCGAGCAGGGCCGAATGCTGTGAAGCATTTACATCGCCCAATTGCCAGTAGACCTCATTGCTGAAGGTAATTGTAAGATAGTTTTCATTTGCATTTACTGGGATAAAGAGTCCTGTGGCTGCAGGCTGGTAATGATCCATTAATTCGCTGCTCATGATTCCCAGTTTTGCCATCGCCATATTGGTATAGTACGATGAAAGGTTGTTCCTCATCCTGTACTTTTTTGAAAGTTCGTAAACCCTGTCCCAACGGTTATGGTTCGCTTCGTAATCAAGACTCAGGATCTTTTCGAGGTTGAAGTCGGCGTTATACCATGATCCCTGATATTAAAAGCAATACGGCTGCGATCGGCTGAATTATTATTGAACCACCCCGAGGCAGTTTGAGAACAGGCTTTTTAAAAGGAATCAGGGTAATAACGACGGTGATCACCAATGATAAAAAAGGAACAAAATCATTAAATCCCGGATTTCCTGCCGATTCTGAAACCCAGGTATAGGCCTGACCAGTCGTAATCAGATAAACAGACTTCAGGCTGACGGGGATCATCAGGGCAAAGAGCAAAAATATTCCTGAGGTCAGTTTTTCCCTGGAATTCACCCCGTTCATAATTTCAAAAAGGGAGACAAAAATCACGAAAAGGAAGAAATAACTCCCCACAACTATGTATAAAACAGGAATAAGGATAACTCCCGAAGCAAACCTTAAACGTCTGTTATTAATTGAGACATAAAGAAGTGTGGTTATCACACTTATAATCAAAGATATTATGACCGCAAGCGGAAATCCGATATCACACAATGCGATCCAGCTGAATATTAAGGGCATCAGAGGCAGGAACAATCCCTGATCTTTTCCTGATATCCTGATAAGAAGTTTTCTTACCAGATACCATAAGGCAATCAGCAATGCGGTGATCACCAGGGGACCTCCGCCAACCAGGTAATAAAACTGAGTTAAAAAATCGCCTGCATAAGATGAGAGAAAGGCAGGTCTGGAAAAGTATGAAAGAAAATGCGCAGGTGTCAGGAGAAAGATCTGCTGCTGTTCAATAAAATAAATATGATTGTCATAGAGAAAATAAAAGAAGAGGAAGCAGGCTGAGAAGAGAAGGCCTGTAATAATCCGTTCCGTAATTACTTTCTTTTTGAAATCCACTTTAATAAATATTAATGGCTGCTGCCCGACTGAACCTGAGTGAATATCGCACTCTTCGCCGCTTTTTCAATCTGATAGGGGTTGATGTCAATACCCTTTGTGATGAATTCAGGAACATTGAACGAAAACAAAAACTGCCCGTAAAAATCCGGATCCTTCTGAGGAAGCAAGAAAGGTTTTCCGGCATTTCCGTTTTCATCCATATAAGCCAGGTAAACGTTTGAATACAACCCATTCATTCTACGGCTGCTGAAGGCGATCCATCGTCCGTTCGATGACCAGGAATGCCAGCTCTCCACATTGTCGCTATTTATGGCATCCAGCTTCCTGAACGTGCTATCCTTAAGGTCGAAGAGGCCCAGGTCTGCCTCAGGATTATAAGACGGAAAAGCGCCATAATCCGCAAAACTAAACAAAATAAACCGGCCGTCGGGGGAGACTTTTGGCATCGAAATACTCTTACCTGTCGTCGCGGCGCTGACCAGTGTATCGGGCTTTTCTCCAAATCTGCGGGAAATGGCGTCAAAGGTCACACTGCACAGACTATACCTTATGCTGTCATATTTAGCGGGCAGCATTACACTTTCAGCGCTACAATAATAGATAACAGTTCCATCAGCAGAGAAACACGGGAATGTCTCAAAGTTCTCTTCAGAACTCAATATGGGAGAGCTCAGCATCTCATTTCTTTCAATATCATAAACGAATATATCGGATTTCATATCAATAGCTGCTGCGCGTGCCGGACCGACTGCATGGAATATCTGGTTCACCCTGTTGACTGAAAAAGCAATAAATCTTTTGGAAGGATGCCAGGAAGGGAATGCAGCGTTGGCAAACATTTTGTCAGTCCTGGTATTGATCTTACTCAGCTTTTTATTTTGATAAAGAATTGTGCCACCATAACTTTCACGAAGGTGAAAGACCATATTATCAGGGCTATTCTGTGCAAAGGAATGGCAATTCATGCATGTTCCGGGCATAACACGGCTGTCAAGGATGGTTTTTACTTTAAAATCAGCCAGTGAGCGCTGATAAATGCCCATCTGGTTCCAATTCTGGAAACCGGGCATAAGCAGCCGGTAAACGAGGTAATCATCAACAGGTTCACCTGAAACGTAGATCATGAAAGGCTTGTATCTTGTCCAGACATCACCCGAACCTGACGAAATTTCAATCCTGATGCTGTCACCTTTGCATTCCCTGAGCAATCTTTTCCATTTCTTCAGGGGAAAAGTGACTTCATTTCCATGGAATTCTTTTTCAAATTTGAAATTCTTTCCGGATGCTATAATCCTGGTCCGGTCAAATTCACCTGATATTTTAAAATTAAGCGGAGCTATATCAGGAGGAATAGTCACTGACCTGTAATCCGGGGTAATTTCAGGATATGCGCCATTTTCATCTGAAACATCAGAACCGGTTCTGCTGCAGGCAAGAGCCAGACAGGAAATAAAAATTATTTGCAGAGTATGGGGTTTCATCAATTTCATTTAAAATGCAGGTAATACCAATAAGTATCGCCAAATTCCTTTTTCATTCCTGCTGTATCTTCCCTGTTTTCAGAATATAACCTGGCATAATCCCTGATCCTCTCAGTTACCGCTTTATCGGGTGTCAGGTTCTGCAACTGGACCGGTATTTCAGGAACGATTGTTAAAATATATGCGATAGCTTCCTGATAAACCACCGGCAAAGTGTCATATTTCATACTTTTTACCATATCGATTGCCTTCAGAAATCCGTCAAAATCCTTTTTCAGAAGGTAATAAGCCATCAGGTATTCATAAGCCATCCTGTTTTCAGGATTTGCAATGAGGAGATACCTGAGGGCAATGTCCATTTGTTGTCCGTTATAGAAAAAGTCATCTTTTGGCTTCAGTTTTCTTCTTTCAACAGCCTCCAGGTTATTCCTTTCCAGAAACTTTTCTGCCCACTTATGATAAAACAGGGTATGTCCAATACGGGAGAAATACCTCCCTGCAATATCATACTGATCATTGATATAATAAGTTTCAGCTGCACGTTTGAAGGCTCTTACGGGGATTTTGGCATCGGGGGTCGACTCAATGCTCTCCATCGCAAACATTTGTGAAAAATTTATAAGCCCGAGGTAAAAAAATGGTTCATTTGCAATAAAAGGCGTCATGCCCCTTCTTTCATAATCAAGGAACAGGCTGTTTTGATCCTGCGCGAATCTGAACATTTTGGTGGACAACTGGCCTGTCCGGGCAAGGGCAAGGTTTACAGCCACAATCGATCTTCGGCTTGAAGGCTGTTCCTTTTCGGCAAGCCTTATGACCCCATCCCAGTTTTGATCGTAAACCAGGTTTTCGTAAGCCATCTCTTTCTCTTCTTTAAATCCTGCGAACATTTTAATACCTGCAACATTTATAGTGGCAACCAGGATAACAGAAACAATACTCAATAAAACCGATTGTTTGTCGGATAAGGGTATAAGCGACTGTATAAGTATTAAAAAAGGTATAACAAGAAATACTGCAATAAGCGGCACAGGGAAAAAGATGCTTATTGCATAAAATGCGCCTGAAACGTATGATTGCAGAAGAGTGTCGGTAAATAAAAAATTCCGGGCTATAACAGGTATCATTGCAGCAAGCAAACCATAAAGAAGGGGAACAGAGAATTTAGAAAACAAACTGCTGTCAGAACGCTTACCGGTTAAAAGGACCGGGATAATAATATTAAGTGTAAAAACAAGGTACGCGCCTCCGGTAAGCCAGTAAAGCAATGGGATCAGAAGTATGCCGGAAAGGATCCTTCTCTTATCTCTTTTAATTCCCAGGCAGAAGGCTGATGCAACGACGGATATCAATAGCCCTATAAGACCTGAAAGATAATAGAACTGTTGGGTAAGTAAGATCCAATACCCCACCGCAGGTAAAAAGGAGAGTATCGCCAGGTTTTTGTTTCCTGAAAGAATAAAAAGCAGTTTTCTGGTCGCCATTTGCAAAAAGACCAGGAACATGGATATAATGACTGCCCCCGCCAAGGGAATTCCGAAAAATTGCGTAAAGAATTCTCCGAGATAAATCGCAAAGCCACCCTGGACTGATAGTCTATCGATGAGATAACTGAATGTAAGCTGGAACATTTGCAATTGTTCCCGCTGGTAAAGATGATTATCGTAAAAAAAACAAAAGAAGGTTACTGATGCAATTATAAATAGCGCCAGCAACGCTTTTTCAGCGGAAGTTTTCCTAAGCAGTTTCATCAGATACTAAACCACTGTTATGTTAATTATAAATTGACGAATCATTTTTAAAGCAGATAGAAGAAATAATCGTTTAAAATATTGAGGATCCGGACTGTGGATTGCGGATTTGAAAATCCGAAATCGAAAATCCGAAATCCGAAATGATCATAATAGCGACATATTAGTTTTAACTTTACACTACGTTACTGGAGCCTTTTCCTCAGCTCTGCATCCCTTTCAAAATACTTTTTCCCGGTCATCTGCATCACATAGTTTTTTTCACCTGCCGGCAAGGCATTGAAATAGATCTTAAAGAGCAACAAACCTATCCCGTTATTGAGATTTTCGTTTATCATGCAGATGTTATCCGACATTATAATTTCACTCATTTTTTCAGAGACTTTCAACAGACTGTCTGCAATATTCTGATCTAATTCTTTGACATTCTTTTGAATATACAAGTCCCACTGTATGGAGTCATGAATATGCTTCCTCTCTTTCCATTGCTGAAGCGTATTATTCAGCCTCGTTCCATGACCATAGCTCACAGAATCGAGCACTGCACTTATCTGACCAGGTTCGGGTATCACAACAAGGTCTTCGATGATATCCGGATATTTTGCCTGTATCCTTAGTATCCTGGCAATGGAGGAATCTGCTTTTATTTCGAAACGGAAACTCCCGTTTTCGATAATTGTTGAATCGACATTTCTGGTTACAGGAGCATCGAGGGCGACCAGATACACTATTGATCCATTGAAAACAGAATCGGGTACTTTACCCTCTATGATGAAAGTCTGATTTTTTTTACATGCTGCAATTAATATAAGGATTGTAAAGACTGAAATAAGAGTAATCCGCATAAATGAAATTTTAGGTAAATCTATCTTAAGTGGACTGAATCGCAAAACGAAGGTTATTTAAATTATGTGAAAAGCAAAAAAAAGCCATCCGGAGATGGCTTTTTTTATTTTATAGTAAATCAGTTCTTTGGTTTAAAGAGCCAGAACCATGCTTCACCCCAATCGCCTGTTCCTGCTTTTGCAGCAGCAAGCTGAAGTTCAGTGTCTGTCAGTTTAAGGATATTATATTCCGTGAACTGGGCATTACCATCATTTACGTTTATGCCGTTTATTACGACAGCGTTGGTTGTAGTAAGTTTCCCAACGCTCCAGCCTGCAATCTGCGAAGCCATATCAATATTGAAAGTACCTTTCATGGTACCGGCAGAAGGTACGGATGCGGCTGTAAGTGTGAGGTTACGACCACCATTGAGATCAAACTTCATCTCGTCCGATCCGACTCCGCGGCCTGCAAGGTCGGCAGTACTGACAGCCCACCAGCATGGTGCATTGCATCCTTTAAAACCGCCATTACCCCATGGAGCAGGTTTATCGGTATCCCATACCCATGTTTTACCGGCTGCCATATTTGTCAGCATGGCCCACGATGGGTCCTGGAATGCGGTAGGATCTGCTTTGGTAACAGAGACCGGGAATTCATCAAATACCAGGCCTCCGGCAGTTGTTGCAGTTATCTTGATGGTATAATCACCGGGAACGAGCATCCTGACGGTATCCTTTTGTCTTAGAGATGTTCCCCAGGCATAATCCCAGGCAAACAAGACTCCTGGCGTATTATTTTCAAGATAGAGAATATAGTCATTTGTTGCATCCTTTGTAATTGTGTAATTAAAATCAGATGCGGGAACAATGGCTCCAAGTGTATCCCTGTCTTCGATGGGTGTGCATGCTCCGATCAGGAACATCAAACCTGCGATATAGATCAATATCTTTCTTTTCATATTTTATCTTCTTAGAGATTTCTAACGTGAACTAAATGAATATGTCGGTGCAGTACCTGTCTCCCATCCTGGATTTTGAACAAGCACTCCTTCTGAAAGCTGTATCTCCCTGTTGGGTATCTGTGCAAATCCACCGGTAGCGGGACGGAAGTCAACACCTTTCTTTACTCCCCAGACGCCATTGTTGTAAGTCGGTACGCCATTCTTACTTTCCAGGATTGCCTCAACCTGGGTAAGATTACTTTTTCCGGCCCAGCGTAAAAGGTCATAATAACGTTCACCTTCGAAGGCCAGTTCATAGCGACGTTCGGCTTTCAAAGCATCGAGTGTGTAACCTCCAACAGGCAGGAGGTTTGCGCGGGCGCGGACCCTGTTAATGCCTGTCGGTGTCTCTGTAAGTTCTGAATGCATAAGCAGAACGTCAGCAAAACGGATCAAAACAATGTCCTGCATGTTATCAAGCTGCATATTCTTTGTGACACCGTAGAAATCAACGCTGTAGTTATGCCATTCACCATTCTTTTTTACATTGACAGGTCTGTATTTCTTTTGCCAGTAACCGGTCTCATCCATCTGCTTGTCGTGAAGGTCAACTCCGAGTCCGTAGTTCACAATCCCTTCAACCGCATCATCATCAACTTTGAGTATTGAGCCTCTTTTACGCAGGTCGTCATCGGGCCATTGATCCCACAAATTTTTATTAACTGTACCCATTCCCCAGCCTTCACCCATTGAACCTTTATAGCTGTATGAGCGCCATCCGAAAAAGAGGTCCATCTGATTACTGTAATAGATACTTGTGCCCCAGTCGGCAAAGGTTGAGAATTTAAGCATGAACATAGCCTCTTTATTGGCGCCTTCTTCCTTGTACCAGTTCAGGCTATTGTCAACGGTAAACTTATATGGTTCCTCAGAATAAGTTGCATTGGCAACAGAATAGGGCCAAAGGTTCCTGAATTCAGGCATGAGGTCATAACCGCTGCTATTAATGCACTCTTCAAGCCAGCCAATTACATCAGCTTTTGTGACTGAACCACCTCCGGCAAGCGGAAGATCAGCTGATTCGTAGTAGCCTGTATAGAAAAGGTATACGCGTGCCATCAGCGCTTCTGCGATCCACCTGTTTGCACGTCCGAGGTCGCTGTAAACTGCTGTTCCGTAGCTAACTGCGGGAAAGGTTTCGATTGCTGTCTTAAGATCGCTGGCGATCTGGCCAAAGATTTCAGCCGCCGGGGCTTTTGGTAAATTCTGTGGTTTAGTTTCAAGCACCAGTGGAACTTCACCGAAAAGGCGTGCCATATCAAAGTAGAACTGTGCTCTCAGGAAGCGAGCCTGTCCTTCAACTTTCCCTTTCTGGGCAGCGGATGTCCATTCGGGTTTATCGATGTTCTCAAGGATCATGTTGGTGCGGAAAATACCCCGGTAGTAACGTGTCCATGCCGCCACAAAGGTATTGGGACCTTCAACTTTGAAATCGCATATTGCGCGTGGGAAACGGTCATTATCGCCGCCACCGCCGAAACAATCATCCGACATCAGGTTGGAATAGACCAGGGGATATGCGCCAAGAATTGAAGCATCGCCCTCCGGCATATCTACCAGTGTCACGTAGGCAGCAGTAAGGGCCTGATCCATATCGGAAGGTGTCTGATAGAAATCGGTGTTTGTTTTCTGTGTAAGCGGAGCCGTGTCGAGAAAACTTTCGGAACATCCGGCCAACACAGTAGTAATAAGTATAGCTAAAAATATCTTTTTCATATTTTTCATTTTTTTTAGAATTTAAGACTTGCACCAATTAAAACTGTTCTTGGAGCAGGGTAAGTACCGATATCAATCCCTTTTGCCCAGTTGTCGAAGCCGTAGGGTCCAAGTTCAGGATCCATGCCTATGTACTTTGTAAAAGTATAAAGGTTCTGTACTGTGAAGAAGAACCTTGTCTGGCTCATCGGAATCGCTTTGAAAAGCTTTTTAAAGTCATATCCTACGGTTACGTTGCTTATTCTGAGATAATCACCGTCTTCGATGAAGATATCGGAGTTATACTGCCAGTTGATATGAGAACCATATGTAAGTCTGGGATACTTATTTGAAGATCCTTCCCCGTGCCATCTGTTCATAACATCGGTAGTATAGTTATTCTGCGGACTGTCGGCCCAGCGGCGGAAGCTTCGTGCTATCTGCTGGCCGAAAGCGCCGTTTGCCATAAGGGACAGGTCAAATCCCTTATAATCCATTGAAAAATTAAAGCCAACAATAAAATCAGGATTAGGATCGCCAATCATTACCTTATCATTATAGTCGATTGTCCCGTCATCGTTTGTATCGTCAAAAATAAGGTCGCCCGGGACTGCCGTTGGCATTATAGTTTTGTCGGACGAGTTTCTGTAAGCCAGCACCTCTGCATCATTCTGGAAAACACCCTTCGTTTTATATCCCCAGAAATAACCGATAGGGAATCCTACCTGTGCACGGTAAAGCTCTTCAGTACCCTGTCCGAGGACATTCCCGGTTCCATGGAATATCTTCTCATTGTTATTTATTTTGGTGACCTCATTTGTATTATAAGCAACACTTGCACCCACAGAATAATTCAGAGAACCTGCATTGTCGACATATCCGAGATTGAGTTCAATGCCCTTGTTTGATACATCGCCACCGTTTACATAGGGTGCACCTGTTCCATACGATGCAAGTATTGAAGGATTGACCAGCCAGTCTTTTGTCTGTTTGTTGTACCAGTCAAAAGCGATATTCAGTTTATTGTTCAGAAGGCGGGCATCAAAACCGATATTCAGCTGGTCGGAAGTTTCCCATGTTACATCCGGGTTCGGAAGAATATCGGGGAAGCCGCCTGTTGAAACAACTGATTTGTCCCCACCGAAGAAATAGTTTACGTTGTTGAAGGAGATTGTTGCAAGGTACTGGAAAGGATTGATCGCCTGGTTGCCATTCTGTCCCCAGCTTGCGCGCAGTTTCAGGAAGTCAATTGCGGTGTTGTTATCCATAAATGATTCTTCGGATAACACCCATCCTGCAGAAATCGATGGGAAATAGCCCCATCTGTTTCCTCTGGCAAAATTTGAAGATGCATCGGCACGCATAATAACAGTTGCCAGGTATTTTTCCTTGTAGCTGTACGAAGCACGTCCGAAATAGGATAGTATTCCACCCTCGCCCCATGGACTGCTGCCCAGGCTTGTCTTTCCATCATTATAAATAACCTTTGTATTATTAAGGTAAGCATGTTGAAAATCGTCAAACAGCGAATTTGCATTACCGCCGTTGATACTTTCGCCCAACCCCCATTTTTCAGCTGATGTTCCAATAAGACCAGTGATATTATGAACGCTGTTCACAGTGATATTATAAGAAAGTGTATTCTCAAATGTCCAGCCTAAACCGTTTGACATACTATGATTTACTGCGTTATTATTCCTGAATGAGGAAGCGCTCAGTTCGTAGGTGGGATTGTAACTCCTGTAAGATCCGGCTGACATGTTGAATCCAAACGCACTCCTGAAAACCAGGTTTTTAACTGGTTGTAATTCAGCAAAGAGGCTTCCGTTCAAATTGTGGTTTTTACCCTCATTCATTCCGCGGTTATAAACCATGGAAGCAATTGGGTTTGCCTCCTGCTCGTTCCATGGAATTGCATAATGATAGGGGTAAGCCTTGTCGGTCTCATCTGTTGCCCACATGGGCAGAAACGGGCTTGCCACGATAGCGCTGAACATATCATTCCAGTACTGGTTTCCGGTTCCGATACCGTTTCTGTTTGAATGCATATATCTTAATGTCTCTCCGACTTTCAAAAGAGTGGAAGTGTTTGATTTATTTCTGATAACTGAGTAATCGGAGTTCAGTCTGAATGTAAACCTTTCATATTCAGATGCTACAGGTTTTCCGATTATACCTTTCTGGTTAGTATGTGAAACCCCCATGGAGAAAGTCATAAGGTCGGAACCTCCGAAAATATTGACTGCATTATTTACCTGAGGAGCATTTTTTTCAGTAAGCTGGTCAATCCAGTCGGTGCCTGCCCATGCGCCACTCTGGATCCTGTCCCAATCGGGAACAAGAGACGTAAAATTAAGAAGCGGCTGACCGCTGTTAACCTTTGCCTCATTAAGCAGAACTGCATATTCCTGGGCATTTGTAACCGGGAGTTTTTTATAGAGGTTCTGCCAGCCGTACGATCCGTCGTAAGTTATGTTGGCTTTCATACCGCCACCCGAAAGTTTGCCTTTCTTTGTTGTTACCAGGATGACCCCGTTGGCGGCACGTGAACCGTAAATAGCTGCTGATGCAGCATCTTTGAGAACGTCAATCGACTCAATGTCGGCTGATGAGAGATAATCGATGTTTCCACCAGGGACACCATCAATAACGTAAAGGGGTTGAGAGTTCCCGATAGTACCCATTCCACGTACGTTAACATTAAATCCTGCTCCGGGTTCACCAGTATTCTTGATGATTGTGACACCCGGAGTCTGACCCTGCAAAGCAGTCAGTGGAGAAACTGTACTCAGTTTCTGGATGTCATCCCCTTTAACCTGTACGGTTGCACCGGTAACCACTTTTTTCTTCTGGGTACCATAGCCTACAACCACCACTTCGTCCAGTCCTGTAACTTCTTCTTTCAGGATAACATCTATCACAGATCTGTTCCCAATGACCTCTTCAGCCCTTGTCATGCCGATAAAGGTGAATACCAGTGTGTTGCTTCCGGCAGGAACACTTACCGAATACTTGCCATCGATTCCCGTCAGGGTTCCGATCGAAGTACCCTTCACAACAACTGATACACCTGGTACCGGCTGGCTTCCTGAGTCACGAACAACACCTATTACTGTACTCTGGGCCATCAAACACAGATTTGCAAACAGTAACAAGATCACAAAAACACCTCGTTTAATCATAGTTTTGGGTTTTTAGAATAGTAAATTACATCACGGTTAGATATTAAATTTCGGCATAACAGGCGTTGAGCCCTATGCCGGGTTTAGATTAGGTCAAAAATAATGCAAACCAAACTGTGATGACAGGTCTAATTGTTCAGGTTTGGGGGGTCAATTGATTTTTATCGCGATCACGATTTTGTTTTTCAGCATACCTTGATGGAAGTACACCGAACTCATTCTTAAAGTGTTTCCTGAAGTATTTCGGGTCATTGTAACCAACCTTGAAGGCAACTTCGGAAACATTCAGCTGACTTTTCAGAAGAAGCTGGGCAGCTCTTTTAAGCCTCAGTAATCCTTATAAACTCAAGTGGAGGTTTCCCAGTCATGGCAAGGATCTTTTTATAGAAGAGGGTGCGGCTTATCCCGAGATCGCTGCTGAGTTCCTCAACTGTATAATCGACTCTCGATATATTCTTCTCAACCAGCCCCAGCGCTTTTTGGAGAAACTGTTCGTCAAGTGATAAGATATCAATATTATTTGGTTCAACAAGTGCATTTTTAAGATGAGAATGCCTCATATTCTTTCTCAGACTCAGGAAATTGGTGATCTTGGCTTCAAGTACCGGGAAACTGAAAGGTTTTGGGATAAAATCATCGGCCCCAAGATCGAGGCACTCAAGCAGATCTTTTTCACCTGCGCGGGCTGTAATAAAGATAAATGGGATATGATCCAGCTTTTTATCAGTCTTAACCTTCCTGCACAACTCCTTTCCATCCATTACCGGCATTAATATATCACTTATAATCAGATCGGGGGTTTCTTTCAGGACTATTCCGAGCGCCTCTTCCCCGTTGGATGCCTCAAAAATATCATAATGGTTCTGAAGATTATCCTTTATGTAAAACCTCAGGTCATCATTATCTTCAGCTACCAGTATCTTGTATTTTCTTCCATTGTCATTTCCCCTGCTTTCCTGCTCCGTCACAGATGGTTGCAACTGTATTTCCGAATCGCCGGTCGTATGCAATGCGTAGTTAAAAGATGCATCCACTCTTAAAGGAAGGTATACAGTAAAACAACTGCCTTTCCCGGGCCGGCTTTCCACTTTTACTTCCCCGTTATGAAGATTAACGAATTCTTTTACAAGAGCCAGGCCTAAACCGGTTCCCTGGTCGTCAAAAGGAGAATTAACCTGGTAGAAATAACTGAATAACTTATCAATCTTATCGGCAGGAATACCTATCCCGGTATCTTCTACAGTGATCCGAAGTTTTGAACAATTATCGTTTCCACCACTGTTTATCAGAACCTCTTCATTCAGAACAGAAACAGAAACAAATATTGATCCACCTGAGGGCGTGAACTTAAATGCATTCGAAAGAAGGTTAAAAATTATCTTCTCAAGTTTATTACTGTCAAACCAGGTGTTCACTTCAGGCAAATCTGTACGGAATGCGAGCTTTATCTGTTTTTGTTCGCTCAGATCGGTAAAAGACTCAGTCACATCGCCTATGAATGAAATAATATTCCCATACGAAGGATTATAGTTAAAACCCTGAACTTCCATCCTCCTGAAATCAAGAAGCTGGTTTACCATTAACAGCAACCTCTTTGCGTTCTGCTGTATCAATTTGAGATGTTTCTCCTCGGGAGCGCCCTTCCACCGGTTCAGAAGTTTTTCCACCGGGGATAATATTAATGTGATCGGAGTTCTGAATTCATGCGAAATATTTGTGAAGAATCTGATTTTCAACGAGTCCAACTCATGAACATGTTGTGATTCAATTTGTTCCTGTTCAATTTTAATATTCAGTCTTTCCCTGTACAGGATAAGATATCTCAATAAGGCAAGCATTGACAGTATCAGAAGAGTGTACAGGCAATATGCAAATGAGCTTTTCCACAACGGAGGAAGAACCTTTATTACGATCTCAAGCGGTTTTTCATTCCAGATCCCATCCTGGTTTGCGGCTTTAACCATAAGTTTGTAGGTGCCGTTATCCAGGTTTGAAAAAGTTGCAAAATTTTCATCCCCCAGTGTGCTTATCCATTTATCATTAAAGCCCTGGAGATGGTACAGATACCTGTTTTTCTCAGGGTAAAAATAATTCAGAACGACAAAATCGATTGTGAACGAATTCTCCTTGTATTTAAGTGTGATCTTATCTGAATTGAATACAGGCTTCTCAAGCAAAACCCGGTTATTTACAGTCTCACCATATTTAATTTTCTTGTTGAAGATCCTTAAATCAGTAAAGATCAGCTCTGAAGGAGTTTTATCGCTGGTAATTTCCTCAGGGTAAAAGGCATTAAGACCTTCTGGTCCGCCAAACCAGATTTCACCATCCCTGGTTGCAAGCGCAGCAGTTTCAGTAAACTCCTTCCCCTGCAAGCCGTCGCTAATGCCGTAATTGATAAAACTGAATGACAAAGGATACTCTTCATCCGACCTGCTTACCTCAAGTTTGGTGATCCCGTTCTTAGTACTTATCCAGAGGTCTGAGTTTATGTCTTCAAGTATCCTCAGTACACTGTTTGAAGGCAGTCCGTCGGCCTCGCTGAAAACCCTGAAAGTACCATTTACACGG
The DNA here is from genome assembly GCA_963806555.1 of uncultured Bacteroidales bacterium. Classification (GTDB taxonomy): domain Bacteria; phylum Bacteroidota; class Bacteroidia; order Bacteroidales; family VadinHA17; genus LD21. The sequence continues at coordinate 102,281 of CAWDYR010000023.1, read as the reverse complement.
TCCATAAGATTCAAACCATTGTTGGTGCATACCCAGAACATACCCCTGCTGTCGGTGAAAGTTGAGATTACCTGATTATCGCTCAATGAGTTACTGCTTTCCGGGTTATTGAAGTAGCAGTTGGCACGGTTTTGAGACGGATTATAGAAAATGAGTCCGTTAGCTGAGGAGATCCACAGGTTATCATTTTTGTCAACTGAAATGGAGTTGAGATAGTTGAAACAAATAGGACTGTTCTGGGTGTTATATCTTTCAAATTTCCCTGTACTGCGGTCAAAACGATTAAGCCCGTTTGTAAGAGTTGCAATCCATAGATTTCTTTTGCTGTCCTCACAGATACTCCATATCCGGTCATCGGAAATTGATGTTGAATCCGATTCGCTATGCCTGTAAACTGTAAATTTGCCTGTAGCCGGATCGTAGCAATTCAATCCTCCAAGATAAGTTCCTATCCAGATCTTATTTTCAGAATCCTCAAAAAGTGAGACAATTATATTACTGCTCAAACTGTTTTTTGAGCCAGGTTTGGATATAAAGCTTGTGAATTTATTTGCTTTCCTGTCATAATAATTCAGTCCGCCGCCATTCGTGCCAATCCAGAGGTTTCCTTTAAAATCCTCAGCTATGCAATCTACATCATTATAAATAAGACTGTTATCATCCTTTGGGTGATTCCTGAATATCCTGAATTTCCTGATGCCCTTTTTGTAGAAGTCAACACCCTTCTTTGATGTTCCTACCCAAACAATACCTGATTTGTCGCAGAATAATGAAGTAATGCCATTGCTTGAAAGGGTACCCGATACATAAGGCAGGTTTGAAATGTTGTAATGGCTAAAACCAGAAGGATCAATAACGAATATTCCTTTGCCGTCAGTGGAAATCCATATCTGGCCGTCAGGATCCTGATCAATCCCTGTTATCTGGAGTTTTCTGAAAACCTCTCCTGAAGTGACCTGAAATTCCCGGTTCCAGGATCCCGTCGCGATATCAAAAAGGCTTAGTCCATTGATATCGCCAACCCATAAATTGTTATTTTTATCTGCAAACAATCTTGTTATGATACCGCTGCTTTCCAGGCCTTCCCGGTAAGATTTATACTTCTCAAATGAATCTGACCCATCCTTATGCCTTAAGATAAATCCATTATTGGTTCCGATCCAGAATGATCCGGCATTGTCACGGGTGATCGCTGTAATATTATTCAACTCAGATGAGCATGATTGCTCATCAATGAGAATATGCTTAAAGGAATTGTTCTTATTATTATAAGCGAACAGGCCATTGTGGGTGCCGATAAGAATATTTCCTGCCTGATCGGCAGCCAATGCTGTAATATATGCTATATCCTGGCATAAAAAAGTTGGTGATGCAGGGAGATTTATTTTTTTAAAGGTGTATGAATCCTTATCAAGAACGCTGATACCGCTTCTTGTTCCTACCCAGAGATTACCTTCATTGTCCTCAGCAATTGAATTAATTGCATTGTCGGCGATGGATATTGAATCTGAAACCTTTCGTTTAAATAATTCAAAATTATAACCGTCAAACCTGTTAAGTCCGCTATTGGTTCCCAACCAGATAAAACCTTTTGAGTCCCTGTAAATACACTTTACCCAATTATCTGATAACCCGTTATTTACATCAATATGAGAAAAAACTATATTGTTATTCTGAGGAAAGACTTTTGAAACATTGATTCCTGTGAACAGTGAGAAAAGAATAATAAATTTTATCAACTTCACATAAAATGGTTTCAAATCGTGTCCTCTGTGATCATCCAAATTGACTATAGGAAATCGTCCGGGAGTCATTCTTTACAATACATTTAGAAAACGGTTCAGGATATGCCCCAAAGGTCACAAATGTTTTTCATTTTACGCATGATTAAACCAAATAAAGTAAAAGGTGCCTTCAACCCATGTCCGGAAATGAATTAACATTTGATACCCAACAAAGGACAAATCAATCTACTTAAATGAACAAATGATGCTCAGCAGGTTGATTTATTAAGCGTAATTTTAATTTTTGTATTAACAAGGGTCAAATCAACGGCCCGGACCTAAATGAGAAAACACACTTTAAGGATTTTTGAGATTTTAATCTACATTGTAATTGTAGGCTTGATCCTTTTCCTTATAGCCAAGGTGTAATTGTCTTTATCGTCTTTTTATCCAAACCATCGAACCTTCAGCAGGATCTTCTCTTTCGGGCTTATTTGTTGACTTTACCAGATTGCGGTTGTTCCTTAAATAATTCGGAATCGCAGTCAGTGAAGTTCCATCATCCCATTTTCCCTTTATTGTCATGGTACCTCCCAGAAGTTCTCCGTTCCATTCAAGTGAAAGTGGACCTGTGCCAATATATTTTTCAATATCCGGCTGATCGGCTTTTTCAACATTAAAGATCAGCGGACCGTAACGCAGGGCTACTCTCCCTCTGTCGGCAGCAATCTTTTCATCGGCGGTTATTGTCTGGATCTCCATGGGCAACTCAAGATCGATTTTATCACCTCTTTTCCACAACCTTTTAATAACGGCATAACCATTCACAACTTCCTGCTTTACAGGTTTTCCGTTGAGACTCAGTGATTTCAAACCTTTTACCTCCGGTACAGGGGTATACAATACGCTTGTAGTCCTGTCGGGAACCCTGATATAGACAGTAAACTCTTTTGACTGCGCTGGATTCAATGTTATCGAAACTTTGCCGCTCCAGGGGTAATCTGTTCTCTGAACCATTTCAATATCGGTGCCTGCAACCTTTTCCACTTTAATCGTGCTTCCAATGAACATATTAACGTAAATGCCATCTTTACCCTTGACATAGGTCCATGTCGGGATCATCAGAAGTGTCCTCGGGATATTTCCGACGCAACAGGGGCATACATGCCATGAATAACGTGACTGGCCAGATGAAAGCTCATTTGTGTAATAGAAGTTCTTCCCTTCATTATCGAGCGAGCCAAGCAATGCATTAAAAAGAGTTTCTTCATAAAGGTCTGCATATCTGGCATCATGGTATGCCAGATTCATCTTATGCTGGAAGAAGATGAGACCGCAGCTTGAACATGATTCGCAATAAGCGTCATTGCCCAGTGAATAATCTGGTCCGAAGCCTTCCGAAGTTTCCCCGCTTCCAATACCGCCTGTCAGGTAATACTTCTTGTTCACCATATTATCCCAGAGCGACATAACTGCGCTCTGATAGTCGACATCACCTGTTTCAGCGGCCACATCCGACATCGCCGAGTAGCTGTAGGCAGCTCTCACGGCATGTCCGACAGCCTCATATTGTTCCTGAACGGGAACATGGCTCTGATCATATTCGCTACCGTCGCGCCGGGAATCGAGGAGGAATTTTGCGAGACTGATATAGCTGTCGCCATGCCCCATACCTTCCATGTCGTTTACGAACCTCCCAAAACGGACAAGGGCCTGTTCCATCTCCTGATGTCCGTCATACCATACCTTCTTTCCCGGACCAATATTTGCCACCCAGCAATCCGCCAGCTTTTTGGCAGCATTATACAGCCTCTTATCTTTCCCTTCAGTCAGGGTGTAATGATTTATTGCCGATTCAAGAAAATACCCGGCAACATAACCTTCATGATTGCCTCTTGTCCTGGGGGCCCATCTCTCCTTCCACCGTGTTGTGTCGCGAAGGGTAAATGCGGTCTGGAGATAACCATCAGGTTCCTGGGCTGCAAGAACAATGGGGATCCAGTTTTCAAGAGTTTTTTTCATCTTTTCCTGGGCTGCCATTATCTCCTTATCACCCTGGGGATCGATCATAAGGGCGATGCACATAGCCTCCACGGTCTGATGGACCCAGGCGTTGGAAAAAACATAGCCTTTATGCTTCCCGTGCGATTCTCCCCTGAGGGCTTTGGCTGCCTCAATGAAATTATCGAGACCACCCTCTCCAAGAGTCAGGTCGGTACGTTCTATCTGGGTAACACACCATGGTATCCAATTCACTATCATAGACTTAGCACGTGGGTTCCAGAATGGGCTGTTTATTTTATACCGTTTGGTATAAACAACATCAAGGCGTTCTTCCCTGGGAGGAGTTGTGACCCTTACCTTAAGATCAGAGGATGACCGGAGAGCTCCTTCATAAGCTGTAATTGTCAGTACATAATCACCCGGCGCTGAAAATGTTGCTGTGCTTTTAAGATCACCGGGATTTGAAAAAACAACAGTGCCGGGGCCGGCTGTTTTGCTCCAGTCTGTCCGCCCGACCGGTGTTACAGATTTGACTTCCCCCGAAAGATATGTCCTGCCATTAAGCATCACCGACCTGTCAACACCAGCGGTGACAACCGGGGGATGATCCGGGGAATCCAGGGACTGAATTACCATCCACTCTAGAAGGGATCCCGGGACCCGTTCGACCGAGTCAATCTCAAGCCTCAGTTTTGTAGTCATTATTTTATCAAATGTTGTAAGGTTGTACTGCCTGTTTTCAAGTCCAAGTCCGTCAACATTTTTAACGGTAACAAAGTTGCTGCCGTCCCAGTATTTTATTCTGTATGCCTGAGGAAGTTTTACAGCGTTATCGGAGTTCCACCAGAATACATGTATTTCACCAGTGGTAACAGGTTGTGTCCAGTCATATTGTACCCACTGAGCGGTCAGCCTTCGCTGAGGCCTGTTACCGGTTCGGGGGAACGCGACGTTTACCGGAGTCAGGCCATCATTAAGCGAGTTATATGAGGCCTCATACCTGGCCGATCCCGAAGGTTTTGCAACAATAGCCAGGTTTTTTCCGGATGGCTGGGAATAAGAGGACAAATTTGTAAATCCAAAGACAAAAACTACCGAAAAAAGAATAACGTAAGTTTTGGGACAGAGTGGTTTGAATTGCTTCATAATGTTATCAGTTTGATATTAATTTTATTTGATTTCATGGATCCCCGGTTCCGGAACTCCACCCTCAGGAACAGGGTTACCAAAAAAATCCCTTGATGGAGGTTCGAACCCGGGAATACCTCTGAGGTCAATACCTTTATTCCTTATTGGTGTTTCAGGTCTCAAAGTATATCCGGTTAACTCGTTAAGCCGGTATGGATCAGTTAATTCAGTGAGAAAAGGACCAGTTAATCCCGGGTCGGCCTGTAGTCCGACGATCTTACCATTGAGCATTTCCTGTCCGGATGCTCTCATCCAGTCTTCAAGACTTGCATATTTCATAAGCTTCATACCTGCAACGGGACTCCACCACACATTTCCAATAAAAGAGCTCCCGGTATTTGTACCGCTTATCATCTGGCCTGAACCGAGAAAGATGTTATTACTGAAATTAAAATTCTCATGCCTGGAGGCATTTTCAAAGCTGATTACCGGCGCTGATGTATTATATGCGACATTGTTATAAATATAACAATCCTTAAGCCGGCTGCTATCCTCCGACCCGTTCCAGATAAAAAAGCTTCCTGATCCTTCAGTGGTATGAGCATCGTTTATACTCACACAGTACCGGATAATATTATTAAACCATCCTGAAGCTCCCGGATATTGAAAGAGTCCATAACCTGCTCCCTGGTTTTCATACGACAGGCAATACTGGATTACCGAGTTTGTAACGCCGCCGTCAAGGTCAAAACCGCCGCCATCCTTTCCCCCTTCGGAGGTTTTGTTTCGATAACTAATGCAATACTGAATTGTGATGTGATCACTTTGCCAGGTCCAGATGCCTACAGGTCCGTTTCCCTGCCTCGGCATATCCCATCCGTTATCTGTAGCTGAAGAATGATCGATTACAACACTGTCGGAAACGCCGACAAGAATCCCGTTCCCGCTGTGATTATCAAGCATCGTCGGATCGCCCGGATTATTTTCGGCTTTGCAGTCCCTGATCAAAATGCTTCCGGACAGTTTCTTATCCGAACCCATCACATTTATCCCGCAAAAACCATTGTATAAAGCAAGAACCTTAAGTACCTGAATATTCCTGCAATCGTTAAGATCAACGCCTGACTTCTGAAATCCTTCGGCAATAATATTTTCAACGACACAATCGTGGCAGTTCTTTAACTGTAATCCGTTTGTTCCATTGCCATCTTTTCGTCCATCGCCGGTGAGATAGAGGTTTTCAACCCTTACAAACCTGCAGTTTTCAATCCTTACAGCTTCATTTTTGCCTCCATCGATTTCAGCCCGGCCTCCGCCGTATGAACCAATAACCAGAGGAATTGAAGCTGTACCATTAACATTGTTAAGGAGCAGTGTCCCTTCGTAAACCTGGTCTCCTGCAAAAAGTATGTTTGCAGGTTTCGTCTGAATCCGGATGTTGACTTCAGAAATAGATTTTAAAGGTTTGCTTTCTGTTCCGGGGTTAGCGTCATTTCCTGTTTTAGAATTAATATAAATTTCGTTTACAGACTTATTATTACTGCAATTAAACAGTGAAAATGACAGAATTAAGATTACGGATGGGATTAAGAGGTTTTTCATATTTTAATTAGTCACCTTATGGGTCGCTGGCAACGGTTTCGTGACTTCGGGGGTAACAGGCAGCCATACCATCATCTGCCCGGGACCTCTGTTGTTCCATAAAGCATACGGTATAAGTGTTATATCCTCATTTTCAAGAGTTTCGATTTTGCCGTCAACAGTTTTTTTTGTCTGTGACCCATTTGTTTTTATCAACATGGTACCTTCAAGAAGTGAGGGCATAAATTCAGCAGAGAAACCTGAGTTTTTATCAACAACGAGGTTTAGAATATTCCCGGTGTTATTATCGGGCCATTCTGCACAAAAGATCACAGGACCTCGCTGGACAGCAATTTTACCTGCATCGTCTATAATCCTTTCGTCAGCAACCACCGTACGGACCGGCATTGGAAATTCAACTTCCACCCGGTCGCCCTCTTTCCAGATTCTTTCAATAATGGCATATCCATTTATAACCTCTGCCATAAATGGTTCTCCATTTACAGAAAGAGATATGTTTTCATTATTCTGATCTGTAAACTTATAAAGATCCCCTGGCAAAGCCTCATTTCGTGCCCATCCTGGTATCCGTAGCTTTATCATGAATTTTCCCCGGGATTCGGGATCCACTGAGATTTCCACTCTTCCGTCCCATGGAAAATTTGCTTTCTGGGTTACTTTGACTTTTTTATTACCAATGGTAATGTCGGCATTGTTCGAAACAAAAAGATTTACATAAAGTTCCTTATCCGTAACAGCATAAATGTAACCCGGGATGGCTGGTACGAACCTTGCCACATTTGAAGGGCAGCAAGCGCATCCGAACCAGGCCTGGCGCTCATGCTGGCCATTTGATTCAAGGGGATTGGGATAAAAAAATCTGTCTGCTGATAAGGAGACACCTGACAGCATTGAGTTGTATAATGTTTTTTCAAGTACGTCAATATATTTAGCTTCTCCATGCAACAGGAATAACCGGTGATTTGTAAAGATATTTCCAATGGATGCGCAGGTTTCGCAATAGGCCGACATATTGGGCAGAACAAACGGATCGGCAAATCCCTCATTGCCTCCTGTTGCACCGATCCCGCCCGTTATGTAAATTTTGCTGTAAACTATGTCCTCCCAGATCTTTGTTATTGCGTTAAGATATGCATCATTTTTTTCAATAGCCGCAATATCGGCCATTCCTGAATACATGTATGTGGCCCTTACAGAATGGCCTGCTGCCTCAGTCTGGTCAACCACCAGCCTGTGAGCCTGGTTATAGGCCTCTCCCTTTCGGACCCCTGATATCAAGAAAGAACTTTGCGAGATCAAGGTATTTTTTCTCACCGGTTGTTCTGTAAAGCTTAACAAGCCCCATTTCAATCACCTGATGTCCCGGGTATACTTTAACCCTGTCCCATCCAAAGTCCTTATTTACAAGGTCGGCTGATTTGATGGCAATATCAAGCAGGGTCCGCTTTCCTGTGGCCTGGTAATGAGCTACTGCTGCTTCATAAAGATGGCCGATATTATATAGCTCATGACTGAGGATCGAGTCGAGCTCCCACCTGTTTTTGCCAGCCCATTCGTGCAATCCTGCTCCGCCATGCATTTCTGCTATTGTGCGGTTCGTATAGAGATACCCGTCATCTTCCTGCGCCAATCCTATTTTATAAATCAGGGTATCAAGATAGGCGTCGAGCTTCGGATCCGGAAATGTCTGAAGCGAATAGCTTGCGCCCTCGATAATCTTGAATACATCTGAATCATCAAAAGGATATATTGTTCTGAATCTGCCAGTGTCAAGTCCCCCGGCAATCTCAAAATTCTTCACCCTCCCCGATGATTCGCAGTAGGAAAATGCGATTGGAATGGTAACGGTTGCATTTTTCTTTATCCTCGGAGCCCAGAAATTATCAGTAAGCCTGACTGATGTGAACGGAACAGGCTGAATAGGATAATCTTCTTCCTGTTTGTCCATACAACCTCCAATAATAAGGATGACAGCGAACAGAATCAGGAGATTTTTGGATTTTTTCATTATTGAAAATTTCTTATAAAAACTTACACTGAGGTCCACAGAGGTTTCACAGAGTTCCACAGAGAAACCTTGAGTGTGCTCAAGTACTGACTCTGTGGATCTCTGTGACTTCTCAGTGGAACTCTGTGTAAGTTCTTAATTTCTTTGCATCTTATTAAGGTCATTTTGTCAATTCCAGTACAACTACCGATTTTGAAGGCAAAGTTATTGTAATAACACCATCTTTATAACTAAAACCGTTAAAAGCTGCCGGTTTTACAGATTCAGGTTTTTCAAATGTATTCATTGCCGCCATTACGGTTGCTGTCAGGACCTCACCTGTAACTTTTTTGTAAGTCTCCCCTATTACCGGGCACGTAATCGTAACTTCTTTGTCAGGATTCACATTTGCAAGTGAAATGTGCAATTTCCCATCCTTGTCCTCCGAGGCTGAAGCTGAAACAGCGGGGATCTTCCTGTCGCCAAAGCTGTAATCCTCGCATCTGAGGTCGGTGTTGAGCAACCTTGCCTCCTGGTGTACCCTGAACATTCTGAAAACATGATAGGTCGGGGTCAGAATCATCTTATCATCCTTTGTGAGAATGACCGATTGCAGAACGTTTATCATCTGTGCCAGATTAGCCACTTTTACCCTGTCGGCATGCTGGTTGAAAATGTTAAGGTGGATTGCAGCCGTTAATGCGTCCCTGAGAGTATTCTGCTGGTAGAGGAAACCGGGATTTGAGCCTGGCTCAACATTGAACCAGTTGCCCCATTCATCAACAACAAGGCCTTTTGTTTTCTGGGGATCATAACGGTCCATGATTGAAGCGTGGCCTTTTATGATCTGGTCCATCTGCAGATTTGCCCTCATTGTCTGGAACCATTGTCTTTCGTCAAAATCGGTCGCTGAACCCTTATTATTCCAGCCATCGACAAGAGAATAATAATGTATCGATAAGCCCTGGAACCTTCCGCGTGAAGCGGGATCCTTCATCAGGGTCTCGGTCCATTCAACATTGAAATCAGAGGGACCGCAGGCTACCCGGTAAAGCCGGTTTTCACCATAGTTATTAAGGTAAGTTGAAAACTGCCTCATTACGTTTGTGTAGAACTCATCCGTCATATTTCCGCCGCATCCCCAGTTCTCATTGCCGATGGCAAAGTACTTCACTTTCCAGGGCTCATCTCTCCCGTTTTCCTTTCGAAGTCTTGTCATCGGACTATCGGAATCGGATGTCAGGTACTCAACCCACTCCGCCATCTCCCTGACAGTTCCTGATCCTACATTACCGTTAATGTAGGCATCGCAATTAAGAAGTTCGGTGAGCTTCATAAATTCGTGTGTTCCGAATGAATTATCCTCTGTCACGCCGCCCCAGTGCGTATTGACAATTGAAGCCCTCTTTTCCTGCGGGCCGATCCCGTCCCTCCAATGGTAGGTGTCTGCAAAGCATCCTCCAGGCCAGCGGAGATTGGGAACTTTAATTTCCCTGAGGGCAAAAAGGACATCATTCCTGATGCCGTAGGTATTGGGGATCTTTGAACCGGTCCCAACCCATAATCCTTCATAGATGCATCTTCCGAGGTGTTCTGAGAAATGACCGTAGATATCCTTACTGATAACGGGACCAGAGTGATTAGCTATAACAACCAGTTGATTTACAGTAACAAGATCTGCTTTTTGAGCTGATGCAATGAAGCTCAGCTGAAAAAGGGAAACTAAAATAACATAAAGTGACTTTCGCATTTTCTTAAAAATTAAGTTCTGTTAATAATATTAAAAACTTACACAGAGTTCCACTGAGAAGTCACAGAGGTCCACAGAGTAAGCACCTACGTGGTTATACCCCGGTGGGCCTAAGTGTAAGTTATTAATAAGTAAGTTCTTTTTCTATAAATAAACCAAGTTTTTTATACTTGCGATAGAGCTCATCATACCTCTTCGCCCTCACCGGGTCAGGATGATACTCTTTTTCGAATCCGCTGCCCATGGCTTTCTGTGCAGAGGCAATATCGGGATGAATTCCTGCCACGACCGAAGCCGCCATTGCAGATCCGAGGGCGCAGGTCTGATCTGATTTTGCAACCTTTATCGGCATATTCAGGACATCAGCAACAATCTGCATCACAAAGGGACTCTTTTTTGCCACGCCTCCGACTGCAATCACGCCATCAATTCGCACCCCTTCTGAAATAAAACGCTCATTTATCATCCTGGAACCGAAAGCAGTAGCTTCAACAAGGGCTTTAAAGATTCTGGGAGCATCGGAGCCAAGAGATAACCCGGCAATTACGCCTTTCAACGCCTGATTGGCGTCAGGTGTGCGCCTGCCATTCAGCCAGTCGAGTGCAATAAGTGTTGACTCATCATCTGAAATTGATGCTGCCTTTCTGCTCAGAACATCGATAATATTCGAGGTGGTTTCTTTCCTGATCCTCTCCCTGGTCTGGTCATCTATCCAGGTCATTTTTGCAATGATCTCTGTGACAGGCCATGTCAGGAGGTTGCCGAACCAGGCATAGATATCCCCAAAAGCCGATTGACCTGCTTCAAGGCCAAGCATACCCGGAACTATTGATCCGTCGACCTGTCCGCAGATGCCGGCAACCAGTTTATCGCCGGCTCCTCCGGCAGGTGAAACCAGCATATCGCAGGTTGAAGTGCCCATTACTTTAACAAGCTGCTAGGGCGTAATCTCACCTCCGACGGCACCCAGATGGGCATCAAATGCTCCGGCCCCGACTTTAACATCTTCCGGTATGCCGAGCCTGTCAGCCCATTCCTTTGTTATAGTTCCGACTGAAACGTCGCAGGTATAGGTTTCAGAGAAGAGCCTATCCCTGAGTCCTGCCAGAACAGGATCGAGCCTGACAAGGAATTTCTCATCAGGCAAGCCGTTGAAATCTTTATGCCACATAGCCTTATGCCCGGCAGCACAGCGGCTTCGCTTAAGGGCAAGGGGATCGGTATTACCCGTGAGCATTGCAGGTATCCAGTCACAATGTTCAACCCACGACCAGGCGGCCTTCCTAACCTTTTCACTATGGCGGAGGACATGGAGTATCTTTGCCCAGAACCATTCGGAAGAATAAATACCGCCTTCAAATTTAGTATAGTCAGTTCCGCCCCAGGTCCGCGCCAATTCGTTGATCTCGGCAGCTTCTTTTACCGCAGTATGATCTTTCCATAATACAAACATGGCATCCGGATCATCTTTGAAACCAGGTTTCATTGAAAGTGGATTCCCCTCCTCATCAACTGCCACCGGGGTGGAACCTGTTGTGTCAATGGTAATACCGGTAATACCTCCCGTAATTTCCTTGCTTAATCCCGCCAGAGCTCCCTTAACGGATTGCTCCAGACCTTCAATATAATCGAGAGGATGCTGGCGGAACATGTTTTGCGAAGGATCACAGTACAAGCCCTTTTTCCATCTGGGATATTCAAACACAGATGATCCGGCAATCGCACCGTTGGCTGTGTCCACAACAACTGACCGGACCGAATCGGTCCCATAATCAATGCCTATAACAAATTTACGTGCCATATTTTAGTTATTAAGTTTTGTTTTTCTTGTTCTGGCCGTAATATGCGTTACTGCCATGCTTACGTAAAAAATGCCTGTCAAGAAGATTCTGATCAATAGGAGTCTTGTGGTTAAGGAGCACCGTATAAAATGCCATTCTGGCTATCTCTTCAAGAGCAACAGCGTTATAGACAGCTTCTTCAGCATCAGGTCCCCAGCAAAATGGTCCATGAGCATTGACCAGCACTGAAGGAACAGCCAGAGGATCAAGCCCGACCATTCTTTCAACAATTATTTTACCTGTATTGAGCTCATAATCATTCCTGATCTCATCATCATTCAACTTCCGTGTACATGGTACCGCCCCATAATAATGGTCGGCGTGGGTGGTGCCGAAGGGTGGAATATCCCTTCCTGCCTGTGCCCAGGAGGCAGCAAATGCGGAATGTGTATGAACAACCCCGCCTATTGCGGAATAAGCGTTATAAAGTACAAGATGGGTCGGAGCATCTGTCGATGGCTTTAAGTCCCCTTCCACGATTCTTCCTTCCGGATCCAGTACTACCATATCTTCAGGCTTCATGGCTTTATAGCTGATTCCCGATGGTTTGATAACGATCAACCCGCTGCTTTTATCCCTTCCGCTGACATTTCCCCAGGTGTGGATAACGAGCCCGTTTTTAACAAGGTCGAGGTTTGCAGTAAAAACGGAGAGCTTTAGTTCTTCAAGCATATATGCATTGTATTAATTTTACAATATTTTTATGGGGCTGTTGAAAAATTTAACCGCAAAGAACGCTAAGATATCGCAAAGAAGGCAAAGCTAAAACGCATAAATTCAGCTCTTTGCGAACTTTGCGTCTTTTCTTTGCGCCCTCTGCGCCTGCCGGCAGCCTGCCTGCCAGTAGACAGGGTAGGCAGGGTTAAGGGATTTTGACTTTTTCAACATCCCCCAGGGGTAAAACTCAATTGACATCAAGATTAAAGTAAAAACCAGGTTCCTTAAATGTTCTGTACCTCTCCTTATTGAACTGGTAATACCAGGCTCCTTTCTTTGAGGTCTCTTTTTCCTTTTCCCCGAGTTTTTCAAGAATATTCATCGAAAGGATCTTCCTCCTGAAATTCCTCTTATCTATGCTTTTCTGATAAATCGCCTCGTAAAGGTCCTGCAGCTGCACAAGGGTGAATTTTTCCGGCAACAGTTCAAAACCCACAGGCCTCACCCTGATTTGCATCTGGAGGTTCTTTACTGCTTTTTTTACCATTTCAGAGTGATCAAAGATCAGATCGGGCAGACTGCGAAATGGATTGCCAGTGAGCCCCGTTCTTTTCTTTAAGTTCCTTATCAATACCCTGAATTTTAATTAGTGTGCTGTATGCTACTGAAATTACCCGGGCACCGGGATCCCTTTCTATTTCTCCATATGTGAATGATTGCTCCATGTAGACTTCTCTTAGTCCTGTAAGCTTATAGAGTATTCTGCCGGCGGCATCATCAAGGCTTTCATTTTCGTTCATGAAGCCTCCTGCAAGGGACCATTTTCCTTTTGCCGGTTCGAAACTTCTTTTGATGAGAAGAAGTTTTATCTCCTTATCCGACAGGTCAAATCCGAAAATTATGCAATCGACAGCAACCAGGTGTTTTTTAAATGCAGAATAAATTGACATACGCGTTTATGAACCAACTGTCTAACTCTTTAGTCCCGGCAGCTCCCCTGTCCCGATTGCTATCGGAACGGGAAGAGGCCGATTTCCCCGGTATCCCCGGTGAAACCGAAAGAACTACTTTATTCCGTCGGCCAGGTGATAATATACTTCATTCCACCTGATCTCGTTTTTAAAGGAGGCAAGATCACATTTCTCATCGATCAGCAGGAATTCTATCCCAAGCATCGACGAAAAATCTTCAAGATATTCGGAACTGATTGCTGTACTGAACCCTGTATGATGAGCTCCTCCCGCGAGTATCCATGCTGCTGCCCCGGTCTTCAAATCGGGCATCGGCTTCCATAAAACACTGGCAACAGGAAGATTGGGCATATCAGGACAATCAACAATTTCAACTTCGTTTGCTATCATCCTGAATCTGTTACCCATATCAATAAGGGATGCAGCGATTGCCTTACCTGTTGCAGATTTGAAAACAAGCCTTGCGGGATCGCCTTTACCGCCAATGGAAAGCGGATGAACCTCAAGATAGGGTTTATCTGCTGCAATAGAGGGACAGACTTCAAGCATGTGAGCTCCAAGGATCCTCATACCTGCCGGATCAAGATGATAGGTATAGTCTTCCATAAATGAAGTCCCTCCCGGAAGCTTGGATGCCATTACCTTCATTGACCTTACAAGAGCTGCAGTTTTCCAGTCGCCTTCAGCGCCAAAGCCGAAACCTTTTTCCATAAGCCGCTGGACTGCAAGACCTGGTAATTGTTTCAGACCATGGAGATCCTCAAAAGTTGTTGTGAAAGCCTTAAAATTACCCGAATTGAGGAATTTCTCCATCCCTATTTCAATTCTTGCTGCATCGCGTAGAGTATCTGATTCTTCAACTGCTCTTGTCACGTTATAGGCAGATTTATATTCTTCGATCAGAACTTTAACATCACCTTCAGATACTTCATTTACAACAGAAACAAGATCGCCTGATTCCATAGCCTGACACCGAATAGCCCAGCTGCATCTGGGCACTAACCTTATTACCTTCTGTAACAGCGACATCGCGCATATTATCACCGAAGCGGGCTACCTTCATATTAAGGGCATCGTCAAATGCAGCTGCAGCTCTTGCCCAAACGGCTATTCTGTCAATACACTCCGGATCTTCCCAATGCCCGACAACAACTTTCCGGTTCAGCCTCATCCTTGAGGCGATAAATCCAAATTCACGGTCTCCGTGAGCCGACTGATTCAGGTTCATGAAGTCCATATCAATGGTATCCCATGGAATGTCCCTGTTCAGCTGGGTATGGAAATGGAGGAACGGCTTATTGAGAACTGACAAACCTCTTATCCACATTTTGGCGGGTGAAAAGGTATGCATCCATGTAATAAGCCCAAGACAGACTCTTGTTAGTGTTTGCTTCACTGCAAATCTCAAAAATTGAGTCAGCAGTGGTAAGTACCGGTTTAAAAATAATTCTGACAGGAATTTTCACTGAGTTGTCCAGACGCTTCCGCAATCGACCTGGAATCGGCAGCTACCTGTCTCAGAGTATCGGGTCCGTACAGATGCTGACTGCCTGTTACAAACCAGATCTCCTTATTATTCAAGCTATCCATATAATAATGTTTTAGGTGTAAATTCTACCAGAAATAAGCATAAAATGCTACAATTACTGCTATTATAAGGCCTGAGAAGAAAAGATCCCAGTTATTGTAGCTGGCTTTTGTCAATGCTTTCTCTTCAGCAGTGGCAGAACCGAAGTACAATCCTTTTATCTTAACCTGATCAGCCTGAGGTGTAACCGCACTTACTACTATCATTAATATTATCACAAGGAAAAACAATACTATTTCATAATGCAATCCAGTTTGGTTTGAGAAATATCTGATACAGAATACCATCCTGACCCATGCCCGAACCCAGAACCTTAAATGCCAGCCTCGTCATCCCAAGTACAAATCCGGTTAAAAGGCCGATAAGTCCGGCTTTCGGAGTGATCCATTTTGATGAAACACCAAGCAAAAATACTGCAGCAATACCAGGAGCCAGCATTGACTGAACATCCTGAAGATAAGCATACAGAGCTTTCCCAAGACCTTTCATAACCGGTATCCAGAGAATTCCAAGAACCACAACAACAACAGTTGCTATCCTTCCTACTTTAACAAGCTCTTTTTCAGGAGCATTTGGTTTATATTTCTGATAAAAATCAACAGTAAAGAGTGTCGCTGATGAGTTAAACAACGAGGCAAGCGAACTCATAAGGGCAGCGAGAATTCCGCCGACAACCAGTCCTTTGAAACCAAGTGGAAGCAGCTCCTTAACCAGTACCGAGAATGCTGAATCAGGATTCGGCAGACTGATCATTCCTTTTGCATTAAGAGAATATGCTATCATTCCGGGGATCAGGAAAATGAATACAGGGCTAAGCTTGAATGCTGCTCCAAGGATTGCTCCACGGCGTGATTCTGTCTGGTTCCGGCCTGAAAGTACTCTCTGAACAATAAACTGATCAGTACACCAGTACCAGAAGCCGATAATTGCAGAACCAAGTATTACACCGGTCCAGGGATATTCAGGATCATTTGCCGATCGCATAAGCTGTGTCATTGTATCTCCGTCTGCATTTACAGGTACTGCCCTGCATATTTCCATCATCTCTGACCATCCGCCAAGTTTAATCAAGTCCGATCACGAGGATTGCCAGTGAACCGACCAGCAGTATAGGTGTTTGCAAAACGGAGGTCCATAAGACTGCTTTCATTCCTCCCAGAGTTGTATAAATTCCAGTCAGTACCACCAGTCCGACAGCGCTGATCCAGAAGAAATCAATCCCCATTATTGATTCAATACCGAAAACCTGTTTAAATACAATACCTCCGGCATAAACCGTAACGGCAACTTTAGTGAAAACATAGCTTACAAGGGAAATAATTGAAAGGACGCTCCTGGAACCTTTGTTGTAACGTTTCTCAAGGAATTCAGGCATTGTAAATACACCGCTGCGGGCATAAAACGGTACAAAAAACCAGCCGAGAATAAGTATCAGCCAGCCATGCATCTCCCAGTGAGCCATTGCCATACCGCTTGAGGCTCCGGCTCCGGCCAGACCGACAAGATGTTCAGACCCGATATTTGATGCAAAGATTGATGATCCTATTGCCAGCCAGGTTGCATCCCGCCCGGCCAGAAAATAATCTGTTGATGTTTCATTTTTCTTCCTTGTAACCCAGATAATGATCCATACCAGGCCGGCACAAAAGAGTCCCAAGAACGATCCAGTCTAATGTTCCCATAGTAATGCACTTTTAATTATTAATATCAGTTAGTGTAATTTCAAAAACTCAGGTAAAGTTAAATCAAGGTCCGCGATCTGCTCTTCAAATGTAAAAAAAATATTTAAATGTAACTTTTACACTTAAAATTATTAAGTAATTAACTCAAGTTGCTAGTTGCTGGTTCCTTGTTACTGGTTAGTTGTTGATTAACAGAACAATAAGCGATTTTGTTAAAATGTATTTAATATTTTTGCATTAATCATGATGCTCATTATCAAATAACTAGCAACCAGCAACAAGTAACTGGCAACTTAGTTAATTAATCATCTTTCTGATTCCACTCTTTAAGGGAAGCCTGGATAAAATCAATAACTCTCTGGTGCTCAGTCTTACCGTTGCCCGTAACAGGGAAGGGTTCACCGAATTTGAAGTAGATCAGCTTCCTGTGATCAAGTGGTCCGAGCTCCTTTATAAACTTACCCTTTCCCCAGAAATCGGTTTTCAATGCGATAGGGACCACTTTCACACCTGCTTTTTTTGCGAGCTTTACACCGAGTGAATTAAATTCTTCAGGTTTAAATTCCAGGCTTCGGGTGCTCTGGGGAAAAATAACAATTGAAATACCTTTTGAAAGGAGTGCGGCTCCTTTTGTCATAACCTCTTCAAAATCCTTCCTTGGATCGGTCCTTCCGACAACAATCGGATCTCTCGATCGCATCACATGTCCAAAAAGGGGATGATTTACCAGACTCTCCTTCACAACAAATGTAACTTCACGAATTGGAGAAATGAACGATGGAAGTACCATTGTCTCAAGAGTGCTCATATGGTTGCCGATAAAAACGACCGGATCAGGCTCCACCGAAATATTATCCAGTCCTGACAGCCTGAATCTGCCCCCCGCCTTTTCGATAAATCTGAAAATATATAAAGAGGAATCCGCCCATGCTTTTGCATCATAAATTCCCCTGATAGCATCGCTTCTTGTTTTTAGTACAATTCCGGCGAACTTAAGGGTAAAATAAAGTCTGTTGCAATGGATGATCAATTCCCATAAATTCCGATTTTCCTTTTCAGGCGTATTATATGAAACCGAATCAAAATAGCCGAATCTCATAGGTGATATCTATTTCATTTTCTGAAAGTCAGGTTCATACTTCCCCTTCGAACCCTTTGGAATTTCAATGAAACACCTGACATAAGCAGGTGCCTCAGCTCCTGGATCAATTCCATGCCACGGATGAGTTATTGATTTCACAGAGTTCATTTTCCTTTCGTTGCCATTATTTACTTCCCGGAAACAGGGTAATACAAATCTACATTAAAATTGTAAATTTATCCGGTAAAACTAAACCTTATCCAATCACATTTGTTTTATGAAGCTTTCTTTTCTGGATGCACTTGTCTTTTTCATTCTTGTTTTCGGTAATGTTGTTTTCGGGGCCAGTTTTTATTTCAGGAACAAAACATCTGAGCAGTTTACCACAGGCGGCCGCAAAATTCCTGGCTGGGTTGTAGGAATGTCAATCTTTGCGACATTCGTCAGTAGCATAAGCTTTCTTGCATTACCCGGAAAAGCCTACATGTCAAATTGGAATGCCTTCGTTTTCAGCCTTTCTATCCCGGCGGCCTCATACCTGGCAGTTAAGTTTTTCGTTCCGCTTTACAGGAACGTCGGAAATGTCTCTGCGTACTATTACCTGGAACTGAGATTCGGACCGTGGGCACGGATTTATGCATCGCTGTGCTACATTCTTACCCAGCTGATGCGTACAGGAGCCATCCTGCTGTTGCTGGCGCTTCCTGTTAACGCCCTTTTCGGCTGGAATATCAAAACAGTAATTATTATCACCGGACTTGCCGTCATGTTGTACTCCATGCTCGGAGGTATCCAGGCAGTTATCTGGACCGATACAATTCAGGGTTTCATCCTGATTGCGGGGGCAGTTATATGTGCTGTCATCCTGACATTTTCAATGCCTGAGGGGCCGGGCCAGCTCTTTTCAATCGCGTCGGCAAATAATAAATTCAGCCTTGGCAGCACCGGACCAGGTCTGAAAGAATCAACATTCTGGGTAGTTCTGATATATGGCCTCTTTATTAATATTCAAAACTACGGTATTGATCAGAACTATGTACAGCGCTACATGACAACCAGCTCCGACAGGGCAGCCAAATCTTCGGCGTTGTTCGGTTCACTGTTGTACATTCCCGTTTCCCTCGTGTTCTTTTATATAGGCACTGCCCTCTTCTCTTATTACACGGCACAACCTGACCTGTTACCGGAAGAGCTTAAGCTGCCTGGTGCCGGTGACAGAGTATTCCCATACTTCATTACTACAGGATTGCCGGCAGGGATCACCGGGTTACTGATTGCAGCAATCTTCTCCGCCGGCATGAGTACTGTTTCCACAAGTCTTAACAGCACTGCGACCATTGTCCTGAACGATTATTATAAAAGGTATGTCAATAAAAAGTCAGATGACAAATCATCGATGAAAGTGCTCTATTTATCCTCCTTTTTTACGGGCATACTGGGGATTGTCATAGCACTCACCCTTGTTGGGGTGGAAAGTGTTCTGGATGCATGGTGGTCGCTTGCATCGATTTTCAGCGGCGGAATGCTTGGCCTCTTCCTCCTTGGATTTATTTCAAAAAAGACCGGAAAGGTTGAAGCTGTAACCGGTGTAATAGTTGGTGTAATATTAATTATCTGGCTGAGCCTGTCCCCGGTCATACTTACTGAAGGGCAGGAACTGACTTTCAGGAGTCCTTTTCACAGTAACCTGACTATAGTCTTTGGTACCGTGACTATTTTTCTTGTGGGATTTGTGATGACAAAATTAATCCATCGTCAATCCCCAAAAAATGAATCAAGTCAGATCGAAGAAACAAAACATTAAAATAACTATCAGATTATGAAAACCATTCTAACCATTCTTTACCTGTTCTGTACAACAAACCTGATTTCTCAAAATCCATACAAGGGTGAAAAATGCATTATCAGATCAGAATTCATTTACCAGTCCGCCGATGTTAAGTTCCCAAGCTGCCATGCTTCAACTATAATCCAGACGTCTGAAGGATTACTTGCTGCGTGGTTCGGAGGCACAGCCGAAAGAAATCCCGATGTCGGGATATGGATCAGCAGGTTCACCGATGGCAAGTGGTCCGGGCCGGAGGAAGCTGCAAACGGGATCAGGGATGATAAGAGGTATCCCTGCTGGAATCCTGTTCTGTTCAATGCAGGAGATGAAATTCTCCTTTTCTACAAGGTTGGTCCTTCTCCTTCGACCTGGTGGGGGGAATTAATAACTTCGGAAGATAAGGGCATATCCTGGTTTCCATCACGCAAGCTGCCTGATGGGATCATCGGACCGGTAAAAAACAAGCCCGTGCTTCTCAGCACCGGTATACTTCTCTGCCCTTCAAGCACAGAAAATGACGGCTGGAGGGTTCATATGGAGATGACTCCCGACAACGGCTTCACCTGGGAAAGAACGCCGCCCTTAAATGAAAAGAACGTCGGGGCAATACAACCAGCCATCTTACTTCACCCGGACGGGAAAATTCAGATCCTTTGCCGCAGCAGGCAATCAAAGATCCTGACTTCCTGGTCAGAAGATAACGGTAAGAAATGGAGTTCGCTTGCACCCTTAAATATACCCAATCCCAATTCGGGTATTGATGCAGTTACTCTGAAGGATGGCAGGCATTTACTGGTCTATAATCACCTTACTTCGGGACGGAATATTCTAAATGTGGCAGTATCGGAAGATGGAAATGCGTGGAAGGCAGCAGTGCTTCTCGAAAATGACAAAAAAGAAACTGAATATTCATATCCGGCGATCATTCAATCTTCTGACAATTTGATACATATTACCTATACATGGAACAGGAAGCTTATAAAACATGTTGTTTTAAATCCTGACCTCCTGGATCCAAAGCCTTTTGTAAACGGTGAATGGCCCTCAGAATAAAGGAATCAGCAGAAGCGCCAGCGACAGGATCACGAGTATCCCTACTGCACCCCACCCGATTATGTTCTGCACAGGCTTATTTGTATAGCTGCCCATTATTTTCTTATTGTTAATGAGCAGGATCATGCTTACAAGTACCACTGGAAGCAGTATCCCGTTTAGTACCTGCGACCAGACAGAGATCGCGATAAGCGGGGCATTTGGAATTAAAATGATAAGGGCTGAAACAACCAGTATTCCGGTATAAAGAATGTAGAATTCCTTTGCCTCATTCCAGTTCTTGTCAATTCCTGATTCAAAACCGAAAGCTTCACAGATATAGAAGGCAGTTGCAAGCGGCAGGATCGTTGCAGAAAAGACAGAAGCAACAAATAGCCCGAAAGCAAAGACATGCGAAGCCAGTTCGCCGGCGAGCGGTTTTAATGCAAGCGCTGCATCTTTGGCTTCAGTAATTATGACTCCGTTAGGATGCAGAGTTGAGCCACAGGCTACCATAATAAAAAAAGCCACCACTACGGTAACCACACATCCTATAACAATATCGATCAATGTAAACCTGTAATTTTTCATTTTAAGCCCTTTTTCAATCACCGACGACTGCATATAGAATTGCATCCATGGGGCTATAGTGGTTCCCACAAGGGCGATTATGACTGTAATGCTCTGAGTATTAAGTTCAATCCCCGGATGGATAATTGCTTTACCTATTTCACCCCAATGAGGCTTTGCCATCAATGCAGAGACTACGTACGTAAGAAGCGAAGCGCTGAAAATAAGAAATATACGTTCGGCAATGACGTAGGTGCCTTTCACAACAAGTATCCAGACCATAAAAGCCACAACAGGCACAGAGATATATTTGGTTATGCCGAATATCTCCATGCTTCCTGCCACACCTGCAAATTCTGTTGTGGTATTACCGATATTGGAAAGCAGCAAGCCGATAAATATGAAAAAGGTGATCTTGAAACCGGCATTCTCCCTTATAAGATCAGAAAGACCCTTCCCTGTTACAATTCCCATCCTTGCATTCATCTCCTGGATAACCAGCAGTACAATCAGTGATGGGATCAGGGTCCATATCATACCGTAACCATACACTGCGCCTGCAACAGAATAGACTGTTATACCACCCGCATCGTTGTCAACACTCCCGGTAATAATCCCGGGACCAAGTAAAGCAAGGAATATAACCAGGTTCCTGTAGAAATTGGACTTGCTGAATCTTGATCATAAACATGCTGCCCTCAGATTATCGCTTGTTGGTTCTTCTTTTATTGATAAGGTCCTCTACAACGTCATCAACAACCACCATCCCCTGGAGACTGTTATTGCGGTCGACAACAGGAACAGCAAGAAGATTATATTTTGAGATTGTTTCGGCAATATCATCCACTTTCTGATCGTCGTAAAGAAATACCGGTTCCGATTTCATGATACTACTGATACTTATCTGAGGCTCTGAGACAACAAGGTCACGAAGGGTAAATGTCCCAACCAGTTCATCATTCTGTTCTATTACAAACAGGGAATATAATTCGGAGGATTCGGGCTTCTTTAGCCTTAGTTCATTAATTACTTCATCAACTGTCAGGGCAGGTTTAAACGACAGAACATCAGTTGTCATGAGGCTGCCGGCAGTATTATCGGCATATTCAAGAAGATCCCTGACCTCCTGAGATGATTCGCTGTCCATCTCTTTAAGAAGCATTTCAACCTTCTCATCTTCCATTTCGTCAAGGATATCAGCCACTTCATCGGCAGGCATTTTCTCAAGGACATCTGCCACTTTACCAACAGGCAGGCTTTCAATAATATGAATCTGAGCATGTGTTTCAAGCTCTTCCAGAACGTCAGCAGCTTTTTCTTCATCAAGTGCCGAGAAAACTGAGGTACTTGATTTTTTACCCAGGTCCTCCAGTATGTCAGCCAGGTCGGAAGGGTGCAGCGTATGGAGCTTTGCATAGCTTTTTGACAGCTTTATGTTGAGGTTTGAGAAGTCGATAGCCTGAACATCGTCCCAGAGGATGTATTTGGCGGGTATGTTTATTTTGAAAAGTGACAGGAATCTCTTGATCGGTATTGAGATGCCAATCCTGCGCAGCAGACCTTCAATTCCTATGTCAACAGCGACAACAAATGTGCCGGTGGGTAAAGTTGCAAGCCTTACATCGTTAACCCTGACGAGTTTCCGTCCGTTCAGATCAACTATCTGCTTGTCAAGGATGTTTTCAACCAGCTGAAGGCCATTATTAACTTCGTCATTACTGATCTCAATGAGGTCGCTGCAGGTCACATTGAGCATCTCCCTCGCCTTCACCACCCTGAACGTACTGAAAGAATAGAACCTGGTTTCTTTCGCAATTTTCAGTTTTATCCCGGTAACAAGCTGTTGATTCGGATCACTGAGTCCGGAGGGGACAGCATTGATCAACAAGTCCCTGATTACTCCGATAGCATCGCCATCGGCACCAAAAACCTCTTTACCGGTTATTCCGCTTAAAAAAAATGTTGTGAGTGATGTCATAGTCACCTCCTTGCTGTTATGATATAGCCGGAAGTGACCAGATGAAAGGTCAGCCTCCCCTATACCAGGTTCTCAATAAAAATATACGCAGGGCCGTCGTCCATGTTGATGCTACAATTTATTTTCGGGCATAAAAGTAAATTTCATTACTGTATCATCCAACAAAAACTTAAAAATTTAATTTTTATTTTTTAACCAGTTTGCAGAAATTCCTGAAGAAGTTAAGAACTTTCACAGAGGTCCCCAGAGGAATCACTGAGGTCCACAGAAGGTCTGCCCCCAACCCCCACCACATGCCTACCCTGCAGGTTGGCCCCTTCGCTAAAATTGTCCACAGGACAATTTTTTAACGCCAACCCTGCAGGCTGGCTCCTTCGCTAAAATCAGCCACTGGCTGATTTCTTAACGCTCGGCCCCTAAAGGGGGCTTAAGTCCCCTTCAGGGGATTTAGGGGCCGACTTTGCCGGCAAGCAGGTCAGTGGAACTCTATGTAAGTTCTTATCAGTAAGTATTCCAACTCAAATTATAAAAGGTATTATAGCTTTTCTTTGAGGGGGGTAATCGGGAAAGTTCTTTTTGTACCATTTATGTGAGCTGATTGCCCTTGGAAATAGATTCGCGAAGGTGAAAACGAAAAATGCAAGTCCGGGCAGAGACCAGGTCATGAACGCCCAGCCGCCCCATTCTATGAGTTCACCAAGGTAGTGAGGGCATGAGATATATTCAAACAACCATCCTTGCGGTAAAACATACTCTCCCCTGTTCTGCTTTCCAAATCTTCTGAATTTTTCATCTGCCGTTTTATTGATAGCGAAACCGGCCGCAAACAACGCTATTCCGCATGTAAACTGCCATGTCCAAAGCCAGGAAGTGTCATATGAATAAACATGAAAAACCCCGTATCCGTTAATAAACCCATTGGCACAATTGAACAAAAACGCCATCAGAACGAGCAGTAAAGGATAGGCTTTCTCCCTGCCCTTCTGACTGAAGGGATAAATAAAAGTACGGTGTAAATAGTGAGTGAGCCACAGGAATAAGAAGATCACACATGGCAATACTTTTGCTGTCTGATATAATGAAGAAGAATAAGATTAAGGCGGGTGAAGGGAATTCCATGATCATCCATGCCCATTTTGATTTTATTGAAGGACCCCAGCCTCTCCTTGAAAATTTACCATAGGGTGCGGAGATGAAGAACAGAAGGGTAAAGACTATTGCAGCCAGTACAAAGATTGTTAAGGCGGAGAATTTATATAAATTGAGCATAGAAGGGATAATTGTCTACTGGTCTGCTGGTCTGCTGGTCTGCTGGTCTGCTGGTCTGCTGGTCAATAACTTTTGTATTCTGTTTGCATTACATTGAGTGTCTTCGGGATCCAGACCCTGTAGCGCGAATCCTCGCCCCAGGTGTTGCCTGCTGATGCAAAATCGCAGAAATTCACCTGCACTGGCAGGCGGAAATCACCCTCAAGGTCAGTTCCTAATACCAGTGGGGCTGTGAATGACATCCAGATATGCTCAGGTTTTTCGGTTGCAGGTATAAGTTCAACGATACCTTTATTATCCTTTATTACAGCTGATTCATAAATAAATCCATCGGCAAAGCGGGTGTCGCGGGCGAGAACAACGGGCCCCCTTACTATTGCCTGATACCCATTCAGCGCTATAAGTCGGCCTGTCAGGTCCATCTGTATTCCAATTTTATCATCTTTGTTCCAGGTCCTTTTTATTTTTTTATAGGAGCCCGCCTCTACACCGGATACCACTTCACCATTTATTGTTATTGAAGTGTTTTTACTCCATTCCGGGATCCTGAGGCAGATTGAAAAGTTCTCCGGTTTATCAGGATTAACGCTGATCGCGATCCTTTCCGAAGCCGGATAATCGGTTATCTGAATAATATTGATCCTGTTTCCGGACGGTAAAGGAAGAACAGATTTACCCCGGGAATACAAATTGATATAAATTTCATTCAAGCCACGCATGACTGAAAAACCCGGAAGCATCATAAATGCCCTCGGTCCATTGGCGTTGCAACAGTTGATATGCATTCCGCATTGTTCTTCCCCTGCATGCCGTATCCCTCCGAGAGGGCTATACTTTGCTATCTGTGAACCGTCATATTTTAAGGAAGCCATTAAGGCATTATATGTTGATTTTTCAATCTGATCAGCATATAACGGATCTCCGGTTAATCTCAGAAGGCTGAAACAGAGCTTCATCCATGTCATCGTCACACAGGTTTCCATTGTATGATATGTGGGTTCAGACTGGTACCTGGCTCCTTTATACCAGCATTCAAAGGCGCTTCCCGAGCCAGCTATATTGATCTCTTCCGAGATAATATTGCTTACTGCCATCTCAACTGATCTCAGATAGGATGGTTCTCCGGTCACCCGGTAAAGCTCAAGCAGTCCTTCATAGCATGACATCATTTCATAGGCTTTTTGTCCGTTCTCATACGACCACCAGGAATCCGGGTGGGGAAATCTTTCTGAAACAGGCACACCTGCAAGCGCTTTTGAAATTAATCCGGGTCCGCCGGGCGTCTCCCATTGCCCAGCGATATACTTCGAAAAATCAAGGTATTTTACATCACCGGTGCGTCTGTACAGACAGACCATTGGCTCTAAAATTGAACTGCTTGGCATCCCGTGGTAGTTACCCGTTCTTTCAATTGCGGCTTTCCCGGGGCCAACCTGCGTCAGCAGATGGTCAGCGAGTTTACAGCAAGCCTTAAGGGCAGTCTTGTCGCCTGTCAGGTCATAATATGCGAGCAACCCCAGCAGGGTATATTTCCTTCCCCAGATATCCCACTGCTCCAGTGCAGCTTTTTCGGAATAATTGCCGATGTAGCCGCTGGGCAGCTGAGTTTCAAGAATGCCGGATACGGCGCGTTTAATGATCCCCAGAAGCTCCGGATCGCGGTTATAATTGTAAGCGGCGATTGCTGACTGTATCCATTTCCCCCAGAATTCACTTTGCCACAAGCGGGTCTCGTCCTTATGCCTGAAGGGTTCAATAAGATGGTCAACGTCCTGCGATTTAATCCTTCCCGAGATTACAAGATCCATCATTTCTCCGAGATGACCTTCGATTTTAACAGAAGAAGGAGCAAATGCTATCAATTTGTCCTTTATGGAGCTTAAGTCGTCACCTTTTTTTCCTGAACCTTGTCCTGATACCAATGAAGTGCATATCAGAAGGATAAAAATCAGAGTTTGTTTATTCATTCGACCGGTTATTAGTGGTATTGATTTAAAATTACCACGAAGGTACAAAAAGGTTCTCACTAACCTTCACGTACTCACCCCCGGTCTTCGGTCTTCACTCATCACGAACCCACCCCTTGCCCCTCCCAGGAGGGGATCCAAAACATCCGGTTTCGATCTTCGGTCTTCGGTCTTCGGTCTTCGGTCTTCCAGCTTTATCAATCGAAAGAATCTGCGAAGATCTGCGAAATCAGCGGGAAATTTTTTGTTTTCCCGCAGATCGCGCGGATCTTCGCAGATATAATACGTCTTTTATTATAGTGGAGAAGCTGGAATGCTTCCCTCTCCCTGCAATTTATAAGCAAATATTTGATATTTTTGCCTGATTTTCAATCGGTAACTTTATTGATCTCTATGTCAGAGCTTGAAAGATATTTTAATAAGTTCAGGGAAAACATCATAGGCATTGACACCTTCATAGAAACGCCCTGTGGAACCAAAAAGCTGATTTATGCCGACTGGGTGGCCAGCGGCAGGCTTTACAGGCCAATTGAAAGGAGGATTACAGATGAGATTGGTCCGCTGGTAGGGAATACTCATTCAGAGTCATCGGCAACCGGGAAAGCGATGACTGACGCCTATCATCTTGCCCAAAAGATCGTAAAGCGCCATGTGAATGCTGATGAAAACGACGTTCTGATCTTTACCGGAACCGGGATGACCTCCGCACTTGCAAAGCTTCAGAGGCTCCTCGGCCTGAAGGTCCCCGAGCAGGCAATCAATTACTGCGTGTTTACCCATGGGGAATATAATAATTGCAGGGAGATCCCCAATGAAAACCGGCCGGTAGTATTTCTTACCCATACCGAACATCATTCCAACCATACCTCATGGTTTGAAACGCTTGCCGACGTAGTGGTGCTGGAACCATCGGAAGATTTGAAAGTAGATGCCGCCAATCTTCGCAGGGAAATAGTCAAGTACAAGGGGAGGCCATTGTTAATAGGCTCATTTACTGCCTGTTCAAATGTCACTGGATATATACCGCCATATTATGAACTGGCCAGGATTATGCATGAGCACAATGGATTTTGTTTCATTGATTTTGCGGCATCGGCGCCATATGTCGATATCAACATGCATCCTGCCGATAAAATTGAAGATCTTGATGCAATTTTTTTCTCACCACATAAGTTCCTCGGAGGTCCGGGAAGCGCAGGAGTTCTTGTTTTTAACAAGCAGCTTTACAGGAATGAGACCCCCGACACACCGGGAGGAGGAACTGTCAAATGGACAAACAGATGGGGCGGTTACAGCTATATAAGTGATATTGAGGTTAAGGAGGACGGTGGCACACCTGGATTTTTACAGGGGATCAAAGCCGCCATGGCAGTCAGATTGAAGGAGCAAATGGGAATTGAAAAGATCCATACGCGTGAGGAACAACTCGTTACACGTGCATTTAATGAACTCTCCCAAATTAAGGGATTACATATTCTTGCTGACAATATAACTGACAGACTGGGAGTATTTTCATTTTATATTGACAAGGTCCATCATAACCTTGTTACCAGGCTGCTCAACGACAGGTTTGGCATCCAGGTAAGAGGCGGATGTTCCTGTGCAGGCACCTACGGCCACTTTCTTCTGAATGTAGGGTTCAATCTTTCGAATAAGATAACCAGGATGATCGATGCCGGTGACCTGTCATTGAAACCGGGGTGGATAAGATTATCCCTTCATCCCACAATGACTGATGACGAGTTGCTGTACATTGCCGGGGCGATAAGGCAGGTTGTAGAAAATGCCGCTGAGTGGGGCACGGATTATTGCTACGACCGGCATACCAACGAGTTCAATCACATCAGTTTACCCGAGGCCGGAAAGGTAGCAGTCAGGGATTGGTTTATTCTGGACCCGCAGGATTAAGACCAGGAGTTTTAATGGTTTTTGATGATCTGTCAATATTATGATAGATCTGTCAATTGTTTTATTATTTTTGCAATCATTTTACCGGCCCGTAGCTCAGCTGGCAGAGCAGCTGACTCTTAATCAGCGGGTCGAGGGTTCGAGTCCCTCCGGGCCGACAAATATTTTTCGAAATCAGCTCACCTTCATTGTGAGCGTTTAAATAAATCCCGCCAGTCATTTTGAATCACAGGCTGGTCAAACATACACCCAGGCATTACTAACAGCCTTGTTCAGCGCAGGAATATCTATTTTCCTGTTCCGGATGACACTTTCAATAAGATGAAAACTGTCATACTTTGCCCTGCTGATCTGTTTACCCTCCATTACGCCCATGAGAATGGAAGTAGAGTCAAAACTGATCTCATATTCCTTCCTGCCATAGTACTTGGCATAGTATTTTCCAAGCTTACCCGGTTCTCCGGGGACGTACCTGAATGCGATCTCTTCCATCGGATTTTCAAAGTAACAGATTTTACCTGACCCGATCCTGTTCAGAATTTTCCCCGATCTGAACTTCCTCACAATTCTTCTGATAGATGCAGTTACCATAACGATAATTAAACAGATAATTCTTAATGATTATTGCTCTTACAATTATGGTACAAACGGAAGTCTCTGATTGACATTAAACTTGTCTATTGTGCCTGTAAGATTTCCACCGCCGTTGCCCATGAACCCGAGTCTTACAGGCCAATCTTCACCGCTCTTTGGAATCCCATTGGGTCCTGTTGAATTTTGATTGATTTCCTGGCGAAGACGGGCCCTGTGTCAGTTTTTTGATTGCCATAAACAATTTACTAAGTTTCAGAACTTAAATTTGATAATAAAGGAGACAATCTGTAATTTTATAACCCGGAGTCAGGGAAATTCCGGAACCGAAGCAGAAAGGCGAATGGAAGATTAAGGAGAAACCAAAAGTACAAATAACCTAAAACTTAAAAACCATGGGACAAAAAGGAAGAGAAATCGTCAAAATGAATGTTGATGAGCTGATCGGCTTGCTTAACAAGGCATTGTCTGATGAATGGCTTGCTTATTACCAGTACTGGATTGGCGCCAAAGTCGTCAGGGGACCCATGAAAGATGCTGTTATTGCCGAACTTACCCTGCATTCAACAGAGGAACTTGCTCATGCAAATCTTATTGTTTCAAGAATAATACAACTTGGCGGAACACCGGTTTTGTCCCCGGAAGAATGGTTCAAGCTGACTAACTGCGGATATGATGCTCCATCTGACCATTACGTGGAAGAAATTCTTAATCAGAACATTAAAGGGGAACAATGTGCTATCCGGGTCTATAATTCATTACTGGAAACCACAAGAGTGGGCGATCCGGTAACCTACAACATGATCCTTACAATATTATCCCAGGAAGTTGAACATGAGGAAGATCTTTCAGCCTTAAAAGAAGATCTGGAATTGATGCTGCTAAAAAACAGATAACAGAAAATACATAACTTTGCACTCCGGAGATATTCTTTTTCAATTAAATTAATTAAGACATGGAAATTACATTTGACGGAGGGAAAGTTGTATCGGCGCATACACATGGTCACATAATTAAAACCGACCAGCCTGTAAACAGCGGTGGCGAAAATTCAGCTCCCTCCCCGTTCGAATTATATATGGCATCTATCGGGACATGCGCCGGTATCTATGTAAAATCTTTTTGTGATAACAGACAGATACCTGCTGATAAGATAAAGATCATACAAACAACTGAGTACGATAAGGAAACAGGATTGCCTGTAAACATTACCATTGATATCCAGTTGCCTCCTGATTTTCCCGAAAAATACAGGGGCTCTGTCATCAGTGTAGCTGAGCTCTGCAAAGTGAAGAAGTCAATAAAACATCCTCCTGAATTCAAAATAATAACCTCTATCGAATAGTATGGAAATCTGCGAAAATCTGCGAAATCTGCGGGAAAGAAAGAATTAATTTCCAGCAAATCACGCTGATTTTCGCAGTTTATTTGATACTTAATCGCTTATTCTGTTTTTAACCTCAGGCTCAGGAGTTGGGGTCAGACTACTGAATATACATATTAATAAGTTGCTCGTAGAGTTCCTGTTTTCCGCTTCTGGTTTGGGGTTCACCGGATTTCATTGCAATATCCCTCAATCCCTCGAGTGTCAGTTTGCCGTTTTCAAAATCTTTCCCGGAACCACTGTCGAATGACTCATACCTTTTTCTGCGCATCTCAAGGTAATCGCTCTCCTTAAGAACTTTATCGGCAATCAGCAAAGCCCTTGCAAAAGTATCCATCCCGCTGATATGTGCTATAAACAGGTCCTCAATGTCGGTTGAGTTTCGCCTGATCTTGGCATCAAAATTTATCCCTCCTGTTTTAAATCCTCCAGCCTGCATGATTACCATCATAGCTTCAGTAACCTCAACTATATTTGTGGGGAACTCATCGGTATCCCATCCGTTCTGGTAATCACCCTTATTGGCATCAATGCTTCCCAGAAGACCGGCATCGGCAGCCACCTGCAGTTCATGCTGGAAAGTATGCCCTGCAAGTGTTGCATGGTTCACCTCAATGTTGAGTTTAAAATCCCTGTCAAGTCCGTGTTGACGGAGAAATCCAATTATCGTTGCAACATCAAAATCATACTGATGCTTTGATGGTTCCATCGGTTTTGGTTCTACAAGGAAGGTCCCGTTAAAGCCGTTCTTACGTCCATAATCCCTTGCCAGAGAGAGCATCATTCCCATATGCGCAAGCTCCCTTTTCATATCAGTGTTGTGAAGACTCATGTACCCTTCTCTTCCTCCCCAGAAAACGTAGTTTTCACCTCCCAGGGCTATTGTGGCATGTATTGCGTTTCTAAGCTGGGCGCCGGCATTGGCAACAACTGCAAAATCGGGATTCGTTGCGGCTCCGTTCATGAATCTTGGGTTAGAGAAAAGATTTGCAGTTCCCCATAACAACTTTACACCGGTTTGATCCTGCATTGTTTTCATTAAAGGCACAAATTTGTCGAGGCGCTTTTCCATTTCCAGAACCGTTCCGCCACCCACTACATCCATGTCGTGGAAACAATAAAATCCCGCTCCGATCTTCGTAATAAATTCGAAAGCTGCATCGAGCCTCATTTTAATCTTGTCATCTATACCGGCAACCTCCTTCCATGGGAATATGTGCGTCGCATCACCAAACGGATCGCTGCCGTCGCCACAGAATGAATGCCAGTAGGCAACTGCAAATCGCAGATGATCTTTCATCTTTCTGCCTGAAACTACTTCTTCAGGATTGTACCACCGGAAAGCCAGTGGATTTTTTGAATTTTTACCCTCATATTCAATTTTACCTATACCTGGGTAAGCTTCATTTTTGCCTTTGTAAATCATATCGGATATTTTTTGGGTTATTGTAATTTTTCATTTACGCAAAATACTGAAAGTTTAACTAAAGAAGGAAGAGGAATCTCACATAATTAACAAGCCTGTAATTTCTTTCCACCTCCGGTAGGCTTCTTCATAAGCATTGATCTTCAACGGGTCAGGTTCTGTAATATCAACAGTTTTAAGCCCGATAAAAGCTTCTTTATCTGATTTATAGAACCCGCATCCGATCCCGGCTCCCCTTGCTGCCCCTGCTGAACCGTCGGTGTTGTAAAGGTGAATGGTCGTTCCTGTAATACACGACAATGCTTCCCTGAAAACAGGACTCAGGAACATATTGGCCGCTCCTGCCCTTATCAGCTGAGGATCAATGCCGGTCTCCTTCATGATGTCGAGCCCGTACCTGAAAGAAAATGCTATTCCTTCCTGGACGGCCCTGAACAGGTGAGAGTTGGTGTGACGGTTAAAGTCCAAACCCAGGATCCTGCAACCGGTATCCCTGTTCATCAGCATTCTTTCAGCGCCATTACCGAACGGGAGGATTGAAAGCCCGTCTGATCCCGGAGGCACCCTGCCGGCTGAATCATTCATATCATTGTAGGTCAGACTGCCGGTGATCCTCCTCAGCCATGAATTGAGAATTCCGGTGCCGTTAATACAGAGCAGTACGCCAAGCCGCTTATTTTCAATAGAATGATTGACATGCAAAAAGGTATTGACCCTTGATTGGGGATCATACTTAGTCTGATCAGTAACTCCATAAATAACACCCGATGTACCCGCTGTAGCTGCAACCTCACCAGGATTAAGCACATTAAGTGAAAGAGCATTGTTAGGCTGGTCCCCGGCCCGGTATGAAACCGCAATACCGGCATTCAAACCAAGTTCATCGGCAACCTTCCTTTCAAGTTTCCCCTGCAGTGAAAACGAGTTGATTGCATCCGGCATTATTCCCTGGTCGAATCCAAAATAGTCCATCAGCTCACCTGAGAGTTTATTTTTTTTGAAATCCCAAAAGATGCCTTCTGAAAGCCCTGTAAATGAAGTGAAGGTTTCTCCTGTAAGCTTCAATGCAATATAGTCGCCCGGCAACATAATTTTATCAATCTTCTTAAATACATCAGGTTCATTTTCTTTTACCCATGCCAGTTTGGCAGCCGTAAAATTGCCAGGGGAGTTAAGCAGATGGGAAAGACAAAAATCACTGCCCAGGGCATTGAAAGCCTGCTCCCCGTATCTTACTGCCCGGCTGTCGCACCAGATTATTGAAGGACGGAGAACTTTTTTTTCTTTGTCAACAATAACGAGCCCATGCATCTGATATGAAATGCCGATGGCTCCAATATCGTTTTTAAGGTTGCCCAGTTTCGCAGTGCAAGCGGTGATCGCATATTTTAAGTTGGTCCACCATTCATCAGGATCCTGTTCAGCCCAGCCTGGCTGGCGCGCAATGATCTTCATCTCTTCCTTCGGAAAAAATTCCGATGCGAGGGTTTTACCTGACTCACCGTCAATTACTGAAGCCTTAACCGAAGAGCTTCCCAAATCAATTCCGATTAGTAACATACTTATATTAAATTATTTACAAATAAGATATTTGAAGTGACTAGAGTATTTAGAGTATTTAGGGTACTTAGAGTTATTGGATCATTTAGTTATCATGGATGACTGACGGATAATGAGAGAATGTTTCAGCACCAGGGTACTTAATTTGCCGGATTCTGAATTATTCAATTTGTTGATAAGTGATTTGGTGGCAATTTCTCCAATCTCCCTGGCAGGATAATCGACTGTTGTAAGGTTAGGCTGGATCACCTGGCTGATTGGTTCATTGTTAAATCCTACCACGGCTATATCATCCGGAACCCTGATTCCTGATTTCTGCAGCTCAACAATTGCAGCAACGGCCGAAGTGTCGTTTGCAGCGAAAAGTCCGTCAGGACGGGGATTCATATTACGGACCTTCCTTGTCAATACCTTCGCTGATTCCCTTGTAAGGTCGCTGATAAGTACCATCTCCTGGTTGAATTCTATTCCATGATCGATCAGCGCCTGCCTGTATCCTCTGAACCGGTCGTCATAAACATTTCTGAGCAGGTTCCCGCCAAAATGAACAATACTTTTGCATCCCCTGCTCAGAAGGTGAGCAGTAGCCTCATACCCGGCCTTGTAGTTATCAATGACAACTTTCATGCAACCGTGGCAATCAGCGACGCGGTCAAAAAACACTACCGGAATATCTTTATCGAACAGGATGTCAAAATGATCAAGGGTGTCCGTGTCAAAGGCAAGTGATATCAGTATCCCGTCAACCCTGCTGTTGAACAGAGTTGAAATGCACGAAATTTCCTGTTTCCCTGATTCCTGTGACTGACTGATTATAAGACCATAGCCATGCTGATTTGTTACCTTTTCCATCCCGGCAATAACAGTTGCCATGAAATAACTATTCAGTTTGGGCACAACTACACCTATGGTCTCAGTACGTCTCTTCCGCAAATTGCTTGCAAACTTATTCTGCCTGTAACCCATTCTTTCCGCTGCTGCCTTTATCTTATTCTTTGTCTCTGTATTTACATGAGGATGGTCCTTTAATCCCCTGCTTACAGTTGAAGGCGAAAGATTCAGCACTTTGGCAACATCGTAAATTGTGACATCCCTGCTGGTTTTCATCATAAGGTGGTTAATAAACAAATTTACTATAAAAACCTTTATTGATGAAAAAACCTGAAGAAATCCTGCAACCGGTTGCAGATTTTAATTAAAATTTTTCCTGAAATGAAAATAACTAAGTATTTTTATAAAATTAATCCTGTATTATATCGTATCCCGGATTTTTCAGTTAAAGTTCGATAAAATAGGATAGCGATGAAAATATATTTACCGGTTATTCTCAATTTCCAAACACGGTATTCACGTACAAATAAAATGTTTAACAATTTTAAGTAACCGCCTTATGCTACGATTAAGCACCACAAAAATCTCATTATTAGCAGTTTTTTTTCTATTGTCAGGAAATATCCTTTCGCAAAAAATTGCCACCCTTGAAGTTAATCTGGCGAAACCGGCCGCCGGGCTGGAAATACCGGTGAGCTTTGATCTTGATGAAGTTACATATTTATCCGACACTCTTATTTCACTGTATGAAGTTAAGGGTGCTTCCAGAAATCAGATACCCTTTCAGATTGAGGAGGGGGATACTCGCCGAATTCACTGGTTTATAACAGGCGGAACCGCGTCAGGTGAAAAGAGATATTTTGAACTGGTGAAAGGAAATGCTGCTCAAATCGAGGGAGTAAAAGCAGTGGTCAACGATGGCGCTCTGACCCTCAGGGAAGGCAGCAAAAACCTCCTGCAGTATTATTTCAGGACAGTATATCCTCCCAAGGGTGTCGACACATCATACAGGAGAAGCGGGTTCATCCATCCTTTATGGTCACCTCACGGTCAGGTCCTGACACGTATCCAGCCTCCTGACCATTACCATCATTATGGAATCTGGAATCCCTGGACACATGTAGCCTATGAGGGAGACACAATCGATTTCTGGAATATTAATACAAAGCAGGGCACAGTCCGCTTTGCAAATTTTGTTTCAGTGGAAGAGGGGCCTGTTTTCGGGGAATTTGATGCCCTGCATGAACATGTGGTTTTTAAAAAAACCGGAGGTACTAAGGTTGCTATGAACGAATTACAGCGTGTCAGAGTTTATCGCCTCCAAAAAAATCAGGACTGCTTTATTGTTGATTTTAATATTCAGCTTAATTGCGCGGATAAGAGCCCGGTTAAACTGCTTGAATACCGGTATGCCGGCCTGGGATGGAGGACAACTGAAAAGTGGGACAATAAGAACAGCATGGTTCTGACGTCCGAAGGCAAAGCCAGAAAAGAGGCTGACGGTTCCAAAGCACGGTGGTGCATTGTACAGGGCGAAATTGACAATGACTATGCTGGTGTTGTAATGATGTCTTTCCCAACCAATTACAACTATCCAGAGCCACTCAGGATCTGGCCTGAGAATCAGAACAACAGGGGTGATATGTTCGCTAACTTCTGTCCCACAAAGGATATGGACTGGCTCTTAAATCCAGGGCAGAAATATGTCCTGAAGTACAGATTACTGGTTTTCAACGGCCGCTTTGACAGAGATAAGGCGGAAAGTGCGTGGTATTACTTTGCATATCCTCCCGGGGTCTCAGCCAAAATAGAAAAATAAAATTTTTAACTTTCATTAACTTTTGTGCGCAACCGATAGCAATTTTAAATATTTCATCATAATTTTGACCTGGCGGGACTTTTCCATATGCTGACACAGAGGGATTTCAAACAGGGGACCTGAGTTGAATGTATTGGCCTGGTTATTAGTTTCTGAATTACACGGAATAGCAAAACCCAATTTATAATTCTAACTAATTCTTAATTAATTTAAAACCCTTTAATTAAAATCTATGAGAAAATTGCTTCTGCTTTCAATTGCGCTGTTTGGATTCCTCAGTAGTTCAATAGCGCAGAAAACCGTTACCGGTAAGGTAACGGACGAAGAACAAAATCCTCTGATAGGGGTGACAGTTGTGGTGAAAGGGGTTACGGTAAAGGGAATGGTTGTCGGAACAATCACAAATGCCGACGGCGTCTTCAACTTACCAGTCCCCGGCGAGGCAAAAACACTTACATTCTCTTTTGTAGGTATGAAATCCCTTGATCTGGAAATGGGTGACCAGACATCATTCAACGTGGTAATGCAGGTTGATGTCGGCATGCTCGAAGAGGTTATTGTAACAGGTTACGGGACTGTCAAGAAGAAAGACCTGACGGGATCCGTAGTAAGGATTAATGCCGAGGATCTCCAGACCGAAGCATCTTCAAATATGACCACGATGTTGAGGGGCGCCATTCCCGGTCTGGCAGTTAATTTAAGTACGTCAGCAAAAGGGTTGAGCAGCGCCAGTGATATGCTGGTCAGGGGTGAGACCTCCCTGAGAATGGAAGATGATGACCAGGCAGATGCCAATGCTCCGTTGATCGTTGTAGACGGGATGATCTATTATGGTGACCTTAGTGATATTAATCCCCAGGATATTGAAGCGTTTGACGTATTAAAGGACGCTTCTTCCTCAGCTATTTATGGTGCACGGGCAACAAACGGAGTAATTCAGATCACAACCAAAAAAGGTAAGAGAGGAAAACCTGTAATAAGCCTTAACACCAGTACAGGTATGGCATATAACTCCCCTGCTCATTTTGACCTGATGAACGGGCAACAATTTATTGCCCGGAGGATTGCAGGTTTTGAAGCCAACGAACGCCGTCAGATCACAATCGGCCCGGGTTATTATACAAGTTATGAGAATCTGCCTTCAGGGGTCACACTTGACCAATGGAAAACTTATGATGGTTCAGGTGCAGCAACTGACCTTGACGCCATCTGGCTAAACCGTATTGGTTTTGCACCAATTGAAATTAAAAATTACGAAGCAGGAAATGAGCTTGATTATTCAAAGTATGCATGGCAGACTGGTCTTACCCAGGACTATACGATGGCTGTATCGGGTAGTTCAGACAACGTATCATATTATATGTCGCTCGGATATACAGATAACGAAGGGATAAACTATAATGAAAGATTCAACACGATCCGTTCGAGGCTAAATCTGGAGACAGTCATTACAAACTGGCTGAAGGTTGGGACCAACACACAGATTGCATTCCGGGATGAGAGTCCTGTGCTACCCGGTTCCGGCGGCTTTTATGTCACACCTTATTCCTCTATGTATGAAGAAGACGGGGTCACCTTGCTGTTTGCACCATCCGGATACATAAATGCACCCAATCCATGGCTTGAAATGACCTATCATAACAGGTTCAGAAAGTACAATACCATGACCAGCAAGATTTACGGAACACTTACACTGCCATTTGGTTTCTCCTTTACTTCTGAGTATATCCCGCGATTTAACTGGAACAGGGACTATAACTCATATTCATCGGGACATGCGCTCTGGCTCCCACAGGGAGGAAGAGCCTCCAGAGAGAATACCACGATCTTTGAATGGCAGGTAAACAACATGCTCAAATGGAATAAGACATTTGGTGAGCACACCTTCGACGTTACGCTTGTACAAAATGCCGAAAAATACCAGTATTGGAGAGACTATATGTACAGACAGCGTTTCCTTCCGAGTGATGTTCTTGGTTATCACAGGATGCAGGCCGGATCAGAAGATCTTGAAATATCAAGCAATGATGAGGTCAGCACAGGAGATGCATTACTGGCACGTTTGAATTACACATTGATGAACAAGTATAATATTACTGCATCGTGGCGCCGGGATGGATATTCTGCATTCGGTCAGAGTAATCCAAGGGCAAGTTTCTGGGCATTGGCAGGAGGATGGACTATCAGTGAAGAAAACTTCTTCACTGCGGACTGGGTCGATCAGTTGAAACTCAGGGTTTCATATGGTACCAATGGCAACCGCGGAGTAGGTATCTACGATGCACTTTCAAACCTCAACACCGGAAAATTCGTCTTCATAACTGGTGGTACCCCAGGCTATGTTTCCCAGTTGTACACAAGCAGGATGGCTAATCCGGGATTGAAATGGGAACGGACAAGTGCTTATAACCTCGGTATCGACTTTTCATTCTTTAAAGGAAGATTAAGAGGTAACCTTGAAACTTATTACATGATAACCAAGGATCTGCTGATCCCAAGACAGTTGCCGAATATCACCGGCTATGCAAGTGTGATGTCGAACCTGGGCCAGGTGGACAACAAGGGATTTGAGTTTGCCCTTTACTCTGTAAATATGGGGACCAAAGATTTCACATGGTCAACAGACTTTTCATTTGCTCATAACAGGAATAAAATAGTTCATCTTTATTTTGACTATGTAACTGATCCTGTTTCCGGGAAGCCAAAGGAGGTTGATGATATTTCAAACCAATGGTTTATCGGTCATGCTATCGACCAGATCTGGGATTATAAAACACTTGGAATCTGGCAGGAGGCTGAAGTTACTGAAGCAGCAAGATATTCCCGTTCACCCGGCGACTATAAACTTGAGGATGTAAACGATGATGGATATTACACAGATGCCGACAAGCAATTCCAGGGTTATAAGAGGCCTGTTGCAAGACTGACGCTCAGGAATACCTTCCAGTATAAGAATCTTGAACTTTCGATAAAGATGTATTCTTATCTTGGTCATTACAAATCAAATTACTGGCTGAGGAACAATGAAGCCTTCTACGACAGGTCAACCTATTACAACGTTCCTTACTGGACACCTGAAAATCCGGGCAATAAATGGGCAAGAATTGACAGCTATGAAACGGGATTTGATGTATGGGAAAACAATTCATTTATAAGATTCGACAATATTTCACTTTCCTATAATGTCCCCCAGAAAATCCTGACCAGATTCAGAATTGTAAATTGCAGATTGTCTCTCGTTTCGGATAATCCCTACGTCTGGTCACCCACCTGGTCATGGATGGATCCGGAAAATGACGGATATACACCCTCCTATTTATCATTTAAGATCAATATAACTCTTTAAAAATAAATGATATGAAAAAGCATAATTTAATAATATTGTCAGCATTGATAATTGTTTTTCTGGGGACCAGATGTTCCGAAGATTTTCTGACTCCGAAGCCGTTATCATTCTATGCACCCGAAAATACATTTATTGATGCCAAAGGGCTAAATGCTGCTCTGATTGCATGCTTGCGCAATGCAAGACATGAGATGTACGGAGACACACCTCCATTTATATCCGAAGGAATCTTTTCAGATATAGCCGTTGAAGGCACCACCGATAAAACCGGGGTACATATGGACATGCCGGCTCAGATACTTCCGAATGAAAATATGGACTACTCGGACAGAACCAAACTGGGAAGGTACTGGACAGAAGCCTACAACAGGATCAAATACGCGAATGTAGTAATCAACAGGATCGATGTAGCTTCCTGGAAAGATGAAGCAGAGCGGAACAATGTTCTGGGGAAGGCGTACTTTCACAGGGCTAATGTTTACTACCGGCTTGTCCATCAATATGGTGACGTTCCGTTGGTTCTCACCGAAATAATGGAACCCAAGCTTGATTTTTATACCTGCACCCGTGAAAGTATCCTGAGGAAGTGTAAAAAAGATCTTGAATTTGCAGCTGAATGGGTACTTGCCGATTGCCCCGTAGGCGATATCAACAATGCCGCTGTAAACCATCTGCTGACTAAAGTAAATCTTTCATTAGCAGAATTCGATGATGCGATCGCATCTGCAAATGCGGCTATCAACGATGGGAAACACTCCCTTATGACTGCCCGATTCGGGTCCTACAAGGATGACCCTGCCCATGATGTGATCTGGGATCTTCATCAGGAAGAGAACAAGGCGCTTGCCGAAAACAAGGAGACCATCTGGCTTTTTGTATGCAGTGAGGCTCTGACAGAAGATGGCGCCAGCGAAAAACTGACTGTCATGCGCCAGGCTGTACCATATTGGGGTGGCGCCGGTAAGAATAAGACCCCTTCAGGTCAGACAGGTACAACTGATCAACCGCTGGGCGCAAAAGTAGGAGGCTATTCAGTTGAAATAGACCTTGTTGCCAAATACGGAAGAGGTATCGGCCGCTTTCGCCCATCGCCTTATTCTCAATATGATGTGTGGGATGATCCAAATGATCTGCGTCATAAATATCCCAACTGGATAACAATGGAGGACCTTGTCTATAATAATCCGGTTCTGAAAGGTTTAGGTGATTCATACTATAACCAGCATCTTCAGCTCTATGATAATCAGGGAGGGATTTTATGTACCGATACTATAAGATCGTGGTATAACTGGCCACACTATAAACTGTTCGTCATTGACCCAACCGATAATACGCCTGATGGCGGAAATGGAGACTGGTACGCATTCAGGCTGGCAGAAACCTACCTCCTGAGGGCTGAAGCATACTTCTGGAAAGATGATCTTGTCAATGCTGCAAATGATGTAAATGCCGTAAGAACAAGGGCAGGTTGCGCACCCTATACTTCTGACCAGATCAATATAGGTACCATCCTTGATGAACGTAACCGGGAACTCTACTACGAAGAACCCAGAAGAACCGAACTTACCCGTATTGCATATATCCTGGCTCAGACCGGAAAGACAGCTTACAACGGAAAGACTTACAGCCTGTCTGACTTTTCAGAAAACAATTTCTGGTATGACAGGATCATTGAAAAGAACATATTCTACAGAGATCAGGTAAAGGCTCCTTTCTACAATTACAGGATGGCTGAATGGATTGTTCTGTGGCCTGTTCCTACTGCCGCAATAAATGCTAACAGCCTTGGACACATTAACCAGAATATCGGATACCCTGGAGCGGAGACCAATATCCCCCCTATGAAGTGGATCGATGGCCCCGGTGAGGGTGAAATTGTTGAACAATAATGCATATTAATAACTGAGAAGGAGGCTGTTTCAAAAGAAGTTTAAATACCTGATTCAGGGGGAAATAAATAAAACCACCTTTTGAGACATCCTCTTCTCATTTAAATTCCGATATTTATCGTGAATAATTTATAGTTGAATACTCAAAATTTTCAAAAAAGAGATTATGAAGAGAAGACATTTCATATCGAAATCGATATCAGCAACTGCCGGAACACTGATCCTTCCCACAATAGTTCCCTCAAGCGTTATCGGGAAAAATCCGCCGAGCGACAAAATCAACATTGGATGGATAGGTTGTGGAAGGCAGGGAAGTGGCGATGTTTCAGCTACAATGAGGTTTGATACATGCAGGGTAGTGGCTGT
This sequence comes from uncultured Bacteroidales bacterium, assembly GCA_963806555.1. Classification (GTDB taxonomy): domain Bacteria; phylum Bacteroidota; class Bacteroidia; order Bacteroidales; family VadinHA17; genus LD21. Next base: position 60,502 of record CAWDYR010000023.1, on the reverse strand, counting down.
CGCTGATGTTGATTCCAAAAGGGCTGACACTTGGCAGTCAACGGGTTGATGGTTACTATACCAGACAAAACAGGGAATAGTAATTACGTCAAAGTAAAGACCTATGGAGATTATAAGGAGTTGCTGCTTGATAAATCAATAGATGCCGTAATGATCACAACACCCGATCACTGGCATTCCCAGCCGGCCATTGAAGCTGCACTTGCCGGAAAGGATATCTATCTGGAGAAACCTACCTCACTGACCATTACAGAGGGTAGATTGCTAAGTGATGTGGTCAAGCGTCAAAAGGTAATTCTTCAGGTTGGAACCCAGCAACGATCAAGTCCTCAATGGAGAATTGCTGCTGAGCTTGTCAGAAATGGCAGAATAGGAAAACTGCATACCGTAAAAATAGGACTGCCCGGGGATCCGGCAGGCCCTGAAGCACCAGAAATGCCTGTTCCAAAAAACCTGAACTATGATATGTGGTTAGGATCAACTCCGAAGGTCTATTATACTGAAATACGGGTTCATCCGCAAAATAGCATTAACGACCGTCCGGGATGGCTGAGATGCGAACAGTTCGGTGCAGGTATGATAACCGGATGGGGACAGCACCATTTTGATTCAGCTGCATGGGGAATGGATACCGAACTAACCGGACCAATCTCAGTAGATGCAGTTGCTCAATTCCCGAAATCAGGACTTGTGGGATGTTCATGGTGACTTTATGTCGATAGCTGAATATAAAAACGGAATCACGGAAATGACCAGCGGAAGCTATCCCAATGGTGTAAGGTATGAAGGAACTGAAGGATGGATCTTTGTTACACGTGGCGGCTACACTGCAACAGCAAGCGATCCGGTTGTCCAGAGCAATAATACAAAAGCACTCGACGCAAGTGATCCGAAAATCCTTACATCAGTGATCGGACCGAATGAAATACATCTTTATGTAAGTGAGTCACAGCAGGGTAACTGGCTCGATTGCATCAAATCGCGAAAAGAACCGATTTCACCGGTTGAAATCGGTCACCGTGCATGCACAGTATGCCTGGTCACACATATTGCTATGAAACTGGGAAGAAAGCTGAACTGGGATCCTGATAATGAGAAATTTGTGAATGATGACGAAGCTAACTCCATGCTTTCACGTCCTCAGAGAGCTCCCTACGGAACCAATTATATAAAGATGTAATTAAAGGATTATGAGAAAATAATTGTTAACGCTTTTCTTTTATTTGCAGGCGTATTGATCTCGTTTTCCGCTGATGGGAGCTAAGATAACTGCCGTCAAAGTCGGATCAAAAATCAATGTCACGATCAGACGGGAAGTATTTTACCAGCTACATCTTTTCAGATGATGAAAAATATCCTTTTTTCTATCCGGTAAACGGACCTGTATCAGGAGGATCGGTAACTTCAATGCGAAATGCAGTATATCCTCATCATACATCCCTCTTTTTCGGCTGCGATCTGGTAAACGGCGGAAATTACTGGCAGGAGGGTCTGGAACGTGGAAGAATAATCTCGGTAAATGCACAGATTGAGAAACAGGGAGGCGACACCGTTATCATCACCGATGAATGTATCTGGGCCGGCCTGGAGCTCTCTCCCCTGTAAAGGATACACGAAGAATATTCATTACGGCTCCGTCACCATCAATCACACAGATCGATGTTGAAATAACAATGGAGATGCTGATGGATGTGCATATAATCAAGACCAATCATTCACTTTTCAGTGCAAGAATGGCTGCTGATCTGGCTGTTACAAACGGAGGGACCATGATAAATGCCGAGGGAGCAAAAAGTGAAAAAGAGACCTTTGGAAAAGGTTCTCCCTGGATAGATTTTTATGGCAAACGGGGAAATGCGATCGAGGGACTTGCCATCATGCAGCATCCTTCCAATCCATGGTATCCTTCACCATGGTTCACACGCGATTACGGATTCATGTCACCAACACCAATGTACTGGCCGCAGAATGACAAAGAAACGTTTATGAAAAAGGGGACTCAGTTATTGCTGAAGTATCGTGTTCTTGTTCATGCAGGCACACATTTAGATGCTAAAATCGCTGAGCAATTCGAAAAATATAAATCCGAATAACCTTATAACCTCTCGGGATTTATGAGTTTCCCGCAGATTTCGCAGATCCGCGCAGATTTAAATCTGCGTAAACCTGCCTGCCGGCAGGCAGGTCTCGTGATCTGCGGGAAATGGATTTCAGAGTTCCAGGTTGATTTAAATCTGCGTAAACCTGCTGATAAGCGGGAAATTGATTTTAGATCTTCTCCTTTTTTTTCCTGTAGATGCAGTCCTTCATGTCGCAAAGGTTACAGGTATAGGCATTGTACCTCACATCAGCGCCAATCCCTATAAAACCACTGATTGATTTCATTGGATCCATAAGGGCTGAAGGAGTCAGGCTTATTCCGCAGTAATTGTCGGGCATAAGCTGAAACAGCTTATGCTGTTCTTCCACATTCCAACCGCAATATCCCGGACTGTACCTGTTGGTTATCTTTTTTCCTTCACCGGCAACTGACAGCTGAAGGCTGTTTTGCATCAGATCAGATGCTGCTTCAACTATCTCGCTGCCAATAACATCATATACATACCCGGTCAGCAGATCTCCATCTGCCATTGCAGTCCTGCTTCTCATCCCGATCTCTTTCCCGGCTGTACAAAGAAATATTGCTATGGATTCGGCTTTCCTGATCTGGTTAAAGACAATTTTCTTTATATCGAAAACGCAATTATTTACTTCAATTGTTTTGTCCTGATTATTGAATTTCACCGCGTTGAATATTGCATATTCAGCTTTTACCCTGACAAATGTTTCTGATTCTCTTAACAGGACCTCAATCAGTTCTGAAATTGTCTCCTCCGATTCACCCTCACCGTATCCCAGTACTCTGCTCGATCTGCCGGACATTAAGTCCGAGGTCAGAAAAACCGAATTGGAAAGTGGATCCCTGCATTTAATTTATCCTGAAGAGTTTAAATCTGTCGAATTTATTTATCACCTGTTTTAAAGCCACTGGCAGTCTGTGGGTTAAATCCGCTTTCCCTGACTATTCTCTCAACTACCGGTTCCCAGCCGAGGGTCATAAGGTGAATCCCATTTACTCCTTTTTTACTTTTTATCGAATCAATAAGCTCCAATGCTATCTGAATTCCCTCTTCAGCTGCACTTTCACCTGCTTTTTCCATCCTGTTTAAAATCTTTTCGGGAAGAAAAACACCAGGCACCTTGGTATGAAGATATAGCGCTGCTTTAAAGCTCTTTAACGGAGTGATCCCGATAAGGATATAAACCTTACTTAAAACATCCCTTTTGTCAAGCTGCTCCAGCCACTGCTCAAGCCTGTCAGGTTCGAAAATCAGGTTTGTCTGAAAGAACTGTGCTCCGGCATTGACTTTCTTCTGATCTCTTATTGCCTGCAGTTGAGGATCTGACGCAAATGGTGATGTTGCAGCCCCGAGAAAAAATTTTGGAGGATACTTCATTTTTCTCCCATCAAGATAAATACCTTCATCTCTCATCCTCCTGAGTATCCAGAGCATCTGGACCGAATCGACATCAAGAATATTCATTTCGCCTGTCGGGGCGGGACCTACCTTCGAATTGTCGCCTGATACGCAGAGGACATTTTTTATCCCGAATTGACCGGCTCCTATAACATTTGACTGAAGTCCCGTCCGTGTCGTATCGCGGGCAGCAATCTGGAAGACAGGTTCTGCACCCCGGTCAGCCGCTACCTTGCAGCAGGCAATGCCCGACATTTTGGGGTTAGCTGAAGATGCATCCGTGAAATTTATGGCTGTAACCCAGGGTTTTACAAGCTCAATATCAGTTACCAGCTTTTCAGAATATGCACTTAGAGGCGGCGTAACCTCTGTTGCGAAAACAAAATCACCATTCCGCAGCCGTCTTTCGAGATTTGAAACCGGTTCACTGTACGCCGCCGGATGGTATTCAGAATCACCCTTCCACCATTCCGGCTGCCGCACACTCCTGAATACTGAATCCCACACCATCGATTTCTCAGCTTTGTCTGCTGAAACCAGGCTCTTCAGGAATTTACGGGTGCCAACGGTTCCAACCCGGTTAATTACATCAAGCCATGTTTCAGTTCCGACCTTGTTCCAGTCAAGAGGAGGCAGAACTTCCAGCAATGTTTTTTCCCTGCCTGTCTTTATTGCTCTCTCATAAATTGCGTCCCAGACACATTTCCGGGTCTCATCAACATAACAGTTTTTTTCAGGAGTAACCCCTCCGCAAGGTCCGTTTCTCATTCCTTTCGGACACTCCATTGGACAGATGAAAGCTGTTTCCTGCAGCAAACAGTTGCCACACATACGGCACCCGAAGAGAGGTCCTTTTACCAGAAGCTCAGCTCTTTCAAGCAGACGTATACCGAATTTCTCCTTTTTAAAGGGATAAAAAGCGGGCTGCCATCTGCTGGCGGGTTTAATTCCTGACATTCTTTGGTTGATGCTTTAGTCGGGACCTGGTCATGAATCAGGAATGGCTTTGAAAATAATCTACAAACCGCACTGCAAAATCATCTCTGCCCAGGATCAGATCAGTTGCCCGGACGGCTGAAACTATCTTTTCAGGATTGGCAATAGGACATGTCAATCCGTAAAGAATTGAGAGAGCCATAAATGATGCATTCAATGATTCCCTGTCAGGCAGGCCGAATGAAATGTTGCTTGAGCCCTGGGTAATATTGTGTCCAAGTTTCTGATGTACCAGCTTAATGGTTTCAAGAGTAACGAGGCAAGCCTGCGGATCAGCGCTTACCGCCATGGCAAGGGGATCAATAATCACATCTTCGGGTTTCATTCCGCTCTGAATTGCTCTTTCAATAATCTTCTCAGCAATTCTGAGTCTCTTTTCAGGATCATTGGTTATGCCTTCATCGTCCATACAGAGTCCGATAATTGCTGCACCGAACTCTCTCGCAACAGGAATGAGGCTTTGCATCGAAGATCCTTTACCATTTACAGAATTAATCAGACATTTACCCTTTGCAACTTTCAGGGCTGCTTCGATAGCTCTTGGATTTGGCGAATCGAGACAGAGCGGAATATCAAAACTATTCTGGATCGCAACAACTGTAGCAGGGAGTAGCCTTTCATCATCCACACCCGGGAAACCGACATTGACATCCAGTACATCTGCACCAGCCTTTATCTGACTTTCAGCGAGTTCAAGCACATAATCAAAATTGTTTTCCTGCAATGTAGATACCAGTTTCTTTCTCCTTGTCGGATTGATGGACTCACCGATAATTATTACAGGACCTTCAGTGTCAATAATAACTTCTCTGGTTTTCCCTGTAAGAATTGTTTTCATACCTGTTAATTATAAATTGTTCTGTCATAACATACTGGACTCGTCCCATCAACCCGGAAAAAAGCCAGGGAGTGGTTAAAAAACAATCTTTTTAATTCTAACCGGTTATGTGCTATGATACCAGCTTCTTCAGATAGTTTACAGCGCCCTGAGGATCAGGAGAATAAAAATCGGCTCCTATTTTGTCGCAATACTCCTGGGTAACCGGAGCCCCTCCAACCAGGATTTTCAATCCGGCATGTTTTTCTTTTATTGTTGCAACTGTTTTTTTCATATTCTCCATAGTTGTTGTAAGAAGAGCCGATAACCCTACTATCGCACCGGGATTCTCATCAATGGCTTTCAGGAACTTATCGGAACCGACATCCACACCAAGATCAATTACCTCCCAGCCTCCTCCTTCTATCATCATGGATACCAGATTCTTACCAATATCATGAAGATCACCTGAAACAGTTCCGATAATAAATTTCCCTTTCCTTTTTGTCTCACCCGACTGAAAAAAGGGTTTAAGGTGCTTCATTGCGCTGTTCATGGCTTTTGCAGCCATCAGCATCTGCGGAACATAGATCTCTTTCTTCGTGAACCTGTCACCAACAACAGCCATAGCAGGGATCAGGGCATTCTCCAGAATCTCATCCGGTCTGATTCCAGTATCAAGAGCTTGTTTTGCCAATTCATCGGCACCATCCTGACCTTTCATATCCGGCGGATAAGGAGAATTCTTATCAATTTTTCCCGTCTCCACGCACCGGGCAATTCTCTTCAGAAGATCATCCATTGATTTTTTGATTTAATAAGAAATATCATTAAGAAATAAGTGCCTAAAATTATAAGATTCCTGACGAACTATTCCCAAATTTATGAATTTAATTTATTTCTGCAACCGATTGCACATTTTTTATGCGTAGTGAGACAGGTCTGAGACCTGTCTCACTACGCATAAACCTCATACTTTTAACCAGACTATTGATAATTTAATTAACTTTAATGTACAAAACATATATAAAATATGAGACATTTATTATTTCTTATCTTCTGTTTTGCTGTGAATTCTGCAATGGCTCAGGACAAATCAACCGGTACCTTTCAGTCCGGCGCAGACATTGGTAATCCAAAAAATCCGGGATCAGCCCGGTATAACCCTTCAGATCAATCCTATTCAATAAGGGGGTCAGGATACAATATCTGGTTTGAAAGGGATGAATTCCATTACCTGTATAATAAAATAAAGGGTGATTTTATCTTAACAGCAAATTTTAAGTTTGAAGGACAGGGCACTGATCCCCACAGGAAAACCGGCTGGATGCTCCGGGCTTCGACCGGCGAAAATTCAGCTCATATCTCTGCCGTACTTCACGGAGATGGTCTGACAGTTTTGCAATGGAGGGATTTCGACGGGGCTGCAATGCTGGATCCGGAAGATGAAATATTTGCAAACGGTTCTAAATATGAGATCCTGCAGCTTGAACGGGCAGGGAAAACTATTTTTATGAGAGCCGCACATCCTGGTGAACTGCTGGAGACGATCGGCTCGTACGAGATGGTTAATCTCCCCGATGAAATCCTGGCCGGTCCTTTTGTCTGTTCACATAATATTGATGTCACCGAGCAGGCAAATATTTATAATTTAAGGATAGACAAACCTGTTGGTGAGAATTATAATCAGACAAGGGATGGGGTTGTTGGGTGCAGGCTTGAAACTATGAATGTGTTTGACGGAAAAAGAATGGTTATATATGAGAAGCAGGGAAGGTTCGAAGCCCCAAACTGGATGCCTGACGGTAAACAGCTCCTGTTCAATATGGATGGTCTACTCTATAAGATTCCGGTTACGGGAGGGGAACTTGTTCAGCTCAATACCGGATCTGTTACCAGGAATAATAACGATCATGGCATCTCATTTAACGGTAAATTATTAGCTGTCAGCAGTTCGGCTGAAGGGGGAGGTGGTTCCGCCGTTTATATTCTGCCCCTTAAAGGAGGAAATCCCAGGAAGATAACTGATGAAACACCTTCTTACTGGCATGGTTGGGCGCCGAACAATAAGGAGGTTGTTTATGTAGCCCAGCGGGGAGGAAAGAATATTTACAATATTTACAGGAATTCTATCAGGGGAGGTAAAGAGGTAGCTCTGACAAACCTCAATCCGGGTGAACATGTCGATGGTTGTGAATACTCGCCTGACGGTAAGTATATATATTATAACGGAAGCCAGTCGGGCAATATGCAGCTCTGGAGAATGAAACCGGACGGAACAGGAAATGAACAGCTCACTTTTGATGAGTACAGAAACTGGTTCCCTCATGTTTCTCCTGACGGGAAGTGGATAGCTTTTATCTCATTCCCTGCGGATATTGAAAAAAATGGTCATCCCTCATACAAGCGCGTGATGTTGAGACTAATGCCTGCAGATGGCGGTGAAGCCAGAGTGATCGCTTATCTTTACGGTGGTCAGGGAACCATTAATGTTCCCTCATGGTCACCCGACAGCAAGCAGATTGCATTTGTAAGCAATTCAGGAAAATGATTATCTGAGATTCTACGGTTTTCCGGGGGTAACAAATTCCTTAACGGTTATTTCGCCAAAGTCGACTTCCAGAAACGGCTTCCCGTTTTTAAGGCCTACATTTCCAAAGCCTGTTTCTGTCGATATAAAACCTGTAAAATCACCAATACGGGAATCAATGAACATCTTTTGTGACAGGGCATCGTATCTCACACCGGTAAGTCCCTGCAGCAATCCATAGCTCGACAGGGCTCTGGCATACCAGTGTCCGCATTCATATTCATCATACGGATTTCTGACTGTGCCGTCATATCTGTCCCTGGCTGTCCGGACTATCTGCAGCCCCTTTTCCACCTCACCCGACATCATTAAATGTGAAGCCACCTGGTATTCAATTCCTGTCCATACTTCATTGCTGTAAACAAATGGAAGTGAGAGCATTCCACCCTTCGGCCATGTACATATCAACAGCCCGCCATCGTTACCGAAAGCATAGGAAGGACGCTGGGGATTTGAATGATCGTTCAGATCCTCTTTAAAATTATATTTAAAGACCGAATTAAGGTGGCTCTTTACTTTAACCGGATCAATAATGTCTGTAAGTCCGCACACCTCCCCTATCCAGGCACCCAGGACTCCGTCCGAAAGGCATCCCGTGCCATACTGGTATTTCGGACCCTCTTTCTGAAGAAGCGTCCTGGCTTCTTCTGAATAATCTGAACTCCATGAACCCTCTGAGGCTTTTACAGGGTCAGGAGAGTTCAGACCTTCCCATTTAATTTTCTGAATAAAATATTCCCCGTCGTACAGCTCTGTCTCAATAACCTGCCTGCCTTTATTATAAAGAGCTTCGTATCTGGTGACATCCTCTCCCAGATAGTCACCCATAGCCGTGACCGCCCTGAGAGCTCCGAGATAAAATGAGGTACACATTCCATCAGGTCCCCAGAACTCAATGTCATAGGTATTATGATGCGGTTCTTCGAGGGTGCCGGTGTTGCGCGGATCCCATGTTCTGATGCAATAGTCGATGCTTTGAATTACTCTGGGATACATCTTCTTCATCCAGTCGTTGTTCCCGCTGATATGCCAGTCGCGGTAAACCTTCATGATCCCGCCCAGCTGACCGTCAGAAGCCGCATAAAAAGTCGTTGCTACAGGGCGGACTGGCAAAGCAGACCTGAAAGTCTGATGCCCCTCCTTATCCTGGCTCAGGTTGAACTCCGTTTCGCGGAGGGTGCGTTCAAGCTGCGGGAAAAGGTGAGGAATTGCCTGTGCATAGTTCCAGACATGAGTGCACGAACCGGCACAGCACCCGGAGTTGTCGCTGCATCCTTCCCAGTTCCATAGCCTTCCGTCAGGCTGGCGCAACACTGTGGGTGATTTGAGGATAGTCAGGTTTGCTGATACAGCCTCAATGACTTCGGCAGGAAGGGTCATTGAATAAAAAGAACTGCTGAACAACTCTGTTTTCCTGCGAAGTTCTTCATAATTTGTTTTCCAGTAGTTTGCTATATCTTCAATTCCTGAAAACTTTCGTGAATACCAGGGCTTATAAAATGGATCTTTACAGGAACAGTCCGGATCATCGCAGGCTTCCTCCTCAGGATTTTCAGGATCCTGTCCATATTTCAGGTCGGTGTCAGGAACATACCAGGTCATCATCAGGCGGACAACTTTCGTATCGCCTGGTTTAAGGGTAAACGGCACGTATAGAGAGGCTCCCGGGGCTGCTCCTTCCACAGGCAGACATTCTCTCGTATCTCCTTTAAGTATTGTATTCCATGTCATTGTCAGCGGGTCCCACCATCCTCCCCTGAACCAGCAATGGTCTACAACGGTACCGGGTTCATTTGTAAATATTGCAAAGTCTCCTTTAGTCTCAGGTTTGTCTTTAACTCCATCCTCTGAAAGTATGAATCCGTTCATCAACGGCCTGATCGATGGTTTTCCTCCGTTCCTTTTCATGAAATTCACCGAATTATATGAAAATACAGCTTCGACAGATCGAGATCCGGTATTTCTGAATGAATATTCGATCGCACCTGCAGGAAGACTTGAATTATCTGCATCTGTAGGGATAAAGGGGCTCCAGCCTGATAGCTTAACTTCAAGTGGGAAATCAGGATCCTTCAGGTTGATATGGGCAAAAGGGAAACGGACCATAAAATCTGCTTCTTCAAAACGGGGAAGCCCATAAGTTGCGCCTCCGGAACCATTGCCTGAATTCGGCATTCCGAACTTTTTCCACTCCGGTACGGGTCCTTCAATCACAAGAGCTCCGTTTTCCATCCCCCTTACAGAAATCGCCGCAAACATCGATGGTTCATTAAAGACCTCGGGACGGTTTCTGACCGACATATGTGATATGGCTCCGGTTCCTTCGAGACAGAACATGCCGGCTCCAATTCCGCCGATCGGAAAGGCAATCCTGTCGAGATATTTTCCGGAGTAGGGACCGTTGAAATCATGACCCTCCTTTTTCAGGACCTGATCGTTTTGCGAGCAGGATAGTAATGTCATGCATGAAACGGCAACAACTGAAAGACAAAGTGTAGTAATTTTCTTCATTTCAATAGGTGTTACTTTGATAAATGACGGCCCCTAAATCCCCTGAAGGGGACTTAAAATCCCGCTGTGTCAGCCTCTAAATCACCTGAAGGGGACTTAAAATCCCTCTGTGAATTAAGAACTTACACAAGTACATAGCCGTGCTCATTGTCCATCTGTCTGAAAAACGACTTTGCGACCAATAAAATAAATCTTTTAAACAGGGATTAACTTTCAAGTATAAGCTTCAATCTGTCGCAGAGATCCTTTAAACCTTCAGGCGTATCACCTCCCGGCATTTCAATATTTGTCCACCCCTGGTAACCGGCCTCATCAAGGGCATTCATCACTGCTGTCCAGTTCACGTCGCCTTCCCTGAGCTTAACTTTAAATCCGGCCGACTTTCCCTGGGTATCTGCAATTTTACGGCTATACTCCTTTATATGGACTTTAGCAATCCTTTTTCCAAGGATCTTAATCCATTGTTCAGGCCAGCCGTATGCCACTATATTGCCGATGTCAAAATAGGCTCCGACTGCCGGACTCTTAAACTGATCAATATAACGTACAGCTTCAAGCGGGCTCAGAAGAAAATTATTCCAAACATTCTCGACTGCAATTTTTACTTTCAGCTTTTCAGCAAGAGGTATGGCTTTCTTTATCTCTTCGATTGAACGGTCCCAACACTCATCATAGCCGATAGTGTCAGTCACCCGGCCGGGCACAAGCAACACAGTGTCAGCCCCGTAAGCGCTTGCATCCTCAAGGGCAACACTGAGCGCCGCAACGCCATCAGCCCTGACCCGGGGGTCGGGACTTGACAACAGAAACTTCCAGTGTAAAGAATCGCAAACACTTGCAACCGGCAGCCCCGTCGATTTACTGGCTTTAAGAACTTCATCCCTGTTCAGATGGCTGTCAGCTTCCACACCATCAAAACCGGCAGCTTTGGCAGCCAGGAATTTTTCCATGATTGTTTTCCCCGCGCTGATTCCTCCCCACATAATACCTTTCTTATAGTTTCTTGCGGGCATTGCTGCAAGACGCGAAAATCCGGGGATAGAAGCAGATGAAAGAAGTGCGGATGCCATTACTGTTTTCTTTGCGAATTGTCTTCTGTCCATGTTTATTGTTATTTAATTAACAGACGAATATATTTAACGCGGATGCTGAGCAGCAACTATTTATTAAGTTTGGGCTCAGCGCCGATTACAGGAGGGGTTTCGGGTATCCCCGGGACAGGTCCGAAGGCGTAGGTTTTGGGGCCGAGGTAGAGGTCAGAATTCAGAACCTCATCCCAGGTAACATCCTTGCCGGTGTAAGCCGACATACGTCCCATAATTGTGATCAGGGTGGAGTTGACCTGAGCTTCAGCATCGTTAACCGTATTACCGGTTCTTATACCTGTTACGAGATTGATATGTTCCTGAACATACGGATCGGTAACCTTCCAGGTCTCATCGGTCGACCCTTCTTCGGGAACCGGATATTTCCAGATCTCCTCTCCTTTCAGGTTATAGAGCATCCCCTTTGCATTGGCAAATCCTTTTGTGCCCACGATAAATTGTTCGGTCAGGTTGCTGCAGCCGGTGATTTGCCTGGCTGCACAATGAGTATGCATGCCGTTATCGTAAATATATTCAACGCTGAAGAAATCATACTGGTCGCCCGTGACCCTTCTCTGACGGCCGCCCCATGCCATAGCCTTTACAGGATTTTTACCCAGGTACCAGTTCATGACATCAATCTCGTGAATAAACTGTTCCACTATATGATCGCCAGATAACCAGCAGAAGTTGGCCCAGTTACGAAGCATGTACTCCATGTCGGTCCATCCTGGCTGTCTCTGTATCACCCACAGTGAACCTCCGTTCCTTGTAATATGAGCGCTTACAATATCACCTATTTCACCGTTTGCGACTCTCCGCCAGGTTTCCATAAAATCCTTCTGTACGCGCCTGATGGTACCGCTGATCATGCAAAGACCTTTTTCCTGGGCTCTTTTGGAGGCAACCATTACCCTTCTTGCGCCCACAGGGTCGACGGCAATCGGCTTTTCCATGAAAATATGCTTTCCTGCGTTGACTGCTGCCTCTACATGAGCTGGTCGGAAATGGGGAGGTGTGCAGAGCAATACGACATCAACCCCCGAGTCGATCACCTTTTCAAAAGCATCAAATCCGATAAAACATTTATCATCAGCTATTTCCACGTTCTTCTCCAGTTTCAGCTGAGCGCGGCACTGATCCAGCTTATCCTGAAATACATCTCCCAGTGCAGTTATCTGCAGGTTGGGACCTGCATCAAGGTAATTAGCCGCGGCGCCTGTGCCTCTTCCTCCGCAACCTATAAGGCCGGCTTTCAGCAATGGGCCGTCAGGAGCCTTAGTCAGCAGGGCCGGAAGCTTAATTTCTTTTCTTTGGGGTTCCCGGGAACATGAAGCTATTAAATTTGATGCTCCGATGGTTCCGATTGCAGCAAGGGTACTCTTTGAGATGAAACTCCGGCGGTCAATTCCCTCATTTTGCCCGGCGTTGGGTTTTTTAATATTTTCCATATTTGTTTATATAAATTAGTTCAATATACTTCAAGTTCCTGCCATGCAGGTAATTTCGGAAATTTTGAATGAGGATCAGTCTGATACCAGAAACAAACAGAAGCAATATCCGATTTTTGTGGAAGGTACCTTCCGCCCTGTCGCCATCCAAGATCCTGAATAGTTATCTTCAGATCTTTTTCAAATCTTACCGGATCCATTATATGCCACCTGTACAATCCAAAACGCTGCATGACATTATAATGTCCATCGCCCCTTATCACCTGATGCAGTCCGGAATAGGGAGTGCAGAATTCAGTATAGTTAACTTCTTCCACGCCGGCATCATTCTTCTTGCGGGTGTCAAAATCATACGAACCGCAGAAATAGTCCTCTGTTCCTGTTCCGCAGATTGTCGGGAATTTGGTATCGCCGTCAATAAAGAATTTTATTTCACCTTCTCCCCACCATCCATTGTTGTTTACACCCCAGGCCAGGTAAACACCGACATACTGTCCTCTTCCCTTTATTCCGTCAACGATCGTATAGTCTGAAGTCACATTTGGATTCAGACGGCGGAACTGGGCATGAAAATAAGCTGCATCATCAGGAACGTCAGTAAGAGTATAGTCAACCTGGTAAATAAAGAGTCATCGGATCAGCATCGCTGATGTTTTCCATTGTGATCCTGCATTTTTTCCTGAAAGGCATTACCCAGTAACAGTTAAAAGCGCTTCCCGGATTTACGCATACTGCGGAAGAAACAAGCGGGGCATACTGGTTCCATCCCATTCCAAAGAAATCCCCGACCGGACATTCAACTGAAGGTTCAGTTTCGTCATCCCAGTAAATCCGTAAAATTGAATAACGCCATTTACCGGTAGGTGTCATCCAGATATGCTGAATTGCACCCGGGCCATCAATCACAGCCATTGTAAATGTTTCACCTGGTTTTATGCTGACATATGGATTTACTTTCCATCCCTGTCCAAGATCGCGGGCGGCATTGAAAGCATTTGCAGCATTGGGCTTATCCTTATCTGCAGGATCTGCCATACCTGCCTTTGCCTTTTTCACCTGTAAAATTCTCCGGACTTATTGAACGGGTTTTTGCATCGGATAACCTGTACAGATTGCCCATATTCATATCGAGCCCGTTAAATTTGTTCTGTGAAAATGCCGTTAAAGGCAACAAACAAACAAGAATTACAATTGTCAGGATTCTTTTCATATTATTTAAGATTAGGTTGAGGTTTACATTTCAATCTAAAAATAATAAATACGAAGGAATTGGAAGAGGTTTATTTGAATTAAAGTAAAAGAAAAATCAAAGACAATGTTTTCTCATCACGAACTCACCCCCGTCCCTTTACTGACCTCGGTCTTCGGTCTTCGGACTTCGGTCTTCGGTCTTCGGTCTTCGGTCTTCTTCGTTTTCCCGCAGATCGCGCAGACCTGCCTGCCGGTAGGCAGGTTTTCGCAGATTAAAAACCAGATTGAATTTATTGACTATTCAGCAAGGCTCTGTGGACCTTGTGATTCTTTCACCCGCCGTAGCCACTTTATTCTTTAAAAATATTGATTGATTTCTGGCGAAGGCGGGCTCTGTGGTTTGAAAATAATATGTCTTTTAATACTGCTTTCTTTTAAAAATAATATGTCTTTTAATACGTATATTTATTTAATAATAAATGGTTTACTCTCGAGAGCCGGAGTATTAAGGAAAAAAATTGTCTTTTATAAAAAACAAAGGATCAGAAAATAAACCTTATAGAGAGGGCTCCCCCATCACCCCAGAACCCGGAATAACCAATAATATTAAAAGCCGGTTTCCAGTCGAGGCCAAGATTGATCGGGACTTCTTTGAAATTATATTCTATACCCAGTATACCATCAATTCCAACCAGAGTATAGGTTACTCCTTCATCTCCCCAGTATCTGTAGGTGTAATCACCATTCCAGAAACCGATATGGCCTCCGAAGCCGTAATACCAGTTAAGTCTTTCCACATCAAAAGCCTGGTTATGAATTTCATAAAGTCCTGTAATTTCAAATCCTCTCCATCTCGACGCCAGCAAGCCTTCAATTGCTGTTCTCCCGCTAAGAAAATGTTTTACTGTCAGTCCATTGGTAAGGCCTCCTCTGAACCCAATTCCGGTTTTGTAGTCCTGGGCATTAACAGTTACAAGAAAAAACAGGGCAAGCGTCAGGATTAAAATCGATTTTTTCATCATGGTTAGTTTTTTATTAAGCACCAAATTTAAAAATAACTTTTAAATGGGAAGCAGATACCGGGTCATCAAATAACGATTAAATGTCTTTTTAAGGCACTTTTTGATTTGACAGGAATTTTGTTCAATTTTATGGCGGACTATGCCGGTAGATTTCGGATTTCGGATTTCGGATTTATGATTTGGGATTTGATCTGTAATCAAAAATCCGTATTACACAAGGGGAAAAACTTGGCACCATTCATTAAATGAAAAGTCAATTAAAAGAATATTCTCTCCTCCTATTAATATCCCTGCTCCTGGGAACAGGTCCCGATATTTATTCCCAGGTATCTCAAAAAACAATAATCAAAGGCAAGGTGACTGATGCAGGTACAGGTGAAGCAATTCCCTGGGTCTCGGTCCTGCTGAAAGGAACCACCACTGGTACCAGTACAGACAATGAGGGTAACTACAGGATTGAAACGACAGTTTCAGCAGGTGAAATCCAGTACACATTCCTGGGTTATCAGACTGAAACACGCAGTATAAAGACCGGAACAGACCAGACTATTAACATCAGCCTGAAATTATCATCAATTACGCTTAGCGAGGTGACAATAAAGCCTGCAAGAAAGAATTATAAAAACAAGGGTAATCCTGCAGTTGAATTGATTGAAAATGTCATCAGAAATAAAGAACTTAACAGAAGAGAATCTTATAGTTTTCTGAAATACAATAAGTACGAAAAGATCCAGTTCGCGCTGAGCAATATTAAGGAGAACTTTAAACAATCAAAGGTCTTCAGGGACTTCCGTTTTATATTTGAAAATATGGATACTACAAAACGGATCGGTAATGATGTTCTTCCCGTTTTCATAAGAGAAGTAATTTCTGATCATTATTTCAGAAAGGAACCTGAAGGGACCAAAGAGATCGTAAGGGCCGAAAAAACAATAAATCTTGGTGAATATCTTGATAATAAAGGAGTAAGTGCAAACCTTAATTACCTGTACCAGGATATTAATATTTATGATAATGAGAGCCTGTTTCTTACCAACAAGTTTTTAAGCCCGATTGCAGGCACAGCGCCTGCTTTCTACAGGTATTATATCCTCGATACCCTGACTGTAAAAAATATCAAATGCATAAAGTTGTTTTTTGAGCCCAGGAACAAAGCTGATTTTCTCTTTCACGGGAACCTTTACGTTACCCTGGACAGCAGTTATGCAATCAGGAAAATCGATATGGGGATAAACAGGGAAATTAATATTGACTGGATCCAGGATATCAGTGTCACCCAGGATTTTGAACAGTTCGGTGAGAATCAGTGGCTACTTTCAAGGGAAGAGATCTCGATAGATGCGGGAGTGGTGAAAAACTCACTTGGTCTGTACGGTCAACGCACTATAACCTACAGCGATTATAGGATCAATGAGCCAATAGATGATAAGGTTTTTAGGGGGCCTCTGACAATTGACAGAATTGACCCGGCAACTGTTGCTTCGGGCTATTGGGAGGCCAACCGTCCAATACCCCTTTCAAAATCGGAAAGAGGCTTATACACAACTATCGACAGCATTAAAAAGATCCCGTCTTTCAAACGAAAGATGAATATCGTGATGCTTCTTACAACGGAGTTTTTGGATCTTGGTAAAGTTGAACTTGGACCTGTAAGCAATTTTTACAGTTTTAACACGATTGAAGGATCAAGATTCCGGTTTGGAGGCAGAACAACAACCAGCTTCAGTAAAAAAATAACCTTTGATGGCTATGCCGCTTACGGGCTGGCCGACAGGTTATTTAAATACAATGCCGGTATCACGTACTCCTTAACACCCCGGACAATCTATCAATTTCCCGTGAAATCACTCAGACTAAGTTATCAGAATGATACGAGGATACCGGGACAGGAGCTTCAGTTTTCACAGGGGGATAATTTTTTCCTGTCCTTTAAAAGGGGTATAGATGATAAAATATTGATAAACAATACCTTAAAATTTGAATACCTCAATGAATTTGAAAATCACTTCTCATACCTGGCAGGCTATAATTTTACCCGGCAGAAAGCAGGGGGAAACCTTCACTTTACATCTGACTATCTGTCACCGGGGCTGAAGTAAATAGTATTGATATCTCCGAGGCATTTCTTAATCTTCGATATGCTCCCAATGAATCATTCTATCAGGGTAAACTATACAGGGATCCGTTTCCCAACAGGTATCCTGTAATGCAGTTGAAAGTGTCTGCGGGGTCTGAATTGATCCGCAATGATTTTAATTATCTGAGACTTCAGTTCAATACCAGCAGAAGATATTATGTTTCAATACTGGGTTATACAGACATCTCTCTGGAGGCAGGTAAAATATTCGGTACTGTGCCCTATCCTTTAATGTTTATTCACCGCGCAAACCAGACATATTCCTACCAGAAAAATGCATATAATCTCATGAATTTTCTCGAATTCGTGAGCGACCAGTATGTGTCAATCAATATTGATCATAGTTTTAATGGATTTATCCTCAATAAGATCCCCCTCATTAAAAAGCTTAAATTCAGGGAGATAATTACTTTTAAAGCTCTTTATGGAGGACTCAGGGATGCTAATAATCCTGATTTGAATGAAGGTCTGTTTAAATTCCCGGTTGGGGACGACCTGGTTCCGCTCACCTATACCTTTGAGGGTAAGCCTTATATTGAAGCCAGCCTTGGGCTCTCAAATATCCTGAGGATTTTCAGGGTCGATCTGGTCAAACGTTTAACCTATCTTGAAAATCCAAATGTCTCTGATTTTGGAATTCGCATCCAGTTCAGGTTTGATATATAAAAAAGAGAAGAATTTACCCCGATTCTTCTCTTTTAACACGAGCCGGATTAAATCCGGGAGAGCACAACAAACCTAATTCTAACCTTTTCTTATCTAATTTACAAAAAACATATACTTATATGTAAAACCATTTTCACGTAACCACCAGCGTAAAGCTTTTGCAATTTTTCTTCTTTTTAATAAAACAGTTCCGGTTTCCTGTGATGAGATTTTGTATAAAGTTTTCATTTATCCTTTTTTTGTAATTTCTGATTACTGATTTCTATACGTAAAATAAGTGCAAAGGGAGATGCGTGTCAATAGGCTATAGCCCAGCCAGTGGGGAAACTGAGTGTCCTTCAGCCATTTTTATCCCCAGAATCCTTCCTTATATTTATTAATATCAACCTCTGACACAAGGATTAAGTTAACTCGTCAAAAATGGGAAAGAATTTACAGGCAAGGGTATGAATGTCATCCTTTTCGTATGCCTCAAATAGCTGAATAATATGATTATCAGAATTATGGATTGAATTATATGCCTGATGACCGGCAATCTCAGATTTTGACAAATGAATAAATCAGGTTGACAAATTTAGCCCGAAATGATGCATTTTCAATCAATAATTCAATGTAAACAGTATTCCGGACGTCATAAAACTCTGATTTTTCATGATCCTGATGAACTTTGGGTTGCGGATCAAAACTCAAAAAAGCATGATCAAGCAGAATAAAATGTATCTTTAAATTTAATATCCGTATTTCTCATCACCTATTAATTGCAGTAAAAATTTAATTCCCCCGGATAAAACAGTTATCAGCGCAAATCCTATATTTGAAATTAATTTCACGACTATCTTCTTTTCCTCAACAATTTTAAAATATCTGCCTAATTATCAGTAATCATGAAATACATTACGAACAGTCTCCTGAATTTTGTGAGCCGCATTAAGAAGGCTTCCTGGATGAAAATTTCCTTTATTGCAATGGGTATAGCATCAACTGTCTGGTTTCTGGTTCGGGTAATACCCAAACCCCAGAGGGCAACCTATCCGTGCATGCGCGTGGCAGCCCCGGTAATGTCGGGATTTGTTATTTACCTCCTTACCCTGTTTGGCACTATTGCGGCATACAGAAAAGCAAGGCTAAGTTTCAAACAACTGAATTACAGGTACGGGATTTTGTTCCTCGTGGTTGCATTTGCCGGTTCAATAGTTTTCCTTAGCCAGAGGACGGAGAATGCCTATGCAAAAAGTCCTGCCGAATGGGTGATAATGCCAAATCAGCCTGTGGGAGCTGCAAAGGGGATATTTCCCGGACGGGTTGTCTGGGTTCACAATCCGGGTGTTGCCACATGGGATGGTAAGACAGGTAACTGGTGGGACGAAAATGTTGTATCTCAATCCGGATCCGATAAAATGATGAACCAGTCGCTGATTTCCCTTACAGGTGAAAAAACTGAAAAGAAGGCATGGATTGCTCTTTTTAAATACTTCAATGCCGGGCAGAACAGAAAGGAATTGGAATACCAGTCTGATCAGAAAATTGCTGTTAAGATTAACACAAACAACACCTACGCGCATAAGGATTCGGAAGAGATCAATGCAACACCGCAGATGGTGTTGTCACTGCTGAAGAGCCTTGTCAATGAAGCCGGTGTCCCCCAGAAAAACATTACTATTTTCGACGCCAGCCGTTTCATCACTGATAATATTTTTAATAAATGTCACGCTGTTTTTCCTGACGTTGTTTTTGTAGACAATGTGGGAGGCGACGGACGTGTGAAATCGACGTATGTTGATAATGCAATCCCCTATTCAGAAGACAACGGAAAGCTTGCCACCGGACTTGCAGCCTGTGCGGTTGAAGCTGACTATCTTATAAATATGGCGCTGTTAAAAGGACACGTCGGGCAGGGTGTTACTCTTTGTGGAAAGAATTATTACGGAGTCACCAGTATTTACAACGACTGGAGGAAAAATGCCCACAATAATTTCAATCCAAACCGGGAAGGAAAATCCCAGTATCTCACTTTTGTCGACTTTATGGCACATAAGGATCTGGGTGGAAAAACAATGTTGTTCCTGATCGATGGCATCTACGGGGCCAGGCTTGTAAACGGGGTCCCTGCCCCAAAATGGAAGATGTCTCCGTTCAACAACGACTGGGCATGCAGCCTGCTTGCATCACAGGACCCTGTGGCAGTTGATGCCGTAGCTCTTGATTTCCTTCGTTCTGAATGGCCCGATGCCCCCGATATGGCATTCAGCGACCAGTACCTGATTGAGGCAGCGATGGCCGATAATCCGCCTTCAAAAACTAAATACGATCCCCAGAGGAACAACACCCGGGTAAAAAGTCTCGGAGTTATGGAACACTGGAATAACGCCGGTGAAAAGAAATACAGCAGAAACCTGGGTAAAAAAGAGGGAATTGAATTAGTTCAGAACAATCTTTCAGCAAATTAATTAACTCCCTCGGAGCATTGACCTTTTAGGATTTTCACTGCAGGTTGCAGGTTGCAGGTTGCAGGTTGTTTTCCATTACTTTTCAATCCTGACAACCAGCGATCTTTTAAAATCGGGAAGCAAAACCTTCAGATCTGTTTCTTTTGCAATGCTCCGTTTATTTTTCCAGGGGTCATAGATCTCAATCCTGCTTGCTGGCTTATTGACTCCGGATTTCTTCAGGTCAAGATTAATGGGGCCGACTGTCGCCGGAGGAGTTCCGTCCCTGAGTTCTGACTGCCAGTTATTCTGTTTATCCCGAAGCCATATAAGGATGGTTTTTTTACCGGTAAGCTGATATATCCTGCAATCTTCTGTTTCATATCCGGAGGGGACAAATCCCTCTTCAATCGGATTGACACCCCTGATCGCTTCATTGAACCGGTTAAAATGATACCACAGGTTGTTTTTGTCAACATAAGAATCCCAGTGCCAGCTCATACCTGCTCCTGCCGCCCCTGAAAAGAAAGGAGCAAAAAGAATATCGTGCAAAATAATGCCGGCGGTGTCGACAGGATAGTATCTGCTCGGACCTGAATGGCTGGGCTCAACAGCCCCTGTTTCTGCAAGGATCACCGGCTTCCCGGTATTGTAAGATCTCAGTTCCTCAACGGCTGACGAACAGATAATATCCATTGGCATATGACAGGTCTCCATAGCAGCGCCCAGATCAAGATAACGGTGGACCTGTGCAACCTCGTTTCCCTGCATCAGCATCATCTCCTTGTACAACGGCCTTACCTTTTCGTTATCAAAGCTTCCGAGGCTTTGCATTACAAGGTTTTCAGGGAAACGCTCTTTAACCGCATTGAGCATCTTCTCATTCCAGTCGAAAAAGATGCTGTCTTCAGGTCCTTTCATCGCATTCATTTCGTTCCACAATTCCCATCCAAAAAACAGCGTATCGCTCCCATAACGTCTGGAATAAAAATCCACTTTGTCAAGGAATAGCCGATGACCCTCCGGCGAAGTCAGATACTGCCTTATGCTGTCGAGTGGTCCTCCCTTTGAAGTATGATAAACGGATCTGGTGGCCCAGGGCTGTGGATTTTCTTCATTTGTCAGGCTGCGGAAATGCTCAAGGGTCATTTTTATCCTGAGATCGTATTTTCCGGCCATTTTAATTAAACTGTCGATCCTCCTGGCCTTTTCTTCCCGGAATTCACCTGCATGCTCATCTTCAATATCCCAGAATGGGGAGCTGAGCCACACCCTCAGATAATTTCCACCATTATCGGAGAGCTTTTTCATCCAGAGCCCGAAATCATAAAGCGAAGAATCAGCGTTATCCTTATACCGGCCTCCGGGACTTATCATATTTAACCCGACCGGGATATAGGGAGTGCCGTCTGAAAAGCAGAAATAGGCAGGATTTTCCCTGCTGATTCCGATGTAACCATTCCGCGGCAGAAGGGCCTTGCTTTTTTACGACGTTATCAGAATTACAGGAACTGCCGGCAACCAACAATACCACGGCAAGAACCTTAAAAATCAATTTTTCGGGATATTTTTTCAACATTTCCGTATTTTTAGGGTAAATCTATTTATTTAAAGCATTAAAACCGATAACTTTCAAAAAAAGATAAGAGTGATCAGCAAATGGTGGGGCAGATCTTTGCCAGATAACACATGTGAAAAATCTGCCCTTAGGGTAAATAAACCTGATTTGAAATGAACATAGATATTTTAAAAGACATTGTAATAATTTTTGCACTCTCAACCCTTGTAAACCTGATCTTTACAAGGATTAAGGTACCTACTGTCATCGGGTATCTCCTTACGGGTATAATTGCGGGTCCGCACCTGCTTTCCCTGGTAGGCGCCGGGCATGAAATAGAGCTGATGGCTGAGATCGGGGTTGTTCTGTTGCTTTTTACAATCGGATTGGAGTTCTCCTTAAAGCACCTGTTGAAAATACGTAAAATAGTTTTTTTCGGAGGATTTATGCAGGTGACCCTTACTGCCGGAGCTTTCTTTATAGCAACCCGATTTTACGGGATGAGTATTAAGGGAGGCCTCTTCATAAGTTTTCTTGCAGCATTGAGCAGTTCAGCCCTGGTGTTGAAACTCCTTCAGGACCGATCGGAAATAACTTCTAATTACGGGCGCACTGTCGTCGGCATTTTAATATTTCAGGACCTTTTACTGGTCCCTCTTTTACTTTTCACAAATATTCTGTCAGACAGCTCGCTCGATCTTACAAGGGAATTATTGATACTAGTCGTTAAGGTTGTGATTATTATCGGGTTGGTTTATATCGGAAACAGATGGCTGATACCAAGGCTGCTCCACCTTATCGCCATGACTAAAAACCAGGAGCTTTTCCTTATGAGCATTTTCCTGATCTGCTTTGCCGTTGCGTTGTTAACATCAAAAATGGGGATGTCGCTTGCAATCGGAGCTTTTCTTGCCGGGTTAATGATCTCCGATTCCGAATACAGTCACAATGCCTTTGGCGATTTTCTCCCATTCAAGGATATTTTCACCAGCTTCTTCTTCGTTTCGATAGGAATGCTGCTGGATTTATCATTTGTTGTTGAAAATTTTCAGATAGTTATCTTAAGTGTGCTGATGGTTCTGGTATTGAAAGCCCTGATTGCGGGAGGAACAGGATTTATACTGGGACACACTTTTCAGGGGACGGTCCTTATAGGGCTATCGTTAAGTCAGGTCGGAGAGTTCTCATTTATCCTTGCCAAGCTGGGCTTTGACAATTTCATCCTTTCCGATTTCCTTTACCAGTTATTTCTTGCAGTCGCTGTTATAACTATGGCGATGACACCTTTTCTGATTTATGTTTCAGCGCCGATTACCAGAAGTCTGTTAAAATTACCTCTCCCAAAATTTCTGATTGACGGTCTGTTCCCTCTTCCGGAACCTGAAATTCCTGAATTTAAAAATCACCTTGTTATTATTGGCAAGGATGCAAGCGCCCTCAAACTTTCGGTGATGGCTAAATATAATAACATCCGCCATATCTCAATTGTATTTGACCCTGCAATATCGAGGGAAAAAATGAAGGGGGGGGATCTTGTAGTTTATGGTGATGCAGTTAATGAACCCGTCTTAAAAAAAGCACATGTCGATAAGGCCGACATTGTTGTGATCTCCGTAGGAAGCATAATTCCCTCAATGTCAATAATTGAAAAGGTAAGAAAAATAAATAAAAACGTTTTTATAATAGTAAGGTCGCCCCTTATACAGAATATCGGACAGCTTTATAAGATCGGGGCGGACCAGGTGCTTCCGGAGAAATTCGAAATAGCAGTTGACTTGCTGAACATCGTTCTTTTCAGATGGCTCGTGCCTCAGAAGGAGATCAACCGCATAATAACGCATATCAGGAACACCAACCTGGGGGTATTCACTGAAAGGGATCTTATTAACCAGCCGTCGATTCTGGATGACTTTTCGCACATTAAGATATCCGCAATAAGAGTTGAATCAGACTCTCCCGCTGAGGGTAAATCGCCAATTGATATTGATCTCCGTAAAAGGACCGGGGTGACACTTCTGGCTATTGAAAGAAATCATGAAATTCTTGAGCATCCCGTACCGGAGACAGTTTTTAAAAGCGATGATATTGCATATGTACTGGGCGATCCGGAACAGGTAAATTATGCTTCGGAACTTCTTCTAAAAAAACCATGATGTTTTTCAGTCTATAGGCCAGAGTTGGGAGCGCTCAATATTTCCCTGACCATTCTTGTAACACTGCGGAAATCAATTTTCCCTGTGCTCATCATCGGCAACTCCTTTATAATTATGAATTGCCTTGGAAGAGCAATGATCGGCAATTCTTTTAACATCTTCCTGAGTATTTCAGTCTTGTTTACCTCTGCAGAGACTGTTGCCACGATATATGATCCCTTTTTATCATCCGGTATCTCAACAACGCAACAGGAGACTCCTTCAGGAAGCAATTTCTCCAGTATGTTCTCAACTTTAACAAGGGAGATCATTTCTCCTCCAACCTTTGCGAATCTTTTGAAACGACCTGCATGCCAGAGATAGCCATCTGCATCGAAGAACCCCATATCGCCGGTATTATACCAGCCGTCGACCAAAACTTCAGCAGTGAGGTCAGGATCATCATAATACCCTTTCATTACGGAGTCGCTTTTTACAAATATCTTACCGACCTCCCCGGTTTTGCAGATTTCACCGGTTTCAAAATTCTCGATCCTGACCTGGACATTGGGAATAACCTTACCAGTACTACCCGGCCGGTTAAACTCGGCCGAGTTTACAGATATTACGGGTGATGTTTCAGTGGCGCCATAACCCTCGAGCAAGGTGACCCCATGTTTCTTCATAAATCCATCCCTCAGCGCATCAGGGCATTTATCGGCTCCGGCGACCATTAACCTTAACGATTTGAAATCACCTGGATCCGATTTATTAAGATACCCCCAGAAGAAACTTGGAGTGCCAACCATTATGGTGGGCTTCTCATCACGTGCAATCCTGCTGATCGTCTGAAAATCAAGAGGATTGGCAAAGGAAACCATTGTCATTCCATAATAGAATGAAACCCAGAGGTTTGCTGTTAAGCCAAAAACATGAAAGAAGACCAGGTTTGCTAATATAATATCTGATTCACTGATTTTTACATAAGAACCAAAACTTTCAATATTTGAGGCGATATTACGGTGAGTCAGCTGGACAGCTTTCGGATCTTTTTCACTCCCGCTTGTAAATAATATTGCAGCCGTGTCATCTTCATCTCCTTTATGAATAGTCTTAAAAATTATGCTGACAGGAAGTTTGGATATCAGTGCGGCTTTAAGCTTATCTCCGGTGGTAACACCCGCCATTAAATCCTCGATCATTACCATACCCTCGGATACGGGACAGTTGATCTTTTCAAGTAATGCTTTTGAAGTAATGATAGTTTTGAATTTGCATTTTCTCTGGGCGTACTTTGCATTCGTCTCAGCCCCTGTTGAATAGTTTATCATCACAGGTGTCCTTCCGCTCATCAGCGCTCCGACTGTGGCGAGTGCACAACCGGCGGAAGTAGGGATCATTATACCAATAAACCCCTTATCATACTTATTGAATTTGGAACCCAGGATGAGAGCTCCGATCAAAGCCCTGGAATAAGTAACGTTCTTTCCGGTTGCCTTATCAATAACGGCTAACTTACTGGCCTGTTTCTTTGCCGTACGAACAAATTGCTGGTGGAGTAACATAATTGAAGTGCTGATTTTTATTTTATTAATAAGGTTAAGAGGCCGAATATAACGAATAATGTTTTAATCCAAACAGCAAATAAAAAATCGTTCTAAAATTAAAAGTCTTGTCACATTCTTTTATCTATCTGTAATTGTGATTTTTATAGATTATATTCTTGTAATTGCAGGTTAGATAATATTCTCCGGTCGAAAAAAAGGCATTTGTAATTTCAGGATCCATTATTTTTCCGGAGAAAATATTTAACTTTCAGATAATTCTGAACGCTCACTTCGAACTGCTCACTTCTAACCGCTCACTTCGACTTCGCTCAGTGAGCTTTGATTGAACCTGAAGAAGCTCACTTCGACTTCGCTCAGTGAGCGATACTGCAGACGCTCAGTGAGCTTTGACTGTGCTGAAACCGCTCACTGAGCGCTCACTGAGCGAAACCGAAGTGAGCCGAAGTGAGCCGAAGTGAGCCGAAGTGAGCCGAAGTGAGCCGAAGTGAGCCGAAGTGAGCCGACCAGGACCATGAAAGGCTATTTATACATACTACTGTGTTCCAATGGCCAGTACTATACCGGCAGCACAATTGATTTGGAACGAAGGCTGGCACAGCACTCCAACGGTGAAGGAGCCAACTTTACGAGGAAGCATTTGCCTGTACAGCTGATCTATTACGAGGAATTTGACCGGATTGATAAAGCATTCTACCGGGAAAAGCAAATACAGGGGTGGAGCAGGAAGAAAAAGGAAGCGCTGATAAGAGGTGAGACCAATAAGTTGCATGAACTGGCAGAATGTAAGAATAGCACAAAGAGCTCACTTCGATAGAGCCGCTCACTTCGGCTTCGCTCAGTGAGCGATACTGCAGACGCTCAGTGAGCTTTGACTGTGCCTGAAACCGCTCACTTCGACTCCGCTCAGTGAGCGATACTGCAGACGCTCAGTGAGCGATACTGCAGACGCTCAGTGAGCTTTGACTGTACCTGAAGAAGCTCACTTCGACTCCGCTCAGTGAGCTTTGACTGCACCTGAAGAAGCTAACTTCGAAGTGAGCGGCTGAGTAGCAGACCGCTCACTGAGCGCTCACTGAGCGAAGCCGAAGTGAGTCGAAGTGAGCCATCATCCCAATTAATAATCCATTTATCAAAATCGTGGTTTTTAATATTTGATTTGACTGTCTTTATATGGTTCAGATAATCAATATTATAGTTTATTCTTTGGCTTTTGTTACAAATTTTGGGCAGTTTCCCGGTAAATTTCATGTCGATTTTGACGAATAACATCCTTTTGCCTGTCAATCCGCTTTCCCCTGTCTGTCAACTCCTGTTTTTACCTGACAAACCATCTGTAAAATGATCTTATTATCCCACCAATTGGCCATTTCGAGCTTGACGGTAATATCTTTCATCACTATTTTTACATCGGTTATAAACTCACAAATCATGGAAACACTTTCCCGGATTTCATCTGAAGAAGCAGGAACAATTCTTATAAGACGTAGAAGAATTGCAAAAGAAATATGCGGGAAGTTATGTGAAAATGGATTTTTGTATCAGTATAAATTCTGTCTCGGATAATGCACAAATAAATTTATAAAAACGTAAAACAAAATGGAAATGAAAATGAAAAAATGGTTTATCGGAATACTATTAATTTTGGCAGCCTTAGTAAGCTGTTCCAAACCTGAAAATGGTGATGAGCTCAGTCTTCTGAGCAACGACCCTATTGAAGCTATTGCTGTAGCCCTTAAAAACCCCGCAGCTTCTATCCAGGCTGATATTAAAGGAATATCAGACACCTGTCATTCCAGGACATTCACACTTCTTGCCGGCAAAACAACCGATATTGGCACTGTTGTTGTGGCTAATGATCTGAATTTCATTTATGTAACTTATAACACTACAGGAGATTGGGATCTTTCAGAAGTTCACTTGTATGTCCTTGATTATGAACCTGCAGAGCGTCTTGCGCCTGGCCAGGCTCCCTTTAAAAGCGGGATTCTTCCTGATGGTACTACTACCTATACATTTACTATACCTCTGAGTGAAACATTACTGTGTGGTTCATCAATCTGGCTTCAAGCCCATGCAACAGTTGATACTGAGACCGCCTTTGGTGGAACTATAGTGCCAGACCCGGAAAATGGTGCATGGTATGGTAACATAGCATATACTGTAGAATGTTGTGAGCCACCTGAAGAAGAATGTAAAATAAGTGCATCTGCGGTTGCTGATGATGTTAAATGTTACGGAGCCAGTACCGGTACCATTGATCTTACCGTTGCGGATGGAACAGCTCCATTAAATTATTTATGGAGTAATGGTGCAACAACAGAAGACCTGGCTGACATACCAGCTGGCAATTATTCAGTTACTGTTACTGATGCCAATCAGTGTGTCGCTATTGTTGACGATATTATTGTTCTGCAACCATCAGAAGGAATTTCAGCACTCCATGTAGTGACTGACATTTCGGCATTTGGAGCCCATGATGGTGCTATTGATGTTACAGTAACCGGTGGCACTCCCCCTTATTCTTTTTTATGGAATAATGATGCAACTACAGAGGACTTAAGCGACCTGGGCCCGGGGTTATATTCAGTTACAATCACAGATGCAAACGGGTGTAATATTGCTCTGAGAGAATTGCTTGTTGAAGAGCCTGATGAAGAAAAACCTGAAGGTATAGTTGCTTTTGCACGCAAAACTTATGAACCTATGGTACATTGTTTCTTAGGTTTGGATCTGGATGGAACTGCTGGTGCTGATTTTACTCAGTGGGGATGGACTAACGGAGCTCTGCCGGAAACTGAAGGATTCACTTCAAGATATGAGCTTTTCATCAACGCCGGAGGCTGCGATGTGGCCAACGCTACAAAAGTTGGTGATATAGCCATTCAACATTTTGGTGGTACGACAACAGCTACCTTTACACTTCTTCCCGGCTTTACAATGAGTGAAACTGCGTTATATGCCGGTAATGAAATACTTCCCAAAGTTGGTGCAGATTTTACAATAGATCCTGCCATGTATCCTTATATACATACATCATTGGGGTCAGCTACAACAGACACCTACTCAGTAACCGCTTCAGGGAACATATATGTTATCGGATATGCATTGATTAATCCTGTTGATGGAGGTGATAATTAGGCGTTCATAAAAGATTGAATTCCAAAATAGTATTTAATATTTGAAAAAGTAAATCCCGGACAAAAGTCCGGGATTTTTCTTTATATAATATAACTCAGGCAACCACTCATAATCCACCAATAATATTACCCGATCCGGCCCTGCCAGGCATGAGCGATCTTAAAGTTGACGCGCATGCCTGCCAGGGCCATGCTTTCAGATATTAGCTTAAAGCATCTTTATAAAATCTTTATGTATCAAAGGTTAATCATTACAAAATGTTTATAAGTAATGGTACAATTTTACACGATAATATTTCATTAATATGAAGGCTGCAATTTTTTTGGACCTCTCTAAACCCATCCATCTGATTAAATTCCGGGAGTATCATGCCGGAGGCACAATTTTTGCCCTGAATCCCGGATTTCTAAAGCTGTTCTCTTTTAAAACCTGAAATCTCTAATTCCTGAAAAAATGAAATCCTTTTTATTGATATTAGAACTCTTCGGCGGTTTAATCCTTGTATTTGGACTTGGATATCTTATCAGTCGTATTTTCGGATTAGACAAATTTTTCAAGTCTTAATCTTTATATCAGAAGATGTCCTGCAGGGAATTTTACATTATTAGTTAGATTTACACCAATTTTTTGTAATTCTGTAACTCATAATGATCCTGATATAGTCATAAAGAAAATTAATCTGTCCCTGAAATCCCTATTTAACCTTTAGTGCAAATGAGGTTACTACACCGATTGATTATTCTTCGGATTCTCAGTACAATTGTGCTGATTGAGACAATCTCGTTTCTGCTATGTTTACCGGTAGCATTAATTTATGATGAATCTCTTCTGCCCTTTCTCTGGTCTTCGATTATTACCAGCTTCCTGTATTTGCTTTTTCGTTTTTTAAGCAGAGAGGCAAACACTGATGAAATAAGCAACAGGGATACCTTTTTGATTGTCACCATAGCCTGGATTTTATTTTCACTTCTTGGATCTCTGCCGTATCTTATCAGCAGAACCATTCCTTCATTTATTAATGCATTTTTTGAATCAACTTCAGGTTTCTCGACAACTGGCGCTTCAATTCTTATTGATGTTGAAAGCCTTCCCTTTTCAATACTTTTCTGGAGGAGCCTTACTCACTGGATCGGGGGAATTGGAATAATCATGCTTGTCATCCTTATACTTCCATCACTTAAAGTTACAGGATACCAGCTTTTCAGCCTTGAGTCGTCGCTGAAAGAAAAGATCCACCCTAAAGCTACAGGTGTCGGTTTCAGAATCATCCTTATTTACATCAGCCTTACTCTTATTGAGGTTTTGTTACTTGTAGCAGGTGATATGAATTTATTCGACAGTGTGTGTCATTCATTCGGTACAATAGCAACGGGTGGTTTTTCCACAAAAAATACAAGCCTTATGTTTTACTCACATTACAGTCAATATGTTGTAATGATATTCATGTTTATGGCCGGAACCAGTCAGGTTGTCTATTACTATTTAGTGAAGTTAAATTTCAGGAAGGTTAAACATAATGAAGAATTCTGGTTTTATCTTTCAACAGTTATGTTTGCCGGAACAATAGCTGTAAGTATTCTGCTGATCAGTACTACCAAACCCGTTGAAGTTGCATTCAGAGAAGGTTTTTTTCAGATTATTTCAATAATTACCTGTACCGGATTTTCATCTGCTGATTTTATCCTGTGGCCTGCCGCGGGGTCGACTTTGATATTCATGATGATGTTTTCCGGAGGAAGCACAGGCTCGACAAGCGGTGGTATAAAAATGGCAAGGCATCTGATTGTAATAAAGAATATCAGGAGCGTTTTAGTCCGGATGATTCACCCTAATGCTCTTGCAATTGTAAAGGTAAACGGGAAGGTGCTGGATGAAAGAACGAATACTTCCATAATGTCCTTTATAGTGCTGTATTTCTTTCTTTTCATTGTCGGTTCCGTAATACTTGCTGCTTGTGGAATGGATCCGGTTACATCTGCCAGTTCTGTTGCAACCTGTATGGCAGGTATTGGTCCGGGACTCGGAACCGTTGGCCCTATGAGCAACTATTCGGGTATTCCTGAAATCAGCAAGGTTGTCCTTAGTCTGTTGATGATTATCGGAAGGCTCGAAATTGTAACCGTATTTGTTTTGTTCGGAAGGTCGTTCTGGAAATTATAGATCAGGATGGCGCTCTCCGGGGGGTGATCAGCCCTGCAGTATTAATAGCATAAATTATACAGTTTTTTTTGAATATCTGAATGATATATTATAAATTTGATTAGCAAACGACGATCAATGTCAATCAATGCTGGTCAACCTTAAATAGCGCAGAATTATTTTCACTACTCAAGATTGACAATTTTTCTGGCTGCAAGTAAATTGTGGCTTATGTAAAAATTTTAATAATTGAGTAAAATGAAACAAATCCAACACACATCCTAAAAGAAAATTTCTTCCCAAATCCCCTACAGGGATTCAGGGGCTTGATGAGATCACAGGTGGAGGTTTACCTAAAGAGAGACCAACTCTGGTATGTGGTAATGCCGGCTGTGGGAAAACACTTCTGGCAATGGAATTCCTTGTCCGCGGAGCAACCACTTATAATGAACCAGGTGTCTTTATTGCGTTTGAAGAAACTGAAGATGAACTTATAAAGAATGTCGGTTCCTTAGGTTTTGATCTTGAAAATCTTATTGCCGGTAAAAAAATCTTTATTGATCATATCCATCTGGAACGCAGTGAAATTGAAGAAACCGGTGAGTATGATCTTGAAGGATTATTTATTCGTCTTAATCACGCTATCGATTCTATTGGCGCCAAAAGAGTTGTCATTGATACGATAGAGTCACTTTTTGCCGGTTTGCCAAACGCAGGTATATTAAGAGCTGAGCTTCGGAGATTGTTCCGCTGGTTGAAAGAAAAAAAGGTAACAGCAATAATTACCGGCGAACGTGGAGAAAGTTCTTTAACACGGCAGGGTCTTGAAGAATATGTATCCGATTGTGTTATCGTACTTGACCACAGGGTCAATGATCAGACTTCCACCCGCAGGATGAGGATAATAAAATATCGTGGAACTCTGCATGGCACTAATGAATATCCTTTCCTTATCGACGAAAACGGATTATCAGTTCTTCCAATCACTTCCCTCGGACTATCGCATAAAGTTACCTCTGAAAGGATATCAACCGGAATATCACAGCTTGATGCCATGCTCGGCGATAAAGGGTATTTCCGTGGAAGCAGCATCCTGGTTTCAGGGACCGCAGGAACAGGGAAAACAAGTCTTGGAGCGCATTTTGTCAGGGCAACCTGCCTCAGAGGTGAAAGGGTTCTCTACTTTTCGCTGGAAGAGTCACCGGCTCAGATAATACGCAATATGACTTCAATAGGTATTGACCTTGAACCGCTGGTAAAGAAAGGAACGCTTCTGTTTCATGCGATGCGTCCCACTTTCAGCGGATTAGAGATGCACCTTGCGACCATGCTCAAGCTGGTAAAAGAATTTCAAGCCCGCAGCAGTAGTTGTGGATCCGCTCAACAGTTTCATATCTGTTGAAAATGCAACGGAAGCAAAATCACTTGCCATGAGATTAATAGATCACCTTAAGCTTCAGCATATCACTGCATTCTTTACGACCCTTACCAGCGGAGGATCTACATTGGAACATACAGACGTATTCATCTCCTCATTGATAGACACCTGGCTCTTACTCAGGGATATTGAGATAGGAGGTGAGCGTAACCGGGGAATGTACGTACTTAAATCACGAGGTATGGCACATTCAAATCAGATCAGGGAATTCCTGCTTACGGACAAGGGAATAGTACTTCAGGATGTTTATGTTGGCATGGAGGGTGTACTTACAGGTTCTGCAAGGGTTGCCCAGGAGGCAAAAGATAATACAGAACAATTTAATGCACAAGCAGTTGATTGAACAAAAGAAACTTGCCCTCGACCGGAAGCGTAAAAACCTTCAGTCTCAGATTTCCTCATTGCAGGCAGAATTTGAAGCTGAAGAAGCTGAATCGCTTAAGCTGATAGGAATTGAGGAGATACGAATTGCAAATATTGTTAAAGATCAAAAGAGATATTGCACTTAGCCGCAGGGCTAACGGTGGAAATAAATTGAAGAAACATTAAGATTAATTAAAGATTATTCTGATCAGAAATTACATTCTATATTACTATTGGAACGTTTAACCTTTTCCTTAGATTTAAATACTATATGAAAACCAAGCAAGCCTGATTCAAAGAAAAAGTCAGTTAATTTAAAACCTGTTCAACAGGAAAGTGATAAATGGATACTGCGTTTATATGTTGCCGGGCATACCCCCAAAAGTGTAACAGCTTTTGACAATCTGAAAAAAATCTGCGAGGATCGTTTAAAAAACAAATATAAAATTGAAGTCATTGACCTTCTTGAAAATCCTCAATTAAGCCGTGAACATCAGATACTTGCTATTCCGACACTTGTGAGGAAGCTGCCTGTGCCTGTAAGAAAGATAATCGGTGATTTGTCCAATACTGAACGTGTTCTTGTCGGCTTGGACTTAAAACCTCATAAATAATTTTAATTATTCAAAACGATATGAAAAAGACAAAGGTCACATCCAACTTGAAGGAATTTGATGTTTCGGTAAAAAGATTTAAAAACGAGAAATACCTCCTTAAGCTATATGTTACCGGGATGACCCCTCAATCCACCAGGGCAAT
This sequence comes from uncultured Bacteroidales bacterium, assembly GCA_963806555.1. Classification (GTDB taxonomy): domain Bacteria; phylum Bacteroidota; class Bacteroidia; order Bacteroidales; family VadinHA17; genus LD21. Next base: position 26,997 of record CAWDYR010000023.1, on the reverse strand, counting down.
AAATAATCTCCAGGAAATTTGTGAGCAACATCTTAAAGGCAGATATAATCTTGAAATCATAGATCTTTATAAAAACCCTGGTTTAGCAAAAGGAGAACAGATTATTGCTGCCCCTACTCTTATTAAAAAACTACCCCTCCCGCTACGACGAATAATAGGTGACATGTCAAATACGGAACATGTACTTGTCGGACTCGATTTGAAAGAATTAAAAAATAATTAAATTGGAGGAACAAGGGAGTATCCGGAAATTATTAAAAGAATCACGAGCGAATTTAATGTTCTGATATCCTGCTATTTAAAAGATATTAGGAACTAAGAACCGGAAACAAAATCTTAAATTTGGATTTTTTCAGGATAAAGTTTTGGTTACTCAAATTTGAAATATATATTTGCAGTCCGAAAAGGAGGTGCCATAGCTCAGTCGGTAGAGCAATGGACTGAAAATCCATGTGTCCCCGGTTCGATTCCTGGTGGCACCACTTAAAAAAGAGCGAGAGTGAGAGCGAGAGCGAGCACTCTCGTTTTGTTTGTCATCAACTTAAACTAATACCTGAACATTCAAAATAACCCGTAAGATCAACTTAAGAGGGTGACGGAATTGTGGAATTTTTTTAAATATTCATGACCAGGCAGATTAAGGAATTATAATTTGCCTGATGTTCAGATTTCATTCAAGAATAGCAAAATTATCATGCATATGTTTCAGAAATCCGACAAAATCATTCTTTTTATCCGAATCCATCCATTCCATGGCTTCCTTAGGATGTTCATTCATAGACCCTGTCACCAGGTATGGTATATGATATCCCCAGTCAATCTCCTTCTGCAGGATCAGAATATAGTCCTGAATCGATTGAAAAAGTGGCAGTAACCGGTATTTTGGATTTTTCAGAAATGCAATTAATAATTCGATCGGACAATTTCCGGCACCCCTTCCCAATCCCAGTAATGTTGCATCCAACATGTTGCATCCGTGAATAATTGCCGTAATTGTATTGGAAAAGGCCAGTTGCATATTGTTATGAGCATGGATTCCGATTGTTTTTCCCTTTAACAATTCTTTATATTTTTTTGTAATCAGTTCAATCTGTTCGCAATACATGCTTCCAAAGCTGTCCACCACATAAAAAACAGGCACTTTTGATTTGGCCACATCATGGAGCGCTTCATCCAGTTCACGCTTCATTTACCTTCGATACAGCCATCAGGTTAATAGTCGTTTCATAACCCTTTTCCATACAATGTTCAGCCATTAGAATTGCCTTGTCCATCTGGTGAACATAAGCTGCAACCCGGATCATATCAATTACACTTTTTGATTTGGGAGGTATATTGTCGAGGTCAACCCTTCCAATATCAACCATAACCGAAAGTTTTGTATTGGTTTTGTTTTCACCGACAATCCGTCTTACATCCTTTTCATCACAGAATTTCCAGGGACCATTCTCCTTTCGTGAATAACTGTTTTCACTGCTTTTATACCCGATTTCCATATAATCTATTCCCCCGGCAACACAGGCGTTATAAACCGATCTGACAAAGTCATCACTGAAATGCCAGTTGTTCATTAATCCACCATCACGAATTGTGCAATCCACTACTTTAATTTCTTTTCTGTACATCGTAATCCTATTTTTGTCTTTCTTTCAATAATTCAAGTTGTTCTTTAATAAAATAATCCATCATAATCCTGTACATCTTTTCAATTACATCAGGATCCAGATTATGATGTTGCTGCAATTTCCCTTCGTTTGCTGATAACAGTATCATACCTGTTTTTCGCATAGACTTCATCTTTGCTGCTTTTATACTTTACAATTTCCTGTATATAAGAGAATCGCTTTGCGATCAGACAAATAATCGCATTGTCAATTTCATCAATTTCCTGACGCACTTCTTCAATACTTTGACATTCGTCCGGCACTTTCATATTATAAAATGTTAAACTTAAACTCTTATTTATTATTTATTGTTACAATTTTAGTGATTTTCCTTTAATTTATTCGATTTAACCATTTTCTTTTAAATTACTGGTCAGGACTAGTGTAAAGTTAAAACTAATATGTCGCAAATATGATCATTTCGGATTTCGGTTTTTCGATTTCGGATTTTCAAATCCGCAATCCACAGTCCGTAATCCTCAATATTTTAAATGATTATTTCTTCTATCTGCTTTAAAAATGATTCGTCAATTTAGAATAAACATAACACTAGTAACTCTTAGTGAAGTATGAATAAACTAAATGTGCATCCCTTCATTAAACCACAAATCTCCCAAGATAAATGATCTGCGGTTTTTTGCATTGTGAAAGGTGACAGGCCTGATGACAGGCTTTATAATTGATTTTTTGTTTTGGATCTGCTCCCGAAAATAAAATCAATAGCAGGCCAGAGCTGAAGATGGTTCCCAAAAGGATATTTCCCCCATGACAATAAATAACCTGCCTTTATGCGAAGTGAGCCCTTACTGCTCCACATAACAGCTCCTGAATTTTCAATGAAAATATTTTCACTTTTTCTTGTAATCAGAAAAATCCTGGCACCCTCTTCAAAATAAAGATTTCCTGCAATTGTACCTTTAAAAGAAATGCCTGACTTTATTGAAGTTCCTTCATAGTAATGAGCCATTCTCTGATAAATAAAGGGGATATCAATTGATGACCGGTAATCGGGTTTGCTATCCCTGAATGCCAGTGTAAGACCCACATCCGCAGTCAATAGTGAAGAAGATCCAATCATTGTTGTTGCAATCAGGCCACTGGAAAAAGTCATAATGAAAGGGAAACTGTATTGGGGTGAAATTAATCCTCCGGTCCCCTTAAAGCTCACTAAATTTAGAAACACTGACGGGAAACTAATGCTATGTTCGCCTGACAGAATAAGTCTTTTCTCAGATCTAATGGAATATTTTACTCCGGCATTAGGAAGAACCGGAATCAGCAGTGCGTTTGACCTGAGCTCAATTTTTTCAGTGAGTCCGAACGAAAAGATTGAAAAATTCCACTTTCCCATTTCCCGGCAGGCATAAGAAAAGCTGTATTGTCTGTCCACCTTTTGGTCAGATAATTTTCCTGGGAATTTGCACGAAGGAAAATGATAAGTAAGGAAAAGATCAGGAAAAATATTCTTGCAATTCTCTCCGGAATTATTTTCACAGATATGGGGAGCTCATTACATCCCGTTTTCATAACCTATTTTTTTAATAAGATAAGCTCGCCCACGACAGGAGCATGGTCCGAATCTGTAAGAAAATCCTGTTTTACAATGGATGTACCAATACGCCACCGGTTGTTTGTAAAGAGGTAATCAAGGGTTCTGTCCCAAAAGAAATCAGGACGTGTTGTATGAGAAAAATAGTGTTCCTCGTCTGCCAGATACTGATCCAGGGTTATGGCACTTTGATATGAATCAAAAAAAGGAACAAGCCACTCTTTTTCAGGAGTGTAGTCACTTCCGATCTTATGCATGGGATCATCTCCTGTCTGATGAAATGACTCATTTGGACACATATCTTCAATGCAGTAATCGGTTTTACTGCTTCCAGGTGGTATGGTATTCAGATCCCCTCCTGCAACAAAAACTTTATCCGACGCAGCAAGCTTATCCAATTCCTGCTTAAACTCGATCAGGTTCTGATATTTTGTATCATCAGTGGAAAATGCTGAAGCATGGATGTTTACCACAGACAGGTCCTCAAATCCCGGGATCTCCACGCTTGCTTCAACCATGCAGTACCGTTCATAGAAGTATCTTTCAAGTGTACCCTGGTCGCTTCTCCGTTGAAGCTGGAACCTTATTGCATCTTTTAACTTCCAGCGCGAAAGTATAGCATTTGCCTCCTCTATTCTGCCAAGTCCGTCGCTTGGAACAAACTGGGCTTTCCACTGCAAACCGTATGCAGCATAATTAAAATCAGTGTTATCCAGCAGCCAGCTGACCTGATCTACATATGCTGAACGTGATGAATTGATATCAGCTTCCTGGAGTAGCAGGATATCAGGATTGACCTGCTTAATTCTTTGGGCTATCATCTGAAGGTTGTTCATTATCTCTTCTTTGGAGTAGATGACCTTGTAACCGCACGCATCTCCGAACCAGGGGCCGCGACCAAAACCGTAACGGATGTTCCAGGTCATTATAACAACTGAAGAATCAGGTTCCAAAGCTTGTACCTTGTTTGCCTTTTCAAGGTATTCACCTTCTTCCTCCTGGTCAAAACCTGTTGCAGGCATTTCACATGATCTGTTGAAGACCATAATAACCATCAGCATGCCAACTAAAAGAGCCTCTTTTTGGTTAATAAGTTTTATCACTGATAATTTTTAGGGATTGTAAAGAAGAATGTGGAACCTTTTCCTAATTCTGATTCAACCCATATAGTTCCTCCATGACGTTCAACAATTCTTTTGCAGATTGCAAGGCCAATACCTGTTCCTTCATATTGCTCTCTTGGATGTAATCGTTGAAAGATCTGGAATATCTTCTCGAAATATTGTGGCTCAATTCCCATTCCCTCATCTTTAACTGAAATAAGATAGTGATCAGTTTCGGATTTTGATGAAATATAAATCCTGGGAGTTTCAGTGCTGAACTTAATACTGTTTGAAATAAGATTTTGAAAAAGCTGAATCATCTGACTTTCATCTGCATTGACAGCGGGTAATTCATCAGATTTAATGATTGCATTTCTCTCTTTTATTGTAAGAGCCAGATTTTTTGTTGAATTTTCCAAAACCTGAGCCAATTCAACACTTTTAAATTCTTTCCCTTTTGTATGTATTCTTGAATAAGCCAATAATCCGTTTAAAAGATCATACATACGTTTGGAGCCATCAACAGCAAAGTGAATATATTCATGTGCTTTATCATCAAGTTTATCTTTATATTGCTGTTCAAGCAATTGAGTAAAACTTGATACCATTCTCAGGGGTTCCTGCAAGTCGTGTGATGCAACATATGCAAAGCTCTCAAGCTCTTTATTGGAGCGTAATAACTCTTCATTAAGTTTTGAAACAAGCTGTTCAGTTCCTTCCTTTAATCCGGTCACATCAAAACATACACCTGTCATGCTGACAGGTTTTCCGTCTTTATCCTTATTTACCAATGCTTTTGAACTGATATATTTTGTCTTAGTTTTTAGATCGTGTCCGGAACACAGTTTCATATGGCAAATCTTTCTCTAATGCATTTTTGATGGCCATTTGAATATGTGATATGTCTTCTTCATTCACCAGACTTTCAAATGCATTATAAGTTTTGCCAAATGACCCTGGTTCAAGTCCGAACATTTTTTCAAGTTGCTTGTCCCAGTTAACCTCATCTGTTTTTAAATCCCATTCCCATATTCCGATATTTCCTTTTTCCAGAGCCATATTCAGTTTATCCTGGGCTTCCTTTAATGCTTTTTCTGCCTTTTTGCGTTCCGTTATGTCGCGGGCAATAACTACATTACCTATGTCTTTTCCCTTTGCATCTGTAAGGGTGGTAGAATTAACTTCCGCTAAGACGTACGTCCCATCCTTTCGGATATACTGTGCTTCCCCTTTCCAATAGCCTGTGCTTCTCAGCCTTGATCTCTTCGTTGTCAAGCGAGGAGCTTTCAACTTTTGGTTTAAGCAATTGTCCGGAATTTTTACCCAGCGCCTCCTCTTTTGTCCAGCCGAACATCTTCTCCGCTGCCTGATTCCAATAGGTAATGGTGTAGTTACTGTCGCTGCTAAAAACAGCGTCATGCACCTCTGATAATAACCGGGCCTGAAAAGACAATACCTCCTCAGCCTGCTTTTGTTTGGTGATGTCTGTGTACATTGCAAGATTACCAACATGCGAGCCATCAGTATCGTAAATTGGTGCACCATTTGCACGCAACCATAAGATGCCGACCATTCTTGCTGATAAATTTGATGTCATATGAATCTGACTTTGCCTTTCTTTCGTAATTCAATCCGGGTTTTTGACAGTTCGATCTCCTCGTTATAGATCAATTCGATTCCGGATCTGCCTATCAACTCATCAACCTCATATCCTAACATTTCTGCCATCTTGTTATTGACAAAAGTAATAGCACCGGCAGGATCTGCCAACATAATACCTTCATTAGCTGTTTCAACAATACGACGGTACTTTTCCTCACTCTCCCGTACCTCTTTCTCAGTGTCCCGCAATTTTGTAGAATCATAATAATAGCAAATCACTCCAAATTGACCGTCGGGAAGTGTCAGCCGATGGAGTTCCCATTCATAAGATTCTACGATTTCAGCGTCGTGGCGGGGATTGGTGAAGCGTGGTGAATAGTAAGGCTCACCTGTCGTGAGTGTGTGACGAAAGTTTCCAATTATCCCTTCGGCAACAGAATCCGGCCAAAGGATATGCATTGCCTCACAAAAATCCCGTCCGATAAGAGGCCTCACATTTCTGAAAGCTCCGGTTTGTGATTCCTTGTTCATATTTGAAATCCTGAACTCTGAATCAACCACATAGATTCCAAACGGGGCATTTTCTACCAATCCGGAGAACATCTTCTGGTTCAGCTCGCACTATCTCTGCCGATTGTTTGAGTTCAGTGATCTCCCGGTTTACAGCCAGAAATCCGATCGGATTTCCATTAGTATCCTGTATGGACAGTGGTTATTGAGTCGAAAACAATAGTGGATCCTGATTTAGTTCTATGTTCAACCTGAGTTCTCACCGATCCTTTTTCCAATAATTCTCTTGTCAGATTTTCCCGTGATTCCGGATCGAACTTCGACCCTGTAACTTCGAGGATTGACCTGCCGAGCACATCCTTTTCCTTCAATCCATAGACATTCTCAGCAGCGCGGTTCCAGTAAGTCACTCTCAAGTTGCAAATCAGTCGCGTAAATCACATCAGAAATACCGGAGATTATGTCTGTAAGATATCCGCGGCGATCCGTGTCTTTTCTCTCATATAACTTTGAACTATCCCCTTCACTACCAATCTTTGTTTTGGGAGAATTAGATGGCTTGGATTGAGACTTTTTTTGATTCATTCTTAGGACGTTTTAAGATTATCAGCTCTGATTACAGAATTGTTGATCTTCATCCTGGTTCCTGGATAATGATTGTCTAAAATTTTATCAAAACTAGCGAATTAATCTGCCTGAATTCTAAATGACCGGATTTTTATTGAAAATTCCAAGCTTTAAGGGGAAAAAACAAACCGGAGTTTCAGGTTGTTTAAAAGCAAATTCGTCTGGTTGGTGTGATGGATTCAAGTTAAACCACCGCGGCCGGGAAAGTTAATGGCTATTAGTACGAAATTTTGATGTATGAAAGCATAATTATTAACTTCTATTTCAATTTGGAATCGTTTTGCCTATATGGTACCTTTGCATCCAATTAAAAACTTTTAATGGAGCTCTTTTTTCATTCTCTCGATAACGGCATCAGGCTCGTTCACCACCAAATCGCCGGAGTGGTGGCATATTGCGGACTTGTAATCAACACCGGTTCACGCGATGAGGATCTTCCTCAACATGGCATGGCTCATTTCATTGAGCATATGCTTTTCAAAGGGACTAAAAAAAGAAAGGCTTACCACATTCTGAGCCGTCTCGAAGATGTCGGAGGTGAACTTAATGCCTATACCACAAAGGAGGAAACGGCGGTCCATGCTTCCTTCATGAAGGAAGATTATGAAAGAGCTGTCGAAATTATAAGCGATATTACCTTTAATTCACAACTCCCCGAAAAAGAGATCGACAAAAGAAAAAGATGTTGTAATTGAAGAAATAAATTCATACCTCGACAGCCCGGCAGAACTTATTTTTGATGATTTCGAAGAGCTTATCTTTTCTGACCAGCCTATAGGTCACAACATACTCGGTACCGCCGATACTGTTAAATCATTTACACAAAAAGCTCTGGCGGATTTCATATCAAAAAATTACAACACTGATCAGATGGTCTTGTGCTCGGTTGGCAATATTAAGAACGAAAAGCTGTTGAAGCTGTTCCTTAAATACTTTGGTTCCATAACGCCGAAGAATCAAAGAATCAAGGAATGATTCCCCCTGGATATATAAGCCTTCTTCTGTTACAAAAAAGATGGATACTTTTCAGAATCACTGTATTATCGGGAATGTTGCCTACAATCTGAAAGATGAAAGGCGTATCGGCATGTTCCTTCTGAACAATATCCTGGGCGGACAGGGTCTCAATTCAAGACTGAACCTTTCGCTGCGTGAAAAAAACGGTTTCGCCTACAATGTTGAGTCGTCATACAATCCATATTGTGATACGGGAGCATTTTCAATATACTTTGGCACCGATAATCAGAACCTCAATAAAAGTATCTCCATCTCCCTCTCGGAACTGAATAAACTCAGGACCACAAAGCTTGGCAGTATCCAGCTCAGCAAAGCAAAAAACCAGATAAAAGGCTATCTTGCAAGAGGTTACGAAAACCACGAAAGCCTCATGCTTAGTCTTGGGAAAAGCCTCCTGGTTTTCGACAAAATTGAAAGTCTTGAAGAAACCTGTAAAAAGATAGACAAAATAACAGCATCGGATCTCCTCCGCACAGCTAATGACATATTTGATCCTGATAAGCTTTCTACCCTGATTTATAAATAAGTAGCATAAAAGTGCCTGGAGTGCCTGGAGTGCCTGGAAGTGCCTTGGAAACTGCTCTGGATACTCATTTAAATACTAATTATTATGGAAAGAAAACTCGAAAAATATATTCTCGATCATACAACTCCTGAGGATCCTGTTCTTGAAGACCTTTTCAGGCAGACATACCTGCGATTTGTCAATCCCAATATGATCTCAGGACATCTGCAGGGAAAACTGCTCGAGCTGATCTCCAAAATGATAAATCCATCATATATTCTTGAGATTGGAACATTTACAGGCTATTCTGCAATATGTCTTGCCAGAGGCCTGAAACCCGGATGGAATGCTGTATCACAATTGAGGTAAATGATGAATTGAAAGCATTTGCTCGAATCCTACTTCCATAAAGCAGGAGTAGCTTCAAAAATAAAAATTATTACAGGCAGGCTCCAGGAGGTTATTACTTCCATCAATGAAGAATTTGACCTGGTCTTTATTGATGCTGACAAGAGAGAGTATTGTGAATATTATAGGCTCGTAGTGGATAAAGTTAAACCCGGAGGCTTCATTCTTGCCGATAATGTCCTTTGGGGTGGCAATGTTCTTGATAAAAATACAAGGGATCCACAGGCAAGGGGAATCATTGAGTTCAATGAAATGATAAGCAGGCAGAAGAATATTGAAAATCTGATCCTTCCCCTGAGGGACGGACTTATGGTTATCAGAAAGGCTTGATTAATTCAGGGATTTCGGATTTCGGATTTTCGATTTCGGATTTCTGATAAAATCCGCAATCCGCAATCCCAAATCCGAAATCATAAATAAAGACTGGTACAGTTTTTGAATATTTCAGGAAAACTCAGTTATATGAAGAAGCTTTTATTTTCTTTCCTTCTCCTGGCGATTTATATTTCAGCCGGCGCCCAGGTAAGCCGGACCGACCTGCTTCAAAATCTGGAAAAAAATCAATCGGATAGCCGGAACGTGACAGTCACATTAAAAACAGCAAGCAGGCTTTTTGCAGATAATCAGGACCTTACATCAGTCATAACTATTATTCCCTCAGGGTCAACCGTGAGTGTTACCGGATATGACAGTACTTTCCTTCAGGTTGATTATGAGGGGAATAAAGGTTATATTTATTCATCACATGCGACAATGAATAAACCGCCTGTTTCCAGTCTTCCGGCTGATCCGAAGGTACAGCAGATGCATAAGGAGATGGCTGCCCAACAGGAGAAGCAGTCCACCAGGCTTACCAGCCTGATAAGAAAGTATGGAGTGGATATTGCCGGTAAAATATATGATGCCAAGATCTGGAAGGGAATGACAAGCGAAATGGTACAGGACAGCTGGGGTTCGCCGCGGAAGATAAGCAGGGTTATCAGCGGCAACGACGTAAAAGAAGAATGGACCTATCGCAATACCTGCCTCTATATGCAGAACAACATCCTGTCGGAATGGGGGCCCGTAAAATAGATTTCGGATTGCGGATTTGGGATTTCGGATTTGGGATTTCGGATTTGGGATAGAGTAATTGATATGTTCATTGCTCAATCCGAAATTCACGATCAAAAATATTGCAGTTCAAAAAAAAAGTATATTTTTGCCCGTGAATTTGCGGGAGTAGCTCAGTTGGTAGAGCACGACCTTGCCAAGGTCGGGGTCGCGGGTTCGAGTCCCGTCTCCCGCTCAATACAAAAAAAAGCCGTATTAGCGGCTATTTTATTTTTTACGAATGCCGACGACAGGCTTGCCTGAGGAGGAATAAACGTATGTTATAACTTTGTGTAACTCTGTCGTAATAATTCTTGCGTGATCTGCGGTAAAACATATTATAATAGTATTTCTCTTATTTCTAACATGTATTATAGCACGTATTTCTGTTATCAAGGATCTTGAAAGTTCAATGTCCCAAACCTTATGTGTTAATATTAGTTGATTTCCGGATTCAGTCTTACATTATTATTTTTTTCTAACTTCGGTTCTCAAAACCAAAACATATTCAACTTAATCTACTTCCAATGAAAAAACTCTTATCTCTTGCTCATGGTCCTTTCGCTGGCTGTTCTGATCTCCTGCACAACCAAAAAGACCGAACCTGACTCTCTCAGTTCCATTTGAGAAATATACCCTGCCAAACGGACTGACTGTCATTCTGCATGAAGACAAATCTGATCCGATCGCCGCGGTAGCGATCGTGTTTCATGTCGGTTCAAGCCGTGAAGCAGCGGGTAAAACAGGATTTGCTCATCTCTTTGAACATATGATGTTCCAGAAATCCGAGAATGTAGGTGAAGATCAGCTTTTCAAGCTTATTCAGGGTGCCGGTGGCGAACTGAACGGAGGCACAAGTCAGGACGCTACGATGTATTATGAGGTTATTCCGAAAAATGCCCTTGAAATGGCCCTCTGGCTTGAATCGGACAGGATGGGATTCCTTGAAAATACTGTAACCCAGTCTGCTCTTGCAAACCAGCAAAATGTTGTTCAGAATGAAAAACGCCAGGGTGTCGACAATGCACCTTATGGTTTTAATGAATATCTTATCCTTAAAACTCTTTATCCGAAAGGTCATCCCTACAGCTGGGATGTTATCGGCGAAATGGAAGATCTGCAGAATGCCACTGTTGAAGATGTAAAGGCATTTCCACAAGAAATTCTATTCTCCTAAGAATGCAACACTTGTGATTGCCGGCGATATCAATAAAGATGAAGTCAAAGCACTTGTCGAAAAATATTTCGGTGAGATACCCGGAGGAGAACCTATCGAAAAAAGAGGTCCGATGCCTGCAACGCTAGCGTCAACCGTAAAACTGTATCATGAAGATAATTTTGCAAAAGCGCCGCAGGATTACAATGGTTTTTCCAACAGTCGAACAATTTTCAAAAGATTCATATGCCCTTGATTGTCTTGGTGATCTTCTGTCAAACGGCAAGAAGACCCCACTGTATAAAATTCTGGTGAAAGATAAAAAACTGACTTCCAGTGTATGCAGCCCGAAACGGTTCACAGGAGCTTGCAGGAAGTTTTGAGATATCGGTGACTGCAAATCCGGGTGTGAATCTGACTGAAGTTGAAAAAGCAATTTTTGAAGCATTTGATATGTTTGAAAAGGATGGATTTACCGAAGATGATCTTACGCGTATAAAAGCCAGGAATGAAACCGGTTTTTATAATTCCTTCAGCAGTATCCTCAGCAAGGCATTCACCCTTGGACAATACCAGATGTACAGGGAAGATCCCTCAGTATTATGCAACTGATTTTGCAAATGCACAGGCTGTTACTTCCGAAGATGTAAAGAATGTTTTTCAGAAATATATTAAGGGGAAAAACTTTGTTGAAACAAGCTTTGTTCCTAAAGGTGAAGTCAGTCTTGTTGCTTGAACTCATAAATGCAGGTATTGTTGAAGAAGATGTAACCAAAGCCGCTGAAGTAAAGGATGTTATTGCTGAGACCGATTCTGTAATTAAAACACCGACAAAATTCGATCGTTCAGTTCAGCCGCCCGTTGGTCCTGATCCCGAAGTAAAACATTCCACCGGTATGGACAGGATCACTCACAAACGGGATGAAGATTTATGGGATTACTCAAAACGAACTGCCCCTTATCCAGTATTCAATAATTATTTATGGAGGTCATCTTCTCGATTCACCTGAAAAGGCAGGTGTGGCAAGCCTTACAGCCTCATTGATGAATGAAGGAACAAAAAACAAAACACCCGAGGAACTTGAAGATGCGATAAGGCTTCTTGGTGCAAGCATCAGTTTTTATGGGGGAAGTGAAAACATAACAGTAAGGGTGAGCACCCTGGCCCGCAACTTTGAAAAGACAATGAACCTGGTTGAGGAGATGTTGTTTGAACCACGGTGGGATACAGAGCAGTTTGAGCTGGCCAAAAGCCGTATTATCAACAATTTGAAAAGAAATAAGGCAAATCCGAGTTACCTGGCTTCAACCGCACTTAACAAGCTCATATTTGGTGAAAATAATATTCTGGCTATTGAAACAGTCGGAACTGAAGCAATCTGTTAATTCCATTAACAATTAAGCGACCTGAAGAATTTTTACGAAAAGAATTTTTCTCCTTCACTGGCCCAGTTCATTATTGCAGGTGATATTGACCTGCCGAGGGCTGAAGCCGCACTTGCCGGTATCAATACAACCTGGCAGGCAAAGGAGGTTACCACTTCCTGAAATTACACTTCCCGAACCACCTGCCAAATCACAGATCTACTTTATTGATGTGCCCGGGGCAAAACAGTCAGTAATATATATTGGATGTCCGTCAATTCCCCGTACAAATCCCGACTATTATCCCGCCTATGTCACCAATTATAAGCTTGGGGGGTCGTTTAACGGATTATTTAACCTTATCCTTCGTGAAGAAAAAGGATTTACCTATGGAGCAAGGTCAAGTTTCATGGGAGCTAAAAATTACGGAACATTTATTGCGACGGCGCCGGTACGGACCAACTCCACCCTTGAGTCTGTAACCATTTTCAAGACAGAGATGGAGAAGTACCGTGAAAGCGAACCTCAGGAATATATTGATTTTACAAAATCAGCTCTGTTGAAAAGCAATGCCCGCAACTTCGAAACACTTGGCAGTCTGCTTGGTATGCTGAATAATATTGCGCTTTATGACCTTCCGGCCGATTACATAAAAAATGAGGAGGCTTTTGTAAGAAGTCTCACAGTTGAAAAGCAGCTGGAGCTGGCAAAAAAATACATCGACCCGGCAAAAATGTACTATGTTGTTGCAGGAGATGCAGCAACGCAGTTAAAGGAACTTGAAAAAGTCGGGCTGGGCAAGCCGGTCCTTGTGAAGAATTAAGAAATTGTTCTAAATTTGCACATCAGATACGGAGGGCATGACGGCATGACGGCGGTGACAGCGTAACGTGCATAATGGGATGACCGTTTAACCGCAGAATTGCAAAACTGCGACTGCATATAACGTACAAACCCGCATGACTGCATAGACTGCATGACCGCACGACTGCATGACAATTTTCCGCCCGGATGGTGGAATGGTAGACACGCAGGACTTAAAATCCTGTGACCATTACGGCTGTGCGGGTTCAAGTCCCGCTCCGGGTACTGAAAAAGAGTGAGAGTGAGAGTGAGAGCGAGTAGCTCGAACGAACACTCTCACTCTTTTTCCTCAAGACTCGCTCTCACACTCACACTTTTAAAACTCGAGTGAGAGTAAGAGCGAGTGTGCCGGTCGTCTTGAGGTGTCGTGCGGGATTACGAGGCGATTTCCTATCAGTTTACATCGACTTTTTTTACGAGCTACGAACCTTCGAAAACCGCTGAAATCCGCATGCACTATTCCATGTGTTGTGCAGCGTTATTTTTCCTTTTTAATAGATTGAATCCTTTTATCATTAGCCAAACTGCTAATAATATTTCATTTAAAATTATCGGCAATAATAAAACTTGAAAAAAGGGTAAATCAAGTCCAAATAATCTAAAGGTTGTTATTGTTAAAAGTATCAATGTGGCGATGATTCCCCATATTGAAATAAATTTTGGAATGACTTGAGTTCGATAGAATAGCACATAAAATAAAATTGCACCTAGTATAAAAAAATATATATGAATATCATTGTAAATTACTTCTCTGTATCCTTCTGTCGCTGGATTAAGAATAAATAAACCACCAATAATCATTAGTATTCCTTCTATAAACCTTGATATTACATAAGCATAAGTAAGTAGTTTGTTATTTTTAGAGTTAAAAACTGGAAATATTAACAACGGTATCCAAATTACTGCCAAACCACTTACAATATCTGTGATTACGCCAAGAAGAATGTTGTTCGTAATTGAATACGTGAGCATACTATATGCTGCTAAAATTAGCACTCCAATTATAAATGCTCTTTTCTTATTTGAAATTGTAATCATATTTGCATTTTTTGAATCACATGAATTTTAACGAACAGGTGTCAAGTAAAAAACAAGACTCCCGTTTATACTTACATTAAAGAATTTGTAATCAGTATCTATTGTTTTAAACCAATAGAATTGAGGTCCTAACCGAATACCCCATCTCTTAGCTACGAACCATTCCTTATCAATACTCATATTTAGTCCAAATCCATTTCCTCCATCATCTCCAAAAGATTGCGACCATTCTTTTGCTAATGAAACCATACTATAAGCTGCCAGAACAGATATTTTAATATCAACTGGTGTACGATAACTAAAACCAAGTCCGAATGCATCAAGATTTATATAATTATAATCTCCGAATTTTTGCTTATTTAAGCCTCCAAATTCCCCAATCTGTATAGCAAACTTATCAGTAATACCCCAACCAATTGCATGATTTTTAGTTACTACAGAAAAACCATTACTGTTAATATTTGAATACTCTGTTGTAAATCCAGGACCAATACTAAATTTTGCAAACAATCCTTTTTGTGCATTGACATTAGATACTGAAATAAATAAAAAGCAATACAGCATAAATATTTTGCCACAAATGCCAAAACACATCTTCGATTTTTCCTTCATTATAAACTGCATAAACATATGGTATTAAGTTAAATTTTTCTTGTTATTTCAATTAAATCATGTGACGACTATTCAGGTCAGATGGTTACGGTGGTGTCTTTTGTTATCTGTCTTCATTTTTTAAAAGAGTAGTTAAATAATTGTTTTAGCGGGCTTATAAAGTAGATCCATTTTGGATATGTCCTGCTAATGGTAATAAAATTGTCTTTTTGTTTAATAATTTCTCACGCTTGTAAAATATGGCATCTCCCTGCTAGCTTCCCTCATGAGATCATCTACCAATTTGGCATGAGTACCTAGTGAAGATGAAAGTCTATGGTCATAGTTCCAAATCATTTTAGCTGATCTGCTATCATGAATTGACAAAGAAGCAACAGCTTCATTCGTCGAACCCCAAAATCCTGTAAGAACTGCCATTGCAATTGCAGCCCCCTCCGACATTGGTTTCGAGAAAGAATAATTTGATGTCAGAATACCATCAACGCCAAGAATATTGCACATATCATTTGGTGTCAGGACTTTTCCATTATAAAATCCGGCATTCGATAGCTTTGCATTGGTAGTTTCAACATCCTGGATATCAACAAAGATAGTTCCCTGCATTTTCCTTTTAAGCATCCAGCTATACATCTCTCTCTGGAAATTGACTGATTCAGTTTTTTGCTGTTCAATCAAAGCGTTACCATCGACTTTTTTTCTTGCAGCTATAGATACTTTTGGAGGTATTATGGCTATAATATTTTGAGTACTTGCCAGTGTTCGGGCGTCGGGAGTATAAAATATTTTTGCACAACTTTGGAATAAAAATGCAACGACGACTAATAAAATTAATGATTTTTTCATAATGATTGAGTTTAAATTATTTTGATTTTAGTGTTTCCCGATATATAGGGAGAAGCATAACAATTTTTTTGTCTCTGAAAAATATGTTTTTAAATTTCGCTTGTTAAAAATATCCCCGGATCTTATTCACCGGGATTGACTGAAATGAGTTCCAGGTTTAAATCCATTATCCGATCTAAAATTCCTCGCAGATGTGCTTCATCTTTCATAATACCAGTAAGAATTGTATTTTCTCCCTCGTACCTGATTTCCAAGCCATCAAACCAATCTTCCCATTTCTGATCCAGTTGTCCTTTTATTTTTATTCTGGTTTTGCCTTTCATGTTGTAATTGTATTTGAATTTATTTGACAAAGGTCGGGCTCCCCCGGAAAAGAAAAATCACCCTCAAGGATGATTTGTGAGGATGATTTTTGCAGAAAAGGAAGAATTCGTTTGAAAAAAAACCAGAAGAAGTTTTCTTGAGATTGAAATCTCCTTACAGAAATTGGTTATATTATACCCAGCTCTTTGGCCTTGCTTATTGCTTGTGTCCGTTTCTCAACATCTAATTTCAGAAGAATATTTTTAACGTGTGTTTTGGCAGTATTTAACGAAATGAAAAGTTTATCTGCAATTTCCTGATTTGTTAAATCTTCTGCTACAAGTTTAAGAGTATCAAGTTCCCTGGCGCTTAGAACAGTATCAGCCTGACTCTTTTTGAACTTTTCTTTTCTTTCAATAGCGAACTTAAGGTTTTCAATAAATTTGGCTGAAATTGAAGTATTTGTGACAATCTGTGTTTTAAATATTTCTTTTAAAAGATCACCAACTTCGTCCATGCAAAAAATAAAGAAGCTGATTAAATTTTCACCCTGGGCCAATTTCATTGCTTCAATTAAATCTGTAATAGCTTTTTGCTGATTCCTTTGCATTTTATATAAAATGGCGAATGAGATTTTAAGGTCAATCAATCGTTCTGCTCTCTTTCCCTGGTTAATTATTGCATAAAGTTTTGAAAGTACTGTTTCTGCTTCTGTTAGTTTGGATTCTGCCAGTAATAATCTGGCATAGACCATATAGACCGTTTCATTAACATGTGAAATTTCATTTCCAGCTGCTAAATCATAATCTCTGATTATATAATTAGCCTGAACGAATTGTTTAAGTTTAACAAGCCTGGCCAGCTTCCATGCAACAAGGTAGTATGTAAAATAAGGAGAAACCTCATTCTGTTTAATTATATCTTCTGCTTCATTAATCTTTTTTTCAGAACCCAATACATCGCCCCGTTCATACAGCACCATTGAATAAGCCATTAGTACTAATGCCTTAAGCATTATATCACTCCCTTTTTTACACAGACTATCCGCAATTTTTATGTTTTCATATGCTTCATTTAATTCAACCCAAATGAATTGCGTATATGCCAAAGTCAAATACACACTGGTATATGTCCAATCTGTTTTTGTTATTTCCATATATCCTTTATCTCTCATAAATGTCAGGAATTCGGAACATTTTTCATACGCAGATCTGTAATGGCCAAGCTGTTGCTCAGTGTCAGCCATTCTAAGAATAATAGTAGATATAAGATAAACGTTACCGGATTTTTTACCATACTCGTATGCTTTTTGGAAAGCATCGAAACTTTTGAATAAATCTCCTACGGAATAATAAGCTATCCCAACAGAAAACCATGCCCAGCTATACCATAAAGGATCATCTTCCTGGAGGTTTTCCATAGCTGTTTTACTATAATGAAAAGTCTTTCCCGCATCTGCCGTTATTGAGTATAGGTACGCAAATGCAACAGATATTTTTCCCAGTAGTTTAGTATTAAACTGAACAACTTTTTTTAATGAATTCTTATCATTAATTATATTCTTTGTATTTATTTCGGCCTTCTCTAAAAATGGTTCAGCTTTTTGAATCTGACCGGCTATGATTAGTATCCATGAATAGTATAAACAAAAGTTGGGATTCTTTGCAATAATTTCATCAGGCAGCAAATCACCATATTTAATGATAGCAGCATGCTGACCATTCTTCCACATTTTCTCAATCACCTCGCCAATCAGCTGAATGCTTTTTTCATGATTTTTAATTGCCAAAGCATGTCCAATAGCAAAATCAAACATATACTGTTCTTCGAACCAAATGCATGCTTTATTGTGAAGCTCAATAACAGCCTCTTTATCTCGCAACTGAATCCTCTGTTTTAATAACTCTGCAAAGAGGTGATGATATCTGTACCATTTTCTCTCCTCATCCAGGTGAACAACAAACATGTTATTCTTTTCCAGTATCTCAAGAATCGTTTGGCTGTCATTTCTGTTCAAAACAGCGTTGCATAAAAGAGCCGACATTTGCTCAAGTATTGATGTTTGCAGTAAAAATTCCTTGATGTCGTCAGGCTGTATCTTCAGGACCTCCTCCATCAGATAATCCATAATATAGCGGTTATCTCCTTTTAAGTCCTGAATGAATCCTGAAATGTCTTCACGGCCCTGCATTGACATTGATGTAAGCTGCAGACCTGCAATCCATCCTTCGGTTTTTGTTTCAAGAGAATAAATATCGTCAATAGACAAACCTAATTTTAGCTTTTTATTGAATAATACGGAAATATCATTTGCTGAAAAACTCAGATCTGATAAACGTAACTCAACCAATTGATGCCGACTTCTTAATCTTGAAACAGATAGCGCAGGATCAGAACGGGTCAGGATTACAATGTGGATATTACCGGGAATATGATCCAATAAATAGCTTACCAGGTTTAATACCTCGGCACTCTTAATCAAATGAAAATCGTCGAGTACCAATAAAAAGTTTTGGTCGATACTGAGGATTTCGTTGATTAACAGGCTGGCAATTGATTCGACAAATGGTTTATTGGGCGAATTTAATAGTCTGAGGGCGCTATGCCCAAATGCTGAATGAATACTTTGAATACCAGAAATTATATAGCTTAAAAAAACTGCCGGGTCATTATCACCATTGTCCAGTGACAGCCATGATGCCGGAATTTTGTTTTGGCTGATCCAATCGCTTAGCAGAGTTGTTTTGCCATACCCGGCAGGAGCAGAAACAAGAATCAGCTTTCGGCTCAGGCCGGAGTTCAATTTTTCAAATAGTCCTGATCGGTGAACTACATTATTTCCGGCAGGAGGAAGATGGAGTTTTGTTAAAAGCATTAATGCAATTTAATACATATTTTGATCAGCAAATATTTTTTTTAATGAAAATCAGCAGTTTGCAGATATTTACAGGAGGGTGACAATTGTCGGCTTCCGTATAATTCGGTACAACCAAAATTAAATTTATATCGAACTATTAATACTAAAAATCTCATTTAGCTGGTTGCAACTTTTGTCCGTTCCGGGTACTGAAAAAGAGTGAGAGTGAGAGTGAGAGCGAGTAACTCGAACGAACACTCTCACTCTTTTTCCTCAAGACTCGCTCTCACACCCACACTTTTAAAACTCGAGTGAGAGTAAGAGCGAGTGCGAGAGCAATCGCGAACACTCTCGCTCTTTTTCCTCAAAACTCACACTCACTCTCACACCTTGTGACGAGGGCTGCAACTTTTTTTTTGAAGAATATGAGTTTTTTGGCAGAGTTGCAACCAATGATTCTCTTCTTTTTTCGTAACCAATTCGATCTTGTAATTATTATTCTTAATTATAATGTCCAAGCTGTTGTAAAAGAAACCATTAATAATATGACTAATAAAGATTTTTGCACAAGTAAGAGAGACAACGGCACTCGAGAATGTCACCTTTTACTTTAACTAATCGACCGGAATTCATTTGGTGTTTGACCGGTTTCATTTTTGAACATACGACTGAAATGCCCCGGGTGTTTAAATCCTAAATCGTATGAAATTTCTCCGATTGATTTACTCGTATCGAACATTTTCTCTTTGGCAATATCCATTAATTTTAACTGAATTTGTTCCTGAGCTGATTTCCCTGTCTCTTTTTTAATCAGATCACCAAGGTAGTTTGCAGATAAAAATAGTCTCTCAGCACAATATCTTACAGAAGGTAATCCAAGAGTATGAGGTTTATCTGATTGAAAATAGTCATCCAGTATTGCTTCAAATCTGACCAGTATATCTTTATGAATATTGTCGCGGGTAATAAACTGCCTGTCATAAAAACGGACACAATAGTTAAGAAATAGCTCTATATTGCTTACAATTAGAGTCTTACTATGCTTATCGATGGCATGTTCCAGTTCATACAAAATTTTATTAAAGCTTTCCAGTATAACCTGCCTTTCTCGTTCAGAAAGATGTAGTGCTTCGTTTACATCGTATAAGAAAAAGTTATAATCCCTGATGTGCTTGCCAAGAGAAGTTCCACGGATCAGGTCAGGATGAAATGCAAGCACCCAGCCTTTCGGCTGAATTGTTTTCATCTTTTCTTCAGTTCCCCATACCTGTCCGGGAGAAATAAACACAAGGGTTCCTTCCTGGTAATCATAATTATTCCGGCCATAACTCATCTCACCGCATTTAATGTCTTTTAAAAAGATTATGTATAGTCCGGAATAAAATCGGGCTGCCGGTACCGGTTTAGATTTAGATTGATCCAGAACACTTACCAGCGGGTGCAGCGTTTCCTGACCTCTGATGTTATTGAACTGGGAAACGCTTTCCTGTTTTATGATCTCATCCATAGCTTTCAATTTTTTCTCCTGCAAAGTTATAGCTCTTTACATATAAATTCCAGACTCAAAATCACTTTCCGTAATAATGGTAAAAGAAACAGTAATTTATATAAATGCTCCCCACGTAATTAAGACCAATTTTGCATCGTAATAATTTTATTTTAAAAATCAGGCAATGCAAAAACGTAAATTAGGAAATACCGGGCTTGAAGTGTCAGCCCTGGGACTTGGCTGCATGGGAATGAACCACTCTTATGCTCCTTTCCCGGAAAAAAAAGATATGATCTCCATGATCCGTAAGGCAGTCGAAAAAGGAGTTACTTTTTTCGATACTGCTGAAATCTATGGACCTTTCATTAACGAGGAACTTGTCGGAGAAGCTCTCCAACCTCTTCGCAAAGAAGTCGTAATCGCTACTAAATTTGGTTTCGGATATGCATCGGAAGATGGGATTAAATACAGGAGCACCGGAGTTGATAGCAGTCCCGGAAATATTAAAGAGAGCTGTTGAGGGTTCACTGAAAAGGCTCCGGACCGAAGTGATAGATCTTTATTATCAGCACCGGGTCGATCCAAATGTGCCAATTGAAGAGGTAGCCGGAACCGTGAAAGATTTAATTAAAGAGGGAAAAGTGAAACATTTCGGATTATCCGAAGCCGGAGTTCAGACCATCCGTCGTGCACATGCAGTTCAGCAGGTTACCGCCCTTCAAAGCGAATACTCAATGTGGTACAGAAAGCCTGAAACGGAAGTGATACCGACACTTCAGGAACTTGGTATCGGTTTTGTTCCATTCAGCCCTCTTGGGAAAGGATTTCTTACAGGTAAGCTTAGTGAAAACAAAACATTTGAAAGTTCAGACATTCGCAATATTATTCCACGGTTTACACAGGAATCAATGAAGGCAAATCAGGGTTTAGTGGATTTACTTTCAGTGATTGCCCGGCAGATGAACGCAACTCCTGCTCAGATAGCTCTTGCATGGCTTCTTGCTCAAAAACCATGGATAGTTCCTATTCCGGGGACGACAAAGCTGAACCGTCTTGAAGAAAACATAGGTGGAGCAAGTATTTCATTATCTTCTGAAGATCTAAAAAATATCAATTCCGCACTCGACAAAATAAAAGTGATTGGCGACCGCTACCCTGAAGCGTTGGAAAAAACCACAGGTCTTTAATATTGAAAACTAATTACAAACGAAGCAAAAAAAACCGTGATTTCGGATTTAAATCCGAAATCCGAAATCCGAACCGAGCGAAGCGAGCTCGGCGAAGCCAAATCCGAAATTCTCAATATTTATACCAAACAATTGATTTGATGAAATATCAAATGGGTCCCTTTAATCAGAAAAGCGCTATCATTTGTGCTATTTCTCACCTTTAGCTGTACAGTATTTTCTCAGGAAAGTGATAGCACAAAACGTGTCAGTCATTTTGGTGCTACTGTTACTATTACTAATAAAGGAATATCCACAATACCCAATCTTACACTGGGTAAACCGGCAGCACTATTCACCATGTCTGCAGGCAGAAAAATCAGTTTTGAGCCGGAATTTCGTTTTGCGCTGGAAGGAAAACCCTGGTCATTCATTTTCTGGTGGCGATATCAACTGTATAAATCCGACAAATTCATCACGAGAGTAGGAATAAATCCTTCGGTTTATTTTAAGACAACAACAATTACAACTGATGGAGTTCCGTCGGAAAAGATAATTGCCCAACGATCCCTTACCGGAGATTTATCGCCAACTTTTTTACCAGGTAAGAATATAAGTATTGGACTATATTACATGTACATACATGGCTTTGAAGAAGATGCTGTAAGGAATACACATTTTCTGGCTATCAGGCCCTATTTTTCCAATATTAAGCTCACAAAACAGTTTTTTATGAGATTTTATCCTCAGGCTTATTATTTACGGACAGATGCAAACGAAGGATTTTATGTTTCTTCAACATTGATTCTGGCTAAAAAAAATTTCCCTCTTTCGCTTTCCTCAATGATTACAACACCCATTCAGACAAATATTCCGGCTGGCAGCACAACCATCTGGAATGTCAGTCTGGTATATACTTTTAACAAAGATTATGTTGAAAAATAGGAACAACTCCAATTCTAAGCATCGCATATCATTTGCAAATTTTGTCCAATTAAGGCAATTTGCACCAATCGCGGTTGGTCGTTCCCCAAAAGTATTGAGTTGATTTTATACGGCATTAATCAAAAGACAAATTATGAATACTGAAAATTTAGGTAATTTTAACAATCACAGACAGCAAATAAAGCTGCCAGATCCTTTGTTCGACAAAATTGAACTGGCATTTCATGCCTTTGAGAACAGAAAAACAATTAAGACGATAAGTGATAAAAAACTGCCATTACAAATTATTTCTAATCTTCTTTGGGCTGCTTGTGGTGTTAATCGTAAGGAAAGTTTCTCTGAAGTTTCGGGAAGGACTGCGGCATCTGCAAGTAATTCCCAGGAAATTGACATTTATACTGTTTTTGAAGAAGGGATTTATAAGTACGATCCGTTTGAAAATTCACTTATATTCATTATTGCTGGTGATTTCAGGACTTTAGCAATCGGTCAGGCTCAGGCTAACTTTGATCCTGGCGTTAAGGCACCTGTACGCCTTATTTACGTGGTTGATATTGCGAAGCTTATGAATACTAAAGGTTTCAAAGAACCCGGACTGAATGACCCTGAAGTTCAGAAGTCATATTATTATGTTGATACCGGAATTATTGCTGGTAATGTTTATCTTTTTGCTGCTTCTCAAGGTCTGGCAGCATGGTTTCATAACTGTAATAAACAAGCTCTTACAGAAAAATTAAACTTGTGCCGCGATCAAAGGGTCCTATTTGGACAAACGGTTGGATTTATTGTATGAAAAACTCGTGGAAAATAATTCATCTGGTTGCAACTTTTGTCCGTTCGGGGTACTGAAAAAGAGTGAGAGTGAGAGCGAGAGCGAACACTCTCATCTCTTTTTCCTCAAGACTGTACAGGTTGACAATCTGGGCTGAAGATGAGATAGTTGATAAAATATCCTCGATATTCTCATGTACATACTGAATTCTGTACCTGTGTTAGCCTATTTGATTTTAAAATGTTATATATTTAACAGTCATGTCAAAGCTGTTGAAAATGCGTAACTTGTTTTTTGTTACTATCCTGATACTTTTTACAAATTATTCCTGCAGAGAAATTGTAACTGATGAATTCCCTGGATTTACTCCCGTTCCAGCTGTTAATAGTATCCTTATTGCCGGAAAACCTATGAAAGTACATGTATCGTTTGCTGAAAAGCTTGATACAAACCAGCTGACTCTCGTAAATGATGCAGAGATCTTACTTTATATCGACGGGAATTATGCAGAAACCCTCCTCCCTTATGAGAATGGTATATACTTTTCTTCTTCGATTGTAGAACCACTGAGATCCTACAGACTGGAAGTAAATGTCCCTGGTTACAAAACACTCACGTGTAATGAAATTCTTCCGGCTCCTTCACCTATCCTCAATATAATCCATACAAGCTATGCCGGGAAGGATGAGGAGGGTGTGATCTATCCATCTTTAACTTTTTCATTAAGAACAAATACATCCGAGCAACAGTATTTCGAAGTAATAATCAGGCTCCTGCAGGGCATACATGAGAGGCTCGCCACATTGAAGAAGATAACCGATCCTGTCTTATTGAACGAAGGACTTCCTCTGACAATCTTCAGTAATGAGATCATCAGAGATTCTGTTTATACAATGACGATTAATTACTTCACCGGAGGATACGGTTCCAGCGGAGGTGGCCCAAGCTATACCGATTTGTATCCATTAATAATAGAATTGCGTTCCTGCAGTGGTAGTTATTATCAATTTGTCAAACAGAAGTACTTATATGAAAAGGGCAGGTTTCCTGAATTTCCTGCGGCTTCAATAAACGCTTTCCCTTTGTTCTCAAATATCCCCGGCGGTTATGGAATATTTGCAGGATATTCAGTGGTAGTCTCAGATACATTATTTCCTAAGTACTGATTATATGCGGAAGATTATTCAAAATAGCGCCTTCCTCTTTTTATTACTGAGCTCCTCATTGAATGCTCAGCAAAAGATAAATGTTTCAGGATTTGTAAAAAGCAGGAATAATGGAGAGCGGTTGATCGGAGCCGGCATAACAGAAGCAGGAACAACAAACGGAACTATATCAGATTACAATGGATATTTCAACCTGGTGGTTAAGGTTTATCCCTCATTGAAAGTATCATTTATTGGCTATGAAAGCCAGGTCCTGAATCTGAGCACCGTAAATGATACAATTATTGAAATTTCGTTGTCTGAGAATATTGAACAACTATCTGAGGTAACTATAAATGCAGAAAGAAAACGCAACACCAATATCTCAACTCTGAATTATGTACAGATGACACAGACACCTTCAATTGGAGGGAAACCTGATGTCATTAAAACCCTGTCACTTCTACCTGGAATAAGTTCTTCACAGGAAGGATCCAGTCGCATGATTGTCAGGGGCGGTGATCCGGGGCAGAACCTGTACCTGTTCGATAATGTTCCAATCATTTATGTCAATCATCTTGGTGGATTCATGTCTGTTTTCAATCCTGATATGATAAACAATATTGATGTCTATAAAGGTGGATTTCCTTCAAGGTATGGAGGGAAACTCTCTTCGGTTGTGGACATAACCCAGAGGGAAGGTGATTACTCCACCTATAAGGGTTCTTTTAGTGCAGGTATAACGGACCTATCCTTCAATTTTGAAGGACCGGCTGGATTTAAAAATTCAAGCTTTATAATTGGTGCCCGAAAGACCCTGTTTGATCCTCTGATGGCAATGATCCAGATTTTACAAAGCGAAAATGATTATATCACTGCTTACGGTTTTCATGATTTCAATGGCAAGTTTTCCTGGAAGCCTGACAAAAAGAATAGTCTCAGCTTAAATTTTTATCAGGGAGATGATTACCTTAATTTCTGGTCTGTGAAGAATGAAAAGTACAGAATGGGTAATATATGGGGAAACTGGCTGATTTCGGCAAAGTATAATAGAATTATATCTCCACGGTTATTTTCATCAAGCAACATCTCCTTCACCCGATACAGGTTAAAGGAGTTCATGAAGTACACTTTACAGGAACAGGATACATCGACAACTCATAAGGAAAGTTATAAATCTTCAGTCAGAGACCTGTCTTTAAGGTCAGGTATGAAATATACAGTGTCTGAAAACTGGTTTGCAGATTTTGGAATCCAATGCACCTACCTCTCCATGATTCCAAATGATACATACATTTCAACTCAGGCAATTCAGCAAGAGGCAAAACCTGCCAATTCATTCGAAACAGTCATTTATGCTGATAACAAAATTATTCTCAATGAAAAGTGGTCAATATCTCCGGGTTTCAGGATCAGTAATCATATAACAAGAGGATTTTCAGATTTTTCTTTTGAGCCCAGACTGAATGCAGACCTGCAGATTTCCAAAAATCATTCCATCAACATCAGTTACATGAAGGTTTCACAATATTCACATCTTGTGTTCACTACAGGTAGCATAATGAATAACGAGGTATGGATACCTGCCGGTAAAAAGATACCGGCTGCAAAATCTGACCAGGTAACCCTTGGTTGGAATGGGCTCATTCCTTAATGGGAGATTCACTTCCGAACTTAGCCTCTATTATAAGGACATGTACAATCTCTCCACCTACAGAGACGGGTATACAAGCCTGACAGGTGATGAGAACTGGATTTCCAAGGTCGAAACAGGTGGGAAAGGGAAGATCATCGGGAATTGAGTTCCTGGTCAGAAAAGATTAACGGAACTGGACTGGATTCATCAGTTATGTTCATTCGGGACGACCCGTCAGTTCCCGAATATAAATGGGGGAAGCCATATCTGTTTGATTATAACCGTCCCAACAACCTCTCTGTAAACCTGAACCGTAGGATAGGAAACAATCTCAACCTTAATCTTGTCTGGATTTACCAGAGCGGCTTGCCCTTTACCGAGGCCATAGGAAGACAGTATATCCCATCAGTCACAACTGATGACAGGCGATGACTTCTTATTATGAGGCATTAATATATGGTGAGAGAAATGGTGCCAGGATGAGAGATTATCACAGGCTGGATATCGGATTAAGCTGGACTCGTTACAACAGGAGAAACAATAAGGTTGAACGACTGGAATTTTTCCATATACAACCTTTACAACAGGCATAACCCTATGTTCTACTATTACAATTCGGATAAATCGTTAAGTTTTCAAAACCCTCAACAAGAGTAATAATCTTCAAACCCATATCTCTTTACCAGTCCAAGTACATCCCTGTTATGCCTTCTGTATCATATAAAGTAT